>CAWHYR010000010.1:0-490578 GCA_963833735.1 uncultured Actinomycetes bacterium | reverse complement strand
GGTTCGCCTACCGCTACTTCCTCCGGCGCCTGCAGCGGAGCGGCTACCCCACCGACTGGGTGGCCACGATGTTCTTCTGGGTCGTCGTGTCCGCCATCGTCGGGGCGAGGGCGCTCCACGTCCTCTCGAACCTCGGGTACTACGACGCGCACCCCGGCGACATCCCTGCCATCTGGCACGGCGGCCTCTCCTCCTTCGGCGGCATCCTCTTCGCCGTCCCGGCCGGGATCCTGATCGCCCACTGGCGCTGCCCGGAGCTGCGGCTCGGCCGGGCGATGGACCTCATCGCCCCCGTGCTCATGGCGGGATGGGCCGTCGGCCGCCTGCTCGGGCCCCAGGTCGAGGTCGCCGGGGGTGGGCACCGCACGACCCAGTGGTTCGGCATGTACTACGCCGGCCAGGTCGGCAAGCGGCTGCCGGTGCCCCTGTTCCAGGCCGCCGAGGACTTCGGGGTCTTCTGTGTGCTCCTGCTGGTGGAGCGGCGGCTGGCCCGCTGGCCGGACGGCAGCGCCCGCTCCGGCTACCCGAGCGGGACGGTGATCGGCATCGGGATGGTGCTGTGGGGCACCGAGCGCTTCCTCGACGAACACCTCTGGCTGGGCGAGGACGGCCACCTGGGCTCGCTGCTCGTCCAAGGGGCAGGCATCGGGCTGGCGGTCGGGGGCCTGGTCCTCCTGGCCGTGACCCGGCGGCGCTGGAACCGGTGGCTGGCCGACGGCGCTCCGGCGGCGCCCGCTGCCGCCGAGGCCGACCTGGCGAACCGGGGACGGGGACGGGGACCCGGGCCCGCCCGAGCCCGGGCTCAGGCCCGGCGCTCCTGGGACGGCATCGCTTGGGTCGTCGGGACCGGGTACGGCGGACCCCCGTTGATCTCGAACAGCTGAGAGGCCACGCATTCGGTCGCGACCGTCGAGGAGTGCTGCGCGGTCGGCGGCAGGGCCGGCAACCCGGGCGTGCTCGAACCCATGTGCAACGTCGCGGTGAGGTCGCCCGTCGTCTTGCGCCGCCAGGCCGACAGGTTGGGCACCCGGACCCCGAAACGGGTCTCGACGAAGCGCAGCTGGGAGGTGTGGTCGGCGACCTCCGAGACGACGTGGCCGCCCCGGCTGAACGGCGAGAGCACGAGGAGCGGCACCCGGAAGCCGAGACCGATCGGGCCAGCGACCCCGTTCGCAGCGGCGGGCAGGGGGTCCAGCGTCAGGTACTCGCCGGGCGTCCCGGGCGGAGGCGTCGGGGGCACCACGTGGTCGAAGAACCCGTCGTTCTCGTCGTAGGAGAGGAAGACGACCGTCTTCGCCCACACCTTGGGGTTGGCGGCCAGGGTCTTGAGCACCCGGTGCACGTAGTACATGCCGGCGTCCGGCGGCGACGGCGGGTGCTCGCTCATGTCCTGGGGGATGGTCGGGGCGACCATCCAGGAGACCGCCGGGAGCTCGTCGTGCGCCACGTCGCGAGCGAAGTCGGCCGGGAACGACGAGAGAAAGGCCTTCTGGTAGAGCACCGAGGTCTCGTCGACGAAGTTTTTGAAGTACTTGAGGCAGTTGTTGTTGATGAGCGTCCCGATCGAGCTCGACGGCAGGTACTGGCTCCCCGCCGGGTTGTAGACCTTCCACGAGACGCCGTGATCCTCGAGCTCGTCGGCCATGGTCCGCCACGTACAGCTCCCGGCGATGGACGGGGAGGAGGACGTGACGACGATCGGACCACCGGCCTGGCCGTCGGGATCGATCGTCCCCGACAACCAGTACAACCGATTGGGATCGGTCGGTCCGAAGACCGAGCAGTGGTAGGCGTCGTTGATCGTGAAGGCGTCCGCCAGCGCGTAATAGAAGGGGAGATCCGCCCGCGTGTAGTAGCCCATGGTGAGCACGCCGTTGACGGGCCCCTCGTACTCGGTGCTCGTGTGCGTCGTCACCCAGGCGTCCATGGCGCCGTTGTTCCAGCAGGCGTGTTGGGCCGTCCAGGCGTGCGAGAGGTCGAAGGTGCACTCGGCGTTCGTGCCGGCCGTGTCGAGATGGAAGGGCAGCAGTCTGCCGACCGGCGCGATGTCGGTGTTGGCCGGCCAGGCCTGCGCGAACCGGCCGTCGCTCCCCTTCGGGCGGTCGTCGAACCCCCGGACGCCCGGGTAGGTGCCGTAGTAGTGGTCGAAGGACCGGTTCTCCTGCATCAAGAAGATGACGTGCTCGATGGCGCCGATGTCTGAACCGGCCGGGGCGACCGCGGTGGCGGCCTCCACCGTGGCCTGGCGGGCCCTGGCCCTGGCACCCCCCGTCACGACGGCGCCGGTCGCCACTCCCATCCCGCCTAGGAACTGCCGCCGGTCCAGCGCCCCGGCCGACCGGCCGTCCTCGATCCCCTGCTGCACTCGCGCCGCTCCTCCTGCCTCGCCGGACGTTTGGGCCGGACGACGGCCGGAGGTCAGGCCCCGGTCACCAGGAGCGCTCGGGCCTCGATGGTTCGGTCGGCCGCGAGCTGCAGGGCCTCGGTGGGCACCGAATCCACCAGGGCCCGCTGCGCGACGTAGCTGTGGGCCACGGAGCGGAAGAGCCCGCGGCGGGCCGCCACGACGGCCGGCGGCGCCTCGGCGTCGGTGAACCCGAAGAGGCCCATCACGTAGTCCAGGTCGTAGATGCAGGGCGCGCGCCCGAACAACCCCGCCCGCCGGCTGGCGACCAGCGCGCTGCCGAGGAGCACGTCTTCTCGCTCCTCGTCGGGCCCGAGGTGGAGCTTGTCCTCGAAGCGGCGGGCCAGCGACAGCGCAAATCCCTGGTCGGGCCCCGGGGTGCCGTGGCCGCGGCCCGTCGGCACACCGGGGGTGTGCCGGTCGCCCGGACGATCGGCCGTCCAGGCACCGGGCACCGACAAGGAGAGGGCCGGCCGGACCTGATCAGCGGCGGTGATGGGGACGAACGTCGGCTGGGTCATCGCCCGCGCAACTTACCGCAGCCGGCGCCGGACACCTTCTGAGTGGCCTGCGAGCAGGGGTGGGACTGGCTGAGGGCGCCCCGCCCCCGACGGCGCGGCCGGCGGGGTCGGGGGATCAGGAGCCCTTGGTCTCGGCCCGCAAGAGGCCCAGCACCACCGCGTCGTAGAGGGCCTGCCAGCTGGCCTCGATGATGTTCTCCGAGACCCCGATCGTCGTCCACGTCTCATCACCGTCGCTCGTGTCGACGAGCACCCTCGTGACGGCACCGGTGCCCCGGCCGGTGTCGAGGACCCGCACCCGGTAGTCCGTCAGGTGCAGGGTGGCGAGCGTCGGGAAATGGGCGCCGATGGCCTGGCGCAGCGCGCCGTCGAGGGCGTTGACCGGCCCGTTCCCCTCGGCGGTGGCGACGACCCGCTCGGAGCCGACCCGCAGTCGCACGGTCGCCTCGGTGCTCACGGCCAGCAGGCCGACCGGGACCGGGTTCCGGTCGTCGGTCTCGGGCACCCGGCGGTCCGTGATCACCCGGTAGGACTCGACCTCGAAGTACTGGGGCTCCCACCCGGTGGCCCGGCGCAAGAGGAGCTCCAAGGAGCCGTCGGCCACCTCGAAGTGGTAGCCCTCGTGCTCGAGCTGCTTCAGCTCGTCGAGGACGCGCCCCAGCACCTCGCCGTCGAGTTCGAGGCCGAGCTCGACCGCCTTGAGGGCGAGCGTCGAGCGCCCGGCCATCTCCGAGACGACGACGCGTGCGCCGTTGCCCACGAGCTCGGGCGAGATGTGCTCGTAGAGATCGGCGCGGCGGGCGATGGCGCTCGCGTGGAGACCCGCCTTGTGGGCGAACACCGACGCGCCCACATAGGGCTGCTGGGCGTTCGGCGCGATGTTGACCAGCTCGGCGATGTGGTGGGACACCGGGGTCAGCCGCTCCAGGCGGTCCGGGTCGATGGTGCGCACGTTGAGCTTGAGCGACAGATTGGCGATCGCGGCCGACAGGTCGGCGTTGCCGGCCCGCTCGCCGTAGCCGTTGACGCAGCCCTGGACCTGGGTCGCCCCGGCGCGCACGGCGGCCAGCGAGTTGGCCACCGCACAACCGGCGTCGTTGTGGCAGTGGATCCCGATCTGGGCGTCGGTCGCGGCATAGACCTCGCTCACGATCCGCTCGACCTCGTCGGGCAGCGTCCCGCCGTTGGTGTCGCAGAGCACGAGGGCCTCGGCCCCCGCCTCCTCGGCGCCGGCCAGCACGCGGCGGGCGAACTCGGGGTTGTGGCGGTAGCCGTCGAAGAAGTGCTCGGCGTCGAGGAACACCCGCTTGCCCCGCCGCACGAAGAAGTCGACCGAGTCGCGCACCATGGCGACGCCCTCGTCGAGATCGGTGCGCAGCGCGTCGATCACGTGGCGGTCCCAGGACTTGGCCACCAGGCACACCACCGAGGTGCGGGCGACCACCAGCTTGTTGAGGACCTCGTCCTGGTCGGCCTTCACGCCGGCCCGCCGGGTCGACCCGAAGGCCACGAGCGTGGACGTGGCGAGGCGCAGCTCGTCGGGGGCGCGGGCGAAGAACTCGTCGTCCTTCGGGTTCGCACCCGGCCAGCCACCCTCGATGTAGGCGACACCGAGGTGGTCCAGCTGCTCGGCCACCCGCAGCTTGTCGTCGACGGTGAGCGACAGACCCTCCTGTTGGCTCCCGTCGCGCAGGATCGTGTCGAAGATCTCGACTGCGTCGGGCAGGTCGGGCATGGCGTGGTCGTGGGCCCCCGGCGCATGCGTGTGCGACCGGCGGCCCCGACGCGCTACGCCACCCTCACCCGACGACATCGAGCCAGTCCATGTAGCGGTCGACCTCGCCCCGCACCGTGGCGAAGTAGGTCTGCTGGATCTCCTTGGTGATGGCGCCCGGCCGGCCGTCGCCCACCAGCCGGTCGTCGACCGAGCTGATCGGCACCACCTCGGCGGCCGTCCCCGTCAAGAAGGCCTCGGCCGCCGTGTAGAGGTCGGTGCGGATCATCGGCTCGTAGGAGACCTCGAGCCCGAGATCCTTGGCGATCCGCTCCACCGAACGCTGCGTGATGCCCTGCAGCGCGCCGGAGTCCGAGTTGTGCGGGGTCACCAGGCGGCCGTCGATGACGGCGAAGAGGTTCTCGCCCGTGCACTCCGACACCCGGCCGTCGGGGGTGAGGAGGATGGCCTCGTCGTAGCCGGCCTTGAGCGCCTCCACCTTGGCCAGCGAGGAGTTCACGTACATGCCGGTCCCCTTGGCCGCCGTCGGCACCGCGTTGGGGTCGTGGCGCTGCCAGGAGCTGATCTTCACCCGGACCCCGTTGGCCACACCCTCGTCACCGAGGTAGGAGCCCCAGGGCCAGGCGGCGATCGCCACGTTGACCGGGCAGGGCAGGGGGTTGAGGCCCATCTCCCCGTAGCCGAGGTAGACGATCGGCCGCAGGTAGCAGCCATCGTCCAGCCGGTTGGCCCGGACCACCGCCCGACAGGCCTCGATCATCTGGTCGGCGCTGAACGGGATGTCGATCATGAAGATCTTGGCCGACGCCACGAGACGCGCGATGTGGTCGGCCAGCCGGAAGATGGCCACGCCCTTGCTCGTCGGGTAGGCCCGGATGCCCTCGAACACGCCCGAGCCGTAGTGCATCGTGTGGGTGAGCACATGGACCTTGGCGTCAGCCCAGTCGACCAGCTCGCCGTCCATCCAAATCTTGTCGGTCGGAGTGATGGGCACCGTTAGAGCCTTTCTGCGATGTTGTCGCCGATGGAGGAGGTTGCGACCGCGGAGGATCCGCTGGCGTCGGTTGTCTGCAGGTACGAGTCGATGGCCTTGTGCACCCGGGCGGCCGCATCCGCCTCGCCCAGGTGCTCCAACATGAGGGCCGCCGAACGAATGGCGGCGAGCGGGTTGGCGACGCCCTGGCCCGCGATGTCGTGGGCCGCGCCGTGGACCGGCTCGAACATGGAGGGACCCGTCCGGGCCGGGTTGAGGTTGGCCGAGGCGGCGAAGCCGATCCCGCCGCTCACCGCTCCGGCGAGGTCGGTCAGGATGTCGCCGAAAAGGTTGTCGGTGACGATCACGTCGTAGCGGCTGGGCCGCTCCACGAGATAGATGCAGGCGGCGTCCACGTGGTGGTAGTCGCGCTCGATCGAGGGGTACTCCGGCGCCACCTCGGCCACGGTGCGCTGCCACAGGTCGCCCGCGAACGTGAGGACGTTGGCCTTGTGCACGAGCGTCAGGTGGTGGGCGTCGCGCCGCTCGGCCAGATCGAAGGCGAAGCGGACGCAGCGCTCCACGCCGCTGCGGGTGTTGACCGAGCCCTGGGTGGCCACCTCGTGCGGGGTGCCCTTACGCAGGAACCCGCCCTCGCCGGCGTACGTGCCCTCGGTGTTCTCCCGCACGACCACGAAGTCGCAGCCCTCGGCGATCGATCCGCGCACCCCGGTGAAGGGGCGCAGATTGATGTAGAGGTCCAGCTCGAAGCGGAGCCGCAGCAACAGCCCGCGCTCGAGGGTGCCGGGCGGCACGGTCGTGTCGGTCACCGGCGGCCCGACCGCGCCGAGCAGGATCGCGTCGACCAGACGCAGCTCGTCGAGGACCGGGTCGGGCAGGACTTCGCCGGTCGCCAGGTAGTGGGCCGCTCCCAGGTCGTAGTCGACGGTGTCGAGCTTCACCCCGGCCGCGTCCACCACCTTGAGCGCCTCGACCAGGACCTCGGGGCCGATGCCGTCCCCCCCGATGACGGCGACACGGTGCGCCCGGGCCGGCGTCATGGCCGGCTCCCCGGGTCGAGCGCCGCGGGTGCTTGGTGCTGCGTGCTTGCCTGGCCGTCTGGTCGCATCGAGGTTCGCTCTGTTTCGCCTTCAGTGAGGTGTTCCGGAAAATGAAAAACCGCCCACCAAGTGGACGGTTCGAAAGGCGCGCACCGGTGGTGCGCGCCTAGGTGATAATCGCTACGAAGCGCTCGGGAGTGCCCATACCGCCTCCAGTCTCCCTCAGTTGGTCGGCAACGTCAACCATGGGTCGTCCCCGGTTTCGCTGAGGCATTCGCGCCGGACCAGGGTCGGGCGGCCGTCCATTAGCCTTTGACCGGGACGTTTCCACCCCAGCCCGGCCCGTCACGCTGACTGGCGGCACCCGGATCGCGGAGCGAGGACCATGACAGACCGATCCACCCAGATCGAGCCGACCCGGCTCACGGCCGAGACCCAGCTCCGCCTCCAGGGCGAACTCGAGGACCTGACGACGCGCGGGCGCGTGGAGATCGCCCAGGCCATCGAGACCGCCCGCGCCCTCGGCGACCTCTCCGAGAACGGCGACTACCACGCCGCCAAGGACTCCCAGGGGAAGATGGAGTCGCGCATCCGCCAGCTCACAGCGCTGCTCAAGAACGTCGAGCTGGTCGAAACGGGCGGCGGCGACGGGACCGTCGCCGCGGGCGGCACCGTCACCCTCCGCTACGAGGGGGACGACGAGGACGACGTGCAGCGCTTCTTCGTGGGTTCGATCGAGGAGCACCACGACGGCATGAGCGTGGTGTCCCCGAGCGCGCCGCTCGGGCTCGCCCTCCTCGGGCACAAGGCCGGCGAGACCGTCGAGTACAAGGCGCCGGCCGGGCCGCTCCGGGTCGTCATCGTGAAGGTGGGTGACTGAGATGGCCGAGCCGCCGCGCACCATCATCGACAAGGTGTGGGACGCCCACGTCGTGCACAGCACGCCCGGCGAGCCCGACCTGTTGTTCGTCGACCTGCATCTCGTGCACGAGGTGACCTCCCCGCAGGCCTTCGACGGCCTCCGGCTGGCCGGCCGCGGCGTGCGGCGGCCCGACCTCACCGTGGCCACGGCCGATCACAACGTGCCCACCACCGACGTCGACAAGCCGGTGGCCGACCCCATCTCGCGCAAGCAGCTCGAGGTGTTGTCGGCGAACTGCGCGGAATTCGGCATCACCTGTTACCCGATGGGCCACGCCAACCAGGGCATCGTCCACGTGATCGGTCCCGAGCTCGGCCTCACCCAACCCGGGATGACCATCGTCTGCGGCGACAGCCACACCTCGACCCACGGGGCCGTCGGCGCGCTGGCCTTCGGCATCGGCACGAGCGAGGTCGAGCACGTCCTCGCCACCCAGACGCTCCCCCAGGAGCGGCCCGCCTCGATGGACGTCACGGTCGAAGGAGAGCTCCCCCCGGCGTCACCGCCAAGGACGTGGTGCTCGCCATCATCGGCCGCATCGGGACCGGCGGGGGCGCGGGCCACGTGATCGAGTACCGCGGGTCGACCATCCGCTCCCTCTCCATGGAGGGCCGGATGACGGTCTGCAACATGAGCATCGAGGGCGGGGCCCGGGCCGGCATGGTCGCACCGGACGACACCACCTTCGCCTACCTCGAGGGCACGGCCACACGCGCCCGCCGGGCGCGCGCTGGGAGGAGGCGCTCGACTACTGGCGTTCGCTGCCCACCGACGCCGGCGCCACCTTCGACAAGTCGGTCTTCTTGGAGGCCGCCACGTTCGACCCCGCACGTCACCTGGGGCACCAACCCGGGCCAGGTGATCCCGATCGACGGGAGCGTGCCCGACCCCGATCAGTTCACCGACCCGGCCGATCGCGAGTCGGCGGCCCGCGTCCCTCGCCTACATGGGGCTGACGGCGGGCACGCCGCGATCAGGGACGTCGCGGTCGACACCGTGTTCATCGGCTCGTGCACCAACTCGCGGATCGAGGACCTGCGGGCGGCCGCGGCGGTGCTCGACGGGCACCACGTCGCACGCCGGCCTGCGGGCGCTGGTCGTGCCGGGTTCCCACCGGGTGAAGGCCCAGGCGGAGGCCGAGGGACTCGACGCCGTGTTCCGCGCCGCCGGCTTCGAGTGGCGCGAGCCGGGCTGCTCGATGTGCCTGGCCATGAACCCCGACAAGCTGGCCGTGGGCGAGCGCTGCGCCTCGACCTCCAACCGGAACTTCGAGGGCCGCCAGGGACGGGGCGGGCGGACCCATCTCGTCTCGCCGGCGGTCGCCGCGGCCACCGCCGTCGTGGGCCGGTTCGCCACCCCCCAGGACCTCGACCAGTGAATCCGGTCGTCGTGGTGAGCGGTCGGGCGGTCCCCCTCGACCGCTCCGAGGTGGACACCGACCAGATCATCCCGTCGGACTGGCTGAAGCGGGTCGAGCGGACCGGGTTCGGGGCGGGGCTCTTCGCCGAGTGGCGCGACGACCGCGACTTCGTGCTCAACGACGCGGACTACGCCGGCGCCAACATCTTGCTGGCGGGCGACAACTTCGGCATCGGCTCGTCGCGCGAGCACGCCGTGTGGGCGCTCCTCGACTACGGCTTCGAGGCCGTCGTCTCGACCAAGTTCGGCGACATCTTCCGCAACAACTGCACCAAGCAGGGTCTGCTCCCGGTCCAGGTCGACCAGACCGTGAGCCGGCGCCTGCTCGACGCCGTCCTCGCCGATCCGACGACCGAGATCACCATCGACGTGGCCCGGGGCACGATCGAGGCGCCGGCCGCCGGCATCAGCGGCACCTTCGTGCTCGACCACTTCACGCGGGACCGGCTGCTCAACGGCTGGGACGACATCGGGCTGACCCTGCGCCACCAGGACGAGATCGACGCCTACGAGGCCAGGCGGGCGGCCTGGCTGCCGACCTCGGTCTGACGTCGCCGGCCCGGACCCCGGGCCGGCCAGCTCAGCCGAGCGCCCGGCGGACCTGGGCCACGGCGTCCGCCGCCCAGGCCTCGACGACGACGCCCAAGTCCGGCAGTTCCGCCTCGGTCACGTACAGCCCCCGCGTCGGCACCGAGGCCCCCAGCTCCACGAGCAACGGCCGCAGGTGCACCTCGACCGCCAGCGCGTGGCCGCTCCCGGCCCCGGTCATGACCGGCACCGCCACGCAGCCGGCCAGCGGGCGGTAGCCGTAGCGGTCGAAGAACGCCTTGAGCAGCCCCGTGTAGGTCGCCTTGAAGGTCGGTGAGGCCACGACGATCACGCGGCTGGCCGCCACCTCGGCTCCGAGGTCGCTCAGGCGTTGTGACGACTGATCGAAGAGGAGTGCGCCTTCTTCGGCCAGGTCGACGACCAACCGCTCGGTCGGACCCGCCATGGCTTGCGCCAGGACGTCGGCCACGGCCAGGGCGACACCGAGCGTGCGCGACTGGGCCTTCGGATTGCCGACGACGACAGCGATCTGCGCGGCGGCTGCCGGTTGTTCAACGGCCACTGGCGTTCCATCCACGGTGGGCATCGGCTCGATGGGCGACGCGGGACACGACAACAATACGGTCCGTGTCCCGGATCTCGTCGAGCCCACGGTCAGCGCCGCGGCGAGCTCGGGGGCGGCCGGCAACGTCGCCCCGGAGTGGCGTGCCCACTTCTCGGGGGTGCTGCGCCGGCGGGCCGAACCCGGACCCGCGGGCCACTACGAGCCCGCCTCGCCGGGCGTCGCGCGCACCCGGTTGGCGGCACTGATCACCGCGTTGAGCGACGCGTCCAGGATGCTCGAGTCCATGCCGACGCCCCAGAGCTTGCGTCCCCCGGCCACCTCGACCTCGATGTAGGCGACGGCGGAGGCGCCGCTGCCCGCGGTCAGCGCGTGCTCGCTGTAGTCCGTCACCTCGACCGTCACCCCGAGCTCGGCCAGTCCGGCCACCATGGCGTCGATCGGGCCGTTGCCCTCCCCCTTCACCGTCGCGTGCTGGCCGTCGACCACCAGCTGGGCCACCACGGTCGTCCGGTGGTCGCCGGTCGACATCTCGCTCGAGAGCAGCCGGATGCCCGCGTCCTCGGGGAGATACGTCTCGCTGAAGACCTCCCACAGCTCCGCCGGCCGGATCTCGGTCCCCGAATCCTCAGTCACCGACTGCACGGTCTTGGAGAACTCGATCTGCAGCCGGCGGGGCAGGTCCAAGCCGTGCTCGGTGTCCATCACGTAGGCCACCCCTCCCTTGCCGGACTGGCTGTTCACCCGGATGATCGCCTCGTAGGTGCGGCCCGTGTGCTTGGGGTCGATGGGCAGGTAGGGGACCTCCCACTCGTCGTAGGGGTGCCCGAGGGCGGCCATGCCCTTCTTGATCGCGTCCTGGTGCGAGCCCGAGAAGGCGGTGTAGACGAGGTCGCCCACGTAGGGGTGGCGGGGGTGCACCGGCAGGCGCGTGGCGAACTCGGCGACGCGCCGTACCCGCTCGATGTCGGAGAAGTCGAGCTTGGGGTCGATGCCCTGCGAGAACAGGTTCAGGGCCAGCGTGACCAGGTCCACGTTGCCCGTGCGCTCTCCGTTGCCGAACAACGTCCCCTCGACCCGGTCGGCACCGGCCAGGACCCCGAGCTCGGCGGCGGCGACGGCCGTGCCCCGGTCGTTGTGGGGATGCAGGCTGAGGACGATGGACCGCCGGTCCTTGATCGTCCGGCCGAACCACTCGATCACGTCGGCGTAGACGTTGGGGCTGTACATCTCGACGGTGGCCGGCAGGTTCAAGATGATGGGCCGCTGCGGCGTGGGCTCGATGACGTCCATCACCGCCTGGCAGACCTCGATCGCGTACTCGGGCTCGGTGCCGGTGAAGCTCTCCGGCGAGTACTCGTAGCGGATCTCGGTGCCCGGGAGCGACGACTCGAGCTTGCGGCACAGGCGGGCCGCGTTGACGGCGATCGCCGTGATCCCGGCCCGGTCGAGCCCGAACACCACGCGCCGCTGCAGGGTCGAGACCGAGTTGTAGAAGTGGACGATCGCCCGCTTCGCGCCGGCCAGCGACTCGAAGGTCCGCTCGATCAGCTCGTCCCGGCACTGCACGAGGACCTGGATCTCGACGTCGTCGGGGATCTTCCCCTCCTCGATGAGCAGCCGCTGGAAGTCGTAGTCGGGCTGGGAGGCCGAGGGGAACCCGACCTCGATCTCCTTGAAGCCGATCTCGACCAGCGTCTCGAAGAGGCGCAGCTTGCGCTCCGAGTCCATCGGGTCGATGAGCGCCTGGTTGCCGTCGCGCAGGTCGACGCTGGCCCAGCGGGGGGCCTCGGTGAACACCTGGTCCGGCCACGTCCGGTCGGGCAGCTGCAGCGGGACGTGGGACCGGTACTTGGAGAACGCCATGGGCGAGGGGTCGCACGGCAGCGCCAGGCGACCGTGGCGGTCGTAGGCGGGCTCGGCGGTGGGGTGACTCATCTTCCTCTCCTTGGGCAACAAAAAACCTCCTGGCCATTCGGCTCAGGAGGTTGCGGGCGAACGCGATGTGGCGTTCGCCGTCAGGTCAGCAGCAGGACCGAGTGGAGTGCTCCGTTCATGGTGCTTCCATGCTCCCAGGCCGCGCGGGACGAGTCAAGGCACCGGGCGCAGCACCCAGGTGGGCGGTCGAGGGGCCGTTCGCGCTGTAGAACAGGCAGGCCATGAGCCTCATCGTCGCCGCACCCGACAAGTTCCGCCAGACCGCCAGCGCGCCCGCCGTGGCGGCCTCGGTGGCGGCGGCCGCCGCCGCCGCCGGGTGGACCTCGGAGGAGATCCCGCTCTCCGATGGCGGCGAGGGGCTGCTCGACGCCTTCGGCGGCTCGGTGCGCACGGCCACAGTGTCGGGCCCCCTCGGGCAGCCGACGGAGGCCGAATGGCGCTTCCTCGCCCCCCCGCTGGTGGAGATCCCGACCGCCGTGATCGAGATGGCCACCGCGGCCGGTCGCGACCTGTTGGCGGCCCCCCGCGGCACGGACCCGCTCGACGCCACGACCACCGGGGTCGGCCAGCTCGTGCTGGCGGCCATCGACGCCGGGGCGGCGCGGGTCATCGTCGGCTGCGGGGGCTCTGCCACGACCGACGGCGGCGTTGGGGCCCTCGAGGCCATCGGCTCGGCGGACCGGTTCGACGTCGTCGACCTGGTGATCGCCACCGATGTGACCACCACCTTTGAGGACGCCGCTGCGGTCTTCGGGCCCCAGAAGGGGGCCACCTCGGATCAGGTCGGCATCTTGGAGGATCGACTGCGAATGCTGCGCGCCAGTTATCTCACGCGCTTCGGCGTCGACGTCGGCGTGCTGCCGGGGGCCGGCGCCGCCGGCGGGTTGGCCGGCGGCCTCGCCGCCCTGGGCGGCCGGATCGTCTCGGGGTTCGATCTCGTCGCCGGCTTCGTGCACCTCGACGCGCGCCTCGAGCCGGCCGATGTCGTCATGACCGGCGAGGGCCGCCTCGATGCGCAGTCCTTCCGGGGCAAGGTCGTGGGACAGCGTCATCGACCGCGTGGGCGGACGCATCCCGGTGCTCTGCGTGGTCGGCGATGTCGACCCGGGAGGCCGGTCCCTGGCCGGTCCGGGGGTGGAGGTCGTGAGCCTCACCGAGCAGTTCGGCGAGGGGCGGGCCCGGGCCGAGACGGTCGGGCTCATCACTCAAGTGGTCGCCGAGTTCCTGCACCGCTGAGCTCGAAGACGAGCGCGCCCCGACGGTCCGCTCAGAGGAACGCCAGCGGGGAGAACGAGCCATTGAGGAAGTCCTTCGGGTCGACGCCGATCACCTGGTCGAGCACGGTCGCGAAGACCCGCCGGAAATCGGTGGTGAAGATCTGGTTGCCCTCCGAGAGGTTGGTCAGGCTGGGCGGGTCTCCGTAGAAGCCGCCCTTGACCGGCAGCCCGGCGACGAACACCACGTTGGCCCAGCCGTGGTCGGTGCCCTCGCTGGCGTTGGCCACGACCCGGCGGCCGAACTCGGTGTAGATGACCACCACGGTCTCCTTGCCCCGCGCGTGTGGGAGATCGCATCGACGAAGGCGCCGACGCCGGTGTCGAGCTCGTCGAGCAGCGTCGCCTGCGTGGCGAGCTCGTTGGTGTGGGTGTCGAACCCGCCCAGCTCGACGCTGAACACGTCGCTCGGGACGTCCGCCAGGATCAGGTTGGCCACGACGGAGAGCTGGGTCGACAGCGTGTTGGCCGCCGACACGCCTCCCCCGCCGTTGGCCGCCGCCAGCGCCTGCTCGGACCCGTCGGTGCTCGGCGCCTCCGCGCCGCTGAGATGCAGCGGGTTGGCGTGGGCGGTCCGCTCGAGGATGGGGCCGAGCGTGGCGTTCACGGTCGAGCAGGTTGGCGTTGGACGCCCCCGCCTCGCGCCAGGAGATAGGGGTCGCTGCCCGACCCGGCGACCAGGGATCGGTAGAGCGCCACCGCGGTCGGGTCGCCGGGCAGCTGGATGGGGCCGGGCGGGATGGCCGCGGCCTGGACCTTGTCGCCGGCGAGGACCGTCGGCACCGACGGGCCGATGGAGACCGCCCGCAGCGGCGACGCGTTCGGTCTTGTCCAGCCACCGACCGAGCCAGCCGGTCCCCGACGGGTCCGTCGGGTTGGCCGTCTGCCAGATGTCCATCGACTCGAAGTGGCTGTAGTTGGGGTTGGCGAAGCCGACCCCCTGGACGATGGCCAGGTGCCCCGCCTTCCAGAGGGCCTGCAAGCGGGGCATGCCCGGATGCAGCCCGAAGCCCTGGCCGAGATCGAGCACCGTGCTCGGGTCGATGGCCATCACGCCCCGGGCCGCCGCATAGGCGGGATCCGTGTACGGGATCACCGTGTTGAGCCCGTCGTTGCCCCCGTAGAGCGTGACCAGGACCAGCGTGCGGCCGCTCGAGGACCCGGATCGCCGCGGCGCCGGGGACGCCGGCGCGGCCGCGGCGAGCTGGCTCCACAGCGCCGGGCCCGCCACCGCCCGCCGCGGTGCCCGCCGCGGCGAGCGACAGGAAGCGCCGCCGGCTCATCGGCGGTCGGGTGGGCGAGAGCGTCGGGGTCACGGTCGGGCGCTCCTCGATCTCCGGTCGGTGGTGGCCATCTCAGTTGCGGACGTACTCGGGGGAGACCAGGGCCAGGGTGACCAGCTCCGGCGGGTTCCCGGCGGCCCGGGCCAGGCCGGCGGCGGTCGCCGCCGACCAGGTGGGGACCGACAGCAACTGCGCGGCCGCGTCGACCCTCGAGGCCTTCGGCGCGTCCGCCACGAGCGAGATGTCGGCGCGGTGCGCCAGGTCCCGGGCGAACCCCCAGCGCACGAGGGCGGCGGCCGTCGACAGCCAGTAGCCGTTCTGGTCCCAGCCGCCGACGCTCGGCGGATCGAAGGGGATCTGGCCGAGACCGGCCAGGACCGGCAGGAGCCCGCCCGGCAGCTGCTCGACCTCGGCCGCCGTGACGCCGAGCGCGCGGAGCGCCCCGACGACGTACTCCACCGGCTGCTTCACGAGTCCGTTCAGCGTGGTCGTCGTCAAGAAGTCGGGATGCTCGACGATGTTCTGCAGGAGCGTCGCGACGGTGCGATCGGCGGCGTAGCCGGGGCCCAGGTCCCGGGCGACCGAGCTGGTCGGGGTGACCGGCGACGCGAGGTGGCTCCAGAAGGCCGAGGGCACGTAGCGCGCGGAGGCCGAGGTCGAGGTGGCGATCGTGATCACCTGCTGCCCCGAGTTGATCCCCGGCTGACCGAGGAAGGTCTGGGGCGCGTTCGAGTGGTCGAGCGCCGAGATGGAGAACTGGCCCGTGCGCAGATTGAGCTGCCAGCCCGTGAAGCAGTAGGCGGCGGCCCGGACGTCGGCCTCGGTGTAGGTGCCGATGCCCATTGTGAACCGCTCCAGGAGCTCGCGGGCGAAGTTCTCGTTCGGGTCGCTCGCCAGATCCGTCGCCGCGTCGAGCCAGATCAGCATGGCCGGGTCGACGGCCACCGCCTGGGTGAGCGCCGCGAAGTCGCCCGCCCCCTGCGTGCGGAACAGCTGGTTCTGCCCGTACATGAACTGCGGGTAGTGCACCTTCGAGATGGCCGTCGGGAAGTGCCCGTGCAACAGGAACGTGAGCTTCTCGTGCGCCGGCGTGGAACTGCCCACCATCCGCGCCAGCCACCAGACGATCAGCTGGCGCGCCTCGTGGCGCAGCTGCTCGAAGTAGGCCTGCCGGGCCGCCGGATCGGCCCGCAGCTGGCGGAGGGGGGCGGGCGGTGGGGCGAAGGTCGGGGGCGTGAGCGCGTCGGCGCCCGGATCGGGCTCGCTCAGGCCGGCCAGGAGGGAGCGGACCGTGGCGGCGTATCCGGCGGAGACCGCTGCCGACAGCTCGTCGGCCGTCGCCCCGAACCCGAGGCGCCGGTGGAGCATGGCGATCGCCGTCGTCTGGTCGAGTGTCACCCGTGGTCCCCCGATCGCGGCCGGTGGTGCAGCGGATCTCCCATTCCCACGGTGTCCATGCTGGACCCGGTCCGTGAGCAGGTGAGGGTGAACCTGTTAGGCGAGTGTTAGGGAGGGCCCGGACGCACGGGCGCCCCACTCCGCTACCGTGCAGAGCATGGGTTCAAGCGAAAAGCCGAAGCGCCGCGGCCATCGCCTCCGCCGCATCGTGATCGTCGGTGTGCTGGGCGCCCTCGTCCAACGCTGGTTGCGCCCCGGTCAAGGGGGTCCGGCGGGAGCCTCCCGCCGCAGCGGGGGCAGCTGGCCGGCGGTGCCGAAGGCCCCCGGTCGCACAGAACCCAGCGCCTGAGGGGCCGCTTTGCTCAGAGGGTGACCCGGTGCAGGCCGAGGATGCCGGGGTCCTGCCGGAGCCGGGCCAGTGACTCGTCGGTCACCGGACCCTCGATCGACAGCACCATCAACGCCGTGCGGTCCTCGCGGTTCGGGCCCACCGCCATGGACGAGATCGAGAGCCCGGCATCGCCGAGCACCGTGCCCACGACACCGATCATGCCGGGCCGGTCGTCGTTGCGGACGACGAGCATGTGGGGCGACGGCGGCACCTCGACCGTGTGGTCGTCGACCATGACGAAGCGCGGCTCGCCCACCACGCCGGCGCCGGCCAGCGTGCCGCTCAGCGCGTGCGTTCCCGAGCGGAGCGTGATGAGGTTCACGTAGTCGCGCGACGTCGTCGTCGAGGTCTCGCGAATTGTCAGACCTCGACGCTCGGCCATCTGGGGTGCGTTGACGAAGGTCACCGGCTCCGCCGTGCTCGCCGCGAACAGGCCCTTCAACACGAGCAGGGTGAGGATCCCGGTCGCCGTCGTCGCCAGTTGACCCTGGAACTCGACGTCGAGTCGGTCGGGGAGTTCCTCGTGGAGGCAGCCGAAGAACCGGCCCAGCTGCTCCGCCAGGCTCATGAACGGCCGCACGGTCTCGGAGACGTCGGTGGCGGCCACGTTGACGGCGAACGGCACGAAGTCCCCCGCCAGCGCCAGGAGCACCTGCTCGGCGATGGTCACCCCCGCCTTGTCCTGCGCCTCGGCGGTGGACGCACCGAGGTGCGGGCTCACCACCACCGAATCCAGCGCGAACAGGGGCGATTCCGTCGTGGGCTCCTTGGCGAACACGTCGATCCCGGCGCCGGCCACGATCCCGTCGCGAACCGACTCGGCCAGGGCCTCCTCGTCGATGATCCCCCCACGGGCCGTGTTGATGATGCGGATGCCCGGCTTGGCCTTGGCCAGCAGGTCGCGGCCGATCAGGCCGATCGTCTCGGGCGTCTTCGGGAGGTGCACCGTCACGATGTCGGACTCGGCCATCAAGTCCTCCAGCGAGCGCAGCTCGACGCTCATGCGACGGGCCCGCTCGACCGTCACGTAGGGGTCGTAGGCCAAGAGCCGCATGCCGAAGGCGAGGGCGCGCTGACCGACCAGCGCGCCGACGCGGCCGAGGCCGATGATCCCGAGGGTCTTGCCGTGCAGCTCGACGCCCTCCCACTTGGCCCGCTCCCAGCGTCCGGCCACGAGGGCGGCGTGGGCCTGGGGAATGTTGCGGGCCTGGGCCAAGAGCAGCGCCATCGCCTGCTCGGCGGCCGAGAGGATGTTCGACTCCGGGGCGTTGACCACCATGATCCCGCGGTCGGTGGCCGCCGGGACGTCCACGTTGTCGAGACCGACCCCGGCCCGCCCGACGACGATCAGCTCGGTGCCGGCGGCCAGCACGTCGGAGCTGACCTGGGTGGCCGAGCGGATGATGAGCCCCTGGGCACCGGGGATCACCCGAAGCAGGTCCTCGGGACTGAGATCGAGCTGCTCGTCCACCTCGTGCCCCGCGGCCGAAAGGAGGTCGAGCCCGCGTCGCGCGAGCTTCTCGGTGACCAGTACACGTGCCATGACGGTGCTCCTCTGCCCCCGCCCCTCGGGTGAGTGTGGTTGCTGCTGCGGTACCGGGCGCCGGCGAGCGCTAGTCCCGCGCCTCGGCGAAGAGGACGCCGAGCCGGCGGACACCCTCGATCATGTCGTCGTCACCCATTGCGTAGGACATGCCGGAAGTAGCCCGGCGCCCCGAACGCCTCCCCCGGGACCACGGCCACCTTGGCCACCTCGATGCAGAGCTCGGCCAGCTCGGCGCTCGTCGTGCGGCCGGCGGCCGGCGATCTCTTTGCCCAGCAGTGCCCGCACCGAGGGGAACGCGTAGAACGCCCCCTCGGGCTCGATGCAGTGCACGCCCTTGATCTCGTTCAGCATCGAGACGATCGTGCGCCGCCGACGGTCGAATGCCTCCCGCATCATCTCGACGGCCGCGAGGTCGCCGGAGACCGCGGCGAGCGCGGCCCGCTGGGACACGTCCGCCACGTTGGAGGTCTCATGGGACTGGATGTTGGTCGCGGCCGTGATGGCGTCGGTGGGGCCGATCAGCCAGCCGACCCGCCAGCCCGTCATGGCGTAGGTCTTGGCCACGCCGTTCACGACGAGGCAGCGGTCGGCCAGCTCGGGGACGAGCACGGGCATCGAGCGGTGGACGGCCGAGCCGTAGACGAGGTGCTCGTAGATCTCGTCGGTGACGACCCAGAGCCCGTGCTCGACGGCCCAGCGGCCGATCGCCTCGACCTCGTCGGGCGGATAGACGGCGCCGGTCGGGTTCGACGGCGAGACGAACAGGAGCACCTTGGTCCGAGGGGTCAGCGCCGCCTCGAGGGCCTCGATCGTCACCCGGAACCCGTCGGCCTCGTGGGTGTCGACGATCACCGGCGTCCCGCCGGCCAGGGCGACGGACTCGGGGTAGGTGGTCCAGTACGGGGCGAGGATGAGCACCTCGTCCCCCGGGTCGCAGAGCACGGCGAACGCGTGGGCCACGGCCTGCTTCCCGCCGTTGGTCACGATCACCTGGCGAGGCCTGCACCGAGTAGCCCGAGTCGCGACGGGTCTTGTCCGCGATGGCCTGGCGCAGCTCGGGCAGCCCCGCCGCCGGGGTGTACCGGTGGTTCTTGGGGTCGAGGCACGCCGCCGCGGCGGCGGCCACGATGGGCTCGGGCGTCGGGAAGTCGGGCTCGCCGGCCCCGAAGCCGATGACGTGCTCGCCCTGCGCCTGCAGCGCCTTGGCCTTGGCGTCGACCGCCAGCGTGGCCGACGGCGCGACGGCAGCAGCTCGTGCCGCGATGCGGCGATGCATCGTGCCTGCGGACTGACCTGGGCTCACAAGGTGCCATGATTCCATACGTGACTGGCACTCCTGACATCTCCATCCCGAGCGAACTCCTACCCTCCGACGGACGGTTCGGATCCGGCCCCTCCAAGGTCCGGCCCGCCCAGGTGAAGGCGCTGGCCAGCGTGTCCGACAACTATCTCGGGACCAGCCACCGCCAGGCGACGGTGAAGTCCGTCGTCGGCCGGCTGCGCCACGGCCTGCGGGAGCTGTTCAGCCTGCCCGACGGCTACGAGGTGCTGCTCGGCAACGGGGGCACGTCCACCTTCTGGGACGCCGCCTCGTTCTCGCTGATCGACACGCAGAGCCAGCACCTGAGCTTCGGGGAGTTCTCGAGCAAGTTCGCCGCGGTGGCCAAGGCCGCACCGCACCTGAAGGACCCGTCCGTGATCGAGTCGCCGGTCGGCACCCACCCCCGCCCCGAGGCGGACAGCGAGGTCGACCTCTACGCGCTCACCCACTGCGAGACCTCGACCGGTGTCGCCATGTCCATCCGGCGCCCGACGGGCGCAGCCCTCCCCTCCGACGGCGGCGGGCTGGTGGCCGTCGACGCCACATCGGCGGCGGGCGGCCTGCGGATCGACCCGAACGAGTTCGACGTCTACTACCTGGCGCCCCAGAAGTGCTTCGCCGCCGACGGCGGTCTGTGGGCTGCCCTCGCCTCCCCCGCGGCCCTGGCGCGCATCGCCCGCCTGACCTCCGAGCGCTGGGTGCCCGCCTCGCTCGACCTCCAGTTGGCCGTCGACAACTCGGTGCAGGACCAGACGACGAACACCCCGGCGCTGGCCACGATCTTCCTCTTCGTCGAGCAGGTCGAGTGGATGCTCGGCAACGGCGGGCTCGAGTGGTCGGCCTCGCGCTGCGACCGGTCCGCCGAGATCCTCTACACCTGGGCCGAGCAGTCGGACTTCGCCCGGCCCTTCGTGGAGCAGCCCGCCCAGCGCAGCCATGTGGTCGGGACGATCGACTTCGTCGACGCGGTCGATGCCGCCGCCGTGGCCGCCGTGCTGCGGGCCAACGGCATCGTCGACACCGAGCCCTACCGCAAGCTCGGCCGCAACCAGCTCCGGATCGGGATGTTCCCGGCCATCGAGCCCGACGACATCGCCGCACTCTGCGCCTGCATCAACCACGTCGTCGGCGCGCTCGCCGGCTGAGGCCCGGCGCCCGTGGCGGCCCCGGGGGAACCGGACCTGCCCCCCACCCCGAGGACGGCGGGCTCGCCGTCGTCGACCGGCCGGACCTGGTGCTGCTGCACGGCCTCGGCGATTCGTCCCACTTCTTCGACAACCTGCGGCCGGCCCTCGACGCCCGGTACCGGGTGCACGCCGTCGACCTGTCCGGACACGGTCCGGCCGCCACCCGGCTCACGGCCGAGGAGGCCGCCCCGGCCACCATGGCCCGCCTGGTCGTCGCCGCGCTCGAGCGCGACGGCGTGGTGGCGCCGCACCTCGTCGGGTTCTCCCTCGGAGGCTGGGTGGCGCTCGAGATGGCCGCCTCGGGCTACGGGCGCAGCGTCGTCGCGCTGGCGCCGCCGGGCCTGTGGAAGGCACCACCGGTCGCCCCGGCGCACTGGAGCGGCGGGATCGGCACCCTCGCCCTGCGGCTCGCCGGCCCACTGCTGCCGGCGCTGGGTCGCTGGCCCGGACTGGCGCGCCTGGCCGTTCGCCGCATCGTCGCCGACCCCTCCACGGTGTCCACCGACCAGCTCGTGCGCGCCGCCATCGACCGGCGGGACGCCCGGGGGGCCGGGGCGGCCCGGCGGGCGGTCTGGAGCGCACGCTTCGAGCGCGGGGGCGCCATCGCCGTCCCCGTCTGCGTCGCCTACGGCGACTCCGACCGGATCGTGGGCCCGCCCGATCGCGACGTGCTCGGCCCGTCGGTGCGCTGGGTGAGCGTGCCCCACTGCGGCCACGCCATCAGTTGGGATCAGCCCGAGGCGTGCCTCGAGCTGATCGCGCAGACCTCGGCGCTCGCCTCGGCCTGAGGACCCCTCGCCTCAGCCGCCCGAGACGTCCTGGATGCGCTGGCGGCCCCCCGAGATGAACGGCATCATCGCCCGCAGCTCGGCGCCGACCTTCTCGATCTGGTGCTCCTGACCGGCCTTGCGCAGCTGGCTGAAGCGGGCCCGGCCCGCCCGGTTCTCGGCGATCCACTCCTCGGCGAAGGAGCCGTCCCGGATGTCGGCCAGGATCTGCCTGCATCTTGTCGCGGACGTGTCCGTCGATGACCATGGGCCCCCGGGTCAGGTCGCCGTACTCGGCGGTGTCCGACATCGAGTAGCGCATGCCGGCGATGCCCTGCTCGTACATGAGGTCGACGATCAGCTTCAGCTCGTGCAGGCACTCGAAGTAGGCGGACTCGGGCTGGTACCCGGCCCCGACCAGGGTCTCGAAGCCGGCGAGGACGAGCGCGGTCAGCCCGCCGCACAGGACCACCTGCTCGCCGAAGAGATCGGTCTCGGTCTCCTCCTCGAAGGTCGTGTCGAGCACGCCGGCCCGGGTGGCGCCGAGGGCGTGGGCGTAGGACAGGGCCAGCGTCGTGCGCCTTGCCCGGTCGCGTCCTGGGCCACGGCGACGAGGCTGGGCACGCCGCCCCCCTCGGTGTAGGTGCGCCGGACGAGGTGGCCCGGGACCCTTCGGGGCCACCATGGCCACGTCGACGCCTTCGGGCGGCGACGATCTGGCCGAAGCGGATGTTGAAGCCGTGGGCGAACATGAGGCAGTCGCCCGGCTGGAGGTGCGGGGCCACCTGGGTGTCGTAGACGTCCTTCTGCTCGGTGTCGGGCAGCAGGATCATGATGACGTCGGCCTCGGCGGCGGCCTCGCTCGACGCTGACCACCCGCAGCCCGGCCTCCTCCGCCTTGGCCGCGTCGACGAGCCGGCCCGCAGCGCGACCCGCACGTCCACGCCGGACTCGGCCAGGTTCAGGGCATGGGCATGGCCCTGGGAGCCGTAGCCGAGGATCGCCACCTTGCGGCCCTGGATCAGGGTCGGATCGGCGTCGGACTCGTAGTAGAGCGTGGCCATTTCGTCTCTCCGATCGTGGGTCGAAGCGCTCAGCCGGCCGCGGGCGCGGCCAGCTGCGGGGCTCGACGAGGCGCGGGCCAGCTTAGGCAGGGCCACCCGCCCGGTCCGCTGGAGCTCGACGATCCCGTAGCCGCCGAGCAGCCCCTCGAAGTCGTCGATCTTGTCGGGACCGCCCGGCCAGCATGACGGTCAGCTGGTCGGGCCCGACGTTCGACGACCTCGCCCCCGAAGACGCCGACGAGCTCGATGACCTGGGAGCGCTCCTCGGGTCCGGCCGCCACGGTGGCGAGCAGCAGCTCCCGCTCGACCGCCTCGCTCGGGTGCCAGGTTCGGAGATCGAGACGACGTTGATCAGCTTGTCGAGCTGCTGGACGATCTGGTCGAGCGGCGCGGACTCGACGTCGACGACGATCGTGATCCGGCTGAACCGCTCGTCGTTGGTCGGGGCCACGGCGAGCGAGAAGATGTTGAACCCGCGCCGGCTGAACAGCCCGGCGACGCGGGCGAGCACGCCCGCCTTGTTCTCGACCAGCACCGAGAGGATGTGGTGACGGGCCACCGGCGGCGATGCCCGGGGCTCACCGGCGCACTCCGGTCCTGGCTCGGGGTGGACGACGATGTCGTCGTTGGAGGCGCCGGCGGGCACCATCGGGAACACCTTCTCGAAGGCGTCGGTGCGGAAGTCGATGACCACCGGCCGGTCGTCGATCGGGTTGGCCTTGTCGATCGCCGGCGCCACCTCCTCGGGCGACTCGACCCGGAGCCCGACGCACCCCATCGCCTCGGCCCACATCACGTAGTCGGGAAGGTCGGGCGACAGGTAGACCTCGGAGTAGCGCTCGTCGTAGAACATCTCCTGCCACTGGCGGACCATGCCGAGGTAGGCGTTGTTCAAGATGGCGATCTTGACCGGGATGCGCTCGGCGGAGGCCGTGACCAGCTCCTGGGCGGTCATCTGGAAGCAGCCGTCGCCGTCGATCGCCCACACCGTGCGGTCGGGCCGGCCGACCTTGGCCCCGATGGCCGCGGGCACCGCGAACCCCATCGTGCCGGCCCCGCCCGAGTTGACCCAGGTCTGCGGGTGGTCGAAGCGCCAGTACTGCGACGCCCACATCTGGTGCTGGCCGACGCCCGAGACGACGATCGTGTCCTCCGGCGACTGCTCGCACAGCGACTCGACGACCATCTGGGGCTTGACCGCACTCCCGTCCCGCTCGTAGTGGAGCGGGAACTCGGTCTGCCAGCGGTGGAGCTGCTCCCACCACTCGTCGAGCGCGGGCCGGTCGGCGGCCGGGGTGCCGGGTCGTCCGGTCGCCCCCAGATGCCCCTCGCCTGGACCGCGCTGATCGAGACCCTCCGCGGCCAGCGCCTCGATCAGCTCCTCGATGACGATCCGGCAGTCCCCGGCGATGCCCACCTCGGGCCGGCGGACCTTGCCGAGCTCGGCCGGGTCGATGTCGACGTGGATGACCTTGGCGTCGGGGGCGAAGGCGTCGACCTTGCCGGTCACCCGGTCGTCGAAGCGGGAGCCGAGCGCGATCAACAGATCGCCCCGCTGCATCGCGGTGACGGCCGTGTAGTTGCCGTGCATGCCGGGCATGCCGAGACACTGCGGGTGCGAGTCGGGGAAGCCGCCGCGTCCCATGAGCGTGGTGACGACCGGGATCCCGGTGCGCTCGGCCAGCTCGCGCAGCGCCGGCGGAGGCGTGGGCCTTCAGCACCCCGCCGCCGGCGTAGATGACGGGCCGCTCGGCCGCCAGCATGAGCTCGACGGCCGCGGCGGATCGGCCTCGGGGTCGCCCTGGCGCACCGGCGAGTAGCCGGGCAGGTCGAGCTCGTCGATCGACTCGGCCAGTACCAGTCCATCTGGGCGTTCGAGACGTCCTTCGGGACGTCGATCAGCACCGGCCCGGGCCGGCCGGTCGTGGCCACGTGGAAGGCCTCGGCGACGATGCGCGGGATGTCGTCGGCGGACGGTGACCAGCCAGTTGTGCTTGGTGATGCCCATGGTGACGCCGGTGATGTCGCACTCCTGGAAGGCGTCGGTGCCGATCGCGGCCGTCGCGACCTGGCCCGTGATCGACGACGAGCGGGATGGAGTCCATGTAGGCGTTGGCGAGCGGCGTGACGATGTTGGTCGCCCCCGGCCCGCTCGTCACCATCGCCACGCCGGGCCGGCCGGTCACCTTGGCGTACCCCTCGGCCATGTGGCCCGGCGCCCTGCTCGTGGCGCACCAGGATGTGGCGGATCGACGAGTCGATGATCGGGTCGTAGACGGGCAGGATCGCCCCGCCGGGCAGGCCGAACATGACCTCGACGCCCTGGGTCTCGAGGCTCTTGATGAGTGCTTGGGCTCCGGTGAGTCGCATTGGCTCTTTCCTGTCTCGATATGGGGGGTGGGCTGGGTCGTCGGATCGGCTGGCCGGGCACGGGCCCGGAAATTGAAACGACCTCCCGCTAGGGAGGTCGAGCGCCGCGGGGATATGTGGCCGCGCGCTAGTGAATAACTACCAGCGTGAGCGTGCGGGCGAGGTCCTCGTGGTCATAGCGCCACCAGTCTGCCACGCGGGGCGGCGCGGCGACAACACCCCGTGGCCCGGGCGCCCCTCGACGCCACTGGGGGTACGCCATTAGGGCTCGGTGACCGCGCCCCGCTCGGCGCCGGTGACGAGCCGGGCGTACTTGGCGAGCACGCCGGTCGTGTAGCGGGGCTCGGAACGGCTTGAGCTCGGCCGCGGCGACGCTCGAGCTCGGCGTCGTCGACCATGCAGGTCGATCGGTGTGCTGGCGGACGTCGATGACGATCGCGGTCGCCGTCGGCGACCAGCGCGATCGGACCGCCGTCGACCGCCTCGGGGGCGACGTGGCCGATGCAGAAGCCGTGGGTCCCGCCCGAGAACCGCCCGTCGGTGACGAGCGCGCAGTCGCCGCCCCGCCCGGCCCCGTTCATCGCCCCGGTGACCGCCAGCATCTCGCGCATGCCCGGTCCGCCCTTGGGGCCCTCGTAGCGGATGACGACGACCGTCCCGGGCTCGATCGCACCGGCCAGGATCGCCTCCATCGCGGCCGCCTCGCCGTCGAAGACCCGGGCGGTGCCCTCGAAGACCAGCTCGTCGATCCCGGCCACCTTCACCACCCCGCCCTTGGGCGCGAGCGACCCGCGTCAAGATGGCGATGCCGCCGGGCGCGTGGATGGGATCCGACATCGGGTGGACGACCTCGCCGTCGGGGGCGGGCGGGTCGAGCGCGGCCAGGTTCTCGGCCATGGTCCGGCCGGTGACGGTGAGGCAGTCGCCGTGGAGGAGCCCCGCTTCGAGCAGCTCGGCGCATGACCACCGGCACCCCGCCGATCCGGTCGATGTCGACCATGTGGAACTTGCCGTGCGGCTTGGTGTCGGCGAGGTGCGGCACCCGGGCCGCGATCCGGTTGAAGTCGTCGAGCTCGAGGTCGACCCGGGCCTCGTTGGCGATGGCCAGGAGGTGCAGCACCGCGTTGGTCGAGCCGCCGAGCGCCATGACGACCGCGATGGCGTTCTCGAACGCCTCCTTGGTCATGATCTGGCGCGGCCGGATGCTCGGCTCGAGCAGGCTCGATCACCGCTTGACCCGACGCGTAGGCGAAGTCGTCGCGCCGCCGGTCGACCGCCGGCGGCGACGAGCTGCCGGGCAGCGACATGCCGATCGCCTCGGCCACCGACGCCATCGTGTTGGCGGTGAACATCCCGGCACACGAGCCCTCGGTCGGGCAGGCGTTGTGCTCGATCAGGCGACAGCTCGTCGTCGCTCAGCGCGCCGACCGCGTGCGCGCCGACCGCCTCGAACACGCTCACGATGTCGAGCGCCCGGTCGCCCAGGCGACCGGGCAGGATCGAGCCGCCGTAGAGGAAGACGCTCGGGCAGGTTGAGCCGTGCCGCCGCCATCAGCATGCCGGGCAGCGACTTGTCGCAGCCGGCGAAGGTCGACGAGGGCGTCGAAGCGCTCGGCGTGCATCATCGATCTCGACCGAGTCGGCGATGACCTCGCGGCTGACGAGCGACGCCCGCATCCCTTCGTGGCCCATCGAGATGCCGTCGGAGACGGCGATGGTCACGAACTCGAACGGGAAGCCGCCCGGCGTCGCGGACCCCCTCCTTGGCCCGCTCGGCCAGCCGGGCCAGCGGCAGGTTGCACGGGGTGACCTCGTTCCAGCTGGACGCCACCCCCACCTGGGGCTTGTCCCAGTCGTCGTCGGTCATGCCGACCGCCCGCAGCATGGCCCGGGCCGGCGCCCTCGCCGGGCCGTCGGTGACCTCGTAGCTGCGCGGCTTCATCCCGGGCCGATCGGCGCCCAGGTGGACGGGCCGTCAAGTTCACTCATGGCGCGAGCATACGGGCCGGTCATCGGGCGAGCTTCAGGCCCGGTCGCTGGTCGCACCGGCCGGGACCCACGGCCGCGCTCGGACGGTGGTCAGACCGGCCCTCGACGGGCGCCGGGCGGCGATGTCCGTCTCGATGCCCGAGCGTGGGCATGACCCGGTCGAGCCAGCGCGGCATCCACCAGTTGGCTCGGCCCAGCAGCTCCATCACGCGAGGGGACGAGCACCATCCGCACCAGCGTGGCGTCGATCAGGATCGACCACCGCCAACCCCAGGCCGAACACCTTCAAGATGTGCAGCGGGTCGTTCATCACGAACGAACCGAAGACGCAGAACATGATGGCGGCGGCGGCGGTGATGACCCGGGCGGTCCCGGCCAGCCCGTCGGCCACCGCACGTCGAGTTGTCACCGCGTCTCCCGCCAGCCCTCGCGCGATCCGGACGAGAGCAAGAACATCTCGTAGTCCATCGACAGGCCGAAGAGGATGCGTGAACATGGTGAGCGGGATCCACGGATCGATGGGGCCGGTCTGGCCGATCCCGATCACGCCCCCAGCCAACCCCACTGGAACACCGCCACCAGCACGCCGTAGGCGGCGCCGATCGACAGCAGGTTCATGACGGCCGCCTTGATCGGGATGGTCACCGAGCGGAACACCGCGCCAAGCAACAGGAACGACAGCAGGATCACGACGCGCGATCACCGGGCACGTGCGGCCCGAGAGGAACTGGGCGGCGTCGATCCCGGCGGCCGTCTCGCCACCCACTTCGGCCACGACGCCGGTCCCCTTGACGACCGGCGGGATCACGACGACCGCAGCAGGTGCAGGACCAGGTTCTGGGTGGCTGCGGCCTGCGGGGCGGTCGTCGGCGTCACCACGATGACCGCCGCCGCGCCGTTGGCCGGTTGAACTCGGGCGGCGACGACCCGAGGCCACGCCCGGGACGTCGACGGATGTCGGCGGCCAGCCGGTCGACGGTCGCCGGACCGGTCCCGCCGCTCAGGGCGGCGGCCACCATCAAGCGGCCCGTTGAACCCGGGGCCGAACCCCTTGGCCAGCAGGTCGTAGGCCTGCCGGGTGGTGAGCGAGGGCGGGTCGTTCCCGGCGTCGGTGAACGCCAGACGCATCGAGAACAGCGGGATGGCGAGGACGGCCAGGACCACCAGTCGCGCTCAGCACCGACCGCCAGGGATGGCGCTGGACCACCCGGCTCCACCGATACCAGAAGCGGTGGCTGTCGGGGGCCGATCCGTGTTCGCACGCGGCGCACGCGGAACCGGTCGATGGAGTTGCCGGCGTAGCCGAGCAGGGCCGGCAGCAGGGTGAGCGAGCCGATCAGCACCAACAGCACCGCGAAGATGGCGCCCGCCGAGGTCCCGATGATGTACGCCTGGCCGACCAGGAAGAGCCCGAGCAGGGAGATGACGACCGTCCCGCCGGCGAAGAGGACCGCCCGGCCCGAGGTGGCGAGGGCGGTGACCACGGCCTCGCGGGGCGCCAGGCCGTCGGCCAGGCCGCGGCGGTAGCGGGTGACGATGAACAGGGCGTAGTCGATGCCCACCCCGAGGCCCAGCATGGCCGCCAGCTCCGGGGCGAACGTCGGGGACCACGAGCAGGTGCGTGAGCAGCTCCTCGACGGCGATCCCCACCGCCAGGCCGAGCAGGGCGATGAGGATCGGGCAGTCCCATCGCGACCACCGACCCGAAGGCGATCAGCATGATCACGATGGCCGCGGTCACGCCGATGCCTTCGCTCTTGCCGGGAGCGGCGGTGACCACGCCCGAGATCGGCGCTCCGCCGAGCTCGACCCGGAAGCCCGGGTGGCGCGCCGCCTCGGCCAGTCGATCACCACCGTGTTGACCGTCGACTTGGACAGATTGACCGACGTCGTGTCGAACTGCACCACGGCGTAGCGCGATGTGGCCGTCGGCCGAGATCAGCCGGGCACCGCTCGCGCCGAACGGCGCCGCCACCGACACGACGTGGGGCACGCGGCGCAACTCGGGCCGCGACCTCCTCGATGGTGGCCTGATTCGCGGCGCCGCGAGACGGGCTGGCGTGGTCTCGAACACGACGTCGGCGCTGTCGCCGGCCTCGGCCGGGAACCGCGACTGGAGCAGACTCGTGGCCATGCTGCGAGGGGGTGTTGCCGGCGGAGAACTTGTTCTCGAAGTGGGTGCCCGACCACCTGGGCGATGGCCGTGGCCGCCGATCAGCAGCGCCACCCAGGCCAGCAGCACGCGGCGGCGATGGTCGTAGCACCAGCCGGCCAGCCGCCCGAGCGTCGTCGCCTCGGGTCGCACCGGCGCCCGGCAGCCGCTTCGAGCGGTTCGCTCACCCCTTCAGCCGATCGAGCTCGCTGCGCACGGCCTCGCCGTTCGCCTGGCCCTTCGTGATCCGCATGACCTGGCCGGTGAAGAACTGGTAGAGCTTGTCGTCGCCCTCGACCAGGCGCTCCCACTCGGCCGGGTTGGCGGCCACCACCTCGGCCACGGCCGCCGCCAGCGTGTCGGTCGACAATCGCCTCGAATCCCTTGGCCTTGGCGATCTCGCGCCGGATCACCGCCCGGCCGCCAGCATCTCGACCAGCACGGCCTTGGCCTGCGTCGCCGACAGCGATGCCCGAGGCCTCGAGCGAGAGCAGCGCGCTGAAGCGAGCCGGGATCGAGGCCGCGCGCCGGCGTCGTAGCCCGCGGCGACCTCGTTGGCCACCCTGGTCAGGGCCAGGGCCGGGGCACGCCGGCGTCGGTGGCGATGACGACCAAGTGGTCGAGGTCCTGGTTGACCGACTGCGATCACCTGCTCGCGTCTGGGCCGCCGAGGCGTCGCCGAGCAGCGAGAGCGAGCGCGGCGCGGCGGGCCGCCGGCAGCGGGCCGATCGACAGCGCCACCGCCTCGACCCACGACGGCTCGGGCGCCAGCGGGACGAGATCGGGCTCGAGGAAGTACCGGTAGTCGTTGGCCTCCTCCTTGGAGCGCATGGTGAGCGTGCGCCCGGCCACCTCGTCCCAGTGGCGGGTCTCCTGGACGACGGTCGCCGCCCTCTTCGATCAGCGAGATCTGGCGGGCCGCCTCGAATTCCACGGCCCTCGTGAGCGACCGCAGCGAGTTCAGGTTCTTGATCTCGCAGCGGGTGCCGAACCCGGCTCTCCGCTCGCGGCCGGACCGACACGTTGGCGTCGACCCGCATCGAACCTTCCTCCATGCGGCCGTCCGAGGCGCCGGTGGCCACGAGGATCGAGCGCAGCTCGGCGGCGTAGGCGCGGGCGGCGGCGGCCGAGCGAATGTCGGGCTCGCTCACGATCTCGACCAGCGGGACGCCGGCCCGGTTGTAGTCGACGAGCGAGTAGTCGGCCGAACCGATCCGGCCGCCGCCCCCGATGTGCGTGGTCTTGCCGGTGTCCTCTTCGATGTGCGCCCGAGTGACGCCGACCCGGTCGCCATCGGGGAGCTCCAGCCAGCCGCCGACGTTGATCGGCTCGTCGTACTGGCTGATCTGATAGTCCTTCGGCATGTCGGGATAGAAGTAGTTCTTCCGGTGGAAGGTCGACGGCCGTATCTCGCAGTGCAGCGCACTGCCGATCCGCATCGCCAGCTCCACCGCCTGGCGATTGAGCACCGGCAGCGAACCGGGCAGCCCCAGGCAGACCGGGCAGACGTTGGTGTTGGGCTCGTCACCGAAGGCGTTCGGGCAGCCGCAGAAGAGCTTGGTCACGCGTCAACAGCTCGCAGTGGACCTCCAGGCCGATCACCATCTCCCAGTCGGCCGCGGTCCCAGCCGTCATCGGGGCACCGCCGCCTCGAGCGCCGCCGCCTCGAGCACGGCGGCGGTCACGCAGCAGCACCGGCTCGCCCAGGGCCGGGCCCAGGACCTGGACCCCGACCGGGAGGCCGTCGTCGCCGGTGCCGAACGGGACGCTGATCGCCGGGTGACCCGAGAGGTTCGACGGGATCGTGCACACGTCGGACATGTACATCGCCATGGGATCCTCGGTCTTGGCGCCGAGGGCGAAGGCCGTCGAGGGCGCCGTGGCACCCAGCAGGACGTCGAAGCGCTCGTAGGCGCAGGCGAAGGCCTGGCTCACGAGGGTGCGAACCCGCAGGGCCTTGCCGTAGTAGGCGTCGTAGTAGCCGGCGGACAGCGCGTAGGTGCCGAGCATGATGCGGCGCTTCACCTCGGCGCCGAACCCGGCGGTCCGGGTGGCCGTGTTCATGGCCGCCACGGTCGGGGCGTCGACCCGCAGGCCGTAGCGGACGCCGTCGTAGCGGGCCAGGTTCGACGAGGCCTCGGCCGGGGCGATGACGTAGTAGGCCGAGAGTCCGAAGCGCAGTTCGGGCACCGACACCTCCTCGACCGACGCCCCGCCGGCCGCCAACGCCTGGGCCGCCTCGCGCACCCGGGCGACGACATCGGGCGCCGTGTCCTCGACTAGCTCCGTGCATACCCCGACCCGCAGTCCGCCAATCCCGGCGTCGAGACCCGAGAGGAGGCCGGGCAACGACACCATGCTCGAGGTGGTGTCTCGCGGGTCGTGCCCGCCGATCACCTCCAGCAGGGCGGCCGCGTCGCCGACCGTCGCCGCGAACGGACCGATCTGATCGAGGGAGCTGGCGAAGGCCACCAGGCCGTAGCGCGAGACGATGCCGTAGGTGGGCTTCATCCCCACCACCCCGCAGAGGGCGGCCGGCTGGCGGATCGAGCCGCCCGTGTCGGACCCGAGCGCCAGCGGCACGAAACCGGCGGCCACGGCGGCGGCCGAGCCCCCGCTCGACCCGCCCGGCACCCGGGTGTGGTCGTGGGGATTGCGGGTCGGCCCGAACGCAGGAGTTCTCGGTCGAAGACCCCATGGCGAACTCGTCCATGTTGGTCTTGCCCACCACGATGGCGCCGGCGTCGCGCAGCCGCCGCACCACCGTCGCGTCATACGGCGGGCGCCAGCCCTCGAGGATCCTCGAGCCGCAGGTGGTGAGCTCCCCCGTCATGCACAGGTTGTCCTTCAGCGCGACCGGCACGCCGGCCAGCGGTCCGGGATCGCCGCCCTCCTGGACGAGGCGGTCGAGCGCGTCGGCCTGCGCCAACGCCGCATCGTCGAGCGTTCGCAGGAACGCGTGCACCTCGCCGTCTCCGGTGGCGATCCGCCCGAGCGACTCCTCGACGACGGAGCGGGCCGTCCGCTCCCCCGCCCGCACCGCCGCGGCCACCTCGAGCGCCGAGCCAGGGATCACCGGGCTCACCCGGGGTCCGCGGCGATCCGCGGCACGCGGAACCGGTCGTCTTCGACGGCCGGCGCGGCGGCCAGCACGGCGGCGCGGTCGAGCGGCGGGCGTGGTTCGTCGGGACGCAGCACGGTGCGGATCTCGAGGGGGTGCGACATGGGCTCGAGGCCAGAAAGGTCGAGCGCGGCGATGTCCGACGCGTGGTCGAGGACCGACGCCAGCTGCACGGTGAATCGGTCGAGCTCCTCCTCGGTCAGCTCGAGGCGGGCCAGCCGGGCGACGTGCGCGACGTCCTCGCGCCCGAGGTCGCTCATCGGCGATCGTGCCTCCGCGAACCGGTCGTCACGCGGCGGTGACCCGGTCGACGAAGGTGACCGTCCGCCGCTCGATCTCCTCGCGGTCGTAGTCGAGGGTGGCGACGTGGAAGCTGCGCTCCAGCCACACCCGCTCGCAGGGTCCCGACACGGATGCCGCGAGCAGGTCGCCGTTGCTGGGCGGCACCACGTGGTCGTCGCGGCTCGAGAACAGCAGCACGGGGCAGCGAATGGACGGCAGATCGGCCGAGACCCCCTGCACCGCCTCGAACAGCGAGAGCAAGGGTGCGACCGGCGTGCCGGCATAGGAGAGCTCGGTGGCGTCCGGCAGGGCGATGTCCGACCCGATCCCGTCCATGACGGCCATGCCCGAGTCGAGCAACGACTGGACGGCCGCCACGAGCTCAGCGGACGCCCGGCTCGACCAGAGGGTTGATCACCGCGAGACCGCTGATCTCGGGGTGCCGTTCGGCCAGCCAGCACGACAGCGTGCCGCCCATCGAGAGCCCGACCACGGCGACGCGCGCGGCAGCGGCCCGCCAGATCCACGGTAGGCGGCCTCGGCCGCAGACGACCAATCGTCCCAGCGCGTCTCGATCATGTCGTCGATGGCCGTCCCGTGGCCCGGCAGCAGCGGAAGCTCCACCGTGTGGCCCGCCTCGCCCAGCCGCTGGGCCAGCGTGCGCATCGAGAACGGGTTGCCGGTGAAACCGTGAAGCACCAGCACGCCCTCGGGTCCGCCGGCCGCCGAAAAGGGCTCTGCGCCCTGCATCACGGGTGCCGTCACGATCGGGCATGCTACCTCGGGCCCGGTAACGTACCCGGAGCCGCGACGCCTGCCCAGGCGGCGCCGATCGACGATGGGAGCCCCATGGCATTCGCCTTCCTGAGCGACGAATGGCTGCAGGCGGCGGATGAGATTCGGGCCACCCAGTCAGCACCGGCGGGCGTCCCCGCCCAGCCCGTGCGGATGAACCTGGTCATCACCGAGGTGCCGTTCGGAGAGGGGCATCTCGACGCCCACCTCGACACGAGCGGCGGGCCCATCGACCTCGACATCGGCCACCTGAGCAACCCCGACCTGACGGTGACGGTCGACTACGCAGACCGCCAAGGCGATCCTGGTGGACGGCAACGCGGCGGCCGGCATGCAGGCGTTCATGGCGGGCAAGGTCCGCGTCGACGGCGACATGGCCAAGCTGCTCGCCCTGCAGAGCACTCCCCCCGATGCCGCCGCGGCCGACCTGGCGTCGCGGATCCGCGCCATCACCGAGTAGCCGCCCGCCGGCGGCAGCCGCCCGCCTCAGGAACCGATGAGCTTGTCCATCGCGGTCTCGAGCTCGGGAACCGTCCAGCGGGAATCCCGGCTGATGGTGTCCGTCATCGTCCAGTTCTGGAAGTTGCGGATCTCTCCGCCCTGCACGAAGAACACCCGGCCGTTGGCGCTGCAACCCTCGGTCGCCAGGTAGGCGACCAGCGGCGAGATGTTGGCCGGGCTCCAGACATCGAACGCGGCCTCGTCGTTGGGCGCCTTCACGATGTCGGAGAGCCCCGGTGTGCCCTCGGTCATCCGCGTCCGCGCCGCCGGGGCGATGGCGTTGACCCGCACGCCGTAGCGGATCAGCTCCTGCGCCGCGATCACGGTGAAGGCCCCGATCCCGGCCTTGGCGGCGCCGTAGTTGGCCTGCCCGGCGTTCCCGAGCAGCCCCGAGGTGGACGAGGTGTTGATGATCGCGCCCTTCACGTCCTTGCCGGCCTTGGACTGCTCCCGCCAGTAGGTGGCCGCGTGGCGGGTCGGCACGAAGTGGCCCTTCAGGTGGACGTGGATGACGCTGTCCCACTCGTCCTCGGTCATGTTGATGATGACCCGGTCCCGCAGAATGCCGGCGTTGTTGACGAGCACGTGGAGGTCGCCGAAGGCCTCGACCGCGGCGTCGATCAGGCGCTTCCCGCCCTCCCAGTCGGCGACGTTCTCGTCGTTGGCGACGGCCTGGCCACCGGCCGCCTCGATCTCCTCGACGACCTGCTGGGCGGGCGATCGGTCGTCGCCCGACCCGTCAACTGCGCCGCCCAGGTCGTTGACCACGACCTTGGCGCCCTCCGAGGCAAAGAGCAGGGCGTGTTCACGCCCGATGCCGCGACCAGCTCCGGTGATGATGGCTACCCGACCGTCCAGTGCGCCCATGTCCCCTGTCGTTCCTCGTGGTGTGTTGGTCGAGGCGCGACAGCGCCCAGACCCCCGGCAAGCAGGGCGCAACCTTAGCGCCGGGGCCTGGCGTCACACGAGTGGCGGTCGTCAGGTGCCCCGTCGGCGCGACGACGCGGTCGAAGAAGGTGCTCTCGGTTCAGCGACCGAAGCGGCGGGACCACCAGTGGGGGTCGCGGGCGTGCGCGTGGAAGTGGTCCGGGATCTGGCGCATCACCCGGTCATAGGACCAGCCGTCGGGGCCGAAGCGGGCGTCGGCCACCTCGCCCAGGCGCGCCAGCATGTACTCCACCTCGGCCTCCGGCGGCTCGGCCCCGTGGGACCGCCAGACCACCATGGGTACGTCGCAGACCTCGCAGTCGGCCACCCAGCACGTGTCGTCCTCGAAGTACCACGGCGTCATGCGTGCGGCCTCGCAGAGGTCGCACCCCGGGTGCGCGGCTGCGCTCGAATTGGTGTACAGGGTGATGGCCGTGCCCACGGGCTCGGCCGTGCCGGCGGTGGGCACCGTGTCGAACACCAGCCCGTTCGGCGGGCCGTAGACCGGACCGACGGTCAGGCCCCGGCTCTCAAGGGCGGTCGTGGCCTGCGCCGCGGTGTCGCCGCCGAGCGGGGGCACGTCGACCAGCGGCGGCCCCTGGGACACGTACACGGTCACGGCCGAGCCCTTGGCCTCGGGCATGCCGGCCGCCGGGACGGTGCGCGTGACCTCGCCGGCCGGGACGTTCGTCGAGGTCTCGGTGGCCTGGGTGACGGTGAACCCGTCGGCCACCAGGGTGGCCTGGGCGTGGGTGAAGCTGTCCTCGAAGACCGACGGGATCGGGATGGGCGCCGGGCCCTTCGACACGGCGATCAGGATCGTCGAGCCGTAGGGGGCGGTGCTCGAATCCAGCTTGCCGTCGTAGGACCAGTTGATGACCTGGCCGAGCGCGACCGTGTTGGAGTACCCCGCCGTCTCGGGCGGGCAGGAACCCTTGAGGTGCGCCTCCTTCAAGAGGCGGAGGGCCGCGTTGCAATTGAGGTTGAGCAGGGAGGGCACCGCCTCGGGGGGTGGGCCCTTGGACAGCACGACCGTCACCGTGCTCCCCTCCTTGGCCACCGAATTCCCGCCTCGGGCGCTGGCTGATGATGTGCCCGGCCCGGACGGTCGTCGAGTAGGCGAGGTTGGCGGCCAGGATGAACCGGCCCGGGCCGGCCGCCTGGTGCGCGGCGGCGATCGACATCCCGGCCAGAGCAGGCACGGTGCGGTTGGGGATGAAGACCTTCTCCTTCACGGCGGCCACCGCGCCGACGCCCAGCGCCGCCAGCAGCACGATGAAGGCCACGATCCAGCGGCCGCGGTGTGAGGGCTGCTCGGTGGTCGCGTTGGCGCGGGCCAGCGCCTCGAAGTCGAAGACCTCGTCGCGCCCGGCGACGGCGCGCCCGGGGGCGACGGTGCCGCTGCCGTTTTGGACGGGCGGTTTGGGGACGGCCGGAGCCGCGAGGTACCCGACCACCGTCTCGGGTCCGGTGCCGTCTCCGTGGGTGGCGAGGGGCAGCGGCTGGGCTGGGGCAGGGCCCGGACCGCCGCCTCGAAACGAAGCGCCAGGTCGGCCGCCTGCGGCCGATCGGCCGGTTGGGGATTGGCCGCCCACGACAGGATCTCTTGGAGGGGGCCGAGCCCGGCGTGCATCGGCAGCGGCCGTCCGACCCGGGCCATGAGCGTGCCGACCGTCGTGTCCGACACGAACGGCACCTCGCCGGTCAAGCCCTCGTAGAGGACGAGCGCCAGCGAGTAGACGTCGGCCCGCCCGTCGAGCGCGCTGCCCTGCGCCTGCTCGGGCGAGGCGTAGCGGGCCGTCCCGACGAACGACCCGGCCGGCTCGGTCCAGGCCGCCTCGGCCAGCGCCCGCGCCACGCCGAAGTCGGCGACCCGGACCCGCCCCTCCTCGTCGAAGAGCAGGTTGGCCGGCTTGATGTCGCGGTGCACGATACCCGCGAGCGTGGGCGTAGGCGAGACCCCGGGCGGCCTGCGCGGCCGAGCACGCGACGCCTGCGACGGGCTGACAGCCGGGTGCCGCGCTCGTAGATGTCGAGCAGACTGCCGCCGCCCAGGTACTCGAGGACCAGGTACGGCTCGCCCGTCTCCTCGCCCCAGTCAAAGACGCGGAGCAGGTGGGGGTGGTTGAGCCAGGCGACGAGCGCGCCTCGGCGCGGAAGCGCTTGAGGAAGGCCTCGTCGTCGGCCAGCGCCGGGTGGAGGACCTTGACCGCCACGTGGCGGCGCAACGACACGTCCTCGGCCAGGAAGACCTGCGCCGACGCGCCGACACCGAGGCGGCGAGACGAGCCGGTACCGCCTTGCCGAGAACTCGGCCGATGGCGTTCGGTGATGAGGGGCATCGGAGTCGCCATCAGGCTAGTTGGGCCGCACCTGCACGCTCTGGCGATCCCCGCCCGCGCAGGGCCACGGTCAGGCGCCGGGGATCTCCCCGCGGTCCAGCAGCTCGCGCGAAGCGTGCACCATCCACGATCGGTACCCCCAGACTCTCCGCCTTAGTCAGCTTGGCGCTGCCCGGCGACGTGCCGACCACCACCAGGCGAACGTGGACTTCGACACCGATCCCGGGCGATTTCCCGCCGCGGGCTCACGATGGCCTCGGCCGCCTCCTCGCGGGTGCAGCCCTCGAGCGTCCCGGTGACCACGACCGACCGACCGGCCAAGGTCTGGGCCACGGCCGGTGCCACGGCGCCGGCGCCGTCGGCCGGCCAGCCCGGCTCGGTCAGGTCGTCAGCCCGCGCCGCCGCAAGCCGGGCCGAGCACGTCGGCGTTGGCCGGGTTGGACGAGGAACTCGACGACGCTGTCGGCGATGATCCGCGCCGACCCCGTCGACCGCGGCCAACGCCTCCGCCGGCGCGGCCGACAAGGAGTCGAGTGAGCCGAACGCCCGGCCGAGGGCGCGGGCGACCGTCGGTCCGACGTGACGGATCCCGAGCGCGACCAGCAGCCGGCTGAGCGGCTGGCGCTTCGATGCCTCGATCGCCCCGAGCAGGTTGGCCGCCGAGATGCTCGCCCAAGCCCTCCAGGCCGACCAGCGGCCGCCGCCTCGAGGCCGTAGAGGTCGGCCGGGTCGGCGATCAGTCCGGCCGCCACGAGCTGCACGACCCGCTGGTCGCCGAGGCCCTCGATGTCCATGGCGCCGCGCGCAGGCGAAGTGCACGATGCGCTGCACCCGCTGCGCCGGACAGTCGATGTTGGTGCAGTAGGTGTCGCTCTCGCCGCTCAGGCGCACGAGCGGGTCCGCCGCACGACGGGCACTGCGGTCGGGAAGCGCCACCGGGGCCGGCGCCGCTTGGCGCACGCCCGGCACGGACGGCACCGGCCCGACCACCTCGGGGATCACGTCGCCCGCCTTGTGCACGAGCACCGTGTCGCCCGGGCGGACGTCCTTCGCCGCGCACCTGGTCCTCGTTGTGCAGCGTGGCCAGGCCGCACCGTCGAACCACCGACGAAGACCGGCTGCGAGCCGGGCGAACGGCGTCGCCCGACCGGTGCGCCCGATCGAGACCACGATGTCGAGGAGGCGTGGTCGTCACGCTCCTCGGGCGGGAACTTGAACGCGATGGCCCAGCGCGGCGCCCGCGAGGTCTGACCCCAGCCGGTCGTGCAGGGCGAGGTCGTCCACCTTCACGACCACCCCGTCGATCTCGTAGTCGAGGTCGTGGCGGGCTGCCTCCAGCTCCCGGCAGCGCTCGAAGACGGCGTCGATGCCCGTCACCCGCCGGGCTTCGGGGCTGACCGGGAACCCGGCCGCCGGCAACTGGGCCAGCGCCTCGCTCTGGCTGGCCGGGCGGCCACTGCCGAGCGCTCGTCGTCCCCGAGCTCGCCGCCTTCGGCGCCACCCCGTCGATGGTCGCCGATCTGGTAGGCCCAGAACGCGAGCGGCCGGGTCGCCGTGATCGCCGGGTCCTTCTGGCGCAGCGACCCGGCAGCGGAGTTCCGCGGGTTGGCGAACACCTTCCCGCCGGCGGCCCGCTGGCGCTCGTTCAGCGCGTCGAACTCGGCCGTCGGCATGTAGATCTCGCCCCGCACCTCGAGGCGGGGCGGAAACGGGCCGCCGGCCGGCGCCAGCACCTTGGGGACCGAGCGGACGGTCGCGACGTTGGCCGTCACGTCCTCCCCCACCACCCCGTTGCCCCGCGTGGCGGCCTGGGCGAAGCCGCCCGTCGATGTAGGTGAGCGACATGGCGACGCCGTCGACCTTGGGCTCGCACGAGAAGGCGACCGAGTCGAGGTCGATCTCGGGCACCTGGCGGACCAGCCGGTCGGCCCACGCCCGCAGCTCGGACTCCTCGAGGGCGTTGTCGAGGCTCATCATCGGCACGCGATGGCGGACCTCCGCGAACAGCGTGGCCGGCGGCGCCCCGACCGCTGGGTCGGCGAATCCGCCGTCGCGAGCTCGGGATGGTCCGCCTCGAGCGCCCGCAGGCGGCGCACCAGCGCGTCGTACTCGGCGTCGGGGATCTCGGGATCGTCGAGGAGGTGGTAGCGCTCGTTGTGGTGCTCGATGAGGCCGCGCAGCTCGGCGGCCTCGGTGGCCGGATCGTCCCCCGCCATCAGGCGACGATGCCCGAACCGACGACGACGTCGGGATCCTCGGCGTCATACAGCGCGATCGTCTGGCCGGGGGCCACCGGGCGCTGGGGGGCCGCGAAGGCCACGGCGCCGGTCGCGTCCCCTTCGAAGGTGCAGGGGACCGGCCGGCCATGGGCGCTCACCTGCGCCACCGCGCGGGCCCCGGGACCGAGCGGCCGGTCCGCCCAGGCCAGGGAGTCGGGCTCCAAGACGACCCGCGCCACCAGGGCCGCGGCGGCTGCGGCGACGAGCACCCGGCGAGTGGTCGAATCCACGGCCGTGACGTAGCGGCGCTGGCCGTCGTCGCCATGCCCCATGCCGCGCCGCTGGCCCACCGTGACGAGCTCGACCGCGTCCGTCTCACCCACGACCGCGCCGCTCGAGGCGTCCACCACGTGGCCCGGGCGCAGCGTGAGGCGCCGCTCGAGGAAGCCGCGGCGACCCTCGGTGGACGCGATGAAGCACACGTCCTGGCTGTCGGGCTTGTCTGCGGTCCGCAGGCCGAGCGCCGCCGCCCGCGCGCGCACCGAGGTCTTGGTCAGGACACCGACCGGGAGCACGACCGCGGCCAGCTGCTCCTGGCCGAGCATGGAGAGCACATAGGACTGGTCCTTGGCCCCGTCGACGCCCCGCAGCAGCCGGTAGGTGCCGCTGCCGGCCCGCTCGACCCGGGCGTGGTGACCGGTCGCCAGCGCGTCGAAGCCCAGCCGCCGGGTCCGCGCCAGCAGCCGATCGAACTTGATGTGCCGGTTGCACTCGATGCAGGGATTGGGCGTGCGCGCCCGGGCATGGGCGGCAACGTAGGGAGACACGACGGCCGCCTCGAACTCCTCACTCAGATCGAACACGTGGTGTGCGATGCCGAGCTGCTGGGCGACCCGGCGAGCGTCGTCCACGTCGGCCACCGAGCAGCATCCCGAATCCGACGGCCCTCCCCACAGCTTGAGGGTGGCGCCCACCACCTCGTGGCCGGCGTCGACGAGCAGGGCCGCGGCAACCGATGAATCGACGCCCCCCGACATGGCCACGAGCACCCGCACCCGGGCAGTTTGCCACCGGCCGGGCCCGGCGCCCGCCCGACAACGCGGCTCGTCAGATGGCGATGCCGACCAACTTCGTGTCCAGGTACTCGGCGATGCCCTCGCGGCCGCCCTCCCGGCCGAGCCCGCTCTCCTTCGTGCCCCCGAACGGCGCCGCGGCCGAGGTGGGGTTGATGTCGTTCACCCCGACGATGCCGAAGCGCAAGCGCTCCATCACCCGGAAGGCCCGAGCCAGGTCCTTGGTGTAGACGTACGACGCCAGTCCGTACTCGGTGTCGTTGGCCATCGCCACGGCCTCGTCCTCGTCGTCGAAGACGATGACCGGGGCCACCGGCCCGAAGGTCTCCTCGCGGTAGATCTCCATGTCGGGCGTGACGCCGGTGAGCAGCGTCGGGGCAAAGAAGCAGCCGGCGTCCATCCCGTCGGCCACGATGCGCTCCCCGCCCAGCTCGACCGTCGCACCCTTGGTGCGGGCGTCTGCGACTTGGCGCTCCATCTTGGCCAGCGCCGCCGCATCGATGAGCGGTCCGACCGTCACCCCGTCGGTCATGCCGCTGCCGGCCTTCAGCGCGCCGAACCGCTGGCGCAGCGTCTCGATGAACTCCGCGGCGATGCTTCGGTGCACGAAGAACCGGTTCGGGCAGATGCAGGCCTGCCCGGTATTGAGGAACTTCACCGCGGCCGCACCCTTGGCCGCGTGCACGGGGTCGGCGTCCTCGAAGACCAAGAACGGGGCATGGCCCCCGAGCTCGAGGGAGACCCGCTTCATCTGGGCCGGCGGCTCCGCTGCCAGGAGCTTGCCCACCTCGGTCGAGCCGGTGAACGCCAGCTTGCGGACCGCGTGGGTCCGCCAGCAGGGCCTCGCCGATCGGCACCGGGTCCGACGACGTCACCAGGTTCACGACCCCGGGGGGCAACCCGGCGTCGTGCAGCACGCGGAACGTCTCGACGGCACACAGCGGCGTCTGCTCGGCCGGCTTCAGGACGACCGTGCAGCCGGCGGCCAGCGCGGGGCCGACCTTGCGGGTGATCATCGAGATCGGGTAGTTCCACGGCGTGATGGCGCCGACCACGCCGACCGGTTGGCGGAGCACCAAGAAGCGCTGGTCGGCCCGCGCCGACGGGATGGTCTCGCCGTAGACCCGCTTGGCCTCTTCGGCGAACCACAGGAGGAAGTCGGCTGCGTAGCGCACCTCGTTGCGCGCCATGCGGATCGGCTTGCCCTGCTCCTCGGTCATGAGCTTGGCCAGCGACTCCTGCCGCTCGAACATGAGCTCGTAGGCGGCGTAGAGGTACTCGGAGCGTTGGTACGCCGTCGACTCGGACCACGCCCCGAACGCGTCGGCCGCCGCATCGATCGCCCGGCCGATGTCCGCCGGCCCGCCGTCGGCCACCGTGTCGATCACGTCGCCCGACGCCGGGTTCTTCGATTCGAAGCGCCGTCCGGACGCCGCTTCCTGCCATTCACCAGCGATGTAGGTCACGGCGGCAGCCTAACGGCGGCTCCCGCCCGCGTGAATCTGGGACCGCCGGCGCCTCGTGGTGGCCGGCCGGAGCCCTGCTCAGGCGACCGGCAGTCGAACCGTCTCGCCCCGCGCCACCATGGCGGGGGCGTCTTCGGGCCGAAGACTGCCCGCCTCGACGAGGGCCTCGACCGCGGCCGACCAGCGCCGGACGTAGGCCGCTCGCGACGGGTACAGGGCCCGGAGGTCCTCGTCGGCAAAGCGGCGCGCCGCACCGAACAGCGGCGGCAGGCCGGTGCCGAAGGACATGCCGCGATACTCGGCGACCGGTGCCGCCAGCTCGGGCAACCGGATGCCACCCATCGCATTGCCGCGCTCGTCGCGTCGGATCCGCGCCCGCGACCCCGCCTCGACCTCGATCCGGGGCTGCGCCGGTGCGCCCACCCCCCCGGCCACCCACCGCTGCATCTGCCGCACGGCCGCGTCGAAGACCGGCTGGATGCTGAGGGGGTTGGGACCCCACACGCCGGGCTGGCCCGGCTCGCCGTCGCGCCGTGGCGCATGCGGGGTGCCGGCGATCTCCCAGATCCGGACCAGGGCACTGTCGGCGGCGTCGGCGTCGCGCACGGCCAGCGTCTCGAACTCGCTGTTGACCACGAGCACCGGCACGTCCAGGTCATCGCGGATGCTGGTCCGGGCGCCGAAGCTGACCGGGCCCTCCTCCAGCCGGGGCCCCCGGCCCTCCCAGAGGGCCAAGACGAAGCCGTCGATCACCGGGGCCGACCGGTGGACGGCGTTCAGGTAGGTGGCGAGGCGCATGGCGGACTGGGAGGCTCCGGTGGCGATCACCCGCCGGACGTCGAGGCCGGCCAGCGGGTCGACCGCACCGGATCGGCCGGGGCCCACCGCCGCCGCGGCCGCCGCGAAGATATCGAAGGAACCCTGGTCGCCTGGGTGGTGGAGCCCTCCGTAGCGATCGGGATCGTGGTCGACGAGCGGGCGGGCGCTGCCGTGCGAGCCGCTGTCGCGCATGCCGGCCGGAAACCCGTACAGCCCGACCTCCTGGGCGCTCACCCCGACCCAGGCGTAGCCCTCGTAGGTCTCCCCGCTCGACGGCGCGATGCCCTCGACGCCGGCGGAGACGTTCTGCCAGTGGAGCAGCACCGTCCCGTTGAACCTCGACGGGTCCGTCGGTCGAACGACGAGGATCCGGGTCCGGTACGGCGCCTGGCCGTACTCGACCGCCTCCCAGCGTCCATCCCGGGGGATCGACGGTCCGGGCGACCGGTAGGCGCCGGCGACCCCCTCCAAGAAGTACTCCTCGACGACGTACCCCATCTCCGAGACGTCGTGCCGGGGGATCCCCCAGGGCGGTCGTTCGGCGACCACCGGGCCGACAACCTCAGCGGCGAGTGGCATTCGGCGGTGGTGTCGCGATTCGCCCGGGTGTCGATGCCGGGCGGAGACTCACCGGGCGTCCCGATGGACGACCGGGCCAACGGACGACCGCGTCGATGTCTGGAGAAAGGTCACGCGGCATGGCGTGAGCGTAGACGGGCCTCTCGGAAACGTCGGGGCCGAGAGGGCCGAGCTCGAGGCCTCCGCAGGCGCCGCGGGCCGGTCAGCGGCGCAGGCGCGCCACCGCGGGAGGGGTCGCGGCCAGCACCTGGTCGATGTCACGCGCACGCGTCGTGTGACCGAGGGTGAGGCGGACGGCGCTCCGGGCCTCCTCGGCCCGCGCTCCCATGGCGAGCAGCACGTGGCTCGGCTCGATGGCGCCGCTGGCACACGCCGAACCGGCCGAGGCACAGACGCCGGCCTCGTCGAGCAGCAGGAGCAGCTCCTCCTGCTCGACCCCGGCAAAGCGCAGGTGGGCATGCCCCGGGAGCACCGCGGTTCGCGGTGCGCTCTCGACCGTGTCCGGGATCGACGAGAGCAAGCCGTCGACCAACCGGTCGCGCAGCGCGCCGACACGGGCCGCCTCCTCGATGCGCTGCGCGACGGCCAGACGGAGCGCCACGGCCATCCCGACCGCACACGCCACGTCGTGCGTGCCGCTGCGGCGCTCGCGCTCCTGGCCACCGCCGAACACCAGGGGTTGCAGCGCCGTGCCCTCGCGCACGACGAGCACCCCCACGCCCTTGGGGCCCCCGAGCTTGTGGCCGCTCAGGGTCACGAGGTCGGCGGCGGCGGCCAACGCCGCCACGTCGAGATACGGCGCGGCCTGCACGGCGTCGGTGTGCAGGACGGCCGCCGGGGCGCGTTCGCGGACGATGCGGGCGACCCCAGCAAACGGTTGGATGGTCCCGACCTCGTTGTTGGCCAGCATCACCGACACGAGCGCCACGTCGTCGGCCAGACACTCCTCGAGTGCGTCGAGGTCAATCGCCCCTGTCGGATCCACGGGCACCACCCGAAGCTCGCTGGCGCGCTGTCGGATCCCGCGGCCGGCCCCGGCGGCGGCACGGGCCGGCGCCAGCACGGCGGCGTGCTCGACGGCCGAGCAGACGACGACGTGCTCGTCGCCTGCGGCCGCCAGCACGCCCAGGACGGCCAGGTTGTCGGACTCGGTTCCCCCGCTCGTGAACACCACCTCGGCCGGCCGAGCCCCGAGCAGAGCGCCGATCTCCTCGCGGGCGTCCTCGAGGGCGAGCCGAGCGTCTCGCGCGACGCGGTGCGACCCCGACGCGTTGCCGAAGCGATCGGCCGCGAACGGCGCCATGGCCTCGGTCACCTCGCGGCGCGTGGGCGAGGTCGCCGCGTGATCGAGATAGGCGATCGGCGGCTCCGGCGGGGCGGGGCTCACGAGAGCACCTGCGGTCGGTGACTCAGGAGACCCAGACGGACTTGGCGTTGCAGAACTCGCGGATGCCGAGGTGCGCCAGCTCCCGGCCATAGCCGGAGCGCTTGATGCCACCGAAGGGCATTTCGGGCTGCGAGGCCACCATCGCGTTCACGAACACCATCCCGGCCTCGATGCGCTCGATGCACGCACCGACCTCGCTGGGGTCGTTCGTCCAGACGCTCGACCCGAGCCCGAAGGTGGTCCGGTTGGCCAGCGCGATGGCGTCGTCGAGATCGCGGGCGACCTCGACCACCGCCACCGGCCCGAAGATCTCCTCGTCGAACGCGCGCATGTCCGGCGTGACACCGGTGAGCACCGTCGGCGGGTAGAACCAGCCGGGCCCGGGGGGACGACGCCGCCACAGGCGACGCGCGCCCCCTTGGACCGCGCGTCGTCGACCTGCCCCGCCACCTCGAGGCGCTGGGAATCCGAGACGAGCGGCCCGACGTCGGTGGCCGGATCCAGGGGGTCGCCCACGACCAGGCCCGCCATCGCCGCCGCGAACCGTTCGGTGAACTCCGCGGCGATCTCGTCGACGACGATGAAGCGCTTGGCGGCGATGCAGGACTGCCCGTTGTTCTGCACCCGGGCCTGCGCGGCCAGGGCCACCGCGCGGTCGAGGTCGGCCGAGGCCAGGACGAGGAAGGGGTCCGACCCTCCGAGCTCGAGCACACACTTCTTCAGGTACTGGCCGGCGGTGCTGGCCACCGAACGCCCGGCCGCCTCGCTCCCGGTCAGCGTCACGGCGACGACCCGGTCGTCGGCGATGAGCCCGGCCACCTCGCCCGAGCCGACGAGCAGGGTGGAAAAGACGCCCTCGGCGAACCCGGCCCGGCGGAACACGTCCTCCAGCAAGAGCGCGGCACGCGGCACGTTCGACGCGTGTTTGAGCAACCCGACGTTGCCCGCCATGAGCGTCGGCGCGGCGAAGCGGACCACCTGCCAGAGCGGGAAGTTCCAGGGCATGACCGCCAGAACGGGGCCGAGCGGCTCGTAGCGGACGTAGCTCTGGGCGGCGGAGGTCTCGATGGGCTCGTCGGCCAGCAGCCGTTCGGCGTGCTCCGCATACCAGCGCATCGTCAGCGCACACTTGGCGACCTCGCGCCTTGGCCGCGGCGAACGTCTTGCCCATCTCGGTCGTGAGCACCCGGGCGATGTCGGGCTGCTCGGACTCCAACAGCTCGGCCGCCGTCACCATGGACCGGCCCCGCTCGGCGAAGCTGGTCCAGCGATAGGAGGCGAACGTCTCGGCGGCGCGCTGCAGCCGCTCCTCGACTTCCTTCTCGGTGTGCGACTCGAAGGTCTCGACGACCTCACCGGTCGCGGGATTGACGCTGGCGAACGGCACGCGACGCTCCGATTCACTCGGGGGGGCGGTGGCCCCCCGGCCTCAGTCTTTGGACTGACGGCGCGGCTTCAAGGCGAACCACCAGATGCTCGCCATGGTGCCGAGCACCCCGACCAGTGCCGCGACCGGCTTGACGACCTTGCGCGCTCGGCTCTTCGCCATGGAAGCAAACCTTAGTGTCTCGACCTGCCGTCCAATCCGGCGACGCGGCCCGGCCCCGAGTGTCTAGGCCTTCTCGATCCAGGCTCGGGCCGGCTGGTCCGGTAGGCCCAGGTCGAGCGGGAACCCGGGACCCTCACCCGGGCCTTCGGACACCTCGACGGCCAGCACCTCCCGCCCGATCGTGTCGTAGTGCGCTGCGGAGCGACTCGAGGCCGACGACGCGCAGGCGGATGCGGTCGGTCACCTCGAGACCGATCTCCTTGCGCTGGTCCTGGATCTGGCGGACGACGTCGCGCACGAGGCCCCGCTGGCGCAGCGCGTCGTCGACGGACAGGTCGAGGGCCACCACCTCGCCGCCGCCGCGCGAGACGGCGAATCCGGCCTGACCGTGGACCCGCAGCTCGACCTCGTCGGCGTCGAGCGACACCGGCCCGCCGGCCAGCACGATCTCGATCGCCCGCCCGGCTTCCAGGGCCGCGGAGGCGACGGCGGGGTCGAGCGCCGCCAGGGCCGCGCGGACCTCACCCACCGCCGATCCGAAGCGCGGTCCGAGGAGCCGGAAGTTGGGCAGGAGCTCGAAGCGCAGCACCTTGCCCACCTCGTCGGTCACGACCACCTCGTCCACGTTGAGCTCGTCGGCGACGATCGCGTCGAGCAGCGCGGGGGCCCCCGGCGGCAGGTAGACGAGGGCCCGGGCCAGCGGTTGGCGGACCTTCACCCCGGCCTCGCCGCGCGCCGCGCGCCCGAGCGAGGACAGCTGGCGCGCCTGGGCCATCTCGGCCTCGAGCGCCGCGTCGAGCGCCGGCGCCCAGGCCTCGGGCGACGGCCAGTCCGCCAGGTGGACCGAGTCCTCCTCCGCCGCCCCGGTCAGCTCGCGCCAGAGCCGGTCGGCCAGGAACGGACAGAACGGCGCCAACAGCATCGACACGGTCGTGAGCGTCTCGTGCAGCGTGGCCTCGGCGGCCAGTGTGTCGGTGGGCGCGGCGTCGGGGTCGGTGCGCCAGAAACGGCGGCGGCTGCGCCGGACGTACCAGTTCGAGAGGTCGTCGACCAGTCGACCGATGGCACTGGCCGCGGCGTACGGGTCATAGGTGTCGAGGTCGGCCGTCATCTCGACGACGGTCGTCGCCAGCCGCGAGCGCAGCCAGCGGTCGAGCGGCGGCCGGTCGGCCGGCGCGGGGATGGCCGGGTCGTCGGGTTCGAACCCGTTGGGCGCGGCGTAGGTGGTGAAGAAGCTGAACGTGTTCCAGAGCGTGAGCAGCGTCTCGCGCAGCGCGGCGTCGATCGCCTCGGTCGTCGTGTGCGTCGGGGACCACGGCGAGCCCTGGCTGAACATCCACCAGCGCATCGGGTCGGCGCCGCGCGTGTCGATGATCTCCCAGGGATCGAGGATGTTGCCCGCCGACTTCGACATCTTCTTGCCCCGGGCGTCGACCAGGTGGCCCAGGCATACGACGTGCCGGAAGGGGGACTCACCGAAGATGAGCTGATTGACGGCCAGCAACGAGTAGAACCAGCCGCGCGTCTGGTCGATCGCCTCGGAGATGAAGTCGGCCGGGAACGTAAAGGCCTCGGCCGAGCCGGCGGCGTGCGGATACCCCACCTGCGCGGCGGGCATCGAGCCGGAGTCGAACCAGGCGTCGATGACGGGTTCGACGCGGCGGGCGGTCAGCGCCGGCGACCCCGAGGCCGATTCGCACTGTGGGCAGGGCAGGACGACGTCGTCGATGCCGGGGCGGTGGGGGTCGAGGTGGCTGTAGTCGGTGCCGGAGAGGGCCGAGAGCTCGGCCAGCGAACCCACGCATTGCAGGTGGCCCTCCGGGCAGCGCCAGATGGGCAGCGGCGTCCCCCAGTAGCGGTCGCGCGAGAGCGCCCAGTCCACGTTGTTGGCCAGCCACTCGCCGAAGCGGCCGTCCTTGATGTGCGCCGGGTGCCAGTCGATCCCCTGGTTGGCGGCCACCAGCTCGTCCTTGCGGGTGGAGGTCGCCACGTACCAGCTGGGCTTGCCCCAGTAGATGAGCGGGGTGTGGCAGCGCCAGCAGTGCGGGTACGAGTGGATGTGGGGCTGGCGCCGCACCAGGACCCCTGCGGCGTCCAGCGCGTCGTTGATGTCGGCGTTGGCCTCGCGCACGGCCCGGCCGGCCAACCAGCCGGCCGCGTCGGTGAAGCGGCCGTCGGGACCGACCGGGTTGACTACCGGCAGCCCGCTCTCCCGGGCCACCTGCCGGTCGATCTCGCCGAACGCGGGCGCCAGGTGGACGAGGCCGGTGCCCTCGTCGGTCGTCACGTAGTCGGCGGCCACCACGCGCCACCCGTCGGCACCGTCGGGCACCGCCACGACGTCGAGCGGGCGCCGGTAGCGCAGCCCGACCAGGTCGGCCCCCGGCACCGTTCGGCTGACCAGAGCGCCCTCGCCGAAGACCGCCTCGACGAGCGCCTCGGCCACCACCATGCCGTCGACCACTGCGTAGGTGAGATCGGGGTGCACCGCCACCCCCGTGTTCGAGGGCAGCGTCCAGGGGGTCGTCGTCCAGACGACCAACGCCGTGGCGTCGCCCACGAGCCCCGGATCGGGATCGACGAGGGGGAGCGAGACGTAGGCCGACTCGTCCTCCTCGTCGTCGTAGACGCCGGGCTGGCCCAGCTCGTGGCTGGACAGGGCCGTCCCGCAGCGCGGGCAGTAGGGCACGACCTTCAGGTCCTCGTAGAGGAGGCCCTTGTCGAAGAGCTGCTGGAGGTGCCACCAGACCGACTGCACGTACTCGGGGCTGAGCGTCCAGTAGGCCTCGTCGAGGTCGACCCAGTAGCCGATGCGCGTGGTCAGCTCGGCGAACTCGGCGACGTGGGCATTGACCGACTCGCGGCACAGGCGGACGAACTCGGCGATCCCGATCTCGTCTTCGATCTGGCGCTTCCCCGTGATGCCGAGCTGCTTTTCCACCTCGACCTCGACCGGGAGGCCGTGGGTGTCCCAGCCGGCACGGCGCGCCACGTAGAAGCCCCGCATGGCGCGGAAGCGGCAGAACAGGTCCTTGTAGACACGCGCCCAGACCGTGTGCACGCCGGGCCGGCCGTTGGCCGTGGGCGGGCCCTCGTAGAAGACCCAGGGCGGGGCGCCGATCCGCTGCTCGACGGACCGTTCGAACACCCGGTGGTCCCCCCAGCGCTCCAACTCCTGCTTCTCGAGCAGGCTGAAATCAACTTCGGCGGAGACGGGGCGGAACATCGGGGCTCCAGGCAAGCGGCGGTGGGGTCCGGCAAGACTAACGGCGGGCGGTCAGCGGGCCGACCAGCCCGACCGAACGGGGCGACCGCCGGGCTACGCCGTTGGTGCCGGCGCCGGTCGTGCCTCGCCGCCGACCCCCGGTTGGCTGCGCGTGGCCACCAGCCGGTCCCAGAGTGCCCCGTCGACCGACTCGAGCGAGTCCAGCACGGCGTCCGCGATCGCGAACGCGCCGTTGTGGCGCTCCGCCGGTTCGGGCACCGCCACACAGGCCATGCGGGCCGCCTTGGCCGCCAGCACGCCGGCCGGCGCGTCCTCCCAGGCCAGGCACTGCTGGGGCGCCACGCCAAGCTTGGCGGCGCAGCTCAGGTAGACCGCGGGATTGGGCTTGCCGTACTGCTCGTCCTCGGCCGAGTGGACGACCGAGAACGTCCCGGCCAGACCGAAGTGGTCCAGGACGAGGTGGATCATCTTGTACTGCGACGAGGAGGCCAAGCCGAGGGCCAACCCGTGCTCGCGACACAGGGCGATGGCCCGATCCACGCCGGGCATGAGGGTGCCCCGCGCCGTCACGACCTCGCAGACCCGGTCGACCACCCGGACCGCCACCTCGTCGGGTGCGGGCCCGCGCCAGGGGTAGCGCTCGTACCAGAACTGGATGACCTCGTTCACGAACATGCCCTTGGTCTGCCGGCTGGAGGCGGCCTCGAGCGGCACGCCGAGCGCGCCCAGGATCTCGACCTCGACCTCCAGCCAGAGGTGTTCGGAGTCGATGAGGAGGCCGTCCATGTCGAAGATGGACGCGCGGAAGGCGGGCGGTGCGGCCACGGTCAACGGCCGGCCGGGGCCGGAACTCTGCTGTGGTTCAGGCGGGCAGGTTGGCGGTGATCGCCTCGACGATCGCGGCGTCCTCGGGCTCGGTGCGGGGGCGGAAGCGACCGACGACCTCGCCGGAGGGTGCGATGACGAACTTCTCGAAGTTCCACATGATGTCGCCGGCCTTGCCCTCGCCGTCGGCGACCTCGGTCAACTCGGCGTAGATCGGGTGCCGGGCGTCGCCGTTCACGTCGATCTTCTCGAAGAGCGGGAACGTCACGCCGTAGGTGCTCGAGCAGAACTCCTGGATCTCCTCGGCGGAGCCGGGCTCTTGGCCCAAGAACTGGTTGCAGGGGAACCCGAGGACACTGAACCCCTTGTCGCCGTAGGTCTTCTGCAGGCGCTCGAGCCCCTCGTACTGCGGCGTGAGTCCGCACTTGGAGGCGACGTTCACAAGGAGGAGCGCCTTCCCCTTGTACGGGGCGAGCGATGCGTGCTCGCCGGTGAGCGTGTCGATCGGGATGTCAAAGAGGGCCATGGGCGGCAGATTAGTCCCCTCGCCGCGCCGAACGAACGGCGGCCTACGCTGCCGGCGAGGCGGTCGGAAGGGGCTCGCATGCAGGCGGCGGTGATCGAGGCGAAGGAACTGCACTGGACCGAGCGGCCGGACCCGGTGCCGGGCGATACCGAGCTCCTGGTCGCGGTCCGGGCCGCCGGGATCAACGCCGCCGACCTCGCCCAACGGCTGGGCTTCTACCCGGCGCCCCCGGGCGCACCGGCCGACATCCCCGGCATGGAGCTGGCGGGCGAGGTCGTGGGCGTCGGCGCCCAGGTCACCCGGTTCTCGCCGGGCGACCGCGTGATGGCGCTCGTCGGCGGTGGCGCCCAGGCGACGATGGCGACCGTCGACGAGGCCCATGCCCTGGCCGTTCCCGACGGGATCGACTGGGCGGCGGCCGGCGGATTCCCCGAGGCCTACTCGACCGCGTTCGACGCGCTGTGGTCCCAGGCCCAGCTCCAGGTGGGCGAGCGGGTCCTCGTGACCGGGGCGGCCGGCGGGGTGGGCACGGCCGCCGTCCAGCTGGCGGCGGCGACGGGCGCCCGGGTGGTGGCCTCGGTCCGCGACCCGGCCCGGCATGCGGCGATCGAGGCGCTCGGGGCTGCGGTCGCCATCGAGCCGGGCGATGTCGCCAACCACGGGCCCTACGACGTGCTGCTCGAGCTCGTCGGCGCGCCCAGCCTGGCGGCGGCGCTCCCCTCGCTCGCGACGGGGGCCCGCGTGATCGTGATCGGCGTCGGGGCCGGTGCCACGTTCGAGCTCGACCTGCGGCGCCTGATGATGTCGCGGATCCGGATCAGCGCCTCCACCCTGCGTGCCCGCGACCGCACGGCCAAGGCCGTGGTCGCGGCCGGCGTGGCCCGCCATGTGCTCCCGCTGCTCGCCTCGGGTCGCGTCGGGGTGCCCATCTCGGCCACCGTCGCCATGGCGGACGTCGCCGCCGCCTACGAGCAGTTCGCGAGCGGCGGGAAGCTCGGGAAGATCGTCCTCGTCACGTGAACGCGGCCGACGAGCCGCCGCGGCCGGTCGACCTCGATCTCGACCTGCTCGAGGAGGCGGCCCGCCAGAAGATCGGCGAGATGGCCTACGCCTACTACGCCGGCGGGTCGGAGGACGAGCGGCAACTGGCGGAGAACGTCACGGCGTGGCGTCGCTGGCGCCTGCGACCCCACGTCCTGGTCGACGTGTCGGCGGTGTCGACCGCCGCCACCGTGCTCGGCGCGCCCGTCGCGCTGCCCGTGATCGTCGCCCCGACCGCGCTGCACCGCCATGCCGATCCGAACGGCGAGGTGGCGAGCGCGCTCGGCGCTGCGCGGGCGAACGCCTGCTTCGTCTTGTCGAGCCTCGCCAACCGGGACCTGGCCGAGGTGGCGGGAGGGCCGGGCGTCCGTTGGATGCAGGTCTACGTCTTGAAGGACCGCGGCCGGACGGTCGAGATGGTGCAACGGGCGGCGGCCGCCGGATACCGGGCGCTGGTGCTCACGGTCGACGCGCCGGTCTCGGGGCTGCGCCGGCGCGAGCTGCAGGCCAACGTGGCGCTGCCGGCTGACTTCCCGGTGCCCAACGTGGCCGACCCCGAAGATGCCTGGCGTCTCGGCCGAGGCTTCATGGCCGCCGTGCTCGGCGCGTTCGACCCGACCATCACCTTCGAGGACATCGCCTGGCTGGCCCAGGTCTCCGGGCTGCCCGTCGTGGTGAAGGGCGTCATGCGCGGCGACGACGCCCTCCGCTGCGTCGACGCCGGTGCGCGCGGGATCGATGTGTCGAACCACGGGGGGCGCCAGCTGAACGACGGCGTGGCCACGGTCGACGCGCTGGGCGAGGTGGTCGACGCGGTCGCCGGGCGGGCCGAGGTCTACGTGGACGGCGGCATCCGCCGCGGCGCCGATGTCGTCAAGGCGCTCTCGATCGGCGCCACCGCGGTGATGGTGGGGCGACCCGTGCTGTGGGCCCTCGCCACGGGCGGGACCGACGGTGTCGTCACACTGCTCGACTGGTTCGCCGAAGAGGTGCGCCGGACCATGGCGCTCTGCGGTGCCCCGACGGTCGGTGCGCTCGACCGTTCCCTCGTGGTGCGCGCGACCTGACCACGGCGGCAGAGCCGAGCAGTGTGCGACGGTCGCGGGCCGGGCGATTGGGGCCGACGGCTGCCTCGGGGGCGGCGTGGAGCCGACTCCCCGAGGCGCCGCCGCGGAGCCCCCCCGATCACAGAGAACCGTTCGAATCGGTCTGATCCGACCCGGCGCCCCGCGACCGTAGCCCGTCACCCCGCCGTCGACAACGGACTTTTCGGCCGCCCCGGCGCCGCTACCAGGTGTCGATGGCCGGGCGCTTCTTGCCCGGGCGCGGCGGGGGCGCCGGCGCCGCTTCGAGCATCCGGAGCAGGAGCGATCTGGTCTCGGCGGGGTCGATGACGTCGTCGATCTCGAAGGTCCGGGCCACGTTCAGCGCCTTGCCGTGGCGGTACGAGCGCGCCACCATCTCGGCGAAGAGCGCCTCGCGGGCCACGGGATCCTCGACCGCCTCCAACTCCCGGCGGTAGCCGAGGCGCACCGCTCCCTCGAGCCCCATGCCACCGAGCTCGCCGGTCGGCCAGGCCACGGTGAGCAGCGGCGCCCGGAAGCTACCCCCCGCCATGGCCTGGGCGCCCAGCCCGTAGCCCTTGCGGAGCACCACCATGCAGTGCGGCACGGTCATGGAGGTACCGATCACGAACATGCGACTCACGTGGCGGACGAGGGCCCTCCGTTCGGCCTCGGGTCCCACCATGAAGCCCGGCGTGTCGCACAGCGAGATGAACGCCAGGTCGTGCGCGTCGCAGAGCTGCATGAAGCGCGCCGCCTTGTCGGCGCAGTCGGCGTCGATCGCGCCGGCCAGGTGGGGCGGGTTGTTGGCGAGGATGCCCACGGGGCGGCCCCCGAGGCGGGCCAGCGCAGTCACCATGCCCGGCGCGAAGCGCGGCCGCAGCTCGAGAACCGACCCGGTGTCGGCCAGCAGCTCGATGACCGGATGGACGTCGTAGACGCGGCGGCGGTCCTCGGGGACACAGGCGCGCAGCAGGCTCTGGTCGGCGCACTCCGAGGTCGCGAGCGGACCCTGGAAATACGACAGGTACTGCTTGGCCACCGCGACGGCCTCCGCCTCGTCGCGCACCGCCACGTCCACCACGCCGTTCTCCACCTGATCGGCGAGCGGCCCGACGTCTTCGGGCGCGAACACGCCGAGACCGCCGCCCTCGATCATGGCGGGGCCGCCCATGCCGATGTTGGTGCCCTCGGTCGCGATGATCACGTCGCAGCAGCCGAGCAGGGCGGCGTTGCCGGCGAAGCAACGGCCCGAGACGATCCCGACCGTCGGCACCAGGCCACTCAGGCCACCGAAGAGCTCGAAGGCCCGCGTCTCCAACCCGGTCACCGTGGCGCCGTCGGTGTCGCCGGGTCGGCCGCCGCCCCCCTCGCAGAACATGACGACGGGGAGCCGCAGCCGTTCGATCAGCTCGAAGAGCCGGTCCTTCTTGCGGTGGTTCATGTGGCCCTGCGTGCCGGCCAGCACCATGTAGTCGTAGGCCAGCGCGGCGCAGCGGCCGTCCTCGCCGAACTCGTCGCCGTTCACCCGGCCGATCCCGCCGACCAGGCCGTCGCCGGGGGTCCGCTCGATGAGGTCGCTCAGCTCACGGCGGGCCCGCTGCGCCGCGATGACGAGCCCGCCGTATTCGACGAAGGTGCCGGGATCGCACAGGTCTGCGATGTTCTCCCGCGCCGTGCGGTGGCCGGTGGCATGCCGGCGCGCCACGGCCTCCTGGCGGTTGGCATCGGCCAGGAACGCCTTCTGGGCCGCCAGCTCGACCAGCTCCGGCCGCACCGAGCCGTCGGCCGCCGCCGCCGTCTCGGGCGCGACAAGGGGGGCGACCTCTCCGGCGACGATCGTGAGCAGGACGGCGCCGCGCTCGACGGTGGCACCCGCCGCAACGAGGAGGCGCTCGACGGTGCCCGCCGAGGGGGCGAGGACCGGGTGCTCCATCTTCATGGACTCGAGGAGGGCCACGGTGGTCCCGGCCGCGATCACGTCGCCCTCGGCCACCAGCAGCTTGGCCACCGTCGCCTGCATCGGGGCCAGCGCCCGCACCACGTCCCCCGAGGCCATGGTCGAAAGATACCGGCGGGAGCCCGACCGGGGCCGAAGACGCGTCACGCCAGGATCGGGCATCGCGGCGACCGCGGGACCGAGACAAGGGAAATTTCGTTCGCGGAGACCCGTCGAGGGAAGGGACGCCGCCACGCCGAGATGCTGGTCGACACGGGGGGGGGGGGGTGGTCCCTACCGAGACTCACCCGCGATCTCCGCCGGTGTCGAGCCTGCAAACACCCGGCCGGCGGGCCGAAAGAAAGGGTCGACACCTGGTCACGGTCGCGCGTGGGGGTTGCAACGGCCGCAGCCAGGTGTCGACCGCCCGAAGCTTACCGGCCGGTAATGAATCGCCGCGCGACTCTTGGTGACAATTGTGCTCGCGATTGTCGCGGGTTCTGGCTCCGCCATCAGACGACCGGAGAGAGGCCCCCGTCGAAGTTCACGGCGATGCCGCTCAGGTACGAGGCGCGCGCGGAGAGGAGGAAACTCACCAGATCCGCGAACTCTTCTCCCCGGCCCACCCGGCCGAGCGGGATGCCGGCGTCGCGAGCCAACGTGACGTAGAGATCGGCCACGTCCACCCCACGGGCCGCGGCCATCCGGTCCCACTGGCCGCTCTCGGCCAGGCCGATCAGCACGGCGTTCACCCGGATGCCGTCGGCTCCCAGCTCCTTCGACAGGGCCTTGGTGAGGGCCATCCCCGCCGCCCGCGAGACGGAGCTCGGTGCCGATCCCGCACCGGGCGCCTTGGCCGCCAGGGCCAGCACGTTGACGATGGCCCCGCTCGTCCGGCGCAGGTGCGGGATCGTGAGGCGCGTCAGGCGAGCGGCGGCGAGGAGCTTCAGTTCCAGATCAGACTCCCAGGCCGCGTCATCGAGGTCCTCCACCCGTCCCGCGGCGCTGCGGCCGGCGTTGTTGACGACGCCGTCGATCCGGCCCCAGCGTTCGAGCGCGGTGTCCACGAAGCGCGCGAGGTCGGCGGGCACGGTCACGTCCGCCGCCACGGCGGCGACCCGGTCGGGCGCGTCGAGCGCGGCGGCGGCCGCAGCCAGCTGGTCGGCGTCGCGCCCGCAGAATGCCACGCTGGCCCCCTCGGCGATCAGCCCGTGGCAGAGGGCGCGGCCGAGACCGGTCGAGCCGCCGGTGACGAGGAAGATGCGGTCGGCCAGTTCGAGGTCCATCACCGCTCCTGTTCGGTCGGGCGGACGAGCACCTCGTTCACCGACGCGTGGCGGGGTTGGGTGACCACGAAGAGGACGGCCGCCGCGATGTCTTCGGCCTGCAGCGGGGTCACGCCCGCGAAGTTGGCGGCCATCACGGAGAGCACCTCGGGACGGTTGTGACCCGCCAGCTCCGTCGCCACGGCACCGGGTTCGATCAGGCTCACCCGCACGTGCCGCGTCGTCACCTCCTGGCGTAACGACTCGCTGAACGCCCCGACGCCCCACTTGGTGGCGTTGTATACCCCGCTGTTGAGTCGGGCCACCCGGCCGGCCACCGAGCTCACGTTCACGACGTCGGCCACGCCGCGCTCCCCCTCGGCGCCGGCTAAGAGATGCGGGAGCGCGGCGTGCGTGCAGTAGAGGAGGCCGATGAGGTTGAGCTCGACCATCCGCCGCCACTCCTCGGTCGGCGCGTCGAGGATCGGGCCGAGGAGCATCACGCCCGGCGTTGTTGATCAGCACGTCGAGGCCACCGAGGACGGTCACCGTCTGGTCGACCATGGCGCGCACCTGCGCCTCGTCGGTCACGTCTGTCTCGAGGACGAGGGCCCGGCCCTGCGCGTTGATCTTGTCGGCCAGGGCGTCCAGCCGGTCGCGCCGGCGGGCCGCGATGGCCACCGCCGCCCCCTCGGCCGCCAGCGCCAGCGCCGTCGCCTCACCGATCCCGCTGGAGGCCCCCGTCACCAGCGCCACCGATCCTTCCAGCCTTCCCGCCATCGCGACCTCCTCGGTCCTCGTTGTTCGAACGCGCTACGGGAGCACCAGCTTGGTCAGCCGCCGCGACGTGACCATCAGGCCGACGGAGCCCAGCGCGGCCAGATAGAGGGCATGGCCGAGCAGCGGCCAGGCCAGGAGGCCCAGATCGAACCCGCGCAGCAGTGCCACGCCCTGGTAGAGCGGGGTGCAACGGACCACCAGTTGCAGCCAGCCGGGATAGACGGTCAGCGGATAGAAGATGCCCGAGAACAAGAACATGGGCAGGATCGCCAGCGAGACCATGTCGAAGTCCTGCCACGAGCGCATGTAGGTGGTCCCGGCCATGCCGGCCCCGGCGAAGGCGAAGCTGGTCAGGACCGCCGCCGGGTAGCAGAGCACCACCCAATTGCTCGAGACGTCACCCAACCCGGCCATCACGCACAGGAACGCACCCGAGTACAGGGCGCCGCGCGTGACCGCCCAGCTCATCTGCCCGAGCGCCAGGTCGGCCGAGCTGAGCGGCGTCGCCAGCACCGCCTCGTAGGTCTTGGCGATCTTCAGCTGGAAGTACATCTGGAACGTGGAGTCGAAGATGGCGCCGTTCATCGCCGAGGCGGCCAGCAACCCCGGTGCCGCGAACATCGGATAGGTGATCGTGTGACCACCGACATGCAGGGCCCCGACCAGCTTGCTCAGGCCGACGCCGATCGACAGCAGATAGAAGAACGGCTCGAAGAAGCCCGAGACGATGTACATCCAGCCGCGTCGGTAGACGACGACGTTGCGCTCGAGCACCCGCAGGGCTCGCCGGCCGCCGATGAGCGCGGTCGGGCCGAGCCGCAGCGAGTAGGGCGTCAAGCGCGGCGGACTGGGGGTGGCGACCGGTGGGGGGCCGCTCATACGACCAGCCTCCGGCGATAGGTCATGCGGGCGAGCAGCGTGCCGATGGCGGCCATGACCGCCAGGTAGGCGACGTCGCCCAGCACCGGCCACAGTTGGGCCTGGCCGAGGACGAGCGCCCGGGCCAGGTGCACCCCGTGGTACAGGGGGGTGCAGTAGGCGGTGATCTGCAGCCACCCCGGCAATTGGCGAAACCGGGAAGAAGGTGCCCGAGAACAAGAACAGCGGGATCAGGCCCAACCGGTAGATGAGCACGAACGACTGCTCGTTCTCCTGGGCCGCCGAGAAGGCCGAGATCGGGGCGGCGAAGGCGATCCCGACCAGCACCGTGACCGGCAGCGCCACGATGGCGAGCAGGGAGTGCACGACACCGAACGCGGCCATGACGCCGAGATAGATCGTGCCCACCATCGTCAAGCGGACGGCGATCCAGGCCAGGTGGCCGAGCAGGACGTCGTCGACGGTGAGCGGCGTGGCCAGCATGGCGAAGTACGTTCTGATCCACTTGATCGCCGCCATCACCGGGAACATCGAGTCGTTGGTGGCGATCTGCATGGCGGTGGCGGCCAACAGGCCCGGAGCGATGAAGTCCAGGTACTTCACATGATCGACCAGGTGGACGTGGTGGTTGATGAGCGTCCCGAGGCCGAGGCCCATCGCGGCCATGTACATGACGGGGTACAGGAAGCTCACGGTGACCGAGCTGCGCCACGTCCGCCGATAGGCGTGCGCGTAGTACCGCAGGACGCGCAGCGTCGGCGGCGACTGCGCCCCCTGGGCCGTCGCCAGCCCCCACCGTTCGTTGTCGACTACCACGATCGCCCCTCCCCCCGCGCTCAATCGATCAGCGTGCGGCCCGTCAGGTGCAAGAAGACATCCTCGAGCGTCGAGCGACGCACGAGGCTGTTGCGCGCCACGAGGCCCATCGATTCGACCTCGGCCAGCACCCGGTCGCCGTCGTCGGAGTAGAGCAGGATCCGGTCGGGCAACACCTCGACCCGCTCGGCCAGCCCGTGCAGCCGCCCGGCCATCGCCTCGTTCTCGTCGGGATCGAAGCGGAGCTCGAGCACCTCGCGCGTCGAGTGCTCGGCGATCAGCGCGGCGCGGCGTTCCCTCGGCCGCGATGCGGCCGTGGTCCATGACCACGAGCCGGTCGCAGAGCTGCTCGGCCTCGTCCATGTAGTGGGTGGTCACGATCAGCGTCACGCCCTGCTGCTTCAGCCGGTAGAGGCGGTCCCAGAGGAGATGCCGAGCCTGGGGGTCGAGCCCGGTGGTGGGCTCGTCGAGGATCAGCAGATCGGGTTCGGAGACGAGGGCCCGCGCGATGGTGAGTCGGCGCTTCATCCCGCCCGACAGCGGCTCGACCTTCTCGTCCTTGCGGTCCCAGAGCTGCGCGAACTCGAGCAGCCGCTCGGCCGCGCTCACGGATCACCTTGCGCGACAGGTCGAAGTAGCGCCCGTAGATGATGAGGTTGTCGAGCACCGTGAGCTCGAGGTCGAGCGTGTCCTCCTGGGGGACGAGCCCGATACGCGACCGGATCTTCGGGCCGTCGGTCACCGGGTCCAGCCCGAGGATGCGCAGCGTCCCGCCGTCGAGCGGCGACATGCACGAGATCATGCGCATCGTCGAGGTCTTCCCCGCGCCGTTCGGACCGAGAAACCCGAAGCACTCGCCGCGCGTGATCTCGAAGTTGACCCTGTCGACGGCGACGAGGTCCCCGAAGCGCTTCTCGAGGTCGCGCGCCCAGACCACCGGCTCGGACGCTGCGTCGGGTCGCGTCCCGAGCGCGCCAGTGGAAGGGTCTCCAGCGGGGTGCATCACGGCGCAACGCTATCGGCCGGCATTGACCGCCCGCGACGGAGGGCCGGCCGTGCCCGCTGACCCCCCGGCACCCGGACGCGCCTTCATCGTCGGTCTCCCGAAGGCGGAGGTGCACCTCCACCTCGAGGGCTGCCTCCCGGCCGAGATCGTGACCGCCGCGGCGGCGCGGCACGGCTCGAGAGCCCCCGTCGCCGGCCGCGACGGCCGGGTCGCGGTCGCGAGCCTGGCCGAGCTGCTCTCCTACCTCGACTGGTCCTGCGGCCTGATCGATCGGCCCGAAGAGCTGCGTGCGATCGCCGGCGCCATCTGTGCCCGGGCCAGCGCGTCGGGGACCCGCCACGTCGACGTGATCATGAACCCCGGCCACTGGGGCCGCTGGCGGGGCGACCTGCGGGCGATGATCGACGCGCTCGACGCCGGCTTCTCCGACGCCGCGGCCGAGGGCCACGCCACGGCCGGCCTCTGCGTGAGCCTGGGCCGCCACCAGAGCGCCGGCGAGGCCGAACGAGCTGGTCGACGAGGTGCTGGACATGGCCCACCCGCGGGTGCTGGCCCTCTCCATCGACGGCAACGAGGCGGGCGGTTCCCACAACGAGCGGTTCGTCGACGCCTTCGCGCGGGCCGGCGCGGCCGGCCTGCGGCGCTGCGCCCACGCCGGCGAGTCGAGCGGTCCCGCCGGGGTGCGCGAGGCGATCGATCTGCTGGGGGCGGAGCGGATCGACCACGGCGTGCGCTGCGTCGAGGACCCTGCGCTGGTCGAGGAGCTGGCCCGGCGTCGGATCCCGCTCGACATCTGCCCGACGTCCAACGTCGTCCTGGGCGTCGCCGCCGACTGGCCTCGCACCCCGCCGATCGGCTCCGGCGCGCCGGCGTGCTCTTCTCGCTCAACACCGACGACCCGCTGCTCTACGGGATCGACCTGGCCGGGGAGTACGAGCGCAGCGCGGCGGCCTTCGGCTGGGGCGAGGCGGAGCTGGCGACGGTGGCCCGCACCTCGATCGTCAGCTGCTTCGCCCCGCCCGCCCGGCGGGCCGAACTCCTCGACGAGTTGGAGGAGTTCATCGCCCCTGGCTGAGGGCGGACTGAGTGTCCCGATTGCCTCGCCGGTGAGCCCCGAGGCGAAACGCGACGTTCACGGATTTCGGCTTGACGTCGCCCCCCGTCTGCACGCATCGTGTGGTCCGCAGGTCGGTGGCGCTGTCAGGGAGTCGCCCCGAGCGGTGAGGGATCGGGGCGGCACCCAAGCTCAGGAGGGGACGATGGCCACCATCGCGGTAGACGAGCCCGTCGGCATGCCCGACTCCGACCAGGCGTTCAAGGTCGAGACGCACGGCATCGACCACATCCCCGAGGCAGAGCGCTGGGCCACCCCGCGCAACGTCGGCGGCATGTGGGCGGGGGCCAGCGTCCAGGTCGAGTACTTCATCTACGGCGCCATCCTCATGACCTTCGGGTTCAACTTCCCCCAGGCCCTGAGCGTCATCATCATCGGCAACCTGTCCTACTTCCTGCTCGGGCTCTGCAGCCTGCAGGCCCGCAGACCGGGACCACGGTCTTCGCCATCAACCGGGCCAGCTACGGGCCCAACGGCAACCGGCTGATCGCCTTCTTCAACTGGATCACCCAGATCGGCTTCGAGGTCGAGGGCCTGATCCTGATCGTCGGCGCCGCCCTCGTCCTCGAGATCAAGGCCGGGTTCGCGCCCGGGGACGCCGGCCAAGGTCATCTTCGTCATCGTGGCCGTGCTGATCCAAGGGCTGCTCCCCTTCCTCGGCCACGCCACGATCGTCAAGACGCTCCGCGCGCTGGTCGTCCCCTTCGTCATCCTGTTCGCCGTCCTGCTCGGCTTCGTGGTCCCGCACGCCACCGTGCACGGGGTGGCCCACGGCGCCGACTGGCAGACCTACTTCGAGGGCCTGGCCTTCACCATCGCCCTGTCGGGCCTCGGCTGGACCGAGTGCGGGAACGACTACACCCGCTACTGCAAGCCCAACGCCTCCTCGAGGTCGATCGTCGGCTGGATCTTCGTCGGCACGGCGGTCCCCGAGATCCTGATCATGACCCTCGGGGCGGCCCTCGGGACGTTCCTCACGACCGTGGGGACCTCGTCGAACGCCTTCCTGCCCTTCGCCCACCAGTCGGCGATCCCGGCCTGGTTCGTCGTCATCTTCTTGATCTTCTGCATCGTGCAGCTGTTCGCCATCAACAGCCTCGACATGTACTCCTCGGGCGTCACCCTCCAGGCGATGGGCGTGCCGGTGAAGCGCTACCTCGCCGTCCTCATCGACTGCGTGCTCGTGCCTCGGCATCACGATGTTCGCCGTCTTCAACACGTCCTTCAACACCTACCTGAAGGACTTCGTCGACATCGTCATCGTGTGGATCGCGCCCTGGGCGGCGATCTTCCTCGTCGACTGGGTGATGCGCCGCTACCGCTACGTGCCGGCCGAGCTGCAGCGGACCGACAAGGGCGGGCCTCTACTACCGCAACGGCGGCGTGTTCTGGCCGGCCATCATCGCCCAGCTGGTCGGCATGTTCGCCGCCCTCACGGCGCTGTCCCGGCACCCCCGCTCTCGTTCAAGCACTGGCTGAACCCGGTCACCTATGCCACCAGGGACTCGTTCGGGTACGGGGCCGACTTCAGCATCTTCATGGGCATGGGCGTCGGCGCCCTCGTCTATCTGGTGCTGGGCTGGAACGGAGTGCGCAAGCAGGCCGACGAGCAGGACCGCCGGCTGGCGGCCACCACCGCGGCCTGACAGAGGCGGTCCGACGGACGGCCGGGTCAGCTGCCCGGAGCGGTGGCGGCGTCGGCCGGCGTCGAGCCGCCGCCGCCCTCCCAGTCCTCGACCAGCGCCCCGTCGGGGCCGTGGCGGAAGAGCGGGATCGCGCCGAGCGGCCCGCACCAGGCTCGGCGTCCTCGCCCAGGAACGAGCGCCAGTGCGCCCCCTCGGTCACGAGGGTGCCGATCACGACCGGCTCGGCGTCCGACCCGCCGCAGCAGGTTGAGCGCCGCCTTGGTCGAGCCGCCGGTCGAGATCACGTCGTCGACCACCGCCACCCGGCGGCCGACGACCGCCCCGAGGCGGGCCCGATCGAACAGCAGCCGCTGCACGCTGGCGGTCGTGATGGACCGCACCGGCTCGGCGATGGCGTCTGGCAGGTGGATCTTGGGCGTCTTGTGCAGGATCACGTAGTCGTCGAGGCCGAGCGCCCGGGTGACCTCGATCGCGATCGGGATGCCCATCGTCGCCACCGACACCACGATCTCGGGCTCGTAGGGGGCGAGCTCGACGGCCAGCTCGGCCCCCGCCCGCTGGGCGAACCCGACCCCGAGGTCCACCGAGATGAGGAGGGCGATGGTGAGGTCGTCCGCGATCTCCACGAGCGGGATGTCGAACTCCTGGGAGCCGACGCGGACCCTGTAGGTACCATCGGGGCCCGCCATGTCCCGACTTTGACCGGAGCGCACCCATGACCGCAAATGGGGTCGCGGCTCACGTTCAAGCCTTCACGGGAGCGAGCTCCCGTCGAGCCCGACCGGCCCGCAGGATGTTTTCGGCGGCGTTCACGTCGGCCTGGGCCTGATGGCCACAAGAACGACATCGGAACTCCGCCCGGGAACACCGGTTGGCCGCCTCGACGTGGCCGCAGGACGAGCAGCGCTGCGACGTGTAGCGGGGGTCTACGGCGATCAGTTCGCGACCAGCGTCCTCCGCTTTGTACGCGATGAGCTGCAGTTGTTGTCCCCACCCGGCGTCATGGATAGAGCGGTTGAGACCTGCCTTGGCCTTGGCTCCGTTGGACAGGTAGGTCCCGCTTGCTCCTTTCTCGGTTTGGGTCTGCGGAGCATGTTGGTGATCTTCAAGTCCTCGTGGACGATGAGGTCGTAGTCGTTGACCAAGGAACGAGAGAGCTGGTGGGCGAAGTCCTGGCGCTGGTTGGCCACCTTCCGGTGGATGGCCCCCACCCGGGCGGCCGCTCGGGCCCGGTGCCTCGATCCCCGCTGCTTGGTGGCCAGGTCCCGTTGGGCCACGGCCAGCCGCTCGGCATTCCGGCGCAGCGGACGGTCGGCTGCTACCAGCTGCCCGTTGCTGGTGGCCACTTTGAAGCGGACCCCGAGATCGATGCCCACCTCCCGGCCGGTCTTCGGCAATGGGTTGGCCGGCACGTCCACGCAGCGCACGCTCACCCACCAGCGGCGTCCTTCACGCCGCACCGTGATCGCTTTCGGAGTCCCGCGGATGGGCCGGTGGAGGCGGACCTTCACGTGCCCGATGTCCTGCAGGTAGAGCCGCCGGGAATCGGTGTCGACGCGCCACCCCTTGGTGTCCTCCCACTGCACCGAGTCGAAGCGGCGGGCCGACTTGAACCGCGGGTATCCGGGCTGCTGGCCCCGCCGACAACGCCGGTAGAAGGCGGAGAATGCCCGGTCCAGACGTTGGAGGGTCCCCCGGCAGACGGTGACCCCATAGGCCAGGACCTCGGGGCGCACCGCCCGCAGCTGGGTCAACTCTGCGCTCTCGCTATAGAAGGAAACCGAGCGCTGCTCCCAACGTCAGGCCCCGCGCCGCGCCTCTAAGGCCGCGTTGTAAAGCTCGCAGTGGATGAGGAGAAGATGATCGAGGGCCGCCAGCTGACGAGACGTCGGTTGGACGAGATAGCGGTAGGTCCGACAGCGCGACACGAGTTCGAACGCTAGAGAGGGGCTGTGACACGAACATGAGCTACTACCGCCGGTTACCGCTTGACGTCGCCACCTGCCGTGCCATGCTGGCGACGGCTCTCGCCGAGGCGCGGGCGGGGTTGGCCGAGGGGGGCATCCCAATCGGTGCCGCGCTGTTCTCGCGCGACGGGACTCTGCTCGGCTCGGGCCACAACCGCCGGGTCCAAGACGACGACGCGTCCGTCCATGCGGAGACCGACGCCTTCCGCAAGGCCGGGCGCCGGCGCGACTACCCCGACACCGTGATGGTGACCACCCTCTCCCCCTGCTGGTACTGCACGGGCCTCGTCCGCCAGTTCCAGATCGGCGCGGTGGTCGTGGGCGAGGCCACCAACTTCGTCGGCGGTCACGAGTCGCTGGCCGAGCTGGGCGTCGAGGTCATCGTGCTCGACGACCCCGAGTGCACGGCGCTGCTGGGCGACTTCATCGCGGCCCACCCCGAGTTGTGGAACGAGGACATCGGCCGCTGAGGGGCGCGACGGTGCGCCGCAGGGTGCGCGGCTCGGTGCTCGACCGCAGAGCGCCCGGCGGCCCACGGACGGGCGGTCAGACCTCCGGCGGCGGACCGAAGAGGCGGTCACCGGCGTCGCCGAGCCCCGGCACGATGTAGCCCCGCTCGTCGAGCTCGGCGTCCACGGCGGCGCAGACCACTTGGATGTCCGAAGGATGGGCGAGCGCCAGACGCTCCATCCCGGCCGTCGAGGCGATGAGGCACAACACCGAGATGAACCCGGCATTGCGGGCACGCAGGAGGTCGCAGACGGCGACAAGCGTGCCCCCCGTCGCCAGCATCGGGTCACAGACAACGACTCGCCGGCCGGCCAGTTCCTTCGGGACGGCGTCCAGGTAGATCGTGGGCTCGAGCGTCTCCTCGTTGCGACGAAGCCCGAGGTGGGCGACGTCGGCCATCGGCAGCAGCGCGCGCACTGCCGGGACCATGCCGAGGCCGGCCCGCAGCACCGGCACGAGGAGCGGCGTCTCGGCCACCATGGGGCTCGCCACTCCGTCTCGCACCGGGGTCGAGATCGCCACCTCGGTCATGGACAGCGAACGGAAGGCCTCATAGGCGACCAGGGCCGAGATCTCGCCGGCCAGCCGTCCAAACGAGGAGTTGTCGGTGGTCTTGTCCCGCAGGCGAGTGAGGCGGTCCGCCACCAGCGGATGGTCGACCACGACCGCATTGCCGAGATTCCTGATCGTGACGGCCCTCGCGCTCAGCTGACGCCCGCCCGGCGGCGGCCGATCACCGTAGACACGACGACGGCGATGAACAAGGCCGCCCCGTAGAAGACGTCATTCACCCAGGATTGCACCCCGGCGATGGCCAGGCCACTGATGCTGAAGGCGATGAAGTAGATGGCCAGCATGGCGCCCAGCACGTTGAAGCGCCCCGGGCGGATCGAGGTCGCCCCGAGGTAGCAGGCAGCGAGCGCCGTCAGGGTGTCGAGCACGGAGCCGGCCTGGGGGCTGGCGCTCCCGTTCTTGGCGACGAGGAGCACACCGGCCAGGCCGGCCAGGGCCCCCGAGATGACGAAGGCCGACATCTTCAGCCGCTCGACGCGGAGGCCCACGAGGCGCGCCGCACGGACATTGGAGCCGATGCTCGTGAGGTAGCGGCCGTAGGGGGTGTGTTCGAGCACGTAGTAGGCCAGCACGGCGACCCCCAAGAGGAGGTAGCAGACGTCGGGGATGCCGAGGAAGTTGGAATCGCCGAAGGACACGAGCTTGCCCGAGATGCCCTCGCTGATGGACTGGCTGCCCGTGTACCAGTTGACGACGCCGAGGAGCACGCCCGAGATCCCGAGGGTGACGATCAGCGAGTTGACGCCCACCCGGGCCACCACATTCCCGTTGTTGAGGCCGACGATCGCGCCGAACAGCACGGCCAGGATGATGGCGAAGGGCAGCGGCACGTGGAACCGCGCCATGGCCGTCGCCACCACGATCTGGGTGAACCCGGCCACCTGGCCGACGGAGAAGTCGAACTCACCGCAGACGAGGGGGAACAGCGACGCGAGCGCCAGGATCCCGATGTAGGCCTGGTTGCTCCCCACCTCTTGGAGGTCGGTGACCGAGCGGAAGATCGACCCCGTCTTCGACCACAGGCTGAAGAAGAGGAGGATGATGACGAGGAGCCCGGGCAACGCGAACCGCTCGACGTTGAGCAACACCTTGGAGTCCGCCGCGTTGCGCGGCGGCACCGACGGTGCCGACTCGCCGGGAACGGCACTCTCGGCCGTGGTCACGGGTGGTTGGCCTCCAGTGGCGCTCCGGCGCCCGACGTGGACAGGACGAGCTGGGTGATGCGCGAGACCTCGACGTCGGGCGGTCGGAGCACCGCTGAGACCCGCCCGTGGGTGAGGACGAGGACCCGGTCGCACACCCGGGCCAGCTCCTCGAAGTCCGACGTGACGACGATGACCGAGCTGCCCGACGCCACCGCCTGGCGCACCAGCCGGTAGATCTCGCCGCGGGCCTCGATGTCGACCCCCTGGGTGGGCTCGTCCAAGAGGAGGATCTTCGGCTTGCGGCGCAGCCAGCGCGCCACGACGGCCTTCTGCTGGTTCCCGCCCGACAGGGTGGAGAACGGCTGGCGCTCCGAGATGGCCTTGATCGAGAACTGCGCGATGCTCTGCCGGGCCTCCGCAGCCTCCTGGCGGGTCCGCAGGCGGCCGCCGCGCCAGTACTTGGAGACGTCGGCCGCCGACAGGTTCTCGGTCAGGCTCATGCCGACGAAGGCGGACTCGCCGCGGTCCTCGGGGACGAAGGCCAGGCCCTTGTCCATGGCCTCGTCGACCGTGGCGAACCGCACCTCGTGCCCCTCGAGGGTGATCGTGCCGTGGTCGATCGGGTAGGCGCCGAAGAGCATGCTGAGCAGCTTCGTGCGGCCCGATCCCAGGAGGCCGGCGATGCCGAGCACCTCGCCGCGGCGCAACCCGAAGCTGACGCCGTGCAGCGGTCCGCCGGTCAGGTCGCGGGCCGCGAGCACCACGTCCTCTTCGTCCGCGTCCTCCCGCAGCGCCGCGTCGCGATCGAGCGCCCGCCCCACGATGAGCTCGACCAGGCGCTCCTCGGTGATGTCGGGGGGCTCGAGGGTGGCCGCCAGCCTTCCGTCGCGCAGCACGGTCACCCGGTCGGCGATGCGGACGACCTCCTCGAGCCGGTGGGTGACGAGCACGATGGTCTGGCCGGCCGCCGCGTAGCGCTGCAGCGCGGCGAGCAGCAGATCGACCTCCTGGGCCGGGAGCGCCACCGTCGGTTCGTCGAGCACCACGATCCCCTCCGACGCCCACGACTGGTCCTGCAGGGCGCGGGCGATGGCCACCATGGTCCGCTCGGCCGGACGCAGGTCGCGGACCAGGCGAGACGGATCGACGTCGACGTTGAACCGGTCGAGGACGTCGGAGGCCCGGGACTTGAGCAGCCGCCAGCGGATGGCCTTGAGCGGCGTGACGACCGGAAAGCCCCGGCCGATCGCCAGGTTCTCGGCGACGCTCAGCATCGGGAAGACGGCCAGGTCCTGGTGCACGAAGTGCAGGCCGGCGGCGCGGGCCCATTCCGGCGAGGTGTGCGAGGAGTCCTGCGTCGAGCCGCCGACGGTGATGGTGCCGCCGGGATCGCCCTCGGAGACTCCCGCCAGGATCTTGATCAGGCTGCTCTTGCCCGAGCCGTTGCCCCCGACCAGGCAGTGCACGGTCCCCCGCTCGATCTCGATCGAGACGTCGTCGAGCGCCAGCGTGCCCGGGAACGTCTTGGACAGGTGCTCGATCGCCAGCACGGTCGTGCCGCGGAACGACGGGCCGGGAACCGGCTCGTCTGGGCCGGGCTCGAGCCGATCGGGCCCCGGCGGCACGCCAAGCGAACCGACGGAGGCCGGCCCTGGGGCTCCCTGGGCCCCGGGCCTGTCGCCTCCGTCAGATCCGGCGTTCGTGTCTTGTCCGTTCTCGGCCATGGCCGCGGCGGTGCGGTCGCGGACCCGAACTACTTCTTGACGCCCCAGGCCTTCTCGTAGGCGGCGATGAAGTTCTCCTTGGGCACCAGGTTGGCGTCGGCCGGCATGTTGTGCGTCGCCGTCACGAGCTCCCAGCCGATACCCGACGGGTAGGTGGGCTTGTGGGTGAAGGCGCTGTTCATCGCGTCGATGGCGGCCCAGGCGGTCCATTGGGAGCTGATGGCCATGGCGGCCGTCACCGTCCCCTGCTGGATCTCTTGGAGCTCGGGCTGGAAGCCCTCCCCGCCCATCACGTCGTACTTACCCGGCGTGGCGGCGATGGCCGGCACGACCCCGAGCTCGGTGGCGTAGGTGTACGGGCTCTTGATCCAGTTGATGTTGGGGTGCTCGAGCAGGGCCGACTGGATCATCGACTGGAGCTTCGGGCCGAGGTCCGAGGCGAGGAAGTTGAGGGTGTCGACCACCTTGGAGCCACCCGAGTGGTTGATCTGGTCGTCGAAGCCGGCCGCCGTGTACTTGAGCACCGTGAATTCCGGGTCGTTCAGCACGAGGACGTTGGCCTTGTTCTTCGAGATGGCGATCACCGCGTCGGCCTGGCCGCGTCCGTAGGACTCGGCGAAGGCGCCCAGGTTCTTGTCGGGGATGTTGTTGAAGTTGACGACATCGGTGAACAAGGGGGGCCCGGCGTTCTCGGTCGGATCGTTGCAGTCATAGGCGTAGATCGGGACCACGACGATGTGCTTGGCCTTCGCCTGCTCCAGCGGACCCTTCGCCACGTCGCAGTCCACGGCGTCGAGGATGATCCCCTGGGCGCCCATGGCGATCGCCTGGCTGATCAGACCTCCGTAGAGGGAGGGGTTCAGCATGCCGTCGAGCAACGTCACCTTCCACCCGATGGCCTTGGCCGCCGCCACCGCCGCGTCACTCGGGATCGAGCTCGAGATGGACGACTGGCCGGCGCTGATCACCACGATGGTCTTGTTCTTGGCGGCCGGGCGCGGGGTCGGGTTCACGACCGTGTTGGTGCCGGCGTAGAGCTTGGGCAGCTCGGCCTTGGCGGCGGCGTAGCCGTACTTGTAGCCGAACGAATTACTGAGCGGGACGGTGCCCGCGGCCCCGGCGCCGGATGAAATGATCACCGTCGCCCCGATGGCGAATGCCCCGACCGCGACCGCGGCGAGCACCCTGGGCAGGACCAGCCGAACACGATGCCTTGCGGTCATCATTGACTCCCCCTCTCAGCGCCATGACTGGACAACGCCGACGTCGCGCTCATTCCGTCGGTGCTGCGCCCCCTACCTCCACCCGCCGAGACCAGGTCGCGGCGATTTGATCCTGACCGGTGTCACCAGCGAGCGACACGAGGTGTCGCCCGCGTGGCAGGCAGCGGACTGGCTGAACGGTAGCAAGAACCTTGTGATCGAGCCGTGAACATCGATCGGCCCGTCGGAACCGACCTCAGGACGTGGTCAACCCGCCGTCCGCGGGCAAGACCGCACCCGTGAGTGCGCTCGCGTCGGCGGTGCAGAGCCAGGCGATCAGCGCCGCCGGTTCGTCGGGGGCGAGCAAGCGCTCGATCAGCTGTTGGCGCGCGAACTCTTCGGCGGAGTCCAAGTCGTAGATCCGGGCCGAGACCTCGAGCAGTGCGGTGCGGGTGGAGCCGGGACACACGGTGTTGGCGGTCACGCCCGTCCCCGCCAGGTCCGCGGCGAGGCCCTTCATCAGGCCGATGACCGCGTGCTTCGACGCGCTGTACGCGGCGAGCCGGCGCAACCCGAGCAGGCCGGCCGCCGAGGAGACGGCCACCAGTCGGCCCTGCCGGGGCTCGGGTCGCGGACAAGAGGGCCGGGACCGCCGCGCTCACGAGGTTGCGGACGCCGAGCACGTTCACGTCGAAGAGGACGGACCACTGGTCGTCGCCCAGCTCCCAGAGCGGCGGCCCGCCGGCGACGACGCCCGCCACCGCCACCGCCGCGTCGAGCGCACCGAACCGCTCGAGGGCCGTGGCCACCGCGGCGTCCATCGCGGCGCGGTCCCGCACGTCGCCCACCAGCGGCACGACCGAATCGCCATGCGTTCGGGCGAGGGCCGAGAGGTCCGCCGGGGTGGCGAGCGAATAGTCGAGGCCCGGCAGGTCCGCGCAGACGTCGACCGCCACGACCTGCCACCCGTCCGCCACGAGACGGTGGACGGTGGCCGCACCGATGCCCCGGGCCGCCCCGGTCACCACGGCGACGGGGCTCACCGGGCCGTCCCCTCGGTCTCGAGCTCCGCGGCGCCGGGCGGGCCCGTCAGCGCCGCCGACCACCGGTCGAAGGCGGCCGCGAGGTCCTGCGACAGGGCCGCGAGGAGGCGTGCGCCCTCGGTGCAGGTGGCCTCGCTCGGATCACCCAGCACGCCGTTGGGCGACACGGCGCGCACGCCGTCCGCCCGCAGGCCGCTCGATCAGACTCGCCAGTGCATCGGGGCGTCCGGGTTCGATGGCCTCCCGGCGAACCGCGGACGGGTTGATCGCCAGCATCAGCCCGGTCTCGGTGCGGCCCGCGTGGGCATCGCCGCCGACCACCCGGGGCGCCCAGCAGAACACGGCGTCGCCCTCGGTCCGCGAGAGCCGGGAGGCCCGGGCCAGCGCGTCGGCGTTGCCGCCGTGACCCGACACGAACGCCACCCCGGCGAAAGCCGCGGCGGGCCGAGCGGACGATCTCGACCAAGACGGCGGCCAGGACATCGGTGCCGATGGACAACGTCCCGGGGAAACCGCCGTGTTCGCCGCTCGCCCCGAAGGCGACCGGCGGCGCCACCAGCACGTCGTCGCGACCGGCGAGCGACGCGGCCAGGGCCACCGCTATCTGCGTGTCGGTGTCGAGGGGCAGGTGCGGTCCGTGCTGCTCGTAGGAACCGACGGGCACCACCAGCACCGCCGCGCCCTGCCGGGCCGATACCTCCGTCCAGGTGTGCCCCTCAGGCATGCACCGGTCGCCGCGTCGGCGACGCGAGCCGCACGGGGGTGACTCCCCGGGCACCCTTGGAGTGATCCGCCCCCGGCCGAGGGACCGCGCTCGGCGTCGCCGCGGCCAGCGCGGCCTCGCCGTGCCCGAAGACGCACTCGGGATCCGGACCGGCGAGCGGGAGGCCGGTGAAGAACTTGGCCGCCATGCAACCCCCGCGGCACGCGTCGTAGGAGCCACAGGACGCGCAGGCCCCCGCGCTCTGCGGCTCGCGCAGCTCGGCGAACAGGGAGGACTCGCGCCACACCGTCGGTGAACCCCCCGGGGGCCCGAACGTTGCCGGCCAGGAAGTCGGGATGGATCACGAACGGGCACGCGTACACGTCGCCCACCGGGTCGATGAGGCAGACCACCCGGCCGGCGCCGCACAGGTTGAGACCCTCGAGCGGCTCCCCCAACGCGGAGAGGTGGAAGAACGAATCGCCGGTCAGCACGTCGGGCCGGTCGAGCAGCCAGCGATAGAGGTCCCGCTGCTGGTCGGCGGTCGGGTGCAGCTCGTCCCAGGTGTCGGCCCCCCGGCCCGACGGACGCAGGCGTGTCAGCCGAAGTTGCGCGCCGTAGCGATCGGCGAGCTCGGCCAGGGCGTCGAGCTGGGCGACGTTGTGGCGCGTCATGACGACGCTCACCTTGAACCGCCCGAAACCGGACTCGGCCAAATGTCCCATGGCGGCCGTGGCGGCGGCGAAGCTCCCGTGCCCGCGCACGGCGTCGTTCACCGCGGCGGTCGCGCCATCGATGCTCACCTGGACGTCGACGTAGTCCATGGCGCCGAGCTGCTCGGCCCGAGCCCGGGTGAGCCGGGTCCCGTTGGTCGAGAACTTGACGCCCACGCCGTGGTCGACCGAGTAGGCCAGGAGATCGAAGAAGTCCGGGCGCAGCATCGGCTCCCCGCCGCCGATGTTCACGTAGAAGACCTGCATCGCCGCCAACTCGTCGACGACGCCGCGCGCCTCGAGCGGGCTCAGCTCGCCGGGGTCACGCCGGCCCGAGGAGCTGAGGCAGTGCCGGCAGGCCAGGTTGCAGGCGTAGGTCAGCTCCCAGGTCAGGCAGATCGGGCGCGGCCAACCCGCGCTCGAGGTCGTTGCGCAGGGCCGGCGGGCGCGCCGGGATTCGGGCAGCGGGGATTCGGGCAACAGGGACTCAGCGGGCATGGATCACCTCGGAGGTCGCCAGCCGGGCCAGCGCCGCCTCGTAGCGGCGGTGCTCGGTCGGCTCGATCAGCGCCTGGAGAGCCGCCCGCACGCTGTCGAACTCGCCCAAGGCCGTGACCAGATCCACGAGCGCCTGGGACTTCAAGAACACGAGGCGCCGGTTGCCGTAGTGGTAGGCGAGCGCACCGAACTCCTCGGGGCGCAGCGCCACCTGCGGGTGGAGCTCCCACGTTCGTTCCGGATCGAACCCGGTCGTGCCGGGGGCGGCGACGGTCACCGACTAGTAGACGCCGCACATGCCGTCGATGGAGATCTCCTCGACGAGCAGCTCATCGAGCTCGTCTTCAAGCTCGGCTTCGGCGCGCAGTGCGCCCTCGGTCGCCCGCGGCGTGCGCGGCTCGGTGTCGGTCGACGCGCCCATGCCGTCACCTCGGCTTTCTCACCTCTCGGTGGTCAGGGCCTGTCCTGGCTCGGACCGGCCCACCCAAGCGTAGAGCCACGCCGCGCGGCACCGCGATTGGCCGACGGGGCCTGCTCTAACGTGGCCGGGTGGAACTGAGCGGTTGGACGGCCCACCCTCTCCTCTTCCCGTCGCCCGCCTGAGCGGTCCGGCGGACCGCTCGATCGTGGCGGGTCGAGGCGCGGCGACCGGCGCGATCAGGGCGGCGCCGTCGGACCGGCCGTACCCCGCCGGGATGTCCCTCGTCGCGGACGTGGACCTGGCCGTCCTCGCCGACGGGCGACGGCTCCTCGGGGGCACACCGACGAGGCTGCTCCGCCTCGGACCCCGGGCCGGTGCGGCCGCCCAGCGGCTCTTGGACGGGGAGCCGGTGTCGGCCGACCCGGCCGAGCGGGCGCTGGCCCGGCGCCTGGTGTCGGCAGGCCTGGCCCATCCCGACCACGGCCGTTCGACGCGGCGCCGACCGCTCGCTCGTGACGGTCGTCGTCCCCGTGCGGGATCGTCCCGCACCGTTGACCCGCCTGCTCGAGGCCGTTGGGGGCCTCCGCTGCGTCGTGGTCGACGACGGGTCCATCGATGCCGGTGCGATCGAGGGTGCGGCCCGGGCCGCCGGCGCCCGCTATCTGGGCTTGGCCACCAGCTTCGGCCCGGCCGCCGCGCCGCAACGCGGGGATCGCCGTCGTGGACACGCCATTCGTCGCATTCGTCGACTCCGACTGCCAGCCGTCTTCGGGTTGGCTCGAACCCCTCCTCGCACACTTCGACGACCCGGCCGTCGCCGCGGTGGCGCCGCGGGTGATCGCGGCCGACGGTGCGGGGTGGCTGGTGCGCTACGAGGTGACCCGCTCCCCGCTCGACATGGGGGACAGGCCCGGCCTGGTCCGGCCGCGCACCCGCGTGCCCTACGTGCCGACGGCGGCATTGGTCGTCCGCCGCGAGGTGTTCTCGAACCCGTGCTTCGACGAGTCGCTCCGCGGTGGCGAGGACGTCGATTTCGTGTGGCGAACCGTCGCCGCCGGGTGGGACGTCCGCTACGAGCCGGCGAGCACCGTGGCCCACCACGCCGACCGCAGCTGGCTCGAGTGGGCGACGAGACGCGCCTTCTACGGCGCCACGGCCGGGCCGCTCTCGCGCCGCCATCCCGGCGAGATCACCGCCGTCCGCGTCCCCGGCTGGATGGCGCTGAGCGGCAGCCTCCTGCTCGCTCGCCGCCCGCTGGCCGCAGTGGCGTGCTCGCTCGCGGCGGGCGGCTTGCTCGCTCGCCGCCTGCGCGGTGTCGTCGACGAGCCCACCGCGCTCGCCACGCACCTCATCGCCCGAGCGCTCACGCAGGGGACGGCGCCCGTTGTGACGAGCGCCGTGCGGGCGTGGTCGCCGGCCCTGGTCGCGGGCCTCGGCGTGCGGCGCCTGCGCCGGGCCGCGCTGGTGGCCTTCGGCGCAGCCGCGTTCGCCGACTGGTGCAGGCGGCGGCCGCGACTCGATCCCGCCCGCTACCTGGCGGCGCATGCCGCGGACGACCTCTCCTACGGGCTGGGCCTGTGGTGGGGCTGCTGGCGATCACGCACCCTGCGACCGCTGCTCGCGCAGGTGACCATCGGGTGGCGGCGTCCGGCGCCGCCCGCGCGCCGTGACGACCGTGTTCAGACCGGCGCGCCGTCCGTTTCGAGGTAGCCGCGCTCGGTCAGGAACGACAGCAGCTCGTCGACCGCCTCCTCGCTGCTGGCGCGCACCACGCGCGGCGCCCGCCGGGACGAGTTGACCCCGGCGAGCGAGGCCGCCCGCTGCCAGGCCGCCAGTGCCGGGTCGGGCCCGGCGAGCACGCGGGCCCGCGGGCGATAGGCGCGACGCCGGGCCGGCAGCGGCTCGGGCGCCCGGGCTTCTCGGCGTTCGATCGGCGCCCGGCCGGCCGCGATCGCCGCGGCCAACGGCGCCCGGCGCAACGGGGCGACGCCGGCCTCCACCGACACCACGGCCGGCGCACGGACGCGCAGCACCTCTCGCCGGCCTCCGTCCAGCCGGCGCTCCACGAGCAGCGCCTCGTCGCCGTCGGGCTCGACCGACGCGACGCCCAAGGCCTGGGCGGCGTCCAGGTGGCCGGCCACGAACGCCGGCACCGAGCCGCTCCCCCGGTCCAGGCTGTAGTCCCCGCACCACACCCACGAGCAGTGCCGGACCGCACCGGCCAGTGCCGCCGCCACGGCCGCACTGGTCGCCGGCCCGGGCAGCTCGATCCAGCACCGCGTCCGTCGCCCCGGCCTCGATCGCCTGGCGCAGCACCGCTGCCGCCGCCGGGCCACCGGCGCTCACCGCCAGGACGCGCCGTGCCCAGCCGGTCGGCCTGGCGCAGCGCCAGCTCGAGGGCGCACTCGTCGGCGGCCGACAGCCCCCCGTGCTCGTCGGGGGTGACGGCGCCGGTCAGCGGGTCGATCACCGGCCGCAGGTCCACCCGCTTCAGCAGCACGGCCACGCTCGGGCCGTGCTCGTCATCTCAGGCCCTCCGGAAGACGACGCCCGTGGCCACCCACGGGATAGCTCCAGCTGAGCGCGCCCTCGTGGTTGCAGACGAGGTAGCAGGTGCCGCACTCGAAGCACTCCTCGTAGTTGAAGAGCACGCCGCCGTCGGACGTCGGGACGAAGAGGTCGGCCGGGCAGGCGACGACGCAGGCCTTGGTGGTGCAGCTCCGGCAGACGTCGCTGTCGACCACGATGTGGGCGTCCGGAGCCACCCGGAACTCGACCGTGGCCATGCGGTCCTCGAACGAGCGCTCGCTCCAGATGCTCGTCGGGCACGCTCATCCGAATGTCCGCCAGGAGGTGATCGCCGTCGCGGGCCAGGTCGCGCGAGCCGACCCCGCCCGCCGGCGCGTGCGTCCGGCAGCAGCCGGGCCAGGCCGGGCTTGGGGGCGGGGTTGGCGACGGTGAACAGGTCCTGGGCCGATCCGCAGATCAGTGCCGGCGTAGCGCTGCTGCATGCGCTCGGAGAGCACGAGGCGCGGGCGCCCGGCGCATCTTCTTGTGGTCGGCCAGGACGAAGGTGTCGCCGCATCCGCCGCTCGGTAGCCGGCCAGGCCGCCGGTCGAGGTGTCGCCGCGGGCGATGGCCTCGAGCGGCCGTCTCGCCCGCCGCGCTGGCCCGAGCCGATGGCGAAGTTGACGCCCTCGAGGAAGAGGCCGGCGGCCAGGCAGAACCCGCCGGCGTCGCCGGCCACCAGCAGGCCGTCGGTCACCAGCTCGGGCATGGCGTCGTAGCCCCCCTCGGGGATGAGGTGGGCGCTGTACTCGATGCAGCTCGCCGCCGCGCAGGCAGCGGCGCGATGGCGGGATGCGCCTTCACCCCGGCGATGAGCTCCTCGGGGCGCACCTTGGCCGGCGGCGAGCGCGTCGACGCCGACCACGACGCCGACGGCCACCGAGTCGAGGTTGGTGTAGAGGAAGCCACCGCCGGGGATGCCCCTGGGTGACCCCGATCATCTCGATGTCGACGCCCTGGCGGTCCGACCAGGCCGAAGCGCCGGTCGATCTCCTCCTTGGCCGAGGCGCCAGCACCTCCTTGGCCCCGAGGGTGAAGTGCGTCGGCCGAGAAGTGCCGGTAGAGCCCCGCCTCCTTGGCCAGGAACGAGTTGACCCCGTCGCAGGCGATCACCACCTTGGCCGCGATGTCGCCGTCGGGCCGGTCGGTCCGCACGCCGGCCACCCGGCCCGTCGGGGCCGCGCAGCAGCGCCGTCGCCGTGGTGAGGTGACGAGGACGGCCCCGGCCGCCACCGCCTTGCCGGCCAGCCAGGGGTCGAACTCCGAGCGGTAGGTCGTGGCCCCGTTGTAGGGGGGCACCCCCCAGGCCGCGGCCTGCACGTCGACCGTCACGCTCTGGGTCTCGGTGGCCACCATCGTCGAGCGCCGGGTGATCCAGCGCTGGACCGGCAGCTCCTCCCACCAGCCGGGAAGCAGCTCGTTCGAGCACCGCGGGCGTAGGTCGACGCCGCCGTACATGTTCTTCGACCCGGGGAACGGCCCGCGCTCGAGCAGGCAGACCGAGCGGCCCGCCGCGGGCGACCGCCAGCGCGCCGCCGACGCCGGCCGGGCCCGGCGCCGACCACCACGACGTCGAACGCCTCAGCCATCGAGCACCTCAGCCATCGGCGCCTCGCCATCGCGCCGGCGGCGCGGTGCCCAGCCGCGCTTCGAGCGCACGGACGAACCCGGGCGCGTCGGTCACGAGTGGCCAGGTCGGCCAGCGCCATCATCGGACAGCTCGGATCGAGGTTGACCGCCACGACGTCGCGCGGGTGGCCGAGGCCGCTCACGTGCTGGACCGCCCCGGAGATGCCGACGGCCACGTAGAGATCGGGGTCGACCACCGCCCCGGTCGTCCCGATCTGCCGCTGAAGTCGACCCAACCGGCGTCGGCCACCACCCGGGTGGCGCCGAGCGGCGCACCCGAGGCCGTCGGCGATGCGGCCCAGCACGTCCATGGCGGCCGGCGTGCCCAGGCCGGCCCCGCCGGCCATGATCCGCTTGGCCTCGGCCAGCTCGATCGTGGCCGGGTCCGGCAGGCGACAGGCGCCAGTGGCTCGGGGTCGGGTGGGCCGGTGGGGACCGCGGCCGTCTCGACCCGCACTGCGGCGCGCCCGGCCCGGGGCGGCGTCGGTGCCCCGGCTGCCCGGTTGCAGCGTGGCGACGCAGGGCTCGTCGAACTCGACGTCCTCCAGCACGCGGCCCGCCGGCGCGCACGACGGTCACGCAGTCCGGCGCGATGGCGATTGCCGACGCCAACAGGGGACGCCCCAACAGCTGGGCCAGGCGCGGCGCCAGGTCGCGGCCGTCGGCCGACGCGGGCAGCACCACCACTCGCTCGTCGGCCACGAGCGGGCGCGAGCGCGACCGCCCAGGCCCCCGGGCGGAAGGCGCCGCCCTCCCAGCAGACGAGCTCGGTGGCGGACTGCGAGAGCGCCTCGGCGGCCGCCGCGGTGCCGCTCCCGGCGAGCAGCACCCGGCCCCCCACCTCGTCGATCGCCTCCTGCGTCGCCGAGCGGCAGCACGCCGTCGCGCACCACGACGAGGGCGATCACAGCGACGCCCCCACCCGATCGCCCTCGATGACGGCGGCATGGGCGCGCCGGGGGGCGACGCAGTCGCCGACCCGCTCGAGATCGACGCCCGGCGCCAGCCGATGCCGCAGCGTCGCGCCAGAGCCCGTCGTCGGGTCGCGGCGGGCTGGCGCACACGACCCAGTCGACGACGCGCGCCCGAGGCCGTCCCCGTGGTGTGCTGCTGCAGCTCGACGGAGAGCGTGCCGTCGCCCGGTTCGCCGACGGCGGTGACCATGGTGTCGGTCGTCTGGACGATGCCCTTGGCCGCCGCCTTCATCCACCACGTCTCCATGGTCGAGGGTCATGCCCGAGGTCCTGGCCGACGACCATGGCCGGGGTGACGCATCTCGACGCGCGCATCCCCGGTCGGCCAGCAGCTCGGCGACGCTCGTCGCCTGGTGGAACCCGAGCTCGTCGACCACCAGCACCCGCCCGACGGGGGCGGCCCGGTCCTCGAGCACGTCGCGGACGTCGACCACCCGCGTCCGACGGCCGGCCCACCACGGTCGATCGGGCACCGACCCGGTGGCGACGACGACCGCGTCGGCGCCGCGAGGCCGCCACGAGATCGGCGTCGGCCCGCTGCGAGAAGTGGAACCGCACCCCGAGGCGCGAGGCCTCGGCCAGCTGGTTGCGCACGAGGTCGCCGAGCTCGGCCGCGGCTGGGCACGGACGCCGCCACCCGGACCTGCCCGCCCGGCTCGTCGCTCTCCTCGTAGACGTCGACCGAGTGCCCGCGCCGGGCCGCGGCGATGGCGGCCTGCATGCCGCCCGCTCCGGCGCCGACCACCACCACGTGCCGGCGGCGCCGGGGCAGGCGGCCGCGACGCCAGGGCCTCGCGCCCGGCGCGGGGGTTCTCGATGCACCCGAGCCATCGGTTGAGCCCCATCCGGCCCACGCACTCCTGGTTGCACGAGAGGCAGTTGCGGATCCACGACGCGTGCCCGGCGCGCGCCTTGCGGGCGAAGTCGGCGTCGGCGATCTGGCCCGCGCACGACGCCGATGAGGTCGGCATGGCCCTCGCTGAGCGCCCGGTCCGCCTGCAGCGGGTCCTTGAACCGCCCGACGCCGACCACCGGCAGGGACACCGCCTTGCGCAGCGCGCTGGCGATCCACAGCGCGTAGGCCGGGGGCACCTGCATGGAGGCCTCGATCATGTAGAGCGTGGCCGTGGCCACCCCGATCGAGGTGTTGATGTAGTCGACGTGGCCGGTCGCCTCCACGCGCCTGGGCGACCGCCACGGCGTCGTCGATGCGTGGTGCCGCCCTCGATCAGCTCGTCGCCGCAGAGCCGCACGCCGAGGGCCAGGTCCGGCCCGATCGCCTCGCGCACCGCGGCCACAGATCTGGAGCAGCAGGCGGCTGCGGTTCTCGAGGCTGCCGCCGTACTCGTCGGTCCGGCGGTTGGTGGCCGGCGAGAGGAAGCCCCGCACGATCGAGGAGTGCGAGCACTGCAGCTCGACGCCGTCGAAGCCCCCCTCGCGCGCAGTGGCCGGCCACCCGGGCGTAGCCGTCGACGATCTCGGCGATCTCGTGCCGGTCGACCGCCTTGGGGACCTCGCGGAACAGCGGGTCGGCGACCGGAGAGGGCGCCCACACCGGCAGCCGGCTGTACATGCCCGAGCCCTGCCCGCCGTTGTGGTTGATCTGGGCGAAGATCGGCGTGTCGTGGCGGTGGACCGCGTCGGTGATGCGCCGGTAGCCCGGGATGACCGCGCGGATGGAAGCCGTGGATCAGCTTCTCGTAGGGCCAGTCGGTCGGGTGGGTCGAGTGCTCCTCGGTGATGATGAGCCCCGCCCCGCCGGCCGCCCGCGCCGCGTAGTAGGCGGCGTGCTGCTCGCTCGGCCGCGCCGTCCTCGGCGTAGTTGGTCAGGTGGGCGGAGAACACGATCCGGTTCCGCACCACGACCGGCCCGAGCGCGAGCGGCGTGAAGAGCAGCTTGTAGCGGCCGGTGGCGCTCACCGGTCCACCGACGATCGCCAGCGCCGCCCGGCGCCCCTCGAGGACCGCCTCGTAGGCCGTCCGGGCGCGACGGCGTCGCCCGCCCGCAGGGAGCCGGCGGGCGCGCTCCCGCACAACGCCTCGTCGGGCAGCCCGTGCGCCGCCCGACGAAGACGGCCGCCGCCGATCTCGTCCTCCTTCCCCGTGTAGCGGTCCTGCACCCGGACGCGTCCCGCCACCCACCGCGACCACGACGCTGCGCTTCACGATCCGCACCCCGGCGCGGGCGAGGCGCGTGTTGGCCGGTGCCAGGTCGCCGGTCCAGCGCGAGCTGGGTCCCGGCCACGACGTCGCCCGTGACGAGCGCCACCGTCGCGGCCGGCGGCCGCCAGGAGCTCGGTCACGCTGATGCCGACGGCGTCGCCGACCGGATCGTCCACGACGACCGGGCCGTCGCCCAGGTCGTCCAGGCGGCCGGAGCCGGCGAGCTCGAGCACGTCGACCGCGTGCCTCAGATCGACCGACCCGTCGGAGTCCGGCAGCGCCGCTCGGACCGACCCGGTGCACGACGATCACCGGGCCCCCGCCGGCCGCATGCTCGGCCAGGTCGCCCGGACCGGCCGCGCTCGACAGGTCGAAGTGCACACCCAGCCGGCGGCACTCCGCCCTCGAGCCAGTCGGCGAGCAGGGCCAGCCGCTCCCGGCCGGCCCCGCGGCCGCCGTGCGCAGTGCGCCGCCCGTGCGGGCCCGCCGCTCGACCACCCGAACCCGGTGGCCGCCGGACAGCGCCGCCACCCGGGCCGCCTCCAGCCCGGCCGGACCGGCGCCGACGACGAGCACGGGCGGGTCGCTCGAGGTGGCTGGCGGTTCGGCGACCGGGGCGTCCGCACCCTGCCGACTCGTAGCCCGAGGCCGGCTCGCCGATGCAGCTCACGATGGGGTTGCGGGCGTCGCGGACCGGGCAGCGCTGGTTGCACAGCACGCAGGGCCGGACCTCGTCGGGCGCGCCGCGGCCAGCTTGGCGGCGAGGTCGGGATCGGCGATCTGGGCCCGGGTCATCTCGACCAGGTCGGCCGCCCCCGCCACCACCGACTCGGCCATGTCGGCGTCGACGATGGACCCCTGGGCCACCACGGCGACCCGCCCCGGCAGTGCTCGGCGCAGCGACGGCGGCCAGGGCCAGAGCGAAGCCGGGCTGCCGTGTGCCCGTCGGGCCGGCGCCCCGAACTGGTCGAAGGCGGGGGCCCGCACCGCCACGACGTAGTCGGCCAGCGGGCCGAGCGCGCCCGGCGATCTCGACCGCCGACTCGGGCGTGATGCCGGCCCAGGGCGCCAGCTCGTCGCAGCCGAGCCGCAGCCCGAGCACCCCGGTTGCCCCCAATCCGGCACGGCGTCGCCTCCAGCACCTCGCGGGCCAAGCGCAGCCGGTCGGTGCCGTAGCCGTCGCTCGCGCGTGTTGGTCAGGCCGGAGAGGAACTGGCGCAGCAGGCTGAAGGAGGCCGGCGTTCACCTCGACGCCGTCGAGCCCGACTGGCGACGGCCATCGCCGCCGCGGTGGCGAACCCCTCGACCACCGCCGCGATGTCCTCGTCCTCCATCTCCTGGGGCACCTCGCGGCTGACCGGGTCGGCGACACGCGACGGCGCCCACAGGACGGCCTGGCTGTAGGCGCTCGACCCCTGTCCCCCGCAGTGGCCGAGCGACGCCAGGGCCAGCGCTCCGTGCCGCGTGCACCGCCTCGGCGACGGCCGCCCAGCCCGGCGAAGCACTCGGCGGCGAGCGGGGCCCGCTCGTAGGGCCAGTCGTCGCGGTGCACCGAGGCCGTCTCGGTCACGATCGACGCCGCAGCCGCCCGCCGCCCGCCGCCCGTAGTAGGCGACGTGGCGCGCGGAGATGGCTCGACCGCTGCCCAGGTTGGTCTCGTGGGGGCCGAAGAGCAGCCGGTTGGGCGCACGCTTCAAGCCGACATCGACGGGTTCGAGGAGCCGCACAGTCTCTTTTCCCGCGAGGGCCGCTCGGGCGGCGCCTCGGCGACGCTTAGGCGACGCTCAGGCGCCGGTGCCGAAATTGACCACGCCCCGGACGTTGATCCCGGCGGCGAGGTCGTCGTAGCCCTGTCTGCACCTCGTCCAGCGTGTACTCCCGGGTGATCAGCTCGTCGATCTCGAGCTGCCCGGTCTGGTACAGCTGGAGCAGACGCGGTACCTGGACCCGGGGGCTGGCCGACCCGAACACGGTGCCCATGATGGTCTGGTTGTACATGGCCAGGTTGAAGATGTTGAGCTGCACGTCCATCTGGGAGATGGGAGCGATGGCGGTGCACACGATCCGGGCGTCCTTGGAGCCCAGCGCCGCGGCCGGGGCCGAGCAGGTCGCCGGTCAGCACGCCGGGCGTGAGCACGACCACGTCGGCCATCCGGCCCTCGGTGAGCTCGGCCACGAGCGGCAGCGCCTCGGCCAGCGACGCCGCGCCGTGGGTGGCGCCGATCTTCTTGGCCTGGTCGACCTTGAAGGGCAGCGGGTCGACCGCGACGATCCAGCCCGGGCCCCGGCGATCCGCGCGCCCTGGATGGCCCCCGAACCGACGCCGCCGCAGCCGACGACGACCACGACCTCGCCGGGCTTCGCCTTGGCCCGGTCGACGACCGAGCCGAAGCCGGTCGAGATGCCGCAGCTGATGAGCGCGGCGGCCTTGAGCGGCGGGTCCGCGGGGATCTTCACCAGCGACGCCTCGTGGCCACCATGGTCTCGGCGAACGTGCCGAGCTGGGTCATCCGGTTCAGGGGCTGCGCCGCCGAGGTGGTAGCGCCAGGTGCCGTCGCTGATCATCGGCCCGGCCAGGGTGCTGATGCCGAGGTCGCAGAGGTACTGGCGACCCGAGGCGCACCAGAAGCAGATGCCACAGGCCGGGATGAACGCCGTCGGCGACGCGGTCCCCGACCGCCACCTGCGGTGACCTCGGGGCCGACGGCCGTGACCACACCCGACCCCTCGTGGCCGCCGACCACCGGGAACATCGAATCGGTGCCGAAGATCGCCAGCACCTCGGGCGGCGCCGTGATGTCGCCCGGTGCGCAGGTGCTCGTCGGAGTGGCACAGGCCGGCGTAGGCCATCTCGACCTGGACCTCGTGGGCGTGCGGCTCGTCGATGTCGATCTCCTCCACCGTCCACGGCTCGCCAAGCCCCCTGCACACGGCAGCTCGGGTCTTCATCAGGACCTCCCCTGTCTTGCCGCCAGTATCGCGGCGCGGGGGGTCCCGAACAACCGGGAGGCCGGGTCGCCACGGGCGGGTCCACGGGCCGCTCGCCCGGGCGGGAACGGGAGCGCCTGCGGCCGGGACCGGGTGGTGCCGCCGGCGCAGGCGGCCCTCGGGGCACCGCACGCGACCACCAACAATATTAGATACTCTAACAATGATGACTCTCGAAGAGCTTGAGCACGCCCGGGGCCTGCGCAGCGTCGGTCGGACCGCCGCCTGGCTCGCCAAGCAGGTCGAGCTGAGCCTGGCCGAGGTCGACCTGTCGCTCTCCCAGTACCGGATGCTCGGCCTCTTGGACGAGGGTTCCGCCGTGTCGTCGGCGCTCGCCAAGCGATTGGCGGTCCGGCCGCCCAGTGTGACGGCGGTGATCGACGGCCTGGTCACGAGGGGCCTCGTGGCCCGCACAGCACGCCGAGGACGACCGGCGACGGGTGTCCCACCAGCTCACGGACCTCGGGAAGCAACTGCTGTCCGATGCCGACACGGCGGTGAACGATCGGCTCGAGCTGCTGGCCAACCGCTTGCCGACCGCAAGGGCGAGAGAGCGAGCGATCGACGATCTCGGGATCTGGCACCAGGCGATGACTCTGCACCGCGAGGCACTGGCGGCCGCGCGGCCATGAAGACAGAGTCGCGAACCGCCAAGGGTCCCGAGGGCGTCGATCCCGACGCGGCGGGCGCCTCGCCATTCGAACCAATGGCCACCACCGCCCGCTACCGGGCGCCGCCGCGACCATCGACCCCGATCGCGAGAAGACCTGGCTGCGCCGGGCGATGCCGATCGTGCTGTCGCACAAGCGGATGTTCATCACCTCGCTCGTGATGTCCTTCCTGGCGCTGGTCCTGCAGGTGCAGATCCCGAAGCTCCTCGAGGAGGCCATCGACAACTCCCTGATCGCGCGCACGGTTCCGCTCAGCCACTACGTCAAGATCGTCTTCATCCTGGCCGTGATCGCCGGCATCGCCGGGTACATCTCGCGCTACTTCTTGATGCGCACGGCCTACGAGATGGAGTTCGACCTCCGCAACATCATCTACAGCCACCTGACCAAGATGTCGTTCCCCTTCTATGACCGGGTGCAGTCGGGCCAGCTGATCTCGCGCGCCAACTCGGACATCCGCTCCGTGCAGATGTACCTGACCTTCGCCCCGTCGATCCTCGTCCAGTGCAGCGTCGCCGTCGTGGCCTTCGGCTACATGCTCTCGATCAACGTCCCGCTGGCGCTCGTGGCCATGATCCCCATGCCGTTCGTCTACCTGCTCGGCCTGCAGATGCGGAAGTCGATCTTCCCGGTGTCCTGGTTGATCCAGTCGCGGCTCGCCGACGTCGCCACCATCGTCGACGAGAACATCAACGGCGTGCGGGTCGTGAAGTCCTTCGCCGCCGAGCAGCGCGAGCTGACGACGCTGGCCAAGGCCGCCGACCGGCTCCAGTGGTCCTACATCAAGGACGCCTACATCCGGGCCAAATTCACCCCGACCGTCCAGAACCTCCCCCAGATCGGCCTGGCGCTCGTCGTGCTCTTCGGCGGTTGGCTGGTCGTGCACGGCAGCCTGAAGGTCGGGGCCATCGTGGCGTTCAGCTTGTACATCGTGATGCTGCAGGCACCGTTCCAGATGCTCGGCATGATCATCATGATGGGCCAGCGGGCGTCGGCCTCGTCGCAGCGGATCTACGAGATCCTCGACGAGGAGCCGACGGTCGTCGACCGGCCGGGTGCGGTCGACCTGGTCGACTGCAAGGGCGACGTGCGCTTCGAGTCGGTGCAGTTCTCCTACTCGCCGCGACAACCCGCTGATCCTCGACGAACTTCGACCTGCACATCCGGCCCGGCGAGACCGTCGCCCTGGTGGGGCGCACGGGGGTCGGGCAAGTCGACGGTGGCCCGCCTGCTCACCCGCTTCTACGACGTGACCGGCGGCAAGGTGGTCGATCGACGGCCACGACGTGCGCGACCTGACGCTGGTCAGCCTGCGGGCCAGCCGTCGGCATCGTGCTCGACGAGCCGTTCCTCTTCTCGGCCTCGATCCGCGAGAACATCGCCTACGGCCTGCCGAGCGCCGACTTCGCGGACATCGAGGCGGCCGCCAAGGCGGCCGGCGCCGACGGCTTCATCCGCGAGCTCGCCCCAGGGCTACGACACGGTCGTCGGCGAGCGCGGGCTACACGCTGTCGGGGGGCCAGCGCCAGCGGATCGCCATCGCCAGAACGCTGCTGGTCAACCCGCCGATCCTCGTGCTCGACGACGCCACCAGCGCCATCGACGTGCAGGTGGAGCTCACCATCCACGGGTCGCTCCGCAAGCTGATGGAGGGCCGGACCACCCTGATCATCGCCCACCGCCTGTCGACGATCAGCCTGGCCGACCGGGTGCTGCTCATGGACGACGGACGGATCGTGGCCGACGGGACCCACGCCGAGCTGATGGAGACCGTGCCGCTCTACGCCGACGTGCTGGCCCAGGGCGAGCAGGAGTTGGAGCTCCGGGCCGAAGAGGCGAGGGCGGCCGAGGTCCGACGGAGCCGAGACGGCCGGGTCACGCCGGGCTCGGTGCGCGCACGCCCGGGGCCGACGGCATCGACGCAGGAGGGCTCGTCTGATGGCGTGGGGCGGAGCCGGCGGGGGCGGCGGCATGTTCGGCGGTGGGGGCGGCGGCATGTTCGGCGGGCGCCCCGGGGGCTCGCCGGGCAACCCGGGCAGCGGGCTGCCCTTCGCGGGCATCCCCTCGGAGCTGCAGGACGGGGTCGACAAGCTCCTGAAGACGGAGCCGGAGCACGGCGAACCCACCGCTCAGTTCAGCTACCAGATGACCGCGGCCGAGCAGAAGAAGATGACGCTGCGCCAGCTGGTGCTCGAGCACTGGCACCTGGCGGCGCTGGCCGGCGTGCTCGTGACCATCGTCAGCCTGGCCAACCAGGCCGGACCCGCGCTCATCGACTACGCCATCACGCACGGGATGGGCTCCCCGTCGCTCAAGCCCGGGCACCTTCCGCTCGCACCGAAGGACTTCATCGTCGGGCCCAAGGACTTCGGCACGATCGTGGTGTGCGCCGCTGCTGTTCTTCGTGGCCATCCTGGTGAGCTCCTTCGCCCAGCGCAATCAGGTCAGGGTCACCGGCCGCCTGGCCGCCTGGGTCATGAACGACCTGCGGATCAAGATCTTCACCCACCTGCAGCGCATGTCGCTCGACTTCTACACCGATGAGAAGGCGGGCGTGATCATGACCCGCATGACGAGCGACATCGAGAACCTCCAGCAGCTGCTGCAAGACGGTCTGGCCAGCTTCGCCGTGCAGGGCCTGACCATGATCGTCATCACCGCCATCCTGTTCAGCCTGAACGTGCGGCTGGCGATCGTCACCGTCCTCGTCGTGGTGCCCGTGCTCACCGTGCTCTCGATCTGGTTCCGCTCGGCGTCCGAGCGGGGCTACAACCGGGTGCGCGACGGGATCGCCAACGTGCTGGCCGACCTGTCCGAGAGCCTGCACGGGGTCCGCATCGTCACGGCCCACAACCGCCAGCGCCACAACGTGCTCCACCACCGCAACGTGGTCGGGCGAGTACCGCGACGCCAACAACTACACGGCCCAGATCAATGCGATCTACGGCCCGGGCACCCAGATGCTGGCCTACCTGGGCCAGGCGGTCATCCTCGCCGTCGGCGGCACCATGGTGCTGCACCACGATCGCTCAGCATCGGCGCCCTGACCGCCTTCTTCTTGTACGTGAACCGCTTCTTCGCGCCGATCACCCTGCTCGTCCAGCAGTACAACACCTACCAGCAGGGCCAGGCCTCGGTCACCAAGCTCAACACGCTGCTGGCCCTCGCCCCGAGCGTCCCCGAGGACCCCGACGCGGCCGAGATGCCGCCGATCGACGGCGACATCCGGTTCGACCACGTGACCTTCGGCTACGACCCGGCCACACCGGTCCTCCACGACGTCGACCTGAGCATCCAGGTCGGCGAGACGGTCGCCTTCGTCGGGCCGACCGGAGCCGGGAAGTCGACCATGGCCAAGCTGGTGACCCGCTTCTACGACCCCACGTCGGGGCGGGTGCTGATCGACGGCCACGACATCCGCCATGTCTCCCTCGACTCGCTGCGGCGCCAGCTCGGCGTCGTGCCCCAGGAGCCGTTCCTCTTCGCCGGCACGGTGCGGGAGAACATCGCGTTCGCCCGCCCCGACGCGAGCGACGAAGAGGTGTGGGAGGCGGTGCGGACCGTCGGCCTCATGGAGGTCATCGAGCGCCTGCCCGACCAGCTGAACACGATCGTCCACGAGCGGGGCCAGTCGCTGTCCTCCGGCGAGCGCCAGCTGATCGCCCTCGGCCGGGCGTTCCTGGCCCACCCGCGGGTGATCGTCCTCGACGAGGCCACCTCGAACCTGGACCTGCTGTCGGAGAGCAAGATCGAACGGGCCCTCGACGTCCTGCTGGAGGGCCGCACCGCGATCCTGATCGCGCACCGACTGACCACCGCGATGAAGGCCGACCGGATCGTCGTGGTCGACGAGGGCGGGATCGTCGAGATCGGCTCCCACGACCAGCTGGTCGAGCTCGGCGGCCGCTACGCCGAGATGTACGAGACCTGGATCTCCCACGCCGGCGGCGAGCCCGAGCGGGTCGACCACTAGGCAGCACCGGCCGGCCGTGCCTGACCCGCGAGGCCGTCAGGTGGGGGAAGCGCTCGGCGCCGGGCGAGCTCCGGCGAACCGGCCGCTGGCGACAGCCCGGTCACCCGTCGAGCAGTCGAGCCACCAGGTGGTCTTTCGTGTCCAGATGCCCTTGCCGGAACTCGTCGGGAAGCCATTCGAGGTGGAGCAGCTCGATGAGCAACGCGGAGAGCCAAAAGGCTGCCGGGTCCGTGGTCAGCGCCCCCTCGACGGCCCGGCGGGCGGCCGGGAGATCGGCGAGCACATACCAGAGGAAGGCGAGCTCGTAGCCGTCGGGATAGACGCCCGCCCACTCCCAATCGATGAGCACCATGCCGCTCGGGCCCCTCAGCACGTTGCGGGGGGTGATGTCGCCGTGCGCGAACACCCACGTGATCCCGGCGCCCGGCACGAGGCGGCGCAGCGCCTGGTGCTCCGCCGTGGTCAGGAGCGATGCCCGGCGGGCCTGCCACAGGCGGGATTTGATCGGCAGCCGGCGGAGCCAGCGGGGTCGGTGCGGGTAGGAGCGGGTGGCCTGGGCGAGGGCGACCAGACCATCGAGGTCGGTGGTGGACAGTTCGAGCGGGTACTTCGGGCCGAGCGGCCCCCCCGCCACGGCCTCGAACGTCAACGTGGCGGCTCGGCGGTCGTGGGCCACGAGGCGCGGCGTTGGAACCCCGGGGCGATGGCGGGCGAGCAGCTGGTTCACACGCAGCTCGTAGGAGAACTGTCCCCGCACCGTCGGCCGCGCGACGGTGATGACCGAGGATCACCCGCCGGGGTCCGAAGGACTCCTTCCTCGCATCGAGATCGAAGGCCTTCGTGACGCTCGAGCCATCCGCGGACCACGTAAGGGTCGACAGGGCCGTTCGAAGCGAGCGAGCAGGTTCGGGCCTTCGCCCCCGGTCGACCATCGGCACAGATTGGCAAAGGCCGACCGCCGCCGCTGGCGTTGCGGCCACCGCAGGGCGGTAACCTCGCCGCGATCCGGGCGGGCCGGGGCAGTCCGCAGCCGCACGCGCACCAGAACGCGGTTCGCCGTCCGGGGACCGACGAGGCGAGGAGCGAACGTGGGACTGCTCGATGGGAAGGCCGCCGTCGTCACCGGCGCCGCGCAGGGCATCGGCCTCGAGATCGCCCGGACGTTCGTCCGGCGAGGGCGCCATGGTGACGCTCGGCGACATCAACGAGGAGGCGGCCCAGCCAGTCGGCGGCCGCGCTCGAAGCGGACGGGGCGACGGTCATCGCGGCGCGCTGCGACGTGACCGAGGAGGCCGAGGTCGAGGCGCTGGTGGCTCGCTGCCGCGACGAGCTGGGCTCGGTCGACGTCATGGTCAACAACGCCGGGCATCACCCGGGACGCCACCATGCGCAACATGTCGCTCGCCGACTTCCGGGCCGTCATCGACGTGCACCTCCAGGGGGCCTGGCTGGGGACGCGCTTCGCGGCGGCCGTGATGCGCGAGCAGCAGCGGGGTCGATCATCAACATGTCGTCGATCTCGGGCAAGGTCGGCAACGTCGGGCAGACCAACTACAGCGCCGCCAAGGCCGGGCTCATCGGGCTGACCAAGGCCGTCGGCCAAGGAGCTGGCCCACCTCGGCGTCCGGGTCAACGCCATCCAGCCCGGCATCATCCGCACCGCCATGACCGAGGCGATGCGGGCCGACATCTGGGAGCAGAAGCTGGCCGAGATCCCGATGGGTCGGGCGGGCGAGGTGGCCGACGTCGCCAACGTCGCCCTCTTCTTGGCCTCCGAGCTCTCGGGCTACATGACCGGGCACCGTGCTCGAGGTCACCGGCGGCCGCAACATGTGACGGGACGGGCCCCGGGACACCGACGAGAGGAGGAACGATGCGAGAAGCAGTCATCTGTGAGCCGCTGCGCACGGCGGTCGGCCGCTACGGCGGCGCGCTCGAAGGACGTGAGCGTCCAGGAGCTGGCCGCCACGGTCATCGCCGAGGTGATCGCCCGCACCGGCATCGACAAGGCGGCCGTCGACGAGTCATCTTGGGCCAGGGCTACGCCAACGGGGAGGCCCCGGCCATCGGACGGGTGGCCGCGCTCGACGCCGGGTTCCCGGTCACGACCACCGGCGTCGCAGGTCGACCGCCGCTGCGGCTCGGGTCTCCAGGCCATCCTCTACGCGGCCATGCAGGTGCAGACGGGCGTGAGCGACGTCGTGCTGGCGGGCGGCGCCGAGTCCATGAGCCAGACCGAGTACTACACGACGGCCATGCGCTGGGGGCCCGCGCCGGAGCACGTGACGATGTTCGACCGCCTGGCGCGGGGCCGGCGTGACGGCCGGCGGGGTCAACTTCCCGGTGCCCGGAGGCATGATGAGACGGCGGAGAACCTGCGGCGCCAGTACTCGATCAGCCGCCAGGAGCAGGACGAGCTGGCCCTGCGCTCCCACCAGCGGGCGGTGGCCGCCCAGCAGGAGGGGCGGTTCAAAGAGGAGATCGTCCCGGTCACGGTGCAGGGCCGACGCGAGGACACCGTCGTCGACGTCGACGAGCACCCCCGGGCCGACACCACGCTCGAGTCGCTCGGCCACGCTCCGGCCGTGCGGGTTCGGCGAGGACCCCGAGGCCACCGTGACCGCCGGCAACGCCAGCGGGCAGAACGACGGTGCGGCCATCTGCATCGTCACCTCCCCGGAGCGGGCCGCCGAGCTGGGCCTGCGCCCGCTGGCCAAGCTCCGCTCCTGGGCGGTGGCCGGGGTCGAGCCGAAGCCACGATGGGCATCGGCCCGGTCCCGGCCACCGCCAAGGCGCTCGACCGGGCGGGCCTGACGCTGGCCGACATGGACCTGATCGAGGTGAACGAGGCCTTCGCCGCCCAGGTGCTGGCGGTCACCCGGGAGTGGGCGTTCAGCGACTCGGACTTCGACCGGCTGAACGTGAACGGCTCGGGCATCTCCCTCGGCCACCCGATCGGCGCCACCGGTGGCCGCATCCTGGCCACCTTGCTCCGCGAGATGGACCGCCGCGGCGCGGCGCTCGGGCTCGAGACGATGTGCATCGGCGGCGGCCAGGGGCTCGCCGCGGTGTTCGAGTCGGTCGGCTGACCCCGTAGGCGACCCCACGGCTCAGCCGTGGCGGCCGACCCGAGCACCTGCCGGGCGATGATCACCTGCTGGATCTGGCTGGTGCCCTCGAAGATCCGGAAGAGCCGGGCGTCCCGGTAGAAGCGCTCGACCGCCACCCCGCGCATGTAGCCGGCGCCGCCGTGGATCTGCACGGCCCGGTCGGCCACCCGGCAGACCATCTCGCGGCAGAAGTACTTGGCGCTCGACGGGCCGACCTTGCGGTCGGTGCCGGCGTCGAAGGCGCGGGCCACCTCGAGGGTCAGGCTGCGCCCGGCCAGGTGGTCGGTCACCGAGTCGGCGATCATCCCCTGGATCAGCTGGAAGCCGGCGATCGGCATGCCCCGACTGCTGACCCGGCTCTGCGCGTAGGACACGACTCGTCGACCAGGCGCCCGGCCAGGCCGACGCACATGGCGGCGATGTGCACCCGCCCGTGGGCCAGGCACCGCATCGCGGTGGCGTAGCCGGTGTTCTCGCCCGCCTGCGCCGCCGACCAGCGCCGCCGGCGCCGACGCGGACGTCGTCGAAGTAGACGTCGGAGGTCCACGCGCCGAACTGGCCCATCTTGTGGTCCTTGGGGCCCGACGGTCAGCCCCGGGGTGCCCCGCGGGCACGAGGAAGGTGGAGATCCCGCGGGTGGCCTTGGCGTCGGGGTTGGTGCGGGCGAACACCATGAAGACGTCGGCGATCGGCGCATTGGTGATGTAGCGCTTGGCGCCGTTGATCACCCACTCGTCGCCGTCGCGGTGGGCGTTGGTGGTGAGGCCCGAGGGATCGGAGCCGGCCTCGGTCTCGGTCAGGGCGAACGAGGCGGTCAGCTCGCCGCTGGCCAGCCGGGGCAGCCACTCCTGCTTCTGCTCCTCGGTGCCCCCCTCCATGAGGACGTGGCCGGCGATGCCGTTGTTGGTGCCGAACATCGAGCGGAGGGCGGGGACCGTGTAGCCGAGCTCGAAGACCAGCTGGCACTCCTCTTCCATCGAGAGCCCGAGGCCGCCGTAGTGCTCGGGGATGGCGAACCCGAACAGGCCCATGTCCCGGCAGGCCTGGCGGATGTCGCTCGGGCACCTCGTCCTGGTCGTCGATCTGGGTCTCGAGCGGGCAGCACCCGCTGACGGACGAAGTCCCTCGTAAAGAGATGATGTTGGCGAAGTCGGTCTGCTCCATGGTTGCCCCCTTCCGGTCCCGGTCGACGCGGCCGGGTCGGACCCTACGCCACGGAACTCCGGCGACCACTCCGGCTACTCTCGGCCGGGTCCGGACTCGACCCCCGCACGCGGGTCGGGTGACGCCCACGCTCGATGGCAAAGGAGATCGCCCATGGCTGACCAGACGTTCCCGGTAGAGGCGGGTCACATCATGCTCTTCGCCCGGTCGGTCGGGGACCCCAACCCGGTCTACGCGGACGCCGCGTACGCGGCCGGCACGGAGACCGGGCGGCATCATCGCCCCGCCGACGTTCGTCCAGGCGAGCGCGCAGTTCAACCCGGACTACTTCCTGCGGCCCAAGATCGGCCAGCCCTGGTTCGGATCGGGCCGCGAGCCGACCGGCCTCGTCCGATCCGCCCCCGCCTCGGGCGGCGAGTCCTCGGGCGGCGGCGCCCGCGGCGGCGTCGGGCTGCACGCCGAGCAGCACTACGAGTACCACCGGCCGGTGCGGCCCGGCGACGTCCTCACGCCCACCGACCGGCACCGGGCAAGACCTGGGAGCGCACCGGCCGCTCCGGACTGCTCAAGTTCTCCGAATCGGTCACCGAGTACCGGGACGCCGAACGGCGAGCTGGTCGTCACCGCCCGCAGCGTCGGCGTCATGACCAGCGCGCCCCGGCGGCCGCGAACGATGGGGAGGGAACGGCCAATGAGCCTGTCCAAAGCGGCGATCAACGTCGGCGACACCCACAGCGCGGTGGTCGTCGACAACCTGACCCGGACCCAGATCGTCCAGTACGCGGGGGCGTCGGGCGACTACAACCCGCTGCACACCGACGAGATCTACGCGACCAAGGTGGCCGGGTTCCCGACCGTCTTCGCCCACGGCATGCTGACGATGGGCCTCACCGGCCCGACTCGTGACCGACTGGGTCGGCGACGGGCGGCTGCTCTCGCTCGGATCGCGTTTCGAACGCCAGGTCTGGCCCGGCGACACACTCACGGCGACGGCGACCGTCGACGCGATCGAGGACGGCGACGCCGGCCCGGTCGTCCAGCTGTCCATCCAGACGGTGAACCAGAGCGGGGACCGGGTGCTCTCAGGAACGGCCAGCGCCCGCATCGACCCGTAGGCGACGCTGGCCTATGACACCTCGGCAGACCGGGGTGTCAGCGCGGTAAAATTTGCGGGGAGGGCCGGCGGATGCGCCGGCGGGCGGGGAGGCCATCATGCGGCTCGACGTGGGACCAGAGCTCGAAGCATTCCGCGACGAGATTGCGACGCTCCTCGACAAGCACCGTGAGGGCGAGCTCCAGGGCGTCGACGAACAGCGGGCCGGGTTCATGGGCGCGGCCGACGAGGGGTCGGCCGCCCGCGCCGCCGCCTGGAACCGCTGGGAGGCCGCCATGGCCGAGGAGCGGCTCATCTGTCCGCAGTGGCCCGAGGAGGTCGGCGGCCGCGGCCTCTCCGGCGTGCAGATGGCCATCCTGAACGAGGAGTTCGCGCACGCCGGGCTGCCGCGGGTGATCCGCGGCATGGGCGAGTCCCTCGTCGGGCCATCGATCATCGTGCACGGCACTGAGGAGCAGAAGGCGCACTTCCTCCCCCGCATCATCCAGGGCGTCGACCGCTACTGCCAAGGCTTCTCGGAACCCGACCACGGGTCGGATCTCGGCGGGGTGGAGACCCGGGCGGCCGTGGACGGCGACGAGATCGTCGTCAACGGCCAGAAGGTCTGGACCTCGGGCGCGCACGTCGCCAACATGATGTTCGTCCTGTGCCGGACCGATGCCGACGTGCCCAAGCACCAGGGCCTCTCCTACGTCTTGGTGCCGATGAAGCGCGACGACGGCGAGACCAACGGGATCGACCTGCGCCCCCTTCTCCAGATGTCGGGCGCGAGCGGGTTCTGCCAGGAGTTCATCGAGGACGCCCGGGCGCCGCTGTTCAACGTGATCGGCGGGCTCAACAACGGGTGGCGCGTCGCCATGACGACGCTCGGCAACGAGCGCGGCGGACGGGCCACCACCCAGCATCTGCACTACGAGCGCGAGTTCTGGGATCTGGTCGGGACGGCCCGCAAGCTCGGGCGCCACGAGGATCCCCTCGTGCGCCAGGACCTGGCCTGGGCCTACACGCAGGTCGAGATCATGCGCTTCGCGGGCCTGCGCACGTTGGCCACGTTGGCCGCCAAGAAGGAGCCGGGCCCCGAGGCCAGCACCAACAAGCTCTTCTGGTCCGAGTACCACAAGCGCTTCGGCGAGATCGCCATCAATCTGGAGGGCGCCGACGGGATGATCCGACCCGAGGGCGCCGGGTACAGGACGACCGCCTGGCAGCAGACCTTCCTCGGGAGCCGGGCCGGGACCATCTTCTCGGGGACCAGCCAGATCCAGCGCAACATCATCGGCGAACGCGCCCTCGGCTTGCCCAAGGAGCCCGCGCAGAACTGATCGCCGTGCCCGGCCGCCACGCGTGGTCGGGCACCGCCGCGCATCGCGCCATCACCAGTCGCACCGAGAAGCAGCTGCACCGAGAAGGAGCACTCGCCATGCCCGAGTTGATCGAAGCAGTCATCGTCGCCACCGCGCGCAGCCCCATCGGCCGGGCCAACAAGGGATCGCTGGTCGACGTGCGCGCCGACGAGCTGATGGCAACCATCCTGAACGCGCTCATGGACAAGGTCCCCGAGGTCGCCAAATCCGACGTGGTCGACATCATCTGCGGCAACGTCGCCCAGCAGGGCGAGACCGGGTTCAGCATCGCCCGGACCTCGGGGCTCCTGGCCGGCTTCCCCTACAGCGTCCCGGGGCTGACGCTCAACCGGTTCTGCTCCTCCAGCCTGCAGTCGATCCGGAGCGCGGCCCACGCCATCGGGGCCGGCGAGGGCCACACCTACATCGCGGCCGGCGTCGAGAAGAGCTCGCGCCCGCCGGCGGTCGAGGGCGAGGCACCGGCCGCAGCCCCCCGCGGGCGGGGCATCGGACCCGGGGGGCTCAACCCCAAGCTGTTGGGTCGCGACAGCGCGTTCCCCAACGTCTACATCCCGATGGGCCTCACCGCCGAGAACGTGGCCGAGAAGTTCAAGGTCAGTCGGGAGGACCAGGACGCCTTCGCCAAGCTCAGCCAGGACCGTGCGGTCGCCGCCCAGGCGGACGGGTTCTTCGAGCGCGAGATCACGCCCATCACCAAGGAGGATGGCACGGTGGCCACCCAGGATGACTGCCCGCGGCCGGGCACCACGCTCGAGAAGCTGGCCGAGCTGGCCCCGTCCTTCAAGCCCGAGGGCGGGACGGTCACGGCCGGCAACGTGTGCCCGCTCAACGACGGGGCCGCCGCCGTCCTGGTCATGAGCCGCGCCCGGGCCGACGAGCTGGGGCTTCGGCCCCTGGCCCGCATCGTGGCCTCGGCGCTGAGCGGCAACGACCCCGAGATCATGGGCGTGGCGCCGATCGACGCCATCCCCAAGGCGTTGGCGCAGGCGGGGATGAAGATCGAGGACATCGACATCCTGGAGCTGAACGAGGCCTTCGCGGCCCAGGTGCTGCCCGTCTGTCGCGAGACCGGCGTCGACATCGAGCGCCAGCTCAACCCGCACGGCGGGGCCATCGCGCTCGGACACCCGTTCGGCATGACCGGCGCCCGCATCATGACCACGCTCATCAACGGCCTCCAGAGCCAGGACAAGTCCATCGGCCTCGAAACCATGTGCGCCGCCGGGGGCATGGCGATGGCGATGATCGTCGAGCGCTTGGCCTGAACCGGCCGACGGACGGGAAACGCCATGCGGTGTGACCGACCGGGGCGCCGCGAGCGCGTGGCGCTCGTCGCCCCGGAGCGCCCGAGAAGCTGAATGTGCCCCGCGGAGGGCGCTCGGACGAGCTCCGGGCCGTCCACGTGAGCCCCCCGCCACCGGGGATGGGACGGCGCGCCCACCCGTAGGCGGAGCGAAGAGATCCGTCGATCCGGCTGGCGGCGGCGCCGTGCCCTGCGTCGGTTCTGGTGACCCACTTCGGCCATAGGGTGCACAGCACCCGAAAGGAGCGCTCCGATGGCGAGTTCGGAAGTCCTGGTCGATGCCTTTGAGAGAATCCGTGACGCGCTGCATCCCGCGGTCAACGACCTCTCCCCCGAACAACTGGCATTCCGTCCCGATGGTGGGTCGAACTCGATCGGCTGGTTGGTGTGGCACCTCACACGCATCCAGGATGACCATGTGGCCGGGCTGTACGGCGGTGAGCAGATCTGGAAGGCGGCGGGGTGGTCGGAGCGGTTCGCGCTCTCCCTCGAAGCCTCCGACACCGGTTACGGCCACGGGCCCGATGACGTGGCCAAGGTCACCGTCGACGCCGAACTACTCCTCGGCTACTTCGAATCGGTCCACGAGAACACGGTGGCGTACCTGCGCACTCTCTCCGATGCTGACCTCGAGCGGGTGATCGATTCCTCGTGGGATCCACCGGTCACCGTCGGCATCCGACTGGTGAGCGTGCTCGCAGACGACCTACAGCACGTGGGGCAGGCGGCCTACGTGCGAGGCGTGGTCCAGCGCCTGGGAGACTCCGCCGGCCGCTGATCTCAATGCCCGGTTCGTGACTCTGGCCGCGTCGGCACTCCGCCCGCATCCGAAGCGTCTCTTCCAAGGAGTGTGGGCAAACGCTGCTTCAGGCTCCATTGAGGATGATGTCCTTCAATTCCATCAGAGTTTGGATTCGATAGCTGGCCTGTGAAAAGTCTTGTGTATTCGTAAAGTCGTTATAGACAATGACACAGTCGATACCGGCCGCCACGGCCGAGTTCAGCCCTCTGGATGAATCCTCTACAACCAGCGTCTGTTCTTGGGTGGCTCCGAAGCGCTTCAGGCCGGTCAGGTATGGCTCCGGGTGCGGCTTGGTGAGCTCGTAGTCTTCGCGAACCAGGACGAAATCCATGAACTGTCTTACCTGGCGCTTTTCATGGATGATGGCAAAATCCGCACGTTTTGCGGTCGTGACGATGGCCATGCGGGCGTATTTGGACAGTTCCGCCAGCGTGTCAACAACGCCCTCGATCTCAATGGCTTCTGTTCTCAGATATTCCTGATAGTAAGCATTGCGAATCGCACGCTGCCTGCCGATGGTCTGTTCATCAATACCAGCCGCCCGGGCCTGGGCCCACGTGCCCAATCCCTGGTTCAAGTCCCGGAGGTATTGATCCTTGTCCAACGTCAAGCCAATATCCGCCAAGGCGCGTTCTCCGGCCTTGTAGTACCAGAATTCGGTATCGACCAGAACACCGTCATGATCGAAGAGTATGTACTTCTTCACGCTCTTGATCCCTTCCGGCGGCCGCGGCAACCCTGAGCGCCATGACGAATCGCACCGTGATCGCTGACAAGCACCGTGATGACTGACAAGCAAAGCGCACGAGCCCGGCGCCTCACGCCGGGTCGTGGCGGGACGTCGCCCTCAGCCGTCGTCGGGAACCATTGGGTCTACAAGTCCGTCCCATGACCAGTGTGGAATTGTCAGTCGGTCCGGCACATCGTCTTTGGAACCGTGGTAGCGGGACATCGCGGTGATCGTTGCCCAGGTGAAGTAGTCGTGCAGCACTTTTCGGACGGGGTCGTCGTCGGCAAGACCGAGGTCGGTCAGCGCCTGATCAAAACAGATGATCGCTCGACGGTCCATCTCCTCGTGCGGGCCATTGCCGCTGTGCATCCGGACCACCGAGGTCTCGTCGCCATAGGTGTCCGAGTATGTGGTGGGCCCTCCAAGTGCCTCGGCCCAGTAGGCGGCAAGCCGTTCGGTATGGTCGGGGTGAAAGCCGTGGCTGAACGCGTGGCCCACCACCTCGTCCGCCAGCACCCGGACATGCCATGCGTGGGCCAGCTGAAGCAAGCCAGCGTCCCCACCCGCCGCCTCGTGCACCGTCCGCATGCTCAAAAGATGGTACCGGAAGCGGCAACCTCGGCACCCCCTCGCCGGCTCTCGTGAGTCAGGTCCCTTCCACACTCCGGGTCCGATTTGGTGGGCAATCCCACGTGAGGGGCTCTCCGGAGCGGCTCCAAACTGGAGCGCTCCCGCCACCCCGGTTGGCGCAGTCGGGGCCCCGCTGATTTCGGCAGCCGCCGTGTCCGCGCGCGATGCTCAGCAGACCGAACACCTCGAAATTGGCCCTGCCCACTCACGACCTGAGGAGTCCCCCATGCCCGACACCGTCTTCCTGCCCGACCGGATCGAGGTGACCCGGCCTATCCCGGCGCCGGCCTCGGTCATCTTCGACATCTTGCGCAGCCCAGCGGGCCATGTGGCCATCGACGCCTCTGGGATGCTGCAGGACTTTACGGGCGTACCGGCGGAGAAGGTCGGGGACACGTTCGTCATCCACATGGACCGCGAATCGCTCAACGACGTCCCGCTCGGCAAGTACAGCGTGACGGTGCACATCACCGTCTTCGAACGCGACAAGGAGATCGCGTGGGACCTCGGGCCCGAGGTCCCGGTTCTGCACTTCTACGGGTACCGCCTGGCTGCCGGAGACGAAGGGGTCACGAATGTGACGTCCTACTACGACTGGTCGAAGGTGACCGGCGACCTGAAGGAACGGTTCCCGATCGTGCCCGAGTCGGCCCTGCGCGCCACGCTCGGGATCTTGGAGCGAACGGCCAGAAAGGGCTTGTAGGAAATCCCTCCACGGTATTCCTGGAGGGTCCCGACGACCTTGTCCGAGTGGACCCCTTGGGGCCGAACCTCCTCGGGGACTAGGCGGTGCTTCCCGGATCAAAGTCGGGGATCTTCGCCTGCCATGAGGGGGCGGTGCCCCAATGGTTGTCGAAGCTCACCTCGTGTCCACCTCGGCGAGGTGCGATACCCCACCGGCCTTTGGGGTACCCCATTGGGACCATGGCGACGAGACGAACGTCGGCGTCCGCGGGCACCCCTAGGACGTCGTTGACCTGTGCTTCGCACTGGGTGAAGAGCGTCGTGAACACCGACCCGACGCCCTCCGCCCGGGCGGCCAGGCACATGCTCCACAAGGCGGGTACGAAGTTGGCGGCACCGACGGCGTTGGGTGCGTAGCCGACCACGGCCAGGGGGAGGTCGGCGAAATGGTCGTTGAGGTACTGCGCCGACGCGGCCATGGCTGGGGTCGAATACAGATTCGGCACCGCTTCCAACAGAGCGGCGCGGGCGGTCTGCCACAGGGCGCCGAGGTCGGCCATGACCTTACGGTCGGTGACGACGACGAAGCGGCCCGGTTGCTCTGGCCCTGGGGACGGGGCACGGACACCGGCGTCGACGATCCTGGCGATCACCTCGGGTGGAATCGGGTCGGGCTTGAGCCGGCGCATGGCTCGCGTCGTATACAGCACTTCCCAGACGTCCATGGGCACATAGTACGAAAACGATCTCGTCGGCGCAGAGTCGGACGTGACAGGGGATCTTGCGGGCAGGTGGGCTCCGCGCGGCCGACTCCAGGACCCTCACCCGCCTATTCGCGCCCTACGGTTCACCAGACAGCCACGCCCGTTCGTTCACTTGACTCGATCGCCGAGCGGCCCGGACAGCCCCACCCGGGGCCGGCCGTGGCACACACATGTGGGGCGCCGGACGCACCCGGCGACAGGTGGGTCAGGCGGCGGCCGAGCGATCGGCGACGTGCATGAGCTGGCCGAGCGTGCCGCCCATGATCAGCGCCTGGTCCTCGGGGCTGAGCTCAGTGACGACCTCGGAGTAGGCCAACGGGTCGGCCATGCCCTCGGGGTGGGGGAAGTCCGAACCGAACATCACATGGTCGGGCCTGATCCCCAGCTCGAGCAGGCCCTTGGGGTCCGGCTCGTGGAAGGCGTGCACGTAGATGGAGCGCCGGAACGTCTCGAACGGGTCCTGGTCGAAGAGCGAGGGCGAATTCTCGTAGGTCCGGTGAAGCTTGGCGACGAACGGGCGAATCCACGAACTCTGGTACTCGACCGGGAGGAACTTGAGGTCGGGGAACCGTGTGGCGAGGCCGTGGCCGATGATGGAAGCCAGCGAGTCGATGAGAGCATTCTTCTCTGACATCAGGGCGATGAAGGCGGGGTCGCCGACGCTGCCGAAGTTGGCTTCTCGGTTCACGCCTTCCCATTCGTTGATGTACTTCGTGTAGCCAGGGTCACCGCTGTGCATGCCGACGAGCAGTCCGAGCTCTTGGACCCGAGCCCAGAACGGGTCGAACTCGGGGAGGGCAAACGACTTCGAACCCTTCCAGGTCGGCACCGGCGCCACGCGGAGCAGGAAGATGCGGGCGCCGCGCTCGGCGATGAACTCGAGCTCCTCAAGGGCGGCATCGAGCTTGGACAAAGAGATGATCGGAGTCGCGAAGAGCGCATCCTCGTAGTTGAAGGTCCAGTGCTCGTGCATCCACTGGTTGAGGGCATGGATCACGACGCACACTGCGTCGGGGTCCGAGGCCAGCCGCTCCTCGATAGCGCTGGCGAGGGTCGGCCAGAGAAGCGTGCGGTCGATGCCCATATCGCGCATCAGCTCCAAGCGGGGCTCCGGGTCGAAGAAGGCGTTCAGACCCGGCATCGCCCTGACGCGCGGACCCTCGCGGAAGTCGACCCGCCTGGCCGCGTCCTTCTTCGACACGTCCAAGCCGTACCCGCCGGGAACGGCGACCCGCTCGAACGTCGGGTTCGGAATGTAGTTGGTGATGACGTCTCGAATGGCGAGCTTCGTGCGACCGTTGACGTCGACGTACTTGATGATTCCCTCGTAGCCGGCAGGCAGGAACTTGGTCATCGCATCGCGGTTTTCGTACATGTGGTTGTCCGCATCGAAGACCGAGTACGGCAGCTTGCGGTCGCTCACATAGATGAGATTCTCGTTGGTTTCCATCGTTGTCCTCTCTGGACAGGTCCGCGAACTCGGTGAATCGGGACGTTCCCGGGCGGGCTCCCGATCGGCGATTCGCACGATCCCTTTGGGAGATGACGATACCTGAACGCCTGGTGGGATGCGTTTTGGTCAGCGACCCCCTGGGGGTTCTGATCGACCGCCCGATCGTGGGTCCCGTCGCGACGGGACGGGACCCGGGACGGCCCGATCTGGCGCTGGCTGGGCCAGCCCAGCACGCGGCACCCGACCCTCGTCGCCCCGGCGAAGCCTCAGCGTCGGCCTCGGGGACCGGAAGCTCGAAGCGCCGTAAAACCTGGATCACGCCGGCGGTGACGGCGGCGCAGTAGGCGGCCTTGACACCCCAGCGTGTCCCACCAGCGGATGATGTACCGGTCGGAGATGCCCCGAGAGTCCGCCTGGCCGATGGTCGGCACCCATCAGTCCCTTGGCGGCGCGAGCTTCCGTCGGTCTAACGTCATCCACCGTGTCGGGCACATATGCCGAACCTGGGAGTGGGGCCTTTCGGACGGAACGTGCCCAGCTCATCTTTGAATGCCGGTACTGCGGCTATGAAATTGTGATGGACGGCGCCCAGTGGCGGCATCAATCGACCGGTGATGCCCAGTGCGTGCCCGTGAATCAGGCTGTGTCGCAGAAGTCGGGCTGATACGGACCGCCGGACCGACCCGGCGTGGCCTGTTACCGCGGGATCCCAATGAGCGTGGGGGCTGATACGTCTCTCTCGGGTCCTCCATCGGCGAGCGCCGAGGGATCAAGCACCCCGGAGTGCTTGCACCCGCCCCACCTCAGACCAGCTCGATGTGCGCCGCCAGTTCAGTGGCCATGCGGCCGAGTTCCTCAGCGACCAGCTGCACCACCTCCTCCCCCTCGAATGAACCGATCGTGTGCGCGAAGGTCGCCAGTTCCTCGAGGCGCTCGACGAAGCGAATCCACGCCGAACGCCGATGAGGCAGCAAGAAGTTGGACCGATAGGGAAGCTGGAAGTTCGCTCCGGCCGTCAGGCCGGGATGCTCGGGACCCACCTCCAGTTGCGCGAGCAGGAGCCCGAGCGGGTCGATGGCTGCGAACATCGTGTCCACCGCCACGCGGGCGAGCACCGCACGCTGCGCGGCCGTCTCATGCCCGAAGGCAAAGTAACGGGCGATCATCTGGAGCAACAGCTCGTAGATCGCGTTGAACAGGTCGGACGTCATTCCGGTCGCTCGATGCGTGATGTAGACGTCGGGTTCGACCCCTTCGACGGCCCGCATTCCGGCAGCCACCACCGGGTGGGCGGGCTCGAACTCGGGATCATCCCGTCGCATTTCCGCGAATTCGCGGAGCACGTCGAGGAAGCGGCCGAAGTGAGCCTCCGCCCAATCGCCGCGCGTGCCTTCCCCGTTCTCGACGATGCGCTGCAATGCGCGCGACGCGCCTTCGAGATCAACGATGGGTGACAGGTCGGGCCAGCGAAATGTCTCTTCGTCGGTCTGGTGAAACACGGGTCCGATGAAGAGGTGCTTCTCGCCGAGCTTCCCGGCCAGGTCGATCAGCCCGGTTTCGATCGCTCGATACAGGTGGCCTTGCGTCGTGAAGTCCTGAGCCCGCGGCACGATCTCGTCAGCACCCATCGGCGCGGATGTTGGACCGTCGTGCTCGAAGATGGCGGCATCGGAGAGCTCCATGCCGTCCGGCCGCTCCAGGTAGATGAAGTGCTGCAACGCGGCCTCGCCGAATGGCAGCAGCCGGAGCTGCACGCCGGGCGGGTATCCCTTGGCCTGATGGGGCATGTGCGGGCGGCTGACGAACGGCGCCGATCCCACCGCGGTGAGCAGGTTCTGCACCATCGACCAGTGGAGCATCTCCTCGCGCGAGATCGAGAGGATCACCGATCGCCACCGCTCGATGGCCTCGAGCTGCTCGGGCCGGACACCGGGACCGGGTCTGGTCTTGAGACTGAAGGCGGCGTAGAGGTACTGGCACATGAGACCGTGTTCGAGCTCGGCCCCCTGGCAGAGGAGGTAGGTCAACTCCTTTCGACGCTCGACCACGATCGTCGCTTCGGGTTGCATGCGAAACCATAACGCGGTCGACCAAAATCGGGCCGGTCGCGTCTTCGCTCCCCATCTCCGGCGACAGCGCTGCTCCCGTTACTGTCTCGTAAGGAAACACCGTGACAAGCCCATGACCCTGAAGCCGTTGCTCCACGGACTCTTGGTGCTGGGCCTCGGGGTCCCGTTGGCGGCTTGTGGGCCCGCACCCCAGGCGCTCCGAGCGCCACCAAGGACGAGCACGGCGCACGCGACGACCACCGAGCCACCGACCTCGACGAGTGGGGTGCCGCCTACGGTCGCCCCATCCACCGCGGTGACCCCGACGACGGCGCCCGCCTGCAGTTCCAACCCGGCTGACCAGTTGGCCTCGACGGCCCAGGCCACCCAGCTCATAACCGTCGACGCTCCGACGTATGCCACGACATCTGCCACCGTGTCCGTCTGGCAGCGTGACGGCCCCTGCTGGGTGGCAGTCTTTGGCCCCTGGACGGCGCACATTGGGGCCAACGGGTTCTCCGACCACCACGTCGAGGGCGATGACACCACCCCGACCGGGGCCTACGGCATCGGTGCCGTGATGTACGGGAACGCCCCGAATCCGGGCGTTCGGTACCAGTACCAGCAGTTGGTCTGCGGAGACTGGTGGGACGAAGACTCGAACTCACCGCAATACAACACGTTCCAGGACGTTCCCTGCGGCGAGACCCCCTCCTTCGGCGGAGACAGCGAACCGTTATGGCAGGAGACCAACGTCTATCCGAGTTTCGCGGTGATCGACTACAACACGTCTCCGGTCGTGCCGGGCGCCGGTTCGGCGATCTTCATCGCAGCCAATCTCGGATCACCCACGGAGGGTTGTGTGGGTCTTCCGGTTTATGAGCTCGATCAACTTTTGCGGTGGCTCAACCCAGCGGACCTCCCTCTCGTCGTCTTGGGTCCTGACTCCGAGATCACGAATTTCTAGAGACGATGAGCGCTCGGATCGAAGAGGAGCCGACCTCGATGAGCACGCCACGATTTCTGTCGCGTTCGTCGTGGAGCGCATCCTGGAAGACGGGCAGACAGCCCGAGCAGCGGATGACTATGGGCTTCCGAGCGTGCCATGCAGGTCCAGCAGGGCCTTGACCATCCTGCTTGAGACGAGCCCTCGCGCCCCCTGGGTCCTGGCTCGCTCGACCGGTCAAGGACAGGGCGTGTTCGCAGCGGGCGGTGTAGGCCAACACCCCAGTGGCGGCCGCGCCGGCCGCTTGCCACTGGGCATCGGTGAGCTGATGATGAGCGGCAGCCTCGTAGTCACGAATGAACGCGGCAATCTGGACCACCGACGGGAATTCCGACCCACCCGGTTCGGAAGTGACGGACCAGGTCGCTGCGGCTTGACCCACTGCCGCACTCTCCTGGACGAATGCCATGCTGTCCCAGTCGTAGACGGCGACGACTGCTTCGTCCCCGAGTCGAACATTGCGAGCCGACCAGTCCGTATGCGCGGCGACCGGCGGTCCGTCGTCGCATTCTCGCCGGCGGGCCCCCTGTGTCGCGAACTCGTCGATCCATTCTGCGGCATCAGCGGTGGCGCCGAAGTCGAACAGAGGGCTGTGGGGCTCCGGATACAGCTCTCCGACCGGGGTGCGGAGCGGATGATCGTCAAGCCCCGAAAGTTCGGGGATGTCCCGGCACCAATCGATCTGCCGTACCAATCCGGCAGCCGACACGCTGCGCGCCCTCGGGCCGATCGGGACTGTCATCCCAGGATCGGAAAGCCATGTCTCGGCGGTGACCAGATTGGGACGGCCCGGCATGAGGGGACGAGCCGAAGACAGGGGCGCCGGGCACGGGAAGCCCCGCCCGCCGAGGTGCCACTGGACCGACTGTATGGCGCCGAGGAACGACGGCGTCCAGCGCTCTTGGTACACCTTGACGACGACATCCATCCCGGTCGTGAGCCGCACCCCAATCACCGAGCCAACGAAGGATCGATAGAACAAGGCTTCCGCCGGTGTGCCACCGAGGTGGTCTTGGCAGAACCGTTCGACGGCTCCGCCAATCCAATCTGGATCGCCGGTACCAAAGATCTTCTCCTCGACCGCCGATGTACCCCACCGCTCGAGTTCATTCGCAACGAGCCCGGCGACCGATTCCATCCAGCCATCATGATTGCTTTCGCCGGCCCCGTCAGTCCATCAGGTGGTCGCGTTCCAAGGGCGATCGAGCGGGTCACGGAGTGCAAGACTGCGCGCATGGATCTTGCGATCTGCGTGCGAAACCTTTCCGCGGCCCAGCTCATCGACGTAGGCCGCTTCGCCGAAGACCACGGTTACTCTGAGATCTTCGTACCTGACGGAGCGCATGGCGGCGGCACCGACGATGCCGGACGATTGGTGGGACGCGACGCCATGGCCACCCTTGCCGCCATGTTCTCCCGCACGAACACAGTCAGGGGAGCGCTCGGCGTTGCCTCTCTGCCCATGCACCACCACCTCGTATTGCCCGTCTTGGCATCCACGCTCAATGAGCTCTCCGGTGGCCGCTTCTCCCTGGGCCTCGGAGTGTCACATCCCGAACAGACGACGCTCTTCGGCGCCGACTACCCGGATAGACCGATCGACTACATGCGTGGCTGGATTCGCGACCTAAAGGCGCGTTCGCGCAACGGGATGGCCTACGGCGCAGGTTGGCCTGTCCTCGTTGCGGCACTCGGCCCTCGCATGGTGCAGCTCGGTGCCGAGGAAGCCGATGGCCTCGTCCTCAACTGGCTGACTCCTGAATACGCCGCCGACTCGGTGCGGCGGATACGGGCCGCTGCGCCCGACGGCGACACCCCGAGAACAGCCCTGTACCTGCGGCTCATGTCCGACGACGCACTCAATGCGGACGCCGGGCGCTACGACGCCATGGCCAATTACCACCGCAACTTCCTCGCCCAGGGGATCACCACCCCAGCAGAGATCGTCGATCGGACCACGCTGCCCCGTGATGATCTCGGTGCCGCGCGCGCCCGTCTCGACGCCTATCGGGACTCGGGTCTTGACACCGTCTGCATCTACCCGATGGGCTTCGATGCCGACGATCACCGCGCCCTCGAAGCGCTCACCCGGTGATCGATCGGCGGGCAACCTCCACACCACAGACATCGTCCGTCGCGTGTATCGCCACGTCGGAGCAGACGGTACGGCTGCTGCGGCACGCTTGAGTCGTGAGCGGCGAGCATCGACTCCCAGATGGCCTCGGCGGCGGCCCAGTCTGGCGATCGGATCGAGGAGTTCACCGGCCGACCGGCCCATGGACCCCGACGGTGCACGCCTTCCTTCGCCACCTTGAGAATGTCGGCTTCGGGGGCGCCCCGAGGGTCCACGGCACCGACGATGCGGGCCGTGAGATCCTCACGTTCATCGAGGGCGAGGTGTTAGCCGCAGGCTCAGGATGGCGGCCGGGAAACCCGACACCGTGGCCCCCCTGGGCCCGAACTGAGGAATGCCTGCTGGCGACGGCGCGGCTGCTACGAAGCTTTCACGACGCGGCAGCGACATTCGCGCCACCCGAAGGGGCTGCGTGGCGTCGCTACGACGTTCCTGCGCTGGGTTCCGGCGAAGCCGTGTGTCACGGCGACATCGGGCCCCACAACACCGTGTATCGAGACGGTTTGCCGGTTGCCTTCATCGACTGGGACACCATCCGCCCGAACGATCCGATCGTCGAGTTCGGCGCCGCAGCGTGGAAGTACGTGCCGCTCGGAGACGCCGCCTACTTCGCGGCCAGCGATTTTCCAACGCGCCCGGCGCTCCCGCGCCGGCTTGCAGCGTTCGCACGGGCATACGGTGTCGACGATCGCGACACAGTCCGTTCCGCCCTGCAGCAAGCAAAGCAACGGAGCGTGGACGCCATCAGGTACTTCCCCCTCACGCCGTCCCAAGGAGCAGGCGAACTTCGACGGGTCGCCACCGAGTTGGATTGGCTCGACGGTGCGATCGTCGAGTTGGTTGCCGAGCTCGACTGACGGCGCGACAGCCGACCAACACCTCAGGGCACCAAGGAGGCCTCGGCCTCGCGCACCATGGCCCCGACATCCCTCTCCAACAGGTAGCCGGCGGCGGCGGCGGCAACGGCCGCGGCACGAAACCGCTCGACGTACGTGGCGTGGTCGGGATAAAGAGCCCGCAGCTCCTCCGGCGAGAAGTTCCGCTTCGAGCCCACCAGCTGTACCAAGCGCGGACCGTCATTGAGGCCAGACCGGACCGCAGTCGGTACCTCCACCTGCGGGAGGCGCAGGCCGCCCCGAGCGATGCCGTGCTCGTCGCGGACGATCTCGAGCGGCTCTCCGTGGAGCTCGATCGGACGGACCGATGGGGGGCGCACGCCATCGACGAGCCAGCGGTGCATCCGGTGGAGGCTGGCGTCCTCGACCGGCTGCTTGTCCAGCTCGTTTGGGACCAGGTCAACGGGACGGTCGACCGGCGGCTCCAGCGGGAAGCCCCAGTCCCGGGTGTTCTTGGCCGCCGTGACGAGGCCACTGGCGCCGCCGTGGGCCATCCCGGCGATCTCCCAGTAGACGAAACGCTCGTCGTCGGGCCGCCGCTGCGACGCGTAACTGACAGCCTCGGTCTCCGAGTTGGTGACCATGATGCAGACGCCGGTGTCGTCTCGCAGTCGGCCAGCCGGATACAGCGCCAACGCGGGGTCTGCCGGTCGGCGGGCGATCGGGGCTCCGCTGCCGCCGTAGACGTCGAGGAGGAACGCGTCGACGGTACCCACGTGGGGATGCACCCCGTTGACGTACGTGTGCAAACGCATGGCCGACTGCGAGGCCCCTGTGGCGATCACCCTCTGCACGTCGAACCCGGTCGGCAGCAGGTCTCCCCCCGCTCGCCCGGGCGCCACGAGACCGATGACCGTCGCGAAGATGTCGTAGGAGGCGGCATCAGAGGGAATGTCCAATGACCCGTAGCGTTCCGGGTCCCACGCGACGAGGCCGCGTGGGTCGGCCTTGTAGCCGTGAATGCCAACCCGCTGAGCGGAGACGCCAACAGTGACGTAACCACCGGCCCACGTCTCCGGGCCCTCCCACTGGAGAATCTCGAAGCCCGCGCTCACGTTGTTCCACGACACCACGACGGAGCCATTGAACTGACCCGGGTCTGTCGGGCGACGCACGACGACTCGTGTCCGGTACGGCACCGTGCCCACAGCCTCGGTGTCCCAGAGCCCATCGACGGAGGGCCGGCAACCCGGACGGAAGTCGTAAGTGACCGCATCCCCCGCGAGGAGCCACTCCTCTTCGACGTAGCCGACTGTGGCGAGATCGACAAGCGGGGTCGCCCACGCTCGGCCGTGCCGACCACCATCGATCCGACCTTCAAGTCCCACGATTGACCCCCATCTGCCCGGCTCGCACGGCCACTCGAGTCCAACGGCGTTTCGCGCCCCGATCGATCGCACCGCGACCAACCGTGGAGCCCTCGATATCGGTGAAGAGAACGGGGACGGTGCCGGTAGGCAGGTCAGGCATTGGATCCCCTCTCCCTGGTTGCGCCTCCCTGGCTGGCGAAAGTACCAGGCGAAAGGAACAGCATCTCGGGCCGAACGTCCCTCCGGACGACAAGATCACCCGTTACGACCGAATTCTCCCGTTCGAGCAAGAGCGCGCCGCCCGGCCGGCCGGCCGGCCGGCCAGGCTGAATCAGGACCCGGGCGGGCGGTACGTCACGTTGGCGTTTGCGGCCTGGTCAATCTCATCGGGCGTCAGCAACGCCGTTGTTGTGACAGTCGTGCCCCCGCCCGCTGTGACCGTCAAGGCCACCGCGGCCGCTGTTGCGTTGTCAGGAAGGTCAGCTATGACGTACGCATCAGTCGAGCCGAAGGCGAAATAGAAGGACTCGACACGCCCGCCAGCGCTCTTCACTGCTGCCTGTGCCGCGGCCTTCCGGGCCGAGCCCCCTTTTGCCAGGACGCCTCGGATGCCCTCCAGCGTGTAGTTGACGTGAAGCAGGTAATTGGGCATCCGCCCTCCCTTCATTTCTGGTGAGGAGCTGGTGGATCGCGGTCGCGCGGAGGTTACGTCGTCAGCGCCCCGTCGCGGCGGGGCCGGTACCTCATCATCCGACGGCACTCGGGGAAGGTGGCGACACCGATGGAGCAGTGTCATGGTGCCAGCGTGGGACTTATGACACGACGCGTCCCGCTGGTCTCAATAGCCGGCTTCGGCGTCGATCAGTCCCTCGAACGGCTCACCTGCGGCCAGGTGCGCCACATTGGCGGCGATGCGCTCCGCCAGCAGCGGCTCCGTCATCTCGGGGGTGTCGGCGGTGTGGGGAGTGATGATGCAGTTGGACAGGCCCCAAAGCGGGTGCCCGGCAGGTAGCGGTTCGGGGTCGGTGACATCGAGCGCGGCACCGGCGATCTCGTGCTGAATCAGGGCCTGGACGAGGGCGTCGGTGACGACGTGGCGGCCGCGCGCGACATTGACCAGCCAGGCTCCGGCGTCCATCAGGGCGAGCTCCGGGCCCGAGATGATGCCCGTGGTCTCCGGGGTGAGCGCCAGAGCCACGAAGACGACGAGGGCACCGGGTAGGGCATCGTGCAAGTGCTCGGTGGCGACTACCCGCACGGCACCCGGGACTGGGTCGGGGCGGCGGCGGACCACGGTGGCTCGCACCCGGAACGGCGCTAGCAATCCGAGCAGGGCGGAGGCGATGCCACCGCCGCCAAGAACAGTGACCGGTTGGTCATAGAGGGAGCGCCCGGCGGGCTTCCCCCAGGTGATGGCGCGGACCCGCTCGGGCAATTGGCGAAGCCCGGCCAAGGCCAGAAGCAGGGCGTGTTCGGCTACCGGTTCGGCGTAGGAGCCCTTGGCACACGTCCAGGTGCGACCGTCACCAAAGATGGTCCGGGAGGCGTAGGACTCCACGCCGGCGAAGGGCAGCTGCACCCAGCGAATGCCCGGTGACGCCTCCAGCACGCCGCCAAGCCCGTCGGGATCGCGAGGGGCGAGCCACACGAGGCCATCAGCCGGCTCGCCCGCTGCGACCGCGATGCCGCCACCCCGGCGGACCGCTTCCTCGGCAAAGGAAGTGGAATCGGGACCGATTGCGATGCGGGGCGCTGGCATGGCGCCATTTCTATGTGATCGCCACCGGCAGGGCTAGGCAAGCGGAAGCAAGGTGGGCGCGCGAACGAGATCCTCACTGCGGCTCGACTGTGTCGTCGTTCTTTCAACGATGCGCAACGGTCACCCTCGGCGGCCGAGGCACACGGGAGTCAGCCACGTGGATCGCACCAGCCCTCGCCGATAGCCGACCGACAGCGCCGCTGACGGGGCGCCACGAGACCGAGGACCTGGCTAGATCATGAAGTCACGAACGAACATCAAAACTCGAGGACCAGCCGGCCCCGTACACCACCGGCTTCAAGATCGCGGTGCGCCTCGGCAGCCCGCTCGGCCGGAACGCTTCGAGCCACGCGGAGCGTCACCTGGCCGTCCTCCACCTGTTGGCGCAGGCGATCAAGCTTGGACTGCTCGCGGGCGTAATTGCGGACCGAAACCGGATGAAAGGTGATTCCTCGCTCTTCGTCGCCTTTGAAACCACGAACCGTTGCGATACGTCCGCCGTCGCGCACAGCGGGGACGACCAACTCGTTCAGCAGAGCCCCGTCGACAAGCCCGTCGACGCCTTGGGGAATCGCCTGCCGGACGCCCTCGGAAAACTGGCTACCTCGTCGCACCACGATGTCCGCGCCGAGTTCCTTGACCAGCCGCTCATCTCGTTCCGAGGCATCGGCGATGACAACCAAGTTGTCCGCTTTGCCCAGCTGCACCGCGTAACCACCAACCGCTCCGGCGGCACCCGTCACGGCGAGGGTCTGACCCGGTTCCAGCCCGAGGAAATCAAGAGCCTGACGGGCCGTGAGGCCGTTCATCGGCAGGGTTGCAGCTTCCACATCTGTCGCCCCAGCCGGCACCCGGGCGACGGATTCGGCCGGGACCACGATGCGTTCGGAGTAGGCGCCATGGGAGGCGTTGGGCACCACAATGGCCATGACGTGGTCGCCCACCTGCAAGTCCGTTGTGACGCCTTCGCCGATCTGTTCGAGCACACCGGCCGCGTCCATTCCCGGCACATAAGGCGGCGCGACATCCTTCAGCAGCGCGGCCCTGCCGCCGCTGCGCAGTCCCGTATCGGTTGGATTGACCGCCGCCGCGTAGACCCGGATGCGCAACTCTCCTGGCCCGGCTTCGGGGTCTGGTAGATCAACCAGGTGCAGCACCTCGGGCCCACCGAACTCTGTGACACCGACAGCCCTCACGCAGGGATCAACCGCCACGCTCGCTTCATATTCCCCGCGGTGAGTCCGATGGCCATGAACGACACCACCCAGGCAAAGGCGACAGCTCACACCGCGTTGGGCTGACAGGAGCTGACCACGGGCCGCTCGCGGCCACTCACGGCCCTCATTCCCAGGCATCGCTACCTGTCGATGGGCTCGGCGGCTCGCGTCCCTCACTCTCGAGCGCCCGGAGGTGCTCCAGAGCTGGGATGGCGGCGGTCAGGGCGGAGACCTCGCTGTCGGCCAGCTTGTCGATCAGCTGCACGAACGCATCAGCCCCCGCCCGCCGGCGGGCCCGGATGTAGGTCGCGCCGACCTCGCTCACCGAGACAAGCGCGACCCGCTTGTCCGTCGGGTCGCCGCTCCGCTCGACCAGCCCAGATTGCTCCAGGACCCTGACCAGCACAGTCATTGCGGGCTGGGTGACCCCTTCGATCGCGGCCAGATCGGTGATTCGCCGAGGGCCAGTCCGCTCCAGGGTGGCGAGCGTGGACGCCGAGGTCAGGCTGAGGTCGCGGTGGAATCCGTCTTACGGCGCCGATGACCAACCCATACAGAGCCGATCCGATGGCGACTCGGTCAGCTCGTTGGTCCTGTCGCCGGGCGCCTTGACGACTCATCCCACAAAGCATAACATCTTTATATGAAGCATCTATGTAGTCGGGTTGCCACCTACATAGTCAGGAAAGGGCCTCCGGATTCAGACGCCCTAGAAGAGGATGGATGTCATGTCAGCTCTGAAGGTGGGGCCGCGCATCGAGCCGGTCATCGGCGGGCGAGCTGAGCGGAGCCCGCGCTGGCTGTCGGCTGTTGTCGGCTTCGATGGATCCGAGTCCGCCTACCGAGCGCTCGACGCGGCGACGCAACTGATCTCGGGGCGGCCCGGGAACCTCGTGGTCCTGTATGTCGCGCACCTGTCATCGACCGCCGAGTTCGCACCTGAGGCGATGGGTGAATCGCTGAAGGCGTTCGATGCCCTGGAGCAGGAGTTCACCGAAGCGATTCGAAACCGCCTGGATGGCGTGGAGGAGCGCTGGGTTCTGCAACGGCGAGACGGCACCGTTGCCCATGAACTTGTGGCCGCCGCAGACCAGGTCAGCCGCGATTACGGCAAGGACGCGAACGTCGTGATCGTCGTCGGTAGTGCGATGCAGACCTATCACCACGTCGTCGGATCGGTACCGGTCGCGCTCGTTCGTCATGCGAAGTACCCGATTGTCGTTGTTCCGTAGGAGCTGACGAGCCAAATAGGTCTGGCGCCAAGCTGTGCAGCGGCTGGCCCTTGGCCTGGCAACACGCCGATAATCCGGGGCGAGAAAACATTGCGCCCGCCACGCTGCCCCATGACTGCGGACCACCCGGCAAGCGTTCGGCTCAGCCAATGTCGGAGACACGGGTCATGCGAGGCCAAGAGCTTCTACGATCCGACCGTGGAGTTCTCTTTGGCCGGCGGGAGCGGGGGCCCGTTTGAAACTCTGGCTGACCTCGATCGGTACATCCACGCCGTTGCCGAAGCCGGGTTCAACGCTGTGTCGATCGGGCAAGAGCAGATCGCTGCAGCCGGCGCCGACTCGGGAGCGGTCGCAACGATTGCAGCGCTGATGGAACGCAGCGGTTTGCGCTGCTCGGACGTCTCGTCGCTCCTCGTCCGACGCGATGACGAGGCGACGGTGTCGGCAGCCCGCGAGATCGCTCGGACGGCCGAAGTGCTCGGTGCCGACTTCGTCCTCACCCTGCTGTACACGAGGGTGTCCGAGGAATCGGTCGACCGACTGGGGCGCTGCGCGGAGATCGTACGTGCGAGCGGGGCCCGGCTGGCGGTGGAATTCGCCCCGACCGGGGCCATCGACTCCATCGGCGGAGCCGTCTCTGTCGTGGACCAGATCGGCCCGGAACGGGCTGGCTTGCTGATCGATTCGTGGCACTTCTTCCGCGGACCGAGTGAGTGGCTGGATCTCGAGACCGTGCCGCTCGAGCGGATCGCTTACATCCAGTTCGACGATGCCCTTGCCCCGCTGAGCGACGACATCATGATCGAGACCGTGAACCGCCGGACCTGGCCGGGCCAGGGCACTCTCGATCTTGTCCGGTTTTCCAACACCCTCACCGGGAGGGGATGGGACGGGCTGGTGAGCGTCGAGGTGCTCTCCTCGGGACATCGACAGCTCGACGTCGGAACCTTTGCACGGCTCGCCTTCCAGACCAGCCAACCGTTCTGGACGGACGGGGCGGTCCCGACTTGATTGGGATCCCGAACCAATTGGAAGGCCACGCTCGTTGATCATGCGGAGGGAGATCGATGAGTAACTTTGAGTGGACCGACGACGTCTCGGAGCGCGCGGTGACAGAGCGCGGGTTCTCCCTCCTATCCGAGGGACGCACGGTTCCCGGTGTGGTCTGGTCGCCGACCGATTCGCCGCCACGGGCCATTGTCCTGTTGGGGCCACGGCGGCGGGGTGCACAAGCGGGCTCTCGGGATGCCCGGACAGGCCCGCTCAATGGTTCGCCACGAGGGTTTCGCCGCGGTCGCCATCGACGCGGTCGGCCACGGCGACCGACTGGTCGACGGTGATCGGGAAGAGGCCAACCGCATCGCCGAGCTCCAAGCAGCAGGAACCGTGGACATGCGCTCGGAGGAGTTCCGCTCGGTACGGCGTAGCAGGCCGCCGATCGACAACCGTTCCTGCGATGCGATGGTGGCGGACTGGTCAACCACTCTCGACGCCATGATCGATGAGCTCGGCGACGTCCCTGTCGGCTACGCGGGCTTCTCCATGGGGTCGATGTTCGGAACGCCGTTCGTGGCTGCCGATCAGCGGGTCCGGGCCGCGGCCCTCGGACTGTCAGGGCTCATGACCGGTCCCGATGGTGCCCTCACCCAGTTGGGCGCACGATTGGCGGCCGAATCACCGAAGATCGTCTGCCCTGTGCCGTTCTTGGTCCAAGCCGACGACGAGGCCATCGCCTACGACTCAGCGCTGGCCCAGTTTCGTGCTCTCGGATCTCGCCACAAACGGATGCATGTCAACGCCGGACTGCACCAGCAGGTGCCGCTCGACGAGACCCCGTTCATCGAGTTGTTCCTGGCCTCACATCTCTGTGGTGGATCGCTGCGCTCGACGATTGCCGTTGACCCGGTGATTCCCGTAGAGACCTGACAGCTCCGTCGGCGATTTGAATTCCGTCAGATCCGGGACGCGCTACCGGGCGGCGGGCCTCTCCACTTGGAGCTGTTGACCGATCCACTCGGCAATCCCCGATGCGTAGCGCTGAGCAACCCGGGTGTCCGGGAACAGCCCCACGCCGTGCGGGACGCCCGGGTGAACGCGCAACTCGGCGGGCACTCCAGCCCGGTTCAGTCGCATGGCGTAGTCGATGTCCTCGTCACAAAACCCGTCCGCCGCGCCGACGCAGACATAAGCCGGTGGGAGGCCGCTCAAGTCGGTGGCTCGGGCTGGGGCGGCGTAGGCCGGGACGTCGGGCGAGCCGTAGAGATCACCCAGGTACGAGCGCCAGCCAAAGGTATTCGAGTGACGATTCCAGACGTGCAGGCCGTCCAGCTGGCTCGACGGGGTGATTTGGCGATCATCGAGCATGGGGCAGTCGAGCAGCTGGAAGCGCAGCGGAATCTCCCCCCGGTCCCGAGCGAGCAGCGCCAGCGCCGCCGCCAAGCCGCCCCCCGCACTCGTTCCGCCGACGCCGATGTGATTAGGGTCGATCCCAAGATCACGGTAGTGCTCGTACACCCACTTCAAACCGAGGTAGCAGTCGTCGAGGGGCCCGGGGAACGGCGTCTCGGGCGCGCGGCGGTACTCCACCGACACGCCAACGCAGGAATACTTCGGACACCATGTGTCGAACCGAGCATCATCCATCAGGTAGCTGCCCAATACGAAGCCTCCCCCGTGCATCGAATAGAGGCAGGGCAGATCGCCCTCGGCGCCGACGGGACGGTGGACCCGGATGAGCACATCGGGGTCGCCCGGCACAAGGTGGTCTCGGCGCTCGACCGCGTCAGACAGCGGGACGGGCGTGGCGAGCGGCGCCGACCGCATCAGCGTCAGGGTCTCGGCGTCGATGGTGCCTATCGGAACCATCGAGATCAGGTTTGCGATCTCTGGATCCACTACGGGCACGGACTTCTCCTTGACTCGATGAGATTCGTTAGGGCGCAGCCTTCCACAATTCCGCGAACTGGAGCAGAGCAGTTGGGATCAGGAGGGGCGCCGGATTCGCGTGGTCTCCGTCCGAACAATTCAGGCTTGTCGACTGATTCTGCAGCGCAGGACTCCTGATCGATTCTCGACCTCCGTGGAGCTACCTTCGAACCTGTCGCGACACCGGGCCGGTCAAGGGTGGCTGTCCAGATGTCCAGCTGAGTCGGTCATTCTCGTTCGATTGGCAACGTGCAACTCGGTTCCAGATCGCCACTTGTGACCGAGCAGGACTGACCTGTGTGCGCTATGAACTGATCTACATCGAATCGGGGGTGATACTTGAATAGCGACATGCCAGACCTCTTGACGCTTACCGACGTCGGAGATCGCAGGTACCAGGTCTTCCAGCCGACCGAATCAGCCGAGGGTCGGGATGTGGTCTTCAGTGGGCAGTTGCTGGGCCAGCTGATCATGGCGTCGGACCGCGCATGCGAAGGAACGAAGGACGTGCGCTCGATCCACGCCGTGTTTGTCAGGGCTGGGACCTACACCAAACCCATCGAGCTCGAAGTCGAGTCCATTCATGCCGGTCGAACGTGGGCCACTGACACCGTGACCGCCAGCCAGGACGGTCGCATTTTGTGCCGGGCCATCGTGTTGCTGAACGCCGTTGACGACGACCTCATGCGTCACGACCCCGATCTGCCAGAGGGCGTCGTGGGGTTCGATGACCTCGAGAATGGACAGGGCCAGGCGTTCCCCGGCACTGAAGTGCGGCCGGTGCCTGGCGAACACAGCGTCGAACGGTGTTCCGATCGAGATGGCCTGGCTTCGTTTCGACCACCGGCTCAGTTCGCCCGCGGCCAACCAGGCAGTGCTCATCTGGGCCACGTGCGGCAACATCATCGGTCTGGGCATGCGGCCGCACCGTTCCTCGGTGCGAATTCAGGACGCTCATCGCACGCTGTCTACGGGAGTCATCGGCCACACCGCACACTTCACCGAGCGGTTCGACGCTTCCGAGTGGCTGCTCATGGTCACCGAAGCCGAGAAGACCGGAAGCGGTCGGGTCTATGGAGGTGGCCGAGTCTTCACTGCCGATGGCGTGCTCGTGGCCACTTTTCAGCAGGACTCGATGGCGAAGATGGCCGACGCGACGCTTGATCCGAAACGCTCGATGTAATCGGCGTTGCCAAATCGGTCATCTGCATTCGGACTACGGATTTGGCGCTCGCCTGCGTGACACCGCTGGGCATCGCCGCTGAATAGGTGACGCCAAGGGCCCCCAAGTTGACGAAGATCTCGAGCCCGCAGTTCTGCCTTTAGGTGGTGCGCCAGAGCCGCCGTCGGTGTGGGCGTTACCCGGGTCTTCGGTATTACCGGAGCAGGTCTAGGGCCTCGAACGCCGTTGGACGGCCTTCTTGGCGGGCGTGCGCTTGACGGCCTTGTTGACCGAACTCTTCTTGACGGGCGTGCGATTGACGGCCTTCTTGGTTGCGGTCTTCTTCGCCCGTGTCCGCTTCACAGCCTTCTTGGGCGCTGCCTTCTTGGCGGGCGTGCGCTTGACTGCCTTCTTGGTTGCGGTCTTCTTCACCGGTGTCCGCTTCACGGCCTTCTTGGCGGGCGTGCGCTTGACGGCCTTCTTGGCCGGCGTGCGCTTGACGGCCTTCTTGGCCGGCGTGCGCTTGACGGCTTTCTTCGCCGGAGCCTTCTTGGCCGGTGTCCGCTTCACGGCCTTCTTGGCCGGTGTCCGCTTCACGGCCTTCTTGGCCGGTGTCCGCTTCACGGCCTTCTTGGCCGGCGTGCGCTTGACGGCCTTCTTGGCCGGCGTGCGCTTGACGGCCTTCTTGGCCGGCGTGCGCTTGACGGCCTTCTTGGCCGGCGTGCGCTTGACGGCCTTCTTGGCCGGCGTCCGCTTCACGGCCTTCTTGGCCGGTGTCCGCTTCACGGCCTTCTTGGCCGGTGTCCGCTTCACGGCCCTCTTGGCCGGTGTCCGCTTCACGGCCCTCTTGGCCGGTGTCCGCTTCACGGCCCTCTTGGTTGCGGTCTTCTTGGCCGGGGTCCGCTCGGCGGCCTTTAGAACCGTGACATCCTCCTCGATGGCATGCAGTTCGCCGTCGTAACCGACAACCGAGATGGTCTCGTCGACGACGAGTTCCCCATCAGCCGTCAACGTGGTGACAATCTCATCGGTGACGATGACCTTGCCCGTGCTGTCCACCATGGCCATCACGTCATCAACCATGATGTTGCCCTCTTCGTCGACGCCGTCGATCTCGACCTCCACCAGATCGAAGTCGTCAGCACCACTGGTCGGATCGTTGGTCTCGCTCACCTATTGGCCTCCCAAGAGAGTGGGCCTGGTGGGCCCTGTCGCCAAATTATGACACGCGACATCGGGCGCTTCCCTGTTTGGAGGGCCCGTGGAGGACGGCGCAAGCCGGTGGCGATACGCGTTGCTGCTCGACGCGAACCATCAGACACTCGACCGGCATCACCAAAGGGTCCCGTTACTCCGATGCCGACCAATCCTTTGCGTTCGACCAAGCCCCCTCGATAACCCCGGCGACACTCCCGGCTCGGGATTCTGGAGCTCCGGGCCGGAACCATACGCTGGGCCGCATGACCGCGAAGCTGCGCGTGCCGACCTACCTGCAGGCCTCCACCGACGCCGGCGGGCCGGCCCGTGTGGAGTGGCTGGCCTCGCTTCCGGTCCGAATCGAGGAGCTGACCGCGCTCTGGGGGCTGGACCTCGACGAGCCATTCGAGCCGGGTGGCAACTGCTCGTGGGTCGCTCCGGGTACCGATCGGGACGGACGCGAGATCGTGCTCAAGGTGGGGTGGCACCACGCCGAGGCGTTGCACGAGGCGGAGGCGCTGGCCGCTCTCGGCGGCCAGGGGGCGGTCGAGGTGTACGCGTTCGAGCACCTGGCGCCCAGGCGGCCCGCAGGTGGACATCCCGGCAACACCGACACCACCGCGATGCTGCTCGAGCGGTGCCGCCCCGGGACCGAACTGCGCGGACGCCCCGAGGCCGAGCAGCACGTCGTCGTCACCGACCTGCTCCGGTCGGTCTGGGCCGTCGAGTTGCCGCCCAACCACCCGTTCCGTCCGCTGCTGGTGATGGCCGACGACTGGGTGGCCCGCGCCGAGGTGCGGCTGGCCGACGACCCGGGACGACTCGATGGCGGGCTGGCCCGCGAGGGACTGGCGCTGTTCCGCGAGCTGTCGCGCACCGGCACGACCGACGCGCTGCTGCTCACCGACCTCCACGCTGGCAACGTGCTGTCCGGCACGCGCCGCCCGTGGCTGCTCATCGACCCCAAGCCGTACGTCGGCGACCCGCACTACGACGTGCTGCAGCACTTGCTGAACTGCGACGCCTCGCTGCGGGCCGACCCGATCGGGCTGCTGACCGAGGTCTCAGACCTGGCCGGTCTGGACGCCGGGCGGGTCCGGCAGTGGCTGTTCGCTCGGTGCGTGCAGGAGAGCCTGGTCGCGGGTTCGCCGTGGCCGGCGCTCGATGTCGTGCTGGACCGGCTGGGGGGTCCGTAAGCGCGCACCGGACGGACCTCGTCTCCCCCGCCCGTCCGATGCAGGCCGTGAGGGCGCCGCCGGGTGGGGGTCAGGCGATCTTGGCGGTGTCGATCCCGAGCTCGCTCAGGATCGTCTTCGCGTAGGTGACCTTCCCGGTCAGGGTGGCGGGGTCGCCAGTGACCAGGGCGTACGCCGCCTCGACCATGAATTCGACGGGTTCGAGGCGGTCCGGCCCCGCCCGGGCGACGAGACCGTGGTACACGGTCCCCGGGGTGCTCACGAGCCCGGAGGGGGACAGCACGTTGACGGCGATCCCGTCGGCGTAGACCTCGGCGGCCAGCCCGGTCGTGAAGCGCTCGAGCGCCGCCTTGCACATGCCGTAGACGGTGCCGCCGCCGCCCCCCAACAGGTAGGGCGGGCCCTCGGGGTGCCGGGCGGCGCCCGAGGAGATGTTGAGTATCCAGCCGGAGTGGCGCTCGCGCATGCCCGGGAGCACCAGCTGGGCCATCTCGAACGGGGCGCGGACCTGGACCTCGAACATGAGCCGGAAGTGCTTCTCCTCGAAGACGGCCACCGGTTCGAAGTAGGTGATGGCCGCGTTGGAGACCAAGATGTCGATCGGGCCCAGCTCGGTCTCGGTGGTGTCGACGACCCGGCGGAGATCCTGCTGCTTGCCGAGGTCGGCCACGATCGGGATGGCGACCCCCCCGGCATCGGCGATCCCGTCCACGACGGTGGCGAGGCTCCCGGCGAACCGGTGATCGCCCTCCTCGGCCGTCCGGGCCGTCACGGCCACCGAGGCACCGGCACCGGCCAAGCGGGCCGCGATGAACGCCCCGATGCCCCGGCTGGCGCCCGTCACCACGGCCACCTTCCCCGAGAGCTCCCCCACGGTCCCTCCCCGATCGCAACGGCGTCGGTCCGAGCGGCCGACGGCGCCACGCCCATTCTCCCATACCGCGTCGGCGCAGGTCAGGCCCGCCGTCGCGGTTACAAGGGCGTTAACACAGTGCATGTTCGATGGCGCCAATGTGGCGAAGGCGTTACGGTGCGTGGGGTTACGGATGAGTAACAACGAGGGGAACAAGCCGTGAACGATCGCCCGCACGAGGGGCTGGGAGGACAGGCAATGAGGATCAAGACCGGTGGGAAGGTCCGACTCGCCGTAGTGGCAGCCATGGTCACCGCTGCGATGACGGTGGCCCTTGGCGGCATGATCGCCGGGGCCAGCTCGAACGGGGGCAACATCCTCCCCAAGGTCGGTAACTCCACGCCGGTCACCGGCGGGACCCTCAAGATCGTGGGCAGCGGCGACGTCGACCACCTCGACACCTGCTGCGCCTACTACACCACCACCTACGAGATGCTCCGCATGGTGAGCCGGCAGCTGGTGTCCTACAAGGCCAGCTACGCCGGCAACGCGGCCGGCACACGCCGGTCCCCGACATCGCCACCTACACGATCAGCCCGAACGGCCTCACCTACACCTTCCACGATCAAGCACGGGCGTCATGTGGGACACCCCGACCGGCCCGCGACAGGTGACCGGCGCACGACGAGGTGCGCGGCATCAAGCGACTGTGTAACCCGGTCAGCGCGGCGCCACCGATCACCTATTGGACCAACAACATCGCCGGGATGAAGGCGTACTGCGCCTCCTTCGCCGCGCTCACGCTGGCGACGACGCCGGCCGCCCAGGTGGCGCAGCTCAACGCCTTCTACGCCGCCAACAACATCAGCGGACTGACGGCGCCGAACGCGCTCGACCGTCGTGTTCACGCTGGTCCACCCGTCGAGCAGCTTCCTCAACATCCTGGCCCTGCCGATGAGCTCGCCCGTTCCGGTCGAGATCAACAACTACGTGCCGGCCTCGGTGACCGAGGCGGAGAACTTCATCTCCGACGGCCCGTACACGATCACGTCGTACACGCCGAACGTGAGCTACACCCTGGCCAAGAACCCGGACTGGAAGCAGAGCACCGACCCGATCCGCCACCAGTACTTCGACGCGGTCGACGTCACCGATGGGTGAGTCCGCGACCGCCGTCCAGCAGCAGCTCCAGACGGGCGCCGCTGACATGGAATGGGACACCACGGTGCCCACGGCCTCGGTGCCGGGACTCGTGGCCACCAAGAACCCCGACTTCGCGGCCGACTTCTTCGGTGGCCTCACCTACCTGGTGTTCAACACCAAGAGCACGGCTGACGGCGGCGCGCTGCAGAAGCCGGCCGTGCGCGAGGCGCTCCAGTACTGCGTGAACAAGGAGCACATCGTCCAGGTGACGGGCGGCCCGGCCATCAACAAGGTGAGCAACCAGATCCTGCCGCCGGCCATGACGGACGGCTACAAGGAGATCAATCCCGTACCCGACGCCGAACAACGAGGGCAACCCGTCCAAGTGCAAGTCGATGCTGGCCGCGGCCGGGTACAAGCACGGCCTCACCTTGACGCTCGTCTACGCCAACAACCCGCCGATGCCGGCGCAAGCGGTCGCCCTGCAGTCCGACTTCCAGAAGGGCGCGTGACCATCAAGCTCAGCGAGCAGCCGACCCAGGGTGCGTACTTCGACTACATCGAGACCCCGTCGAACAAGGCGCACTGGGACCTGGCGTTCGGTGAGTGGTTCCCGGACTGGGTCGGGAACCGGCGCCCAGTGCTACTTCAGCCCGCTGCTCGACGGCCGCCAGTACGCAGTCGGTTCGACTGACTACGGCGACTACAACGACCCGACGGTCAACAAGTACATCGACGCGGCGCTGACCACCGGCAGCCTGGCCAAGGCCGGAGCCGACTGGGCCGCCGCCGACAAGTACGTCATGACCAAGGACCCGGCCTGGATCCCGCTTGTCCAGCAGGCGCTGCCCCAGTTCATCGGGGCAAACGTGGAGCACGCGATCTACATGCCGTTCATCGGCGGCTTCGACCCCACCAACCTCTGGGTGAAGTAGCAACACCAGCTTCGCGATGTGACAGCGCCCCGGTCGACGTACTGTCGGCCGGGGCGCCGTCGCTCTGAACGGAGCGGCGGACGGGCTGGATCCGACCGGGCCCGTCTGAGAGCGTCGCGTGGATCGCCGAGGGGGCGTGACGTGACGTTGCTGGACGTGCGGGACCTGCGGGTCTCCTTCAATACCGACGACGGCACCGTCTATGCCGTCCAAGGCATGTCCTTCTCGGTCGAGCCGGGCCAGACCCTCGGGATCGTCGGTGAATCGGGCTCGGGCAAGTCGGTGTGCACGCAGGCGATCATGGGGCTGGCGCCCGGCGCCACCGTGACGGGCCAGGCGCTCCTCGACGGATCAGACCTCCTGTCGATGAGCGAACACGAGCTCGAGAGCATCCGGGGCCAGAAGGTCGCGATGATCTTCCAGGATCCACTCACGAGCCTTCACCCCCTCTACCGGGTCGGTCGGCAGATCGCCGAGGTGATGGAGTCCCATGGCCGGGTGAAGCGGGACCAGGCGGAGGCCCGGGCGGTCGAGCTGCTCGGCCTGGTCGGCATCCCCCAGCCGGAGCGGCGCGTGCGGGACTACCCCCACCAGTTCTCGGGCGGGATGCGCCAGCGGGTCATGATCGCCATGGCCCTCGCCCTCGAGCCCGCGCTGATCATCGCGGACGAGCCGACGACCGCCCTGGACGTCACCGTCCAGGCGCAGATCCTCGATCTCCTCAGCCACATGCAGAAGACCTTCCAGACGGCGGTGATCCTGATCACCCACGACCTGGGCGTGGTCGCCGACGTGGCCGACGACATCGTGATCATGTACGCCGGTCGTCCGATGGAGCGAGCCGATGTCGAGGCGGCCTTCGTCGAGCCCCACCACCCCTACACCCAGGGCCTCTTGCAGTCGATCCCCTCCTACTCCGGTCGATCGGGCCGTCTCCGCCCGATCAAGGGCTACCCGCCGTCGGTCATGCGCGTGATCGAGGAGTGCCCGTTCGCCAGCCGCTGCCCCTATGTGCACGACGCCTGCCGGCTGGGCTCGCCACCGCTCAAGCCGGTCGGCACGCACCCGGGCCACCTGTCCGCCTGCCTGTTGCCCGCGGACCGGGTCGGATCATCGGTCGGGCTCCCCGGCGGCTCCGAAGAGCAAGCGTCCGCCAGCGGTGAGTAGGACCTGTCCGTGACCGACACCGATCTGGCGGCCCGAGCATCGAACAGCGACGACCTTCTCCAGGTCGACGACGTCGTCAAGTACTTCCCAGTCCGAGGCGGGGCGTTGCTCAACCGGGCGTCGGCCCAGGTCCGGGCGGTCGACGGGGTGAGCTTCTCCCTCAAGGTGGGCGAGACCCTCGGGCTCGTCGGCGAAAGCGGCTGCGGCAAGTCGACCCTCGCCCGGCTGGTGACGGCGCTCCATCCGGTCACCTCGGGTCACATCCGCTTCAAGGGCCAGGACGTCACCACGCTCAGCCGGCGCCAGATGCGGCCCGCTCCGCCGATCGGTGCAGATGGTCTTCCAGGATCCCTACGGGTCGCTCAACCCCCGCCGGCGGGTCGGCTCGATCCTGGCCGACCCGTTCGCGGTCCACGAGATGCTGCACCGGGCCGAAGTGCGCAAGCGCAGGTCCAGGAGCTCATGGAGCGCGTCGGGCTCAGCCCCGAGCACTACAACCGGTTCCCCTCCGAGTTCTCGGGCGGGCAGCGTCAACGGATCGGCATCGCCCGGGCGCTGGCCCTGCGACCCGACCTCATCGTCTGCGACGAACCGGTCTCCGCGCTCGACGTGTCGATCCAGGCCCAGATCATCAACCTCTTGGAGGACCTCCAGGACGAGTTCAGGCTCACCTACGTCTTCATCGCCCACGACCTCTCCGTCGTGCGCCACGTGAGCGACCGCATCGCCGTGATGTACCTCGGCAAGCTCGTGGAGATCGGGCCGGTCGAGGAGATCTACACGCAGTCCCGGCACCCGTACACCGCCTCGTTGCTCTCGGCGGTGCCGGTGGCCGCCCGGGCGTTTCGGGGTGCTCGCAAGGAGCGCATCATCCTGACCGGCGATGTCCCGACGCCCGGTGCGACCCACCCTCGGGTTGCCGGTTCCATCCGCGCTGCCCGAAGGCCCAGGCACTGTGCGCAGTCGAAGAGCCGCTGCTCGAGCACAAGCCCGGCGACGCGCCCGGACACCTGACCGCGTGCCACTTCCCGGTCGAGGCCGGCGAGGCGCTGGCCACGTGCCTCGCGGGAGCGACCCGCGGACGCGACGCCGCGACGACCATCGGGGAAGGGGCGCAGCCGTGAGCTCTGATCCGAGCCGATATGGCGATCGAAGAGGCGGCCGAGCACGAGCCCGACGCCGAGGAGGCCGACCGCGAGTTCGTGGGCCGCACCCCGTGGCAGCTGGCCTGGGCGCCGGCTGCGCAAGCGACCGGGTGGCCATGGTCTCGCTCGGTCTTCATCGTCCTGCTCATCCTGGTGGCGATCTTCGCCCCGCTGCTGACCGCGCTGATCGGCCACGGGCCCAACGCGCAGTACACCAACACCGGGCTGTCGCTCTCGGGCATCCCGGTCGGCCCGGGTCACAACGGCTTCCTCCTCGGCACCGACGACCAGGGCCGCGACGTGCTGTCGCGGATCATCTACGGCAGCCCGGGTCTCGCTCGAGGTGGGTGTCGGCGCGACGGCGATGGCGCTGGTGTCGGCATGGTCGTCGGCCTCGTCGCCGGCTACTACGGCGGCTGGATCGACGCCGTGCTGGCCCGCTTCATGGACATCCTGCTGTCGCTTCCCGGTCCTGCTCTTCGCCCTGGCGATCGTCGCCCGCTTCGGACCGAGCCTCGAGCTCGTGCTCATCGTGATCGCCATGTTCAGCTGGCCGTACATCGGACGGCTCGTGCGGGGCCAGGTCATCAGCCTGCGAGAACGCGAGTTCGTCGAGGCCGCCCGAGCGCTCGGGTCGAGTGACCTGCGGATCATGTTCGTCGAGATCGCGCCCAACCTGGTCGCGCTGGCCGTCATCTACGCCACGCTGCTGATCCCGGTCAACATCGTGCTCGAGGCGACGCTGAGCTTCCTCGGGCTCGGCGTCCAGCCGCCGACCGCCTCCTGGGGGAACATGATCGCCGAGGCCCAGACCGGCGACCTGTTCACGGTGGCCTGGTGGTTCCTCGTCTTCCCCTGCGTCGCCCTCGTGCTCACCACGCTGGCCTTCAACCTGCTCGGTGACGGGCTGCGCGACGCCCTCGACCCGCGTCAGGGTCGCTCCCACATCACGCCGCCGTCGAAGGCCCAGAAGGGCCTGGCCAAGCGACGGAAGAGCAGGCGACCCGAGCGGCCAGCGAGGCGTACGCGATGACCCGGTTCATCATCCGGCGGCTCCTCTACCTGGTGATCGTGCTGTTGATCATCACCTTCGTGACCTACGTGATCTTCTTCGCTCGGCAACCCGAAGAACCTCGCCGCCCGCTTCGCCGGGCGCGATGCCGTCGCCGCAGGCGATCCAGGACGCGGCCATCCGGCTCGGGCTCAACCACGGCTTCTGGTACCAGTACTGGCACTACCTGGTCGGGCTGCTGCACGGCAGCTTCGGCCTCGACTTCCAGAACCAGGTGCCCGATCAACAGCGAGATCGCCCGGGCGCTTCCCGGTGACGGCGTCGCTCGTCCTCGGCGCCGCCAGTCCTCTGGCTGCTCGATCGGCATCCCGATCGGGATCATGTCGGCGACCCACCCGCGGACGCTGCGCGACCGGGCCGGCACGATGTTCGCCCTGACCTTCCTGTCGATGCCGACCTTCGTGCTCGGCCTGCTGTTCCTCCTGGTCCTCTACTACTACCTGACCCAAGCCGGGCTTCACTGGTTCCCGGCGGCCGGCTACGTGCCGCTCACGCAGTCGCCGGCGCAGTGGGCGGTGCACCTGATCCTGCCCTGGTTCACGCTCGCCCTCGTCCAGGCCGCCGTCTACACGCGCCTCATCCGCAGTTCGCTGCTCGACGTGCTGGGCGAGGACTACATCCGCACGGCGCGGGCCAAGGGCCTCCGCCGCCGGACGGTCATCTACAAGCACGGCGTTCGCGCCGCCCTGACCCCGGTCGTCACCCAGCTCGGCATCGACGTCGGCACGCTGCTGGCCGGCGCGTTCGTCACCGAGCGGGTCTTCGGGCTCACCGGGCTCGGCCAGCTCGCGCTTGAACGCCATCTGACAACGGCGACCTGCCGGTGGTCGCCGCTGTCGTGGTGCTCGCCGCCGTCGTTCATCGTCGTCATGAACACCCTCGTCGACATCGTCTACGCCTTGCTCGATCCCCGGGTCCGGCTGGGCTGACCCGCAGGGAGCGGCGCTCGACCGGGCCGGCTCTGCGTCGCGGCAGGTGCTCGGCGACCTGCATTGTCCGGGCAGGGGCCCGATCCAGAACCGTTATGGTTCGGCTGCATGGAGCTGCGACTCACCGTCGTCGATACCTTCACCGCAGTGCCCTTCGGGGGAAACCCGGCCGCCGTGACCCTGCTCGAGGCGTTCTTCGACGACGCCCTGCTCGGGAACATCGCCCGCGAGATGCATCTCTCCGAGACGGCCTTCTTGGTGCCCCGAGCCGATGGCAGCCACGATCTCCGCTGGTTCACGCCGGCGGCGGAGGTCGATCTGTGCGGCCACGCCACCTTGGCGTCGGCCCACGTGCTCGGCGGCGCCGGGCGATTCCACACGCGCAGCGGCCTCCTCACCTGCACGAAGGTCGGCGACTGGATCGAGATGGACCTGCCGACCGATGAACCGGTCGCGGCCGCGACGCCCGATGACCTCGGCTTGCCGGACGTGCGTTCGTTCCAACGCGGGCGTTTCGACGCGCTGGTGGAACTGGCGGACGCCGCCCGCGTGCGGGCCCTCGTGCCCGACCTCGCCGCGCTGGCCGGTCTGGGCGGACGGGCCGTCATCGTCACGGCCCCCGGCGACCGGGCCGGCATCGACTGCGTCAGCCGAGTGTTCGGGCCCAACGTCGGCATCCCCGAAGACCCGGCCACGGGTTCGGCGCACTGCACCCTGGCCGCCTTTTGGGGAGCGAAGCTCGGGCGCACCGAGCTCGTCGGCGAGCAAGCGTCGGCCCGCGGCGCGATCGTGCGGATGCGTCTGGCCGGGGACCGGGTCGTGGTCAGCGGGCAGGCCGTGACCGTGTCCCGGGTCCACATGACGATCCCGGACTGAGATCGGCGCCGTGGACGCCTTCGACCTCGTCATCTTCGACTGCGACGGGGTGCTGGTCGACAGCGAGCGACTGGCGGTTCGCACCGAGAGGGAGATCTTGTCGGCCCTCGGTTGGCCGTTGGCCGAGTCGGAGATCATCGAGCGGTTCGTCGGCCGATCGGCCGAATACATGCATCGGGAGATCGAACGGGAGCTCGGTCGGCCCATCGACTGGGACGCCGAGTTCGAGCCCCGCTACCGCGAGGCCTTCGAGCGCGAGCTCGTCCCCGTCGAGGGCGTCGTTGCCGCGCTCGATCGCATCAGCGTCCCGACCTGCGTGGCGTCCAGCGGGAGTCACGCCAAGATGCGCTTCACCCTCGGTCTCACCGGACTCCTGGATCGATTCGGTGATCGACTCTTCAGCGTGGACGAGGTCGACCACGGCAAGCCCGCTCCGGACGTGTTCCTCTACGCCGCCGAACGGATGCGCGTCGAACCGGGCCGCTGTGCCGTCGTCGAGGACAGCGTCTCGGGTGTCACGGCCGGGCTGGCCGCCGGGATGCGCGTCTTCGCCTTTGCCGGCGGCGTCTGCGACGCCGCAGCGTGGCGCTGGAGGGGGCGGTGGTCTTCGACGACATGCTCACACTTCCCGACCTCTTGCTCGCCGGGTAGCCGGCACCGACCCGTCCCACTCGGATCCGGCACGCCCGGCACCCACCTCGTGCGTCAGCCGACCCCGATCCGCGGACGAGAACGCCCACACTCAGCCCTCGCGGTCGGCGATGCGGCAGGGGATGTCTTCGTCCTCGGACAGGTGATAGCTGGCGCAGATCCGGTGATAGCCGTCGGCGACCGTGAGGGGGATGCCCTTCGCCAGATTGCCGCGGACGAGCAGCACCGGCGACAGCTGCTCGCCGCGCTTGACCTTCTTCAGGTCGCGGACCACCGACGGATTGTCCGCCGGGAGCAGCGGGAGCTCGCTCGACCGCAACAGGTCCTTCGCCTTGAAGTGAGAGATCGACGACTTCTTCAGGCCCTCCACGATGTGATCGATCACCGCCTCGGGCGCCAACAGCCCCAGGTAGTTGGCCGCGGCCGGATAGTCGTGATCGTCCGGCTTGGTCTTCCAGTGTTCCTCTTTGGCCATCATTCCTCCTCGACTCCGGTTCGCGGCCACGGCACGCGGACCGCCGTGGCCCGCGGGCGCCGCATCGCCTACCTGTCCTCGGGCGGTGCTTCGTGGGTCGTCGCGAGCACGATCGTCCCGAGCGTGCCCTGGGCCGCACGGGCGGCGGCGGAATCGCCACCCCGGCCGCGCAGCACGTAGGCCGCGCCGACCGCCGCCAGCATCCCGATTGTTGGGCCGACCACATAGGCCCAGAACTGCGGGAAGTGCCCGAGGACCGCGTCGGGCGCGAAGGAGCGCACCGGGTTCATCGACGCCCCGCTGATCGGGCTCGACCACAGGCCGGCCAGGGCGATGTACCCCCCGACGGCCAGTGCCGAGAGCGGGCCGACGTTCTGGGCGCCCGACGCGGTGCCCAGGATCGTGCCCACCAGGCCGAACGTGAGGATCGCCTCGATGCCCATCGCCTGGACGCCGGTGATCCCCGGTCCGGGCACCGTCGCGCCGAGCGCACCCACCTTGCCGAACAGCGCCCAGAGCACCAGGCAGGCCAGCAGCCCCCCGGCCACCTGGGCCGCGATGTAGCGGGGAACGCGGTACCAGGGAAATTCGCGGCGCAGGGCGAAGGCGACGCTCACTACCGGGTTGAGGTGGGCGCCCGAGACGGTCCCGATCGAGAGGATCACGGCCATCACCAGCAGCGCCGGGGCCACGACGGCCGCGGGCCGGCCGATCGCACCCTTGCTCACGGCCTCGACGACCCCACCGCCACAGCCGACCATGACGAGGAGGAACGTTCCGATCACCTCGGAGAAGATCCTGCGCCACCGATTCGAGTCGTCGGCGAACTCGCGGATCCACGGCGGCTCGACCAGGTGGACCGACTGGCGCACCTCGGGTTCGTCGACCATCTCCAAACCATGCCAGACCAGGGCCGTTAGGCGCCTCCCGATCCTGTCGGGGTCCATCGGAGCGGTCCGTTCCCCGGTGATTCGAGGGGTCCGTCCGCTACCATGCGGACACTTCCAGGGCGGCGTCCGGCGGGGGTGAGGGAGGGCACATGAACTGCTCGAGGTGCGGACAACCGCTGGCGGAGCGGGCGGCCTCCTGCCTCAACTGCGGGGCTCCGACCGGCGGCGTCAACCCTCAGGCCCAGCCCGCCGCAACCGGACCACAGGGAACCGCCTACAAGTTCGACTCGAGGCAGTGGACGAACACCGACAAGGTGATCGGTGTCGCTGCGGTCGTCCTGCTCATCTCCCTCTTCTTGCCCTGGTATGGAATCAACGTCGGCATCGGCAGCCTGACGGCCGACGGCCTGACCGCTCACGGCTACCTCTACATCGTGCTGATCCTGCTCTTGGGCGAGATCGGGTACCTGGCGGCCCGCGCCGGATGGGAACAGGTTCGGGGGAAGGTGCCGGTGCCGCACCAGCAGCTCTTGTTGATCGTGAACGCCGTCAACCTTGTGCTGGTCGTCATCGCCTTCCTGGACAAGGGCCCGAGTGGTATCGGTTGGCGCTTCGGTGCCTTCGTGGGGCTCGTCGCGGCGATCGTCGCCGCCGCGCCGAAGCTGGCCGACCAGGTGATGAACCGCCGCAAGTCCGCCTGAGCGCTCCCGATCGCTGAGCTGAGCATCGGGACCGACCGACCGAGCGAATGCTCGACCGAATGGGCTCCAAGTTCCCGGAAGCATCCCGAGGTGGCCCGCGAGCCAGCAGCGGCGCGCCCGGGCTCTGCCGCCGGTCCGTTCTCGCGCGAGGATCGGCCCGGTGAAACGAGGTGACGCAGCGACGAGGGGCGCCGAGCGGGGCGGGGCGCCCGGAGCGGCCGGGTCCGGCCAGGGGCGGACCCGCTGAACGTCCTCCTCGTCACGCTCGACCAGTTCCGCGCCGACTGCCTCTCGGCCGCCGGCCACCCGCTGGTGCGGACGCCCAACCTCGACCGGCTGGCCGCGGCCGGTGTCCGCCTGGCCCGCCACTACAGCCAGGCGGCGCCCTGCGGGCCGGGACGGGCCTGCCTCTATACCGGGACCTACCAGCTGAACAACCGGGTCGTCGGCAACGGCACCCCGCTCGACGACCGCTTCGACAACGTGGCGCGGGCGGCCGTCCGGGCCGGCTATGCGCCGGCGGTCTTCGGCTACGCCGACCAGGCCATCGACCCGGCGGTGGCGATCGGCCCCGACGACCCGCGGCTCTTCAACTGGGAGAGCCTGCCGCCCGGCTTCGAGTACGAGCTCGAGCTGCTCGACGACGTGGTGCCGTGGCGGCGCTGGCTGGAGGGCCTCGGCTACGAGGACCTGCCCGACAATCCCGACGCGCTCCTGGCCGGCGAACCGGAACGCCCGGCCGAGCACGGCATCTCGGCCTTTCTCACCGACCACCTGATCGACTGGCTGGAGCGCCAGGACGGGCCGTGGTTCGCGCACGCCAGCTACCTGCGCCCCCACCCGCCCTACGCGGCGGCCGGACACTGGTCGCACGCCTATGACCCCGCCCTCGTCCCCCTGCCGATTCCGCCCGGGGACGACATCGCGTTCTGCGGCCGCCTGGCCGCAGATACCGGCCCCCGAGGACGAGGCCGAGATGCGCGCAGCTCGCCGCCCAGTACTACGGGATGATCTCCGACGTCGACGAGCAGCTGGGCCGCGTCTTCGACAGCCTGGTGCGCCTCGGCATGTGGGAGGACACCTGCATCGTCGTGACCGCCGATCACGGCGAGCAGCTGGGCGACCAGGGCCGCCTGCAAAAGGGCGGCTACTTCGAGTCGAGCTACCACATCCTGGGCATCGTGCGCGACCCCCGCCACCCGGCCACCTTCGGGCGCGTCGTCGACGTCGTTCACCGAGAACGTCGACATCTTCCCCACCATCTGCGAGGCCATGGGCGTCGACGTCCCGGCCCAATGCGACGGCCTGCCGCTCACGCCGTTCCTGGCCGGCGAGGACCCGCCCTGGTGGCGCGACGCCGCCCACTGGGAATACGACTGGCGCTGGGAGTACATCCTCTTCGGTCCGCACACCTGGCCGTGGGACCGGCGACTCGAGCACAAGCACCTCGCCGTGCGCCGCACCGAGTCGGCCGCCTACGTCCAGTTCGCCGACGGGAACTGGCGCTGCTTCGACCTGGCCGCCGATCCCACCTGGCGCACCGAGATCACGGATCCGGCGACCGTCCTCCCCCACGCGCAGGCGATGCTCGCCTGGCGCGCCGTCCACGCCGAGCGGCGGCTCACCGACATGCTGCTGATCGACGGCGGGGTCGGCCGAATCCCGCCGGGCTGACCCCGGCGGCTGACCCTCCCGCCGGCACCACCCGAGATAACGTGCCGCCAGGGGTCGAGTGGCACCAGCCGGACGGGGGATTGTCATGCGCCATGTGAAAAGACGGGTGTCCTCGCGCGCCGCTCGGCTCTCGGTCCTCATCCTGGTGGCCGGCGCGCTCTCGGTCTGCTCGGCAACGACGGCGTCGGCCGCGTCCGGCCGCGTCCTGCTGGTCGGCAAGTACAAGGGGATCGCCGGCAAGTACTCCTCCATTCAGGCGGCGGTGAACGCGGCCCACCGGGGCGACTGGATCCTGGTGGCGCCCGGGTGACTACCACGAGCAGGACGATCACGTGAACGTCCCGACCGTTCACCCAGGCCGCCAACGGCGACATGGGGGGGGTGCTCATCTCCACGCCTGACATCCATCCTCCGCGGGATGAACCGCAAGACGGTGATCGTCGACGGCACCAAGCCCGGCTCGCCGACCTGCTCGGCGGATCGGCCGCTGGCAGACCAGGACCTCGGCGCCACGGCCGCCCGACGGGACGCCGGAGGGTCGTCGCACGGCATCGTGGTGTGGAAGGCCAACAACGTCGAGATCGAAAACCTCACGGTCTGCAATTTCCTGACCGGGTTCCGGCGACGCCGGCAACGAGATCTGGTGGAACGGCGGCGACGGCTCCGGCAAGATCGGCATGAAGGGCTACACCGGCACCTACCTGACTGCGACGTCGACCGTACTACTCGCTCAACGCCGCCGGCGGCTACGGGGTGTTCTCCTCGGACTCCGAGGGCCCGGGCAGTTGGAACCAGCTCTACGCCAACAACATGAACGACTCGGGCATGTACGTGGGCGCCTGCCAACAGGTGTGCGACGTCACGATCGACCACTCCTGGATGGAGAACAACGCACTCGGCTACTCGGGGACGAACTCGGGTGGGGCCGTCGTCATCGAGCACTCGCAGTTCGACCACAACCAGGACGGGCTGGACACGAACACCCAGGTGGGCGGCGACCCCCCGCCGCCGCAGAACGGTGACTGCCCGGACAACGGCATCAGCCCGATCACCCACACCCACTCGTGCTGGGTGTTCATCCACAACGACGTCCACGACAACAACAACCCCGACCCGCCCGCGGCGGGATCGGCGGCGGCCGGGCCCGATCGGCACCGGCATGACGGTGTCGGGTGGTCGCAACGACACGGTCATGGACAACACGTTCTCGAACAACGGGGCCTGGGGTGTCCTCTTCGTGCCCTACCCCGACACGGGGACGCCCTCGAAGGGGGTCAGCTGCTCGGGATCCGGTGGCCACCCCGACGGTGCCCTGGGTTGCGTGTACGACCCCGAGGGCGATGCGCTGATCGGCAACACGTTCACCCACGACGGCTACTTCGGCAATCAGTCCAACAGCGACTTCGGGCAGATCACCTTGTTCTCGGGCGAGCCGCAGAACTGCTTCGCCCGCAACGACGCGCCCGCCGGTTCGGCCCCGTCGAACCTGGAGCAGGTCCAGGCGAAGTGCGGTGCCCTCACGGCGGCGGCCAACACCGGTGGGCCGCTCCTCGCCCAGGTCGAGTGTGACGCGGGGTTCCTGCCGTGCTCGGCCACCGAGGTGTACCCGCAACGCACGGTCACGATGCTGGCGAAGGTGCCGGCCACGCTGCCGACCATGCCGAACCCGTGTGCCGGCGTGCCCGCCAACCCGTGGTGCCCGCTCGGGGAGCTCGGGGTCGGCGCTCGGATCGATGGGGGCGCACGGGGTGCTCTCGACCGTCGCCGTCGGGACGCTGGCGCCGGCCGGAGCCGTGGCGCTGCGCCGACGGAACCGACGGATCTGACCGCTCGGGCCGCAACGGGGTGGACGTCGCATCGAAGGCCGTCGCGGCCGTCCTCGGGGTCGTCGTGGTGGCCTGCGTGGGCTGCGCCGGCGCGGCCCCGATCACCCGGTCACGGTCGGCATCGAGGTCGGCGGGGCACACCCAGGTGGCCGCGATTGAACGGAACCTGGCCGCATCGGCGACTGGCGACTACGAACTCCTCGTCCGGTCGGCCGCCGGCCGCTTGGACGTCGACACCGTGGCCCTGGCGAATGCGGCGGCGGTCGGCGACGCGGCGCTGAGCGAGAAGGACGAGCTCGTCACCCAGTCCGACTTCGACGCCGTCGGCCAGGTGCTCGACGACAACCCGGCCCAGGCGGCCGCGTTCGACGGGTTGGCGGCCGGCCCGCCACCCGGCGCCCCGTTCTCGGGCCTGCACCTCGTCGAGCGGGACCTCTGGGACGGCGGCAACGCCAGCCAGGCCGCAGCCGAGGCCGCGGCCGAGGTGCCGATCATCGGCCTGATCCTGTCCAAGGTCCGGCTCGCACCGGCGGCGATCGTCACCGTCGGGGTGAACACGCTCGGCTGGGTGAACGACGAGGTCGTGACCGGCGACGAGGAGGCCTACTCGCACCTCGACGGCGTCGACGCCGTCGCCGGCGTGGCCGCGGCGCGTGCCGCGTTCGCCGTGGTGGCGCCCCTCGGCCGTCTGGCGGCGCCCGGCGCCACTCGCGCCGTGGTCGCCCAGTTCACGCTCCTCGGCCAGCGGGTGGACGCGTTGGGGCCGCCCGGCACGCTCGTCGACAGCCAGATCAGCCAACCGGTCTGGCGGGCCCTGGCCCAGCAGGTGGACGCCACCGCCGCCGCCCTGTCGAGGTTGGGTGGCGACCTGGCGCACTTCTCGGCGGGCGGGACCTACGGGTGACGCCAGATGGTGGCTCCTCGGGCGCCATCAGCCGCCGGGCCTTCGTCGGGGCGGCGGGCCTGACCTCGGCGGGTTTGCTCGCCGCCGCGCGTTCGACCTCGGCGGCCGCCGCCGTCAGCCAGTCGACCGATCCGCACGCGGGGACGGTGCCGTTCTACGCGACGCACCAGGCCGGCATCATCACGCCGGCCCAAGACTCCCTCGTGTTCGCCGCCTATGACGTCACCGGGGCGGACCGTTCGGCACTGCTGGCGCTGCTTCGTACGTGGACGAGGGCCGCGGCCCGGCTCTGCGCCGGGGAGCTCCTCACCGGCGACACCTACCCAGGGGCGCCCGCTCCCGACACCGGTGAGGCACTCGGTCTCGGGCCCTCCCACCTCACCGTGACCGCCGGATTCGGACCGAGTCTCTTCGATGGTCGCTTCGGACTGGCCCATCGCCGTCCGGCCGCGTTGGCCGACCTGCCGGCGTTCGCCGGGGAGGCGCTCGACCCCACCCGCAGTGGCGGCGACCTCTGCATCCAGGCGTGCGCCGACGACCCGCTGGTGGCGTTCCACGCCGTGCACAACCTGACGCGCCTCGCCCTCGGGACGGCGACGCTGCGCTACGTGCAGCTCGGGTTCGGACGGACCTCGTCGACGAGTGCGCAGCAGACGACGCCGCGCAACCTGATGGGCTTCAAGGACGGCACCGACAATCTCACCGCTCAGGATTCCAAGCTGCTCGAGCGCTTCGTCTGGGTCCGAGACGAGGGCGACCAGTCGTGGATGCGGGCCGGCACGTACCTGGTAGCCCGGAGGATCCGGATCCATCTCGAGGCCTGGGACCGATCCACCCTCTTGGAGCAGGAGCAGACGGTGGGACGGGCCAAGGCGACCGGCGCGCCGCTCGGGAGCACCGCCGAGCGCGATCCGGTCAACCTCAAGGCCGTGGGCGCCGACGGTCTCCCCGTGATCCCGGCCGGCGCCCACATCCGGGTCGCCGCGCCGGTGACCAACCGGGGCGAGCGACTGCTGCGCCGCGGATTCAACTTCGCCGACGGAGTGGATCCGGCCACCGGCGAGCTGGACGCCGGACTGTTCTTCCTCTGCTTCCAGCGCGATCCCCGACTCCAGTTCGTCGCCATCCAGACACGACTGGCCGAGCAGGACGCGATGAGGCGGTATCTCCTGCACACGGCCAGCGGGCTGTTCGCCTGCCCCGGCGGTCCGGCTCCCGGCGGGAGCTGGGGCGACCCGCTGAGCTGACCGCTCGGCCACTCGACGACGCAGCCGCTACGGGCGAACGATCGCCCCTCGCTCGTCGAGCGGCGTGGCCACGACGACATCGGCCAGCGGCGAGCTGGCCGGATCCCGGCGGCGCGTGGCCGTCCAGCCGGTGCGGGCCAGCGCCGCCGCGAAGTAGTCGTCGTCGAACCCGAGCTCCAGCCAGCCGTAGGTGCGGGTGGACCACAGCGAGTACCCGTCGAGGCGTGGTCCCCACGGGTACTCCATGGGGGCGACCGGCTCCGCCGCGAAGAGCACCCGGCCGCCGGGGCGCACGACCGAGTGCAGTTGCTCGAGCATGGCCAGGTGGTCGGCGCAGTGGTGGAAGGCCTCGTAGAAGATGGCGCCGTCGAACGGCGCATCGGCGCGGAAGTCGAGCATGCCCGACCGGATCACCCGCAGGTTCGGGAGCTCCCGTCCGCGCTCCTCGATGAGCGAGCAGAAGCGGGGTTCGATCTCGACGGCCGTGACGTCGAACCCGACGCGCGCCAGATCGAGGGTGAGGTTGCCCCAGCCGGAACCGAACTCGACGACGCGCGCCGGCGGGGCGAGACCCAAGGCCTTGATGATGAAGCCCCGCGCCATCAGCTCCTCGCCCAGGACCGTTGGCGACCCGGTGCAGTGCGGGTAGGGGCGCACCAGCGCCCCGCGTTCGTCGAAGGGGCTGTGCTCGTTGTCGGTGGAGTAGTCGGGCCGCCCCGACACCGCGCGGTAGACCGAGAAGACCCAGTCCCGGTAGGCGGGGGAGAACGGATCGGCCGGCCGGCCGGAGGGCGGTGCCAGCGAGAACCCGCGCAGGAACAGGCGCGCCGCGTCCTCGGAGGTGTCGAACAAGCGGGCCGCTTCCGTGAGCTCGGCATCGAGCGCCTCGAGCGCGACGGTCCGCGTCGGGCGCCGGCCCAGCGCGGCGAGCACGGCCGCCTCGACGGGATCGGGCAGCCGGCGCAGGGAACGCCGGGCCAGGCCCTTCCAGCCCCGTTCCCGAGTGCGCAACGACGCCCCGGCGTTCGGCCGATCGGTGCTCGGGGGCGCCATGTCGCATTATCGACCACCGGCGTCTCGATCGTCCCCAGGACCGGGCCGACGCGGCGAGCGACCGAGCCTGCGGCGGCGGTTCGGCCATTTCCCCAGGCTGCAGGGCCAAGTTGTAACCAAACTGCCTAGAGACGCGGGAGGGACGCTGGTGGTACGTTCACCGGCGCACACTGTTGTAGCGCCAAGACCAGGGTGGCGCGAGGGCGAAGCTGAGATCCGTCAGGCACCAATTGGTCGCCCGGCTGACGGGGAGCGAGTGGCGAAACCGACGCCCTTTCGGACTGATGACCGAAAGGAGCAGATCGTGCATTCGCCGTTTGATGAGACCGACGCGGTGGACAACGATGTCTCCGTGGCCACCATCTCGCTGCGTCAAGAGGGGCTCCTCGCCGCGCACACCGCCGACGTCGGCCGGGCTCGAGAACACTCCCGGCTGCGGCGCCTGCTCTGGGTGGGGCTGTTCCTGATTCCGATCACCGCCTTGCTCTTGATCCGATGGTTGGCCTGGCACAAAGAAGCCTTCGGGTTCCCGCACCTGCCGAGCTCTCTCGGCCAGTACGCGCCGGCGATCATCCTCATCCTGGTCCTCGGCGGCATCATGCTGGTCTCGATGCTCGGGGCCGGACGCTCGCCCCACGTCCTCTACCGGCCGGGCGAGATCGACGTGAGCTTCGCCGACGTCCGCGGCGCCGGCGTGGTCGTCGAAGAGGTGCAGAAGACCCTCAACCTGTTCCTGGCCCACAAGACATTCGCGGCGACCATGGGGGGCTCGCCCCGCCGCGGCATCCTCTTCGAGGGCCCACCGGGCACCGGGAAGACCTATCTCGCGCGGCGCCATGGCCCGAGAGGCCGGGGTCCCCTTCCTCTTCGTGTCGTCGTCGGCCTTCCAGTCGATGTTCTACGGGCAGACCAACCGCAAGATCCGCTCCTACTTCAAGGCTCTCCGCAAGTATGCGCGGCGCGAGGGCGGAGCGATCGGCTTCATCGAGGAGATCGACGCCATCGGCGCCTCCCGGAGTGGCGGTTTCGGTCACCGTGAAGGCGTCGCCGGCGTCGTGAACGAGCTCCTCATCCAGCTGCAGTCGTTCGACACGCCGCCGGCGGGCACCAAGTTCCTCGGCGTGCTCGTCGACGCCGTCAACCTCTGGCTCCCGCCCAGTCGCCATCTGCGCAAGCCCGTGGCGCCGCCGGCCAACCTCCTCGTGATCGGCGCCACCAACCGGGCGGCCGACCTCGACCCCGCTCTGCTCCGACCGGGCCGCTTCGACCGCGCCATCTACTTCGACCTGCCGACCCGGGCCGGTCGGCGCGACATCATCGACTACTACCTCGCCAAGAAGGCACACGAAGACGACCTCGACGATCCAGAGCAGCGCGAGACGCTGGCCTCGATCACCGCCGGCTATTCACCGGTCATGATCGAGCACCTCCTGGACGAGTCGCTCATCTGGGCGCTACGCCGCGGCGCCGACCGCCTCTCGTGGAACGACCTCATGCAGGCCAAGATGACGAACGAGGTCGGACTGGCCCAGGACACCGTCTACACCGAGGCGGAGCGGCGCATGATCGCCACCCACGAGGCCGGCCATGCGACGGTGGCATGGCTGGTCGGCAAGGGCCGCAAGCTCGAGCTCCTGTCCATCGTGAAGCGCAAGGATGCCCTCGGAATGCTGACCCATTCGGAGACCGAGGAGCGCTTCACCAAGACCAAGAGCGAGCTCGAGGCGCTGATCCAGATCGCCTTCGGCGGGATGGTGGCCGAGGACCTGTTCTTCGGGGAGACGTCGTCGGGAGTGACCGGCGACCTCCAGGCGGCCACCACCGCGGCCTGCCAGATGGTGGGGGCCATGGGGATGGGCTCGACGTTGATCTCCGTGCTGGCGACGCAGGCACCGACCGAGGGGAACCTCGCCGCCCGGGTCCTTTCGACCGAAGAGGGTCGCACCGAGGTCGAGGGCCTGCTCGCCTACGGCAAGGCCGAGGCCACCAAGATGCTGGACGGGAACCGCCGCGTCGTCGAGTCGCTCCGGGACGCGCTCGTTGGACCGGGACGAGCTCGTCGGCAAACAGATCCTCGACGTCATCCGCCAGACCGAGACCCAGCACGACGTTGCGTTCTCGATCCCGGTCGTGGGAGCGAGCCCAGCTTCTGCTGACCTCGATCCGGTCGCCAGATACAGCCAGCAGATTCCTGACTCGAACCCCTAGACGGACTCCTGCGGGGGGGTCGTGTTCAAACATGTTTGCGAGCCGGTCGTGAGGGGCCACGGATCGGGCAGGTTCGCGGTCGTCGCACAGGGATTGCCCACGCCCTGCAATACGCCCGTCGAGGTCAGTGCCCACGACGGAGTCCCCGGATTGAGGTAGTACGGGACGGTCACGTACTCCAGCCGACTGTCCCACAGGTAGTACTTGCTGTACCCGGAGATGACCGTGTCCGTTTGGCTGTTGAACTGACCCACCGCCCCGCGCCAGTCCTGGGCGATGGCGCCATAGACGTCGAGCTGTCCTTCGGGACTGCCGATCGTGTAGTTGTTCACGGCGAACGAGTCGTTCAGGGCCAGGATCGCCGCATCGATGGTCAAGCCCGACCCGGTGTTCGGGTCACAGCTCGGAGGCTGTGGCGCACCGCTGGTCCCGCAGGCCGGCTCGACAGACGTCGTGGTCGTGTACCGCAGGCAGTTGCCGTTGAACGACTGTGAGCACGTCGTCGTCGTCTGGACCGGGTGATCGACCTCGACGAAGTGGTAGGCGATGAGCCCCAGCGTGTCGTTCGGTGTCGTCCCCGAGTTGTACTGGCACTGGCCGCTCGACGTACCGTTCATGTACTTGCTGTCGAACTTCGACCCGCAGTCAGCTATTGAGTAGGTGATGTTGCCGTCGATGATGACGTTGTTCTGGCTGGCAATCGTGAGGTTCCCGGACTCGCCGGGCACCGTGCCGGTGGCGGCTGCCGCGTTGGAGACGAAGACATCGGCCTCACAGTCCTCCGACGTCCCGCTCACGTCGTAGTACTGCGTACCCGGGGTCTGCGCATCTCCCCCGGAGTCGCCGTTCAAGACGTCTTCAAACGGGTTGGCGTCCGTGACGCAGGGCTGCTGGGAGCTCGGGGTGTTCTCGGCAAAGATCACCCCGTTGCCCTTCGTCCCGGACGGCACCGGAACTCCCACGCCATCGTTGTTTCCGACCCCGCAGTTGTTGCTGTTGGTGCTGGCATTGTCGGGATCTGAGGTTCCACTCCCGGCCGCGGCGTCGGTGTCGGGACTGGAGACCGTCATGTAGGGCAGGCCGGCCGCAGTGTTGTAATAGAGCTTGATCGTCGTGGGGCCGGAGTAGAGACATCCATCCTGAGCGGCGAGGGTGGCCAGCTCCGTGTCACTCGACGGGATCGGTTCGAACGGCGCGTCGTCAGAGCTGGTCGAGCTGTTGTACTCCCCCACCTGGGCCGAGGCATTGGCGCAGGAACCCGACCCGGATCCCGACTTGTACTCGTTCTTGTCCGGGTCGACGAATAGGCAGTTGGGGTCGTGCGTGGTCACGGTTCCCTGCACGGCGGGTTGCCCACTCGCCGCGGGCACACCGAAGTCCGGGGATCCGTCCACGTAGATGGAGTCGTTGGAATAGACCGGGCCGTACAGGACGTCGTCGGGCCCGAAGAACACCGGATTGCAGTAGCTGCTGGTTGGGAAGGGGACCGTCCCCCCGTTGTTGTTCGTGTCCGGCCCGTAATAGTTGTTGTTCCAGTCATACGTGCAGTCCTGTTCTGCGGTATTGGGATTGGAAGATATCTGCGGATCGGTCGCCTCGTAGTTGCTCCACCAGAGGTTGCTCAGGAATCCGTTCTCCGGAGTGAACTCGGCTTCCGCCGACTGGTAGGCGTAGCGCGGCCCTATCTCGGCCGCCCCGATGACCTGCTCCTCGACGTAGGCAAGGGTCGCGCCTGCGGTTCCAGTGCTCGGTGCCGAACAGGTTGGGCTGCCAACGGTCCCGAGGGACGTCGAGAAGCAGAATTGAGGATTGGTCCACATGTAGAACTCGGGGATGGAGCTGCCGTCACCCGATGTGTTGGGAACCTGCGTCCACGTGTCGAGGGCCGGGAGCAACGAGGAGGTGCACGTCGGGCTCCCGGTGGAGCTGGTGCTGAGATTTGGGTTTCCCGGGGTGTTGCTGGTGTTGCAATTGATCAGGTTCGGGTTGTTGTTGATCGTCGTCAGATATGAGTCGATACCGGCCTCGAGCCCCCGGTACGCCAGGTGCTGGAGCAGGTCCCCCTGCACCAGCGGATCATGCTCGCTGGTGGTCGAAAAGAGGATGCCCCCGGTGAGGAGCAGCAAGACGGCGATTCCGGTCACCATCGCGAAGGCAGCTTGACCGAGCTCGTTGGCGATGCGGAGCCGGCGGGCCAGTCGGCCAGGCGAGCTTCGCGTCAAGCAGATCCAGCGCCGACGGTGGTAGCTCATGTCAGCCAACCTGTTCTTGGTAGTTCGACGATGACGTCGACAAGAGGTACACGGTGCTCTGGTCCTCCACTTGACCGCCACTGTTGCGGGAATTGCTCGCGGTGCCGTTCACCTGGATATCGATCGTCACGGACTCGATCTCGGCCGCGGCGCAGTTGCTGTCCGGGTTCGTGACCGGTGACGAGGATGGCGGAGCGTCACAACTCGTGAACCATCCGTTGCTGTTTGGACCGGGACTCGATACTCCGGCGATCGTGCCCGATGCCGTGAGATCGAGGTTGTACGCCGCCTGCGCCGCGTTGTTGCTCGGTGTTGACCCGACGAGCGAGGTCGTGGTGGAGGTCGTCGTCTGCGTTCCGTTGCTGTTCGTCGTCGTCGTCGTGATGAGCAGGCCGTAGGTGAACAGAGGCACGTTGTCGAGCCCGTTGGTCAGTCCGGTCACCGTCAGGAGCGTGTGCGGAGACGAGCTCCACGTACAGATCTGGTTGTCCTGGCTACCGAACGGACAGGTGCTCGCCCCGCTAACTGTGATCGCTTTGGCCTCGGTGACGGTGAACGTGCCGGGGTACGCGCAGTTCCCAGTCGTTCCGTTCGGCGTACAGCTCGCCACGATCTTCGCCGGACCATTGGGATCACCGATGTTGGCGTAGAAGGTGAGCGACGTCGGTGTGACCGTGCCGCCGGTGGGTCCCGCACCGGTGGTCAAACTGTATGCGCCGAACGCCGGTACCGGAATTCCGGTGAAATACGTGGGCCCCGGAGCGACTGCGGAGCGGATGAGGCGCTGCAAGTTGGTCGACACGGGAAGGATCTGGTTGATGTTGGCGTAGGTGTTCGTGATCTTCGTGGACGCGTCCATGAACGTGGACACGATCGGTATCGACATCCCGAGGAGGATCGTGAACACCGCAAGGGTGACGATCAGCTCGACCAGCGTGAACCCGGCCTCCGACTCGGCGCGATCGTGCCGCGCGCGCAGTGCCGAGCGCCTCGCGACGCGGGCGGTGAGGTTCGGGCGGTCGATCATCAGTCCGCAATCACCGCGGCATTGGGGAGGTAGTACGTCGTCGTCCCAACCGTGACCGATGTGGGTCCCACGGTCACCGCCACCGTCGCCGAACTCGAACCCAACTTGACCGTCACGTTGTAGGTGCCGTAGATGACGTCGGCTCGGCTGAGACCGTCCGCACCAGAGGCCGGCAGCGTGTAGCTGGCGGGGTTCGTCCCGGCCAGCGGCGTGAGCGGCGACGCGCAGGTGTCTGCGATAGTCACCGTCGCACCCGAGACTGCCAATCCGGTCGTACCCGAGACCACCTGGATGGGCAGGAGACCCATCGGCAGGGTCGCCGTTGCCTCGCCGACGCTGGACTCGACCCCCGCGCCAGGCGTCGTGGCGGCGCTCGCCGACGCCGCAGTCAGCTCGGATGCGCATTCGCCGACAGCCACCGAGTAGCCGCTGGCGAAGGGGAAGAGGGGACCGATAGACAGCAATGGCGCCACCGTGGTGGTCGGCGCGTTGAGCTCCAGGGTCGTCGAAGGGGCCAACGCGAGGTTGGACACCATGATTGGGGGGTTGTCGATCGTGAGCCCCGCCGGGGAGGGTCGGGGTGCCGGACCCGCTGAACACCGGCGTGCTCGTCGTGTCGTCAAGGACGAAGGCCGACGTCTCGCTGGATCCGGCCGCTTCACAGCTTGTCGTGCTCATGCAGGCCAGCCCCGACAAGAACACCGGGGTGCCCGTGGTGCCCGAGATGGTGTCGCTGATCCAGGTGGGGGCCGAGCCGCCGGTCGTAGACAGGATCTCCGCCGTGCTGGTGACGGTCGCGAGGGCAAGACAGGACGTGGTGCTCGGGCAGACGACCGAGGACAACGAGGTCAGTCCGGACGGAAGCGTGTCGTACACCCACGCGGTGGGGCTCGACTTCAAGGACAACACGATCGGAGTCCCCGCGGTGCTCGAACCCGGTATGAAGCAAACCGACGTGCTGGGACAGACCGGTTGGGCGAGGGCGCCGGCAGCCGTGGTCGGGATCGTCATGTTGGCCCACGTCGATGTGCCCGCCGTCGACAACACCAAGGGCGTCACCGAACCAGACGAGCTGGTCTTTCCGGTCACGGTCGCGTAGCACTGGGTCGAGCTCGGACAGGCGAGGTCCACTGCGGTGGAGAGCGAGAAGGGGCTCACCGGCATGGTGTCGGCATGCCAGGTCGTTGGCGCCGTCAGGATCGAGAAGATCGCGGCGGCCGACGATGTCGAACCCGTGGCATAGCAGAGCGTCGTCGTGGCACAGGCGAGCTGGGAGATCGTCTTCGCCGTGACGCCGCTGTACGCGGTCCAGGTCGACGGGCTGGTGAACGACGCGATGATCGGCGGTCGACGCGCTGCCGATCACGAAGCAGGTGGGGGTCGCGCTGGAAGAGGGGCAGGTGAGCTGTGAGAACGCCGTCACGCTCGGGACGGTGTCGGCTGTCCAGGTCACCGTGTGGGGGCTCGAACCCGAGATCGTGGCGGCCAGGATCACGCCATTCCCGGAGGTGTTGGTCCCGATCGCGAAGCACGCAGGAGTGGTCGCGCTGGTCGGGCACACGATTTGCCCGAGGGCGGCCACGTTGGCGCCGCTCGGCAGCGTGCTCGCCGTCCAGGTGGATGGCGAGGTCGACTGAGCCACCGCCGCCGCACCGGCGCTCGAGCCATAACCGACCGCGATGCACGCACCCGAAGAGCACGCCGTGGACTCGATCCGTACCAGACCCGACGGCAGCGTGGCCGTCGACCACCCGGACGAAGTCTTGAGCAGTGCGGTCGCAAACGGGTTCGTGTTGGGCGAGGCTGCGCTCGTCGCATCCTGACCCGACACGAGACAGGTCAGACCGCTGCTCACGTTGGGACAGACGATGCCGTCGTCGACGTACGTGGTCGACGGGTACTGGAGGTTGATGTCAGCCCCCTCGTCGTATTGAAACACGACCTCGGTGATCACGTCCGTGTTGACCGAGATCGTGGTCGCCGAACTGGTCGGTTGGGTCTCTGACGTGCCTTCGTTGTAGTTGGCCGTGTAGCCGGTAGGACCGCTTCCCACCTGCACGGAATAGGTGCCGGTCGTGAGCTCGAGGAAGGTACAACCGTTGCTGGTGGGGTGCAGGGTGTAGGAGGTCGCCAGGTTGGTGCCCGAGACGACGATCGGTACCTGCGTGACGCGGCTCGACCAGGGGACCCCCAACACGTCGTTCGGAGGACTGCCGGAGGGGTCCCCGTTCACCTGGATTCCGAGAAATCCCTCGGTGACCACGCCCGAGGGCGGAAAGTTGAGCAGCGTCGAATCGGTGATCGTGTGGTTGGGGCTCCAGGTAACCGTGACCTGCAGCAGCAGCTCGGGGGCCAGGCCGGAGGTGCACAGGTCGGGGGTCCCGCTCCCGGCCGGCGACCACGAGAACCGCGCGCTCTCGTGGTACGTCACGCTCGACACGGTGACCGTTGGCTCGGAGATGGTGCTGCCGACCTCCGGCTGTCCGTTGCTGTCGTTCGGTGGCCCCGAGTAGTTGAGCTGCTCGAGCAAGCCGTCGGCCAGCCGGATCGCCGTGACCTCCTGCCGGGCGGCGGCGGCTTGGCCTATGACATTGGTGAACAGGTACGACATGGGCACGATGATGAGGAGGAGCAGCGAGATCGCGATGACGACCTCGAGCAGCCCCATGCCCGCTTCGGAGCGGGTCCCAAGTCGGCCGGCCGGGCGCGGCAGGTCACCCGAACGCACCCGCGAACGTCGACCCTTGCGTGTGAGGCCACCCTGGCTGGCCAATCCGACCTTCCGTCTGTGTCCGCTCGTATGGGACAGGCACGAGTGCCGACGAATCGGTGGCCACCCTTCGAACAGCCGATTCGGCAGCCCGGCCAGCTCCACAGAGCCCCGAAGCTTTGCGTCCCCCCCTCGCGGAGGGTTTGCTCTTTCGTCGGCCCCGGCGAACCGGGCTCCGATCGGAATTCAGGATAGAGGAGCCCAGTCACGAACCTGGGGATATCCGAGGCCTGGCCCGCTCGAGCGGAACCAGCCCCGCTGGTCGGTCGATCGGGCCCGCCCCGACGGGGTTCGGGACCGGTTGAAGGGCCCCTGGCCAGGGTGGTCGCCGAGACGGCGGAGCCCGGTCGACTGGCATCGTGGTTGCCGAACGGAGTGGCCGGCCATCTGCCGGTCGGACCGCTCGGCGGCTCCGGGAACGCCGGACCGGCTGGCGCCGACGAGGTGCTCCGAAATGCCAGGCGGCGTGGCCGAAAGCCCCGCGCACCGGGACGAAGTCCGGAGCCGGCGGATCGCGCAGTCGGCGACGTCAACCCCCACCCTCATGGGCACCCCCAGGCACGAATCGGTGCCCGTCCGCCGGAGGGCCGAGCGACGGTGGCCGCGCCGCCCGAGGTGACCCCTCGTCCCCTCATGGTTCGACAACAGGAAGGACCGGCGCCGCCGCGTCCGTCGCTCTCCTCGTGGCGAGCAGGCACCCGGCCAGGATGAGGGCGAAGCCGACGCCGGTGGCGACACCGAAGTGCTCGTTCAAAATGGTGACGCCCAGCAGTACGGCGATCGCCGGGTTGACGTAGGTGATCACCGTCGCCCGCGTCGCCCCCACCTCGCCGATCAGCGCGAAGAACAACAGGAACGCCGCCGCGGTGCACACCACCGTGAGACCCACGATGGAACCGATGACGGACCCGGTCAGGCTCCGCTGGGGGAGCTGGAACGCCGCGAGCGGCGCGTAGAGCAGGGCGCAGGCGATCAGCGCCGCCGCGATGACGCCGACCCCGGGCAGGTCCGATAGGTAGCGCGCCAGGACCCAAGGGCCCAAGGCGTACCCACAGGCCACGACGCCGAGCGACAGTGCCGAGAGCAGGTCGTCGGCGCGGACCGCGAATCCGACGAGCGTGGCGACCCCGCCGAATCCGATCAGGAGCCCGACGACGCGCCGCACGTCGAGCTGCTCGGAGCGGGTGGCCCAGGCCAGCACGGCCGCGACCAGGGGAACCGCCGCGATGAGGAGGCCGGAGAGCGAGCTCGAGAGTTTCTCCTCGGCGCGGAAGAGGAGGAACCAGGGCACCCCCATCTCCGCCACCGTGAAGGCGAGGATCGGGCGCCAGCGCCGAAGCGCCGGACGGAGCGCCCCGCGAGCCACGGCGATCGGGCCGAGTAGGACGGCCCCGCCCGCCGTGCGGAGAAAGACGAGGAGCGCCGGGCTTACCTCTCGCACAGACACGCGGATCAAGAGGTAGGGCAGTCCCCAGATGACGCCGACCGCGAGAAAGAGCAGCCAGCCGCGTCGAGTCATCCTTCCGCCGTCACGATGCGGTGCCCCCACCTGGTCTCGACGAACTCGTCCAGGCACGGTATCGGATGGAGCCGACCGTGGACCCGCCGGGTGATTTCAGCTGTCGCTCGGGCATGATTCCCCTGTGCCGCCGTCGTCCGAAGTTGGCGCACGACGAACCGAGCCCCTGGCTTGGGTGTTGTTGGCAGCGGGCGCGCTCGGTGCGCTCACGGCGGCCTCGCTCGCCCCGAGCCCGGCCCGCGCGGCGACCTCGCAGGACTGGCCGCCGTTTGTCCTCGTCGCGGGGCTCCTTCTGGTCGGGCTGGTAGCCCACGAGGAGGGACTCTTCCTGGCGATCGGGCACCGGCTGGCGCTGGTCGCCCCCGGTGCGCGCAGCCTGTTCGTCGGCGGTTGCCTCGCCATGGCCGCGGTCACCGCCGTGCTGAACCTCGACACGGCCGTCGCATTCTTGACCCCCGTGTTGATCTACGCGGCTCGGCACCGTGGGGTCTCCTCGATCCCTCTCCTCTACGGCTCACTCCTTCTGGCTAACGCCGGGTCGTTGCTCCTGCCGGGCTCGAATCTGACCAACTTGATCGTGCTCGGCCATCTCCATCTGTCGGGCGCCCAGTTCCTTGACCGCATGTGGCCCTCGTGGCTGGCGGCGATCGCCATCACCTCGGTGGTCGTCGGGGTGGTCGAGCGGAACCAGCTACGCGGGGCCGGTACCCCGGTACCGGCCGCGGCGCGTCAATCGCTCGGCGTCGGCGCGCTGGCGGTGACCGTCGCCGCGGCGCTCGTGATCACGCTGGCGGCACCCGCACTCCCGGTCTTCGCCGTCGGCGTGGTCGCGGCCGGGATCTGGGCGGTGCGCGGTCGCCGCGGACTCGCTGAGATCGGGCGAACGGTGGACATCCCCGTCCTCCTCGGCCTCTTCGGCGTCGCCGTCGCCCTGGGCACGGTCGGGAGAGTGTGGAGCGGACCATCGGCGATCTCCGGCCAGGTGGGCCTCTGGGGCACGGCGGTGATCGGAGCCGGCGCGTCGGTCGTCGCCAACAATCTTCCGGCCGCGTCTCTCCTGGCCGCCCGGGTGCCGGCGCACCCACTGGCGCTGCTCGTCGGCCTCAACCTCGGCCCCAACCTGTGCGCCACCGGTTCGCTGGCCTGGGTGCTCTGGCGCCGCTCGGCGCGTTCGACTGGCGAACAGCCGTCCCTCGCCACAGCCAGTCGGCTCGGCTTGCTGGCGGTGCCCCCGGCTCTGGCCGCCGCCGTCGCGCTCCTCGCCGTTCGGGGAAGCTGATGCCGCCCTGAGCGACCGCGCGGGCCCTACTTCGCGCCTTCGAAGTAGCGCCGGGGCGTGTCGATCAACATGGTGGTGATCTGCTCATCGTTCACCCCTGCGTGACGCAGGGCGGGCAGCACGTCATCGTGGATATGGCGGTAGTGCCAGCTCGGTAACAGCACGGGCAGGACGGCGCTGTCGAGCCAGTCGATGTAGCAGGACGCGTCGTGCGAGAGCACCATGCTCTGGGCGTAGCCGCGGCGGCACATCTCCGCGACAACCCCGACTCGCTGTTCGAAGGTGATGGCGAAGTTGAGCCCGAACCGGTCCATCCCGAGGAGGAAGCCGGCATCGGCCAGCTGCGCCAGGTAGTCGGCGTCGTCGGTGTCACCGCTGTGCCCGAGCACGACCGCCCTCGGGTCGACCTCCTCTTCGATGACGACGCGCGCCACCTCGAGACCGGACCTGCTCTCCGGGTGGGTGTGCACGGTGATGGGTACGCCGGTCGCCTTGTGCGCGAGGCACACGGCACGCAGCACCCGTTCGACGCCGGGGGTCATCCCGGGCGTGTCGATCGCGCACTTGAGGGCGCCGGCCCGCACGCCCGTCTCCGCGATGCCGTCTGTGATGTCGGTGATGAAATAGCTGGCCATGAGGTCCGAGCCGTCCGGCGCACGCCGGCCGGGGTTGCGGAAGTAGAACGGCACCGAGTCGTGCGTGTAGACCCCGGTCGCCGCCACGATGTTGATGTCGACCTGCTCGTTCACGCGCTGGATGCGCGGGATGTAGCGGCCCAACCCGATGACGGTCAGGTCCACGATGGTGCGCACCCCCACCTCGCGGAGTGCCCGGAGCTTGGCGACGGCATCGGCCACCCGCTCCTCCTCGTCCCAGTCGCCCGGATAGTTCTGCTGGATCTCGGGCGTGAGCACGAACACGTGCTCGTGCATCAGGGTTTCCCCCAGCTCGGCGGTATCCAGCGGGCCGCGAACGGTGGCGATCTGGGTCATGTTTCGTGCCCCCGGGGTGATCAGATCGCGCTGACGTGCGGAGTTCTTCGTAGCACGCCACAATTCGTCTCGCCGAGGAAGATCCCAGCGAAGAGGAGCCATCGTGGTCAACGTCAATGACTGGAACGCCCAGATAATCGAGGAGTTCCGGGCCAACGAGGGAAGGCTGAGCGGCCAATTCGAGGGCGCTCCCATGCTGCTGCTGATCACGAAGGGCGCGAGGACCGGCCAGACCCGCGTCAACCCCATGATGTATCTGGCCGCGGCTGATATCGCTGCGTCCGGTGACCAGGGGTCCGGAACCGAACGGGATCGGATCTACGTGTTCGCCTCCAAGGCCGGGGCGCCCACCAACCCCGACTGGTTTCACAACCTGGTGGCGAACCCCCAGGTCACTATCGAGCGGGGCACCGAGACGTACGCGGCGGTGGCGTCACCGCTCACCGGTGCCGAACGCGACCGCATCTACGCGATCCAGGCCGAGCGGTACCCGGGCTTCGCCGAGTACCAGCAGAAGACCTCGCGCACCATCCCGGTCATTTCGCTGGAGCGGGCGGGCTGACAACCCCCAAGAACTCTCGGGAGCGGTACCGACTTCGCTCCTAGCGGGAGTTGGACGGGCCCTTCCTGAGGGTCCGTCGATGGGTGGCTACTCCGCTCTGGATTTCGGCTAACGCTCTCTCAGATCCCTCATCCCGCTGCTCCGTTCGCGCTCTCGACACGTGGTCCTCGAGCAGTTCGAGGTGCTGGTCCACCACCGTGCGCACCTCCTCGTCAGTCGGGTCTCCCGGCCAGAGGTTGAACACCGCTCGGCCCTCGACGGTCGGCATGAAGGCCAACGGACTGACGCCCAGGGCCGCATCGCGCTCGCTCAGCAGCGACTTCCATGTCACGAGATCGCTGAAGAGCCGATCGAGGTCGGCGTGCAGCTCATGAGCCTTTGGGACCTTCCATTCCGCCTGTTTGACCTCCCGGATCGCATCGATGACGTCGCTCAGCACACGGTTCAGCTCGGCCAGCGGGTCCTCGGCAACGGGGGCGCTCATGGAGCCGACGCACCGGGCCACGCGCTCGCAGTCCCGCTCACCACGGGGTCGCACCAGCCCGGCCGGGGGAAGGCGAGCGGCCCGCCCTGTGACCCGCGCGGGGACGAGGCGGACGGCGGCATCCGCGCCATTCTTACCTCCGTCGGCGACGGCGGCATCCGCCCCGGACAGGGTCACGTCCACCGCTACGGGCTGATCAGTGAAAGATGGACCTGCGGCCGGGTCACCACACCGACCCTCATCTCCCCAGGACGCGCGTGACCACCGTGACATCCTCTTCGCCGGCTCCCGCCTCCACGATCTGTTCCCACTCTCGGGCGAGCGAGGCCAAGACCGAGAAGCGCTCGGGACCACCTTGCTCCAAGGCGAGGTGGACATCCTTCAGCGCCAGTGCGAGGGGGAATTCGGGGAGTAATCCCCGGCTTCGATACGCCGGAACTTCCCGGCATCCCAGGGCGACATGAGCGGCCCGCCATCGAAGGCGTCGATCACGTCGCGGACCTCGAGTCCGAGCCGGCTCGCCAAGGCCAGCGAGTTCGCCACCCCTTCGGCACCGAAGGCAAGCAGCGTGTTGTTGACGAGCTTCATCCGAGAACCCGTCCCCGTCGGTCCGACCCACACGGTCCGTTCCCCGATCGCGGCGAAGATCGGCTCGACCGTTGGGCGAGCCTCTTCGGGCCCAGAGGCGAAGATCGTCAGCCGTCCCTGTTCGGCGGGGACCTTGCTGCCCGATACCGGCGCGTCGAGGAAGAGGACGTCCGGGCGGCGTTGTCCGACGGTCGACGCGATCGCCTCGGTCGCCTCCACCCCGATCGTGCTCATTTGTGCCCACACGGCACCCGCCCCCAGGGCTGTCAACATGCCGAGGTCGACGGCGATCGACAGGACCGCCTGGGCGTCGGTGACCATGGTGATGACGACGTCGATGTCCTGAACGGCGTCGGTCGGCGTCAACGCGACCGTGGCCCCATGGTCGGCGAAGGGACGGGCCACCTCGACATCGCGATTCCACACCACGGTCGGAATTCCGGCGCGCAGGGCGCAACCCGCCATCGCCCGACCCATCGTGCCAAGCCCGAGCACCGCCAGGCTGGTTGCTCCATTCGCCACCGTCGGCCTCCTGGACATGACTGCCGGAACTGGCTGTGTGCGGCTCGACGAGCCCCACCGGCGATCGGCGGACGGCCATCGCCCCGGCGCTTCGCGTGTCGGCTCATGATCGCGCCAACCCCCACGCGCGACAAGGGGCCCAGCCGTCAGAGACGGGCGGGGTCCTGCACCTACCCGGCGCCCCGATGGTTCCGAGCGTTCGTTTCACGGTGAGCCCGAACTCAGCCGATGACTCCGTCGGCGCGGAGCTGGGCGATGCGTTCGGGGCCCACCCCGAACTCCGCGAGCACCGAGTCGGTGTGCTGGCCGATTGCCGGCGCGCCCTCGGCCCTGGTCGCCGAACGCGAGAAGCGCAGCACGGGGGCTAGGCGCGGGTGGCGTCCGAGGATCGGGTGGTCGACGTCGGTCACCATGCCGAGGGCGCGGCCCAGTCCATCGGCGTCCATCAGCACCGCGTGAGCCGGGCCCTTCGCCACCGCGACGCAGGCGACGTCGGCTGCGGCCATCACCTCTTCCCACTCCTTCGCGCTCCGGGTGCTCAGCAGATCGCCGACCAGCTGAGCCAGTTCCCCATCGTGCGCCCGACGGCCGACCGGGCTGGCGAAGCGCGGCGTCGGAGGCGAGCGAACCTTCACCGAGGGCCTCCACGAGCGACGCCCACTCCTTTTCCCGTCGAACGGCCAGGAACACCCACCCGTCCGCTGTCTCATACAGGCGGTAGAGGGCGTCGAGTCCGTGGAGGCCGGCATCGGGCACCGCTATCTCGGGCCGGCCCTTGTAGTCGACGAGGTCGTCGGAGAGCACATGGCTCATGGTCGAGAGCATCGTGGTCCGGACCGTCTGGCCCCCATGACCGAGCGCTCGGGCCACCACCCCCAACAGCAGGCCGGTGGCGACACAGATGCCCGAGAAGCCGTCGGGGTGTCCAACGGTCGTGCCCGCGGCGAAGAGCCGTGTGGCGCCCGCCTTGACCTGGTCCAGCGACAGGTCTGGGTTTTCGGGGACGGCCCCGCCGATGTTGCGCCTGGCCATGCCCGAACCGGCCCCGATCGTCGGGGCGTAGGCGGGTCGGTGCGCATAGGGCCCGTCGACACCGAATCCCGACGCCGTGTGGTACACGAGGTCGGGCCTGAACGACCCGCAATGTCTCCTCGTCCATGTGCACACGCCCGGCCACGCCGGCACGGAACGTGACCAGGGCCACATCGCAGTGCCGGGCGATCTCGTGGACGAGCGCCTGGCCCTCCGGCCGATTGAAGTCGATGGCCACGCTCTCCTTGCCGAGCAGGACCTTGATCGCTCCGACCTCGGGCATCGGCACCTGCCAGCGGATCGGATCACCGTCGAGCTGCTCGATCTTGATCACACGGGCACCGAGATCGGTGAGGAGGGTCGCCCCGAAGGGGCCGGCGAAGAAGGTCCCCAGCTCGAGGATGGTGACCCCGTCGAGCGGCCGCGCACAAGGGCGCTCGGAAGCGCTCGGCCCTGGCGGCGGCGTTGGCGTGTGCCGTCGACGCAGGTCCTCTCCGTGCTCGTCGAGCGAGGGCGAGCTGCGGTCGCCTCGGCCCGGCGTCGCGGACATCTGCACGAGAGGCGCGGTTTGGCGCACGCGGCCGAGCTGGCGATCCTCGACCTCGACAAAGCGCCGATCGTGGATGAGCTGGGGATGCGAGAACAGCTCGTGGCCGCGCCGGAACACCTCGGCGAAGATGTCGGGATCCTGGTCGAAGACCTCTTGCCACTCATCGACGGTGCGCCGCTTGATGGCGGTGAGGGCCCGGTCGCGAAACTCGCTCCGACGGGCCAGGTCGTCGTCCTCCCATGCTCGATCCCATTCGGGCCCGTCGAGCTCGATGGACCGGAGGAAGGCATGAAAGAGCTTCGGGGTCGCCTGGGAGAATTGGAGCCATCGGCCATCGGCGCTCAACCCGATCATGAGGGCGTAGGCCATCCAGGTGTTGGGCACCTGCGTCCGGGGGTCGACCGGCGGCACCTCCAAGAACGCCTCGGGATACCGCTGGGCCGTGTGCCGGATCATCCAGCCGAAGACGTCGTGGGCCGCGACGCCCTGGACCAGAGGTGGTGTCGACCCGCTGTCCCAGTCCGCTGCGCGTGCGCTCGAAGAGGGCGGTCAGGATGCCTTGGATGGCGAGTTGCGCCGCGCTGAACCAGCAGTAGGGGACCGAGGCGAAGGCGGGGCCGCTTCGGTCCACCAGCGCGGTGAACTGGTCGTAGGCGCCGATCTTCGCCATGACCACGCCTTCGTAGCCCTTGAGCCGGGCAAGCGGGCCGTGGCGGCCGAACGCGGTGACCGACGCGTAGACGAGTGCGGGGTTCGTCGCGGCCAGCTGCTCGTAGCCGAGGCCCCACCGCTCGACGACGTTGGGACGGAAGGCCTCGAAGACGACGTCGGCCCCCGAAGCGATCCCGACGGCCTGGGCGGCCGCGGCATCCCGGTCGAGACCGAGCTCGACGCTCTTCGAACCCCTGGACCATGCGGGCCATGCCGCGGCTCGCCGCAGCGGGGAGCCACCAGAGGGCTCGACAAGCACGACCTCGGAACCGTTGTCGGACATGAACTGTGCAACCTGCATGCCGACATAGGTGGGAGACAGCACCACCGAGCGGATCCCCGCAAGTGCGCCTTCGGGATCGGTCGCTCGGGCCACCGCCCAATCTTGGTCAATCTCTCCCGCGGTGTCGACAGCGGCCGGTGCGAAGGGCCGAGCGTCGCGGGCAAGCCGGCGAGCCACTTCGACCCGAGCCCCCGCGCCCCGCTCGCCGGCACGCCCGCGCGCCCGCGCGCCCGCAGAGCGGTCAGCTGGGGCACGAGCGTCGACCACCCTTGCGGTTCTGGCCAGATGGGCACATAATCCCTGGGCTACAGCGTCCCGAGCCCGAGACTCGACCGAGAAGAGGTACTCGCATGACCGGTTCAGAGACAACGGACGGAGGTCGCTTCGAGCCTCCCGGCCCTGGGCTCGTGGGCGCTCGACCCCGTGCACTTCCCCCGCCCGGTGACCCGCTACTGGGCGGAGACCCATCCCGAGGCCTTCAGAGCAGGGCACGCAGCGATTTCGCCCGCTACTACGGGATGCTCATCGACGGCATGGAGACCGGCGTACGTCAACGGCTTCGCCTACAACATCGATGAGGCCGGTCGCCCGAGGAGGAGATCCCTCAGCGCTTCCAGCGGGCCGAGGAGGTCTTCGCAGAGAAGCTCTGGCGGGACCAGCTCCGCGACTGGGACGAGACCGTCAAGCCGGCTTCGATCGCGGCGCACCGGGAGCATCCAGGCAGTCGATCCCGACGCACTCTCCGACGAGGAGCTGGTCGCCTACCTCATTCGGTGCCGCGACCACCACGCGGCGATGATGTCCCAGCACATGCGCTTCACGGCCGGCGCCATGCTCCCGACCGGGGACTTCCTGGCCCACGTCGGGGACTGGACCGGGCTGCCGCCGGCCGAGCTGCTCGGCCTGCATGCGTGGCTCGGCCTCGCGTGTCCGCCGGCGGGTCGACCGAGCTCGAGCGGCTGATCGCCGCGATCGGCGCAGGACCCCGCCGCCCTGGACCTCCTCGCAGTCGGAGGACGACCCCGCCGAGCGTCCTCGCGGCCCTGCGCGCCCTCGAGGGTGAGGCGGGATCGGCCGTGTCGGGCTACCTCGATCTCGTCGGGTACCGCCCCCTCGACGGTTTCGACATCTCCGAGCCGTCCGCGCTCGAGTTGCCCGATGCGCTGCTGCGGGCCATCCGGGTCGCCGTGTCGGGCGAGGCGTCAGGACGCCTCCGACGTCGAGGACCAGACCGCCGACGTCCGCAGCCAGGTCCCCGAGGAGCACCGGGCCGAGTTCGACGAGCTGCTGGGGGAGGCCCGGCTGACGTACCGGCTCCGCGACGAGCGGGGCGTCTACAGCGACATCTGGGCGTCGGGCCTGATGCGGCGGGCGGTCCTGGCCGCCGGTCGCCGCCTGGCCGCCCAGGGGCCGCATCGCACGACGCCGATGCATCTGGTCGACGCCAGCCATCGAGGAGATGTGCTCGCTGCTGCCCGGTTCGGGCGGGCCCGTCGGCCGACGAGCTGGCGGCACGGGCCGAGTACCGCGCCACCCACAGCGCCAAGGACGCGCCCGCCGTCCTCGGGCCCGCCCGCCCCGCCGCCGCCGGACCCCTCCGGGCTGCCGCCGGCGGTCGGCCCGGCTCATGCGGGCCACCGGCATCGCCATGGGCGAGGTGTTCGGGAGTTCCGAGGCGCAGCACGAGGAGCATCTCCTGCGCGGCCTGGCGGCCAGCCAGGGCGTCTACGAAGGGCCGGCCCGCCGCGTCTCGGGCCCGTCCGAGTTCGGCCGGATCGTCCAGGGGGACGTCCTCGTCACCGAGGCGACGACGGAGGCGTTCAACATCCTCTTGCCGCTGCTCGGGGCCATCGTGACCGACAACGGCGGCCTGCTCTCCCACTCGGCCATCGTGGCCCGTGAGTACGGCATCCCCGGCGTCGTCGGGACGCGCGAGGCGACCGAGCGCATCGCCGACGGGACGCGGGTCCGGGTCGACGGAGACGCGGGCGAAGTAACCGTGCTCGCGTGAAGGACGTCGTCCCCCTGGCCAAGGCGCGCGAGCACGGCGGTCTTCGGCTCGAAGGCGGTCGGGCTGGGCGACGCCGAGCGGGACGGCCTCCCCGTCCCGCCCGGCGTCGCCCTCTCCGGGTCCGATCGTCGAGGCCGTCGCCTCGGGGAGGAGCGGGCCATCGCCAGAGGTCGCCAAGGCGGTCGCGGCCCCTGCAGGCGCCGCTGGCCGTCCGCTCGTCGGCCGTCGACGAGGACGGCGCCGAGGCCAGCTTCGCCGGCCAGCACCTCACCCTGCTCAACGTCCCGTCGGTCAGACGAGGTGACCTCGGCGTTGCAGGGAGATCTGGTGGTCGGCCAACTCCGACTCGGCCATCACCTACCGCCAGCGGGTCGGCCTGTTCACCCGCCCGAGCGTCGGCGTCGTCGTCCAGACGCTGCTCGATCCCGACGTGGCCGGGGTGATGTTCACGCGAGAACCCGATCACCGGAGCCGACGAGCGCATGATCGAGGCCAGCTGGGGACTGGGCGAGGCCGTGGTCGCCGGCCTCGTCATCCCCGACCACTACCGGATCGACCGCTCCGGGCCAGGTGCTCGAGCGCAAGCCCGGGCGCAAGCGGCGTCGCCATCCGCCCCGTCGCCACCGGAGGCACGGTCGAAGAGGAGATCCCGCCCGACCGGGCCGAGCAGCTCTGCCTCGACGAGGACCAGCTGGCGGAGCTCAGTCAGCTCGCGCTCCGGTGCGAGCAGGTCTACGGTCCGGCCCGCGACATCGAATGGGCGTTCGCCGGCGGCACCCTCTACCTGTTGCAGTGCCGGGCGGTCACCACCGGGCACGGCGGAGCCGGTAGGATCGCCCGGTGACCGGCGACCCCGTCGAGAGCCGTCCGGCGCGTGCCGCTCTTCGCCGAGCTCGATCGCCAGGAGGTCGAGCAGATCGCCCGCCTGTTCAAGGAGCGCCGCTTCGCCGAGGGAGAGACGGTCGTCCGGGAGGGCTCGGGAGGTGCCGCCTTCTTCCTGATCGACTCGGGGGAGGCCACGGTCTCCATCCGGCGGTGTGGAACGCGCGACGCCTCCGGCGGGGCGACTACTTCGGCGAGATCGCCCTGATCGACGAGGGCCCGCGCTCGGCCACGATCACCGCCGTCGAGCGAGCTCGTCTGCTACGGGCTCACCTTCTGGGAGTTCCGGCCCCTCGTGCAGGGGAACGGCGCGATCGGCTGGAAGCTGCTGCAGTCGATGGCGCGCAAGCTGCGCGCCGCGGAGCACAGTTAGCCGTTCGTCGTAATAGCGAAGCCGCGATCGTGCCGGCTCAGATCTTGAAAGGAAAGGTGCATCTATGGTCGAACTGTCGGATCTCCAGGTGTCGCGGAAGATTGTGGTCGCGGCACCGCCTGAGCACCTCTACGAGATCATCTCGGACGTGACCAGAATCGGCGAGCTGAGCCCGGTGTGCAAGGCGGCCTGGTGGGATGAAGGCTCGGGACCTCGCGAGGGGGGATGGTTTACCGGCCGCAACGAGGTGGAAGGTCGCGATCCGTGGGAGCGTCACTGTGAGATCATCACCGCCGAACCCGGTCGCGCCTTCGGCTGGGTGGCCGGTGGACGCGCCGAAGGCGTTGCCGAGTGGAGCTACCGCTTTCGGCCGGTCGAGCAGGGCACCGAGGTTGAGGAGTCCTGGCGGATTCTGCGCATGGTCGACCGGCTCCGCGAGCTCGGTGACGACGTCCTCAACGGCATGAAGACCAACACCGAGTCGGGCATCGAATCGACGCTCGCCAACTTGAAGCGAGTCGCCGAGTCCTAGCCCGATGGCGCTCCGGACGACCAGGGAACCCTGGCGCTGACGGCAGCGTGCGCCGCCTCGGTCGCTGATCGCGTCGTCGCCTCCTGCGCCGCCAAACAACGCGTCGCGGCACCGCCCAGCGCCCGATTTCTGGCGCGCGACGGCCTTCCTGACTGGCCGGCGCTGCGGCCCCGGCCGGGTCCAAGGTGATAGGAAGCGGGAGCCGCCTGGCGCCGGCCGGCTGAGGAAGGGGGCCTGTGGACGAACTATCGAGGCGGGCGAGAGCCTTGGCGGCGGCGCTGGAGCCGGTGGCCGGCCAGGTGTACTTCTCCCCCGAGTGCCACTCCGGGTACGAGAAGCTGGGCTTCAAGCCCAGCCCCGGTGACTTCGCTGGGGTCGCCGGTCCCGACGGAGCTGCCTACTTCTGCAGCCGGGGCTCGGTCATGGGCCAGGTGAGCGGCGAGGTGGTGGCGGCGGCCTTCGCTGTGTTCAACCCTGTCGTCGTCGTCCCGCTCGTGGCACAGGGCTGGGACCGGACCGACGCGTCGACCATCTGCGCGGCCCGAGACCGCGGCGCCATCGGTCAGTTGACCCGGATCCTCGGCCCCGAACCGGAGGGCCTCGACCGGGCCACCGAGCTGCTGGGTCGAGCGGAGGCAGGGCTCCGACCCGAGGGCAAGCCGCTCTACAGCGGGCTGCGGGCCCTGGGCCTGCCGGGCGAGCCGATGGGAGACATGTGGCGGATGGCCGACATGCTGCGGGAGTTCCGGGGTGACGCGCACACCGCGGCCTGGACGTCGCACGGCCTGGACGCGACCGAGATCGGACTGCTGACCGAGCCCTACTGGGGCCTGCCTCTGCGCACATACGTGCGGTCCCGCTCCTGGAGCGACCCCGATCTCGACGCCGCCGAGGAACGGCTGGTGGAGCGGGGGTGGATCGCCGAGGGAACGCTCACCGACGCGGGGCGGGCCGAGCGGGAGGAGATCGAGGTCGCCACCGACCGTCAGTGCCGCCAGATCGTCGACGCGCTGGGCGCGGACCTCGATGACCTGCTCGGCCTCCTCGGACGCTGGGGGGCAGCCATCCGCGACGCCCACGGCTATCCCGCCTCCGGACCCCACGACATAGCGGACCGGTCACGCTCCTAGGTCATTCATGTCAGCCGGGTGTCTCGCCGCGCTCGGTCATCCTGGGCAACACTGCGCCGTGATCGTCGTGCTCGCGACCACCGAGGAGGGGCTTCCCGAAGCTGGGGCGCGCCTGCGCGAGCTCGGCGTGACCGAAGCAGACGTGGTGGCGCCGAGTGACGCCCGTCGCCTCCTGCTGGCGCCCGTCGACGACGAGTCGGAGGGGGCGGCTCTCGTCGCCCGCTTACGCGCCGATGGCCGGCTCGCGGTGCTTCGACCGGGGGGCGGACCGGCGCTCGGAGCCTGGATGCGCCATACCCGCCCGGTGGCGATCAGCGCGCGCCTCTCCTTGTACTTCGCGTGGTCCGAGCACAACCGCCGAGACCTGTCGGGCGTGGTCGAGTTCGACCCGAACGGGGGCTTCGGCAACGGCCAGCACCCGTCGACGCGGCTGCTGCTCGAGGAGCTGGCGGGGCGCCTCACCGGTGGGGAGCGGGTCCTCGACGTCGGCTGCGGAAGCGGCGTGCTGGGGCTCTCCGCGCTCCGACTCGGGGCCGCGAGCGCCGTTGCGGTTGACATCGAGGCCAGACGCGATCGAGGCGACGCGACGCAACGCCGCCTTGAACGGCTTCGGGCGACGCATGGACGCGAGGCTCGATGCACTGGGTGCGATCGAGGGGTCCTTCGACGTCGTCGTGGCGAACATCGGGTGGGCGACACTCGTCGAGCTGGGGGGAGAGCTCGTCGGGCGCGTGTCGCCCGGCGGGTGGCTGGCGGTGAGCGGGATCTCGCCCGCCCACTGCCCACGCGTCGCTGCGTCGCTCCGACCGCTCCAGGTGCTCGAGTGCCGCACGAGCGACGAGTGGTCGGCCCTCGTTCTCGCGCGTCGACCCTCCGACGGGTAGCCGGGGTGGTCCGACCCGGGCGCGTGGGATTGCGTCAACACCGCTGATTCGCCGGGTCATGCGAGGGCGCTCCCCGGTGCCGTGGGGTCGGGCCAGCGCGGTGCAGAATCGGCGGATGGACACCGACGCACGTCGCCTGCTCGCCGAATCGACTCCCGTCGGTGACTGAGTCGGAGATACCCCTGACCGGCGGCACCCTCAACCCGGTCGTCCGGGTCGACGACACGGTGCGCCGTCCGGCGGGGAGTTGGACACCCACCATCCACGCACTGCTGCGCCACGTGCGTGACCAAGGCTTCGATCTGGGACCCGAGCCCCTCGGCGTGGACCAGCTCGGCCGGGAGATCCTCACCTATATCCCCGGCACCACGGTCGGCTGGTCTGTGCCGTGGCCCGAAGTCATTCGCAGCGACGACCTGCTGGCCCAGGTGGGCCGGGCGACAGCCCGGTACCACCGCGCGGTGGCCGATTTCCGGCCACCCGGGACGGTGCCCTGGCAGTCGGGTGCGGCGGCCCTCGGGGAGTCCGAGATCGTCTGCCACAACGACATCGCGCCCTACAACGTCGTGCTCGCCGGTCACCGCCTCGTCGGCATCATCGACTGGGACCTGGCGGGGCCGGGAAGTGCCCGGTCCGATCTGGCGTTCGTCGCCTGGCAGTGGGTTCCCCTCCACGGTCCATACGTGACCAGGCACCTCGGCTGGGAGGCTCCGCCGGACCGGGCCCGACGGCTCCGGCTCCTGCTCGACGCGTACGGCCTCGACGACCGCGCGGGGTTCATCGACGACGTCGTGGACCGGATCGGTCTCAACCGCGCCACCATGGCCGCAAGGGCGGCCGAAGGGAACCACGCGTACCAGTCCCTGGTCGACCAGGGACACCTGGCCGGCATGGATGAGGCCGTGGCCTTCCTCGGTGAAGAGGGTGCCCGACTCGGAGAGGCGATCGCGTAGCAGTCCGCACCCCGGACGGACACCCTCGAATCTCGTAACGTCGTGTGTCGGTCGGCGTCGGGTCGGGGGCCCACATTCGGCCGGGGCCGTCACGGCCAGAAGGAGCTGCACGGTGCAACTGACGAGAGCCCTTGCCGATACGACCGCCAGGGTGCTGCTCCGGTCCGCCGAGATCGCCGCCGTCACCGACCACGGTCCCCATTTCCGGGCGATCGAGCTGCGCGGAGATGCGCTCAAGAACGCGACCTGGGTGCTCGGCGACAAGGTGCAGGTGCGATCCAAGGAGGCCGGACTCACCCTGCGGACCTACACGCCGATCGGTTGGGACGCCGAGAACGGCTCGACCCGGCTGCTCGCCTATGCCCATGGCGTTGGTCCGGGATCCGACTGGATCAAGGCCGCGATACCGGGAGGACCGGGACAGCTGCTCGGGCCGAGGCGGTCTCTCGCGTTGGCCGGCCTCGCGGGACCGATCGTCTTCGCCGGCGATGAGACCTCATTCGCCGTCGTGGCGGCCTGGCAGGCCGCCAATCGGAACGAGCGGCCGGCGGCGATGATCTTCGAGGTGAACGACGTCGATGAGTCGGCCCTCGCGCTCGACGCCGTCGGCGTCTCTTCTGCGCAGCTCGTCGCCCGAGAGGTGGGGGTGGCGCACCTGGGCGAGTTCAGCGCGGCCATCGCGGCCGCGCTGGGCACCCACCCCAGTGGTTCGCTGTGCCTGACCGGGAAGGCTCAGTCGATCGCCACAGTCCGCCAGACGCTCAAAGCGGAGGGACTTTCGGGAAGGCCCACTCGGGTGAAGGCGTACTGGGACGAGAACCGGAGCGGCCTGGACTGATCGGTGGGGCCGTACCGGAAGTCCGGTCGCGCAACTGGGCCGGGTTCAATCCCCGAGCGGAACCCGACGAATCGTGCTGCCGAGGCCGCCGTCTTCGAGTGCCTGGGTGAACGTCGCCCCCAGCTCGATCATCCGCTCGACCCCCTCGGGGCCGATGGGGACAAAGGCCGTCGCCGCCAGGTGGTCTGTCCGGTCTTCGATCCATCGCCGGCGAGTGGAGCCGTCGGCCGTCAGCGTCGGTTCCGCCGCATCGGTGAGCCACCCGCGCGTTCGCAGGCTGTCCACCGATCCGTTCCACTCCTCCTGGCTCCAGCGGCGGCTCCGACGGAGCATCTCGGCGGGGAAGCCGTCAAAGGCGGCATGGATCACGAGGGCGTCGATCGGGCCCAGTTCCTCGATGACTAGCGCCGCGATGTGACCGTCACCCCGATGCTCTCGCAGGAGCTTTGCGGCGTGCCAGATCATCAGGTGATCCTCGGAGGGCAGCGGCAGTGCGGCCAGCCCGGCGAAGATCGGTCGTCCCTCGGCGTGCTCGATCGCCGCCTCGGTGACCGTGCGTGAGAGGGTCGAGAGCTCGGCCAGATCGCTCGGCGTCATCGACGCCACGGCCGCAGCGAGGGCCGGGGAGAAGGCTTGGGTCTGCGCCGCCAGGATGGATTCGGGCGAGGCCTCGTCCCAGGAAGCCGGAATCAGCCCTCTCACGACGCTCGGATTGAGATTGAAAAAGGCGGAACTGACGACCGCGGCGCCCACCCGGCCCATGGGGGCCGACCGGGTCACGATATTCACGTCGGCAACATCCTTGGCCTTCACACCGAGCCCGCTGATCGCCTCGAGGACTGCGGGATGGAGCACCCCCGCGCCGAAACTCGTCTCTATGGCTCGCAGCGCCGGACGTGTCCGCGACGGATCGATGGAACTCGCACTCATGTTCTCTCCTCCGGTCAGCCAGCCCACAGGACCATTGCACGTCGGCCGGCGACGTGCAGCTTCGCGAACCTGGGCCAGCCGGGCCAAAGGACAGCCGAGGACGGGGCCGGCTGAGCAGCGGGTCAACCCGGCGGGTACGCCGTGGCGTAGGTCGACACCAGCTCGGCCCCGAGACGCGCCAGGTGGTGGCGTGCCTCAATCGGGCTGATGACCTCGACCAGACCGCCGAAGCGGGCCAGCTGGCGGGCCAACGCCTCGGGCGAATAGCTCCGCACCTCGAGCTCGACGCGCTCGGCGTCGATCACCGCTCGCACGTGGGGCTGGGCGACCAACGCGTCGCGCAACGCGGGAAGGAGCGTCGCCGGTGCGCTCAGCACGGCCTCGTAGGGCAGGCGCATGTCGTCGATGGAGGCAAGCGTGGAGCGCCACGTCTCCTCGAGATCGAAGTCGGCGGGTCGATCGACCGGCTCGGTCGTCACATCGAGCGTCTGGATCCGGCTGAGCCGGAACGTCCGCAGCCCGGCGTCGGTGTTGGCGATCAAGTACCAGACCCGTCCCTTGGCCACGAGTCCCAGCGGGTGAACCGTCCGCTCGCTCTCGACCCGGTCACGCCGCGTATAGGCCATGCGCACCTGCACCCCGTCGATGATCGCCTGCTGGAGAGTTCCGAGGTGCCGCGGCGGCTCCGACACGTAGTGGTCCCAGCCCGTCGGATCGAGAACGACCGCCCCGGCGGCGGCCTCGGCCTCGGCGCGGAACGGGGCCGGGAGGGCCCGCAGCAGCTTGCGCAGCGCCGCCTTGACCTCCGGGGTGGCGGCGGCCGGCCCGGCCAGGAGGAACAGCGTGCGGACCTCGGATGCGCTGAGCCCGGTCAGGTCGGTCCGGGAGCCGCCCACGAGCGACCACCCGCCGCCCCGTCCGGCCTGCGGGTAGACGGGGATACCGGCCATGGACAGCGCTTCGAGGTCCCGCCGGGCCGTCCGCTCGGAGACTTCGAGCTCGTCGGCCAGAGCCTTGGCGGTGACCCGGCCCCGGGCCTGGAGCACCAGCAGCGCGGCAACGAGGCGGTCGGCGCGCATCGCTCCAGAATGCCAGACAAAGTGGCCACTAGATGGCCTGTTTCGACCCGCAGAATGGTCCGAAGGCCCGCGGACGAGCCCGCGGACGAGGAGGAACGATGCCTGGAGTGGTCGCACCGGTGAGCGACGAACGAGAGGGACTGCTGGCCTACCTGGCTCAGCAGCGGTACGTGCTTCGCTTGACGGCCTACGGACTGAGCGACGAGCAGGCTCGGGCGACCCCGAGCGCGGGCGCGCTCAGCGTCGGCGGCCTGATCAAGCACGCCGCCCTCACCGAGCGGCACTGGATCGACATCGTGCTCCATCCACAACCCGACGAACCGAGCGGGGTCGAGGAGTACGAGACGACGTTTCGGCTCACCGAGGGGCTGGCCGACGTCCTGGAACTGGCGGATGCAGTCGCGCTCGAGACGGAGACGGCGATCGCGACGATCGACGATCTGGGGCGCCGCGTTCCCGTCCCGAAGAACGCGCCGTGGTTCCCGGCCGATGTCGACTTTTGGTCGGTGCGCTGGGTGCTCCTCCACTTGATCGAGGAGATCGCCCGCCACGCCGGACACGCCGACATCGTCCGCGAGACGATCGACGGCGCGACCGCCTTCGCGCTCATGGCCGCGGCCGAGGGGTGGGAGCCGCAGCCCTGGCTCCAGCCCTGGAAGCCCGCCGCCCTCGCCCGCTGAGCCGACCACCGACGCAATCGGGACAGGAGCGACCAATGAACGAGCCACAGATCTTTGTGCTGGCCGAGCGCGCCATCGAAGGCGTCGTCTCGCAGATCACGGCCGACCAGTGGGCCATCGTGATGCCACCCAGCTTCAACACGCACCAGGCCGACCACGATCCGACGCTCCGTGAGGTCGTGAACTATCTCGCCTACGACGACATCTGGGTGCCCGCCATGCTGGAGGGCAAGACGATGGAGGAGGTCGGCGCCGCCATTTTCGACGGCGACCTCCTGGGCGACGATCCGCAGACCAGTTTCTCGCGCATCGTCACGCTGGCCTGCGCCGCGGCGGAGGGGGTGACGGATCTCGACGCGACCGTCCACTGCTCCTTCGGCGACTACCCGGTGCGCGAGTACTTCTGGCAGATCAACGTGTTCCGGGCGCTGCGGGCCCACGACGTCGCCCGCATCATCGGCGTCGACCCCCAGCTCTCATTCGAACTGGTCCAGGGCGTCTACGACGAGGTCTCCCCCAACATCGAGGAGTGGCGATCCATCGGGGTGTTCCCGGCGCCGCGGCCGGTGCCCGACGACGCCCCGCTCCTCGACCGGCTGCTCGCCATGACCGGCCGCGACCCGGACCCGGCGTAGCGGCGCCGCCGTCAGGAATCCCGGGCCAGGGCGCTCAGGAAGTCCGGCGTGCCGAGGGCGACCAGGACGTCGCCCACCCGGACGTCGCCCTCGACGTCGTGCCAGCGCTGCAGGCGCTGGTCCCGGCGCAGCCCGATCACGTGCACCCCCGGCGCAGCCGACCCGAGCTCGGACAGGCGCCGGCCGACCAGCGGCGAGTGGGCGGAGATCTCGATCTCCTCGGTCCCGAGCCCGAGCAGGGGCAGCGAGTGCATGTCCAAGATGTCGTGGCTGGTGGCGGAGCTGGCCAGCGACAACCCGTAGGAGGGGTAGGGCGACTGGGCCACGTCGGCGCCGGCTCGCATGATCCGGTCGCGCCACCCCTCCTCGTTCACCCGCGAGACGATTCGTAGATCGGGTCGCAAGGCCCGGGCGGTGAGGGTGATCACGAGGTTGATGTCGTCCTGCTCGGCGGCGGCGACCAGCGCTCTGGCCCGATCCAGTCCGGCCTCGATCAGGTCGGCCTCGTCCGTGGCGTCACCCACCAGGGCCACACACCCGGCGCTGCGGATCGCGGCCTCGTGCTCGGCGCTGCGATCGAGCACGAGGCACGGCACACCCTGATCGCGCACGCCGCCGGCGACCGCCTGACCGACCCGGCCGAATCCGACCACGATGACATGTCCCTCCAGGGCGTGGCGCATCCGTCTTCCTCTCGCTTGGTTCAGGTGCTTGATGGCGCGACCCGACGTGAACAGCTCGGTGACCATCGCCGCGGCGTACACGAGCGTGCCAAAGCTCGCGACGATGACGCCGATCGTGAACAGGCGTCCGGCCGAGTCCAGGTGGTGGACCTCGCCGTAGCCGACCGTGCTCAGCGTGATGACGGTCATGTAGGCGGCGTCGAGCCACCCGAAGCCGTCGATCACGACGTAGCCGATGGTCGCCCCCGCGAACAGGACGATCAGCCCAACGAGGGCCCATCGCAGCTGATAGAGGACGAAGCCACCCAGTGAACGCTCGCGGAGAGGGCGCCGAATCCACCTGCCCACCGAATTTGGCATCCGCTCTCCTCGGCGATCAACGCGAACCTCTTGCAGGCGCCCCCTATTCAAGGGCGGCGAGGTAGGCAGCCGGTTACGCCGAGGTGAACAGTAGGCGCCGGCCGGTCAGGCAGCCACGGCGACACCAGGGCGACGGCGACTCCTCGGGCACAGAGGACCAGTCCGCAGGACTACGGTCGGGCGGACGGCGAAGACCTGCGAGGAGCGCCATGGCTGAGCTCGACCTCATCATCCGCGGCGGCAGCGTCCTCGACGGGACCGGGGCCCCGGCCCGGTCGGCCGATGTGGGGGTCCGCGGCGGAACGATCGTCGGCGTCGGCCGGCTCGACGCCTCGGCCGATCGCGAGATCGACGCCGACGGCCTCCTCGTCACCCCCGGCTTCGTCGACATCCACGCCCACTACGACGGGCAGGCGACGTGGGACGATCGGCTGGTTCCCTCCTCGTGGCAGGGCGTGACCACCGTCGTCGCCGGGAACTGCGGGGTGGGATTCGCCCCGGTCCGCCCGAGCGACCACCAGCGCCTCATCGAGCTGATGGAGGGGGTCGAGGACATACCCGGCTCCGCCCTGCACGAGGGGCTGCCGTGGAGTTGGGAGAGCTTTCCCGAGTTCCTGGACTCCCTCGAGAGGCGCCGCTACGACGTCGACCTGGCCGTGCACGTCCCCCATGCGGCACTCCGGCTGCACGTCATGGGAGACCGCGGGGCGGACGGCGAACCGGCCACGACCGAGGACATCGACTCGATGGCCCGCTTGGCTCGCGAGGCGGTCGAGGCCGGGGCGATCGGCTTCAGCACTTCCCGCACGATCAACCACCGCACCAGCACCGGACGGCCCACCCCGACATTGCGCGCCGAGGCTGACGAGCTGGTCGGGATCGCGCGGGCGCTCGGGGACACGAACCAGGGCGTGCTCCAGGTGATCAGCGACTTCTTCGAGGTGGACGACGAGTTCTCCCTCTTGCGGCGGATGGCCGAGGAGTCCGGCAGACCGCTGTCGTTCTCGCTGGCCTGGGGGAGGGATGGCGGGTGGCGGCGCCCGCTCGAGCTGCTGAGCGAGGCACGGGCCGACGGGGTCCAGATGTCGGCCCAGGTCCCCGCCCGCGCGGTCGGATTGCTGCTCGGACTGCAGTGCACGCTGCACCCGCTCCTCGTCAACCCGGTCTTCGGGCGCTTCGCCCATCTCGCGCTCGATGAACAGGTGCGTGCGCTCAGCGAACCGGGGATCAAGGAGGAGGCCCTGGCTGCGCACGCCCGGAGCCACGAGCAGCGTCCGAGCCGCAGCCCGATCTCGCGCTTCGATCAGATGTTCGAGCTGGCCGATCCGCCGGACTACGAACCGCTTCTGTCCACGAGCATCGCGGCGAGGGCGCAACGCGAGGGCCGCGCGCCGATCGACCTCGCCTACGACCTGCTCCTGGCCGACGGCGGCCGGTCCTTTCTCTACATGCCGACGCTGAGCTGGGATGGGAACCTCGACGCGGTGGGCGAGGTGCTGGGCCACCCGTACACGATCCCGGGACTGGGAGATGGCGGCGCCCACGTCGGCACGATCTGCGACGCCAGCTTCCCGACGACGCTCCTCTCGCTGTGGGGACGGGACCGCCCGCACGGCCGGTTGGCGCTGCCCTTCCTCGTGCAGCGCCAGACCCGCGACACGGCGCGCACCGTGGGTCTGCTCGACCGCGGGGTGCTGGCGCCCGGCTACCGCGCAGACATCAACGTGATTGACTTCGACGCATTGGGGCTCCGTCGGCCCGAGATCCGCCACGACCTGCCCGCGGGCGGGCGCCGGCTCGTTCAGGAGGCGACCGGCTATGTGGCGACGATCGCGGCCGGGCAGGTCACCTACGAGCACGGGCAGGCGACTGGCCCGCTCCCCGGCCGGCTGGTCCGTGGTGCCCGCCGGGCCCCCGTCACCGCGTAGCGAGGCCGCTGGGCCGGCACCCGGCACCCGGCACCCGGCACCCGGCACCCGGCACCCGGCACCCGGCACCCGGCACCGGTGGTGCTAGTACGAAGTTGCGCACACCGGGCTGGTCCCCTTGTCCGACCCCCTCGACCGGAGGACACTGCCTAGGGGGAGTCCGGGCCTCCCGTCGGAGGTCGATGAGGACGTGAGGCAGCGCTGCGGGGCCAACCCCCCTCTGCCGTGAGGAAGCAGGCCTTTGGCGTCGTCCGCTACCGGTTCCGGGCGACCTTCGGTCGCCGCCTGGCCGGCTACCTGGCGGTCGTCCTCCTGGTCGGGCTGCTGGGCGGCCTCTCGATGGCGGCCCTGGCCGGCGCCCGACAGACCGAGAGCTCCTTCTCCCAGTTCTACGCCAGCACGAATCCCTCGAACCTCGACGGCGGGATCGCGGTCTTCAACCCGTCGGCGGGCGGCGCCTACGACTCCGGCTACAGCGCGTCGAGGGTCGCCACGGTGGCGCACCTTCCCCTGGTCGAGAACGTGGGTGTCGACGTCGGTCTCAACATGGGCCCGGTCACGCGCGACGGGGAGCCGCTCCCTTCCTCGGCCGGCGTCGGCGTCGACGGCAGCCTCAACGGCGAGTACTTCACCCAGGACCGCATCTTGGTCACCGCCGGACGGCTCCCCGATCCGGCCCGGGCCGACGAGTTCGCCATGGATTCGCAGACCGCCGCAGCGGAGGGGCTCCACCTGGGCGAGCTCGTCACGATGGGCATCTACACCAATCGCGAGATCGCCGACGATCCCAACATCTCGGCGCGCAGCGGGCCGAAGCCCTACCGGACGCTCCGCATGCGCCTGGTGGGGGTCGGTGCGATCGAGGCCTCCTCCGCCGTCGAAGACGACGTGGACGCGCAGAGCGGTTCACTCGTGCTCATGACTCCGGCACTCACGAAGCGCTACGCCGCCTGTTGCTCGAGCAGCTCGTCGGCCTACCTCCGGCTCGACGGCGGCAACCGCTCCGCCGCCCGGGTCGAGGCCGAGATCACCAAGGCGTTTCCGGGTCTGCCGGCCAGCTTCCTCACCCACTCCGGGATCGTCGCCAAGGCCAATCGATCGATCACGCCCGAGGCCGTGGCGCTCGGGGCCTTCGGCATCATCGCCGCGCTCGCCCTCCTCGTGATCGCCGAGCAGGTCGTCTCGAGGCAGCTCCGTCTCAACGCCGACGATCTCGTCGTCCTGCGGGCGATCGGCGCCGACCCCTCAACCACGGTCAGCGACGGGCTGGCGGGCGTCCTCCTGGCCATCGCCGCGGGTGGCCTGCTGGCCGTGCTCGTCGCCCTCGGCCTGTCCCCGCTGGCGCCCATCGGACCCGTCCGCCCCTACCTCGCCGTCGGGATCCACGCGGACTGGTTGGTGCTGGCCCTCGGTCTGGCGACGTTGATCGTGGTCCTGGGCGCCATCGCGCTGGCCATCGCCATCCGAGAGGCGCCCCATCGAGCGGCCCTGCGAGGCGCACGCCGCCGGCCGGGCCCAAGCGCTGCCAATGCGCTGGCCGCGGCCGGTCTTCCCGCCTCGGTCGTGGCGGGGGTGCGCTTCGCGCTCGAGCCGGGCGGCGGTCGCCAGTCCGTCCCGGTGCGCGCGGCCATCTTCGGTGCCGTCCTGGCGGTGCTCGTCGTGAGCGCCGCCACCGTCTTTGGCAGCAGCCTCAATTCGCTCGTCTCCCACCCCGCCCTCTACGGCTGGAACTGGAACTACGAGATCAACGGTGGTGACGCGCTCGGGGACATCCCCAACAACCACGGGCAGGCCACCAAGCTCTTGGATGCCGACCGGTTCGTGGGTTCGTGGACCGGCGTCTATTTCTCGAGCCTGTCGATCGACGGTCAGCAGATCGCGGTCATGGGCGCATCGCCCGATGCCCCGATCGGCCCGCCCATCCTGAGCGGCCACGGCCTCCAGGCCGCCAACCAAGTGGTGCTCGGCAGCCAGACGCTGGCCCAGCTGCACAAACAGGTGGGCGACACGGTCGAGGTCCGCGCCGCCAAGGGGCGACCCACCAGGCTGCGGATCGTCGGGACGGCCACCTTGCCCGCCATCGGCGTGGGCGGCGGGCTCCATCTCGAGATCGGCAGCGGTGCGGTCCTCCCCTACCGGTTGATCCCGGCCTTCTCGCGCAACATCTTCGACGTGACCCCGGGACCGAACGCCATCTTGGTGCGCGACCGGGCGGGGGTGAATCCCGCGGCGGCCCGCCGCTCGCTCGAGCAGATCGGGCGAAGGCTGCGGATCGCGTTCAACGGCGGCGCCATCGACGGCGTGGAGCGCCCCGCCGAGATCATCAACTACCGATCGCTCGGGACCACCCCCGAGATCCTGGGCGGCGGCCTCGCGGCCGGCGCCACCATCGCCCTCGGGCTCACGCTCCTCGCGTCGGTCCGGCGGCGGCGCCGCGACCTGGCCCTCCTCAAGACCCTCGGCTTCACAGAGCGTCAGCTGGCGGCCACCGTCGCCTGTCAGTCCCTCGTCGCCGTGGGCGTGGGCACCGTCGTGGGACTCCCGCTCGGCGTGGTGTTCGGCCGGGTGCTGTGGAACCTGTTCGCCGGTCAGGTCCACTTCGTGCCCCAGCCAACGGTGTCGGCCTGGTCCGTCGTGCTGGTCGCCACCGGCGCGCTGGTGCTGGCCTGCGTCGTGGCCTGGATCCCGGCCCGCCTGGCCGCGCGCACGGAGACGACGGTGCTCCTCCGCGCCGAATAGCGCGCCCGCCGGCGCGGTATCTTCGGCAAGCCGGCCGGCCGACAGCCTCCCCGTCGTCGCCCGCTCCCGGCGGACCGTGGCCGGGTCCGCCTCGACTCAGCCGGTGATCAACGCGCCGGCGTCGAGGTCGAGGGCGTGGCGTGCGTGCCGGGTGGCCATCGCCAGGAACAACTGGTCGCCCCGCTCGGTCCGCTCCACGAGCGTCGCCGAGGCCACGGCGATGATCAGCCCGCCCCAGGTGCCCCGCCGGTAGGCCCGCCAACAGCGGTCCCAGTCATACCCGGTGACGCCGGAGGCCACGAGGTCGTCGAAGTAGGCGCGGACGAGGCCGTGCTCGACCCGACGACGGACATCGGTCAGCAGGCCCGCGCCGATGAAGTACGCCACGTCGTTCATGGCCGGTCCGTGGCCACACAACTGCCAGTCGACGACCGCCACCGGGCCGCCGTCCGGGCTGAAGAGGAGGTTGTCGAGCCGATAGTCGCCGTGGAGGATCGTCCACGGCTTGGTGTCAGCGAGGTAGAAGCCGGCCAGGTGGGAGAAGAGCGTGTCCCCGGCGCGGCGCACCTCGGGTTCGAGCACGTCGGCGTAGCGCGCCACGAAGTTGTCCCAGAGCTGGGGCAGGAAGGACGGCGCCGGGTCCCCGCCGGCGCTCGCGTTCTTGTCGAGCCACTCGAGCGACGCCAGGGACTCGTCGCCCCAGCGGGGTGCGTGCAGCCGCACGAGCTCGGAGATCGCGGCGGCGGCCTCGGCCGGCGTGCAGCCGCTGAGCTGGTCCCCCGGCCGGGCCGGGGCCAGGTCCTCCAACAGCAGCACGAAGCTCGTCGCGTCCACGTCCTGGTCGGCGTAGAAGACCTCGGGGGTGCGAACCGGGAGCGCCGGGGCGAGCTGCTGGTAGAAGTCGACCTCGCTCTCGTAGAGCCGAAGCGCCTTCGCCGTGGTCCGGCTCGTCTGGTCGGCCGCCGGCAGCTTGGCGACCAGGCTGGCCGGGGCGCCGGTGTCCCCGTCGTAGCGCAGGGTGAGCCGGTAGCAGTCGCACATCTGCCCGGTCCCGATGGGCGCCTGTGTCACCGCCGTGACCCGCCGGGGGCCGAGGTACCCGGTCGAGCGCAGGGCTTCGGTCAGCCACTGCGTGCTCAGAGCCTCGGGTGTGCTGGCGATCGGAATGCCCGCCACCGTCACGACGGCAGGACGCCCTCGACGACGGTGTCTGGGAAATAGCGGTGGTGGCGGGCCCCGGTGATCTCGTAGATGGCGGTGCCCTCCCGGCCGTCGTCGGCCCGCACCCGCATCTGGCTCAGGCCGCCCCGGTGGAACGGCTCGTAGGGCCGGTCGAACGTCCCGGTCGCCGCCACCTCGATGCGGCGCCCGCCCGCCAGGGTGAACGCGCAGGACCCCTCGAGCCCCGACACCGCGTCGCCGTGCTCGCCGTAGGCGGCCGGCCGCCCGGCCCGGGCCGGTCCAGCGCATGTCGTGGCTGAAGTCCACGACCGGCACCGGCTCGCTGCCGTCGGTCCCGGCCCAGCAGCCGTCGGTGTAGACCCGTGCCCCGTTGGCGAACTCCCAGTGCCAGACCCCGAGGAACCCGTCTGCGAACTGGATCTGGAACCACATCCAGAGCGGACAGCGCCCGTGGTCCCGGATGCCCCAGGAGTGGTCGCGCTGTCCCACCCAGCCGTCGACCTCCCGGGGCACGCCGCCCACCGTGTAGGTGCCCGTGTAGGTGCCCGACTGCAGAATGTGGGACTGATCCCAGATGAGCTCGTCGCCCCGCCCGCATGGTCCCCCGGCGCAATCCGTAGGGCTGGGTCCGGGCGCGGAACGTGAGGTCGACCCCGATCGCCGCCACCTCGGGATCCGCCCACAGATGCACCTCGGAGAAGGGCTCGACGACCTCGATCGTGACCCCGGGCAGGCTGGTCGTGTGGGGGTCGTCCCCCACGGGGCGGGTGAGCAACCCGAACAGCTGCTCGCCGTCGACGCGTCCCATCTGCAACGAGTCCATGAGCCCGCGGGTCGGGTAGCGGGCCATGGTGAGGAACACCACGTCTCCCTGCGCGTCCGGACGATGGATCTCGAAGAAATAGCTCTCCCGCCAGTGGGCGCTCGCCTGCGACACCGTCGTCGACAGCTCGGGGATCTGGTGGACGAAGCGCTCGTCCAGGGCGCCCGGCCGGGCCACGTCAGGCCGGGCGGCTGCGCGCCGTCGGCGTGAAGCGCACGGGGAGGTGCTTGATGCCGCCGACCAGCGGGATGCCGAGCGCCTGGAGCGGCACCGGGTCGCCGACCACCTCGATGTCGGGCAGCCGGGTGAACAGCTGACGGAACATGACCGCCAGCTCGCGGCGGGCCAGGTGGGCGCCGAGGCAGAAGTGCGGACCGGGACCGCCGAAGCCGACGTGCGGATTGGGGTCGCGGCGGACGTCGAAGCGCTCCGGATCGTCGAAGACCCGGGGGTCGCGGTTGGCCGCGCCGTAGAACAGCATGACCTTGTCGCCCTCGGAGAAGTCCTGGCCCGACAGCGTCAGGTCATGGGTGACGGTGCGGCGCATGAACGTGACCGGGGACGCCGCCCGCACGATCTCTTCGACCGCGGTCTGCGTCACGCCCGTCGATGTCGGCCTGCCAGATCGCCCGTTGGTCGGGATTCTCCGCCAGGAGGTGCATCCCGATGCTGATCGCGGTGCGGGTGGTGTCGTTGCCGGCGACGGCGAGCAGGATGAAGAACGGGGCGAGCTCGTTGGGGGCCAGCATGTCCTCGCCGACCGTCGCTGTGGACCAGCGCGGAGGTGAGGTCGTCGCTCGGGGTGCTTGCGGCGGTCCTCGGCCAGCTCGTTCATGATCGCCGGTGAGCTGGATGCCGGCCTCGATCAGCGCCTCTGCGACATCGATGCCCGTGGAGCATCTCGGGGTCGCCGGCGCCGAGGATCACGTTGGTCGCATCGAGCACCGTCTCGAACTCGCTGCGCGGGATGCCCATCATGTCGCAGATGACGAGCAGCGGAAACGGCTGCGAGATCGCCTCGACCAGGTCGACCTCGCCCTTCTCGCACATGTCGTCGATGACCTCGGTGCAGATCGTCTCGACCGAGTCGAGGACGCCCTGCAGCTGGCGCGGGGTGAACGAGCGGGCGACGATGCCGCGCTGGCGGGCGTGGCGGGGGTCGTCCATGGCGATGAACGAGCCGAAGAACTCCATCGCCTCGGCGGGCATGTCGACGATGCTGGTGGAGCCCTGCCCCGAGCAGAAGTCCTGCGGCCGCTTGGTATCTCGACCACGTCGGCGTAGCGGGTCGCGGCGTAGAACTCGAGGTGTTGATCGAACACCGGATCCAGCACGGTCGTCTTGATGAACGGCGCCTCTTCGCGTAACTCGGCGAAGGCGGCCATTCGATCAGCGAGCGGCAGCTGCCAAAACTCCGGCTGGATGAACGGCACTAGCTCCGGGCTCATCTCGGCTCCCCTCGCGCCCGACGCGACGAGGGGGCGCCCCTGGGACTCTAGTAATCCGCACCCCCAGGTGCCGCTCCTGCCGGCGCCCGCGACTGGCGCTCAGCTGGTCGTATGGTCGATCAGTCGTCCCGGCGACGCCGGGCCCGGAGCCGGTTGCCCACGCCTTCGAGGATGAGCGACGTGCCGATGGCGAGCATCCAGGAGTCCTTGGCCAGCGGTGTGCCGCGCTGGGTCGGCCGCAGGCTGTTGCCCTCCCGCATGCCCGGAAGCCGCGGGTAGAGGCCGAGCAGCCCTCCCGAGAAGGCCATCAGGACCGCTCCGGCGAGGCCCTCCGAGAAGATCGGGAGGAGCAGGATGCCGCCGACGCCCACCTCGGTCACGCCGAGGGCCCGGGTGAACGGCTGGGCATCGATGCCGTCCAGGAACGGGTACGCGTCCCGCGCCATCTCGTGGATGTGCTTCGCCGTCTCGTCGTCGGCGCGCAGCTTGGACAGACCCGAGTTCAGAATGAACGCCCCCGTGGCGACGCGGGTCGGGAACTGGCGAACGATGCTTCCACCTCTCATGGCGAACCTCGGTCGTTTCGAGATCCCGGCGGGCGGGTCCCGGTCGGCGCCTACGGCGTCCAACCCTGGGATCTCTGTACCGAAGCCATACCCGCCGGCGCCCCCGGGCAATCCCGGCGCCAGGCACCAACCGAGCGCGTCACGCGCCCTTCCCGCCGGGAGCGGACACGACGAGGTCGATCAGCTTCTCGGTGATCCTGGGCTCGAGGCCCTCGGTGTGGCCCTTGTCCAGCCGCACGACGTCGGCGATGACCCGACCGCCGTCGGCCTTCTCGAACAGGTAGACCTGCCGCCGTTCCGGGGCGGGGCAGCATCCCCCAGCTCGGGGACGTGCCGTCGACGCGACGGGTGTCGTAGATCTTGCCCGGCGCCTCGTCGACGACGTCGGCCTGGCGCACCCGCTCGGTGGCGCCGTACTTCTCTGCCCACGGCGAGGTCTCGGGCAGCGCGACGATCTCATGCTCACCGGTCGCGTAGATGAACGAGAAGTCGGCCGTCGGCGTGGGCGGCGGATCGAACAGCCGGCGGCGGGCGGCCATTTCCTCCGCAGTGGCTTGCTCGGCCTCGGTCCTCGGCGGACCGAAGCCGGGGGCCCGCTCGGCGGCGCCGATGCGCCCGCCCGAGAGGCTCAACCATCCGTCGACCCTCTCGGCGAAGTACTCCGTCGACAAGAGCCGACGCGACGTCATTCCACCCTGGGAGTGCCCGACGAGCCAGAACGCGCGGATCTGGGATCGACCGAACCGTGCGTACACGAGCTCGACGATGTTGCGCAGGTGCTCATCGTCCGCCTCGGCCGACCAGTGTCGCATCGGCTCGGCCGTGGCGGCGGTGGGGGCGGCCACTACCAGCCGGTAGGCGTCGACGTAGTCGTAGGCAGGGAAGTACTCACGCTGCCAGGCACCGGCAGAGCCACCGCCGTGCAGATTGAGGAGGAAGGTGAGCTGGTCGCCATCCCGTCGTTCGCTCGGAATGTCGAGGTAACACTTTCGTCCGGTCTGCTCGTCGACGACCGTTTCTTTGACCATTGCTCCCCCGGTTCGCCTGCTCCGCCGCCTTGCAGACCGCAGCAGCCTAGGCCCGGGGGGCCAGCACCACCCCGGCCGCGCGCGGAGCCCGCGAAGGGGCTCCGCGACACGGGTGCCGGGCGGTGAGGGAGTTCCTAGAGGACGCGGACGTTCTGCGCCTCGAGGCCCTTGCGACCCTCGGCGACGTCGAACTCGACCTGCTGTCCCTCGTCGAGGCTCTTGTAGCCGCCCCCCTGGATGTTCGAGTAGTGGACGAAGACATCCTTGTCCCCGCCTGCGGGGGTGATGAAGCCGAACCCTTTTTCGCTGTTGAAAAACTTGACTGTTCCGGTTGCCATGATGTGAAAACTCTTCTCTCTTTATTTGTCTGTCTGTTGTGCTCTTTGCAGAGGTCTTGTTAACTGCTTGCTAGCGCTTCAGCTTTCTGTACGGCTCGCCACAGGGTGACGCTTCGCCGGTCTCGCCGTAGACGCGGCATCGCTCGTCGTCGCACCATCCGATGGAGAGGCGACGGGGCATGTCCTCGGCGTGCTCCTCGCAGAGCAGCACGTCGGGAAGCACGGCGATGACCGAGAACGACGAGTCGCTCGGATCGGCCCCCCGGGCGATAGTGCGGCGCGGCGGGTCCACCATCACCGTTCCGGCCTGGCCGCAGATGGCGCAGACCGGGCTGTCCTGGTGGTCGGTCACGGTAGGGCCGCTCGAAGGTTCCCGACGGCCTGCAGGCGGCGTTCGAGCGTCTCGGGATCATCGGCGTGGCGGGCGCGGACCCGCAGCTCGAGCTGGTCGAGACGGTCTCCCTCGGTCTTCACCAACTGCAGCTGCTCATCCCCCGTCCGCGCCCGCACGGCGCGGATGAAGGCCTGATGGGCGTCGGTCGACTTCTCGAGCTTCAGTCGCCGGGCGATGACCGAGTACGTCGCGCCACCCTCCCGTAGCTTGAGGGCCTGCTCGTCGAGGTGGCGGGTCGGCGGCTTGCGACTGACGGTGGCCGCACGCTTGGGCCGCGCCGGCTTGCGCTCCTTGGAGAGACTGTCCGGGCCGCCCCTAGGCATGCCGCACCTCGCACTGGATCGTCGGTTGCCTGGCGGTCATTGTTGAATCCTTTCGAGCTGCGCTCGGATGTGGTCCCGGCGTTCCTCGAAGTCGTCGAGCGGGACGTCGCCTGCTTCGAACGCGCCGTGGAGGCCGGCCAACGCTTCAATGAGTTCCGATTCGCTCGCCTCGACGGGCTCTTGGTTCGGGTCGTCCGGATCGAGGGTCTGGCGGGCGACCTTGCGCTCGACCTTGGCCTGGGCCTTCTCCCGCTTGTCCTGCTCCCGCTGACGCTTTCCGTAGGTGCTCCGCGGACGACTCATACCGATACCCCGTCTCTTTCGAGAGGCGGCGACTGGCCCGAGGCCACCGCGAGCGGCCGGGAGAGGGCCAGCTGTTCGGGCCTCGGCCAACGGGCGTTGGAGGCCCAACCGAGACGCACGAAGATCCGCAGGAGGGCGGCCGTGGAATCGAGCTGGCCCCGATCGCATCCATGGCGGGCCAGGGCGGGAAACGCGTGGTGCGAGTTGTGCCACGACTCGCCGAGGCTGACGACGGACAGGAGCGAGATGTTGCCGCTGCGATCGGCGGTCTCATAGGGGTGCTTCCCCCACTGGTGGCAGAGCGAGTTGATGCTCCACGTCACGTGGTGCAACAACGCGATGCGGACCCCGCCCGCCCACAACAGGGCAAGCAGTGCCCCGGCGATCGATCGGGTGACTGCCCAGCCGATCCCGAACGGCAGCACCAAGCTGAGCACGATCCACAACGGGGTCAGCCGGGAGACGACGACCAGGTCGCGGTCGGCCAGGAGGTCCCGGCTCCAGCGCCGCGGGTTCGACTGCACTCCTGAGAAGAACCATCCGACGTGGGCGTGCCACAGCCCCCGGAGCTGCGCGCCCACCCCGCTCTCGTCGGTGTAGGGCGAGTGGGGATCGCCCGCCTTGTCGGCGTAGAGGTGATGTCGGCGGTGGTGGGAGACCCAGCTGATGAGCGAGCCCTCGGCGGCCAGCGACCCGGCCACGGCGAGGAAGATCCGGAGCCAGCGCCGAGCCCGGAAGCTGCGATGGGTGAACAGGCGGTGGAAGCCGAGCGTGATGCCGAACCCGGTCACCGCGTAGAGGCCGGCGGCCAGCGCGAGATCGAACCAACCGATGCCGTGGTGCCAGAAGCGCTCCGCGGCCCAGATCAGGGCGGCGAACGGGACGACCACGATGAAGGCGGTCAGCAACCGGCCGCCCCAGGTGGGTGTGCTCGGGGCTAGGCCTTCGGGCGCCTGCTCAACGTGCACGAGCACGCTCGACGCCGCCTCGCTCATTGGCCCGCCGCGGCGGTGACGTTGCGTGCCTCGTGGCCGCGCCGGCCGACGGCCAGCTCGAACTGGACCCGATCCCCCGTACGCAGCATGCGCTTGTTGGATCCCCGGATGGTGGAGTGGTGCACGAAGACCTCGGAGCCGTCGGGGTGCGACAGGAAGCCGAACCCGCGAGACGTGTCAAAGAACTTGACGGTGCCGGTCAGCGGACCCGAAGCGGTCGAACGGTGACGAGGCGAGGCCGGGGCGGTCGGCGGTCGGCGCCCGCTGGACGTCACCCGGGTCGGGCGCCTGGAGGTCGTCGGCGCGCTGGCCTGCCTCCGAGACGTCGCCGGCGGAGCCGGACGCAACGAGGGGGACTGCGGCGCTGCCGGCAGCCCGGAGAACGGCACGGTGAGCTCGGAGCGGAAGCCGAGCGCCCGTTGCAGGACCCGCACCTCGTCTTGCAGCTCATTCGGGACGAGAGAGACGACCGTGCCGCTCTGTCCGAGCCGGCCCGTGCGGCCCGAGCGGTGGACGTAGGCCGTGGCGTCGCTCGCCAGGTCGAAGTGCACGACACAGGGAACGTCATCGATGTGGATTCCTCGGGCCACCACGTCGGTGGCCACCGAGCGCGTGCGTCTTGCCCGCCGCAAAGGAGGCGAGCGCGCGGGCGCGCTGCGGTTGGGACCGGTCGCCGTGGATGGGCGCCGCCTCCACTCCCGCCGCTCGCAGCTGCTGGGCGACGCGGTCGGCGCCCCGCTTGGTGCGGCAGAACACGAATGCCTGACCGTGCTGCGCGATCAGTTGGGCGGTGATCCGCACCCGGTCTGTCCTTGGTGACCGCCAGAACTCGTGGGTCACGGCGTCCGTCGCGGCGGCCTCGGCATGGACGTGATGACGGCTGGGATTGTCCTGATAGCGGCGGCTGATCGACTCCACCTCGCCGTCGAGGGTGGCGGAGAAGAGCAGGATCTGGCGGGCCTTGGCCGTCTGGTCGAGCAACCGGCAGACCGGGCGCAAAAAGCCCATGTCCACCATCCGGTCGGCCTCGTCGAGCACCACGGTGCGCACGTCGCCGAGGCGCACGTCGCCACGGGCCACGAGATCCTCGAGGCGCCCCGGGCAGGCGACGAGGATGTCGACGCCTCGGTGCAACGCCCGCCGCTGATTGACGTACCCGGTCCCGCCGTAGACGGCCGCCACGCGGCCGGACCCGACGAGCGAGGAAAGTGCGCTCTGCACCTGGTCGGCGAGCTCACGGGTCGGCACGAGCACCAGGCCACGGGGCGAGCCCGGCTTGGCACCGGTCGCCGCGGCAACGAGCGGTATGCCGAATGCGAGCGTCTTGCCCGAACCGGTGGGCGCATGGCCACAGATGTCGCGCCCGGCCAGGGCATCGGGAATCGTGGCTATCTGAATCGGGAGCGGCTGGGTGATGCCCAGGGTTTCGAGTCGGCGGGCGACGGACGCGTCAACACCGAGATCTAGAAAGGAAGGGATTTCAAAACTCCGTTCGAGTTGGACGATGGCCAACTCGGTTATTTTCCAACTCGAACGGGCCGTGCTGGCAAAGGGCCAGCGATGGCGACCACATTACCACGTCCTGGCCTCGAGCCGACCGCGGTCCGACGTTGGATCCTGTCCGGCGCGGACGAGTCGTCAGCTGTCGAGCGCCTCTCTCGCCTGCGCTCCTCGGCGAGCGTGGGCCTGCGCATCGAGCCAGCGACTCGCTCGTGTGATCTGGATCTCGACCGGGGCGTGGCGGTCGCTCGTCTCGCCTGTCGTCCGGAAGCCGCAGCGGCGACACACCGCCATCCGGCCGTTCGTCTCCGGAAAGTGGTCCTCGTCGAGCCGTGTGGCGAGCGCCTCCGCTTCGGGGCTCGTCATGGCGACCTCAGCAGCGGCGTTGCGACCTCGTAGCGTCCCCTCGCCGGTGCCGCTCCGTCCAACCTGTGGGCACTCAGGTGGCATCTCATTCGGCTGGACCTCGCCTTCAGTTGTGAAGGACGCGGAACGTGCGAGGGATGGCTCGGCGCGCTCGTGGCCACGTCCCCCGGCCGGCGCAGTGCCAACGGGATGTGCGGCATGCCGAGCGGTGTCGTCGATCGGCTCGACGCCAGGTAGGCGCGCACGCGAGCGGCCAGGTCAGCGAACCGAATGGCGTCTCCGGGATCGTCGCACGCCTGCGCCGTGGCCTCGAAGGTCTCCGCGCTCTCGCGCAGCAGATCCATCCCGCTCCCCCGTGAATCGGGCATCGCCGCCCCTGGTGATCCGGCGACTCGGTACCCCTCGACAGGTCGGCGTGGCCGCCCGGTGAGACTGCGTCCCATGGTCGGGACCCTCGATCTTGTCCCCGTCAGCGGGGACGCTCGGGCTCTCGATGAGCCACACTGCACCGTACACCCCGCCCTGTCGGGACTCTTCCACAGTGCGGTACTCGCCGATCCGGCAGCACCTGTGCGCGCGCTGCGATCGCCCTTCAGGCAGCGAACGTGCCTGAGACCACCATGCGCGAGTGCATCGACGAGGTCGATCGTTTCGCGTCGAACCGCCGTTGTGGTTCGGAGGGGCGTCGGGCTGCTCGCTACCCTGATTGGTGATGCTCCGCCGCGAAGACCTCCGCAATGTGGCCATCGTGGCCCACGTCGACCACGGCAAAACAACGCTCGTCGACGCCATGCTCCGCCAAACCGGGGCCTTTCGTAGCAACGAGGTGGTGGCGGACCGCGTGCTCGACTCGGGTGATCTCGAGCGCGAGAAGGGCATCACCATCCTGGCCAAGCACACCGCCGTCCAATGGGGCGCGGTCAAGATCACGATCGTCGACACCCCGGGCCACGCCGATTTCGGAGGAGAGGTCGAGCGCGGTCTGTCGATGGTCGACGGCGTGCTGCTCCTGGTCGACGTGTCGGAGGGACCGCTGCCCCAGACGCGCTTCGTCCTGCGAAAGACGCTCGAGGCACGGTTGCCCGTGGTGGTGGTCGTGAACAAGGTGGACCGCAGCGACGCCCGCATCAGCGAAGTCGTCCATGAGATCGAGGAGCTGTTCTTGGACCTCGACGCCGACGAGGACCAGATCGGGTTTCCCGTGCTCTACGCCAACGCCCGTGCCGGCTGGGCCAGCACGGACCCGGACGCCCGCGAGGGAACCGATCTCGCGCCGCTGTTCGACGCGATCGTCAAGAACGTGCCCGCCCCCGTCTACGAGCCCGGTCACCCGCTCCAGGCACTCGTGACCAACCTCGACGCCTCCCCCTACGTCGGGCGCCTGGCGGTCTGTCGGATCCACAACGGCACGATGCGGCGTGGGGACACGGTCGCCTGGTGCCGCATCGACGGCTCCGTCCAGCGAGCCAAGCTCACCGAGCTCTACGCCTCCAAGGCGCTCCAGCGAGTCGATATCGACGAGGCCGGACCCGGGGAGATCGTGGTCGTGGCCGGGCTGCCCGACGTCATGATCGGCGAGACCCTTTCGGACGCCGACGACCCCCGGCCGTTGCCGGCGATCCTCGTGGACGAGCCCAGCTTGGCGGTGACCATCGGCATCAACTCCTCCCCGCTGTCCGGCACCGAAGGCTCGAAGGTGACCGCTCGACTCCTGAAGAACCGCCTCGACGCCGAGCTGGTCGGGAACGTCTCGATCGCGGTACTCCCGACCGAGCGGCCGGACACGCTGGAGGTACGCGGACGCGGGGAACTGCAGCTGGCCGTGCTGGTCGAGACGATGCGCCGTGAGGGATTCGAGCTGACGGTCGGGAAACCGCAGGTGGTGACCCGCGTGATCGACGGCAAGATCCACGAGCCGGTCGAACGGCTGACGATCGATGTGCCCGACGACTACATGGGGGTCGTCACCCAGCTCCTGGCCCTTCGCCACGGCCGACTGGTCGAGATGGTGAACCACGGCACCGGTTGGGTGCGCCTGGACTACCGGATCCCGGCCCGCGGCCTCGTGGGCTTCCGCAGCGAGTTCCTCATCGAGACACGGGGAACCGGGGTGCTCCACTCCATCTTCGACACCTGGGAGCCCTGGCACGGGGACCTGCGCGTGAAGCGCAACGGGTCGATGGTGGCCGACCGACGCGGCGCGACGACGACCTACGCGTTGATGGCCCTCGAACAACGGGGCGTGCTCTTCATCGGACCGGGAATCGAGGTCTACGAGGGGATGATCGTCGGCGAGAACGCCCGATCCGACGAGATGAACGTCAACCCCACCAAGGAGAAGAAGCTCACCAATGTCCGCTCGTCCACCGCCGACGAGCTCGAACGTCTGAGCCCCCACCTCCACCTCTCCCTCGAACAAGCGCTCGAGTTCATCGGCGAGGACGAGTGCGTGGAGGTCACCCCGCACACGGTCCGGCTCCGCAAGGTCGTTCTCGACCAGGCGACGCGGGGACGTCAGCGCAGCAGAGAACGCCGCGACTCGCGCGTCTGAGCGGGGTCGACATGCCGACGGGTCAGGCCGGGTACTCGGGGAGGCCGCTGGCCCAGAAGCTCGGGCTGAAGGAGGGGCACAAGCTGCTGCTGGTCGGCGCTCCGGCGAACTGGTACGTGCCGGACTTGCCCGATGCCGTCGAAATCCGGCGTCGCCCCGGCGCCCTGAGAGCCGGCGATCTGAAGGCCGACATCATGATCGCCTTCTACGAGCAGCGCCGCCCAGTTCACCGAAACGGGCCCCGGCCTGGCCCAACAGCTCGCCGCCAACTCCTCGCTGTGGGTGGCCTGGCCACGGCGGGCCGGCGGTCACCAGAGTGACATCACGGATCAGCTGCTGCGCGACGTGCTCCTCTCCATAGGGGTCGTCGATGTCAAGGTGGCCGCGCTCGATCAGGACTGGTCCGGGCTCAAGTTCATGTGGCGGCGCGAGAACCGGGCGGCCCGAGCCCGCGCCTAGCCGGCGTTCGCTGCCTCAGGCCGAAGCGACGCTGTCGGGCGCGGGGATCGCCTCCCACCACTGGCACCACCAGTTGTCGCCGACCAGGATGCGGACCTTCGGGTGCCAGCAGTAGGAGAGATCGGCGGTCTCGTCGAGGTAGTAACGGCAGTTGACGCATTTCTCGTCCCCCGACGGGCGTCCCCGGAGCACCGCGTTCGACGCCAGAATCTGCAGCTCCATCGCCAGCGTCTCGTCGAGCGGCTTCGGCTCTGGTTCGGGAATCACGTAGTCGGACATCGCGCAGAGGGTACCGGCCGCGACCTCGCGGCCCGACCCGTCCGGCCGCGGGAGCGGCCGGTGGCCCCGTCTCGACGCTTCCGGGCCGGGGGAACCCTCCGCGTGACGTGGAGGTGACGGCGTCACCGGGCGAGAGCACGTCGAATTGCCGATCGAAATCGGTCGCTACGGGGTAGGCTGCAGCGCATCAGAGCGATGACGCCTCCGCGGTCGGGGAGGCAGATGACGGTCCTGTCCGGCCCGACATCTCAGCCAGTCTGTCGACCTCGTGCGTATGCGAGGGTTCCGAGCGTCGCCAAACAGACGGGCTCTGCTGTTGCAGCATCCGCACTGATCACCACAGGCCGCTCCCCGTAGGAAGAGAACGCTTCAGTGCGAATCGCCATCGTTGCCCCGCCCTGGCTACCCGTCCCCCCGCCCGCCTACGGAGGGACCGAGAACATCCTCGATACGCTCGCCCGCGGTTTGCTGGGCGCGGGCCACGAGGTGCTGTTGTGCACCACCGGTGACAGCACGTGCCCGGTCGAGCGGACCTCGGTCTTCGATACGGCGATAGGCGTCGGGTCGGGCACCAGCGTCGACGAGATCCGCCACGTCACCCACGCCTACGGTCAGCTGAAGGGCGTCGACGTCGTGCACGACCACACGCTCGTCGGGCCGCTCTACTCGGCGTCCTTCCCGCGCCTGCCGGTGGTCACGACCAACCACGGACCATTCAACGCCGACCTCATCGGCCTGTACCGCGCGGTGGCGGGACGGGTCCCCGTGATCGCGATCTCCCATGATCAAGCGTCAACGGCCGAAGACGTTCCGATTGCGGCGGTGATCCACCACGGCGTGAGCCTTGAGGACTACCCCGTCGGACCCGGTGGCGGGGGATACGCCCTGTTCCTCGGTCGGATGCATCCCGGCAAGGCCCCCCACGTGGCGGCCCGGGTCGCCCGAGAGGCGGGTTTCCCACTCCGGATCGCCGCCAAGATGCGCGAGCCGGAGGAGCACGCCTACTTCGACGCCATGGTACGTCCCCTGCTCGGGGCAGACGTGACGTACATCGGTGAGGTCGAGCGCGACGCCAAGATCGAGCTCCTCGCCAACGCGGACTGCCTCTTGAATCCGATCTCCTGGCCCGAGCCGTTCGGGATGGTCATGGTCGAGGCGCTGGCCTGCGGCACCCCCGTGCTCACCACCAACTACGGTGCCGCTCCCGAGATCGTCGAGGACGGGGTCACCGGGTTCGTCCGCAGCGATGAGGCCGGGCTCGTCGACGCGCTGGGACGCATGGGGAAGATCGAGCGGGCGGACTGCCGTCAACGGGTCGAAGAGCGTTTTTCGTCCGAGCGCATGGTGGCCAAGCACGTCGCCGTCTATCAGGCGGCCGCCGCCCGGGTGTCGTACGAACCCGAGATGCGGGTCCCCGGCGCAGCCTGATCCCTCCGTCGACGACTGCGCGCCCGTGAACGACCCCTGGATCTTCGCCGGCGAGCCGAGGGTCAAGAACCGGGCCGGAGGGTCGATCACCCTGGTCGAAGGGGCCTCGTTCTCCATCTCGTCGTCGAGTGGCGACATCGAGCCCAGCGGCGCCCAGGGGGTCTTCTTCCAGGACACCCGTTTCGTCTCCACCTGGCGGGTCCGCCTCGATGGCGAGGAGCTGCAGAATCTGGCGGTCATCGCCGGGCATCCCTTTGCGGCCACCTTCGTGTCGAGGAGCCAGCCGCGTCCCGGCCAACCCGACAGCACGATCCTGGTCGAGCGGAGCCGGTATGTCGGCAACGGGATGCGCGAGGACATCATCATCCACAACCTGGGCCGCGAGCCCGCCACCTGCGCGATCGCGTTCGAGCTCGACGCCGACTTCGCGCACCTCTTCGAGGTCAAGGAGAACCGGGTCCGCAAGCATGGACACCGCTCGGTCGAGGTGACCGGGACCGACGATGAGCTTCGCCTACGAGTACGGCGAGGTGACGCGTCGCCTCGACGTGGCGTTCCCGCCCGACGCTCGAGGTCGCGCCCGCACCTCGCCACGCTGGACGTCACCATCCCAACGGACGGGGAGTGGCGCATCAGCCTCGAGTTCTCCCTGACCCTCGACGGCGATCCGGTCGCGCTGCGCTACAGCGGCGATGACCCGGTCGGCCACTCGGTGCCGGTCGCCCGGCTCCGAGCCTGGGAGGAGACGACGCCGCGGATCCGCACGGAGCACCACGACTTCGACGCCACGTTCCTCCAGAGCCAGCAGGACCTCGCCGCGCTGCAGATCTCCGATCCCGAGCATCCCGACCGCACGGTGATCGCGGCCGGCGCACCGTGGTTCATGACCCTCTTCGGGCGCGACTCGCTCATCACCTCGCTCATGACCCTCGGCGTCGATCCGAGCCTGGCCACCAGCACGCTGCTCACCCTCGCCCGCTTGCAGGGGGTCCGGGTCGACGCCGCCAGCGAGGAACAGCCGGGCAAGATCCTCCACGAGATGCGCCGCGGGCTGACGACGGTCGCCGACACGCCGGCGGGCTCGATCTACTACGGCTCGATCGACGCGACCCCGCTCTTCGTCGTCCTGCTGGGCGAGCTCCACCGCTGGGGCGCACCCGACGACATGGTGAACCAGCTGCTGCCCCACGCCGACCGTGCGCTGGCCTGGATCGAGGAGTTCGGCGATCGCGACGGTGATGGGTTCGTCGAGTATCAGCGGGCGACCGACCGGGGCCTGGCCAACCAGGGCTGGAAGGACTCCTTCGACGGGGTGAACTTCGCCGACGGGACGCTGGCCGAGCCGCCGATCGCGCTCTGCGAGGTCCAGGGATACGTCTATGCGGCCTACATCGCCCGGGCCGAGATCGCCCGGCACCGCGGCGACGAGAAGACGGCCGCCGACTACGAGAACCGGGCCACCCGGCTCAAGAGCGCGTTCAACGAGCAGTTCTGGCTGGAGGCGCGCGGGCTACTTCGCGCTGGGTCTCGACGGTCAGAAGCGTCCGATCGACTCGCTGACCTCCAACATCGGGCACTGCCTGTGGTCCGGCATCATCGACGAGGACAAGGCCGCCCGGACGGTCGAGCAGCTCTGCGGTCCCGAGATGTTCACCGGATGGGGCATCCGGACCCTGGCCACCTCGATGGCCCGCTACAACCCGGTGAGCTATCACAACGGCTCGGTATGGCCGCACGACAGCGCGATCTGCGCCGCCGGGCTCGCCCGCTACGGATTCCTCAAGCAGGCCGAGGCGGTGACGGTCGGGCTGTTCGAAGCGGCCGACGCCTTCGGCGGCCGCCTGCCCGAGTTGTTCTGCGGGTTCGACCGCGCCAGCGTTCCCGATCCCGATCCCCTACCCGGCCTCCTGTTCGCCGCAGGCCTGGGCATCTGCCTCCCCCTTCTGGCTGCTGCGCACGACGCTCCTGCGCCTGGAGCCCTCGCATCCCCGACGGCCTGGTCGCCTGTTTGCCCTGCATCCCCAAGGCATTCGGGAGCCTGTCGGTCGAGAACCTCTTCTTGGCCGGAACCCGCCTCGCGATCGAGGCCAGCGGGGCGGTAGCCCAGGTCCACGGCCTGCCCGAGCACTGGCGATTGGTCACGAACGCCGACGGTGCCCTCGCGGCCGCGACCGATTCCCCGGCGGCCCCGTGAGCCGACGACCGGTGGGGTCGGACCGGAGAGCCATTCCGCGACCCGTCCCGCGCACAGCACGGGGCGACTCGGGGAAGGGGTGTAGGGTCGAACGCACTTTCGACACCGAGGGTGTTCTCGGGTCGGCCCTCGCCGACCGCTGCGTCCCAGAGGCCGTGACCCCGTGCCGAGTCCCTCCCCGTCGCTCCAGTACCTCGACCCGCCGTCCCCGCGTCTGGGTCCGATGACACTGACCGGGTTGTCCCCGCTGTCGGAGGACTCGTCGCCCGGCTCCCCGCCGCCCGCTCCCCGCTCGGGCGCTGCGACCCGCTGGTCGCGAACGATGGTCCGGAGCCGTTCGTTGCACGGGCGCGTCGTCCTCGCCACCGGGGCCCGTCACCTGGCGCCACTGGCGCTCTCCTTGCCCGACGAAGGAGCAGGCGGCGACCATCTGGAGCTGCCTGCGCCTCGCGCGGTCCTCCGCCACGCCCTCCCGATCGTCGTCGAGGCGTTCGTGGCTCCCCTCGCCCTCTTCTACCTCCTGCTCGTCACGGCCGGCTTTCGCGGCGCACTGATCGCCGCGCTGGCCTGGTCCTACCTCGCCTTCGCGAGAAGGATCCGCCGCGGCGAACGGGTCTCGACCATGTTGCTGCTCGGAGTGGTCCTGCTCACCGTTCGCACGGTCGTGTCCTTCGTCACCGGCAGCGCCTTCGTGTACTTCGCCCAGCCCACGGCCACCATGGTGGCGGCCTCGCTCGTTCTGGTCGGATCAGCCGTACTCGGACGGCCGTTCACCCAGCGGTTCGCCACCGATTTCTGCCCGATGGGCGCAGAGCTGCTGGCGCGACCACGCGTTCGACGGTTCTTTGTCCGGATCTCGTTGCTCTGGGCCACGATCCTCATGCTCAACGCGGGAATCGTGCTGTGGCTGCTCCTGTCTTCCTCGCTCCGCGCGTTCGTGCTGGAGCGCACCGCCGTGACGTGGAGCCTCACGGCGCTGGCGATCTTCTTCTCGATCACCCGGTTCATGGCCACGATGCGCCGCGACGGCGTCACGGTCGCCTGGGGTCGCTCCCGCAAGGCGCAACTGCTCGCCGGCTAGTCCCCGCGGCCGCCCGGGAAGGGCCGGACCGCTCCCGGCGTTGCACAAGGCATGGTGTCGCTCTCCGTTCTTGAACTGGCCACGGTGGCAACGGGGTCCACGCCCGCTCGGGCACTGGCGGAAACCACCAAGCTGGCCGTGGTCGCAGACGAGCTCGGGTACAAGCGCCTGTGGGTGGCCGAACACCACGGCATGCCGGCGGTCGCGAGCTCCGCGCCGGCGGTGCTCATCGCTCACCTGGCGGACGCCACCTCGAGAATCCGGGTCGGATCGGGCGGCGTGATGCTGCCCAACCACTCGCCACTCGTGATCGCAGAACAGTTCGGCACCCTCGAAGCACTCCATCCGGGCCGGATCGATCTCGGCTTGGGAAGGGCCCCGGGCACCGATCACGTCACCGCACGAGCGCTCCGCCGCAACATGGACGGCGGCGCGGACGGCTTTCCCGACGATGTCGTGGAGCTGATCAACTATCTCGCGCCACGCGACGGGCCGGCCCCCCACCCGTCGGCCAACCCGGGCAGCGGGTACCTCCCCGAGGTGTGGCTGCTCGGCTCCTCCGTGTTCAGCGCGCAGCTCGCCGGCGTGCTCGGTCTGCCGTTCTCCTTCGCCTACCACTTCAGCCCCGAGCCGCTCGACGCCGCACTCGACGCCTACCGTTCGCTCTTTCGCCCGTCGGCGCTGTGGGGCGAGCCGCAGGTAATGGTGGCCGTCTCGGTCGTGTGTGCCCCGAGCGATGACGAGGCCCGGTGGCTGGCCGGCTCATCGGCGCTCAGTATCCTGCAACGGCGGAGCGGTCGGCTCGGGCTCCTTCCCTCCCCCGAGGACGCGGCGGCCTATCAGTACTCGGCCGCCGAGTCGGCGCTCATCGACGACACCCTGTCCACCCACGTGATCGGCGATCCAGGGACGGTCCAGCAGGGACTGGACCAGCTGATCGATCGCACGGCGGCGGACGAGCTCATGATCTCGACCCGCGTCCACTCCTACGAGGCGCGGGTGCAGTCGCTGACGCTGGTGTCGCAGCTCTCGGTCGGTTCCCGAGCGACGCGGCTCGGCGATCCGGACGCCTCCTGACCCGTATTCGTTCGCGCGACGCCGGTCGCGCACGCCTGACGGGGTGCGCTGGACCGCCTCGTTTTCGAGATGGTCCTGCTGGACCGAACCGAGGTCTCGTCAATCTCTCGTCAGGACGAGGGCAGCCCACTGGTTTGTCCCTGCATGGAGTGGGTAGGCCACGGTCCGTGGGGGGCAAAACTGCCGCAGGAGGTAGCGACTTCAATGACTCGTGGGGGCAGGCGTCCACTTGTTTACGCGACACGATTGTTTGGATTCGCCGCCATGACCGCGGCACTTGCCGTCGGGGTGTTGGGTGCTCCGACCGCCACCGCCTCCGCTTCTGATCCCCCTGCGCTGCTGTTCGCTCCATCCTTTGCCAACAATGTCGTCTCCGTCTACAACCTGAGCAACGACCAGTTGGTGGCATCAATCGGTGTCGATGCGCACGGAGCGTGCTGCGCCTACGCGACACCGGATCACAAGTACGTGTTCATCGTCGACGGGCTGGGGCCCTATGCGACGCGCATCAACGTGGCGACCTTGAAAGCTGATCACGTCACAACGCTGGACGGCGCGCTGGGAGATCGAGGAGCACCGGTGCAGAGCGACAGCAAGACGTTCTGGCTCGACACCCTTCCCCAAGGCAACGTCCAAGGAATCGACGTCGCAACGGGCGACATCGTCAACACCTTCTCCTCGATTGGTGACGCCTTCTCGGTGAGCCACAGTGGTAGCTACCTGTTCGAAGCCAACGATGCCCAAGGGGTGGGCGGTAGCGCGCTCTTCCCCGGCGCTCTGGTGGTGCGGTCGGCGACGTCGGGAGCCGTGGTCGGATCGGTGAGCCTGCCCCTGCTCGACGGGCTCGGTCAGATCCCGCTGGCCGTGTTCGTCTCCCCCGATGACCAGCAGGTCTACGTGGAGACGGTGAACGCGCTGGCGCCGAGTCTGCTCTACGTGATCGACGTCGCGAACCCGACCCAGCCGCACTACGTAAAGACCTTGACTCTCGGCGACACGGCCTTGATCGGCAGCTTCACACCGGACGGGAGCCAACTTTGGTTGCCGAACGCCGGGAGCGGGACCATCTCGGTGATCGATACGGCCGACGACACCGTCGTCCACACGATCGACGTCGGACCCTTCGTTTCCAACGTCGTGTTCAACGGCGGGACCGCCTACATCGCCGAGAGCAACACCGCGCTCCCGGACAACTCGCTGACGGGGTTGCTCCTCACGTTGGAAGGTCCGGTTCCCGGAGCGGCGATCACGCCGGGAACGGGTTCAGACACCACCGTTCCGCTGGTCGACCTCATGCCCGGTGAGGTTGTTCAATACAACACCTCCACCTACCAGCCGTTGAACAAGCCGCCGCTCGTGTTGCCATCGCTGAGCTACGTGATGGACGTCGTACCGAGCGGGTGAGCACGCCCTCCACCGCGCTTGTGCGAGGGACGTAGTGGCCGCCGCCTGAATACGCGCGCCCACCGGCTCTTCATCTCCCCTTCAGGTGAGTCTCGACGCTTCTTCGACCGTTAACTCGGCAGCCGGATCGGACTCGAGGCGATCGTCAGGAATGGGCTGCCCGGAGCGAACGGAATTGCCATAGGTGCCGGCCTTGAGACGCTCTTCGGCCCGACCGATTGCCGCCAAGCGTTCCTCAAGTTCACCTCTGACGGATTCGTCGAACCCCTGCATGGTGAGGGGCTCGGCTGAGTCGAACATGTCACCGGGCTGATTGGCCGCGTCTCGGTCGGCCGATCCGGCTTTCCCAATATCCGACAGCAACTGCTCCGTGCGGGCGCGCTCTGCGCGCAGTAGCTCCTCGGCCTTGGCATGGTCCATCGATTCGAGTCCCCTTTCAACATCTACGCTGCCGGATCCTATTTGACCGTGTCGGCAACCTGGCCGGACGATTCGGAGGTCGAAAGGACTTCCGGACATTTGGTTGTTTTCCGCGTCACCGGGCGGTCCGAGGAACTGCCGTCGGTCATGACCACGGGTCCGGTCTTTGTCTCCCCACGCTTGGGGTCGACCGGACGATGGCGATCGTGGAATTGTTCGAGTCGAACCTCTCAGGAGGACTTGGGTAGCGAGACGGTCGCCGATCCTGGCGTCATCACTGTGCCTTCCTCTGTTTCGGTCCATACCTCGAGGTCGACAATTGTCTCGCTGCCCTCGTCGCGAACCGCCACGACCCTTCCTTTAGCAATCGTCGTCAGTCCACGGAGGTTTGGGGCGCGGAACTGGCAAGCCACCTCGATGATGCGCCCGTCGTCTCCGATCCACTGGCGCAACACCGCATGGAGGTAGGCGAACTGGAGGTTCCCCATGCCGAAGGCACCGGGATTACCCGCCCGTCGTCCGGCATCGTCGTCCATGTGAATCGGAACGAACTCGTCGTTCACCGCGGCGAACCGGTTCCAGGCATGGAAGCCGGACATACGTTCAAACGTCGGTATCTCTTGGCCTACTTCAATCTGCACTAGTAGCGAATCCCTATGCCTCGGGTGACCTTCACCATCTGATCGTTCTGATTCGTCCAGGTCGTCTCGGTCCGGGTGATGAGCATCAGACCGAGGCGGCTCTGCCGTTCTTGATAGTCAAGAAGTCTGGCCTCGCTCGACGTGATCACGTCGCCCGGCTTCATCCGTACTCCGTAGGAGACTTCCATGCCGCCGTTGAGGATGAACGTGGTCTCGGGGCCTTCCACCCCGAAGGCTGATTCGGGTCCGGAGCCGCGGATCGGCCCCTCGTAGCTCGGTGCGATGACTGGTCCTGCCGCGGTGAACCAGGCAAAGGGGTTGAATTCTTCGGGGGCGACGATGCCGCCGTGGGAGGTCCCAGCGGCGAACTCCTCGTCCCAGAACAACCGAGGCGGGACTTGCGGGTAGTAGATAGCGATAGCCCATTTGCGGATGTCCGACAGCGAGATCGGGACCGACGATCGTCGGGACCCAAACGTCCGACCCACGAGAGCACGCATCTCGTCGCTGATCCAGCTTTCGGGCACAGCACGACGTTATTGCACGCCGCGGTGGTGCGTCCCCCTGGGGTCGTTGCCGATCCAGGTCCAGTGTCCGACAGCCGGAGCGACACCGACTGGTTCCGCCCGCCAGGTGCACCGGCGGGGACAGCACCGGAAGCCGGACACGAACGACTAGGGCCAAGAGAGGGGGCCGGGGAGCTGGGGGAGAGCCAACACTCAGGGCGCCGGTGGCGCGACGCTCCCGTACCCAACGTTGAAGCCGTTCCCCGTCAGCGCTGATGGCGTGGACACCTGGATGCCGGCCTGGGTCATGACGAACTCGGTCAGGGCTGCTTCAGTCCCACCCAACCGAAGATCGCTGAAGGTCACCGCTGGAGAGTACGGAGCAAGCGTCGTGGTGGCGCCGCCGACCGTTGGGGCTTCGACGATCCACTCGACGGATGAACCAGGACCCGTGTAGGTCTGATCGGTGGTGAAGCTCTCCCCATTGGTGTCGTCTGTCAACGTGATTCCCCATTCGCTCCCGCTGACCTGCCCGATGGTGACCGTGATCTCGTCGCCGACCGCGACCGCCACGCTGGTGATCGGAACCGGCGTCGAAGCGGGCGAGACCTGCCACCACGGCTGTATGTAGAACAGGTTCGGGTTGCTGGGATCGAAGGACTCGCTGATCCCGGCTTGGATGACCGAGCTGAGGCTCAGGCCGTCGATCCCCACCCATTCACTGAACTCGTCTGCGGCCGGCGTCTCACTGGCCAGGCCGGGCACGCTGAACGTCCCGCTGACGAACGTGAACGGAACGTTGCCGCTGATGGAGTAGCCCGACCAGCCAGCCGTGGATACGACAGGCACCGACACCGGTGTGACCAAGATCGACTCTGTCTGGGTCGCCCTGAGAGGGGTCGGCGTCGTGGCGTCGGTCACCTGCACGGTGAAGCTGAAATTGCCCGGGCTGCTGGGCGTGCCGGTGATGGCACCGCTGGCCGAGAGGCTCAGGCCGGTCGGCAGCGAGCCGGCCGTGACCGCCCATGTGTAGGGGAGAACGCCGCCCAGGGCCGACAGCGTTGTCGAATAGGGCGTGGCAACCGTGCCGACCGGCAGTGTGCTCACCACGACGGCTAGTGACGACGCAGATGGTGGAGTCGACCCCGGTGCCTCGAGTTGCGCGAGGACGTCGTCTCCCACGGCCAACGGCCCTCCGAAGAGATACCCCTGCTGGACGGTCGACTTGACCCCGGAGAGGTAGCTGGCAATGGTCGGCGGGAGCGACCCCGACGGCGGCACGAGCAGTACCGGGCCATCGGTCGCCGGTGCTCCCATGAAGACACCGCCCGACAGGGCGTCGGGGAATTCGGCGCCCGTCGCGGCGCCGAACGTCCTTGTCAGTGGGAAAAAGGTGCCGGCCACCGCGGCCGAGGTCCCGTAGAGATCCTGGCCGTAGACCGGGGTGGCGGTGGGGTCGGCCCCGGCGGCGGCGAGCGGTCCGCCGATCGCATAGCGGAAGTCGGAGGAATGGGCCGCCAGGTAGGCCGCCGTCTCGGGGGCCTGGGTGGGCCCGTCGGTGAGGAGGATGGCCCCGTTGGCCGCGATGGCCGCCGGAACGGCCGACAGGGCATCAGGGAAGGCGAGGCCCGTCGCTTCAAAGATCGTGTGGGGATTGCCGAGCGCCTCGGCGATGTCGACCGCCGTGGCGTATTCGTCCGCTCCGCCCTCTCGCACCACGGGGTAGCCCAGGCCCTCCAGGGTGGCGTCGATGTCCGGGCTCAGGGCGAGGTCGCCCCCCAGGATGTAGACCGTGCGGCCGACCGGGAGCACGCGCTGAATCTCAGCTTGGACCCGGGGGTCGAGCGACGTGCTCAGGGACGCTCCCGGGGTGATGAGCAGCGGACCACCAACCCTGGCTGCCAGCGGCCCGCCGGCCAGAGCATCGGAGAAGAAGTCGGAGCGGGCCAGGACCACCGCCTGGGCCGATCCACTGGCGGGGAACTCGGCCTGCGAGACCGCGATCGACGTGCCGATCGCGTCGGTGCCATAGATGCGCTGCACCGACACGGCGGCCGCAGCCGAGGTCACGCTGATCATGGTCAGAAACATGCCGAGAAAGGCCACGAAGCCCAATCCGGCCAGAATCCGTGTCATCCGCGGACCTATGGGCCTCTCGGTCACTAGCGATGGTTTCTTCACACTCAGCCTGACCTCCCGCCGAACAGACGTTACAGAGTCCAGTCACGCGCCTTTCGCATAGGGCAGATACCAAGCTGGCGGGAACGCAACCCACCGCGCTGCAGGGAGGGGCCTGCGCCGCCTCCTCATAGTCAATCGGTGTCCCGGCTCCTATGGTTTGGAGCCCGAGGAGTGCTTACCGGTCGCCGTGGACCATCCGATCGAGGACCTCGACGGCGTCGTCTGGCACCTCGATAGCGAGAACGACACCTTGGGCCGAGATCTCGATCGTGAAGGCGAAGAACGGGCAGCACGCCGCTTCACGCCGGGCGAGGTTGGCAACCGACCCGAGGTCGGAATCGGGTAGAAGGCGCAACTCGAGCCGGTTCGGTGAGACCCGCTCAGAGCAAGCCACGGCCCGGCGGAGCACTTCCTGCCACTCGCCAAGTTGCGATTGGGCAGCGCCCGGCTCCAGTGAGCAGGCAATCGGGATCTGCACCGGACGAACCGTACCTCCGGAGAGATCGGCGAGGAAGGGCGCCAGCCGCGCTGCGGGCGATGGCAGACCCGGAGGAGGTTCGCGATCCTCAGGGTGTGACGTGACCGACCAGGGTCTCGACCGCTCGGTCGGCGTCGTCGGTGCTGTTGTTGACATGGAAGGAGAGCCGGAGGCGTCCGGCGCGCATGCTGCCCACGATGCGGGCCCGCTCCAGGCGGCGGCCGACGTCGGTGGGGGTGGCGAGACTTACGATCGCCGAGTCACCCGGCTCGAGCCCTACGCCGACACGGAAGCGGTTGGCCAGGCCGACCGAGTGGGCGTGCAAGGCGACCGGACCGACATCGGTGAGGAGATCCAGCGCCGGCGCCTGCCCGACCCAGGAATGCCAGGCCGGAGACACGTCGAAGCGCCGGGCGTCGCTCGACAGTCGGAGCGGACCGCCGTAGATGCTGTCCCAGGGGTCCGCGCCGGCGTACCACCCCGCGTTGTTCGGAACCAGCCGGTCGACGAGGTCGGGCTGCACCGTGAAGAAGCAGGTGCCCCGGGGAGCGAGCAGCCACTTGTAGCCCCCACCGACGGTGTAGGCGAACCGAGCGGCGTCCACCGGCAGCCAGCCGACGGCCTGGGTGGTGTCGAGCAGGACGCGCGTCCCGGCCGCCGCGGCGGCCGCGCTCAGGGCGTCGAGGTCGGCCAGGCGCCCGTCGGCGGACTGCACCGCCGCGACGGCCACCAGCGTCGTGCTCGACCCGATGGCCTCGGGCAGCTGCTCGAGCGGCACCTCGCGCACCGTCACGCCACGGCCGGCCTGGGCCAAGAAGGGGAACACGACGCTCGTGAACTCCCCGGACACGACGAGTACCTCGCTGCCGTCGGCGAGGCCGGCCGCGACGAGCCCGACGAAGACGCTCACCTGGCTGCCCACGGCCACGTTGGCGGCGTCCACGCCGACGAGCGCCGCGTAGGAGGCTCTCGCCGCGGCGATCGGCAGGTCGAAGTCCGGCGCGTTGGCGCGCCCCGCTCGCCAGTCGCGCACCACGGCATCGAGGGCCTCCAGCGAACGTCGGGGCGGCAGTCCGATTGACGCGGTGTCCAGGTAGACCGTCTCAGAGGCGAACTCGGCCCGAGCGGCGGCCAGGCGCGCCGCGGACCCGATCTCGGGCGGACCGCTGGCCTGCTGGCTCGTCACGAGCCGTCGAACCTCCATTGGGGTTGTCCGGCGCCCGGAAGGATCCGCCCGAACCGGAGGCCGGGGAAGTGCGCGGCGGCGATCGGTACATCGGTCCCCTCGAACTCGCGGGCCAGCGCGATCCGTGTGCGCTGGGCGAGCTGGGGGTCGACATCGGCCAGGGCCTCCCAGTCCGACTCGGTCAGCTCGATCGGGCAGTGGACGACATCACCGACGAGCACCGCCCGCTCCGTGCCGCTGGACACGATGACGATCGTCGATCCAGGCGTATGGCCGGGGGCCCCACGGACGTCGATTCCCGGCAGGACGGTCTCGTCGCCGCTGAAGGGCTCGAGACGGTCGGCCAGCGGCTCGAGCTTGCGAACGGCTCCCGGCTGGGCGTCGGGTGCGGTCACGAAGTGTTCCCAGTCCTCCACGTGGCACCGGTAGGTCGCGTTCGGGAAGACGATCTGCCCCTTCTGCGTCACCCAGCCGACGTGGTCGAAGTGCAGGTGGGTCAACACCACGTCGGTCACCGCCTCGGGCCCCAGCCCCAGGGCGGCGAGGCTCGCCAGGAGGTGACCGGCCTCGAACCCGTCCCGCTGCATCGGCCCCAGGCCGGCATCGACCAACACGGCGCGGTCTCCTGAGCGAACCAGGAACCCCCCGACCGGCAGCTCGAGCTCCCCGTTGGCATTGAGCAGATCGCGGTGCGGGCCCCAGGGGTCGTCGACGCCGGGTCGACGCAGCACTTCCTCGGCGGGCGCGCGGAGCACACCATCGAATACAGGGTCGATCCTCGCCTCACCAACGTTCATTGCCGCTCCTCTTGGTGGAACACAACGCGATGATCATGCAAGGCTGCGATCACGGCGACCGGAGAGGTGAAGACGATGGCGCTCATCCGACGGGAAGATCGCGATGGCATCGCGTCACTGATCCTAAACCGGCCCGAGAAACTGAACGCCATCACTCGCGACATGCTCATCGAGCTGCGCGGGCACCTCGAACGGCTGGCGGTCGACGACACGATCGGCTGCGTGATCGTCAGCGGAGCCGGACGGTGCTTCGGGGCCGGGCACGACCTCGCCGAAACGGGGCGGGAGGACGAGGGCGAGTGGCGTTCTTTCGATGCTCGCACCATCGATCTGCTCGAGCAGCTGCCCCAACCGACGATCGCGAAGGTCCACGGCTACTGCTTCACCGGCTCATTCGAGGTGGCACTGGCCTGTGACCTGCTGGTCGCCGCGGAATCGGCGCAGTTCGCCGACACCCACGGTGAACGGGGACTCGTCCCAATCTGGGGAATGTCAGTTCGACTGCCCGAGCGCATCGGGATGGCTCGAGCCAAGGACCTCTCGTTCACGTGCAGACGCGTCGGCGGCCCCGAGGCGCTCGCCATGGGACTTGTCGACCGGTGCTTCCCCGACGATGAGCTGGATGGTGCCACCGCGGAGCTGGCGCGCCAGATCGCCGTGAACTCTCGGGGCAGCAATCGCATGACCAAGGCGCTCCACGCCATGCGCTCGGAGATGACCCGATCCGGCGCGCTCGCCTACGAGCGGACGTGGCCGTTCGGCCTGCCAGCGGACCGCCCGGCACGGCGATAGGGCGCCCAGACTGGTAGATGTATGCCTTGACAGATATATATCTACCAAGGCATACTTTGTGCATGAGCACAGCAACCACGATCGAAGCGATTGCAGAGCCGACCCGTCGACTCATCCTCGATGAGCTACGTGGTGGGGAAAATCCTGTACAGGCCCTCGTAGAACGGCTCGCGATAAGCCAGCCAGCCGTCTCGAAACATCTGCGGGTTCTGCGCGACGCAGGGCTGGTGGCAGTCCGTCCCGACGGCCAGCGTCGCCTCTACAGCCTCAGCCCCGAGCCGCTCATGGAGCTCGACAACTGGCTCGAACCATACCGCCAGATGTGGAGGAGCAGCCTCGACAAACTCGAAGGACAATTGGCCGGATCCGGTACATCGTGGAGGAAGCGATCATGAGCGAAGCGACCTTGCTCACCAACGGCTTGCGGCCCGTGCTTCGTTTCGAGCGTCACTTGCCGAGTTCGATCGAGACGGTGTGGCAGGCAGTTACCGATCCTGACGAGATGCGCGACGTGGTTCCCCACCCGGATCGAGATCGACGAGTGGAGGATCGGGGCAAAGCTCACTCACCACTTCGACGAACACAACATCGACCCTCTGCCCGGCACCGTGATCGAGTGGCAGCCTCCTCACCGGGTGAGCTTCACCTGGGGCGAGGACACGATCGCCTTCGAGCTGGCTGCTGCCCCAGCGGGCGGAACGACTTTTGTACTCACCGAGGAATTCGGGGCGGCCCACGCAGCGCGTAACGCGGCTGGCTGGGCTGCCTGTCTCGATCGTCTGGAGTTTGGCCGAGAGATCGAGACGTGGACTGCTCGCTTCGAGCACTACGTCGGCGCATTCGAGCAGATCCTCGGTCATCAAGATGGTCCACCGGCGGGTATCGAAGTCTCCTGACGCCGGCGGCGCGCCGATAGGTCGCGAAAAAGTCGGACCTCGGCCGGTGTGGCTCGGTGGTCGTCGGCGGCCCGTGTGTCGCCGTCGCCGCTGTGTTGGCTAACTTCGACCCGAGCGGCCGCTACCGGGCGGAGCCGTGAGGAGAGCAGGCGTTGGCCGCGACGGTCGAGGAGGACGGAACCCGCCGGACGAGGGAGCGCCGCCGGTGGCGGGCCCTGGTGGTGCTGTCCGTCGGCCAGCTCATGGTGGTGCTCGACAGCACCGTGGTGAACGTCGCCCTGCCCACCATCCAGCGGGACCTCCACTTCTCCCAGGCCTCGCTGGCCTGGGTCGTGAACAGCTACCTGATCACCTTCGGCGGCCTGCTGCTGCTGGGCGGACGGCTCGGCGATCTCATCGGTCGCAAGCGCATGTTCCTCATCGGCCTCGCCGCGTTCTCGGCGACCTCCATGCTCTGCGGCATCGCTCCGAGTGCCGGGGTGCTCGTCGGCGCCCGCTTTCTGCAGGGAGCGAGCGCCGCCTTGATGTCGTCCATGGTCCTCGGGACGCTCTCCCCGATGTTTCCCGACCCCAAGGAGCGGACGCGGGCCTTGAGTGTGTTCGGCGCCGTCACCATGGGGGGCGCCGCCCTCGGACTCCCCCTCGGGGGCGCACTGACCGAGCTGCTGAGCTGGCACTGGATCTTCTTCATCAACGTCCCGATCGGCCTGACCGCACTCGTCCTGAGCGCCCGTCTGCTCGAGCCGCACCCCGGCTTGGGCATCCGGGCCGGCGCCGACATCACGGGCGCCCTCCTCGTGACCGCGGCACCGATGCTGGTGGTCTACGCGCTCATCAAGACGAGCAGCGAGGGATGGGGGTCGATCCACACCCTCGCCCTCTTCGTGGCCGCGCTGGTCCTGGTCGGGATCTTCGCCGCCGTCGAATCACGCGTCCGGACGCCGCTCATCCCGCTGCGCATCTTCCGGCACCGGAATCTGGTCAGCGCCAACATCGTCCGCCTCCTGTTCCCGATGGGCGCCTTCGGGCTGAACTTCCTCGGCTCGCAATTCCTCCAGCACGTCGTCGGCTACAGCCCCCTGCGCACCGGGCTCGCCTTCCTGCCGACCAGCCTGTCGATCGCGCTGATCTCCGTGGCGGTCGTCCCCTTTCTCATCGCGCGCACCGGTCCCAAACCGTTGATCCTCACCGGCCTGGTGATGATCTCCGCCGGACTGTTGCTGTTCTCCCGAGCTCCGCTCCACGCTGGCTTCTTCGCGAACGTCCTGCCGACCACGCTGCTGGTCGGGATGGGGCTCGGACTGGTGTTCACGCCGACCGTCGGCGTCGCCTTGTCCGACGCCGCCCCCGCCGAGGCCGGTCTCGTCTCGGGGCTCACCAACGTGTCGACGCAGCTGGGTGGGTCCATCGGCGTGGCGCTGCTCGCCTCCATCTCGGCCGCTCGAAGCGCCCACCTCCTGGCGCGACGGGTGGCCAGACCCGAGGCGTTGCTCGGGGGCTTTCACCTCGGGTTCCTCGTCGCGGGAGCCTGCCCGGCCGTCGCCTTCCTGGCCGCGGCGTTGCTGCTGCGCTCTCGCCGGGCCGGAATCGAGGCGGAGGTTCTGGCTGAGGCCGAGGCGATGACCTTCCTCGAATGAGGCGCCGCGTTAGGCCGGCGACACCAGCTTCGCCAACTTCTCGACGGACTGCTCCATCATCGCCACCGGCACCACCGGGAACTTGATCGTGTCGCGGAATTGCTCGGGGATGCCGGCCAGGTCGAGCTGGCTCCAGTCGCAGTAGTTGGTCACTTCGCTCCGCTCGTCGCCCAGCGGGGTGATCTCCCAGCCATAGACGTGCCCGAGCGGCGGCCGGCCGGCGCCACCCACGTTCCACTCGAGCAAGGTGTCAGGGACGATCTTCGTGACGGTGTTGCGGACCTGGTACTTGCCCATGGGGATGTCGCCGAGCGGCTCCCGGTCCATGTCCATGTCGAACGTGTCACCGACCGCTTCCAGGCGCTTGGCATCCGGTGCGGCCGTCAGCATGCCCGATCCGTCGATTTGGACGTGCCCGTTGGGGTCGGTCACGACGCTGAACACACGGGCCGCACTCGCGTCCACGGTGCGGCTGACGGCGACACGATCAGTACTGGTCACAATGCTCCTTCGTCGAGCGGGTAGGCGACGAGACTAGCGAGACCGGCCCCGGCGCGGCTTGGGGTGCCCATCCCCCGGGCACCGCTCGCCTGGCGCCCGGCGGAGCCGGCGGCTGGCGCGTGCGACCCGCCTACTTGATGGCGAGGGCGTTCGGCGGCGACCCGATGGCTCCCGGGGCGTTGAGCGGGACACTGACCAAGAACACCTCGTAGACCCCGTCGGCGGCGCAGTCGGCCGCCAGGTCCTCCGTCCACCACAGCTCGCCCAGCGCCATCCCGAACTGTCCGATCAACATCCGGTGCATGAAGCCGGTGACACTGGCGCGGTTCGGGGGGAAGACCTCCACCGCGAAGGTGTCCGAGGCCACCGCGCACACGTGGGCATCCCAGAGGTAGCGGCACATCTCCTCGCCGGCGGCCACACCCGGCGTGGCGAGGCTACGAGCCACCTCCGCCCGCTCTCGGGCCGGCTGGCTGCAGTACCACGAGGCGAAGCCGGTGTGGACCAGCAGGATGTCGCCAGGTCGGAACTCGACACCGGCTCGCCGGCGAGCCAGCTCGAGGTCCTCCACGCTGAACGCCGTGCTCGTGCCCGGGCCGTAGGGGCGTCCGGCGTCGGCCAGCGTGCGCACCATGTCGAGCACGACGCCCCGCCCGGCGATCCCGTGTCGTGCCCAGTGCTCCATGGTGTTTCGACGGCCGGTCGCCACGTCTTCCTCGGTGGCGCCGTTGTAGAAGGCGTCCGGGGCGTAGCCGACGTGCCCGAGAGAATCCCACTGGCTCGAGCCCTGCGGGAAGAAGTTGTCGTAGACGTCGTCGAAGCCGATCGTCCCGGGGGCATGCACCACGTGATGGCGCGGGATCCCGCGCGAGGCGGCGATCGGCGGGTTGAAGGCGTCGAGAGGGGCGTCCAACGGGAAGAGCGCTCCCCGGCGGATCAGTCGCGCCGCGTCGAGCACCCGCTCGGGAGTGAGGAGGTTGATCAGACCCAGGTTGTCGTCGGCCCCGAAGACCCCCCAGCCGCTGCGCCCACCCTCGGGCGCGACCGGCAGCTCGTCGTAGCTCGGAAGCTCGTTCATGTTCCCCCCTCGACTAATGAGGCCTGGCGCGAATCAGATGATGCCCGAGACGACGCAACGTCCGCCTGTGCTGGACCGGTTCCGGCGTCAAGAGCGCCTACCCGGTTCGCATCCGAATCGGCGCCGCCCCGCCCTTCTGTGACGCCGACGACCCTTGATTTCGCCCAAACTCGGGGTTGTTTATAGAAGATTTATTCTTCGTTTCGGTGCCCAAACGCAATTCCACAGCACAACCGCAGGATTGGCGGTACTTACTATTGGGAAGACTTCCTGGACTGCTTTGGCATTGGCTGCAGCAACGCGAAAACATTCGCGATCGATTCGAAGGAGAACCTCGGTGCGGCACACAAAGGCAACAGCGATCGCTCGGCGACCGAAGCGGTTCATGGCGAGCGCTCTCGTGCTCGGCCTGCTCGGCGGAGCCCTGGGGATCGCGCTGACCGCCCTCCCGGCTTCGGCCGCCACGGTTTCGAGCGTGACCTTTACCGGTTCGTCGAACGCCGCATCAGCGACTGCGACTTGGACGATCGGATTCACCTCGAGTGGTACCGGCAGCCTGTCCGCAGGCAACCAGGTCGATGTCACCTTCCCGACCGGCTTCCAGCTCCCGTCAGACCCTGCAGTGACAGTCCTCTCCGGGATCACCGGCTGCACGTCCACCCCGAAGGTGACGGCCGCCCCGGTGGGGCAGGTCATGCACATCTCCCTCGGCACCGGATGCACCTTGGCGACCAATACGGCGGCAACCCTGTCGATCCCAGACATCGTCAACCCGGCGACGGCCACGACGTATCCGAACACGGAGTTCTCGGTCAGCACGTCCTCGGATACGGCCATGAGTCCGGTCGCCAACGTGGTGATCACGACCGCCGCCTCGGCGAGCATCACCTTCGCCGGATCGTCCTACGTCGCCGGCGCGACGAATACCACCTGGACGGTGGGGTTCACCTCCAGCGCCTCGGGCACCTTGGGAACCGGTAGCACGATCACCGTCACCTTCCCGTCGTCGTTCATCATCCCGAGCGTCCCAACGATCGCCTTGTTGTCCGGATTCATCGGGTCGACCGGCGCCTCCGCGGTCGCGTCGGCCGGAGTGGTGACCATCACGCTGCGCAGCGGAGAAACCCTCGCGATCAACACCCCCGCCACGCTCAGCATCGCCGGCATCACCAATCCGGCGGCAGCGACGTATCCGGCGGCTGACTTCTCGGTGGCGACCAGTGCGCCGCAAGGGCCCACGACGACGGCGAGCAACGTGGTGATCACGGGGTTGGGCAGCGTCACCTTTAGCGGTTCGTCCTACGTCGCCGGCGCGACCTCGACGACCTGGACGGTGGGGTTCACCTCCAGCGCTTCGGGCGCTCTGGGATACCGGCAGCACGATCACCGTTACCTTCCCGTCGTCGTTCACCATCCCCGCTACCCCGACATCGCGCTCGCTGTCCGGGTTCACCGGGTCGGGCGGAGCCACCGCGGTCGCGTCGGGCGGAGTGGTGACCATCACCTTGAACGGCACTGAAGCCCTCGGCAACAACACCGCCGCGACGCTCAGCATCGCCGGCATCACCAACCCGACGGCCGCGTCGTATCCGGCGAGTGACTTCTCGGTGGCGACGACGCGCCGCAAGCGGCCAGCCCGCCGGCCACCGCCGTGGTGATCACCGGGAGCGCCACCCCGCTCCCGATCCAGATCTACGGCCAGGACCCCATCGGCACCTCGGTCGCCATCTCGCAGACCGAGTTCCCGACCGCCGGTTCGGCCGTCGGCCGTGGTCCTCGCTCGGGATGACTTCTTCTCGGACGCCCTGGCGGGCGGCCCGTTGGCCAAGGCGGTCAACGGACCCATGCTGCTGACCGAGGGTGCGCCCGAAAGCGCCACCCTGGACCCGTCGACCCAGGCCGAGATCCAGCGTGTGCTCCCGACAGGGGACACCGTGTACATCCTCGGGGGGGACCTCGCCCTGAGCCCGAACATCGACACAACGCTCGAGAACCTGGGCTACAACGTCGTTCGTGAGGCCGGGACCGACGAGTACGCCACGGCGGTCGACATCGCCGAGCAGCTCGGGAACCCGTCGACGATCTTCGAGGCGACCGGGCTCAGCTTCTACGACGCCCTCTCGGCGGTCCCGGCGGCCATCGAGGACCACGCAGCAATCCTGCTGACGGACGGCTCGACCCAGGCCCCGGAGACTGCGACCTACCTGGCGCAGTACCCGGGCGACGTCCGCTACGCCATCGGGGGGCCCCTGGCCGCCTACGGGGCTGACCCGACCGCCACCCCGGTCTACGGCCAAGACCTGTTCAGCACCTCGGCCGCCGTGGCTACCCAGTTCTTCCCCAACGCGACGATCTACGGCGCAGCGACAGCGGCGGACTTCCCTGACGCTCTCGGGGGCGGCGTGTTCATGGCGACCGGTGGTCGGATGGGCCCGCTGTTGCTGGTGAACCAGAGCGCGCCACTGCCCGTCGAGATCACGCCCTACCTGGCCAGCCTGGCCGTGGGGACGCAGGGGTACGTGTTCGGTGGACCGCTGGCCGTGGGCGCCGACGTGCTGGCAGCGCTGCAAGCCGCAGTCGGCTAGGTGACTCGGCCCCCCCGAGGGCCGTAGGCGACGGGGCGTCGGCTTCTCCGGCTGGGTTCAACGACCCGGCACGGGGAAGCTGACGTCCCCCCGCCGCCAGCAGCTGCCGATCCGAGAGGCGGATCCTCCTCCCCTCCCCTTCCGTCCCGTCCCGTCCGTCGCCGAAACTCAGGCGAACGCTCCTCCAAGCGCCGCTCCTGCCGATTCCAACCGGCCCGGCCTTGGCGTTCCCATTCGGCCCGGCTAGCCCCGCCTAACATGTGGCTGCCTGCAGCGGCATGTGACACGTGCTTCGTTGATGTCAACCCCAGCGAGCCCGCCGGTTGCTGCCAGACAACGCCCAGGCGGGTCTTCGTGGAAGGGGAACGGCACATGAGCTCTACCGGGAACGGGGCGAAGGTCACCGTCATCGGTGGCGGCCATGTGGGCCTGCCGACCGCGGTGGTCCTGGCGCAGTTCGGGCACGAGGTCGTCCTGGCCGAGTCCGATCCCGCCCGTTTCGAGATGCTCGAGCGCGGCGAGTCCCCCATCGTCGAGACCGGCTTGGAGGAGCTGTTGAGCGACGGCCTGCGACTGGGGACCCTGCGCATCACCCGCAGCGCGGCCGAGGCGGTCGCCGAGGCGGACTTCGTCTTCCTCTGCGTGCCCACTCCTCAAGCCGCCGACGGTGCTGTCGATCTGTCCTTCGTCGAGGCCGTCACCGACGAGATCAAGAATTCGCTCCGCTCGGGGCGATCGTGGTGAACAAGTCGACCGTTCCCGTCGGCACGGCCGCGCTGCTCGAGCGGGTCACCCAGCGGAAGGGTATCCGGGTCGTCTCAAATCCCGAATTTCTCCGTGAGGGATCAGCCGTCGCCGACAGCCTCCATCCGGACCGGATCGTCGTCGGCGCCGACGACCCGGCCGACGCCCAGAAGGTGGGGCAGCTCTTCGCGGCGACGGGCGCTCCCATCATCGCCACGGACACCACGACGGCCGAGGCCATCAAGTACGCCGCAAACGCGTACTTGGCGACGAAGCTCAGCTTCGTCAATGCCCTGGCCGATCTGTGCGAGAGCGTCGGCGCGGACGTGGATGCCCTGCTGGCCGGCCTGGGTCACGACAAGCGGATCGGATTCGAGTTTCTGCGCCCGGGTCCGGGATGGGGCGGCTCGTGCTTGCCGAAGGACACGTCGGCCCTGCTCCAAAGAGCAGAGCTCGTCGGCCACGACTTCGCGCTCCTCCGCGGCGCGATCGAGCAGAACGAAGACCACATGGAACGGGTGGTGCAGAAGGTGACGCGGGCGAGCGGGGGCAACGTCGACGGTGTGCCGATCGCCGTCTGGGGACTCACGTTCAAGGCGGGCACCGATGATCGACGCTCGTCGCCGGCCACAGAGATCACGCGGCGGCTCGTGCGGGCCGGCGCCCGCGTCTCGGCCTACGACCCCACGGTTCCCGACAACACGGGAGAGTCGGATCTCGCCGGCATCACGATCGTCCCCACCGCCTACGAGGCCTGCCGCGGGGCGCGGGTCGTCGCGCTGTTGACCGAATGGGACGAGTTCGCCTCACTCAACTTCACGAAGATCGCCGCACTGATGGAGACGCCCGCCGTCGTCGACGCTCGCAACCTCTTGGATCCGACGACGCTCCGCGGCCTCGGTTTCTCCTACGAGGGCATCGGGCGAACATGAGGGCCGTCTTGGCGGGCGGCGCGGGATTCCTCGGCTCTCACATCGCCGACTGGCTGCTCGCCCGGGGGGACGAGGTGGTCGCCCTCGACGACCTCTCGACCGGGAGCCACGTCAACCTGACCCAGCTCGACGGCCACCCTCGCTTCTCGCTGGTGGTCACCGACGTGAGCGTGTGCGCCGAGGTCGAGGGCGCCGTCGACGCGGTCATCCACCTCGCCTCGCCGGCCTCCCCGCCCGCCTACCTGGCCCGGCCCCTCGCCACCCTGGCGGCCGGTAGCGAAGGAACGCGCTTGCTCTTGGAGCTGGCCCGGGCCAAGGGCGCCCGCTTCCTCCTCGCCTCGACCAGCGAGGTCTACGGCGACCCGACCGTCCATCCGCAACCAGAGGACTACCGGGGCAACGTGGACCCAACCGGACCCCGAAGCGTCTACGACGAGGCCAAACGCTTCGCCGAGGCGCTCACGATGGCTCACCACCGCGCCTGCGAGACGAATGTGGTCATCGCCCGCATCTTCAACACCTACGGTCCGCGCCTACAGCCGGGCGACGGGCGAGTCGTCTCGAACTTCATCTCCCAGGCGCTCGCCGGCCAACCACTCAGCGTCTTCGGCGATGGTTCCCAGACGAGGTCGCTCTGCTACGTCGACGACCTGGTGGCAGGCCTCATGGCGTTGCTCGAGAGCAGCCTGACCGGTCCGGTCAACATCGGGAACCCCGAAGAGCGCACCGTGCTGCAGATCGCCGCCGCCGTGCTCGAGGCCACCCAATCGAAGTCCGAGATCGCCCTGTTCCCGCCCCGACCGGACGACCCGATGCGTCGCTGCCCGGACATCACGCTCGCCCAACGAGAGCTCGGCTGGAGTCCCGAGATCTCCCTCGAGGTCGGCCTGGCCCGCACCGCGGCACACTTTGCCCGTGCTTGAGACGCATTTGGAGGACATCGAGTACCGGTCCCTCTCCGTCATCATCCCGGTGTTCAACGAGAGCCCGACCATCGAGGAGATCGTCCGTCGGGTCCGCGCCGTCGACGTGCCGTTCGACGTCGAGGTGATCGCGGTCGACGACGGGTCAAGCGACGGCACCGCCAAGGTGCTCTCCGACCTCGGGGATGCGGTGGTGCGGGTGGTCACGCACCGGAACAACCAGGGGAAGGGGGCGGCGATCCGGAGCGGGTTGGCCGTTGCCAAGGGCGATCTGATCGTGATCCAGGACGCCGATCTCGAGTACGACCCCTCCGACTGGGCCGCTCTCTTCGCTCCGATCCTCGACCACAGAGCGGTCGTCGTCTACGGCAGTCGGTTCACCGTCGAGCGCAAGAACATGCCGCTGGTCCGCTGGATGGGCAACCGCTCCCTGACGCTGTTCACCAACCTGCTCTACGGATCAGGCCTGTCTGACATGGAGACCTGCTACAAGCTGTTCGATCGCCGGGTGCTCGACGGCATCGTGACCGTGGCCAACCGCTTCGACTTCGAGCCTGAGATCACGGCGAAGGTGCTGCGCCGCGGCCATCGGATCCTCGAGGTGCCGATCTCCTATGCCGGGCGCCGAGCGGACGAAGGTAAGAAGATCACCTGGCGCGACGGCCTGTGGGCGCTGTGGGCACTGGTCAAGTTCCGGTTCGCCAGGATGGAGGACCCCCGGTGAGGCCCAACAGCGGTGCGCCCTCCGATCGGACGTGAGGCACCAAGTGACTTCCGCCCGCCGCGCCGCTATCTTGACCGGGGCTCGCCACTAGGCCCGACCGGCGTTCCGGCTGGTGGGAAGGCGTTGGGCCGAACACATTGATGGCAGATTCGCCCTCGCCTCCGACGGCGACGATCGCTCGAGAGCCGGCACCCGTTGCCGCGGCGACGGTCCGTTCCGATCGGACGGCGACCGGCCGGTGGCGGACGCTGCTGCTGGCCGGCGGCACCTACCTGCTCCTGTCACTGTTCGTGTGGGCGCACGTGTGGTTGGGCCATCCGACAACGTCGACCACCTGCGGGTGCGGCGACAGCTCCCTCTTCACCTGGTTCATCGAGTGGCCGGCCTATGCGATCTCCCACGGCCTCAATCCGCTGTATTCGACGGCGATGTTCCACCCGGCCGGGGTGAACCTGCTGTCCAATACCGGAGTCGTCGGGATTGGCATCCTGCTGGCGCCGGTGACCTGGCTTTTCGGCCCAGTTGCCAGCCTGAATCTGGCGTTGACCCTGTCGCCTGTTCTCTCGGCGCTGGCCATGTTTGTGCTCCTGCGCCGCTGGGTGTCCTGGACACCGGCGGCCTTCATCGGCGGACTGTTCTACGGGTTCTCCCCCTTCGTCCTGGTCAGCCTCACCGATGCCCACCTGATGCTCGGGATGGCGGCGGTCCCCCCGTTGGTCGTGCTCTGTCTGGACGAGTTGCTGTTCCGGCAACGACGGCCGCCGGTGGTGACCGGGGTGCTCCTCGGGCTGCTCGTGGTCGTGCAGTTCTTCATCGGGACAGAGGTGTTGGCGATCACGGCCATCGGAGCGGCCATCGGGCTCGTTCTGGTCTTCCTCTACGGGGCTCGGCAACGGGGCACGTTGCGGAGGCAGGGCCGTCATGCGGCGGTCGGGCTCGGCGCCGGAGCAGTCACTGCGGTCGTGCTCCTGGCCTATCCGGTGTGGTTCGCGCTGGCCGGTCCGGCCCATCTCTCCGGGCCCATCTGGCCCAAGGGGGTCTCGCCCCTCTTCCCCTACGGCATCGGCTTCTCGGGCGCCGCCATCAAGGAGTTCGTGGTGCCGGTTGGGTCGGTCGCGCCCAATTGGGCCCACATCACCCGCATCATCGGGGCCTATCAGGGGCCGAGCCGCTCCGACCACTACTTCGGCTTCGGGGTCGTGGCGGTGGTGTTGGCCGGGCTGGTCGCCTGGCGGCGCGATCGCCGTCTGTGGCTGTTCTCGGCAATCGCGGCCATCTCCGTGCTGCTGTCCCTCGGCGCCCGCAAGGACGTGTTCCTGCCGTGGCAGATCGCGGTCAACCTTCCGCTGCTCCAGAACATCTTTGCTGAACGGTTCGTCAGCCTCGCCTACCTCGCCGTTGCCATCCTGCTGGGCCTGATCGTCGACCACGCCCACCGGGCGGCCGGCCGGCGGGGCGAGGCACCGCCCGTCGGACCGGGCGAGCACGCAGCGGGCGGTCGGAGAGGAGGACACCGGCGCTGGCGCGGCGCGGCGGCCGGGGCCATCGCGGCCGCGGTCGCCCTGGTCCCGACCGCCACCTACGTCGCCGCCTCGATCCCGGTCACCATTCGCCCCGTCGATCTTCCCCCCTGGTTCCGGAGCGTCGCGCCCCACCTCGCCGCGCACCAGGTGCTGCTGGTGCTGCCGCTGCCCTTCGTCCGGGAGAGCACACTGACCTGGCAGGCCGTCGACGGGATGCGCTACGCCGAGGTCGGCGGGGGGGGACCCGGCTCGATCCTCACCCGGGCCGGCAAGGAGGCGAAGGGTCTGGCCGTCCTGTACCGCGCCTCGTTCAGCTTCACGACCCCGACCATCAAGCCGGGAGATGTCCGTGCGGTCCGCCGGGCGCTCGACGAGTGGGGGGTGACCATGGTCGTCCTCCCCGACCAGCGGCACCTCCTCGCGTACCAGCAGGTCCGGTCGATGCCGTTCGCGGTGGCTCTCATCACCGCGGCCACGGGGCGGCGTCCCGTGCATCGGGGGGACGCCTGGACCTGGAGCGCGCTGCACCACACGGGTGACTCCACAATTCCGAGCACCGGCACCTTCTCGCGCTGCACCACGAGGGAGACGAGCAATAGCGTCGCTGCCATCGAGACGATGAACTCCTGTGTGCTGGGGGACGCTCGGACGCTCGGGTGACCGCCCATGGGGCGGCCCACCCACCGCGCGGCCGGGGGGACCGGCGGGCCACCGTGCCGAGATCGAGAGCCGCGACGGCGGGGCTCGGGCTGATGGCGGCCCTCGTCCTGTTCGCCGGCGCCGGATCCATCGCCTCGTGGCCGGCGGGAGCGCGTCGGTCCCCCGGGCGGCGTACCGGTCGGTGGCCACGCTCTCGGGCCCGATCACGACCGGCCAGGTGATCGAGCCCGTCTCCGCACTGGCACCGAACCTCGCCGCCAACGGCTACGTGGAGCAGGAGTTCTTTGCCTCGGGCACGGCAACCGCATTCCGGCCGACGAGCGAGCCGAGTGACGGCAGGTGGTCGATCGCCCCGACGACACGGGCCTTCTACCGCACCCGGATCTTGGTCCGTCGACCCAGCGACCCGGCGCGTTTCAACGGCACCGTCGTCGTCGAGTGGATGAACGTCTCCGTGGCGGAGTCGGCCCCGGAATGGGACTACCTCAATCCCGAGCTCATGCGGGACGGCTACGCCTACGTCGCGGTGTCGGCCCAGGCTTTGGGGGTCGACGGCGGCGCGGCGCTGCTCGGATCCTCGACTGCACCGAGCCCTGGTCTGGTGGGCACCGAGCCCGCTCGCTACGGAACGCTCCATCACCCGGGCGACCGGTATGCGCTCGACATGTTCGCCCAGATCGGAGCGGCCCTACGAGCCCCGAGCGGCCCGGTCCTCGGCCACCTGCATCCCAAGCACATCGTCGCCGTGGGCGAGTCGCAGTCGGCGTTCTACCTGACGACGTTCGCCGACGCCATCCAACCACTGACCCACACGTTCGACGGAATCTTCATCCATAGCCGCGGCGGAGGCGCGGCTCCGCTCAACGGCTCGCTGGCGGCGAACCAGGGTCCACAGGACGTGCGGATCCGCGCCGACCTCGGCGTGCCCGTCTTCATGGTCGAGACCCAGACCGACGTCGTCGAGCTGGGCTACGCGTCCGCCCAGCAACCCGACACCCGCCGGATCCGAACATGGGAAGTCGCCGGCACCGCACACGCCGACTCCTACATCGTCGGCCCGTTCGCTGCCGCTCTCGGCTGCACCACCCCCGTCAACGACGGGCCCCAACACGTCGTCGTCGAGGCCGCATTCTCCGCCTTCAACAGGTGGGTGGACAACGGCACACCGCCGCCCTCTCCGACTCCGTTCCGCCTGCGCGCGACCCGGCCGGTGGCGTTGGCGCTCGACCGGCACGGCAACGTCATCGGGGGCGTCAGGACCCCCGCCGTCGACGTCCCGGTGTCCACCCTGAGTGGGGCGGCACCGGTCGGCACGAGCGTGGTCTGCTCCTTGTTCGGGTCGGCGAGGCCCTTCAGTCAGAGCACGCTGGCGAGCCTCTACCACGACCGGAAGGACTACCTCTCCGCCTACGCAGCCAGCCTGGCCAAGGCCATCAGGGGTGGGTTCATCCTCGAGGCCGATCGAGCCGAGCTGCTGGCGCAAGCGCGACTGGTCCGGTTCTCCTCGTGACCGGGAAACTCCGCCCAGGTCGACGCCGCCACACGCAGTGAGCACCCGGGGCGACCGCCGGCCGCTGGTGTAGATCCACCCGGAAGCGGGTATTCCTCCGGTGGAGGTTGAAATGCTACTTCTCATCGTTCTTGTGATCGTTGGCCTGGCTGCCACTGCCACGGCCGTAGAAGGGACTCGGCGCGCCCGGACCGGTCGGGAGATGGAACGCGCCGCGAATGCCCTGCGTCCGGCCACCCTCTTGATGGATCCGATCGGTCTTCCGTCCGACGACGTTCGCGTGATCGCCAGCCGACAACGGAGCCGGGTCGTGCCCGCATCGGCCGGACGCCGCTACCGCGCACCCGACCACGTTGTGGTGCGGAAGGCCTCCTAGCGAGGCACGCCTCGGCGGCGCCGTCACCCGGCTGGAACGCCGGGGGCACCGCCGGCTCGATCGGCCACCAGCGCCGCCAGGCGGCACAGCGGCGGCTCTCTCAGCCTGGCGAGGTGCTGCTGGAAGAGCGCCGAGGGCGGGTGCTCCCGCCACTGGTGGTAGGCCAGGTACTCGTCGTCGCGGCTGTTGAGGTGATTCAGGTAGGCACCCAGCTCCCGCCCCGAGGCGAAGTCGCTGGCATCGATGTAGCAACCGGGAGCCGGTGCCAGCTCGGCCACCTCGCCCGCTCCCCGGTAGACCGGGACCGAGCCCGCGACGAGCGGGTCGTACAGCTTCTCGGTGACGTAGTCGGGGGCGAGCGAATTTTCGAACGCGAGCGTGAACTTGTAGCGGGAGTACAGGGCGACACGCGACTGCCGGCCCCCGGGAATTGTCCGGGCCTGGTTTCGGTGAATCGTGCCGAACGAGTCCACCTTCACGCGAGTCATCACCTCGCCCGAGAACGCCACCCGGTCGAAGAGGTCGAAGCGGTTGGCCTGGAGGAAGACGACGGGCGCGTTGGCCGTCCGCGGGACGACCGGGCGTTGGAGCTCCGCGGCGATGGTGGGATCGAAGTACGGGTACCAGACGTCACTCGATCGCTCGTAGGTCATGGTCAGGTCGAACGGGGCCATGAACGACCGGTCGTCGAGTCGCGGGCAGTTGACCCGACTCTCCAACGACCAGGCCACCCAGAGCTGACCGGGGGCCTTGCGCTTCGGAAGGTCGCTCTCGAGCGATGGCAGGTGAAACACGATGGCATCGGCGTCATCCGCGGCGCGCGGATCGGTGGTGAAGGTGCACGGGGTAGAGCAGCGGTCCGGAACATCGTGCCAATGGTCAAAGAACTGGTTGTGAAACAAGATGAGGGGCCCGCGGCGGCGCGACGGAGCGGACGGACCTCCCATGGTGCTCCATTTCTTACCAGGGGCGGTTCGAACTCGGCCACGGGAATCCGGGTCTCCCGGCTCTGCATCTCGCGCCGTCGTCTGGCGCGGTGACCGGACCGGTGGACACCAGCGCCACCGGATGTGCTCGATTGGCTCAAGATACGATCGCCGCCATGAGCTCGGCAGCGGGCGGGTTCTTCGACCGGGCCGATTCCGCACCCGACTCCGAGTTCTACTCGTGGCCGCGGTTCGTGACCCACATCGACGGCGCAGCAATTGCGGCGGTGGGCGACCTGTACGAGGAGCTGCGGATCGAGGGGGACGTGCTGGACCTCATGTCGTCGTGGGTCTCGCACTTTCGCCGCACGCCCTCCCGGCTCACGGTGCTCGGCATGAACGAGGCGGAGTTGTCGGCCAACCCCCAGGCGGCGGCGTGGGTGGTTCACGACCTCAACGCCGACCCCCGCCTGCCATTTCCGGACGAGACCTTCGATGCCGCAGTCTGTTGCGTCTCGGTCGACTACCTGACGAGGCCGCTCGAGGTCTTCCGCCGACGTGGCCAGAGTGCTGCGCCCAGGTGCACCCTTTGTCTGCACGTTCTCGAACCGCTGCTTCCCCACCAAGGCGATCACTGGCTGGTTGTCCGCCAGCGACGACGACCACTGCACCATCGTCGCCGGCTACTTCCGAGCGTCGGACGATTGGGACCCGCCGTCGCTCGAACGTCGGACTCCGCTCGTTCACTTCGGCGATCCCCTCTTTGCAGTGTGGGCCAACCGACGGCTCCGGTAGCGTCGACTCATTGGATCAGGGGCCCAACTCGGCCCCCCGCCGACGACGTCTCTCACCGAGCTGTTCTTCCCTGGGTGAGAGGAGCGGTTGTCACCGAGAAATCGGAGGTCCCGATGGCAAGCGCAGTCGAAACTCTCAAACCGCTTGACCGATCGTGGACCGTGCTCCTCACGACGTTCAAACGGGACCGATCCCCAATTGGAACGCCGGTCAACCTGGCCGTCGAAGGAGATCACGCCTACTTCCGCAGCTACAGCAAGGCGTGGAAGACGAAGCGGATCGCCAACAACCCGCAGGTCGAGATCGCCCCCTCCACGGTTCGAGGGAAGCCCACCGGGCCGGCGGCGCGGGCAACGGCCCGCCTGCTGAGCGGTGACGAGGAGTCGCACGCGCAACGGGTCATCGCCAAGCGGTATCCGGTGTTCCAGGGCTTCGTCATCCCGGCGGCCCACAGGATCGCTCGCTACAAGACCATGCACTACGAAGTGTCCGTGACCAGCAGCCCATAGTCCCAAACCGCTGGACCGACGAGCTCGACCGGTCGGGCGCCCCTTCAGCGTCGTCGACCACCTGACGCTGTTCGGGCCGTCTCCGCCGACAGCGCTGCGTAGCCCGGCGGCGGCTGTTCCGCCCCCGCCGTTGGCCGGACGCCTCGAGTCGAGGCTCCTCGTATCCTCTCTGACATGACCGTGCCGACCGACCCCTTCTCTCTCGTCCGACCGGTCTGGCCCCTCTCGGACCGAGGCCTCGGACAGCGTCTGATCGACCTGGCCATGCTGCCCGTTCATCGCCGGGCAGCAGCCGTTCGCCCGCCAGGCCTCGTTTCGCCGACTTCGACGCCATCGACCCCTTCGTTCCCGCGGGCGCCGTGGTCGACTGGGAGTACGACCAGGAAGGCGGGGAACATCACCAGCTGCTCCACGGGGACGGCTGGCGAGTGCACCTGCTGCTCATCCGGCGCCGCCCCGAGGTGCAGGTCCTGGTCACCGCCGAGTCTCCCGAGCTCGCCGAAAAGGTGCTGGCGGAGATCCGCGGGGGCGTGCCCAGCCCCGAGCGAGCCCGGGGAACAGGCTCGGGTCAGTCTGTGGAGCGCGGGCAGCGCGGGATCGCCGACGCGGTACCGGCGCTGGATGGAGGCGCCCCGCTGGTCGAGCATCGTCCGGAACTACCCGGCCGACGTCGGCCGGGCCCTCGCCCAGGTGATGTCGATGGAGCAGGCCGCCGAGCGGGGAGGCCGGCTCATCTTGTGGTACGGGGAGCCGGGAACCGGCAAGACGACGGCCATCCGCGCCCTCGCCCGGGAGTGGATCCGGTGGGCCGACTTCCACTTCGTGCTCGATCCCGAGGAGTTCTTCGCCGGCCCCGACTACCTGATGCACGTGGTGACCGCGGAGGATCAGTGGTGGGAGCGGAGCACCGTCCAGCCCCGACCGCTGGAAGGTCCTCGTGGTGGAGGACGCCGATGACCTGATCAGAGCCGATGCCCGCCGGTCGGCCGGAGCATCGCTCGGGCGCCTGCTCAACCTGACCGACGGCATTCTCGGCCACGGCATGCGCGTGCTCCTGCTCCTGACCTCCAACGAGCCCGTGCACGGGCTGCACCCGGCGGTCGTGCGACCGGGACGCTGCCTGGCCGACGTGCAGTTCAGCCTGTTCACCCGGGCGCAGGCCGCCGAGTGGTTGGCGGGCGCCGGCAAGCCTCCGTCCGGGGACAGCACCCTGGCCGAGCTGTACCGCCTGCGCGGCGATGTCGACACCATCGCTACCCCGCGATCCTCCCTCGGTGGGTCGGCCTATCTCTGAGGACCGCACACCGGTCGGCTGCCGGCAGAACCTCGGCCGCTCACCGATCGCCGGGGGATCAAAAGACGCCGATTCCCACCAGCTCGTTGCGCCGCCGCCACTCCTCGCGTGACATCCGGGTGGTGTCGACGTCCGTGGCCAGGCTGCGGAGGAAGCCGACCGTGGTCTGCTCCTTGGGTGCATGCTTGAACGGGTCCCAGCTGTAGAACCGGCACACGTTCTCCCAGGTGATCTTGTTGATCTCGTCTGCAGTGCAACCGGCTTCTTGGAGCTCGTTCCACGCGAACTCGGGCGACTCGGGCCAAGTCGTGTCAGTGTGCGGGTAGTCGCACTCCCACGCGATCCCGTCGATGCCGATCCGGTCGCGCAGCAAGAGGCCCGACGGGTCGGTGATGTAGCACGCCAGGATGTGGTCGCGGAACACCTCCGACGGCAACCCGCCGCCAAAGTCGTTCTTGAGCCACTCCTGGTTCTTGAAGTGGCGGTCGACGCGATCGAGGTAGAACGGAATCCAGCCGATTCCGCCTTCGGACAGCGCGACCTTCAGGTCGGGAAAGCGCCGCAGCGTGGGCCCGAAGAGCAGGTCCTGGGCAATGAGCGCCGAGATCTGGCACGTGAGCACGATGAGGTGGTCGATCGGCGCCTCCGGGGCCTTCTTGATCAGGTCGAACCCGGCGCCGATGTGGAGGGAGAGCACCATGTTCTCGTCGCAGATGGCCTGGAGCAACGGATCCCAATAGCCGGAGAGGAAGCTGGGGAAGCCCTGGACATGGGGCGCCTCGAGGAAGCTGATGGAGCGGCAGCCCATCTTGGCGATGCGTTGGGCCTCCATCACGGCGAGGTCGACGTCCCACATGGGGACGATGCCCTGAGGGATGAACCGGCCCGGGTAGGCGGCGCACCAGTCGTCGATTGCCCAGTCGTTGTAGGCCTGCAGCATCACCAGGGCGATCTCCTTGTCCCGTGATTCTGTGAACGTGCGGGCGTTGAACCCGGCCATCGTCGGGAAGCACATCGACGCCAGCACGCCGTTGGCATTCATGTCCCGGACCCGCTCGTGGACGTCGAAGCAACCCGGTCGCAGCTCCGAAAAGGACCCGGGGTTGAAGCCCCATTCCTGGCGGGGCCACCCGACCGTCGCCGCCATGCCGAAGGGCGTCGACGTCTTGGCACCCTGAAAGACCCACTCGTCGACCCCTTGGTCGTTGCGCACCACTTTGGGGGCCTCGTCGAGCCACTTGGCTGGCACGTGGTTCTTGTACATGTCCGGCGGTTCGATCATGTGGTCGTCGATGCTGACCAGGATCATGTCGTCCATCTGCACGGCTGGCTCCTCTCCGCAGCTGAAGACCCCGAAGCGTCTTGGACTTCCACCGTAGACCGACCGTTCGCTGTGAGCCCGGCCCGTCGAGCGCGCAGTCGGCCATGGCCTCGCCGACGGCGATCGTCTCGGCCATTTGCCCCGACCACGCTCAACCGGGGTCCGCGGACCTCACGGATCGGCTTGGCGGCGCCGGCAGCCTCCTTGTGCCTTGGGGTCAGTGCGAGGCAGCCCGAGAGATCGGTCGCTACCCACCGGACCGATTGAGAGGCGCGACAATCGTCACCCGACACCCGGCTGATCAGCGGCCCGGGCCCACGGCGCAGCATCCCCGAAGCCCGGGGGTCTCGGGCGCATCAGGTTCTCCTGCATGATCGTGGCGCCGAGCACACCTGACCGGCTGTACAGCGAACCCGAGTAGAGACCGTGGCCGTGCGAGGCGGACTCCGGTGCCATGGTGAACAACACCCACTCGTCGACCCGGATGTGCCGGTGGTACCACATGCAGTGGTCGAGGCTGGGGCCGCCGTGCGCACTCGCGTGCATCAGTTCGGACAAGCCCGATCCGATGTCGGACAGATAGGTGAGCACGCACGCGTGCAGCAACGGGTCGTCGGGCAGGCGATCCCGCGTGCGGGCCCAGAACGCCTGGAGCATCCCCCAATCGCCCTCGCGGGGATACTTCGAGATCGGCCGCATGTCGAACATGCCGAAATGCCAGAAGCTGGTTGCTGGCTCCGGGAGGTCCTCAGGCATGGGCACGTCGGGCGGCCCACCGGGCTGCAGCTCGGGCCCGTCATGCACCTGCTCAAAGGAGGCCGAGAGGGTGAAGATGACCTCGCCGTCTTGCACGGCGGTCACGCGGCGGGCCGAGATGGAACGGCCGTCGCGGTCAGCGTCCACGTGGAGGATGGTCGGGATGTCGCTGCGGCCCGAACGCAGAAAGTAGCCGTGCATCGAGTGAGGCAGGCGCCCGTCGGGGACCGTCAGTGTCGCGGCGCGCAAGGCCTGGGCCGCGACCTGTCCACCGAAGAGGTGGAAGCCGCGACCCGAGTCCTCTCGCGGGTTATGGCCGCGATAGAGGTTCCGGTCCAGCAGCTCCAGCTCGAGCAGCTCCAGCAGCTCGGGGAGGGACTCGGGTCGCTCCTCGCCAACACGCTCGGCCATCGCTACCTGCTCTCGCTCGAGCCCGGCGGCGCTTGGATCGCCGGTTCGACACACTCGGCGATCACCTCACGCTCTACGGGGCGCTCGAGGTCCAACCGTCGGCGGACGGTCCGGGTCGTCGTCAGCAGCCCGTCGGGTGTCAGTTCCAACCGCATGTGCACTCCTCGTCGTCGGCCTCTCTCGGATCCCCACTCGCCCGCACGAGCGAACCTCGACTCCGAGTTCGGCGGGCGAATCGTCGCGGTGTTATCCGGCTCCGCTCATGACGTGCTCTCAGCCTTCATGACCTCGAAGACGACCCCGCCGACCTCGGCGTAGAAGTACCGAATGGCGCCCTCGCCGTTCGCGCCCCACCCCGGCACCAGCCCGGGATCGGTACAGGGGATGCCGGCGGCGACGCAACGCTCGTGCGCACCGTCGATGTCCCGCGTCCCGATCGCCACGCCCCAGATGTGGGCTCGGTCGCCCCGCAAGAGCTGGAACTGTCGGCTCTGGGTGGACCCGGTGATCACGCCGCCGAACCCCGACGCCCCCCGGAAGTCGTGGACGCTGTCCAGTGTGAACGCACCGGTGGCGTCCCGGGCGCCCGATGGGATGGGCGGCGGCGGCTCATACCCCTCGGGGGCCTGGCCCAGCTTCCACCCCTCGGGAATCTGCACGACCTCGCGCAAGAATCGGTCGATCCCCTCCGGGTCGGGAGAGACGATCTTGACATGGTTGATCCGATCCATGGCTGGCGGATTCCTCTCGGTTTCTTGGTGGTGGCCGTCGGGGCTCGTATCGGCAGATGGGCGGACCGCCGCCCGCCAGCGCCCCGCGTGTGCGAGCGTTGGCCAGGCGCCCGTGATCAGCCCCTAGAGGCGATACAGGCGGGTGGCGTTGCCCCGGATCATCAGGTCACGCTCGCGCTCGGGAATCGTCGGAGAAGTGCTCGTCGATGACCTCCATCGAGTTGCGGGAAGGTCTGGTCGATGTGCGGGTAGTCGGTCGCCCAGAGCAGGTTTTCGACGCCGAGCTTGTCGCGCATGCCCATGGCGGTGAGGTCCTCCTCGAAGGTGGCGGCCATGTTCTGGTACCAGTAGTCCGTGGGCAGGTTGTCGATGGGCATGCCCCGGCGCTTCCAGTCCCCCTTGTGGGCGCACAGTGTCGAGGCGCTCGAGCAGATACGGGATCCAGCTCAGCCCCGACTCGACCAGGACGATCCGCAGGCGCGGATGGCGCTGGAACACGCCGCTCAGGATCAGCTCGGTCATCGGCTGGGACATGAGGATGGGCGGGATGACCTGGAATACGCCCTTTGCGGGCGTCGGGTCGGAGCCGAGGCCGCGGCCCTTGGGCGGACAGACATGGAGGCTCACCGGCATCTCGACCTCTTCGATCGCCGACCACACCGGGTCATAGATCGGGTCCCAGAACTTGGGGAGGCCCTGGTCCTCGGGGTAGAGCGGGACCTGCAGCGCCCGCACCCCCTCCGAGGCAAGGCGGTGCACCTCGGCGATGGCGCCGTCGGGCGACTCCTTGATGCCGTGGAGGGGCAGCAGGTGCACCACCACGAGGCGCGCCGGATCGACGCGGGAGAAGTCGAGCGCCGCCGAGTTGATGGCGCCGATGATCTGGCGGCCGTCGTCGGGCGAGAGCCCGTAGAGCATCGACCCTCCGGTCGGGTCGATGTAGATGACCTCGGTTTGGACCCCGTCGAGGTCCATGTCGGCCAGCCGGGCGATCGGATCCCACTCCCCGGCGGGACCTCGGCCCGGGTCGGCGGGCGTGAGGCCGGCGCGCCGATGCGGCCCCGGGATCCCGAGGTAGGTCTCCTGGAGGGGAGCAGGGAGGTACTTCAAGACGTGCTCGTCGAGCGCCAGCATGTGTGAATCGGCTGAGATCACGTTGTCCATGGAGGGCTCCTTTCGGGCTGGGAGCGATTGGTCGAAGCTCACCGAACGCTAGCGGCAGCTCCCAGCTGACTCGCCTGGACTGTGGGTGAAGGTCCTGTCCCTGCGTCGCGACGAGCGCCTTCTACTGGCTCTGGGGACGTTGACGAACCGGTCCGCCGAGGAATTCCCTTCCCGCCCACAGACCGGGATGACGGCTGCCGAACACCATCGAGTTCATCGCCCGGTTGACCTCGTCGGGCTGCCACTTGCGCTGGGCGCCCCCGGGCACGCTGACGGTCACGTCACGGGTGAACGGTTGGTAGTGGTGGATCTCGGTTCCCTGGACCATGAAGATCTGGCCGTTCACGTGTTGGGAGAGGTCTGATCCGAGCCACACGATGAGCGGGGCGACGTTGCCGGGGTTCGACAAGTCGAACTCCTCGTACTCGTCCGGCTCCTTCACGCTGTCCTCGGTCCCACGAGTGATGCCGATGAGGCGCGTGTTGCCCGACGGGGCGACGCAGTTGGCGCGTACCCCATACCGTTCCATCTCGATTCCGAACGAAATGGTGAACATGGCGATGCCGCCTTTGGCCGCGGTGTAGTTGGTCTGCCCCACGTTGCCCTGCAGGCCGACCAACGAGCTGGTCGTGATGACCGAGGCGTTGACTCGTCCGTCGTCGGCCACCTTGCTCTTCTCCCGCCAATAGGCGGCGGCGTGCCGCGCCGGCGAGAAGTGACCCTTGAGGTGCACGCGCACGACGTCGTCCCAGTCACTCTCGTCGAGGTTGAAGATCATCTTGTCCCGGAGGATGCCGGCGTTGAGAACCAGGATGTCGAGGCCACCAAAGGCGTCGACGGCCTGGTCGATCATCTCCTTGGCGGCGTCGAAGTCGGCCACATCGGCGAAGTTGGCGACGGCGTCGCCGCCCCGCTGCTTGATGACCTCGACCACCGCTTCGGCGTCGCGCTGATTGGCTCCGCCACCGCGAGGGCCCCCTCCGAGGTCGTTCACGACGACCTTCGCTCCCTCCGCCGCCAGGTCGAGCGCGTAGCCGCGACCGACGCCGTGGCCGGCCCCCGTCACGAGAGCTACCTTGCCGTCGAGCAATCCCATCGTGCACCTCTTCCCGGTCGTGAACTGATTCTCTGTCGTGAACTTATTCTCTGTCGTGAACTGCTTCGGCTGTCCCTCGGGTTCTTACTGACGCGATCTCGGGCGCGGTCGTCGCGCCTGTTCGAGCCGCCCGTCGGGCCTTACATTCCGAGAAGCACCGCGAGACGTTCCCGGTGCTGCCTGGCCGACCCGAACAGGGCGGCGTTCTGTGCGACGCGCCGCAAGTACAGGTGGATGTCGTGGTCCCAGGTGACGCCGATCCCGCCATGGAGCTGCACGCAATCCTGGACAATGGCGGGCGACCGGTCGCTGATATAGGCCTTGGCCACCCTGATGAGCTCGGCTGCGTCGGTCGTGCCGCCCGCTACGGCTCTGGCGCCGGCGGACGCCGTGGCGGAGCAACCTTCGAGCCACGTCTTCATGTCGGCGAGGCGGTGCTTCAGCGCCTGGTAGGAGCCGATCGGCCGACCGAAGGCGACCCGGTCCTTGGCGTACTCGAGCGTGAAGTCGAACACCCGGGTCGTCGCGCCGACCGTCTCGGCGTTCTGGATCGCCAGCGCGACCTGCAGCTGGTGCTCGACATCGTCGGCGGCGCCACCCGCCGTGCCAATCACCGATGAATCGGGCACCTTGACGCCGACGAAGGTGACTTCGCCGAAACGGCGCACGAGGTCGAGCGACTCCAGCGGGGTCACGGTGACCCCGGCGGTGCCTGTGGGAACCAGGAACTGCGTGAGGCCGTCGCTGGAGCGCCCGGTCACGAGCAACCAGTCAGCCACGCCGACGTCCTGCACGAACGACTTGCGGCCGTCGAGCACCCAACCGCCGCCATCCTGGGTCGCCGTGAGCTGCACGCCGGCGGCGTCCCAAGAGCCGTCGCCTTCGTCGAAGGCCCAGGTGGCGAAGGTCTCGCCAGCCACGAGGCCGGCGAGCACTTCGGCGTGCTGGGCCGGGCTGCCGCGGCGGGCCACCGTGGCGGCCACCACGTTCACCGGCAGCAGCGGGCCCGGAGAGGTGAGCCTTCCCATCTCCTCGGACACCAGCACCAGGTCGAGCAGCCCGTCGCCGCTCACGCTGCCGCCACCGAGCTCCTCAGGCACGAGCATCGCCGTCCATCCCAGCTCGGCCCCCTTGCGCCAGTAGTCGCGATCGAACCCGTCGGCGGACTCGTGGAGCGCCCGAACTTGGGTCACCGGACACTCGGTTTCGAGGAATCGCCTCGTCGTCTCCACAAACAGCTCCTGGTCGGAGCTCAGCGCGAGGTCCACGTCGTCATCCCTTGTCGGTCCTGCTTGCGATCGTTCAGACGTGTTAGATACCACAGTGGTCCTCCGGGCGCCGACGCCTGCTCGAGTTCCGGGGCATGCCGGTGGCCGGCGTGCCGATGGTGCCGTTAGCGTTGAGCCGTGCTGGACGCCTTGGGCGTGCTGGACTCCTTTTGAAGGGGAGGGCCATGACTGTTGCGGATGTTGACGTGCCGACAGAGTCGATCGAAGAGTTCACTGAACGGGTCAAGGCGTGGGCGGCCGAAAACCTCGCGTCAACGGGCGCTTCTGGCGAGGATGATCGCCTCGCTGTCTACATGCGCGAGATCGGGCTCGAGCCGAACGACAACCTCGCGCGGGGTCGCGCTGTCCTCCGCCTGATGGCGGAGGCCGGTCTCACGGGACTCACCCTCCCCAAGGAGTATGGCGGGCAGGGCCTCCCGCCCAGCTACCTACGCGCCTTCAACGACGGCGTCACGGGGTACGACGTGCCTTTGCAGCAATGGATCCTGGTTTTGGGCATGAACGCGCCGGCGTTGCTCGAATTCGGGACGGAGGAGCAGAAGAAGGAACACCTCCCTCGTCTCCTTCGCGGTGACGACCACTGGATCCAGTTCCTCTCCGAGCCCACCGGCGGCTCGGATCTGGCCAGCACGATCACCCGTGCCGACCTCGATGGCGACGAGTGGGTCATCAACGGCTCAAAGATCTGGACCTCGCTCGCAGACCACTCAGACATGGGGATGTGCCTGGCCCGGACCAACTGGGACGTGCCGAAGCACAGTGGGCTGACGGTGTTCATCGTTCCCCTGCGGACGCCGGGCCTCGAGATCGTGCCGATCCGACTCGTCTCGGGCCAGACCGGGTTCTGTCAGGAGTTCTTCGACGACGTGCGGCTGCCGCGCGACAGCGTTCTGGGCGACGTCAATGACGGGTGGAACGTCGCGTCGCGTCTGCTCGTCCACGAGCGCAACGTTCTCAACGGGGGTTCGGAGTACTGGCTCCCGCCGGGCGGCTTCGGCCCGCGCGCCGGAGCCGGCACCGTTGGCCACCGTGACGCTCTCGTCGACGAGGCCGTCTCCAGAGGCGACGAGAAGGACTCGTACGTGCGTCAGCTCGTTGCTGAGGCGTACATCAACGCCAAGGTCGGCACGCAGCTCGGGCCACGAATCACGGCTGCGATGCGCAAAGGCATCATGGCCCCGGCGGCCAGCTCGATCCTCAAGCTGATGAACTCGGAGAATGGGATCCGGCGATCGGACATCACGGCAGTGCTGGCCGGTTCGTCGATGGCGGCGTGGGAGCCGGGCGACACCAGCGCTGCGGGTCTGGGACTCGGCTATCTCGCGCGCCAAGCGGGTGCTCTCGTGAGCGGCACCAGCGAGATCCAGCGGAACATCATCAGCGAACGAGTCCTCGACCTTCCGAGAGAGGCCGCCCCCGACCGCGTACTCCCGTTCAACGAGGTCCGCCACAACTCGATGCCGTCCCGGAACCGATGACAGGCACTTGGCCGCAGCAGGTGGCGACTCCCTAACGAACCCCTCATCAGGAACGACGAAGGCAGGTGTCCGTCAGCCGCAGAGGCGGCGCAAGAGGCCGGTGGTGCGCCGCTCGTCATCCGAGTCGGGGCGCGCGACGCGGACGGGGACGAGGTCGGTGACCCCCGCCTCCTCCAACACCCCGATTGCCTCTTCCACTTCGGATTCCGTCCCGGCAATGAGAGGCGGACCGCCCTCGCGCTCCAACATCGCCGCGTAGGAAGGCATGGTGCCGCTTCGCTCGGCCGCCCGCTGCGCTCGGTGCGTGATCGCTTCGACGTCGGCGGTGACGCAGACCGACAGAAGTGCGACGATCCTCGGGCGCGGTCTGTCGGCCGCGGCGGCGGCGTCAATGATCGTGGGGCAGGTGAACCCGCATAACGTCCTCGGACCGACCATGAAGGTGATGGTGCCGTCGGCCATCCCCCCGGCCAGACGAAGCATTTGAGGACCGAGGGCTGCGACGAGCAACGGGAACTGGCCGCTGTTCTCGATATGCAGCTCACCATGGGCGGAAACCGTCTGGCCCTCGTAGGAGACGGTGCCGTCACGCATCAAGGACGCGAGCACTGAGAGGTAGTCGCGCATGCGCGCGATCGGACGATCGAACGACAGTCCCCACCCTCGTTCGACGGCTGGCCGGTGCGAGGGCCCGATCCCGAGAGCCAAGCGGCCCCCGGCGATCGCGTTGACGGTCATGGCCTGCTGAGCCAGAGCCATCGGGTGTCTCGGAAGCGTCCTCACCACCGCTGTCCCGAGCTCGATGTCCGGAATGGCCCGGCCGACGACCGCGAGCGTGGTGAGCGGTTCCATGCCCGCCGCGTCGGTGAGCCAGACGGACGTGTACCCCTCTTCCCGATCGCGGTGCACGTTCTCGATGATCTCGTCGATCGTCATGCCGCGGATCATGGCGCCGATCCGCATGGCTACCGTTGGCCTTCGGGAACCAGCTCGAGACGTCGCCTCGGCGGATAGCGCCGTAGACGGGCCACCACCTTGCGGGGGCTGCAGTTCGAAGCGATCACCGCCGTCGATTCCCTCATCACAGCTCGGGGACCACCCGGATGCCGGCGTCGCCCGTGAGGCGCCGAACGGCGTGCCCCGAAAAAGCGACGAAGTGTTCGAAACGCTCTCCCCGTTGATCGCTCGCCGTAGGACAGAGAGGCAACTTGGCCATGTTCATACGAAGATACAACCGCTCACCCGGCGCTCGGCGATCGCCGGGCCCGGCGATGCGGTCGGTTCCGGGGTGCCGAGGACACCAATGGCGCAGGCCCTGTTCCTCCTGTTGACTGGACCGCATGGAGACATGGGATGCAGTCCGCAGCCGCCGAAACGTGCGGACGTTCACCGAGCAACCGGTTCCGGCCGAGGCGCTGGACCGGATCATGCAAGCAGCGTGGCGGACGCCATCGGGGTCCAACCGTCAGCTCTGGGCGTTCGTGCTGTGCACAGATCCCGACGCCATCTCGGGCCTGTCGGAGACCTGGCAGGGCGCGTCATGGATCGGCCAGGCACCGGCCGCCATCGCGCTGCTCAATCCCAAGGACCCGGACGGTGATGGCAACACCATGATGCGCCACGTCATGCAGTACGACCTCGGGCAGGTGTCGATGTCGATCATGCTGACGGCCGCCGACCTGGGGATCGGGAGCGGCCAAGCCGGCATCATGAACCAGACGAAGGCACGTGAGGTGCTCGAGTTCCCGGCGGAGTGGTACTGCGGATGGGTGATCGCACTCGGCCATCCCGCGGACCGCCCGCTAAAGCCGATCGTCACGCCGAACCGGAAGCCCTTCGACGAGGTCGTTCGCTACAACCATTGGTGATCTGGATCGTCCAGCCAGCAGGCTCTCTCCGGCGTGTAGGGCCCGTCCCCGAAGCCATCGGACCTCCCCGCCGGCCGCCCACCGTCCGCCGGCGCGCCGAGCGTCAATCCCGGTCACTACCCTGCGAGTAGTCGGGGCCGTGGAGCATCCCCGACCGGTGCGTGCGCCGAAGCCGAGACGAACCACAGGAGGGAAGATGCCGGCAAAGGGAAGTGCGGAGTGGAGGGGCGACATCCCGTCGGGCACCGGCACGTTCACCGCCGGCGACACCATCAGCGGGGGATTCACGTTCAAGTCCCGCTTCGAGGACGGACCCGGCTCCAATCCCGAGCAGTTGATCGCGGCCGCGCACGCCGCGTGTTTCTCGATGGCCCTCTCCAACCTCCTTGCGCAGGCCGGGAGCCCGCCTGACTCGGTGCATACGGACGCCACAGTCACTCTGCGACCGGTCGACGGGGTGCCGACGATCACGAAGATCGCGTTGGTCACCGTCGGGCGGGTGCCGGGTCTCGATGAGGCTGCGTTCGTCGAGCACGCCAAGGCTGCGAAGGCCGGGTGCCCGGTGAGCAGAGCACTGGCCGGCGTGCCCGAGATCACCCTCGAAGCCTCGCTCGACGGCTAGAAGACGCCGGCCCGGATCGACTGGGAGTACGCATGGCAGACGACAAGGTGGCGGCCGGACAGGCAGGGGAAGCGGTCGAGCACACCCGGAGGGACGACACACCGCCAACGCGGGGCCCCGAACTTCGTCCCCTGCTCGGTGATGCGCAGCTGACCGCCCTCCGTCTCTACGGCAACGAGGTGGAGGTCAGCGCCGGTGACGTGCTCTTCGCCGACGGCGATCCGAGCTATGACCTCATCGTCATCCTCGAGGGCACCGTCGAGATTGTCGAGCAATTCGGAAAACCGAAAGAGGAAGTGATCATCTCCTACGGCGAGCGGGAGTTCCTCGGGGAGAAGGGCCTGCTGACCGGTCAGCGGGTGTACCTGACGGCCGTGGTGCGGACCGCCGGCCGTGTGCTGCGCGTGCCGGTTGAACAGTTGCGGATCATCATGGCCCAGGAGGCCGACCTCAGCGAGTACATCCTGCGCGCCACTGCTCGTTCGCCACGCCAGACTGACCGAACGCGGCTCCGGACTCACCCTGGTCGGCTCCCGGTTCGATCGCAATACGCGGAGCCTGCTCGAGGTGCTCGCCCGAAACCGCATTCCCTTTCGATGGCTGGAGCTGGAAGGGATGGCCGAGGCCGAAGACCTGCTGCGTCATCTCCACATCCCGCTCTCGGACCTGCCGCTCGTCGTGCTGCCCGGTGACTCGTTGCTGCGCAACCCGAACAGTCAGGCCCTCCTCGACGCGCTGGGTCTCGCCGCGAAGCCGGGCCAGGACGAGAGCGATCTGTGCGACCTCCTCGTCGTCGGCGGCGGTCCGGCCGGTCTGGCCGGCCGCGGTCTACGGGGGCTCGGAAGGGATGAGCACGGTGCTCGCCGAGGCGACCGCCATCGGCGGGCAAGCCGGCACGTCGTCGCGCATCGAGAACTATCTGGGCTTTCCGGCCGGTCTGTCGGGTGAGGAGCTGGCGGAGCGAGCGGCCCTGCAGGCCGAGAAGTTCGGGGTGCGGATCGAAGCTGGGCGCACGAGCCGTCTCGATGTCCTCTGATGGCGACTCGCACCACGTGCAGTTCGAGGATGGCGAAGTGCTCGCGGCGAAGTCGCTGATCCTGGCCACCGGCGCGCGCTACAACCGGCTTCCGTGGACCGGATGGCGATTTCGAGGGCGTCGGCGTCTACTACGCCGCCGACGCAGATGGAGGCCAAGGCCTGCTCTCGGCTGACCCGGTGGTCATCGTCGGAGGGGGAAACTCGGCGGGCCAAGCCGCTCTCTTTCTGGCCCGGAGCTGCACCCATGTGCAGATCGCCATACGGGGATCGGCGCTCGCCAGTTCGATGTCTCGGTACCTGATCGACCAAATCGAGCGTGATTCCCGGATCACCGTTTCTCCACACACCGAGGTCGTCGGCCTGGTCGGAGAGCAGCGGCTCGAAGGAGTCACGCTGCGCGACAACACATCTGGTCAGATCTCCACCCAACCCAGCCGAGGTCTCTTCGTCTTCATCGGCGCCACGCCCTGCACCGAGTGGTTGGACGGACAGCTCGCCGTCGACGATCATGGCTTCTTGCTCACCGGCGCAGACGTCCCGATGGCCGCTCTTGAGAATCCCGGTCAGGCGCCCCTGCTCCTCGAGACGAGTCGGCCCGGCGTCTTCTGCGTCGGCGACGTACGGAGCCGATCGATCAAGCGGGTGGCGACCGCCATCGGCGAGGGCTCGATGGCGGTGCGGTTGGTCTTCGACCGCCTGGAGACGACCGGCGTGGCGGTCGGCGAACCGGTACGAGCCGATGTGTGACGAGTCACCGCGTGGTCGGCCCGAGGGCAGGCGCTCTGATGACGTGGAGCGTAGCCGTGACCGCTAGACCAGATTGACCCGGCTGTGCCGCCGAGCGGCGACCGGCTGCGTTGAGTGCCTGCAGGCCGGCGGGTGGTGGTTCCACCTCCGTCGCTGTGCGCTCTGTGGCCACATCGGCTGCTGTGACACATCGCCCAGCCAGCACGCCACAGGACACGCGCGGCGAGCCGGTCACGCGGTGATCCAGAGTTTCGAGCCGGGGGAGGACTGGTTCTGGGACTACCGCAGCGAATCGGTCGTCGAGGGTCCGGTGCTCGCGTCTCCTCGACACCACCCGAGCAATCAGCCAGTGCCGGGCCCCGCGGGGAGGGTTCCGCGAGACTGGGAACGGCACCTTCATTAGTCGGCGCTGACGAAGACCTCGGGCGCGAGGTGCAGCGATCGCGTCACCTTGGGAAGATGGTTCGGATGCTCGAGAGGACGGGGTGACGGCATGACCAACGACGTTCCGAGATGGTCCTTCCGGGCGGTTGTCGTGAGCGTCAGGGATCTCGACCGCTCGTCGGCCTTCTACCAGGAGATCATGGACGTTCGAGAGGTCTCTCGGGATGGTCAGATGGCGGTCCTGAGTGGCGACCTGATCCCGGGCTTCTCGCTGTACCTGAGAGAGGCCCATCGCAACGCCGTCCATTCGGGACAGGCGCTGGGCGTCCGGGCCTTTTCCTGCGACGTAGGGTCCTTCGCCGAACTCGACCGGGTCGAGGCTCGCCTTCGAGCGCGCGACGCATTTCGAAGTCGCCAATTCATCGACGACGCCCAGCGGTTCGAGATGGTCCAAGGCCAAGACCCCGACCGACTCTCGCTCGTCTTCGTGGCGCATGAGACCGACCTGCCGCTCACCGACTATCGCCACGCGATGGCGAGGCTGTACGCGATCGATCTGTGACAACGAGGGGAGACCCATCCCTCCAGCCTCTCGGGCGCCCGCGACGGCCCCGGACGGCAAGAAGCGCAGCGACCGGGCGAGCAGGGAGAAGACGCGTTCAGGGCGCCTGGATCAGGGCGCCGGCGAGTCAGGTGCGTAGGCTCAGGATGGTGGCGATACAGCAAAGGTGAGTGGGCTCACGTAGAGCTTCCGAGCGCCTCCGCACGAATAGGCGGTGCATCCGGCGCTCCAAGCGTCATAGGCCATGAACCAGTTCCCGGCGGCGTCACGGAACGTGCTCGCGCTCCCTGGCCCGAGGATCTGACCGCCCGACGACAGGACGGGGTCGGGGTTCGTCATGGCACACGGACCGGCGGCGCCCGGACAGACGGCGAAGTGCTCGCTGTAGTCCGTTGAGCCCCAGATGCCCGCCGAGAAGAACAGGTAGACGACCCCGTTGACGGTGACGAGGTCGGGCGCTTCGACGGTCGTCTCCCACGGGTACTCCGTCAAGTTCTGAGCCAAGAGGGGCTGCGGAGAGCCACTCAGTCCCGTCCACTGGGCATCGAGGCGAGCGGACCAGATCACGGCCGACTGGGCGGAGGCGCCGTCGTTCGATTTCCAGGTCAGCCAGGGTTGGCCTCCGGGGGCGACGTAGGGGGAAGGGTCGATGGAGCCATCCGGATCACAGAACAGCGGTCCGGTCGAGGGGTCGACGAACGGCCCCGCCGGATCCGAGGCCGTGGCGACGCTGAGGCAGTGGAGGCCCTGGTACGGCTGATTCCGATCGACTGCGTCGTAGTACATGAGGAAGCGTCCGTCCGCGGCCACGACGCCGGGAGCGTTCTGGGTGTTGCGCTCCTGCCATGGCGGCGGCGACGGGAGGGCGCTCGACCCGTGCGAGTTGGTGACGGCCCTGGTCCATCCCGAGGTCGGGCTCGACGAACGCAGCACGCCGACGTAGTTCCCCCACGAGGTGCCGGTCGTATAGGCGTAGTAGGTAGAACCCACCAGGAGGACGTCGGGGTCCGGGGCGTCGTGTGGGAACGCCGGGGCGTTGGGCGATGACGCCGGGGCGTTGGGCGATGACGCCGGGGCAGCGTCCGGATTGGGTCCGCTCCGCGGTACGAGGACGGCGATGGCGGCAACGAGCAACGCCAAGAGGATCAGACCGGCCCAGCGATGCCGGCGGCGCCCCGTCGATCGCTCCCCTCGATCACCGGCGGTACCCAGACGGGGCATGGTTCGGAGCCCGGCGGCGGTCCCCGATCGCGGCGTCGATCAACCAGGCTGGATCGGCGACCTCGTTGTCAGTCGACCTGCCGACTGGCTGGGCCCGCCCGACCAGCTGGCGACCATCCGAGAACCGCACGGATCCGTTGAAGTACGGGTCTGGGCGCCATCGAGGTGGTGCCGCGATTTCTTCAACCGGGACCGTCCTCGATAGCGGCTCGGATGTCGTCGCGGTCGTCATGGCGATCGCGCAGCATCATGTCATCGGCCCGGTGGGATTGAAAAGTCCCATCGCGATGTCAGTCGTTTGTCACGCGCCACTCTCGACCCTTCGAGGTCATCGGCCAGGCCAACCAACAGAAAGGGTCCGTGAGCAGGGACGACTCGAGCGACCGGGCCGAGCGGGGACGGGGCAATGGGGATTCGGGACGCCGATCTGCGACCAGTTTCGTGCTGCGCGAGACGAACGCTACTTTCGGGCCGGACGGACGGATGGAGGCACAGTGGCGGACGTGGCCGTGCTGGGTGGGGGACCTGCCGGGTTGGCGTCGGCGATGCTGTTGGCGCAGCAGGGCCTCGACGTCGTGGTGCTCGACCGGGACGAATCCCCGTCTGGTGATCCCGAGACGGCATGGGAGAGCTGGAAAAGGACGAGCGTCGGGCAGTTCCGTCTGGTTCACTACCTGCAACCCGGCGGCCGGGCGCTCATCGAGGAGCACCTGCCGTCCGTATTCGTTGAGCTGGAGGCGGTCGGCGCCCTTCGGTTCAATCCCGCCGCGGCAGCGGCCCGCCACCTCGCGAACGGGACTGCGACGGACCTCGACCTGGGCCGGTTCGAGACACTCACGACCTGCCGGCGCCCGCTCATCGAGTTCGCGTACGCGAGTGCGGCACGGAGGACGCCCGGCATTGATATCCGCTACGGCTGCCCCGCCACGGCCCTTGTCACTGGCACCGAGGTTGTGCCCGGCGTGCCGCACGTCATCGGGGTGCGCACGGAGTCGGGCGAGACGATCGACGCGCGGGTTGTGATCGACGCTGCCGGTCGACGCTCGCCGCTCTCGGCCATGATCGAAGCCGCCGGCGGGCGGCGCCCGCCGGAGCATGCTTTCGAAGCCGGATTCGTCTACAACACGCAGTACTACCGCGGCTCGGAACAGCCGGAGCCACGCGACGACCTGTTGTCGGCCATCGGTTCGATGTCGATCCTGACCATCCCGGGCGACAACGGATGGTGGTCGGTGACCCTCTACCACTCGCCGAAGGACAAGCAGATGCGAAAGGTGCGTGACCCCAAGACGTTCGAGCGGGTCCTACGTGCGCTGCCCAACCACGCCCACTGGGGCGACGGCGAGCCTCAGGGCGACATCTTCTCCATGGCCGCCACAGCGAACACCACACGAGAATTCATGATCGACGGTACGCCGTGCGCCACCGGGGTCGTTCCACTCGGCGACGCATGGGGCTTCACCAATCCGTCCATCGGGCGGGGCATCACCCTGGGCTTGATGCACGTCGTCGACATGGCGCCCGCCATCGCCGAGCACATCGACGACCCGCGCCAGCTCGCCGACGAGTGGGAGCGGCGAACCGGAGACCGGCCAGCTCGCTGGCACAGCTCGACCGTCGATTTCGACCGCCTCCGCGCTCCGCAGGTCGACGCGTTCATGCAGGGCCTGGGCGACCCCTTCGATCCCTCGGACCCGAGCGTGGCCGGGCCGCGCGCCTTCTCGTCGGCCGCGCACTACGACCCCCAGGTGCTCGAGTGGTTCTACGAAGTGATCTGCTGTTTCACCCTGCCCGACGAAGTGATCGCCCGCGAAGGCGTCTTTGATCGGGTGCTCGAAGTGGCGCTGTCGAACCCGCCGTATTCGTCGCCTGGACCGAACCGGGCGGAACTAGAGGAAATCCTGGCCTGACGTGTCCCAGACCCGAGCCGTCCTCGTGCACGGCAATCCAGAGACGGCTGCTATCTGGGGTCCACTCCTCGCCGAGCTGCGACACCCCGACACCGTCACCCTTTCTCCCCCCGGGTTCGGGGCTCCGGTCCCCGACGGCTTCGGAGCCACGGCGGACGAATATGCGGCATGGCTCGCGTCGGAGCTCGAGCAGCAGGGAGCACCGATCGATCTGATCGGCCACGACTGGGGCGGCGGCCACGTTATGCGTATCGCGATAGAGCGGCCAGACCTGATCCGGTCATGGGCGATGGACATTGCCGGCTGCTTTGCCCCCGACTATGTCTGGCACGACCTGGCCCAGGTGTGGCAGACACCCGGAGCGGGCGAGGAGGCTGTCGCCGGCCTGGCGTCGCTGCCCCGGGCCGACAGGGCGTCGATGTTCGAGTCGCTCGGGATGACGCCCGATATCGCCCAGGCCGTGGCGGAGGCCAGCGACGACACCATGGGCCGCTGCATCCTGTCGCTCTACCGTTCGGCCGCCCAGCCCGCCATGGCTCGTCTCGGAGAAACCCTCGGCGCCGCGGCGGCCCGTCCCGGCCTGGTCATCATCCCGACCGAGGACCAGTACACCGGCGGCGAGGAGCGGGCGCGCTGGTCGGCGGGGCAGGCCAAGGCCGAGGTGACCGTGCTACCAGAACTTGGTCACTGGTGGATGATCCAGGATCCTGCCGTCGGCGCCGCCGCGCTGTGGAAGTTCTGGACCTCCTTGTAGGGACTCGGTCCGGATCGCGGCGGCACTCACGCTCCACCGGGTCCTGGCAACCGATCAAGCGCCTGGGACGTCACTCCCCTTGGAGATCTCGATGGGTGAAGGCGAGTACCCCGCAGGCGCCCGCCGCGACGCCGACGGCGACCATGACGCCGCTGGTCGTCCAATTCGGCGACTGGGCCGGCGCGGCCGCCATTTGGTGAAACAGCGAGGTATCGAGCAACCAGTGGTTCAACCCGGCTAGCCCGCCGACCAGATCGACCAGAAAGGACCAGGCGAGCACGCCGTAGCTCACAGTCGAGGTCGACCGCGGCCAGAGGCCGAGTGCGAGGAAACCGATCCCAAGTACGCAGATGGCCGGCGGGACGACGTTGCATCCGGCACCGAGCAAGGTCGCCACGGGCACGCCGGAGTGCTGGCTGGCTTGGCCGAGCCACGAGGACACGCCGGCCAAGAGGCCGGCGGCGACGAGGACGGCACTCGCCACTCCCAGCCGTCCGGCCAGCCACCGCCAGCGGGCTACCGGCCGGACGAGGAGGTTGTCGAGCTGTCCTCTCGCTTCCTCGGTCCGCGTCTCGACCACCTGTCCGGCGCCGATAAGGGACACGAGGAGCGCCACCATGAGGAACGTCACACCGAGGAACACGTCGGGCCCGACGCCAACAGCGCCAAGGCGCGAAATGGCCTTCTCCGCACTCGACGAGCTCGTGATGACGTTCCCCGCCGCCTTGGCAATGAACCCAATCAAGAGCGCGAAGGCGCCAATGGCGACCATCCAACCGGCGATCGTGGGACGGCCCAGGCGCACGGCCAGGCCGAGGGGTCCCGACAAGAGCCGCGTGTGTGCCGAAGCGCTCGAGCGGTCAGGCAGCACGCTCGCGCCCAGATCACGGGCGCTCGCCAACGAGACGGTGAGCCCGACCAACACGAGGATGAGACCGAAGATCGGAATCAGGGGCAGCGGGTTCGCGGACACCACCGGCCGGAGCATCTCCACCCAGCCCAACGGCGTCGCCCAGCGGAGCCAGCCGAGCCCGGCGCGTGAGTCGGCCAAGAGTCGCAACGCGTAGCTGAGGCCCAGCACGGCGCCCGCATAGGTGGCCGCCTGACGGCGGGTGGCCGACAGCTGGCTCGCCAACGCCCCGACCGCGAGAAACATCACGGCACTGGCGACGAGCGCCAGAGCCAAATACAGGGCTGAGCCCAGGCCGATGTCCACCTTCGAAGAACGTCCGACCACCGCGGTGACCAGCGCGGTGACCGTCCAGAGTGTCGCCGCGCCGGCCGCCAATCCGACCAGCGCCTGTCGAGCCGCGCCCTTCCGAGTAGTGTGGCCCACGAGCAACACCTCCCACCGGCCCGCCTCCTCCTCGCCTCGCAGCAGCCTGGTCCCGGCCAGCAGGCCCCACACGGCGCCGACGATGCTGAGAACCCCGAGACTCCTCCAGGCCGTGAAGCCGGCGACCGTCTGGATCTGGTGCGCCGGCCCGATGAGCGCCTCGATGGCGGCATTCGTCCCGAAGGTCGCGGCCAAATGGTCGCGTTCAGTACGTGTCTTGTAGGTCGCCGCGTACCCGAGTGCGCTCGACGCTACGAAGATGCCGAAGACGTAGCCCCACAGCCCTCCCGAACGTGCGGCGCGCCGCGCCGTCAGGCCGGCGACGACCGCGCGGGGCGCCCTGGCCCGCCGTATCGGGAGGCCAGCGACGACCTCAGTGGGGAACGGCCGGACCATCGCCGAGCTCGCGACTCGTGCCGTAGTGACCCAGGAACAGCTCTTCGAGGGAGGGCTCGCGGCTCAAAAGGTGGCGAACCCCCGAGGCCGCCAACACCTGCAAGAGCGGTTCGACGGACCCAGCCACCTGGCAACGAACAACGTGGCCCTCCACGACAACGGCACTGACCCCACTCACGCGGGAGAGGTCGGGGACCTCGTCCTCAAACGTCGCCTCGACCGAGAGCGATGACAGGTGACGCATCTCCGAGAGGGTCCCCATGTCGATGAGCGCACCCTCCCGCAGGATTCCCACGCGGTCACACAACGCCTCCACCTCACTCAGGATGTGCGAAGACAAAAAGACGCTCTGACCCCGCTCTCTCGCCTCGTGGATCGAATGGCGAAACGCCTGCTCCATCAGGGGGTCCAACCCACTGGTTGGTTCATCAAGGACGAGCAGGTCGGCGCGGGTCATGAGAGCGGCGATCAGGATCAACTTCTGTCGGTTGCCCTTGGAGTAGGCCCGAACCTTCTTCTGCGGATCGAAGTCGAAGCGCGCCACCAGTTCATCGCGGTAGGCGTCGTCCACCCGTCCGTGCACCCGGCCGAGCAGGTGGAGCGTCTCGCCTCCCGTGAGGGAGGGCCACAGGTTTGCCTCGCCGGCCACGTAGGCAAGACGACGGTGAGCGGCGACGGCTTGGCGCTCGCAATCCAGCCCGAAGATGGCGGCCCGGCCCCCGGTGGGTCGGATCAGCCCGAGGAGGAGACGGATCGTCGTGGTCTTGCCCGCACCGTTGGGTCCGAGGTAGCCGACAACTTCGCCCGCCTGCACCTCGAGGTCGAGATCCCTCAGCGTGTCGAATGAGCCGTAGCGCTTGGACAGGGACTCGGTCCGGATCGCCGGGACATTCACCGTTCCAGCTCCTCTGTCTGTGGTCTCGCCCGTATGGCTCTCCCAGAAAACTGACCGATCGATGAGGAGCGACTACTTGCCGTCTCGCATCACCAGCACGGGACAGTGCGCATTCGTCACGCAGTGCTCGCTCACCGACCCGAGCAACATGCCCGCGAACTCCCCATGACCGCGGCAGCCCACCACAAGCAGCTGTGCCACCTCAGACGCACCGACTAATGCCACGGCCGGGTGGCCCTCGACAACGGTCGAGTCGATGGCGAGGCCCGGGTGGGCGGCTCGCAGCGTCGCCACGGCGCCGTCGAGCACCTTGGCGGCATCGGCCGCCGGGTTCCATTCGGTCGTAAACACGAACGGCGCTCCGTAGGAGGTGGGCCACTCCCAGGCCATCACCAGTTCGAGTGACGACCCGGTGAGCTCTCCCTGGCGTGCCGCCCAGTCCAGGGCCGCTAACGAGGACGGTGAGCCGTCAACTCCAACAACGATCCGACCGGCGTCGACTGCTGCACTCGTCATCTCTCACTCCTCCGAGATCGTGGATTACTTGAATCTGGGACGCTACCGGGTCTAACACTGATGCGGTCCGGCGCCTGCTCACGGGGCGCCGCTCGGTCCGGTGGCCGCTCCGTCAGTCGAGCGCCACCCCGCGTGATCACGGTTCCGACCGCGCCAGAGAGCAGCAACGCTGCATCTTCGAGTCGACCGATTGCCGCCTCGCCGCCGGTGTGCTCCACGAACCGGCAGGCCGCCTCTACCTTGGGGCCCATCGAACCTGCCGCAAAAGAGTGCTCCCGCATGTCCGCGACCGACGAGGAGCCGATAGCCCGGGCCCTCGGGGTCCCGTAGTCCAGCTCCACGTTGGCCACGTCGGTGAGAAGCAGCAGTGCGTCAGCCCCGACCGCTGTGGCGAGCAATGCCGCCGTCAGATCCTTGTCCACGACCGCCTCGACGCCGCGGAGCGAACCGTCGGAGTCACGCACGACCGGGATCCCGCCACCCCCCGCACATATCACGATGCCCCCTCTGTTGAGAAGCAGTCGGATGTCCTCCAGCTCGACGATGTCCCGAGGCTCGGGGGACGGCACCACCCGGCGCCACGTGTATCCGTCTCGGCGCACCTCCCAACCTCGTTCCGTCGCCAGCTTCTTGGCCACAACCTCGGGGTAGATCGGACCGACGAACTTGGTGGGGTTCTGAAACGCCGGATCGTCGACAGCCACGACCGTGCGGGTCAAGAGGCAGACGGCTCTTCGAACGGGTATGGCTCGTTCGACCGCCTGGAGGAGCCAATTGCCGATCATGCCTTGCGTCTCGGCCACCAGCGAGTCGAATGGGTACGGGTGCGACAGAGAGGGGTCGCTGGCACTCTCGATGGCGAAAACGCCGACCTGGGGCCCGTTGCCGTGCGTGACGATCAGGTCGTGGTCGGACCCCAACGGCGACAGCGCTTCGGCGGCCCGGCGCACGTGGCTCTCTTGAATGTCGGCAATCAGGGGCCTCTCCCCGTTCCAAGAGGGCGTTGCCGCCCAGCGCCACCACGATCCTCATCGGATCGGGCCCTCCCGGCCCAGCGTGGCCACCATGATCGCCTTGATCGTGTGCAGCCGGTTCTCCGCTTGGTCAAAGACGATCGACGCCGGAGACTCGAACACCTCATCGGTGACCTCGAGGGCCTCGAGCGCGAACTTTTCGAGGATCAGTCGGCCGACCTCGGTGTCCGAGTTGTGCAGGGCAGGCAGGCAGTGCATGAAGCGCGTCCCCGGATTGCCCGTCATCTCCATGACCTGCTGGTTCACCTGGTAGGGAGTCAGTGCGGCAATCCGGTCAGACCAGTCTTCGACCGGCTCTCCCATGGACACCCAGACGTCCGTGTACAAGAAGTCTGCTCCGTGCACCGCCGCGGCCACCTCCTCGGTCACCGTGACTCGAGCTCCGCTCGTCGGAGGCGAGCCCACGGGCGATCCCTTGGACCTCGGCGCTCGGCCACAGCGACGGGGGGCCGCAGATACGCACGTCCATTCCCAAGAGTGCCCCGGTGACCAGCAGAGAGTTGGCCGTGTTGTTCCGGGCAGTCCCCAGGTAGCAGTAGACCACCGACTCCAGCGGCTTGGTCGAGTGGTCGCGCATGGTCAAGATGTCGGCCACCATCTGGGTGGGATGCCACTCGTCCGTGAGCCCGTTCCACACCGGCACACCGGCGAACTCGGCCAGCGTCTCGACGTCTCGTGCGAGAACCCCCGGAACTCGATGCCGTCATACATGCGCCCGAGCACGCGGGCCGTGTCCTTGATCGTCTCCTTCTTGCCGAGTTGGGTCTCGCCCGGACCGAGGTAGCTGACATGGGCCCCCTGGTCGTGGGCCGCCACCTCGAAGGCTGATCGGGTCCGAGTCGAGGTCTTCTCGAAGATCAGCGCGATGTTGCGCCCTCCAAGGCTCGATGCTCGAGCGTGGGCCCGTTTCTCGTCTCGCAGCTGTACCGCCAGGTCGACCAGCGAAAGGAACTCGACCTTGGTGAAGTCGATCTCCTTGAGGAAGCTGCGTCCCTGAGTTCATGGTCGATCCTTGATCGGTGCGATCGCTCATGCCGGGTCCCGCTCGATCGGGCAGGTCATGCAGCGCGGGCCGCCGCGGCCCCGGCCGAGCTCGTTGCCGGCGATGGTGACGACCTCGATGCCGTGCTTGCGCAGCATGGTGTTGGTGGCCACGTTGCGCTCGTAGCCCATGACGACCCCGGGAGCCACGGCCAGGTAGTTGGTGCCGTCGTCCCACTGCTCTCGCTCGGCCGCCCGGATGTCCTCGTCGGTGGTGAGCACCGTGACCTCGTCGACCTCGAGCACCTCGGCCAAGGTGCCCCAGAGGTTGTGGTTCCGGGTCACCGACGAGCTCGATCGGGTGTCTCGCCGGCGGTGACGGTCCAACTGCGCAGATGCCGGTCGAAGTACGGGTAGAGGACGAAGGTGCCCGACGATCGACCATGGACATCACGGTGTCGAGGTGCATGAAGGCGTGGGACTGTGCGGCAGCTCGATGGCCATGACCTTGGTGGCCTGGCCGCTGGCGAACAGGGCGTTGGCCACGATCTCGACGGCCATGGGCGTCGTCCGCTCGCCCATGCCGATGAGCACGGCCCCGTGCCCGATGACATGGACGTCGCCACCCTCGAGGTGGCCGGCTGGTGCGTGCCGTCGTCGTCGCCGTAGTAGGTGACGAAGTCGGCGTCGGCGAACATCGGGTGGAACCGGTAGATGGCCCGGGTGTGCAGCGATCTCGCGCTGGCGGGCCGGCTTGGCCATCGGGTTGATGGTCACGCCGTCGTAGATCCAGCACGAGTTGTCCCGCTGGAACAGGTGGTTGGGCAGCGGCGTCAGCACGAAGTCGTCGGCCCGCAGCATGTCCCACTTGAGGCTGTGGGCCCGTAGGGGTTGCAGGTCGGCCTTGAGCACGCCGCCGACGAGGTACTCGGCCAGCGCGTGCCCGTCGAGCTCCTCGAAGAGAGCCGGCGCACGGGTCCGACCAGGGACGGGCCCGAGGATCTCCGGGGTGCAGACCCGGTCGAGCACGAAGGCCCGGCCGTCGGGCACCTCGAGGGTCTCGGCCAGCAGCTGGCCGTAGTAGTGCACCTCGCACCCCCTTGTCCCGGAGCGCCTCGGCGAAGGCGTCGTGCTCCTCCTTGGCCTTCTTGGCCCACATGACGTCGTCGAAGAGCAGCTCGCCGATGTTCTCGGGCGTGAGCCGGGACAGCTCGAGCCCCGGTCGGTGGACGATGGCCTGGCGAAGCTGGCCGACCTCTGAATCGACGTCGAAACGTCATGTGCGATCCTCCTCGGTCTCGATCTTGATCGTCGATGTGGTCACGGGTCGGCTCACCGACCGACCAGTTCGCCGGCCGGCGGACTCCAGCGGTGAAGTCCACCGGCTCGGCGGTCTCACCGAGGCGCTGGCGGCGGGCGTTCAAGAAGGCGTAGAGGATCAGACCGGCCAGAATGCACCACGAGCGCCTGGTAGACGACCTGGTAGCCCGAGGCGAAGGTCACCCACATGGAGAACAGGACGCTGGCGCCGGCGACACGAGAGGTCCCGGGCCAACTGCCACCCTTGCACCCGGCGCCGGCGGGAGACCAGGTACGTCAGCTGGGCGATGGCCGACAAGAAGTAGGGGATGGCCACGGTGACCACGGTCAGGTCGACCAGGTAGGTGAAGACCGTCAGTCCCGAGCTGGTGGTGTAGCGCCACAGCATGAGCAGCGACGGCAACGCCGTGCCGACCAGGATGCCGAACCAGGCCGTGCCCTTGCGGTCGGTCCAGGCGAAGGGCCGGGGGAACAGGTCGTCCTGGGCGATGGCCCGCGAGGTCTCGGTGACGATCAAGGTCCAGCCGTTCAGGGCGCCGATGCCCGAGATCGACGGCGATGGCGGCGATGAACTTCCCGGCCCAGGCCTCGTGGGGGAAGATCGACTGGAAGGCGTTGACGAACGGCGAGCCGGTGTTGACCAGCGTGTGGTGGGCCACCAGTCCCATGACCGCCGCGGTCACCAGCACGTAGAGCATGGCGCTGAGCGCGGTGCCGAGCATCGACGCACGGCTGACGTTCCTCCGCGGGTTCTCGCACCCGCTTGGCGGTGATGGCGGCTGCCTCGACGCCGATGAAGGAGAAGAGGGCCACGCCGGCGGCGATGCCGATGGCGCTGTAGAGGCTGCCGCCCGAGGCGTTGAAGGCTCCGAAGTGGACCGCTCTGGACGAAGAACCAGCCGACGACGCCGACGAAGAGCAGGGGGAGGAACTTCAGGACGACGGTGACGTTCTGGAACCACGCCATCTGGCGGATCCCGACCAGATTGATGATGGCCGGCACCCACAGGCCCACCAGGGCGATGCCCCAGTTCTCCATGCCGCGACGGATGCGCCCAGCCGAACAGGGCGTCGACGTAGAACACCCACGACGAGACGATGGCCGCGTTGCCGGCCCAGGCCTGGATCCAGTAGCACCAGCCGACCAGGTAGCCGGCGAAGTCGCCGAACTCGTGGCGGGAGTAGGCGTAGAGCCCGCCGTCGCTGTTGGGCACCCGCTTGGTGAGCTGGCCGAACAGGACGGCCAGGAGCATGGCCCCGACGGCGATGACGGCGAGAACGACGATGCCCATGGTGCCGGCACCGGCCAGCACGGCCGGCATGGTGAACACGCCGGTGCCGACGATGCTGCCGATGACCAGTCCGGTGGCCGAGGTCAGCCCCAGGGCGTGGGCCTTCTCCTGGTTGCGCGGCGACAGTGGCTGATCCAGAGCCGCAGGCTGGGCGGCGGCCGGCGAACTCGTGGTGAGCGACATCGGGGTCTCCTCTCAGGACGAACGGGCGAACGCGCCGGTCCATTTACTTTCAGATCGAACTCTGATGGATGATCTGGGCGCCTGGTAGGGCCCAAAGTCCTCACGTCGCGAGAGCGATCGACGTCGCCGCATGGAGGCAGACCGCCGGAATTACAGTTCCGCCGACTGCTTCCATCGCTTCAGAACTGAACGACGGATCGGGTTCATCAATGGCGTCGTTGTCGGGGAATTGTTCGCGGGCAGGGTCATGCTCAACCCTCGCTATCGAGGGCAATCGGGCTCGGGACCCAAATGTCAGCCGTGGAGCGTTGACCGGACGGACGATCGAACTTGTTCGCTCCTCAATCGCGGGATCGTCTCGAGAACCTGACGTCCGCGCCCGTCGCTCGCCTCTGCCTACGGTCGGAGCGGCACCTGCCAAGTGATTGACGTCCCACCTGTCTTCGGGCTCTCGATGACGAACACCCCGTCGAACTTCTCGGCTCGGCGACGCAGGTTCGGTAGACCGAGCCCTCCCTCCGCGGCCGTGCCGGAGAAACCGCGGCCGTCATCGACGACGGAGAGACGGCAAACGCCATCGGCGACAACGAGCGAAACGGTCAGCTCGGTGGCGGCCGCATGGCGGCCGACATTGGTAACCGCCTCGCGGACCGTCGCCAGTAGGTGTTCGGCGATCTCGTCGGGGACGGCCGAGTCGATCGGGCCGTCGAAGTTGACCTGGATCTCGAAGCCCACGACGGGGGTGAGATCACGAATGAGGGACAGGATGCTCGAGCGCAGCCCCGCTGGGGGACCGCCCGAGGCGAGCTCGAAGATGCTGAAACGAATCTGGCGAATCGTGTCATCCAGATCCGAGATGGCCGTCTGGAGCCGGTCGGCCAAACCAACCCCTGCGGCGGGTCCGGCCATGCTCTGCAACGACAACCCCACGGCGAACAGGCGCTGAATCACGGTGTCGTGGAGATCCCGAGCCAGTCGATCGCGTTCCTCGAAGACCGCCACTTCTTGAACCTTCTGGTGGAGATGTGCGTTCTCGATCGCAATGCCAGCCGCCAGTGCGAGCGCCTCGGTCAACGCCTCGTCGTCGCGGGTGAACTCCGACCAACCGATCTTGTTCGTCAGATAGAGATTCCCGTAGATCTCGTCGCGCACCTTGATCGACACACCAAGGAACGAAGCCATGGGTGGATGATTGGGTGGGAAGCCGTAGCTGTCGGGATGGGAGCCCAGATCGGTCAGCCGCAAAGGATGGGAGTCGCGGATGAGCAGTCCCAGTACCCCCCGACCCGTCGGGCGCGGCCCGATGCGCTTCTCCTCGTCGTCGTTGAGTCCGACCGTGACGAAATCGGCGAGGGCGGTGCGCTCCTGGTTCAGGACGCCGAGCGCGCCGTACTGGGCCCCGGTCATCGAGCAGGCCTCCTCGATGACGTGGCGCAGGAGGGCCGGGAGCTCCAGATCGGCCTCGAGCAGGAGCGCCGCTTCGAGCACCCGTCGAAGCTTGGCGGGATCATCGATTGAGCGATAGGGCACCGGTCCGAACAGTAGCTGGGACACTTCCCCACGTTCCACGTCCTCGGCCATCCAAGACCCCGCTGACCAGGGCATTCAGCCGATGAACGAAACGGAAGAGTTGCTCTCGGCGCGCCGGGTTGCGAGGATGGGTCGAGTGACCTTGAGCGTGTTCCTCCTCGACGACCACGAGGTGGTCCGGTCGGGCCTCCGCTCGCTCTTCGAAGCCACCGACGACCTCATCGTCGTCGGGGAAGCCGGCACGGTGGCAGAGGCGCTTATACGGATCCCGGCGACCCATCCCGACGTGGCGATCCTCGACGTCCGGCTTCCCGACGGGAGCGGCGTCGAGGTCTGCCGAGAGATCCGCTCGGGCTTCCCCGAGATCGCCTGCGTGATGCTCGACGTCCTACGCCGACGACGAGGCGCTGTTCGCGGCGATCATGGCCGGCGCCTCCGGCTATGTGCTGAAACAGATCACCGGCACCGATCTGGTGAACGACGTTCGAAGGGTGGGTGCCGGACAATCGTTGCTCGACCCGGCGATCACCACGCGCGTCCTCGACCGGCTGAAGAATGGACCGAAGGAGGACGCCCGCCTGGCCGGTCTCACTCCCCAGGAACGGCGGATCCTCGATCTCATCGCCGAGGGACGAACCAACCGCCAGATCGCCGACGCCATGTTCCTCGCCGAAAAGACCGTCAAGAACTACGTCTCGAATCTCTTGGCCAAGCTGGGCATGGAAAGCCGAACACAAGCTGCCACCTACGCGGCGCGCCTTGAGGAACGGACGGCCCAGATATCCCAGCGCGACGCCGGTGGGACCTGATCGTCTGCTACCCCTCGGCTTCGACGAACCCGTTCCCGTCGTCGAAGCCATCGATTCGCAGGCCCCGTGCCACCAAGGCGCGCTTGAGCCGTAGTCGCTCCTCGATCGGTTGCACAAAGTTCTGCGGACCGCACTCAATGTTGTGTCGACGCGCCAACACGATCAGAGCCACGTCGTAGGACAGCTGTTCGGCCAGGGCCGACGAAGCCCATCCCGGGCCGGTGCGCCGGACGGCGTCCCCTACCAGCCGGCCGCGGCAGCGTAGGAGCTCGGCCAGGGCCTCCCCCGGCGACCGCCCTTGAGGGACCTCGTCGAGGGCCTGACTAATCAGTCCCGCGTAGATGGACATGATCGTCACCAGCCTCGTGACCTTGACTGGGCTGGGGAGTGCAGTCGACCGCCCGACAGCCGTCGGTCGATACGCTGTCCACAAGCGGGCCGAGGGACCGGGAGAGTCACTCCTTGTGCGAACGCGCGACGGCCTCGTCCATCGCCTCGTATGCCGCCTTTAGGGCACGCACCATGTGCGTGACGTCCCGGCGAACCGCCGCCAGATCGGAGCCCGACTCCCGTGCGTGGGTCAGGCTGGATCGTGCCGCCAGGTAGGCATTTTGAACCACTCGTAGGTGCTCCGAGAGCGTGTCGTTGGCATCCATGGCACCCAGCTCGAGCTGAACCTTGAGGTCGTCGATCCGGGCTCGCCAGTCGCCCAGTGTGTGCTCCAACCGGTAAATCCCTTCCCGGTCGGGGCCCGTTCCAGCCACGTCGTTCGTGATCGCGTTGGTCATTGTCCGCTCTTTCGAGGTATCGGGAATTACCGATCACCGGTGTTCAGTCCGACGTCCACAGCGAGTGTGGGACATCAACCCGCGGCAGCACAGAGTCGAACGTCCCAATTGCCAAACGACACGGGTGGATATCGAGCAACGAGCCATTGACCCGTTCGAGGGCAGCCGGGGGTTCGGCTGAACGCAACGCACCCGTCCTGGCGTCGCGAGTCCGGATAGGACCTTTGGCTCTACCTCGGGAGCGAGGGCCTTGGAATCATGGGCCATGGAGGAGCGGGCCGGAGGCGCCAAGGGATCGGGCGGTCCTCGCAGCGCCAGCCGGGATCCGAACAGAACAAGAAAGGTCGCCGATGACCGAGCAACTCTCTCCCGAAGCAGCCGTGGCCCAGGATCTCGTTGACTTCCTCACTTCCCATGAATCCCGAGAGCGAGAGACCCTGGCGGACTACCGCAACCTGGCCGAGACGCTGCCGACCCCCGATCTTCGCTACGTGGCGAGATTGATCCTCTCCGACGAGGAGCGCCACCATCAGATCTTCGAGGACCTGGGGCAAACCGTCTTTGCCTTCGACAACCTGGAGGCTCGAGGAATGCCGATCCCTCCGGTCTGTGGCATCGCCGATGCTCAGGTCCGCCAGCGCACGCTCGAGCGCCTGGACCGGTCTATCGAGCAAGAGGAGCAGGAGCGGGCGGACCTCAACCGGCTCGACAACGCTCTGTTCCCCAGCCGCAGCCGTACCTTGTGGCCGGAACTCGTGAAGATCATGCGGGAGGACACCGAGCGCCATATCCACCTGTTGCGTTTCATGCGGGCGAGGTTGTTGTGATTCGTCTTGGATCGATAGAACACTCCGGTCGCTCGATACCTCGTGCCAAGGCTCCGAATGTGATCCGCCCTATCGGACGCGACGCTGCCCAGGATCGGCGGTCTCAACGTTCTCGCGGTCCGATCGTCGGAAGCACGACGCACAAGGTGCTCCAGCTCGGCGACCTCTCGGTGGTCGTCGTCCGCTAGCTCAATCATCCGCGATGCGAAACAGACAGGAGGCCGAAGAATGAGCGACGTTGGAGATCTGGGGCGCCGCGTCGCCGAGCGACGTCGGCAGTTGGGGCTCAGTCCCGAGCAAGTGGCCGATCGAGCCGGCATGGACCCCGTGTACGTGCAAGCGTTGGAAACCCGGACGTCGCCGGAACTCACCCATTCGGGGCTCTTTCGGTTGGCGACGGCCCTCGAAACGACCGTCGACTCCCTCACCGGAGCACGTATCGAGGCCCCGCCGGGCCGAAGCGATCCAACGGGGCGACCCCTGCTCGAGGCGCTCGACAGAGCCGAGTGCGTGGAGCGGATCCGCCCCGGCGGCGTCGGACGGGTCGTGTTCGTCGAGGATCGGGGCCCCGTCGCTCTGCCCGTGAACTTCCGCACACTCGACGGCAGTGTGGTCTTCAGAACGGCTCTCAATCTGGAGCTCGACTCGGCTCTCGACCGCGGGCCGATTTCCTTCGAGGTCGACCTCATTGACGATGCGCTGGTAGAGGGGTGGAGCGTCTTGGTCAGTGGATGGGGCCACGTGGTCGTCGACGCGGACGAACTCCGGCTCGTCCGGACCCTTGGCGTCGTCCCATGGGCCGGGGGTGACCGCGACGTCTACGTGCGGATCGTGCCAACGGTCCATACCGGGCGCCGAATTCGGGTCGCTTGAGAGCAATGCTCTACGCGGCTCGGTCACTGTTGGCCACAGGTGGATGCTCGAGTGAGGTGAAGACCGTGCCCTACGAATCGTTGGGTCCGTGGCCCAATTCGGCCGACCTACTGGTGGTGGGTCGAGGGGCCCGGACCCACGCCTGTCCCCCTCGGGAACACCAGCCAATGGGCGGCAGGCCATTCTTCCGTCCCTAGGTCATCGTGCCGAGTGGGTCGGCCTCGGGTAACTGACGGGCGGGCGAGATGCCCACGTGGCCTTGCTCCCGGCAGTTCAGGCTCCCAGACCATGTTTGGCAGCTCGCCCGAGGATTCCGACGACCCGCTCGGTCACACTGGCGGGCGAGATCTCGGAAAACCGCCATGGCAGGGTCTGCTGGCTGATGCCCTGCTTCTGCCACATGTCCCCCTCCCAGACGTTCACTCGCCGGTGAGCGACGTCGGCGTCGAGCTGGAGAAAGGGATTGCGGTCCTGGTGCGGTTCGGCCGAAATCTGACCCTCGAGTGACATCCAGAGCGTAAGGCGCGGACCGTGCACGCCGTCAGACCGACGCTCCCGAAGAATGCCGTCACCCCCATCGCGCCGAAGGCGTTGGATCACGGCTTCAAGAGTGGGTTTGATGATGCGCTCCGAGACGTCTTCGAAGTCCGCCAGGAACCTGACGCGGTCGGCCTGTTCAGCTGCCTGCTGCTGGGCGAACTCGCGTTCCCGCCGAGACCATAGGCCGAGCACTTCATCGACCGCGACCAAGTCGTCCTTGCCCTTCGTGGGCGGGCTTCCGGCGTCAGCGAACACCCGTGATGCAGTCTCTGGCGAGGCTTCGACGATCTCAGACCGCTCGATCGGCTCGCGTTCATGATCGTCGTCGTTCGAACCGATTAGATCGCTCACCCTAAGAGTTTGCCTGGATGGCCCACTCGCCGACGACATGGGATTCCTCAACGGCTCAGCACCACTTTCAAGGCTCCGGTCTCGGACGCCCGCGCGAACACGTCGTACGCCTCGAGCATGTTGTGCAAGCCGAAGCGATGACTCACGAACCGCCCGGCCGCAACTTGGCCTCCAGCGACCAGGCGGAGGAGCGTGGGCGTGGAGGATGTGTCGACGAGCCCGGTCGTCACGGTGACGTCACGGATCCACAGCGACTCGAGGTGCAGCGTGGCCGAGCGCCCGTGAACGCCGATGTTGGCCACGTGGCCTCCGGGGCGCACAAGCTCGGTGCAGAGCTCGAAGGTCTCCGGGACACCGACCGCCTCAATGGCCACGTCAGCCCCGAGCCCGTCGGTGAGGGCTTGCACGACCTCGAGCGGGTCCTGGCGTGCGTTGTTGACCGTGATGTCGGCGCCGAACTGCTTGGCCGCCTCGATTCGCGCATCCGCTAGGTCGATCGCCACCACGTGACTGGGTGAAAACAGGCTCGCCCCCAGGATGGCCGAGAGGCCGATCGGGCCGGCGCCCACGACGGCCACCGTGTCACCGGGTTGGACTCTGCCGTTCAAGACGCCGACCTCGTAGGCCGTCGGAAGGATGTCAGCCAACATCAGAATGTCCTCGTCGCTTACGCCCTCAGGTACCTGGTAGGTGGACGTGTCGGCGAAAGGCACGCGGACGACTTCTGCCTGCGTGCCGTCGATGAGGTGCCCGAGGATCCACCCGCCGCCACCCAGGCATTGGCCGTAGCGACCCTCCCTGCAGTAGCGGCACCGCCCACACGCCGAAATGCACGAAACAAGGACCCGGTCGCCCGGCGCGAGACTTTTCACGCCTGAGCCCACTTGGGTGACGGTACCGACCGCCTCGTGCCCGAGGATTCGTCCGGATGTGACCTCGGGAACATCCCCCTTCAAGATGTGCAGATCCGTCCCACAGATGGTCGTGGCGTCCACTTGGATGACCGCATCCGAGTCGTCCTCGATTTGAGGATCAGGGACGTCCTTCCAGGACTTCAGGCCGGGACCTTCGTAGACAAGCGCCTTCATGATTATCTCCTCTCATCGAGATCACGGTTTCTACGATGAGCGTGGACACCGGACGAGCGACAGGGTCGAAAGTCCCAGCTGTTCTCTCTCCGACGCCGGTCACATTCAGACCGCGTTCGCCATGAAGCACCGGCAATTGATGTCGGCCAGAGATGGGACCTTTGCCGGGGATCCGCAGGACCTTCGGCCCTAGGGACGAGCTCGGCATCGGCCCACGATGACAGGGAGGTCCGAGGGAGTCGGACCAACGAGAAGGAGAGCAACATGATGAACCCTGTCGCAGTGTTGAGTGATCCGGCCAAGCGTTCGAACCCCCGGGCCATCGAGTTCCTGGCCCAGTCCAAGGTGATGGCCGTCGGTTGGACCGCCATGCGGGTCTGGCTCGGGATCATGTGGATCCAGGCCGGTGTCGCCAAGCTCTGGGGGGCGGAGAACCCGGCGTTCCTGCACAACAACGGCGCCGGGGTGGCGGGCTTCGCCTCGCACGGCACCGCCGCCTACAGCTGGTGGGGGACCTTCCTGCACAGCTTCGTCGTCCCCAACGCCGGATGGATCGGCGTGTTGGTGGCCGTGGCCGAGTTCGCCGTCGGGATCGCCCTGGTGCTCGGGTTCTTCACCAGGATCGCCGCCCTCGGCAGCCTGGCCCTGCTCTTCACCTACGTGATGTCGGGAACGGCGAGCGTGTGCGCCTTCTATGCACTGTTCGCCATCGTCATCCTGGCCACCTGGAGGACATCGAGCTGGATCGGGCTCGACGGCGTGGTGGCCGGTTACCGCCAGCGCCGTCACACCCCGGAGACCCCAGAGAACGCGACCGGGATCGTGACGATGGCCGACAAGGCCGCCTAGCCGATCCCACTCCTCGGTCACGTAGCGACCAATGCGGCCTGCGAGAGCAGGCCGCATTGGCGCGCCAGCTCCTGACCCGGCTGGCGCGGGCGGCACCGACTTGCTGTTCGGATGGGCTCGTCAGAGTTGGAACTCCCTCCTGAGGGACCGGCAGCGTTCGCCGATGTCTCGCGGCATCCCACGAGGACCCGCAACGAGCAACCCTCTAATCGCGAGCGATTTCAACTGACGGTAGAGCAGAGACGGGTGCCCAGCCTCTCCTGGTGCCATACGAGTCGGGCTGGATCGGATTGGCTTCGTCGTTGGCTGACATGATCGGCGTCCAGTTCCTTCCGGGCTCAATCTGTGGCCGTGACCGCGTCCGCCACGACCTCATGCGGCTCCACGCGGTTGCTCTCTGGCGCGTGTTTCCGGACCATCGTGGGTGCCGCGTCGGCGTCATCGACCAGAAGAGCGAGCGCCGCTCCGGCGACCGCGACAATCGCCGCGGCGACGAACCCGTAGCGGTATGCGGTGAGGGTGGGTGCCAACGTCGACCCCACGTGGCGCGCCGGGCCCTGAGCCACCACAGCGGTGATGAGCGCGACACCGATGGCTCCGCCGAGCTGGCGGGTCGCGTTGAAGATCGACGAAGCGCCGCTGGTGCGGAGCGGACTGATGGTGGTGAACGCGGCTGCCTGCGACGGAAGGAAAACGTGCGACATCCCATAACCGAGGAACACCATGTCGAGGCGGATCAACCACTCGCTGGTCGCCGGTCCGGTCTGGGTGAGCAGCACCATCGACACCGCGATGGCCAGCAGGCCGTACACCAGTAATCGCCGCGGGCCAAGCCGTGGGTACAGGACCCGGGAGACGAGTTGCGAGCCCATCATCACCCCGAGTGCCTCGGGGAAGATGGTGAGGCCGGCCCGCAGTGCGGACATCCCCAGCGCATTCTGGAAGTAGAGGGCCACGAGGTACAGAGTCCCGAGGAACGCCACCGATCCCAGGACCATCACTGACGTGGTCGACCTGAACAGCCGATCCGCGAACAGCGACAGGTCGATCAGGGGGTGCTGGCTCCGCCGCTCGTAGGCGAGGAATCCGCCCAACAGCGCGAGACCGGCCAATGACGCCACCAGCACGTCCGCGCTCGACCACCCCTTCAGGGGCCCTTCCGAGACCCCGTACATGGTCAGCCCGAGACCGGCGCCGGAGAGAAGAAATCCGCCGATGTCGAGTCGACTGGTGCCGGCTTGTATGTGGTCCGAGAGGAAAATGAAGCCGAAGATCAAGGCCGCGACACCAATTGGGACGTTCACGAAGAAGACCCAGCGCCACGAGACGTCGGTCGTGAAAAGTCCACCGAGCACCGGCCCAAGCGCAGGCGCGACCGCGGTCGGAAGTATCAGGATGCTCGACGCGCGAACACGTTCGGCCGGCGGGAACACTCGGAACAACATCGCCAGGCCGACCGGGGTCATGAGACCACCGCCAACACCTTGGAGGACCCGGAACCCCACCAGTTCTCCGAAGCTGGTCGACAACCCGCAGAGCGCCGAAGCGACCACGAAGATCGAGATCGCCCCGAGCAGGGTTCGCCGGCCGCCAAAACGGTCTCCCAGCCACCCAGAGATCGGAATGAACGCCCCGAGGCTGACCAGATAGCTGATCGAGACGGCGTCGACGCCATCTGTACTGACGTGGAAGTGGCGGCCCAGCGTGGCGAGCGACACGTTGACGATCGTGGTGTCCATGATCGCCATGAACATGGCCGCCACATAGACGACCGCCACCGCGACCTTCTGATCCATCTGGCGTTCTCTCATCCGGTCTCCAACCTAGGAGGATGCACCAACAGACAACTACGTCTGGCCCATGTCCGTTCGCCGGGGCGGCAACTTTCGAAGCCTGCCCACCGAGAGGACCGCTCAAGCGGCCCCGATGCCGTTCCCAGGACTATCTCCCGAAGTCGGGCTCACCTGGCCAGCCAGTATCACCGGCTGTCGGGTCGCGGGAAAGACGCGAGGCGGAACGCCGAGACTGGGTTAGGGAAGAGTTAGAAGGCGACGGTGAATCCGTCCACGCTGACTGAGAACTGACTACTGCTGTTGTATGCCAGGGCGAACGAACCCGCCCCAGCGCTGGTCGATACCGACGTTGCGGTGGCCGTCGCGATGGCCGTCGGGCCGTCGGCGAGCGTAAAGGCCGCAGTGCCGTTCCCATTTGCCGTGCTGGTGGCGATTCCACCGTTGCTGGCATTGGCCGCGGCCGTGTCGTTGCTCTGAGTGATGTCACCGGCACCGCTGTCGTAGCTCCCGGCGATGGCGGCAGCCCCGGCTCCGTTGGCGACCGCCGTGTCGTTGTCGGCAGTGACATCGCCGGAGGAGGAGCCGTTGTCGCTTCCGGCGATTGCGGTGCCTCAGTTCCGTCGGCGATTGCGGTGTCGTCGTCCGCGGTGACATCGCCCGAAGAGGAGCCGTTGTCGCTTCCGGCGAAGGCGGTGGCCTCAGTTCCGTCGGCGGTTGCGGTGTCGTTGTTAGCGGTGACATTGCCGGTATCGGAAAGTGTGTCAGTCACCGTCGCGCTTAGTGTCTGGTTGTCCGCGCTGGTCGTAAACGACGCGGTGTCGATGGTGGTTTGGTTGCTCCCGGCGACGGCGGTAGCCCCGGTTCCCTTGGCGGTCGCGGTGTCGTTGTCGGCGGTGAAGTCGCCGTTCATGACATTGGAACCGTTCTCAGAGATGGCGACAGCGTCGGTGTTCCCGGTGATCGTCGTGTCCTCGGTCTCGATGTTGGTTTGGTTGCTCCCGGAGACGGCGGTGGCCCCGGCTCCCTCGGCGATCGCGGTGTCGTTGTCGGCGGTGAAGTCGCCGTCCAGGACATTGGAACCGCTCTCAGACAAGGTGACAACGTCGCTGTTCCCGGTGACCGTCGCGGTCACGGTTTCGATGTTGGTTTCGTCGTTGCCGGCGAGGGCGGCGGCCCCGGTTCCCTCGGCGGTCGCACTGTTGTTGTTGGCGCTGAAGCCGCCGGCCGTAACGTCATTGGCTTCGCTTAGAGAAACGAGAACGCTGGGGGCACTCCCAGTGACCGAAGTATTCACGGTAACGCTATTGGACTGCTCGTTCCCGGCGGCTGCCAACGCGTTTGTGCCGCTGGTGCACACGTTCCCGGCCCCGTCTGAGGCCGAAGGCGGCCCAGAGCACACCACCGCGCCGCTCGCAGAGCACGCCGAGTCCGAGCATCCCCGTCGTGGCCAACATCCCTGTACCGGCGAACGCCACCGCCAGATGGACCCGATTGGAGCCGCTCCGAGGTCGCTCGTGTACATGTGCTCCCCGACCACGGGTGGGAGGGGAGTACCGCCCGAGACCGCCCTTCGCGTGCAGTGCTTTGCGCCTGGCCACCCACCACCTCCACAGGACTGGCTTTGGCCGGGAAGCTAGCCGATCGTCCGAAGGAACGCGGGGAAGGGACCCGACCGCTCATAGCTTGAACGGTTCGTAGGCCCCGGATCGGACGCCCTGCTGCCGACGGAACAGGATCGGGGCACCGCCGACGTACTCGCCGACCTGGCCACGTCGGGCTCTGCCGTGCCCTGGAGGCGGCGGAATCGGCGTCCAAAGTCGCAACCTGATTTCGCACGAATGTCGCATGGCGCAAGCGCCTCCGAGAAGGCTCGCAATCAGAAAGGTCCGTGACCAGGAATCCGTGACCAGGAAACTGAGCAGCCCCAACGGGATTCGAACCCGTGTCTCCACCTTGAGAGGGTGATGTCCTAGGCCACTAGACGATGGGGCCGTGCAGGAAGCACCCAAAGGTGCTTCCTGAGCTCGGGGGGGAGGACTCGAACCCCCAATAACAGGGCCAGAACCTGCCGTGTTGCCGATTACACCACCCCCGAACGGGCGGCATCAGGCTAGCGGACGGCTGAGCGGACTCGCACCCTGGTCTCGCACCCAACTCGATCCTTGTCGTCCCGAACCTCAGCCCACCCCGACGTGCCACCGGCTGAGCGTGTGGTAGCCGACGATCCGGCCCAGGCCCACGTCGAGCGCCTCCTTGGCGAAGTACGGGAAGGTCGACCAACCGGTGATGGGCGACGTCTTGGTCGGCGTCGGGAACGGCTTGAATCCGAGGCCCGAGGCGATGGCCATCGAGCGATCCTCGTGGAACCCGTCGGTGGCGATGAGGATCGTGGTGATGCCCATCGCCTTCAGATGTGGTGCGGCATCCGCCAGGTTCTCGTAGCTGTCGCTGCCGCCGACCTCGAGCACCTGGGACGATGGGATGCCCGCCGCCTCCAGATAGCGGGCACCGGCCTCGGCCTCGGTGAAGTGGTCCCCCTTCTCCTTGTAGCCGGTGACGACAATCAGGCGCGAGAAGCCCCCCTGGTACAGCTTGAGCGCCTCATCGAGGCGGGCCTTCAGGTCCGGCGACGGCACCCCGTTGTACTGCGCCGCGCCCATGACCACGATCGCCCCGGCCTGGCGCGGTGCGTACTGGCGGGAGGTCAGCCAGACCTGGACGCCGGTCACGACGATGTAGAGCACCAGCGCGGCCAACAGGGCGAGCCCCAGACGCAACACGGTGCGCCACAGGCTGAAGATCATCCCCGGATCACGCCGTGGGGCGGGTGCCCTCGGGTCAAGGAGATCCCAGGCGCTCGAGGGCCGCCCGGAGCCGGCGCAGAACCTCGTCTCGACCCAGGAGTTCCATGGGTTCGAAGAGGGGCGGGCCGACGGTCCGCCCGGTGATCGCCACGCGGATGGGGGCCTGAGACCGCTTGGAGGAGGCCTCGAAGCCCTGCCACACCGCGAGGCTCGCGTCGCGCAGCGCTTCGGCCGACCAGTCGCAGGTCTCGTAGGCGGTGACGGCACTCGACAGGATCTCGGGCGCCAGCGGGTCGCCGGCGATCCTCTGCCAGCTGTCCGGATCCATCACCGGGTCCGCCTGGAACAAGAAGTCGACCATGGCCGGCACGTCGGCCAGCAGCGTCACCCGCTCCTGGACGAGCGGTGCCATGGCTCCGAAGATGGCCGGGTCGAACCGCTCCGGCGGCCACGGGGGAGGAGCGACGGCCGTCTCGAGCGCGTCGCCCGGGAAGACCCACGGCTCTGTGGCATCGACGAAGCGCTCGACGGGCATCTCCCGGATGTACTCCCCGTTCAGGTGCGCCAGCTTCTTCACGTCGAAGAAGGCGGGTGCGTGGTGCACGTCTTCGAGGCGGAACTCGCGGACGAGGGTGTCGAGGTCGACCTTCTCGCTCTGGCCGGGCGGGCTCCAGCCGAGCAGTGCCAGGTAGTTGCGGAAGGCCTCCGGCAGGTACCCCTTGTCGCGATAGGACTCGACCGCCAGGTCGGCGTCGCGCTTGGAGAGCTTCTTGCGCTGGGCGTTCACCAGCATCGGCAGGTGGGCGTAGACGGGCAGGGCGATCGGCCCGCCGGAGCCGGCACCGGCCGCGTCGAGCGCCTGCCAGACCAAGATCCCCTTCGGGGTCGTGGGCAAGAGATCCTCGCCGCGGATGATGTGACTGATCGCCATGTCCCGGTCGTCGACGACGTTGGCCAGCACGAAGAGCGGCTGACCGGACGACTTCACGCAGACGAAGTCCTCCAGCGCCGCATGCGGGAACGTCACCTCGCCCCGCACGAGATCGTGCACCACGGTCGTCCCCGACGCCGGCACGCGGAAGCGCAGCGCCCGGCCCTCGCCGCGGGCCAACCCCCGGCCGGCACAGTGGCCGTCGTAACCCGGGGTGGGGTTGCCCTTCGTGCGCACGTCGACGTCCTCGCGCCGGCAGTCGCAGGCATAGACGGCACCGGAGTCCCACAGCGCGTCGATGGCCACCTGGTAGAGCCCGAACCGGCCGGACTGGAGAATGGGACCCTCGTCGGGCTCCATGCCCAGCCAGGCCAGCGCGGCGCCGATGCCGTCCACCCATTCCGGTCGGTTGCGCTCGGTGTCGGTGTCCTCGATCCGCAGGATGAACGTCCCACCCTGCTGGCGCGCGAACAGCCAGTTGAAGAGGGCCGTTCGTGCGCTGCCGACGTGGAGCTCGCCGGTCGGTGATGGCGCGAACCGCACCCGCGGCGCGCTCGATGGCGCGGTGCTCACTCGTCGTCGACGATGGAAATAGCTCCCGTCGGGCAGCTCTGCACCGCCACCTCGAGCTCCTCGCGCAGCGATTCGGCGGGGTGCTCCTCGAGGATGTAGAGAAACCCGTCGTCTCGGACCTCGAAGACCTGGGGCAGGAGGCCCATGCAGACGGCGTTACTGGCGCATGCGTCGTAGTCCACGACGACCTTCACGGTGGTGACCTCCCCTTCGCCGAACTCTGGGCGACCCGGCCGCTCAGCATACCGGGAGGCCCCGGTCACTCCGGGCCCCGCCTCGACTCATCAGAAACCTCCGCCTGGTTGGGATCGTTGCCTCACCTAAGAACCTCCGCTTCGGGGAGCTCCCAGCTAGGCCAGATCGATGGAGCTTTCGGTGGGCGAGCGACGGGCGGTCACGAACAAGATGGCGGCGCGGTATCGGCGAGGGACCAGGGCCGAGAAGAAGGCAATCCTCGACCAGCTCGTCGAGCTGACCGGCTGGCACCGGGACCACGCCCGGGCCCGGCTGCGTTCGGCCGGTGAGATTCGCGTCGTGCGAGTGCGTTCGCCGCGCCCCCCGGTGTACTCCCCCCGGGTGATCTCGGCCCTCGAGCTGTGCTGGAGGGTGGCCCGGGCGCCGGCGGGCAAGCGCCTGGCGCCCATGCTCCCGGTCCTAGTCGCACTGCTGCGCCGAGACGGCGAGCTCGATCTCAGTGACGCCGAGGCCGCACTGCTGATGAAGATGAGCCCGGCGACGATCGACCGTCGGCTCGTCGGCGCCAAGGTCCTGGCGCAGTTCCGGGGTCGCAGCCACACCAAGCCCGGCGGGCTGCTCAAGTCCCAGATCCCGATCCGCACCTGGTCGGAGTGGGACGAGGCCCGCCCGGGGTTCGTCGAGATCGACCTGGTCGGCCACGAGGGCGGGAACTCCTTCGGCGAGTTCTGCTTCACGCTCACCGTCACCGACGTGGCCACGGGCTGGACGGTGAACCGCTCGGTGCCCAACAAGGCGGCGATCTGGGTGGCGGAGGCCATGGAGCACGTGGCGGGGGTCTTTCCCTTCGCAATCGTGGGCATCGACTCGGACAACGGATCGGAGTTCATAAACGCCCACTTCTACGAGTGGTGCACGAGTCGGCGCATCACCTTCACGCGCTCGCGGCCGGGGAACAAGAACGACGGCTGCCACGCCGAGCAGAAGAACTGGACCCATGTCCGCGAGCTCGTCGGCTACCTGCGCTTCGACACCGGGGCCGAGCTGACCGTGCTCAACCGGATCTGGGAGCTCGACCGCCTCTACACGAACCTCCTTTGCACCCAGCAGAAGCTGCTGGCTCGCCAGCGCATCGGGGCCAAGGTCATCAAGCGCCACGACCGGGCGCAGACCCCCTACGAGCGGGCGATCAACGCCGGTGTGCTCAGTCCCGCCCGGCGCGGCGCGTCGACGAGGGCCCGCAACACCCTGCATCCGGGCCAGCTCCAGCGAGAGATCGAGCGTCTCTGCGCCCAGCTCCAGCGCTTGGCGTTGTCGAAGACCGCCGCCGCGCCGAGGGCCGTCAACCGAGCGTTCAACTCGCCGCGTCAGGCGGAGGGTTCTCCGTGAGGCAACGACTCACCGTTCCCGGAGGATTTGACGTGAGGCAACAGGCCCCGCCTGCGCCGCCCTCGCCCGTGTCGGCCAGGAGCTGTTCGAGAAAGGCCCGGTCGTTGAGCAACGGCACATCGGAGAGGAAGAGCTTGCCGTAGCGCTCGAAGTACATGAGCTGCTTGCTCAGGAGGAACGTGCCGCGGTCGAAGTCCGAGAACAGTCCGCCCGACTGGTCGGCCATCCGCCGGACCCGGCGCTGGAACCGCAGGCGGCGGACGACAGAGCGCAGGCTGCGCTGGTGCGCCTCGACCCCCTGGGCCTTGGCCACCTGCAGCTGCACCGCCTGCATGATGCCGGCCAGGCTCACCTCTCCGAACGGCCGCGTGAGGATCGGCTCGATCAGCGTGCGGATGAACGCCGCCATGTCCGCCTCCCCCAGCCCGACGGCCACGGACAGGGCCGGTCCGTAGATCCGGACGAGGTGCTCGGTCAGGTCGGCCCAGGCGGATTCGTCCCCGACCAGCGCGGCCAGCAGGCGCAGGAAGAACCGATGGGTGTCGGGGTCGAGCCGCCCGACGATGCCCCAGTCGACGATGCCGATGCGGCCGTCGCGCAACAGCAGCAGGTTGCCGGCATGGGCGTCGCCGTGGAACGCACCCCAGCGGGCGGTGGTGAGCAGGAAGGCGCGCACGACGTCCTCGACGAGGGGGGCGGGATCCACCCCCAACTCGGCGAGGCGGCCCAGGTCGTCGATCGGGACACCGTCGAGCAGCTCCATCGTGAGGACGCTCGCCCCCGACAGCTCGGGGTAGGGCTCGGGAACGGCGATCCGGGGGAGTGCGACCTCGGCCAGGAGGCGGCGGAAGTGCTGCATCGAGCGGGACTCGTTGCGCAGGTCCATCTCCTCGCCCACCTGGATGCGAAAGCCGTCCACCAGCTGGAGGACCGAACCCGCCAACTGGTCCCCCGTCTGGCGGACGAGCACCTCGCAGAGCGGCTGGAGCAGGTCGAGGTCGGTGGCGACCTGGTGCTCGATGCCCGGGCGGATGATCTTGACCGCGACGGTCCGCCCGTCGTGGAGGCGGGCCCGGTGCACGACGGCGATGGACGCCCGGCCGAACGGCTCCCGGTCGAACTCCTCGTAGGCGTCCTCGAGGGCGCACCCGAGCTCGTCCTCCACCCGCTGGCGGACCTCGCTGAACGGCACGGCCGGCCCCGTGTCGAGGCAGGAGCGGAACTCGTCGGCCATCTCCTCACCGAAGAGGCCGGGCGAGGACGCCATGACCTGCCCGAACTTGATGAACGTCCCCCCGAGGTCCTCGAAGGTGCGCCGGAGCGGAGGGGCGATCACCGCGGCCGGGAGCGGCCCGGCCCGGACCTGGCGCAGCTGGCGCAGGACGAGCGGGGCGAAGTGCCGGCCGGCCACCACCGCGATCTCCCCGCTGCGGCGGAGTAGCGACCCCGACGCCGGGCTCTGGAAGCCGGCGCGCCCGGATGTAGGGCACGGACGCGGTCAGGGGGAAGGAGCCCGGCTGGAGCCCCGCTCGCCGCCGTCCGGTCCCAGGCCACGGGGACCAGCCTCGGCGTGTCGACACACAGAAAGGCTAGGTGTGATTCCCCTCCAGCCGCCCCGGGCCGGCGGGCGGTGCCCTCACTCGGTGAGCGCGGCCTCTCCGCCCACGCCTCGGCTCGCCGGCAGCATGGCGTCGAGCTCGCGGTCCACCCGACGGGCGCGGCGCTCCTCGTAGTGCATCCACTGCAGCGCCAGCGGGATCATGGGCAGGAACATCAAAGTGTCCCCCCCGACCCACATGATCACGCCACCGTCGTGCAGATCGGCCACCCGGCTCGGGCCCCACGTCCGGTGCAAGGTCAGGTAGGCCGGAAAGATCTCGTGGGTGCTCGACGCGAGCGAGAGTCCCGTGAAGGTGTCGACGGGGATGGCGAAGGCCAACAGGGCGAGACGCAGTCCGGGGTAGACGCGGTGCGCGCTGAACTCGCCGGTGAAGATCTGCCGCCAGAACAGGTAGCCGATGACGAGGAACAGCAGGTGCTCGAGGTTGTGGATCTCCTCGTGCTCGAGGGTCAGGTTGTAGAGCGAGGTCAGGTGGGTCACCGGGATCATCACCGCGTAGAGAGCGAAGGCCACGAGCGGGTGATCCAACAGCCGCGCCAACGACGAGCGCAGCGCCTTGGTGACGAGCTGGTGGGCCCGCCCGTCGGTCGACCACCAGGCCAGCTTCAGGGGTGCGCCCAGCGCGTAGAGCGGGGCGGCCACCATGATCAGCAAGAGGTGCTGGACCATGTGGTCATAGAACAGCTCACCGTCGTAGACGCCGATGAAGCTGAAGATGGCGATACCGGTCACCACCAGAGCGCCCACCCAGGCCACCGTGCGCCCGAGGGGCCAGGGGTGGCGGGGGTGGAGTCGGCGAACGCGCCGGACGGCGACGATGTAGCCGACGAGGGCGCCCACGATGAGCACGATCGGCACCGACGTCGAACTCGGTGGAGAAGAACTGGTGGCCCGAGAGCGGCGGCAGTGCGGCGTCGGCGAGCAAGTAGGAGGGCACGACCACGACCTTCGGAAGGGAGCTGGCGTCTCGGCTACTTCGAGCGACCGCGTCGAAGAGCGCTCGTCGAGCCTACGTCTCCCCGGTCGGCTGGGCCCAAACCCCCACGTCGGCGACCCGGGGCAGGTCAGGCGACGGCCGACACGCTCCGCTTGCGGCGGACGGCGAAGGGGTGCACAAGCGGAGAACGGGCGCGCCGCCAGTGGCCGGACCACCGCTCCACCACCGTCAGCAGCAGGGAGGTGTCGACAGCCGACGCCATCACCGAGAGGACGCCGTCGTCGGTCATGAACTCGACGACCTGCAGACGCGTGCCCGCCGGTGTGACGTCCGACTCATCGGCGCGCAGGCCGTGCAGCGAGCGCCAGGACAACAAGAGTGGCGGCGACTCGGGCACCGCGGCGGGCTCCGGGCCGCGCAGCCGCTGCAGGAATATCCCGTCTTGATCGACGGTGACCCGACACGGATAGGTCGAGAGGCTCATCGGGTGCAGGAGGAGCAGTTCGATCGATGCGGCGGCGTCAGAACGTCCCAATCCATGTTCGCTCGTCGCCACGCCGGTCCTCCGTGCGTCTTCTCGTCCCTAGCTCCCCGCCGCGTGGCGACTCCCGCCGCATCCCCGACGGATGCCGCTCGAGCGCTCGCGCCGCCAGTTTGGCGGTGCCCGGAGCGCACCGCAAAGGACCACCGTGAGGGCCCGACGGACCCCGAATCGCCCGCCAGCGGAGTGGCCTGGGGGGCCGCAACGGCCTCGGGCCACCCCGGACCCTCGCCGAAATCGGCACTCCCCCCAAGTAGTGTTGGCTCGCGGTGCTCTTCGTCGAGGTGTTCCGCCTCATCCTTGTGCTGCTCGGGGCGCTTGCCGGCTCCGAGGCCGGGCACGCAGTCGGTCACTCGGTCGGTCAGGCCGTGGGCTTGGTCTTGGGCGCGCTCGTTGCCTATGTGCTGGGCGGCATCGTCGGGCGCCTCCTCGACCGCAGTGGGCCACGGACGATCAGCCGCTTCTCCCGCACCCCGCCCGGTGAGCTCTTCGCGGGCATCCTCACGGGCATGGCGGCCTTCATGCTGGGGGCCGCCCTCTCGGTGCCGCTGATCGTCCTCGTTCGTTCGCCCGTCACCTGGCCGGCGGCGGCGCTCGTCACCTGGGCGTTCACCTGGATCGGCTACAACGTCGGCGCCGTCAAGGGCCGCCAGGTGGTTGCCGCCGCCGGATTGGGACGAGTCCTGGCTCCCCCCGTCGAACCGCCGCCTGGCTACGCCCTCCTCGTCGACACGTCCGCCGCCATGACTCGCTTCCTGCTCGTGCTCGGCCGCTACGGCCTGCTGGTGGGCGGGCTCGTCGTGCCGCGCTTCGTCGTCGACCAGCTGCAGACGCTCACGGCCGGACCCGACGAGGTGAGCTCCCGGCGCGCCCGGCGCGGGCTCGAATGCCTGGAGGTCCTCCGGGAACTCGGGGTTCCCGTCCACCTGGCCGAGAACGAGCTTCCCGAGATCGACGACATAAACGAGCGGCTGGTGGAGATGGCCCGGCGGCTCGGGCTGCGCCTTGTGACCTGCTCGGGGGTCGTGAAGGACCTGGCCAAGCGGGGCGGGATCCCCGTCACCGACCTGCGACCCCTGGCCAACGACCTGACCCCCGACCACCCGGCCGGCGAGCAGCTGGTGATCGACCTCGTGAAGGAGGGCAACCAGCCCCGCCAGGCCCTTGGCTACCTTTCGGACGGCGACATGGTCGTGGTCAACGATGCTGCACACCTCATCGGCCGGGAGAACGTGGTCGTCGAGGTCCTTTCGACCCGCCGCGACCACCCAGGGGCTGCTCGTGTTCGCGCGTCTGGCCGCTCGCGGGAACCGGTCGATCGGCGAGTCGGCCGATGCGTCCGACGAGGACTACGAGGGCACCGAAGCGGCCGAGGAAGAGGCGCACGCCGTCCGGGGTTGACTCGGCGAATCAGGACTGGGCGACCGCCGCCACCAGTTTCTGCAGGGTGTCCTTGGCGTCACCGAACAACAGCACGGTCTTGTCGTCGTAGAGGAGCTCGTTGTCGATCCCGGCGAACCCCGGGCGCATCGACCGCTTGAGGAACACGACGTTGCTCGCTTCGTCCGCGTTGATGATCGGCATGCCGTAGATGGGGCTGCCGGGGGTTGTCTTGGCCGCCGGATTCACGGTGTCGTTGGCGCCGACGACGAGCGCGACGTCCGTCGAACTCATCTCGGGATTGGCCTCGTCCATCTCCTTCAACTCGTCATAGGGGACGTTGGCCTCGGCCAGGAGCACGTTCATGTGGCCGGGCATGCGGCCGGCCACCGGGTGGATGGCGTAGAAGACCTCGACGCCGCGCGCCGTCAGGGCGTCGGCCAGCTCGCGCACGGTGTGCTGGGCCTGCGCCACCGCCAGGCCGTAGCCGGGCACGATCATCACCTTGCGCGAGTAGGCGAGCAGCACGGCCACGTCCTCGGGCGTGCTGGCCCGCACGGAGCGGCCGTCGGGCCCGCCCGTCTCGCCCGTGGCGGTGACGACCGAGCCGAACGCGCTGAACAAGATGTTGGGCAGGGAGCGCCCCATGGCGGCGCTCATCATCCGGGTGAGCAGCATGCCGGAGGCGCCGACGAGCGTGCCCGCCACGATCAGGAGGTTCGAGTTCAGCGCGAAGCCGGACGCGGCGACCGCCAGGCCGGTGAAGGAGTTGAGGAGCGAGATCAGCACGGGCACGTCCGCCCCGCCGATCGGCAGCACGAAGATGGCGCCGAGGACGAGCGAGAGGCCGAGGAGGATCCACAGCAGCGGCGTCGAGGACGTGACGGCGATCGCCACGACCAGCCCGACGATGGCGCCGCCCAGCACCGCGTTGAGCGGCTGCTGGGCCGGGTAGGTGACGGGCCGGCCGGTCATCAGCTCCTGCAGCTTGGCGAACGCCAACACCGAGCCCGAGAACGACACGCTGCCCACCAGCACGCCGAAGACCACCTCGAGCACCTTGTAGGTGGCGAGGGTCTTCGTGTCGCCGCCGATGAACTGGGTGATCGAGACGACCGCCGCCGCGCCGCCGCCCACGCCGTTGAAGGCGGCCACCATCTGGGGCATGGCCGTCATCTTCACGAGGCGGGCCGACGGCACGCCGATGACCACGCCGAGCACCATCGCCACGACGATGAGCGGGATGTGGCCGAGTCCCGGCCGCGCGAACGTCACCCCGATGGCGAGCAGCATCCCCGCCGCCGCGATCAGGTTGCCGGCACGGGCCCGTCGCGGCGAGCCCAGGGCCTTCAGGGCAACGATGAACCCGACCGCGGCGACCAGATAGCACAGGTCGATGAAGGTGCCGCGGCTCATGAGCCCGGTTCCCCGTCGCCGTCGGGGACCCGGGGCTCGGGCTGCGCCGGTCCCCGACGCTCGGGACCGCGGGCCTTGAACATGTGCAGCATGCGGTCCGTGACCACGAACCCCCCGACCACGTTCAACGTGGCGAGCACGACCGCAATGAAACCGAGCACCTCCTCGGGCCCGGTGTGGGCACCGCCCAGGATCGACCATGGAGCCGACGACGATGACGCCGTGGATGGCGTTGGATCCCGACATGAGCGGCGTGTGCAGGATGCTCGGGACCTTGGAGATCACCTCGATGCCGACGAACGCGGACAGCACGAAGATCGTCGCCAGTTCGAGCAGCCCGTTCGTCACGACGCCTCCCCAGATCCGGCTCCGGCCGCCGGCAGCGCCCAGGAGCTCGGCCACCTCGTCGTTGCCGGGCTGGCCGTCGCGCAGGAGACAGCAACCGGCCACGATCTCGTCGTCCCACCTGGGGTCGACCGAGCCCTCGGGTCCGAGCAGGTCCAGCAGGTTGAGGACGTTGCGGGCGTACAGGACGCTCGCGTGCATGGGCATGGCCGACGGGCGGGTTGCTGACCCCCACCACCGTCGTGCCCGCCACGTCGACCACCTCGCCGGGGCGGGTGGACTCGCAGTTGCCACCCCAATCGGCGGCCACGTCCACCACCACGGCGCCCGCGGCCATCGCCCGCACCATGTCGGCCGTCACCAGCACCGGGGCGCGGCGCCCTGGTACCGCCGCCGTCGTGATCACGACGTCGGAGGCCGCCACCTCGGCGGACAGCGCCTCGCGTTGGCGGGCCAGCTCGTCGTCGCTCAGCTGGCGGGCGTAGCCACCGGCCCCCTCGGCGGACACCCCGAGGTCGACGAACGTGGCGCCGAGGCTCTCGGTCTCCTCCTTGGCGGCCGCCCGGACGTCATAGGCCCGAACGACCGCTCCCAGGCGACGGCAGGTGGCGATGGCCTGGAGGCCGGCGACGCCCACGCCGAGTACCAGCACCTTGGCCGGCGGGACGGTTCCCGCAGCCGTCATGAACATGGGGAAGAACTTGGGCAGGTGCTCGGCGGCGATCAAGCCCGCCCGGTAGCCGGTGACCGTCGCCTGCGACGACAACGCATCCATGCCCTGGGCTCGGCCGATGCGGGGCAGGAGGTCGAAGCTGAAGACGCTCGAGCGCTTCTGGGCGAGGGCCCGCAGCGAGTCGATCGAATCGGCGAGCGAGAAGAAGCTCAGCACCAAGAGGCCGTCGGGCAGCGCCGCCACGTCATCGGCGGTCGGTGCGTTGACCCGCACGGCCGCCGAGGCACCGGCATAGAGCGCCGCCGGGTCGGCGATCGTGGCTCCGGCGGCGAGGTACGCCTCGTCGGTGAAGGACGCCCGGAGACCGGCGCCGGACTCGACGGTGACCTCCCAGCCCTTGGTGATCAGGCGCTTGGCTACATCGGGCACCACGGCCACCCGGCGCTCACCCGCGCGCGACTCCGTCGCGACGACCACCTTCACGAGGAGTTTGTCTAGCAGGTGGCCTGTGCGCGTCCCCAAAGGGGGAGGGCCGACCAGCGGCGGTTAGCTCGTCGCGTCCGCCCCCCGGCGCATTGAAAAGGGCTCATGGTCCACCGAGGCCTCACTCGGGTGTTCGACTGGGTGCGCCGTCCGCATCCAGCCCTCGCCGTCCAGAGCGAAGCAGTATCCCGGCGTGTGGGCCAGCTCGCTGGCCCGCTCCAAGCTGAGCGGCGGGGCGAAGAAGTAGCCCTGCGCGGCATCCGACTCGAACTCCCGGACGATGTCGGACTGCAGGCTCGTCTCCACGCCCTCGGCCACCGTCGACATCCCCGAGGCGTGGGAGAGACTGACCACCGTCTCGACCACCATCCGGTTGATCCCCTGGTGGGCCTCGAGGGCGCCGACGAAGGAACGGTCGATCTTCACGGTGTTGATCGCCATCCGGCGCAGCACGTCGAACGAGGTCCAGCTGGTCCCGACGTCGTCGACGGCGAGCTCGACACCGAGCTCGTTGATCGCCCGGAGGTCCTTCATCGCCACTTCCTCGGACATGGCGTGCTCGGTCACCTCGACCGTCAGCCGCCCGGGGGCCAGTCCGGACTGCTCCAAGGCGTGTACGACCGACGTGGCGGCCTGGCCCCGACGGAGCTGGACCAGCGAGCAGTTGATCGCCAGCTGGATGTTCTCGGGCCAGGTGGCGGCCTGCCGGCAGCCTTCGGCCATCACCCATTCGCCGACCTGGACGATGTCCCCGTTCGCCTCGAGCCAGGGGATGAGGAGGCGGGGCATGATCATGCCCTCACCCGGGTGCCGCCAGCGCAGCAAGGCCTCGAACCCGAGGAGGCGTCCGGACCCAAGGTCGACCAATGGCTGGTACTCCAGCTCAGGTTCGCCGTTCAACACCAACGTTTCGGTGTCGAGACGATTGGTCTGTCCATCCTCAGGCACGTTCTGGCGCTCCTCGTAGACGCCGACCACCGACAGCGCCGCGGTCGACGAGCCCAATCATGCCTGACCAAACCCCGAAAACGGGTGATGTCCGTCGGTGTCGGCGCGATCGGGCGACCGGACTCCGCCCGGCGCCGACCGCGGCCCGGTGAAGCCGAAAAGGGTTCCGACCGGGCGGACCGGCGTCGATCGGGCCGTCACGCCGGCCCCGTAGGATCGGTCTCGATGCCCGTGCTCTCCTTGGAGCGCCGCCACGCCCCCGATTGGCTGATCCTCTCCATCGCCTGCGTGGCGCAGTTCATGGTCGTCCTGGACGCGTCGGTCGTGAATGTGGCGCTGCCCTCGATCGGCCGCGACCTGCACTACAGCTCCACGGGTCTCCAGTGGGTGGTCAATGCGTACGTCCTGACCTTCGCCGGCTTCCTGTTGCTGGGCGGCCGGGCAGCCGACATCTTCGGCCGCCGCCGCGTCTACCTGTTCGGCCTGACGCTCTTCTCGGTCGCCAGCCTGGTCGGCGGCTTCGCCCAGAACGCCGCCTGGCTGACCAGCGCCCGGGCGCTGCAGGGGGTGGGCGCGGCGGTGATCTCCCCCGCCACCCTCACGATCATCGTGACCACCTTCAGCGGCACTCGCCTGGTGCGGAGCATCGGCGTGTGGAGCGCGGTCGGCGGAGCGGGCGGCGCCGCCGGCGTCGTCCTGGGCGGCGTCCTCACCTCGGAGCTCTCCTGGCGCTGGGTGCTGTTCATCAACGTCCCGATCGGCGCGGCGGCCATCCTCGCGGCGATCGTGTTCCTCTCAGAGGCGCGGCGGCCGGACGCCAAGCGCATGGACATCGCCGGGGCGGTGACGGCGACGGCGGGCCTGGCCGCCCTCGTCTACGGAGTCGTCGGCACCGACACCCATCCGTGGGGCTCGACCCAGACGCTGGCCACCCTGGGTGTCGCGGTGGTCCTCCTGGCTTCGTTCGTCGCGATCGAACTACGCATCGCCAAGGCACCCCTCGTCCCCTTCGGGCTGTTCCGTTCCCGCGCCTTGGCCGGCGCCAACGTGGTGATGCTCCTGGTCGGCGCCGCGTTCTTCTCGATGTGGTACTTCCTGTCGCTCTTCATCCAGGACGTCTTGGGCGAGGACCCGTTGCGGGCCGGCCTCGCCTTCTTCCCGATGGGCGTCGTGATCGCCATCGGCGCGCAGATCAGCTCGCGCCTCGTCCCGCGGTTCGGCGTCCGGCCGCTGCTCCTGGTCGGCACCGTGCTCACTGCGTCCGGGTTTGCCTGGATGGCCCAGATCCATGCCGGTGTCAGCTACTGGACGCACGTCTTCGGTCCCGGCTGCATCGTCTCGTTCAGCCTGGGAATCCTGTTCACACCGCTGGCGTCGGCGGCGACCGCCGGCGTCGGCCAGAACGAGGCCGGGTTGGCCTCCGGGGTCCTCAACACCTCCCGCCAGATCGGCGGCTCCATCGGCCTCGCCGCGCTCGCCACGATCGCCAGCGCGCGGCACGCACTCGCTGCTGGCACACGGGCACGTCCGACTGCCGGACGCCCTCGCGTCGGGCTACCAGCGTGCATTCGCCCTCGCGGCGGGGCTCGGGGCCCTCGCGTTCTGTGCGGCCTTCATCGTGCCGAAGCTCCGCCAGGCCCCGCTCCCCGCCGAACCGGGGCCGCTGCCGGCCCCCGCCGACACGCAGGACCCGGTCGGTTCCGTGTCCGACGCTCTCGCCCCAACCTGACCCCGCACCCGGTCCGGCTCGGGCCATCGACGGCGCCGGCGCTACCCTGATCGGATGCCGCCGGCCCAGAGGGAGGCCCGCGATGCCGTTTGACGTCGCGAAGGTCCTGCAAGAACGCCACGGGGAGAACTTCTCGCTGCACAGCGAGTTCATGAATCCCCAGACGGTCCGAGTCCTGCGCACGACCGGATTCGACCGGTACTACGTCCGTGGTGAGGGCTGCTACCTCTACGACGACCACGGCGAGCGCTACCTCGACCTGTTGGCCGGCTTCGGCGTCTACGCCCTCGGGCGGAGCCACCCCGGGGTGAAGCAGGCGCTCCACCAGGCCCTCGACCTCGACCTCCCCAACATGATCCAGATGGACTGTGCCCTGCTGCCCGGCCTCTTGGCCGAGCAGCTCGTCGCCCGGGCCCACGACGGCATCGGGCGGGCCTTCCTGTGCAACTCGGGCACCGAGGCCGTCGAGGCGGCCATCAAGTTCGCCCGCTACGCCACCAAGCGATCCAAGGTGGTCTTCTGCGACCACGCGTTCCACGGGTTGAGCACCGGGGCGCTGTCGCTCAACGGCGGCGAGCAGTTCAAGGAGGGCTTCGGTCCCCTGCTGCCGGACACCATCGAGGTTCCCTTCGGCGACATCGAGGCGCTGCGGCGCCAGCTGCGGCGCGGCGACGTGGCGGCGTTCGTGATCGAGCCCATCCAGGGCAAGGGCGTGAACGTGGCGACCGAGGCCTACTGGCACGAGGTGGCCGAGCTGTGCCGCCGCTACAAGACGCTCCTCGTCGCCGACGAGGTGCAGACGGGCATGGGCCGGACCGGCCGATTCTTCTGCTACGAGCACTGGGGCGTCCGCCCCGACATCGTCACCGTGTCCAAGGCACTGTCGGGGGGGTTCGTCCCGGTCGGCGCCATGCTGTGCACCGACGACGTGTTCTTGAAGGTGTTCAGCTCGATGGACCGGATGATGGTGCACTCGAGCACCTTCGGCCGGAACCAGCTCGCGATGGTGGCCGGCCTCGCCACGCTCCAGGCCTTCGACGACGAGGACATCGTGGACCGGGCGCGGCGCACCGGTGAGTCGTTCGAGAAGAAGTTGCAGCCACTCCTCGAGCGCTACGAGCTCCTCCACGAGGTGCGGGGCAAGGGCCTCATGATCGGCCTGGTGTTCGGCCCGCCCACCTCCAGAGCGCTGCGCTTGCGCTGGAACGCGGTCGAGCGCATGCGCAGCGCCCTGTTCTCCCAGGCGATCGTGCTGCCGCTGTTCCACCGTCACCGGATCCTGACCCAGGTGGCCGCGGACAACACGAACGTGATCAAGCTGCTGCCGCCGCTGATCGCGGGCGAACAGGAGGTCGACTACTTCGTCGACGCCCTCGACGATGTCCTGCGCGACGCCCACCGTGGATCGGGGCTCCTCTTCGAGGTGGCGAAGACGTTCGCCCTCGGGACGATGCGTCGCGACCACCGCGCGACGGGGACGCCGGACGCCGCCGGTCAGCCCGCCGGGTGAGACTCGAGCGCGGCGACCGGGTTCTCGTCACGGGCGCCGCCGGGTTCATCGGCTCCGCGATCACGCGGGCACTGCTCGCCCGCAGCGCGCACGTCGTGGCCCTGGTCGAGCCCGGCGTCGACGACGCCAACCTCGACGGCCTCGATGTCGAGATTCACGGGGCGGACATCCGGAGCGCGCCGGAGGTGGCGGCGGCGGCCGCGGGCACTCGCTGCATCATCCACACCGCGGCACTGTTTTCGTTCTGGTCGAAGGAACCCGACGCGTTCTACGACGTGAACGTGCGAGGGACCCGCAATGTCATCGCCGCCGGTCTGGCGGCGAACTGCGAGCGGATGGTCTACACGAGCACGGTCGCGACGGTCGGCCTCGACGGCACCGCCGAGGGCCGTCCGGCCGACGAGAGCGTGCACGCCCGGCTGGAGGACCTGCACGGCCACTACAAGCAGACGAAGTACGTCGCCGAGCACGAGGTGCTCCGCGCCGCCGCGCAGGGGGCGCCCGTCACGCTCGTGCACCCGACCTTCCCCCTCGGGCCCCGCGACCGCCGACCGACCCCGACCGGCAAGGTCGTCCTCGACTTCTTGAACGGGCGGATGCCCGGCTACGTCGACACGGCCATGAACGTCGAACACGTCGAGGACCTGGCGAACGGCCACCTTCTGGCGCTCGAGCACGGGGCGGTCGGCCGCAGCTACATCCTGGGCGGCGAGAACGTGTCGATGGAGCGCCTGCTCGGGCTCCTGGCCGACTGCACGGGCCTCCCGACCGGCCGGAAGTTTCCGCGCCGGCTCGGGCTCTGGGCCGGGTTCGCGTCGCAGATGGTCGAGGGGCGCCTATTGCACCGCGAGCCGCACGTGCCCTTGGAGGCGGCGCAGATGTCGATGACCAAGATGATCTTCGATGACTCGCGGGCGCGCACCGAGCTCGGGTACACGAGCCGGCCGACGCGCGAGGCCATCGAGAGCTCGGCGCGCTGGTTCGTCGAGAACGGGTACGTCCGTCCCGAACGAGTGGCCCAGATCACCTGGCCCGCCGCGAGCTGATCGGGCGCTACGCGGGCAGGAAGTCGATCAGCAGCGCGTTGACGCGGTCGGGTGCTTCGAGCTGCATCCAGTGGCCGACCCCGTCCAGGCGCTCGTAGCGCCAGGGGCCCGAAACGTGCTCGGCCGAGCCAACCATCTGCTGCTCCAATAGCGCGACGTCCGCCGTGCTCCACACGCCCATCGTGGGTGCGCTGACCGGGGGCAGCACGAGGGGCGGCGCCACCAGGGTGGCCGGCCCAACGTTGGCCCGGTACCAGTGCAGGCCGGTCGTGAGCGAGCCGTCGCGCTCGAGGTCGGCGATGACCTCGTCGGCCGCCGGGTACAAGCTCCAGGCGCGGAAGTTGGCCCAACCGTCTGCGCTGAGCCAGGTCTCGGCGATGCCCTCGAACTGGAACAGCAGCATGTACCAGGAGAGCGCCCGCTGGGCGAGGCCGGCCGCGCGGAACGACGTCGGATGCCCGACCGACAGAACCGCCAGATGGTCGACCCGCTCCGGCGCGAACGTCGCGACCACCCATGCCACGGCGGCACCCCAGTCGTGGCCGACGACGTGGGCCCGCTCGATCCCCAGGTGGTCCAACACGGCGGAGACGTCGGCCGCGATGTGCAGGAGGTCGTAGGACTCGACGTCGCTCGGCTTGTCGGATCGCCCGTACCCGCGCTGGTCCGGCACGATCACCTGAAAGCCGGCGTCGACCAGCGCGGGGACCTGGTGGTGCCAGAGGCGACCCGAGTCCGGGAACCCGTGCAGCAGCACGACCGGCCGGCCTTGCCCGAAAACCTCGACCTCGATCCCCACCCCACCGCTGTCTACGCGCACGTTGACTCCGTTCCCTCGACGTTCGACGGTAGCAAGAGCGGTCCCGACGGGGACGTGTGACGTGACAAGCCCGCGCAGTAGCGCCCTAGCATCGGGCCGTGTATCGCCTACATGGGGCGCCCTTCCACCCATACGGTCCTTTGGGGCCCGATGGCCGGTTTGGCCCCCTTGGCCCCTCGGGGATTCACGCTGCGACAGTCAGACTTACTAGTGCCACGAGCCTTGCCGAGTGGATCACCGCTATCGCAACGTGTGTTCTTGCGTTGGGTCTCCTCGCCTCATGGCTGGCAGTCAAGGACAACTCCAAAACGCGCCACGCTCAGATCGCGATGGACATGGGGCGGCGTTACGACGAACCCGGTCTAAAGGCGATCAAGGCACGAATCCAGTATTGGACTCCTGAGAAGATGATGGAGGAGTTCCAAGCCGTCGAGGACAGTCGCGGAGTTTGGGACTTGGACCAACTCGCCAATTTTTTCGAGGATCTTGGTGTCCTCCAAAAGATGGGAGCCCTCAAGATCAAGTGGTTGGACGAGATGATCGGACAAGCATGTACCGACTACTGGCACATGTGGAGCGTTCTAACGGAATCAGAACGCAAGAAGGCCATCGCTGCAGGCCAAAGACCCAACCTCTACGTAAACTGGCAGACAACCGCCAACAAAATCTCGAAACGCAGAGGCCTGCCTATGAACTAGGGGGCCGCGGAGCGCTGCGCTGCCCGTGGGAACCGGGTCGGTCAAATTTCATGACTACTCACCGCCCTTTCTTCTACTAGGTAGCACTTCTCCCTAAATAGTTTACCGGTCTAGACCACCAACGTCTACGGTCACGTCACCGGTGTTTCTCCTGTTCAGTGGCTTACCTTTGGACCCGTGACCCGCTTGGAGATGATCCTCCGACCCGCCGTCCGCCCCATGATGCGCTCGGTGCGCTCCGTGCCGGTCATCTGGCTGGTCCCTCCCGACGGTAATGTCCGAAACCCGCCAGACAGGCCCCGGGAGGTCTGCGATCATGGCCCCCGTGGAGGACTTCGACTTCTGTTACCGGGCGGCACAGGCCAAGGACGCCCGCTTCGATGGGTGGTTCTTCACGGCCGTCACCTCGACCGGCATCTACTGCCGGCCCAGCTGCCCCGCCATGACCCCCAAAGCGGCCAACGTGCGCTTCTACCCGACCGCGGCCGCCGCGCAGGCGGCCGGGTTCCGCGCCTGCATGCGTTGCCGTCCCGACGCCAGCCCGGGGTCGCCGGAGTGGAACCAGCGCGCCGACGTGGTCGCTCGCGCCATGCGGCTCATCGCCGACGGCGTGGTCGACCGCGACGGGGTGAGCGGGCTGGCGGCGAGGCTGGACTACAGCGAGCGCCAGCTCCAGCGGGTGCTCGTGGCCGAGGTCGGCACCGGAGCGTTGGCACTGGCGCGGGCGCAACGGGCCCAGACCGCCCGCCTGCTCATCGAGACGACCGATCTCGCCATGGCCCACGTCGCGTTCGCCGCCGGCTTCGCCAGCGTCCGCCAGTTCAACGACACGGTGCAGGCCGTCTTCGCCAAGACGCCCAGCTCGCTCCGCGCCAACAGCCGCCACCGGGGTGCGCCGGGCACGGGGGCGATCAGCCTCCTTTTGCCGCACCGCAAGCCGTACGCGGCCGATGCGATGTTCGGATTCTTGGCTGCCCGCACGGTGTCGGGCCTGGACGCGTTCGCCGCCGGCGCCTACGTGCGCAGCCTGCGACTCCCCCACGGCGACGGAGTGGTCGAGCTGTCTCCCGAGGAGCACGGCGTCCGGGCCGAGTTGTCCCTCGAGGACCTGCGCGATCTCTCGACGGCCGTCAGCCGCTGCCGGCGGCTGCTCGATCTCGACGCCGACCCCGAGGCCGTCGACGCCGCTCTGTCCACCGACCCCATGCTGGGCTCACTGGTCGTGGCCCGGCCCGGCCGGCGAGTCCCGGGCGCGGTCGACGGGTTTGAGATCGCGGTGCGGGTGATCATCGGACAACAGGTGTCCGTCGCCGGTGCGCGCACCGTGGCCGCCCGGCTGGTCGCCCACGCCGGTCGGCCACTGGCCACTCCGCGTCCGCCGGTGACACACACCTTCCCCGGGCCCGAAGCGGTGCTGGCGGCTGACCCGTCCGCCTTCGCCATGCCTGGGGCCCGCCGCCGAGCCATCCAGGCACTGGCCGCCGCGGTCGCCGCAGACGAGATCCGCATCGATCCGGGCGTCGACCCGGTCGAGCTCGAGGCCCGCCTCGTCGCGCTCCCCGGGATCGGCCCGTGGACGAGCGCCTGCGTGGTCATGCGCGCCCTCGGCAATCCCGACGCCTTCCTGCCGACGGACCTCGGGGTCCGCCACGCCCTCACCCGCCTCGGCCACCCCGACGACACCGCCACCATCGTCCGCACCGCGGAGCGCTGGCGGCCGTGGCGGGCCTACGCCACCGCCCATCTCTGGAGCACCCTCGACAAAGGAGCAGCCGCATGAGCACCGTCACGACCACCACCGACCGAGCCACCGTCGACCTGTCACTCGAGAGCCCGATTGGCGCGCTCGTGCTCCGCGGCGACGACCGGACGCTCCTCCAGCTCTTCTTGCCGTCCCAGCGGCCGCGGGCGCGTCGCACGACCGGCAGCGTGCCCGCCCCGCTGTCCGTCGCGGCCCGCCAGCTCGATGAGTACTTCGCCGGCTCGCGCCGGACCTTCTCCCTCGACTTCGAGCTCGAAGGCACGGACTTCCAGCGCCGGGTGTGGCTCGCGCTGGCCGACATCCCGTACGGGGAGACGGTGAGCTACGGGGAGCTCGCCCGCACGGTCGGGCATCCCAACGCCTACCGGGCGGTCGGCAGCGCCAACGGGGCAAACCCGCTGGCGATCATCCTCCCCTGCCACCGGGTCGTCGCCAGCGACGGATCGCTCGGCGGCTACGGCGGGGGCCTGCCGACCAAGCAGGCCCTCCTCGACCTGGAGCGAGCCGTGGCCGCGGGCAAAGGACGCGCGCGCGGACGTTAGGGTCTCTGCTGTGGGCGACGTGACGGTAGTCATCGACGTTTTGGTCCTGGCGTGGGTCCTCTACCGCCAGCAGTCGCTGCGACGGGTGCCGCTTCGCTTCGGCGCCCAGCTGCCGGTGCTGATCGCTGTCTTCGGGTTGATCGAGTTCCTGGACTACACGAACACGCACAACGTGCGAGCGAGTGTGCTCGGCGTCGTGCTGGCGAGCGTGGTGGTGGGCGGCGGCCTGTTGGGGGCCCTGCGGGCCTATACGGTTCGCCTCTACGGCGGCCCGGGTGGCCGGGTCCTGCGCCAGGGGACCTGGCTGACCTTGGCGCTCTGGCTCCTCTCGATCGCCGTCCACTTCGGCGCCTTCAGCCTCGTGCACGCGTTGCACGGCACCACCGGTGTCGCCTCGGCCAGCCTGCTCTTGTACTTGGCGGTCAGTGTCGGCGTGCAGAACCATGTCGTCCGCGACCGCGCCCGCCGCCTGGTGCAAGAGGGCGGCGCGATCGACGTCTCCTCCGAGCCCATCGCCGCCACGTCCTGGCGCCGTCCCGACGAGGGCGACCCCGCGAAGCGTCGGCGGCGGGACTGACGCTTCCGTCGTGCGGCCCGGCGCGGTAGCGTCCGCGCCGTCGAAAGGAGCGTCCATGCCAGAGACTGAACCGGGGGCCGAGATTCTGCGGGAGACCCGCGGCCACGTGGCGATCCTGACCATCAACCGGCCCGAGGCCCGCAACGCCATCAATGCCGCCGTCACCTCGCAGCTCGCCGCGGCGCTCGACGCGATCGACGAGGACAAGGACGTATGGGTGGTGGTGCTGACCGGCGCCGGCGACAAGGCCTTCTCCGCCGGCATGGACCTGAAGGCCTTCGCCAGCGGCCAGGGCAACGGCATCCTGGCCGGCAAGCACGGATTCGCCGGCATCGCTCACCGCGCGATCCCGAAGCCGATCATCGCCGCGGTCAATGGGGTCGCCTTGGCCGGCGGGTTCGAAATCGTGCTGTCCTGCGACCTCGTGGTGGCCGTCGAGCACGCCTCCTTCGGCATCCCCGAGGTCAAGCGCGGACTCTTGGCCGCCGGCGGTGGACTGATCCGGCTCCCCAAGCGTCTGCCCATGGCCATCGCCCTCGAGCTCGCCCTCACGGGGGACCCGATCGACGCGCAGCGCGCCTTCGAGCTCGGGCTCGTCAACCAGGTGGTCCCCGCGGCCGAGCTCCTGGACGCGGCACTGGCCCTGGCCGAGCGGATCACCCCCAATTCCCCCCTGGCGGTCCGGCGCTCCAAGGCGGTCATGGTCGCCGCCGCCCAGGTCTCCGAGGAGGCGGGCTGGGAGATCAGCCAGGAAGCCACCCGGATCGTCTTCGGGGGGCCCGACGCCCAGGAGGGGGCCACCGCCTTCGCCGAGAAGCGGCCTCCCAACTGGCAGGTGGAGTAGCGGATCGGCCGCATCCGCCGACCCTGCCGGCTGCGAATACCCCTCGAGGCCCTCCCGGAAGCCGCAAGCGGCTACCGGGAGCTACCCTGGTATTTGAGCCGCCGCGAGCGGCTCCCTCGCAAGGAGATCGACATGCTGGCAGAGATCTTTGGCCTGGACGGCGTTGTCGTCCTGATCATCGTCGTCGTCGTCCTCTTCGGTGGGGCGGCCATCCCCAAGCTGGCGCGCAGCCTGGGCTCGGCGCAGGGCGAGTTCAAGAAAGGGGTCGCCGAGGGGCACGCCGGTGACTCTCACGCGGCCGACAGCAAGGGTGCGGCGCCCACCGTCACCCCCACCGCCCCGATCGCCGCCCCGACCGACGAGCAGCGCCCGAGCAGCTGAGTCGACCCGCCGGCGCCCGAGGCGTCGGCGGGGCCGCCGGACGCGCTGCTTCGGCAGCCCTCCGAACAGGTACTTCGAATTTCAGGATCGGGTTCGCTAGTCTCGCCGACGTGGACTCCACGCCCGACCGGACGCCGGCTCCTCCTCGGGTGTCCCAGCGCCTCGGCTCCGCCTGGCGGGTGGTGCGTTCTCGTCGCTCGCTGATCCTGATCGCGCTGGCCCCGATCGTCCTCGCCGGGTGCCAGGTCCCGACCTTCGGCGCGTACCGGGGAGCGACGACGCAGGGCCGGGACGCCTTCAAGTTGTGGCAGGGATTCTTCATCGCCGGCCTCGTCATCGGCGGCTTCGTCCTGTTGCTCATCCTCTGGGCCGTCTTCCGCTACCGGAAGCGCTCGGAGGAGATTCCCCGCCAGTCCCAGTACCACCGGCTGGTCGAGATCCTCTACACCGTCGTCCCGCTCATCATCGTGAGCGTGATGTTCGTGTTCATCGTCATCACCGAGAACGAGGTCGACGCCACACCCAAGGGCCAGGTGCAGGTCCAGGTCACGGCCTTCCAATGGGGCTGGCAGTTCTACTACCCGGCCACCGGCAAGGTCGTCGAGGGTGAGACCACGGAGGCACCCCAGATGGTCGTGCCCGCCGGCGAGACCATCAACGTCAGCCTGAAGAGCGCAGACGTCATCCACGGCTTCTACATCCCGCAGTTCAACTACAGCCGGTACGCCCAACCCGGCACCGTGAACCACTTCAACTTCAACATCCTCCACAACGGCGTCTACCGTGGTCAGTGCACGCAGCTGTGCGGGCTCTACCACTCGCTCATGCTGTTCAGCGTGAAGGCGGTGAACCCGGCGCAGTTCGCCGCCTGGGAGCACAACGTGCCCAGCAACAACGCGACCATCGGCCAGCTCAAGGCACAGATCAAGGCGGGAGGCCCCGGCGCATGACCGACGTCATCATCCCGGTCGACACGGTCGTGGGCGTCGCCCCGCCGCTCGTCACCGAGGATCATGTCAGCCACGCCCACGAGGAGCACGGGCCGTCGGGAATCTTGAAGTGGCTCACGAGCACCGACCACAAGGTGATCGGGATGAGCTACATGATCACCTCGCTCGTCCTCTTCTACATCGCCGGCATCATGGCGCTGGTCCTGCGCCTGCAGCTGACCACGTCCCAACGCCTCGGTGGTCAGCTTCCAGCAGTACAACGAGCTGTTCACGATGCACGGCAGCCTGATGCTGTACCTGTTCGCCGGCCCCTTCGCCTTCGGCGGCCTGGCCAACTACATCGTGCCGCTGCAGGTGGGCGCCCCCGACATGGCGTTCCCGCGCCTCAACGCCCTCTCCTACTGGCTGTATCTCACGGGCTCCATCACGATGATGCTCGGGTTCTTGGTGGCCGGCGGCGCCGCCAGCTTCGGTTGGGTCGGCCTATGCGCCGCTCTCGTCGGCCACCAACTCGCCGGGGGCGGGCGGCGACATCTGGATCATGGCCCTCATCCTCACCGGGTTCTCCGCCATCTTCACCGGCGTCAACCTGGTCGCGACCATCTTCTACCTGCGCGCCCCGGGCATGACCATGTTCCGGATGCCGATCTTCACCTGGAACATGCTGGTGACCGGCATCCTGATCCTCATCGCCTTCCCGGTGCTCACGAGCGCCCTGATCATGCTGTTCTGCGACCGCCACTTCGGGACCCACATCTTCTCGGTCCAAGGAGGCGGATCACCGATCTTGTGGCAGAACCTGTTCTGGTTCTTCGGCCATCCCGAGGTGTACATCCTGGCCCTGCCCTACTTCGGCATCGTGACCGAGGTCTGCCCGGTCTTCTCCAAGAAGCCGGTGTTCGGCTACAAGGGGATGGTCTTCGCCACGATGGCCATCGCGGCCCTGTCCACCGGGGTGTGGGCCCACCACATGTTCACGACCGGGCTGGTGCTGCTGCCCTTCTTCTCCCTGCTTGAGCCTGCTGATCGCGGTGCCGACCGGCATCAAGTTCTTCAACTGGATCGGCACGATGTGGCAGGGCCAGCTCAGCTTCACGACGCCCGATGCTCTTCTCCATCGGGTTCCTCTGTCGCGTTCCTCATGGGCGGGGTGACCGGGGTCATGCTGGCGGCGCCGCCGATCGACTTCTTCACCCACGACACCTACTTCGTCGTGGCCCACTTCCACCAGGTGCTCTTCGGCACCGCCGTGTTCGCCGGCTTCGCCGGCCTCTACTACTGGTACCCGAAGATGTTCGGCCGGATGCTCAGCGACAAGCTGGGCAAGTGGCACTTCTGGCTGATGTTCATCGGGTTCTGGGTCACCTTCATGCCCCAGTACGAGGTCGGGCTGAAGGGCATGCCACGTCGGGTGGCCGAGCTACCCGCCCAACCTCGGCTGGCAGATCTACAACCAGATCTCGACGGTCGGGGCCTTCATCATCGCCATCTCGTTCGCCATCTTGCTGTGGAACCTGTGGATCTCCTGGCGCCGGCCGGTGCTCGCCGGTGACAACCCCTGGGACGCCCACACCCTCGAGTGGTTCACGACCTCGCCGCCCCCCCACCACAACTACACCCACCTGCCGCCGATCCGCTCGGAGCGTCCGACCTGGGACTACAACCACCCCGAGGCCCCGAGCATCGATCGGGCACGGCGAAGGCAACGCAGGCGGGAGAAGGCGAAGGTGTCTCATGAAGATCGAGGCCCTGTTCCTGATCGGCGTCGGCATCTTCTTCGGCATCGTCGGCGCCGTCTACTGGTTCACCAGCTACGAGGACGGCGGCACGATGATGCTCGTCGGCACCTGCCTGCTCGGCCTCGTCCCGGGCAGCTACTACCTCTTCTGGCACCGCCGGATGGGCAACCGCCTGGAGGACCGCGACGACGCCACCATCGAGGAGGGCGCCGGCGTCATCAGCTCGTTCCCCGGCTCGAGCATCTGGCCGTTCGTGCTCGGCATGGGCGCCTTCATGACCGTGCTGGCGTTCGCCTTCGGCATCTGGTTCATCTTCCCGGCCGTCGGGTTGATCCTGACCGCCCTGGTCGGCGTCACCGCCGAGAGCCGCCGCGGGGGCAACGTCTGAGGCAGTGCACCGCCGGGCCCCGCTGGACCGCCAGCGTTCCGTCGGGCCGGCGACCTACGGGGCCGGCTCCTCGGCGGGCGGCTCCGCCGGCCAGCCGGGTCCGCCGGTCGGGCGCAGCAACCCCTCCTGGGCGAGCGACGCCACCAGCGCGCCGCCCTCGGTGTGGAACGTGCCCAACGCCAGCCCGCGGGCGCCGAAATTACTCACCGAGTCCACGCTGAAGAGCAGCCACTGCCGGATGTCGAACGGCCGGTGGAACCAGACCGAGTGGTCCAAGCTGGCGCCGCCGCCCCGGAAGCTCGCTCGATCCGCCGGCGCGCGGGCCGCGAAGATCGTCGCCATGTCCGAGACGTAGGTCAACGCGCAGGCCTGCAGGACCGGGTCGTCGCCGATGTCCTCGGTGAGCCGGATCCAGGCCGGGTGGAGCAGCGGGCGGTCGGACGGGCCCCAGATGGATTGGATCAGAAAGGGGCTGCCCTGCCAGAACGTCGCGAACGGCTGACCGAGCGAGCGCGGCTCGACGGGGTCGGGCCCGGCGACGTCGGGGCCCGGCAGTTGCCAGTCGGTGCCCTCCTCGGGGACGTGGAACGAGGCGGTCAGCGTGAAGATCGCCTTGTCCTCCTGGAGGGCGGTCACGTGGCGCGTCGTGAAGGAGCGCCCGTCGCGTGTCCGCTCGACCACCAGCTCCATCACCGAGTCCGGGCGGCCGGGCCGGATGAAGTAGGAGTGCAACGAGTGCACGGGTCGGTCGGGCTCGACGGTCGCGCAGGCCGCGCGCAGCGCCTGCGCGGCCACCTGACCGCCGAAGAGCCGGGGCGGTCCCTCGGCCGGGGTCGGGGCGGTGAACCGGTCCTGCGCCGTCTCGGAGAGCTCCAGGAGGTCGCGCATGGACCGGCGCGGGAGGTCACTCATAGCGGCTCAGTCTGACCCATCGGGACGGCCCCTCCGCCAATCCCCCCGGTCCGGTGCGAGTGCGGTGCCCGGTAGCGTTCGGGCATGTCTTCGGTGCTCGGGGCCGGCGCCTCCGACACGCTCGCGACGGCGCTCCGGCGGGCCCGGGCCGATGTGGCCGATGTCACCGACCAGCTGGCCGCCATCGCCGAATCCACGGCGCTCGTCCCCGACGACGAGCACGACGCCGAGGGGGCCACGATCGGCTACGAGCGGGCCCGCCTGCGCTCCCTCCTCGCCCGGGCCGAGGCCGAGGTGCGCGCACTGGACGAGGCGCTGGGCCGGTTGGCCCACGGCGACTATGGGCGCTGCACCGCCTGCGGGGAGCCCATCCCGGCCGAGCGGCTGGCCGCCCTGCCGGCGACTGCGTTCTGTCTGGCCTGCGCCCGAGATCACCGGTGAGCTCGGCACCCGGGCCGGTCCCGCTGCGCGCGGTCGTGTTCGACTTCTACGGGACGATCGCCTGGCACGGCCACGCGCCCGCCTCCCCCTACGCCGCGGCCTTCGCCCGGCACGGCTACCGCCTCGAGGAGGCGCACGAGGCCGCCTACTTCGCCGCGTTACGACGGCGTCGAGCACGTCGAGCACTCGGCCAGCGAGGCCGCCTACGAGTCGTGGGTCCGCCAGCGCCATGACGCGCTGGCCCGTTCGTGCGAGGTCCCCGACCATGACGTCGCCCGGATCGTCGACGCCCTGCGCGCCCAGGACAGGACGCCCGTCGTGGCCTACCCCGACGCGAAAGAGACGCTCCGCACCCTGCGCGAACGCGGGTTCCTGCTCGGGGTCTGCTCAAACTGGGGGTGGGATCTCGACGCGTCGATCGGGCAGGCGGGCCTGACGCCGCTGATCGACGCGGCCGTGACCTCGGCGCGGGTCGGCTTCCGCAAGCCCCACCCCCAGATCTACGCGGCGATCACCGAGCGGCTCGGCGTGGAGATGGCCGAGACGCTGTTCGTCGGCGACTCGTTCCAGCCCGACGTGACCGGCCCACTGGCCCTCGGCATGCGGGCGGCCCACGTCTGGCGCGAGACCGGGACGGCGCGCCGGCCCCCGGTGTTGCCCGCCGGCGCCGGAAGGGTGGCCGCCGTCGGTGAGCTGCTGGCGTGGCCGCTCCTGGCCACCGCTGGGGTCGCCCGGGCCCCCGACACGCCGAGTGGCACCGGCGGGCCTGTGAGCGGCCTGTGACCGGCCGGGAGGGGTCCGTGGTGGCCGGTGCCGGCCCGACCCCCCGGCCGGAGCTGACCAACCGCCTCGTCACGGTGATGGCGATCGCCACGGGGGCCATCGTGGCCAACATCTACTACGCGCAGCCGCTGCTGCATCAGGTGTCCCTCGCCTTCTCGGTCGGGTCCGGCGCCGCCTCGCTCGTCGTCACCTGCGCCCAGGTCGGCTACGCGGCCGGATTGGTGCTGGTGGTGCCGCTCGGCGACCGGCACCCGCGCCGCACGCTGGTCGTCGGCATCTTCGTCATGAACGCCGTCTGGCTGGCACTGGCCGGAGCCGCCCCGGGGCTCGTCGTCTTCGAGATCGCCAACGTCGCCATCGGCGCCTCGTCGGTGGCCGGCCAGGTGATGATCCCCTTCGCCGCCGACCTGGCGGACCCGGCCCGGCGCGGGCGCGTCGTCGCGCGGCTCATGACGGGCCTGTTGATCGGCGTCCTCGGCGCCCGCACCGTCGCCGGCCTCGTGGCGCAGGTGGCCGGCTGGCGGGCCATCTACTGGATCTCGGCCGGACTCATGCTCGTGTTCGCGGTCGTCCTGCGAGCGGTGCTCCCGGCCGAGGGGCACCGCCCCCAGGTCCCCTATCGCAACCTCGTCGGGGCCTCCTTCTCCCTGTTGGCGACGGAGCCCCTCCTGCGGCGCCGGGCATTCGACGGCGCCTGCCAGTTCGCCGCCTTCAGCGCCCTGTGGACCTCGCTCGCCTTCCTCCTCTCCGGCCCCCCGTACCACTACTCGAAGGCCGTGATCGGCCTCTTCGGGCTCCTCGGGATCGCCGGTGTGCTGGCGGCCAACGTGGCCGGGAGGCTGGCGGATCTCGAGCGCACGCGGATCGTGACGACGGTCGCCGCCGCCGTCCTCACCGCCTCCTTCGGGCTCCTCGCGCTCGGCCGCACCTCGGTCGTCCCCCTGCTCTTCGGCGTGCTCATCGCCGACGTCGGCGCCCAGGGCGTCCAGATCACCAACCAGGCGATCATCTACACCGTCTCGGAGGCCCGCAGCCGCGTCACCAGTGCCTACATGGTGTGCTTCATGGCCGGGGGGGCGGTCGGCTCGGTCAGCTCGGGCCTCGTCTACGCCGCCTACGGCTGGGACGGCGTGTGCGTCCTCGGGGCCGGCTACGGCCTCCTGCTCATCGTGGGAGCCCTGGCGGACTACGCGAGGCCGCTGCCGGCCGGGAGGGCCGACGTGCCCAAGGCGGGGGCCGTGGTCACCGGGCCGGCCACGACCGGGCCGGCGGACGAAGAGTCGGGGGCGCGGCCGGTCAGCGGATGACCCGGCGCACGCCGTCCGCGTCCGGGCGCGTGTTCCCCGCACCCACCTCCACCGACCCGTCATCGAGATCGATATGGGTGGGCACCGGCACCGCATCGATCTCGTGGCGCTCATCACCGGGCCGCACGTCGGCCGGCACCGCCACGTACTCCCCCGCCGCCGTGCGCGAGACGACCATGGCCCGCTTGCGCTGGCCGAGGCCCGCGCCGCCGTGCTGGAGCTCGAGGCAGATCCTCCAGGTGATGAAGCCGACCAGGATCGGCACGACGAACACGAGGACGCGGAACGTCCACAGCACGACGTTGAGCGAGACGTGGAAGAAGTTGGCCAGCACGTCGGTGGCGCTGGCGCCGAAGCAGGTGAAGAGGAGCGCGATGCACCGCCGCGCCGGCGGCCGTCCGCTTCGGCCGGTCCCGCGGGCGGTCGAGCAGGTGGTGGATCGTCGTTGTCCTTCGGTGAACGATCCGCTCGATGGCCGGCCACCCGTAGCACAGCGTGAAGATGATGCCCGGGGAAGATGACCGCCGGGCAGGAACACCTCGAAGGGGATGGTGTGCCCGAAGCCGGTGAACTCCCAGCTCGGCATGATGCGCAGCGCGCCGTCGAGCCAGCCCATGTACCAGTCGGGCTGGACCGCGTAGGAGATCTTGTCCGGGCTGGTACTGGCCGAACTGCCAGATCGGGTTGATCTGGGCCAGGCCGCCCAAGCAGCGCCAGGACGGCGGTGACCATGAAGAAGAAGCCGGTCGTCTTGGCCATGAAGGTCGGGAACATCGGCGAGCCGACCACGTTGTGCTCGGTCTTGCCCCTGCCCCGGGAACTGGGTGTGCTTCTGGCGCACGAGCAGGAACAGGTGCGCGCCGATCAGCCCGGCGATGATCAGCGGGAGGATCGAGCACGTGGATGATGAAGAGCCGGGGGATGATCGTCGTTGCCCGGGTAGTTGCCGCCGAAGAGGAAGAAGGCGAGGTAGCTGCCGACGAGCGGGATCGACAGCACGATCGAGAAGACGATCCGGATGCCCGGTCCCCGAGATGAGGTCGTCGGGCAGCGAGTAGCCGATGAACCCGTTGGCCAGCGAGAGGAGCATCAGCGTCATGCCGATGATCCAGTTGAGCTCGCGGGGCTTGCGGAAGGCGCCGGTGAAGAAGATGCGGGCCATGTGGATGACGATCGACGCCGAGGAAGATGTCGGCCGCCCAGTGGTGCATCTGGCGCATGAGCAGGCCGGCCCGCACCGACGAAGCTGAGGTTGACCGTCGAGGCGTAGGCCTCGGACACCCGCGTGCCGCGCAGCGGCACGTACGACGCCGTGGTAGATGACCGTCGGCCGTCGACGGCACGTAGTACAAGGTGAGGAAGACGCCCGTCACCAGGAGGACGACGAAGGAGTACAGGGCGATCTCGCCGAGCATGAACGACCAGTGGTCCGGGAAGATCTTGTCGAGGAAGGTCCGGCCGCCCTTGGCGATGCCGAGGCGGTCGTCGAGCTCGTCGATGACCTGAGCCGACGCGGCCGTAGGGGCCCTGGGCGGCCTTGGCCTCGCGCTTGGTGCGCGGCTTGCCGATGGCGGTCGGCACTACGAGCGCTCCCAGTACCCGGGCCCGATCGGCTGGTCGTACCCGTCCTGGGCCCGCAGGTAGCCCGAGTCGTCGATGTACAGCGGCAGCTGGGGCAGCGGGCGGGGGGCCGGGCCGAACTTGGGCACCGCCCCGTCGTCAAGACGTCGAACATCGACTGGTGGCACGGGCACACCAGCAGTCTTCAGCTCCTCGCTCGTAGAGGCCGACCGGGCAGCCGGCGTGGGTGCAGACCTTCGAGTAGGCCACGTAGCCGTCCGGGGCCCAGGTCTCCCGGCCCGGCTCGGTGACGAGGTTGTCGGTCTGGGGCCGGATGAGCACCGTCTGGTCGACCGCCTGGGTCTGCTCGTTGGTCTCGTAGCCGGCCGGGAACACGGTGACGCAGGCCGCCGGGCTGCAGGTCGTCGCGGTGCACCGGGCCGCCCGTTGGAGTCGACCAGCGAGCGAGCCGCGCCGCCAGTTGGTCTTCGTCGAGGGTCGTCTTGGGCAAGGGCCCGAGCGAGCGCAGCAGCGGGAAGATCGCGACGATCGCCGAAGACGCCCGAGGCCGCCGCCGAGCAGGCCGAGCAGCATCGCGGCGGCTGCGCGACCACCACGGTGCCCCGCTCGACGAGGGCGGCCGCGATCGCGTCCCGCTCGGCCTCGGTCGAGGCGCAGCACGTGGCGCTCCTCGACGAACGGGCCCTGGGGCATGAGGTACTTGCCCCAGGCGATGACGCCGAACCCGAAGAACAGCATGCCCGCGCCGAGGGTGAGCCCGAGCGTCCAGGGCTTCCAGTTCTGCCAGAAGGCGGCGCCGAAGCCGCCGACGCCGATCATGCCGAGCAGGAAGCGAGCGGCGATGAGGTCCTCGATCCGGCGCGGGTGCTTGGCCGACGAACTGGAGCTGGGGATCGTCCAGGGTGGCGACCGGGAGCCCGGCGCCCTCGCGGGCCGTGCTGCTCGTCGCTCACGACCGGTCCCCGATCCAGAACCCGACGAGGGCGAGCACCGCCCACCCCGAAGAGGAGGGCGACGAAGCCCTCGGCCACCGGCCCGACGCCGCCGAGGGCGAAGCCGCCCGGGTTCGCCGGGTGCTGGATGTCCTCGGTCACGATAGGCCACGATGTCGCGCACCTGGGCGTTGGTCAGGTTGCCGGTGAAGCGGGGCATGTTCGCCGGCCCGGTCCGGATGGCCTCGGCCGACCTGGGTGGGGGTCGCCGCGCGCAGCGACGGCGCGTAGTGCCGTAGGCGAGCTCGTCACCGGCGCCGGTGATGGTGTGGCAGGCCGCACAGTTGAGCGCGAACAGCTCGGCACCGACCGCCAGGTTGGCCCCCTTCAGTGTTCACCTTGGGGATGGCCGGCTCGGAGGGGTCGAGCGAGTTGACGAACGCGGCGATCTCGAGGGCCTGGTGGTCGCTCAGGCGGGCCGGCTTGCGGGGGGCCTGGATCGGCGGTCGGGTTCTCGGCCGGCATCCGGCCGGTGGAGACCCAGAAGTCGACGGTGGCCGGGCCCGAGGCCGACCAGGTTGGGCGCCCGCACGGTGCCCTCGGCCTCGTGCCGTGGCAGCTCGAGCAGAACTCCTCGAAGAGGGCCTGGCCGGCCGGGATGTAGCCCGACGGCGGGTAGGTGTAGCGGATGGCGCTGTTGCCGTAGGCGACGAGCTTGCCGTCTTGTACACCTTGACGACGAGTTGGACGTCCCGGTGTTCGGAGGCTGCTTCGCCGCCGCGGCGAGTGCGCCGTGCCCCCGGTTCCGGCGCCGTTGAGCGACGAGAGCCGAGCCGCCGCCGAGGCGCTCGACCGAAGGTCACGATGCCGCCCAGGCCGACGACCGCCATGAGGGCGGCGGGCAGGAACGCCCGGTGCTTCAGCGCTCGGCGCAGGCGCGCGCATCATTTGAGCAGGAACAGGCAGCTGAACAGCCCGATCCAGACGATGTCGACGAAGTGCCAGTAGTAGCTGACGGCCTGGAAGACCGACAGCTCCCCGGGGTCGCCGGACTGGCCCTTCATCCGCACCGAGGAGGAAGATCATGGCGACGAGGCCCAAGAAGACGTGCAGCCCGTGGAGCCCCGTCATGATGAAGAACAGCGAGCCGTAGGCGTTGGTGCTCGGCCGGGTCGCCGAGGAACAGCCACTCCGTCAGCTGGTTCCCGAGGAACGCCGACACCGAGGAAGATGGTGGCCACCGACCCAGATGCTTGGCCGATGCGCCGGTTGCAGCGCTCCATCGTCGAACACCGCCTTTTGCATCGTGAAGCTGGACGAGACCAGCACGACGGTGAAGATGGCCGCCCGGATGGTGTCGAGGTGGGTGCCGGCCGGCGGCCAGACGGTGTGCTCCGAGCGGATGGTGAAGAAGGCGGCGAACAGCCCGCTGAAGAACATGAGCTCGGAGCCGAGCCAGATCATGACGCCGATGGCGAGCATCGGGGGTCGGTCGTGGGTGATCCGGGGGCTCTTGGCAGGCTTGCCCACCGAGATCGCCTGGCTCACGGGCTATTTCCTACTCGACGGCACCGCACAGAACGCCAACATGCTGGTGAGGGCGTCGCCGTCGCGCAGCCCTGCGGCGACCCTTTTCTGAGCCGCTGCTGTGTCCGCGACCGATCAGTCGGCGGCCAGGTCGACCGGGCAGCGGCAGGGCGTGGAGAACGGCCAACTCGCTGGGTCGGACGGGTGAGGGCGACGTAGAGCGTCCGCAGGCCCCGCGGCGTCGGCACCGGCGGGGCGCTCGGCCCCTGGGACGGGTCCTCGGCCATCCCGGCCGGCTCGACCACCACCACCCCGTCGAACTCCAGGCCGTGGGCCTCGTCGGCCGAGAGGAGGACCAGGGGCGCACGCCAGCCCCTCCCCGGCCGGGTCCCGGGGATCGACCGGGTCAGCCCGCGCTCGACTCAGGGCCCGCTGGAGCTCGGGCAACGAGGAGCGTCGGGCGCCAGCACGGCCACCCGGCCCGGCTCCGACGCGCTCCAGTCTGCGTCGGCGGCCACCTCGGCCACCCGTGGCGCCGAGCGGCGCCCCTGGGCACCTGCTCGATCAGCGGTTGGTGGCCCGAGCGCCGCACCGGCACCGGGGCGGGGCGAGCTCGGGGACCGCCAGCCTTGAGCACCCGCGCCGCGACCGCCACCACCTCGGCCGGCGTCCGGTAGCTGACCGTCAGCTCGACCAGAGTCGGACGGGTCGCTCGGGCGACAGGTGCTGGCCACCACCTCGTCCCAGCGCTTGCGGCGTCCACGGTCCGGTCGCCTGCGCGATGTCACCCACCACGGTCATCGAGCCCGAGAGCGACCGGCGGGCCAGCATGCGCAGCTGCATCGGGCGAGAGGTCCTGGGCCTCGTCGACCACGATGTGCCCGAACGACCGGATGTCGTCGGTCTGCACCGGGCGGTGGCGGGCCCCGGGCGGCGGCACCGAGCCCCTTCGGCCAGACCTGAGCGTCGGGGCGCCGGGCGTCGCGTTCGCGGGTCTCGGCGCGGCCGAGGCGGGGCTGGCGCGGCCCGAGCAGGGTGCGAGCCTCGTCGATGAGGGCCACGTCGGCCGGCGTCCACTCGACGTCGTCGAGCCGGGCGCTCCGGGCCCGGTGCAGCGCCGCCTGCTCCGCATCGGAGAGGATGCCGCGGCCGGCGGAGGCCAGGAGCGGCCGGGCCCCGAAGAGGTCGTGCGACGAGCTCGTGGGGGGCGAGGCGCGGCCACATGCGGTTCAGCGCGGCGGCGATGCCGGGCAGTCGGCGGATCTGGCGAGAGATGTCCGCCAGGTCCAACTCACTCTCGCCGCCCGCCGCGCTCGCCTGATCGAGCCCGTCCTCGGCGTCGCCGAGCTGCTCGGTCTCGCCGGTCGATCAGTCCGCCGGGGACCAATCCGGTCCACTCCTCGGCCTGCTCGCGAAACTGCCCGGTACTGCTCGGCGAGCAGCGATCCGACCTGCTGCTCGACGAAGCGTCGCCGGGCATTGTGGGTGCCCGGCCGACGGCGCGCCCGAGCCTGACGATCCGATTGGAGTCCTCGACGTCGAGACGCAGGACGGTCGACCCGAAGGGCGCCCGCACCTCGGCGCGCAGCCGGCGCTCACGGTCGCGCACGGCCCGCTGGATGACACGGGCCATCCGGGCCTCGCCCTTCAGCTGGGCGACCCCGGGGGGTCGTTGCCCTTCGCCCGCACCTCGGACACGAGTCCCGAGACCGTCGACAGCGTGACCCCGGTCTCCCCGAGCGACGGGAGCACCTGCTCGATGTAGCGCAGGAAGAGCGGGTTGGGCCCGACCACGAGCACCCCTTGGCGCTCGAGGGGGAAGCGGTGGGTGTAGAGGAGATACGCGGCGCGGTGGAGCGCCACGGCGGTCTTGCCGGTCCCGGGTCCTCCTTGGACGAGCAGGAGTCCGGCCAGCGGCGCGCGGATGATCTCGTCCTGCTCGCGCTGGATGGTGGCGACGATGTCGCCCATCTGGCCGGTGCGCGCCCGAGCCGAGGCCGCCAGCAGCGCACCGGGTCCACCCGAGCTGCGATCTCCCCGTCGAGCGTCCCGCTGCCCGGATCCGACCTGCGCCGGTCCGCTCGACGCCCCGTCCGGCACCCGGTGCCGTGGCGGCACGTCGAAGTACTCGTCCTCGAGCCCACCACCGTCTTGCCGTGGACGGCCAGGTGGCGGCGCCGGGCCAGCCCCTGGGGGTCGAGCCCGGTGGCCCGGTAGAAGGGGTCGGCCACCGGGGCCCGCCAGTCGACCACCAGCGGCTCCTGGTCGGTGTCGGACACGGCCAGGCGCCCGATGTGAAAGGACTCGGGTCCGACTCCTGTCCTCCGGCGGGCGCCACGTCGATGCGGCCGAAGCACAGCGCCTGGTCGCCGATGTCGAGCTGGGCCAGCCGGGCCAGGCTGGTCCGCACGACGATGTCGCGCTCGGTGCGGGACTGGAACGTGCCGCCCCGGCCGAGGTCCAGAACGGACTCGAGCATGCGCTGGGAGTCGGCCCGCATGGCGTCGAGGCCCGCGTGAGCGCGATCGAGGAACTCGCTGCTCCTCCTCGAGCTCCGGGTTGTCCGGCCACCTCGCCCCTTCCTTCACAGCCCCAGGCGCCGGGGAGAAACGGTCCAGTCTATTGGGTGGGCCGAGGGTCCCGGGCTGGCCGGTCCCGGCCGCCGGCGCCGGGCCGACGGCGACGCTCCGCGGCATGGTGCCGGTGGTGTTCTCCTGCGAAGATCGTGCTGGCGCCCCGACGGACGGGCGACCGAATCGTGAAGGAGGGGCATGCTCATTTCGACCATGAACGACGTACCCGGATACCGGGTCACCCAGGTCTTCGGCGAGGTGCTTCGGACTCACCGTCCGCTCGCGCAACGCGTTCAGCCAGATGGGCGCGGGCTTCAAGTCGATCCTCGGCGGCGAGCTGAAGGGCATGACCAAGAACCTGCAGGACAGCCGCCTGAGGTGGTCGCAGCGGATGGTCGAAGAGGCGACGGCACGGGGTGCCAACGCGGTGCTGGCCATGCGGTTCGACACCTCCGAGATGGGCGGCAACTGGACCGAGATCTGCGCCTACGGCACCGCTGTCGTCGTCGAGCCCGCCGCTTGAGCACCGAGCCGTCCCCCTCGGACTTCCTGGCGGCCTGCCGCCGCCAGCCCGTCTCGCGCACCCCGGTGTGGTTCATGCGCCAGGCGGGGCGGGCCCTCCCCGAGTACTGGCGCCGTCCGGGGGACGGGCAACATGCTCGAGACGCTCACGCAGCCCGAGCTGGCGGCCGAGATCACCCTCCAGCCGGTACGCCGCTACGGCGTCGATGCCGCCATCGTGTTCTGCGACATCGTCGTGCCCGTCCGGGCCATCGGCTTCGGCGTGGAGATCGTGAAGGGCGTGGGGCCGGTGGTCGATCGGCCGTTCCGCTCGGCCGCCGACCTCGACCGGTTGCGCCCCCTCGAACCCGAGAGCGATGTGCCCTACGTGCTCGAGACGGTTCGGCTGCTCGCCCGTGAGCTGCCCGCGTCGGTGCCGCTGATCGGGTTCGCCGGTGCCCCCTTCACCGTGGCCAGCTACCTCATCGAGGGAGGGCCGTCCAAGAACTTCGCCAAGGTGAAGGCGCTCATGCACACCGAACCGGCGCTCTGGGAGGGCCTTGTCGGGCGGCTGGGCGACATGGCGGCCACCTTCCTGCGGGCCCAGGTCGAGGCGGGGGCCCAGGCCCTCCAGCTGTTCGACAGCTGGGCGGGGTGCCTCTCGCCCGCCGAGTACGAGCGCTTCGTCCTCCCCTCGACCCGGCGGCTGATCGCGGGGCTCTCGGACCTCGACGTGCCGATCATCCTGTTCGGCGTCGGCACCGGCGAGCTGCTCCCGCTCATGGCAACGGCCGAGCCCGACGGTCATGGGCGTCGACTGGCACGTGCCCCTCGACGTGGCCCGAGAACGCCTCGGCCCGGACATGGCGGTGCAGGGCAACCTCGACCCGGCCCTGTGCCTCGCCCCCTGGGAGGTGGTCGCGCGTCGAGACCCGTGACGTCCTGCGGCGCGCCGGCACTGCGCCGGGACACGTCTTCAACCTCGGCCACGGGGTGCTGCCCGAGACCGACCCCGGCATCCTCGAAGCGGTCGTCGAGCTGGTGCACGCCGAGGGCCGCGCCGGGGCCACCCGGTGAGCTCGGGCGAGCCAGCGCGTCGGCGTGCTCGTCATGGCGCACGGGACCCCGGCAGTCGACCCAGGAGATCGAACCCTTCTACACGCGCATTCGCCGCGGCAGCCCGCCCTCGCCCGAGCAGCTGGCCGACCTCGTCAGCACGCTACGAGCGCATCGGCGGCGTCTCCCCCCTCGCCCTGCGGACACAGGCGCAGGTCGACGGGCTGGCGACGCAGCTGGCCAGCGTGTCGCCCGACCGCTACCGCGTCGCCTATGGCGCGAAGCACACTGCGCCGTTCGTCGAGGACGCGGCCCGGGAGCTCGCCGAGCGCGGGCTGCTCGGAAGTCGTCGGCCTGGTCCTCACCCCGCACGGGTCGTCGCGGGGCGCCGGCGAGTACCTGGCGCGGGCCGCCGACGCGCTCGCCGCGCACCCGAGCGGTCCCGCGTTCTCACTCGGTCGCCCACTGGTACGACGCGCCGGGATTCGCCGAGCTCATCGGTCGGCGGGTCTCCAGCCGCGGTGGCCACACTGACGCCCGAGGCGGCGGCGCGGGCGACCGTCATCTTCACGGCGCACTCCGTGCCCGAGCGGGCCGTCTCGGCCGGCGATCGCTACCCAGACGAGGTGGCCGAATCGGCGGCGCGGGCAGCCGCTAGCCGCGCGCCTCGGCGACGCCGACTGGAGCGTCGCCTGGCAGAGCGCGGGCCGCACGCCCGAACCCTGGCTCGGGCCGGCACTGCTCGACGTCATCTGCGAACGGGCCCGGAACGGGGCGAGTGCGGTCGTCGTCTGTCCCATCGGCTTCGTCTCGGATCACCTCGAGGTGCTCTTCGACCTCGACGTCGAAGCCAGCGGGGTGGCCGAGCAGGCGGGGATCGCCTTCGCCCGGACCGCGTCGCTTGAACGACGACCCGGCCTTCCTCGCGATCCTGGCCGGCGTGGTGCGCGCCGCCGATCGCGGCGGGGCCTGAGCCGTGCCGGCGTCCGCCACCCCTTCGCCGGGACCGGGTTCGGCCGGCGCGGGTTCTCCGGGCACCGGTTCTGCGGGCGCCGGCCGAGCGTCCTCGGTCGTGGTGATCGGCGGCGGGATCGCCGGCCTGGCGGCCGCCTGGGAGCTGACCGGGGGCGACAGCGGCGCCGCGGTCGGCGGGCCGCGGGTGACCGTGCTCGAAGCGTCTCCCCGGCTGGGCGGCGCGCTGCGCAGCGAGGAGTTCGCCGGGCGGGCTGTGGACCTTGGACCGGACGGGGTGCTCGGGCGGCGGCCCGAGGCGGTCGAGTTGTGCCGGGCCGTCGGACTGGGCGAAGAGCTCGTGCCGATCGGCGCGTCGGGCGCGTCCGTCTGGGCGCGAGGACGGCTCCGGCCGATGCCGGGCGCCCTCGCGCTCGGGGTCCCGACGCGCTGGTGGCCGGTCGCCCGTTCCGGCGTGCTCGGTGTCGCCGGATCGCTCCGCCTCGCCCGCGACGCCGTGGCCCCGCGCCCGAGCCGCCGCGGGCCGATCGGGGACCGGGCGCTCGGGCCCCTCGTCGCCGACAAGCTCGGATCGAAGGTGGTCGCCACCCTCGTCGACCCGCTGGTGGGCGGGATCAACGCGGGATCGGTGGCCGACATGAGCACGGCGGCCGTGTCACCGGCGCTCCTCGCCGCTGCGGGGCAGCGCGTTGGACTGATGCGCGCCCTGCGCCGGATCCAGTCCTCCAGCCTCAGCGGCGCGACCGAGTCCCCCACGGTGCAGGCGCCCGCCTTCTTTGCCCTCGAACGCGGGCTGGGCAGCCTGGTGGAACGGCTCAGCGAGCTGCTGGTCGAACGGGGTGTGCAGCTCTGCACGGGCCTCGGGGCGGCGCGCCTCGAACGCGGGGACCCCGAGGCGCCGCCGTGGATCGTCCGGTCGCCGGCCGGCTCCTTCGCCGCCGACGGCGTCGTGCTGGCGACGCCCGCTCCGATCGCCCGCGACCTGTTGACCCCGCACGACGCGGAGGCGGCGACGCTGCTCGGCGGCATCGACCACGCGTCCGTGGCCGTCGTCACCCTGCAGTTCCCGGCCGACGCCCTCGCCCAGCCCCTCTTCGGGACGGGGTTCCTCGTGCCCCGCGGCTCTTCTCTGCCCGGCGAGGAGCCCGAGGTGCTGATGACGGCGTGCACCTTCCTCTCCCAGAAGTGGCCGCATCTGGCGCGCCCGGGGGACGTGCTGCTCCGTGCGTCGATCGGGCGTTTCGGCGACGATCGCCCGGCCCGGCTCGACGACGACGCGGTCGTCTCACCGCGTGGTCGGCGAACTGACGGCCATTCTCGGGCTCCGGACCGGACCCACCGCGGCGAGGGTCACGCGGTGGCCCGACGCGTTCCCCCAATACCGGGTGCACCACCTGCTGCGGGTGGCGGGCATCGAAGCGGCGATCCGCCGGCTGCCGCCGCTGGCCGTAGCGGGAGCCGCCTACCGGGGCGTCGGCGTGCCGGCCTGCATCGCGAGCGGCCGGCAGGCCGCGTCGACGGTCCTCGACGCCATCGTCGGGAAACCGACACCACCGCGGTGAGGCGCCGCCGGGGCGGGATCGTCATTCCCTCTCTGGCGGCCGGAGTCGGGCTGGCGCTGTCGCTCCCGCCCTGGGGCTGGTGGCCCCTCGCCTTCCTCGGAGCGGGGCTCCTCTATTGGCGGCTGGCCGGCCTGCCGCTGCGCACCCGGTTCCTGGCCGGGTGGGTGGCCGGCCTCGGCTGCTTCGGCATCGGGCTGGCCTGGGCGCAGAACTTCAACTGGTACGGCGCGGTGGTGCTCGTCGTGCTCGAGGCGCTGTCGATGGGAGCGGCCGGCGCCCTCACGCCGGCGACCCGCGGACGACTGGTCTCCTTCGTCGGGGCCTTCACGCTCCTCGAGGCCGGCCGCATGGCCTGGCCGTTCGGCGGCCTCCCGATCGGGGGCGTCTACCTCGGGCAGGCGGGGGGACCCCTTCTCGGCGTCGCCCGCCTGGGCGGGCCACTGCTGCTCACCGCGATGGTGTGGGCGCTGGGGGCCGTCGTCGGGTCGCTCGGGGGCACCCTCGTGCACCACGGAGCGGGTCGGCTCGCCCGGCAGTCCGTCGACGCTCCCCGGGCCTCGGCTCCGACCGGGCCCGGCTGGGCGACCCTCGCCGCGGCGGGCATCGCCGTGGTGATTTCGATCGTCGGGGCCGCTGGCGCCCGACGGGGGGCCGGCGCTTCGCTCGATATCGGTGGCCGCGGTCCAAGGCGGCGGGCGGCGCGGCCTGTCGAAGGCCGAGATCCCACCGGCGGTCGTGTTCTCGGCCGCGCTGGCGGCCACCGAGACGCTGGTCGCCGGCGGCCGGCGGCCGGCGCTCGTGCTGTGGCCCGAGGACGTCATCGCCCTCCCCGGACCGTTGGCCGGGACTCCCCAGGCGGCCGACATGGCGGCGCTGGCCCGCGAGCTCGGCGCCACCATCGCGGCCGGCGTGACCCAGACGGTGTCGGACACGAGCTTCCGCAACGAGATCGTGGCCTGGGGCCCGAACGGGCACGTCGTCTCGGTCTTCGAGAAGGTCCACCGGGTCCCCTTCGGCGAGTACGTCCCGTTCCGCTCGTTCTTCTCGCACCTGGCCAGCCTCTCCGCCGTGCCGCTCGACGCCATCGCCGGCCGGGGCAACGGGCTGCTGCGCACTCCGGCGGCGCCCCTCGGCGCCCTCGTCTCCTACGAGGTGTTCTTCGCCGGGCGCGGCCGGTCGTCGGTGCGCGCCGGCGCCCAGCTGCTGGTCGTCCCCACCAACACCGCCTCGTACGCGACCAGTCAGGTGCCGGCCCAGGAGATCGCGGCCGCCCGGGTGCAGGCGGTCGAGGAGGGTCGGGACCTGGTGCAGGCCGCGCCGACCGGCTTCTCGGCCGTCATCACCCAGCGCGGCGCGATCGTGCGGCGCAGCCGCCTGGGCGAACGGGACGTCATCGTGGCCGAGGTCGCGCTGCGCGGCGGCGCCACCCTCTACGAGCGCTGGGGAGACCTGCCGATCGAGATCCTGGCCGGGCTCATGGTGGCCCTCGGCGTCCTGGTGGGCCGCCGGGGCGCCCCGGTCGGCGGGAGCCCGCCGGTGGCATGATGCGAACAGCACGCTCGGGTGCGGGGAATGCGAAGAGGACGGGGAGGGAACGATGACGCCGCCGCGAGCGGGTGTGGGATCGGACGCAGCCTCCTTCGACGTCGTCGTCGTGGGCGCCGGGTTCGCCGGGCTCTACATGCTGCACCGGCTGCGCGGGCTCGGCTTCTCCGTGCGCGTCTATGAGGCGGCCGACGGCGTCGGCGGCACCTGGTACTGGAACCGCTACCCGGGGGCGCGCTGCGACGTCGAGAGCGTCGACTACTCCTACTCCTTCTCGCCCGAGCTCGAGCAGGAGTGGACCTGGACCGAGCGCTACGCCACGCAGCCGGAGATCCTCGCCTACCTCGAGCACGTCACCGACCGCTTCGAGCTCAGAAGCGACATCCAGTTCGAGACGCGGATCGTCTCGTGCCGCTTCGACGAGGACACAGGCCGGTGGACGCTCGAGACCGACGGCGGCGAGACCGTCTCGGCCACCTACTGCGTCATGGCGACCGGCTGCCTGTCGAGCGCCAAGCTGCCGGCCGTCGAAGGGGTCGGCTCCTTCGCCGGACCGACGTTCCACACCGGGCACTGGCCGCACCAGCCGGTCGACTTCAGCGGCCAGCGGGTCGGCGTGATCGGCACCGGGTCCTCGGCCATCCAGTCGATCCCGCACATCGCCCGCCAGGCCGACTCGGTCGTGATCTTCCAGCGGACCCCCAACTTCAGCGTCCCCGCCTGGAACCACCCGCTCGATCCGCAGTATGTGGCGGAGGTGAAGGCCACCTACACCCAACGCCGCGAGCTCTGCCGCCAGTCCCAGGCTGGCTTTCCGATCACGGGCGACACCGGTGCGGCACGGGAGGCGGACGACGAGGAGCGGGCCGCGCAGTTCGGCGCCAAGTGGGAGGAGGGCGGGCTGCGCTTCCTCGGGGCGTTCGCCGACCTGCTCACCGACCCGGAGGCCAACGAGGCGGCGAGCGAGTTCCTGCGGTCCAAGATCCGGGAGCGGGTGCGGGACCCGCAGACGGCGGCGCTGCTCAGCCCGACCGGCTACCCGTGCGGATCGAAGCGCCTCTGCGTCGACATCGACTACTACGAGACGTTCAACCGGGACAACGTCACCCTGGTCGACATCCGCCGCGCCCCGATCGAGTCGATCACGCCGACCGGCGTGGTCACGGCGGCGGCCACCTACGAGTTCGACGCGCTCGGTGTTCGCCACGGGCTTCGACGCCATGACCGGCGCGCTCGCCAACATCGACATCCGCGGCAAGAACGACCAATCGCTCACCGACAAGTGGCGCGACGGCCCACGCAGCTATCTCGGGCTGGCGGCGGCCGGCTTCCCCAACCTGTTCCTCATCACGGGACCGGGCAGCCCGTCGGTCCTGTCCAACATGGTGGTCTCCATCGAGCAGCACGTGGACTGGATCGCCGACTGCCTCGTCCACCTGCGCTCGGCGGGCCTCGGGCGCATCGAGGCCACGACGCAGGCGGAGGACGACTGGGTGACCCTCGTGGCCGCACTGGCCGACTTCACCCTGTTCCCCCGGGGGAACTCCTGGTACATCGGGGCCAACATCGAGGGCAAGCCCCGCGTGTTCATGCCCTACATCGGCGGCGTCAACACCTATCGAGCGCAGTGCGACGACATCGCGGCGAAGGACTACGAGGGCTTCTCACTCAGCGTCTGACGGCGGCGGAAAGGAGCGGTGGGAACCATGAGGCAGCTCGACGTCGGCACCGACGAACTGCGAATCGAGATCGGCGACGGGGTGGCGACGTTCACCTTGAACCGGCCCGAGCGGCGCAATGCACTGACCCCGCAGATGCTCGACGGCCTGGCCCGCGGCCTCGCCACCGTCGAGGTCGACGACGAGGTGGGCGCCGTGGTGCTCACCGGCGCGGGCGGTGCCTTCTGCTCCGGCGGGGACGTGAAGGCCATGGCCGAACGGAACGCCCCGAGCGCCGGTGGCAGCGCCCGGGGGTCCTCGCTCGACGCGCGCATCCACGGGCAGCGGCTGAGCCAGCGGGCGACCAGCGGCCGGATCTGGGACATGCCCAAGCCGACGATCGCCGCCATTCCCGGCGCCGCGGCCGGGGCCGGCCTGTCCCTGGCCCTCGCCTGCGACCTGCGCTACGCGGTCCAAGGAGCGGTGCTCACGACCGCCTTCGCCCGCGTCGCGCTGTCGGGCGACTACGGGGGGACGTGGTTCCTGTCGCGCCTGGTCGGCACGGCCAAGGCCCGTGAGCTGTATTACTTCTCCGAGCGCCTCTCGGCCGAGGAGGCCCTGGCCCTCGGCCTGGTCAACGCCGTGTTCACACCGGAGGAGTTCGCGGACGAGGTCGCCGCACGCGCCCGGCGGTTGGCGGAGGGCCCGCGCACGGCCTACCGCTACATGAAGGAGAACCTCAATCGGGCCGTGCACGGCGAGCTCGGTGAGGCCCTGGACCTCGAGGCGACACACCACATCCACACCACCCTCACGGCGGACCACCGGGAGGCGGCCCAGGCCTTCGTCGAGAAGCGGGAGCCGAGGTTCGGCGGGTGAGCGGCGCGGGAGCCACCGCCCGATGATCGAGGGCCGCTACCGGGGCTTCGAGGTGGTCACCGGTGCCGACGGGGTGACCCTCATCACCATGAACGACCCCGAGCACCTCAACGGGACCACCCAGCCCATGAAGCGGGACCTGACCGAGGTGTTCGTGCGCTGCCAGATGGACGACGACGTCCGCGTGGTGGTGATCACAGGGAGCGGCCGGGCGTTCTGCGCCGGCGACGACATGACGGGACGGCCGCGCGACTGGGCCGAGGCGGAGCCGCTGATGCCGGACCTGCCTCCCGGCCACCGCGACGCCATGGGCACCTACGAGGGCCTGCGGACCATGTCGCAGACCCTCAACCTGGCCGTGCGCGCCCTCGACAAGCTCACGATCGCCGCCATCAACGGCCTCGCCATCCAGACCGGTCTCACGCTGGCGCTGGCCTGCGACTTTCGCATCGCCTCGAGCGAGGCACGCCTCGGGTCGGCCACGCTGCGCTTCGGGCTCCTGCCCGACGAGGGGGGGCACGCACTCGTGGTGCAGCTGATCGGGCTCAGCAAGGCCATCGACTTCTTCCTGCGCCAACGCATCCTGAGCGCGGCCGAGGCCCTCGACCTCGGGTTGCTCCACGAGGTGGCGCCGCCCGACGAACTGCTCGACCGCGCGCTGGCGCTGGCGGGCGAGCTGGCCGCCGGACCGCAGGCCGCCATGCGGCTGTTGAAACGCTCGCTCTACAACGCAGCAGAGATGCCGCTCGCCCACTCCTTCGACGACATCGCCGTCCGCACGGCCATCTCCGATCACCACCCCGACGCCCGCGAAGGGGTCCAGGCCTTCCGGGAGAAGCGGCCGCCCCGCTTCAGCTGAAACCAACAGACCGAGCGCGCCGGCCGTCGCGGGGTCGCCGGCCCCTTCGAAACCGCTGAGCAAACCGGGCACGTCGCGAGCACGCCGCCGACGTGTTTGCCAAACGCCCGGCATCCCGTACCATTTGTCCGACCCGGTACACGTCGTAGTGGAGTACCTTTCCGCGCCGTTGGCGCGCTGCCGATCGGAGTGGCCATGGATACCGTGGGCCTTGACCTTCTCGGGCTGCACGAGCAGGCCATCCAGCGCACCCGCCGTGTGGTGGCCGGTCTTCGTGATGAGCATTGGGACATTTGGATGGATACGGCTCGCACGGATGTTCGGCGTCTTGTCAACCACCTGGCGGTCGAGAGTCGCTGGGTTGCGTTCTTGCTTGCGGGCCAGTCGTTGGAGGACGCCAAGCAACGGGTCCCGACGGACACCGATTTGTTAGGTGAGGACCCATTAGGGGGGTATGACCGCGCCACGACCAGCGCCGATCAGGCCTTCCGTTCCCCCGGAGCGCTTGATGTTGAGTGTCAGACCCCACCGTCCGGTGAGACCCACAGCGGTCGGGACTACGCCGGGACACGATTTGTCGACATCCTCACCCATGGCTGGGAGATTGCGAAGGTGACGGGCCAGGACACGCGCCTCGACCCTGAACTCACCGCTGCGGCCTACACGGTGATCTCTCCCCAGATCAACGAGCTCTTCGAGAAGGGCATAATCGCCAAGCCCCTGGAGACTCCGGTTGGTGCCAGTCCGCAAGCCAGATTTCTTGCGTTGTTTGGGTTCGCTGACTGAGGGAGCCCAGGTCGAGCCTTCACGGACCGTTCAATCCGACCTCGTGTTGACGACAGGGTGGCGAACAAGTCCACCTTGCACACCGTCACAACCGTCGATGGCGGTGGCCTCGGTGAACGGGCGTGTCATGGCCAGCCGGGAACGAGGCCAAGGCTGCGACACACCTCCGGTGCGTTGACCGTCCGCCCGTTGGGCTCCGCCGCGGCCGGGTCGGAGACGAGCCACGCGCAGGCCGCTCCCGGCACGTCGACGGGCACCCCGGTCGTTGCGTCGAAACCGAACGGGGCCATGTCCTGGGCAATACGTTCCGTGGCGACGAACCCGGGCTCAAGGTTGTACGCCTTGATCCCCCGATGACCGAGCTCCAGCGAAACGATTCCCGCGATCCGGTACGCAGCTCCCTTGGAGAAGCCATACCCGAGACCCCAGCCGCCGCTCCCTGCCGCAGCCGGCGGATCGCTGAGCCCGGAGCTGGACGACACGTTGACGATCGTGCCGCCACCTCGGTCGAGCATGGAGGGCAGGACCTGCTTGATCAGCACGATCGGGGCCATCGCGTTCCCCTCCAGATGCTTGTCCAACAGCTCGAGAGGGGTATCGAGGATGTGGTCCATATGTCCGGGACCCATGTACCGGGCGTTGTTCACCAGCACATCGATGTGACCCCATCGACCCAGGACCGTCGCCACGGCTGCTCCGAGTGAGGAGCGTTCGAGCAGGTCCGCCGGCACGGCGAGTGCCTCAGCACCCTCGCTCTCGATCAGTTCTGCGGTCTCATCGAGGCTCCCCGGCAGGGGACTGGTGTCCGAGCGCGCCACAGTCGGTGAGTGCTCCCGCGCCTCTCCCGGATGCACCGTACGGGCGGTGATCGCCACATCGAATCCGCTTCGGGCGAGGTGTTTGGCAATGCCCTTTCCGATGCCGCGACTTGCCCCGGTCACGAATGCCACTCTTCGCTCCACCATTGGCCCCCCCTTGGAATCGAGCGACAACCTCGCGCCCTATTGCCTCGCGCCCTAATTCATTGTGACCGATGCTTCGGCCGCCATGGCGAGCCATGACCCGATGGGCTGCCTGGTGGCCGAGAAACCGGCTGATGCCGGATCGACACGCGACTCTCGAAGCGCCCCGGGCATACCCGAGGCGACAGGCTCGACCCCGCCACGACGGCCGCCACGGTTAGCCTTCGAAGCTGGGCACCCGGGTTTCGGACCGGCGGTGCACCGCGGAATCGAGGGGTGGTGGGCGAGCTGAGCAGATGGAGGCGAGCAGCCGGCGGGGCGAACGACGCGCGCCTGGCGGCGAGGGGTCCGTTCGGGCGCCGTCACTTGCGTCGCCGGCGAGCAGTGGCCATCCCGATCGCCCTGGTCCTGGTCGTCGGCACGATCTCGGCCGTCGCCACCGCCGCGACCGGCTCCACCAATGGGATCAAGGCGATCACCCTGGTCTCGCCGACCTACACCCCCCGAGGGGTCTTCGGAGGGACGGACGACTACCACTGCACGTTGCTGAACCCGCACGTCACCCAGGACTCGTACATCATCTCCAGCCAGTTCCTGCCCGGCAGTACCGAAGACCACCATGCGATCATCTCTCTGGTCCCCCCATCCCTCGCCGCTACCGCGCAGCGCGAGAACGCGACGACCGGCGGCAAGGGATGGACCTGCTTCGGCGCTCCGGAGCTTCCCGATTCGACGGCCCAGCAGTTCCTGGGAACGCAGTGGCTGAGCGTCTGGGCTCCGGGCCACGGCGTGGACGTCGTGCCGAAAGGCACAGGAATCCGGCTGCCCTCCGGGAGCTTGATCATCATGCAGGTCCACTACAACCTGCTGGTCGGTGACAAGCCGGTGAAGAACTCATTCGTGATCAACACCGTTCCCAACTCGACGCCCTTGTTGCCACTGCACCTCCAACTGGAACTGGCTCCGCCGGACATCCCCTGCCCGACCGGTGTGACCGGACCGTTGTGCAACCGCAGCGCTGAGGTCGCCAGCGAGGGACGCGAGTTCGGCCAGAGCGAAGTGCAGACGGTGAACGAGCTCGGGCAGCAGTGTGGAAACCCGCCGGCCGGGGACAGCACCTCGTGCATTTGGCCCATCACCCAGAACGGGTACATCGTGCGGGCCCAGGCGCACATGCACCTGCTGGGGGTCAGCTTCAGCCTGGTCCTCAATCCGGGAACGCCGCAGGCGCAGACCGTGCTCGACGTCCCGGACTACAACTTCCACTACCAGCGGGCCTACAACTTGAACACGCCGATCCCGGTGACCGCCGGTGAAAACCTCCAGGTCAACTGCACCTACAACCCGGCGCTCGCGCAGGAGCTGCCCATCCTGCGCAAAGTTCCTCCCCATTTCGTGACCTGGGGCGACGGGTCTTCCGATGAGATGTGCCTCGGCATGGTGTGGACATCGGCAACCTTGCCCAACCCCACCAGCGCGTTGTAGGCGGCACCTCTGGCGGGCCAACCGCCCGGAGTTCGCGGCCCCGTATTCGTCGGTCGGCCGGCTGACGAGAGAACGGTCGTCACTGGCCGATGCCTACCTTTCGCACGACGCTGTTGCCGGATCCGCCGATCGCTGGCATCGGAAGGCTGATCGGCTGGGTTGTCGTTCCCGCAGCGGTGGTCACTGTGGCCGACGTGACGACGGCGCTACCCGGCCACCAGGCGAGGAAGAGGCCGTTGCCGGTGGTGGTGATGACGTCCGAGCCATCGCTCAGCACCAATGTCGCCGCCGTCACGCCCGGGCCGACCGAGCCTTCGGCGATCGTGTAGACCTGACCGTCGTCGGCGGATTCGGCTAGGAGACGGTCGACGGCAATCGGGCCCGCCTCGGGCGACGCCGGCGGGCTTGCGATCTCCCGCATTTGTGAGTTGACCTGCGCGCTGGAATTGATCGACGGGCCGGTGACGCACATGAGGGTTCTCGAGGTGTTCCCCCCGAACAAAACCGTCGTGAAGGGTCCGCGGGTGTCGACAAGCGACACCTGGGTCCCGGCCGCGGGAAACCCCGGAGGCGTCTTGCCCGCTGGCGGTGCGGTCACCGCGGCCTCGCAGGTCGCCTCGGCATTCGATACCTGGCCGGGCGCTGGCGCCGTCGGCGCTGGCGCCCAGGCCGCAAACGCGTTCGCGGTGCCCGGACCGGCAAGCACGAGCACGACCGATGTGACGCCGCCCGCGACGAGGACACCGCCGCCCAGCGCCAGGCCTCCTCTCCGTCGGTTTCGGCGGCGGCCCGCGATCTCCTGCACGAGGTGTTTCTGACGAGCCGACAGTCGGAAATCACTGAGGGTAGGGACGGGTGGGGCTTCGAGGTCGATCATTGGTGCTTCCTTTCTCATTGAGTGATGGTCGTCGAGGTGACGGGGGCAGAGTCTTTGAACTTGGCGCGGGCACTGGCCAGCCGAGAGCGGACGGTGCCAACCGGGATATCGAGCGCCGTTGCCGCGTCCGAGTAGGTGAGCTCGCTCCACAGGACGAGGAGGACGACTTCCTGTTCTCCTTGGAGTCAGCGCCGAGATCGCTTTGAGCGAACGGGCAAGTGCCTCTTGTGCCTCGAGGCGCGCGATCATGTCCTCTTCGGAACTCGCGCCGTTCGCCGGAACCGGAATGCGATCGAGCGCCGATCGATACCGTCGGAGTGAGCGATCAGCGTTTCGAGCGACGTTGTTGGCCACACCGATGAGCCAGGGCAGTGCGCTCGCGTTCGACAGGCGCAGCGTGCGGCGCCGTCGGAACGCCTCCATGAAGACGACGCTGGTCAGATCCTCGGCCAGATCGAGGTTGCCCGTCCGCCGCGCGCAGTAGGCATAGACGGAGTGCGAATGCCGCTTGAACAGCTCCCCGAAGGCCTCCGGTTCGCTCCCGGCCAGCGCCAGGAGGTCGCCGTCGGTGGCTTCGGAGAATGCGGGCACACCCAATAGTGTCCGCCGGCCCCCAAAAGGTTCGAAAGCCGATCACTCTCCGCCGCCGGACGCGGTGATGGATCCTCGCCGGACGTGGGCGCCCCGCGGCAGGGAGCAGCCTGCACCGGGCCGGCGGTTCAGCCGGGCAGGACGGGGTCCGCCAGCGCGGCGCCGCCCCGTGAGCGGGCGAGGACCCACTCCAGAGCGTCGCAGATGGCCTCGTGACCGGCCGGGTCAAAGGCGTGGCCCATGCCGGGAACGACGACCGCGTGGGCGCTCGGCAGCTCGTCGATCGAGACACTGAGGGACGACTGGAACGGGATCAGGCGATCGCGCCGACCGTGGACGATGGCCAGGGGGACGGCCGTCACCACTCGCTTGGCCACGGACCGCGGCGGTTCAGGTGGGTTCCACACCGGGTGGATGCGCACGCGGACGTGCCGTGCCGCGTAGAGGCGACCCGGTCGGGTGCGGGCCAGTGCCACCGTGAACAACGCCCGCGCCCGGAGCGGGATGCGCCAGTCGCCCGGGCTCGAGACCACGACGACCCCCGACAGATCGGGATCGGTCTGGGCGTAGCCCAGCGCGGCGATGGCTCCCATCGACGCACCGATGAGCACGACGCGGCCGTCGCGCGTGCGCGCCCGGGCGACGGCGGCTGCGACATCGTGGCGCTCGAGATCCCCGAGCGTGGAGAACCCGCCGGAGGCGCCGTGCCCCCGCGCGTCGTAGGAGAGGATGTCGACACCCCGGCCCGCCAGCTGTCCGGCCAGCGCGACGACATGGGAGTGGTCCTTGGTGGACGACAGGCCGTGGACCAGAACGACGATGGCGCGAGGCTCCCCCGCACACAACCACGAGCGAGTCTCGAGCTCCACACCGTCACTGGTGACAAGACCCGAGCCCCACACGGGCTCTTCGGACATACGCTCCTTCGCGTTCGGCGACAGAGGCGTCGAGCCTGCACCGGCGATGGTGTGCCCGGCGGTCCTACCCAAAACGGGGCGTCTCCTCTTCCCACCCTACGGCGCCAGACGATGCGGCCGAGCAGGCTCCGGCGCGGGCCTCGATCGCCCGTGACCATGCAACGGCGGTCCGACCAGGACAGACCCGCGCCTGGGCCAGCCGGGGAGACCGAAGCGCTGGCGGTCGGCCACCCTGGGTAGGCTCGCCGATCCGGCCGAGTAGGCCATTTTCGAGGAGACGCGCCGCATGCCCTTCACCCCCTACGACCGTCCTGTCCGCGCGGCGATCGTGGGCCTCGGGCGCATCTACGACCTGAACGTACGCGCCTACCTCGACAATCCCGACGCCGAGGTGGTGGCGCTCGTCGACCCGAGCGAGGAGCGCCGGCAGCAGCGGCAGGCGGACTGGCCGGAGGCGCGGACATTCGCCTCGGCGGCCGAGCTGGCGGCGAGCGGCCTCGAGGTCGATGCCGTCGAAGCCCTGCTGCCCATCCCGCTGCACGCCGACGGGGTGATCGAGCTGCTCGGCTACGGCTGGCACGTCAACCTGCAGAAGCCGATGTGCAACGACCTGGCCGACGCCCGGCGCATGCTGGAGGCCGCCCGGGCCGGCGGACGGCAGTTGCGGGTGATGGAGAACTACGTGTTCTACGAGCCGCTGCGCAAGCTCAAGGAGACCGTCGAGTCGGGAGAGCTCGGCCAGGTCAGCGGCTACCACATGAAGATGGTGGCGAGCGGGCGCGGCGGCTGGGAGGTGCCCGGCAGCACCTACGACTGGCAGTTCCAGCAGGCGCAGCGGGGGCGCGGCGTCCTCGTCTTCGACGACGGCTGGCACAAGCTGGCGACGGCGATCTGGCTCTTCGGCCCCATCGCCCAGGTCCGGGCCTGGATCGGCAACACCGAGGTCATCGAGGGCATCGGGGTCGACGCGCCAAGCACGCTGGTCTTCGAGCACCGCAACGGGATCCGCGGGGTGCTCGACATCACCCTGGCCGTCGACATGTACCTGCGCTCCGACTACTACACCAACGACGAACGATGGGAGGTCACCGGTCGCCGGGGCTTCGCGTGGGTCAACCGGTGCACCGGTCGCGGCATCCAGGAGCCGAGCCTCGAGGTTTACGTCGATGGGGAGATGCGCTCCTTCCACGCCCTCGACGACGACTGGGCCAGCAGCTTTCGCGATTCGGGCCGCCACTGGCTGCGCTGGTTGCACACGGGCGAGGGCCCGCTCCAATGGAGCGGCGAGGAGGCCGTTGACGTCTTGCGGTTCGCGTTGGCCGCCTACAAGAGCAGTGCGGCGGGCGGCATCGGGGTGGACCCGGCCACGCTCGAATAGGAGCGGCGAGCGGAGCGCCGGGCCGCGCGGCGCCGGCTCCCCATCGGACGCTCACCCGCCGTCGTCACACCTCGCGGTAGCGGGCGAGCTCCCTCTCCAGGCGGGCGTTCTCGGCCCGCATGCGCCGGATCGCCTCCTCCATCAGGGTCAGGGTGACGAACCGCTGGGCACCGAGCTCTCGTAGGAACTCCACTTCGTTCCTCATCGGCACCGGCGCCGCGTCGTCGGCGCGATCGACATCGACGACCGAGGGGCTCCTCGTCGCCACCCCGTAGCCCGCCTCGCGCAGGACCCTGACCGCATCCTGTTCGGCCTTGGCGATCGGCCGGGCCCGGGACGAGCCGGGCTCCTCACCGTTGGCCTCCACACCGTTTCGACGCCCGTCGAAGTCCTTGGCCATGACCGGCTCCAGCCAGGCCGGCACTTCCAGATCCGCTGGGATCTGCTCCCGGCTGTCGTCGATCACCGGTCCGGCCACCGGCGGTTCGGGACTCGACCCGCCTGCGCCGTCGGCCGCGGTGCTCTCGGTCCGGGCCACGAGCTCGCGACCGGCCTGCGCCGTGCGGGTGGCCCAGGCGCGCAACTGCAGCGACCGCCGGTCCGCACGGGGCTCCCAGCGGGTGTACGTCAGCGCCCTGACAAGCGCGGCCTGCACGGCCGGATCGTTCTCGACGAGGGCGCGCTCCACCAGCACGCCAACGAGGTGCGCCGATACGCCGCGCTCCGCCACGAGATCGAGCGCAGCGAGACGCGTGGCGGGGTCCGGCCCGGCCAGGGCTTCGTCGAGCCGGCGCCGCCGACCCCTCACCACGAGGAGGGGCCACGAGATCCCGGCGATCAGCACGGCACCACCGCCGCCGGCGATCCCTCCGATTTCCGCTGGGCTCAGCATGTGCGCCAACCACCTTTCCGGGGGTGTCGCGCTACCGCACGCCCCTCAAGGCCGACAGATCACGCACCGCGCAAGGCGCTTGCCCACAATCATACGATCCAGCGGGCAGGTCGGCTGGCCCGACCCGCCCTCACTCGTAGTAGCCGGAGTGGATGTAGACGCAGGGGATGCCCTCGCGCTGGAACATCGCATGGTTCTGCGGGTCGTCCTCGATGGCGAGGCGGAGGTCGAAGCCGTGCTCGCGCAGTTCGTCGACCATCCGCCGCTTGAAGTAGGTCACCTGGTCGTAGTCACCGCGGTCGCGCATGACGAGCAGGTCCCAGCGCACCCCGTAGCGGTGCAGCCAGGCGAGCGTCTGCGGCTGGACCCACAGCGGCCGGCCGGTGAGCAGGACGACGGAGAGATCTGCGCTCAGCAACTCGAGCAGCCGGGCCATCTCCTCGATCACCGGGTCGTCGCCGCAGGCGTCGAAGAAGGCGTCCCAGTCGCGCCGCCCGTGCTCGATGAAGCGCTGCCGGCCGACCGCGTCGGACAGCACGCCGTCCATGTCGAAGATGACGGCCGGACCCGACTCGATCGGGTCCTCCCGCCAGCGCCAGTTACGCGGGGCGATCACTGCGCGGGCGCTCGGTCATTCCCCGGATCATGGCAGGAACAGGAGCGTGGCCTTGTGGGCGAAGTCGACGATCGGCGCCGGGACGATGCCGAAAACGATCGTCACGGCCAGGCAGACGGCGACGACGACCACCACGGTCACCGGGACCTTGACGATCGCCACCGGGTCTTCGGCCTCGGCGCCGATGAGGTCGTCGTCGAGGGTGGCGACCGGCGCGTCGTCGAGCAGCAGCCCGGCGTTCATGCGACCGACCACCGACGGCGAGACGGACCGGCCGGCGTCGACGACCACGCCGCCGGACTCGGGCGGCAGCGAGCCGAAGGCACCGAGCGATCCCGCCGGAACCTCCTCGCCCGCACCGAGCGTCGCCGCCCGCACCGGCGTGTACATGAGGACGGCGACCCGCAGGTAGAAGAAGGCGGCCAGCGCGGCCGACACCATGGCGATGACCGCGAGCGGGACGGAGTGGACGTCGACGGCGGCGGCCACCACCTACAGCTTGGCCAAGAAGCCGGTCGTGAACGGCACGCCGGCCTGGGCCAGCAGCAGCACGGCGAAGGCGAAGGCGAGCAACGGCTGGCGCGAGGCCAGCCCGCGGTAGCCGGCGATGTCGTGCGACGCGTCCCCCGGCGGCCGAGCAGGGTGACGACGGCGAAGCTCCCGATCACCATGAAGGTGTAGGTGAACAGGTAGTAGAGGGCACCGCTCACGCCGGCGGCGTTGGCCGCCTGCAGGCCGAGCAGGATGAAGCCGGCGTGGTTGATCGACGAGTAGGCCAGCATCCGCTTGATGTCGCGCTGGACGACGGCCAGGCCCGCGCCGAGGAGCAGGGTGAGCACGGCGACCGCCTAGATCACCGGCTGCCAGTCGGCGCGCAGCACCCCGAAGGACGACACGAACACGCGGAGCAGCGCCGCGAAGCCGCCGACCTTGGCCACGGCGGCCATGAAGCCGGTGATGGGCGAGGGCGACCCCTGGTAGACGTCGGGGGTCCACATGTGGAACGGCACCGCGGCCACCTTGAAGGCGAAGCCGACGAGGAGGAGCGAGAGCCCCGCCAGCAGCACCCCGTCGTTCACGATCACGTTCTTGGACAAGAAGTCGGCGATCTGGGTCAGGTTGGTCGTGCCGGTGGCGCCGTAGGTGAGGGCGATGCCGTAGACGAAGATGGCCGAGGAGAAGCCGCCGAGGACGAAGTACTTCAGGGCCGCCTCGCCGGACGCGGCCCGCCGGTGGTCGAGCGCGGCGAGCACGTAGAGGGCGATCGAGAGGATCTCGAGGCCCAAGAACACGAGGACGAGGTCGTTGGCCGCGCCCATGATCATCGCCCCGGAGGCCGAGACCATCGCCAGCACGTGCACTCGACCCCGTCGATGCGCTCGCGCCGCAGGTAGCCGTCGCCCACCAGGGCGCTCAGCGCCATGGCGGCCGAGACCAGGATGGCGACGAACGCGCTGAAGCCGTCGACGACGACCGCGTGGGCGATGGCCGTATAGGGCCCGTGGTCCTGCACGTCGACCCACTGCCACCAGGCGAAGCCGAACGACGTCAGCGAGACGACCACCGTCGCCGTCGTCGCCACCGTCGTGCGCAGCGGCCGCGCGACGAGGGCCGAGACGCCGAGGAGCGCCACGGCGCCGCCCAGCATCATGAGCTCGGGCAGGATCGCCAGGTAGTGGATGTGGGGCAGGACGATCGTGGCGGCGAGCGTGGCGCCGCGTGCGCGGCGTGCGCCGAGTGCGCGGTCGTGGTCGCGCTCATCGGTGCCCCCCGGCGCCGGCCCGGGCGGCGGGCGGCTGGGGCTGCTCGGAGTGGGTCACCGAGTCGACGCGGTGGATCAGCTGGTTGACGGCCGGGGTGATGCGGTCGAGCACCGGCTTCGGGTAGACGCCGAGGAGCACGATCAGGACGAGGAGCGGCGCCATGACCAGGCGCTCGCTCCAGCGCAGGTCACGGGTCTCGGCGTTGGCCTCGTCGGGCTGGCCGTGGAAGACCTGCTGGTAGGCCCACAGCAGTAGACCGCGGCGAGGATGACGCCGACCGTCGCGACGACCGCCCACCAGCGGTGCGTGAGGAAGGTGCCGGCCAGGATCAGGAACTCGCTCACGAAGCCGTTCAGCCCGGGCAGGCCGATCGAGGCCAGCATGACGACGGTGAAGACCGCCGCCAGCACCGGGGCCGGTGCTGCAGGCCGCGCAGCCCCGAGACCTGCCAGGTCGAGCGGCGGTCGGCGATCAACCCGATGAGGAGGAACAGCGCCGCGGTGATGAGGCCGTGGTTCACCATCAGCAGCACGCCGCCCGTGAGACCCTCGGTCGTGAAGGCGAACGTGCCGAGTACGATGAAGCCGATCTGGGCGAGCGAGGAGTAGGCGACCAGCCGCTTCAGGTCGCGCTGGGCGCGCCGCGACGATCGCGCCGTAGAGGATGCCGATGACCGCCAGCGTGAGCAGCAGCGGGCGCCAGCGTCTTGGAGGCCTGCGGGAACAGGTTCAGGTCGAAGCGGATGATGCCGTAGGTGCCGAGCTTGGCCAGCACCCCCGCGAGCACCATCGAGCCCGCCGGTCGGGGCCTCGGTGTAGGCGTCGGGCGACCAGGTGTGGAACGGGAACAGCGGCGCCTTCACGGCGAAGGCGGCCGTGAAGGCCAAGAAGAGCAGGACCCCGGTCGTCCCCGAGAGGTGGGTGTGCTCGAGCGCGGGCAGCGAGAACGTGAGCACCCCGCTCTGGCTCTGGTGCACGAACGCCAGCGCCAAGATGCCGACGAGCAGGAAGGCCGAGCCGAAGAACGTGTAGATGAAGAACTTGACGGCCGCGTAGGCGCGCCGCGTGTACCCCCACCCGCTGATGAGGAAGTACGCCGGCACGAGGGTGAGCTCGAAGAACAGGAAGAACATGATCAGGTCGAGCGAGATGAAGGTCCCGATGCAGGCGGCCTCGAGCAGCAGCATCCAGGCGACGAAGGCCCGGGCGTTCTCGCGGACCCGCGCACCGGCCAGGGCGATCGGGAACAGCACCGCCGCCAGCAGGACCAGGAACAGCGAGATGCCGTCGACGCCGACGAACCACGAGATGCCGAGCGACTGCGCCCACACGTGGTCGGAGACGAACTGGTAGCCGCCCGTGTCGGTGTGCAGCAGCACGGCGATGCGTGATGGCGAAGGCCGAGGGTGGCGAGCGCCACCGCCATGCCGACGATCTCGACCACGAGCCGGCTGGCCCGTGTCGTCACGCCGAGGAAGAGCGCGCCGGCCGCCGGCAGCGAACACGAGCACGGTGAGGTAGGGGAACTCGTGGTTCACGACCACCACGTCCGGCTGAGGATGAAGGCGATGAGGGCGGCGAGCCCGAGGGCGATCCCGAGCGCGTAGTTGCGCACGTAGCCGGTCTGGACGCGCCGCACCTGGGTGCCCACGGACTCGACCGCGGTGGCCACGCCGTTCACCGCGCCGTCGATGACCCGGGTGTCGATGACGGTGGCCGAGAACCGGGCGAGCGCCTGGCCGGGCTGGCCGATCACCGTGTCGTAGAGGTCGTCCCAGTACCAGACGCGCTGGAGGAACACCGGTTCGAGGGCGGGGCGGTCGACGCGTCCGCGCCACAGGCGCCAGGCGATGGACAGGCCGACCACCGCCACGACGCCGTCGACCACGTCGAGGCCGATGAGGGCGCCCCGGCTCAGGTGGTTGGCGAAGAGGTCCGTGCCGAAGACCGGGCCGAGCCACCGGTGAGGCCGAAGCTGTGGACCCAGGGCAGCTCGAGGAGGCCGCCGAAGAGGGCCAGGACGGCGAGGACACGAGGGGGAGGCGCATCATCCAGGGGGACTCGTGCGGCTCGGCGTGGGCGGGGTGGTCGCCGACCGCCTGCTGCCAGCGCGCGTCGCCGGTGAAGGCCAGGAAGAACAGGCGGCTCATGTAGTAGGCGGTGAGCAGGGCGGTGAGGAGCGCCGAACGCCCACAGCGCCGGGCTCTTGGCGTAGACGTTGGCGAGCACGTCGCCCTTGGCCCAGAAGCCCGCCAGAGCGGCGGGACGCCGGCGATGGCCAGCCACCCGACGAGGAACGTGGCGTAGGTCCAGGGCATGAGCGGGCCAGCCCGCCCATCCGCTTGAGGTCCTGCTCGTCGTCCAGCCCGTGGATCACCGAGCCGGCGCCGAGGAACAGCAGCCCCTTGTAGAAGGCGTGGGCGACCATGAGGAAGATCGCGGCCACGTAGGCGCCGGTGCCGACGGCGAGCAACATGTAGCCGATCTGGGAGACCGTCGAGAAGGCGAGGACCTTCTTGATGTCGTGCTGGGCCGAGGCGATCGTGGCGGCGACGAACGCGGTGGCCAGCGCCGATGATGGCGATCACCCACCGGGCGTCGGGCGACAGCGCCAGGATCGGGTTCATCCGGCACAGCAGGTAGACCCCGGCGGTGACCATGGTGGCGGCGTGGATGAGTGCCGAGACCGGCGTCGGGCCCTCCATGGCGTCGGGGAGCCAGTTGAACAGCGGGATCTGGGCCGACTTGCCGGCCGCGGCCAACAGGAGAAGGAGCACCGCCGCGGTCGCGCCCGCCGGCGCCGAGAGCGGCCCGGTGGGCGAAGACGCCGGCGTAGTTGAGCGTGCCGGTCGCGAGAAGATGAGGAACATCGCGACGAGGAAGCCGGCGTCGCCGACCCGGTTGTAGATGAACGCCTTCTTGCCGGCGGACGCCGCCGAGTCGCGCTCGAACCAGAACGAGACGAGCCAGTACGAGCAGACCCCGACGCCCTCCCACCCGACGAAGGTGACGAGGAGGTTGTCCGCCAGCACCAGCACCAGCATCGAGAAGACGAAGAGGTTCAGGTAGATGAAGAACTTCGTGTACTCCCGGTCGCCCTTCATGTAGCCGATCGAGTACAGGTGGATCAGCGCGCTCACGCCGGTGACGAACAGGCACATCGTCATCGACAGCGGGTCGACGAGCAGGGCGGCCTTCACCTGGAGGCCCGCCGACCGTGATCCAGGTGAAGAACGTCTCGGTGAACGCCCGAGTCGCGTCTGGCCGCCCGAGCAGCCCGGCGAAGGTCACGCACGGCCGCCACGAAGGAGCCGAGCGACCGCCGCCGTCGCGACCCAGCCGGCCAGCGGGTCGCCGAGCCGCTGCCCGGCGGCACGAGCACGACGAAGCCGACGAGCGGCAAGAGCGGGATCAAGAACGCGGCGTGGAGCACGGCCGATCAGCCCTTCAGCATGTGGACGTCGTCGGCCGTCGCGCTGGCGCGCCGGCGGAAGATGGCGACGACGATCCCGAGGCCGACCACGACCTCGGCCGCGGCGACCACCAGGACGAAGAACACCGCCGCCTGGCCGCCGATGTCGTGCAGCATGCGGGCGAACGTGACGAAGGTGAGGTTCGCCGCGTTCAGCATCAGCTCGATGCACATGAACATCACGAGCACGTTGCGCCGCACGAGCAGACCGACGGCGCCGATGGCGAAGAGGACGCGCGGCCAGCCCGAGGTACCAGGGCCGCGGGGAGGCTCATGGCGTCGACCTCCTCGTGCGTCGCTCGTCGCTCGGCCGCGTCCGCGGCCGCCGTCCTCGAGCTCGGCCGCCGCGGCGAGACGCGGCCGGCGGGCCAGCACCACGGCGCCGACGACGGCGATGACGAGGAGCCCGGCCGTCGCCTCGAAGGCGAACAGGTAGGTCGTGAAGACCGACTTGCCGAGCGGTAGACGTTGGAGTGGTGGTTGGCCGTCGTCGAGCCGGCCACCGAGTTCGCCCCCGTCGCCCAGTGGGCGTTGACCGCCAGCGCGATCACCCCGCCCACGATCAGCACGATGAGCGAGGAGGGCCATCGGCCGCTGGCCCTTCAGCGGCTCGACGCGTTGATGTTCTCCTGCCGGTCGACGCCGAGGAACATGATCACGAACAAGAACAGCACCACGATCGCGCCGGCGTAGACGATGATCTGCACCGCGGCCAGGAAGTCGGCCTGCTGCTCGACGAAGAGGACGGCCACGCCGAAGAGCGTCGCGACGAGCGATGAGCGCGGAGTGCACCGGGTTGCGCGACGTGATGACGCCGAGCGCGCCGCCCAGGATGATCACCGCCGAGACGACGAACGTGATCGCGTCGGGAATGGTCGGATGCGTGGTTGCGAGCAGCGCGGTCATCAGTGCTCCGCCCCCGCCGGGTCCGGGGTCGCCAGGCCAGGGCGCCGTCGGTCACCGCGGATGGCGCGCCGTGCGGCGGGCCTGCATCTTGGCCTTGGCGCGGTTGGCCGAGAGCTGCGCGTGCCACAGGCGACCCCGCATGCCCCGGTGCGCGAAGGGGATGTCGACGTCGAGCAGGTGGGCCTCCATCGTCGAGCGCAGGGCCTTGGTCCCGGTCGCCTCGTCGTCGCGGTTGCGCGCTCTGGCCGCCCTCGGGCGCGCGCACGCCGTAGCCGAGCTCGCCCGACCACTGGACCCGCCCTCGTAGGCGGCCGCGCCCGACGGCGAGGTGGCGCGCATCCAGCCCGAGGTGTGCTGGTCGTCCCCCTCGCGCCAGTCCTCCCAGGGCAGGTGCTGGGGGCGCCCGTCGTCGTCGACCAGCAGCTCGCGCTTCGTGTAGATCGCGTCGGAGCGGTTGGTGAAGGAGAACTCGAAGAGCTTGGACTCGGTGATGGCCTCGGTCGGGCAGGCCTCGACGCACAGGTCGCAGTGGATGCAGCGCAGGTAGTTGATCTCGTAGACGTAGCCGTAGCGCTCGCCGGGCGACACGGGGTGGTCGGGCGGGTTGTCGAGCCCGCGCACGTAGATGCAGTCGGCGGGGCACACGCCGGCGCACAGCTCGCAGCCGATGCACTTCTCCATGCCGTCCTCGTAGCGGTTGAGGACGTGGCGGCCGTGCTGGCGGGGCTGCTTGGGCGTGCTTCTCGTCGGGGTACTGGCTCGTCACCCGCGGCCGGGTCAGGTGCTCGAGGGTCAGCTTGAACCCGCCCAGGAAGCCGAGATCGGGTGCCATCAGCCGCTCACCTCCGGGGTCGGCCCCGCCCAGGCTGTGCTCCCCGCTGCGGGCGCGTCGCCGACCGCGAAGGCCCGGAAGAGCACGAGGCGCCGATGGCGACCTCGGCCACCGCCACCAACAGGCCCCACCAGCCCCAGATCAAGACCGCGGCCACGATGAGCAGCCAGCCGAGCGAGAGCGGGATGAGCACCTTCCAGCCGAGGTCCATCAGCTGGTCGTAGCGCAGGCGCGGCAGCGCGGCCCGCAGCCAGACGTAGATGAACAGGAACACGAACGTCTTGGCCAGGAACCACAGGATCGGCATCCAGATGTCAGACGTCGGGATGAAGCGCGGGATCGGGCCGTCGGGCCCGCCGAAGAACAGGGTCACCACGATCGCCGACATCGTGATCGTGTTCATGAACTCGGCCAGGAAGAAGAGCGCGAAGCGGATCGAGGAGTACTCGGTGTTGAAGCCCCCGACCAGCTCGGACTCGGCCTCGACGAGGTCGAACGGCGGCCGGTTGAGCTCGGCGGTGATGGCGATCAGGAACAAGAAGAACGGGACGAAGCCGAGCCGGATGACGTTCCAGTCCCAGAAGCCGTGGGCCTGGCTGGCCACGATGGCCCGCGTGGAGAGCGAGCCGCTGGTCAGCACCACGGTGACGACGGTCAGGCCGAGGGCGGCCTCGTAGGAGATCATCTGCGCCGACGCCCGCACCGAGCCGAGCAACGGGTACTTGGAGCCCGACGACCAGCCGGCCAGCATCACGCCGTAGACGGACACCGACGACATCGCCAGCACGAGCAGGATGCCGATCGGCGGGTCGGCCACCTGCAGCTCGAAGTGGTGACCGGCGATCGCCAGCGTGCCGCCGACGGGCACGACGGTGAAGATCAACAGGGCCGGCAGCAACGCCAGATAGGGCGCCAGCTTGAACACGAAGCGGTCGGCGCGCTCGGGGAGCAGGTCCTCCTTGAAGAAGAGCTTGATCCCGTCCGCCAGGGTCTGGAGCAGCCCCCATGGACCGGCCCGGTTGGGACCGATGCGGCTCTGCATGTCGCTGATGACCTTGCGCTCGAACCAGATCATGAGCATCACCGACACGAGCAACACCCCGAAGGCGACGAGCACCCGGACCACCACGATGAGCAGCTCGACCCAGTGGGTGCCGGGCCCGTAGAGCGGGTCGAGCCCGAGGAGGGCGCCGGTCACCGGGACTCCAGCCGCACGTCGTTCACCACGGCGGTGACGTCGATCAGGGTCGCCGCGACGTTGGCCGCGCCGCCGCCGGGCAGGTTGAAGTCCACCACGAGCACGCCGCGGGGGACGCCCCGGTCGGGCGCCACCGGGAGGCGCACGCTGCCGCGCCCGGCGCGGACGGTCGCCTCGTCGCCGGCGGCCAGGCCCATCCGGTCGAGGTCGTAGGGGTTGGCCCGGGCGACCGCCGCCGCCACGAGCGGGGCCAGCGAGGGGGAGCCGCTGACCGATGTCCCGCCGTCGTAGAGACGGCGCGCCGACACAAGTCGGAGCGCGTAGCTGTCGGGCGTCGGGATGTTCGGGGAGTCGGCACCTGCCAGCCCGGAGAGAACGGCGGGCGGCGCGTCCCCCTCGGCGCTGCCCTCGGGCCACTCGTCGGCCTCGGTGACCCCGACCCGCGGCGGTGCCCCCTGGCGCTCGACCGAGTCGACCCCGGGGATGGCGATGGGATCGATGGGGGCCACCCGACGGGCCCGGTCCGCCTGGAGGGGCACGACGACACCGTCGTGGGCCCCGGCCGACTCGAGCACCGCGAAGGTCGCACCGCGGTGGGCTGCGGCCAGCTGCTCGATCTCCTCCCAGATGCCCTCGGCCGAGCCGAACCCCAGGTCCTCGCCCATGGCCTCGGCCAGCGAGGCGGCGATCATCCAGTCGGGCCAGGCCGAGCCCGGTGCGACGAGCTTGTGCCCGAGGCGACTGACCCGCCCCTCGATGTTGGTCGTCGTCCCGGCCCGCTCGTGCGCCACGGCCGCCGGGAGGACCACATGGGCGTGCTCACAGACCTCCGAGTGGTGGCCGGCCACGACGATGACGAGCTCCGCCGCCGCCACGGCCTCGGCCGCCAGCTGCCGGTCCGGGAAGTCGGTCAACGGGTCCGTGCCGAGCACGATCAAGGCCCGCGTCGCCGCCCGTGCGCCGCTCGCCCGGCCGGCCGCCGACACGAGCATGGCGGTGGCGCCGCGGCCGGTGGCCGCCGGGACCGATCCCCAGTGCTCCTCGAACCACGATCGGCCACCCTCGAGCGACACCCGGCCGGGCAGGAGGCCCGGGGCGAGGCCCATGTCGAGCGCCCCGTGGACGTTGGAGCGCCGCAGGGTCGGCAAGAAGCGCGCCGCGGGAAGCGCCTCGGCCAGCACCCGGGCGGCGGATGCGATCACGGCCGCGTCCTCGGCCAGCGAGGGCCGGCCCAGCAGCACGACGACCCCCTCGCCCCCCGGACCGGCGCCGGCCACCAGTGCCCGGGCGCTCTCCAGCGCCTCGGCGGGCCAGGCCGGGCCCTCGGGGTGGGTCGGACCGGCGGCGTGCTCGGCCCCGCCCACGAGGGCGCGGACGACCGCGGGGGCGTCTCCCGGTCGCAGCGGGAGCGAGGCGGCGGCGTGGCGGGTGAGCGACGTGGACACCGGCGACAGTTCGATGAGCGACGTGGCCCCCGACAGCGCCGCCTGGCGGAGGCGCAGGAAGAGGACGGGGAGCTCCTCGCGCACGTCGCCCGTGAGCAGCACGACGACGGGGGCGGCGCACGCCTCGTCGATGGTGGCCCGCGGCAGCGAGAGGACCAGTTCGGCGGGGAGCCCGTCGGCCAGCTGGGCGTCGACGGAGTCGGTGCCGATCACGCCCTTGGCCAGCTTGGTCCAGGCGTAGGCGCCCTCGTTGGTGAGCTGGGCGCCGCCGAGCACCCCGACGGCCTCGGCGCCGCCGGCGCGGGCCTGGGTCAGCCCCTCGGCCGCCACGCGCAGCGCCTCGGACCAGCTGACGGCCACCAGCTCGCCGTCGACCCGCACCAGCGGGTCGGTGAGGCGGGCCGGGCCCGGGTGCGCCGGGCTGTCGGCTCCCTCGCCACCGCCGTTCACCGACTCGGTGACGAAGCGGCCCTTGTCGCACAGCCAGCCCTGGTTCACGGGATCGGCGTCGATGCCCAGCAGGCGCGTGAGCCGGTTGCCCGACGACTGGACCGCCACCCGGCACCCGAGGGCGCAGGTGGTGCACGTCGACTCGACCTGGTCGAGGTCCCAGGGCCGCGAGCTGAACCGGTAGGGGGTGGCGGTCAGCGCGCCGACGGGGCAGATCTGGACGGTGTTGCCGCTGAAGTAGGAGGAGAACGGCTTGTCCGGGAAGGTGGCGACCTCCACCCGCTCGCCGCGGCCGGCGAAGTCGATCAGCGCCTCGCCGGCCACCTCCTCGGCGAAGCGGGTGCAGCGCGCGCACTGGATGCAGCGCTCCCGGTCGAGGAGCACCAGGTCCGAGATGGCGATGGGCTTCTCGAAGTGCCGCTTCTCCTCGGTGAAGCGGCTCTCGCCGGGGCCGTAGGCGAGGGTCTGGTCCTGCAGCGGGCACTCGCCGCCCTTGTCGCAGACCGGGCAGTCGAGGGGGTGGTTCACGAGCAGGAACTCGAGGACCCCGTCCTGGGCCTTCTTCACCTTCTCGGAGGTGGTGACGACCTCGGCGCCCTCTTGGACCTCGATGTAGCAGGCCGGCTGCAGGGTGGCGCCGCGCGGCCCGCTCACCTCGACCAGGCACATGCGGCACATGCCGACCGGGCTCATGCGCGGGTGGTAGCAGAAGCGCGGGATGAACACCCCGGACCGTTCGGCCGCGCTGATGAGCAGCTCGCCCTTGCGGGCCGTCGCGGCCCGGCCGTCGAGCGTGTAGTGGATCGCGTCCGCTCGGCGACGTCGGCCGGTCGGCGCGGTGGCGGGCTGCTCAGGCATACGGGCACCCGCCCTCTTTGATGTGGACGAGGAACTCGTCGCGGCACATGGTGAGCGCCGAGTTGATCGACGGCGGGATGGAGGGGCCGAGCGGGCAGATCGTCGTCTGCTGCGGCGGCCAATGCAGGCCGGGGCTGATGTTGTCGCAGACGTCGAGCAGGAGGTCGAGGTCCTCGATGCGTCCGGACCCGTGCTCGATCCGGTACAAGATGCGCTCGAGCCAGCCCGAACCCTCCCGGCAGGGCGTGCACTGCCCGCAGGACTCGCGGGCGAAGAACTTGGTGATCCGCCAGGCCACCCGGACGAAGCAGGTGCTCTGGTCCATCACCACCACCGACCCGGACCCGAGCATGGACCCGGCCTCCCCCACCTCGTCCTGGCCGAGCGGCAGGTCGAGCTTGTCCGGACCGAACCAGGGCGACGACGCGCCGCCCGGAATGAACGCCTTCAGCTCGCCGCCCCCGCGGATACCCGCCGCCGTAGACGGGCGCGTAGATGAGGTCGCGAAAGGTGGTCTTGGCCATCTCCACCTCGAAGGCGCCGGGCTTGCGGACGTGGCCCGACAGGGCGAAGAGCCGGGTCCCCGTCGAGCGGCCGGCGCCGAGCGCCGCGAACGCGGCGCCCCCGTTGGTGATGATCCAGGGCAGGTTGGACATCGTCTCGACGTTGTTCACGACAGTCGGCTGGCCGTAGAGACCCATCACCGCCGGGAAGTACGGGGGCTTGATGCGCGGGAAGCCGCGCTTGCCCTCGAGCGACTCGAGCAGGCCGGTCTCGTCCCCGCAGATGTAGGCGCCGGCACCGGGGTGGACCACCACGTCGACCGAGAACCCCGAGCCGAAGATGTCGTTGCCGATGGCGCCCTGGTCGTAGGCGTCGTTCACCGCCTGTTGCATCCGCTCCAACCCGAGGGCGAACTCGCCCCGGACGTAGATGAACACCTGGCTGGCCTGGACGGCGTAGGCCGCGATGATCGTGCCCTCGACGATCTGGTTCGGGTCACGCTCGATCAGGAGGTGGTCCTTGAACGTGGCCGGCTCGCTCTCGTCCCCGTTCACGACCAGGTACGTCACCGGGGCCTTGCGCAACATCGACCACTTGCGCCCGGCCGGGAACCCCGCGCCGCCGCGCCCGAGCAGGCTGGCCGCATCGACCTCGGCGGCCACCGCCTCGGGGGTCATCGACAGCGCCTTGCGGAGGCCCTCGTGGCCGCCCGTGGCGAGGAAGCGCTCGAGCGTGTACGAGTCCTCGTGGTCGAGCCGGGCCGTGACGATGCGCGGGGCGTCGGTGACGGCCATCAGTGCGCGTCCTGGCTTTGGGCCCGGGCCGCCTGCGCCTCGACCATCGCGGCCCGCTCGGACGCCACCTGCTCGGGGTCGACAACCAGGCCCCGGTTCCGGGCGACGCGCACGAGGGTGCCGTGCGGCGGGATCGTGGCGGTCAGCCTGCCGGCCGCCAGGTCGTCGACCAGCTCGTCGAAGGCGGCGGGCGTCTGGGTGCGCACGAATCGGTGGTTGACCTGCACGCACGGGGCGAAGTCGCAGTCCGCCAGGCATTCGGACTCTTCGAGGTGGAACTTCCCGTCGTGGGTCGACCCGCCGACCGGCACCCCGAGCCGCTCCTCGGCGTGGGCCAGCAGCTCGAGCGCGCCGTCGAGCAGGCAGGCGACGTTGGTGCAGACCGAGACCCGATAGGTGGCCGCCGGCTCGGTGTCGAGCATGTCGTAGAAGGTGGCGGTACCCCGGACCTCGGCCGGGGTGACGCCCACCAGCTCGGCGATCTCCTCCATGGCCTCGGGCCGCAGCCACCCGTCCGTCTCCTGGGCCAGGTGGCACAGCGGGATGAGGGCGGAGCGGGGCTTCGGGTACAGACCGACCAGTTGCTGGGCGCGCGTCCTCGTCTCGGGCGTGAAGTAGCTCACCGGTCCACCTCGCCCATCACCGGGTCGACCGACGAGATCACGGCGACGGCGTCGGCCACCAGGCCGCCCTGCAAGAGGTGCGGGAGCGACTGGAGGTTCACGAAGCTGGGGCCGCGGACGTGCAGCCGGTACGGCTTCGAGCTGCCGTCCGAGACGAGGTAGCAACCGAGCTCGCCGCGCGGCGACTCGACGGTCATGTAGACCTCGCCCTCGGGGACACGGAATCCCTCGGTGAACACCTTGAAGTGGTGGATCAGGGCCTCCATCGACTCGTCGATGCGGCCCCGCGGCGGCGGGGTGACCTTGCGGTCCTGGACCCGGTAGTCGCCGAGCGGCATGGCGTCGCGGACCTGGCGCAGGATGCGGATGGACTCACGGATCTCGTTCAACCGGATCGAGTAGCGGTCGAAGTTGTCGCCGTAGGTGCCCACGATGACGTCGAACTCCACCTGGTCGTAGGCCAGGTAGGGCATGGTGCGCCGCAGGTCCCAGGGCACGCCCGTCGAACGCAGGATGGGTCCGGTGGCCGACAGCGCGAGCGCCTGCTCGGCGGTGATCGCCCCGACCCCCTCGGTGCGCTCCCGGAAGATCGGCTGGCCGGTCAGCAGCTCGTCGTACTCGTAGCTGCGGGCCAGGATGGTGTTGCAGATGACCTCGATGTCGTCCTCCCACCCGTCGGGCAGGTCGGCCGCCGTGCCCCCGGGCCGGATGAAGTTGTGGTTCATGCGCAGGCCCGTGGTCTTCTCGTAGAAGTTGAGGACCATCTCGCGTTCGCGGAAGCCGTAGATCATCATCGAGGTGGACCCGAGGTCCATCCCGTTGGTGGCCATCCACATGAGGTGCGAGCACAGCCGGTCGAGCTCGGCCAGCAGCATGCGCACCCACACCGCGCGCGGCGGGAGCTCGACCCCGAGGAGCGACTCGACGGCCAGCGAGAAGCAGAGCTCGTTGTGCAGCGGCGACAGGTAGTCCATGCGCGTCACGTTGGTGGCGCCCTGGACGTAGGTGAGCTCCTCGGCCGTCTTCTCCATGCCGGTGTGCAGGTAGCCGATGATCGGCTTGGTGCGGACGACGACCTCGCCGTCGAGCTCGAGCATGAGCCGGAGCACCCCGTGGGTCGAGGGGTGCTGGGGGCCCATGTTGATGATCATCGTCTCGTCGTCGCCGCGCTCGATGTCGAGCTGGCCGTCGCTTCGCCCTCTGACTCGGGGAGCCGCAGAACCGCGCTGCGCGGCGTCGCGGAACGTCTCTTGGGTTCCCTCCGAGGTCTCCGCCGGGTCCCAGGTCTCGGTGCGGACCGTTAGGTCGTCGCTCACCGGGGACCCGGGGCTTCCTTGAACTGCACGGGAACCCGCCCCACGCCGTAGTCCTTGCGCAGGGGGTGGCCCTCCCAGTCGTCGGGCATGAGGATCCGGGTGAGATCGGGGTGCCCGGCAAAGCGGATGCCCATGAGATCGAAGACCTCGCGCTCCATCGCATCGGTGCCGGGATAGAGGTCGAAGAGGGAGGGGACGACCGGGTCGGACTCGGGCACCTGCACCCGCAGACGGACCCGGCGCTTGGCCGAGAGCGACAGGAGGTTCACGACGACCTCGAAGCGCTCGGGGGCGACCCCGTCGGGCAGCGGGCGGCCGGGATGGCGGAGGTAGTCGACCGCGCAGAGGTCCGAACACAGCTCGAAGCCGCCGGCGCGCTGGTCGGCCACCGCGCCGTAGTAGTCGGCGCGGGCGGGGAAGAGGATCTCGGCCGTGCTCGGGGCCGTCATTTGGGGGTGGCCACCCGAACGGCGTCGGGGACCTCGGGCACCCACCCGGGACCTTGTTCGGCCGGCTCGACCTCGGGGTCGATCGCGCCGGGTGATCTCCCCGGTGCGGATCTTCTCGTGCAGCGTGAGGATGGCGTGCAGGAGCGTCTCGGGCGACGGGGGGCAGCCGGGGGCGTAGACGTCCACCGGGACGATCTGGTCCACGCCCTGGACGATGGCGTAGTTGTTGAACATCCCGCCCGTCGAGGCGCAGACCCCCATCGAGATGACCCACTTGGGCTCCATCATCTGGTCGTAGACCTGGCGGAGCACCGGGGCCATCTTCTGGGACACCCGCCCGGCCACGATCATGAGGTCGGCCTGGCGGGGCGAGGCCCGGAACACCTCCATGCCCAGCCGGCTGATGTCGAAGTCGGCCGCGCCGACCGACATCATCTCGATCGCGCAGCAGGCCAGGCCGAAGGTGGCGGGCCAGACGCTGTTGCGCCGGGCCCACTTGACCAGGTCTTCGATCCGACCCGTCAGGAAGTTGTGCTGGAGGTCTTCGAGCCCCATCGTCCCCGACCTACGCGGCGCGACCAGGCGACGGCGGCTCCGCCGTGATCCTCAGGATGGTCGACTCCGAGGTCCGGGGCGGCACCCCCACCTCCAAGCGCTTGGCGGGGCCCCAGGTGAGGGCACCGTTGCTCACCAGATAGAGGAACGAGACCAGGACGACGGCGGCGAACACCAGGACCTCTACCAGGCCAAAGGTGTGCAGCTGCCGGAAGATGACCGCGAAGGGGTACAAGAAGATGATCTCGATGTCGAAGATGATGAAGATCATGGCGACGAGGTAGAACCGCACCGGGAACCGTTCGGGCGGCTCGCGATCGGGCACGATCCCGCACTCGTAGGGGGCGAGCTTGGCCGCGGTGGGCTTACTTCTCGGTCCGAGCATCGACGACGCGACGAAGGACCCGACGCAAAAGATCAGGCCCAGCACGAGCATGACGAAGATGGGCAGGTACTGTTCCATCTTGCTCCTCGGTTTACCACGGAGCACTTCCGCGGAGCACATCCGCCCGCTGTCACCCGCCGGGCACCGGAGGGGGTTCTCCGACCTAGCATTCTGCCCGTGACCGAGCGCGCCGGCGGGGCCAGGACCCCCACTTCGAACGGGAGCCACCTCCACGACGTCCTGGTCGTCGGGGGCGGGCCGTCCGGCTCGGCCTGCGCCTACTGGCTGGCCGACGCCGGCTGGGACGTGGCCGTGGTCGAGAAGAAGCGCTTCCCGCGCGAGAAGACCTGCGGCGACGGCCTCACCCCGCGCTCGGTCCGCCAGCTGGCCGACATGGGCGTCGAGGACTCGCTGACCGGGGCCCACCGCTACGGCGGGCTGCGCGCGGTGGGCTTCGGGCAGTCCCTCGAGATGGTGTGGCCGGAGCACCCCGACTTCCCCGACTACGGCTACATCATCACGCGGCACGACCTCGACGGCCTGGTGTCCGAGCGCGCCGTCAAGGCGGGGGCGACCGTGCTGGCAGGGCACCGAGGCGCTCGAGCCGCTCCTCGAATCGCCCGCCGCGACCGACGTGGGAGTCGGGCGCGCGGAAGCGGCTGCCCGCCTGCCACGGCGTCGTCGTGCGCGAATCGGGCACGACGCGCGAGGTGCGGGCCCGCTACGTCGTCGTCGCCGACGGCGCCAACTCGCGGGTCGGCCGCGCCCTCGGCCTGGTGCGCGACCGCGCCTACCCCCAGGGCATGGCCCTGCGCGGCTACTACCGGTCCGAGCGCCACGACGAGCCCTGGATCGAGTCGCACCTCGACATCCGCGACCCCGACGGCGACGATCGTCCCCGGGCTACGGCTGGATCTTCCCGCTGGGCGACGGCCGGGTGAACGTGGGGGTCGGGCTCCTCTCCACCGACAAGCGGTGGAGGGGCGTCAACACCACCAGGCTGATGGACGCGTTCGTGGCGGCCGCCGCCGATTCGTGGGGGCTGTCGGAGGCCACCTCGTTGCGGCCCGCCGACGGGCGGCCGACTGCCGATGGGGATGTCCGTCAGCCCGCATCGTCGGCCCCAACACCGTCGTGATCGGCGACGCGGCGGGGCTGATCAACCCGTTCAACGGCGAGGGCATCGCCTACGCGCTACGAGACCGGGCGCCTGGCGGCGGCGCTCTCTCGGCGAGGCGCTTGCGCGGCGGGGAGCCGATCGCCGCCTACGAGGGCCGGCTCCGCGACGCCTACGCCGACTACTACCGGGTCGGGCGCGCGTTCGTCCGCCTGATCAGCAACCCGGCCGTGATGCGCCGCTGCGTCGCCCTCGGCATGCACTCCGAGGCGCTCATGTCCCAGCTGCTGCGGATCATGGCCAACCTCATGCGTCCCGATTCGCTCGGCCCGGCCGAGGCCGGCTACTCGGCGATGCTGGCCTTGGCCAAGAAGCTGCCCGAGGGCCTCATCGAGGGCACCCTCAACCGCTGAGGGTCGATCCCCAGGCGGCCGCCACCTCGGCCGCCGCCTCCCCCGCCGCCTCGGTCGCCAGCGCCAGCTCGGCCGTCGCCGTGGGCCAGGCCGGGGAACAGCACCTCATAGGGGCCGGGGGCGAACACGACGCCGCGGGCGAGCAGGGCGTGGAAGAAGCGCGGGTAGGCACCCTCGGCCACGACCCGGCGGACGTCGTCCATGCCGCGGGCGGGAGCGATGTCGCTCCCCGGGCCGGCGACCAGGAGACCGACGAGGGGTCCGGCCACGCTCGCGCGCGCGCCGACAGCCCGCCCGCCGATGACGGCCCGCTCGAGCGCCGCCGCGAAGACGGCCGCGCGCGGCGCCCAGCGCGTCGTAGTCCGCCGCGCCCACCGCGTCGAGGACGGCGCGCCCGGCCGCGGTGGCCAGCGGGTTCCCCGACAGGGTGCCCGCCTGGTAGACGGGACCCGGCGGGGCGAGGCATTCGAGCACGTCGGCCCGGCCGCCGAAGGCGCCGAGCGGGAGCCCACCGCCGATCACCTTGCCGAAGCACCAGAGGTCGGGCGTCACGCCGAGCGCCGCACTGGCCGCCCCGGCGCCCATCCGGAACCCGGTGATCACCTCGTCGAAGACGAGCAATGCGCCGACCGCGTCGCAGGCCCGGCGCAGCTCGGCCAGGAACCCGGGCTCGGGCGCCACCAGGTTCATGTTGGCCGCCACCGGCTCGACGATGACGCAGGCGACGGAGTCGTCGAGCTCGGGCACGGAGTTGTACGGCACGACCACCGTGTCGGCCACGGCGCCGCGGGGCACGCCCGCCGAGGCCGGGCAGGCCGAGCGTCGCCACCCCGCTGCCGCCGCCGGCCAGCAGCGCGTCGGCGTGGCCGTGGTAGCAGCCGTCGAACTTCACGACGCGGTCGCGACCGGTGAACCCCCGCGCCACGCGCACCGCGCTCATCGCGGCCTCCGTCCCCGACGAGACGAGCCGGACCTGCTCGCAGCCGGGCACGCGGGCGCAGATCTCCTCGGCCAGCAGCACCTCGCCGGGCGTCGGCATCCCGAAGGTCGTGCCGAGCGCCACGGCGCTGCGGATCGCCTCGACCACGACGGGGTGGGCGTGGCCGAGGAGCACGGCCCCGTAGGACTGGATGAAGTCGAGGTAGCGCCGGCCGTCGGCGTCCCACACCCAGGGCCCCTCGCCCCGCACGACGGTGAACGGGTCCCCGCCGACCGACGCGAACGAGCGGACCGGGGAGTCGACGCCGCCGGGGATCGAGCGGCGGGCGCGCGCGAACCAGTGCGCGTTCGACGTGGCTGCCGCGGCCGGATCGGCCGCCGGCTCAGCCACCGAGTTGTTCGGCCAGCTCGGCGGCGAAGTAGGTCAGGATGAAGTCGGCGCCGGCCCGCTTGATCGCGGTCAGCGACTCGAGCGCCACGGCCGGACCGTCGATCCAGCCGCGCTCGGCGGCGGCGGCGATCATCGAGTACTCGCCGCTCACCTGGTAGGCGGCGACGGGCACGTCGACCGCCGCCCGCACGTCGGCGATCACGTCGAGGTTGGTCAGGGCCGGCTTCACCATGACCATGTCGGCCCCCTCGGCGACGTCGAGGGCCACCTCGGCCAGCGCCTCGCGCCGGTTGGCCGGGTCCTGCTGGTAGCCGCGCCGGTCGCCGCCGCCGGCGATCGTCACCTCGACCGCGTCGCGGAACGGGCCGTAGAGCGCCGAGGCGTACTTGGCGGCGTAGGCGAGCATGGCGACGTCGGTGCGCCCGGCACCGTCGAGGGCGGCGCGGATCGCGCCGACCTGGCCGTCCATCATCCCGCTCGGCGCGACGACGTCGGCGCCGGCCGCGGCCTGCGCCAGCGCGATCCGCTGGTACAGCTCGAGGGTGGCGTCGTTGTCGACGTCGCCGCGCGCGTCGAGGACGCCGCAGTGCCCGTGGTCGGTGTACTCGTCGAGGCACAGGTCGGCGATGAGCACCAGCTCGTCGCCGAGTGCGGCCCGCACCTCGGCCAGCGCCACCTGGACGATGCCGTCGGGATCGCAGGCGCCCGACCCGACGGCGTCCTTGTGCTCGGGGACGCCGAAGAGGATCAGGCCGGGAATGCCGAGCGACGCGAGGCGCTTGGCCTCGCCGACGAGGGAGCTGCGCGAATGCTGGACCTGCCCGGGCATCGAGAGGATCGGGATCGGCTCCTCGGTCCCCTCGCGGACGAAGAGCGGGGCGACCAGGTCGTCGACACTCAGCCGGGTCTCGGCCACCAGGCGCCGCATGGCCGGCGTCCGGCGGAGCCGGCGCAGTCGCCGTTCGGGAAATCCCACCCGACCAGCCTACGGCCGCGCGCTCGCCTGCGGCATCTCGCCGTCGCCCCGGGCCCCGCAGTGCGCGACGAGCGCCGCGACCAACCCGGGAACCGACGGCTCGTCCGCCTCGATGGCGACGGGGACTCCCGCCGCGCGTGCCGATCGGGCCGTGGTCGGACCGATGCAGGCGACCGATGGGGGCAGCGCGAGGGGACGGCCCGCGGAATCCCGGGCCGCCAGGAAGGCCGAGACCGTCGACGGCGACGCGAAGATGATCACGTCGGCCGCGTTGGCCGCGTCCGCCAGCGCGGCGGGCGGGGGCGCGGCGGGCACCGTGCGATAGGCGTCGACCTCGTCGACCGTCCACCCCTTGGCCCGCAGTCCGTCGGCGAGCGCCGCCCGGGCCGAGGCCGAGCGGGGGAAGAGCACCCGCCCGCCCGGCGCGGGCGCCGCCGCAAACGCCTCGGCCAGGCCCTCGGCCGACGCGTCGTGGGCGACCAGGTCCGCCGCGAGATGCACCGAGGCCAGCGCGTCGGTCGTCGCCCGACCGACAGCCGCCAGCCGGGCGGTGCCGAGGGACCGGCCGTCACGCAGCAGGCCGGCGACCCGCCGCACGGCATTGGCCGACGTGAACGCCACCCAGTCGTAGTTGTGGATCTGCGAGACCGCCCGGCGCAGCGCCGCACCACCGTCGCCGGCCTCCTCGATGGCGATCATCGGCAGCTCGACGACGCGGGCGCCCGCCGCCAGCAGGGCCGAGCCGAGCTCGTCGTTCTGGGCTCGGGCGCGCGTGACGACGACCGTCCGGCCGGCCAACGGGGCTGCCCCCGCTGCGAGACCCAACCCCGCCACCGAGCCGATCACGATCACGGCCGGCGAGCCGAGCGCCACCGAGGCCAGGCCAGCCAGCGTCGTGCGGGCCGAGCGCTGGGCCGGCAGCGTCCCCCACTCGACGACCGCCACCGGCGTGTCGGCCCCGAGCCCCGCCGCGAGGAGGCGCTCTGCGATGGCCGCCCGGGTGGCCATGCCCATCAGGATGACGAGCGTGCCGCCCGCCTTGGCCAGCGACTCCCAGTCGACGCCGCCCGACGCGGTGTCGTCGCCGACGTGGCCGGTGACCACGGTGACCGAGGTCGACAGCCCCCGGTGGGTGACCGGCACCCCGGCCGCCGCCGGCACCGCGACCGCAGAGGTGACGCCCGGCACGACCTCCCAGGACACGCCCGCCGCCTGCAGCGCCTCGGCTTCCTCGCCGCCGCGGCCGAACAGAAACGGGTCGCCACCCTTCAGGCGCACCACCGGGCGTCCGGTCCGGCCGTGCTCGACCAGCAGCGCGTTGATGTCACCCTGCCGCGCCGGACCCTCGCTGACCGCGGACCCGTGCGTCTGGTCGTCCCAGGCCGGGCGCTTGCCCGCATCGATGAGGAGCGCGCCGGGCCGCGCCAGCCCGAGCACGGCGGGGTCGATAAGCCGGTCGTAGACGACGACGTCGGCAGTGGCGAGGAGCGCCGCGCCGCGCCGCGTGAGCAGCCCGGGGTCACCGGGTCCCGCGCCCACCAGATAGACGGTCATCGATGGTCCATGGAACGGAGTCAGCCGGCGGCGACCGCGCCCGACCGGTCCCAGCCGTCGATCGCGGAGCCGCCGCAGTCGTCGAGCAAGCGGGAGGCCAGCGCGGCGCCCAGCGCTCCGGGGTCATCACCTGTCTCGTGGGCCCGGAGCACCACCCGGCCGTCCAGCGTCGCCAGCATGCCGTCGAGACGCAGCCGGCCACCCTCGAGCCGGGCCCATCCGGCGACCGGGACCGAGCACGACGCGCCCAGCGCCTCGAGCAACGCTCGCTCGGCCAGCAGCGCCCGATGGCTCGGCCCGTCATCGATCAGGCCGACGGTCGCCGCGGTCTCGGTGTCGTCGGCTCGACACTCGATGGCGAGCGCCCCCTGGCCGACCTGGGGCAGCATCACGCTCGGCGCCAGCACGTCGATCGGCCGGTCCGCGAGGGCCAGCCGGTCGAGCGCCGCCATGGCCACCACCACGGCTGCGATGTCGTCGTCGTCGGAGCGGGCCACGCGACGCTCCACGTTGCCCCGCAGCTCGACGAAGGTGAGGTCGGGCCGGAGCGACGCGAGCTGGGCGCGGCGGCGGGCCGAGCCCGTGGCGATCCGGGCGCCCGGCGGCAGGGAGTACAGCGGCGTCCCGACCAGGGCGTCGCGCGGGTCGGCGCGAGCGGGCACGGCCGCGATCGACAATCCGTCGATCGGCTGCGGCGGGAGGTCCTTGGCGGAGTGCACCGCCAGATCGGCGTCGCCGTCCAGCACGCAGCGCTGGATCTCCTTGGCGAACACGCCCTGGCCCCCGATCTGGCCGAGCGGGACATCGGCCATGACATCCCCGGTCGTGCGGACGATGACGATCTCTGCGCGCAGGCCGGGGCGCGCGCCGGCCAGTGCCTCGGCCACGAGGTTGGCCTGGTGCAGCGCCAGCCGGGAGCCGCGCGTGGCGATGCGCAGCGCGACGCCGTCGCGGGCGCTCGGCTCGGGCACCATCGCGATCAGAGATCGAAGAGGATGCGGATCGCCTCGACCAACCGTTCGCCGCGCGGCGTCGATGCGGTCTCCTTCAGCAGCATCGTCGGCTCGTGCAGCAGCTTGGCCAGCGACGCGCGGGACGCCTCCTCCACCTGGGACCAGGCCTCATCGGAGAGCGTCGCGAACTGCGGGCGCCGGCGTTCGAGCTCGGCCACCCGGATGGTCTCCAGGCGGTTCCTCAGCGCGCTGATGACCGGCGCCGCCGCCCGGGCCCGGCTCGTGTCCTGGTACCGGGTCAGCTCGTCGGACACGATCGCGCGGACGCTGTCGATCTCGCCCTCGCGGGCGCGGGTGTTGGCGTCCACCGATGTGCGGACGTCGCCGATGTCCATCAGCCGGACGCCCGCCACGTCAGCCACCGCCCGGTGCACGTTGCGGGGGACCCCGAGATCGACGGCCAAGAGCGGTCGGTCCGTTCGCGAGCCGGTCGGCGCCAGCTCGTCGGTGCCGATGACGGGCCCGTCCGCGTCGAGCGCGCTGATGACGACGTCGGCGTGTGCGGCGATCTCGGGGAGCGAGGACAACGGCACCGTGCGCAGCGCGGCGGGCGAACCGAGCTCGGCCACGACGGCGGCCGCGCGGTCCGGCGACCGGTTGACCAGCACGACGTCGCGGGGCGCGTGGCGTTCGGGCAGCGAGACGACGGCCCGGGTGAGGCCGGCCCCCACCTCGCCGGCACCGACCACCACGACGGTCGTGCCCGAGAGCCCGTCGGGCAACGTCCGAGCGGCCAGCTCGACGGCGGCGTGGGCGAAGGAGGTGGTCCCCCGCCCGATCGCCGTCTCGGCCCGCACGCGCTTGCCGGCCTCCAACGCGTGGCGGAACAGGCCCGCCAGCACCGGCCCGCTCACCCGCTCTTCGTGCGCGTGCTCCCAGGCCCGCCGGACCTGGCCGAGCACCTCGGACTCGCCGACGACGACCGACTCGAGGCCGGCCGCCACAGAGAAGAGGTGCGCCGCCACGTCGTCGTCGAAGCGCACCGTCACGAACGGCTCGAGCTCGGCCGCGCTCATGCCCGCCTTCTCGGCCAACAGATCGTGGACCTCGGAGACCGCGTCGTGGAAACGGTCGACGACGGCATACACCTCGGTCCGCAGACAGGTGGACAGGAGCACCGATTCCTCGAGGTTGGCCCGGTGCCGCAGCATGCCGAGGACCTTGGCGCTGTCGACCTCGGCCACGGCGACGCGCTCGAGCAGATCGAGCGGGGCCGTGGTGTGCTCGAGCCCTACGACGACGACAGCCACCGAGACGCCCGCCTTTCTCGATCCGGACGGTCAGAGGGCCGTTCCGGATCGCTCGATCGATCGGGCCGGGCGCCCGAGGGGACCCCTGACGACCCGACGCGCAGTCCAAGCATGCCGACCAGTGTCGCAGGCCGCCAGTCACCACCGGTCATCGTCGAGCCCGCGGACCTCGGCTACCTGCTCCCCTCCGGGCTGCTCGTGCCTGACCGGGCCCGATAGAAGCTCAGGACCTGCAGCTCGATCGACAGGTCGACGTTGCGCAGGACGACCCCCGCCGGGACCCTGAGGACCCGGGGGGCGAAATTCAAGATGGACGGCACCCCGTTGGCCACCAGGGCGTCCGTCACGTCCTGGGCCACCGCCGCCGGGGTGGCGACGACGCCCACGGCCGGGCGCACCACGGCCACGCGGGCCGCCAGGTCCTCGATGTGCAGGACCCGCACGGGGCCGACCGCCGTCCCGACCACGGCGGGGTCGGCGTCGAAGAGCGCGGCCACCCGGAAGCCGTGGGACGAGAAGCCCTCGGAGTTGGCCAGCGCGCGCCCCAGGTTGCCGATCCCCACGATGGCGATCGGCCAGTCGCCGTCCGCCCCGAGGACCCGGTCGATCTGGGCGACGAGCAGCGCGGTGTCGTACCCGGTGCCCCGCGTGCCGAAGGACCCGAGATGCGAGAGGTCCTTGCGCACCTTGGCCGCGTTCACGCGGGCCTGCACCGCCAGCTCTTCGGAGGACACGGTCCGCTGGTTCGCCGCCGCCAACTCCGAGAGGATCCGCTGATAGACCGGCAGTCGGACGATGGTGGCCTCCGGGATGCGCCGCCCGCGGAACTCCGAGCCCTCGCCCGCCATCAGCGCGGATCGTACTTCCGGGGTCCCGGCGATGGATTCGTCGGCCCGCCGAGCTCGAGCTGCGAGCCACGCCCGACGCCGAGCCGTTCGGCCGCCGAGCCCTGGTTGACGACGAGGGACCAGTGCCCGTTCGCGTCCACGAGCAGGCCGAGCTCGCCGGCCGCCAGTTCGCTGAACGCACCCACCCGGCGCAGCGGCGTCGGCCGGCCGGCAGCCCCATCCGTCGTCGGGCGCACCACACGGACCGTCTGCGCACCGAGCGCATCGGGGAGGTCGCCCGGGCGGGCAGCGAGTTGCACGTTGCCGAATCGGTCCACCCAGCTCACCTCCGACACCAGCCCGGCCTGACCGAGATGGCCGACCTCGAAGTCGGAGGCCTTCGGGAGGCGGATCAGGCTCGCCGGCTCGATCACGGTGCCGAGCGAGCGCAGCGGTCGCCCGCCGCAGAGCGCGGCCGCGGCCGGCGCCAGCACGTCGCGCCCGTCGAACGTGCCCGGTGTCGGGGCCCGCTCGAGTTCGACGGCGACCGCCACGCCGCCCCGGCGTTCGATCGCGCCCAGCAACAGTCCGTTGTCGGGACCGACGAACCACCGGGGCCCGTCCAGGCGCGCCGCCTCCAACGCGACGCACCGACGCGGGCCGCCGACGCCGGGATCCACCACGGCGAGCACGACGCCCGCCCCCAGATGATCGACGGTGCGTTCGAGCATCGCGGCGCCCGCGCCGACATCGAAGGGGGCCACGCCGTGGCCGAGGTCGATCACGCGAACGCTCGGCGCTCGGTCCGCGAGCACGGCGTGCACCACGCCGACGAACTCGTCCGCCAGTCCGTAGTCGGAGAGGAAGAAGACGGTGTCGGGTCCCGGCATCTGCCGGCCGGTCACCCCGCCTTGTAGAGGCGTTCGGCCACGTAGCGATCGACGTCGGCCGCCGGGAGCCGGAACGACCTCCCGATGCGCACGGCCGGCAGCTCGCCCGAGTTGATCAGCCGGTACACCGTCATGTTCGACACCCGCAACGCCGCCGCAACCTCGCTGACGGTGCGAAAACGTACGTCCTCGCCGTGTTCTTGCATCAGATTCCGACCCCCTCCGCAACGGGCGACTGTAGGTCACCCGGCCGGGCTTCGAAAGGGCCGATTCGGGCCGATCAGTGCGCGAGCTGGCGAGACCGTTCGGCGGCCGCGGCGACCGCCTCGATGAACGCCGAGCGCACCGCCCTGGCCTCGAGCGTCCGGAGCCCGGCCGCCGTCGCGCCGCCCGGCGAGGTGATGTCGGCGCGCAGCTTCTCGGGGGTCTCCCCCGACTCCGCGAGCAACTTGGCCGATCCGAGGACCGTCTCGACGACGAGCTTCGTGCTCACGTCGCGCGCCAAGCCCGCGGCCACGCCGGCCTCGATCAGCGACTCCACCATCAAAAAGACGTAGGCCGGCCCGCACCCCGACAGGCCGGTGACGGCGTCGAGTTGGCGCTCGGGCACGCGCACCACGGTTCCGACGGCCGAGAGGATCGACTCCGCCCAGTCCAGGTCGGCGGCGTGCGCGTGGCTGCCCCCCGAGATGGCCGAGACCCCAGCTCCCACCAGGACCGGCGTGTTGGGCATTGATCGGATCACGACCGCCCCGTCGCCGAGCGCCGCCTCGAGCCGCTGGGCCGGGATGCCCGCGGCCACCGACAGGACGCGCCGGATGCCGGCCGCCTTGAGCAGCCGGCAGGTCCCCTCCGCCAGGTCCGGCTTCACCGCCAACACCGCACCGCCGTCGTCGTCGACCAACCCCGGACCGACCTGCTCGAAGACGACGAGACCGCGGTGCTCGCCTTCGAGCTCGCGGCGCCGCTGCGGGGACGGCTCGACCACGGCCAGCGCCGCCGGCTCGGCCCAGCCGGCCGCCAGGAGGCCCGACACCAGGGCCCCACCCATCTTTCCACCGCCGATGACCAGGAGCTTTGCCGCCATCGGGCCAGGCTAACAACCGTCCTGGCTGTCAGGGGCGACGCGGGCGCCGTCGGTAGAGGCCGGGGTAGCCGAGGGTCATCGCGGTCGGGAAGTGGTCGTCGACGTAGAGGATGGACGATCCGGCGATGCGGTCGAGCTCGTCGTCGTCGACCTGGGAGGCCGGGACCTTGCCCACCAGGTACACGGCGTCCTCGGGCCCGAGGCAGAAGGTCATCCCGTAGAGGTCGCTGTTGCGCCGGAGCAGGTACTGGTACACCTCGGCCACGTTCTCCTCGGGGGCGGGCATGAACTGCGCCTCGTGGTGCAAGGTGCGTTGGCGAAGGGTGAGCCATAGCGTGATCACGTCCTTCTCGTCCCCGCTGAACCGCAGGTACCAGCGGTGCGAGGCGGTGCGATCGGTCACCTCCTGGCGTTCGGCGGCCACCAGCGCCTCGCCCTTGGCCAGCTCCCGCTCGGCCCAGGCGTCGATGGTGGCGACCGCCTGCGCTCTCTCCTCTTCCTCTGGGAGATCGACGACCGGCATCTCGAACTCCTAGCGCCGACGGGCCGGGCTCAGCACTCGACCAGACGGCCGGTCACCAGCTCGTCGTGGATGACGGCCAGCCGGGCGGCGGCGCCGCGCCAGGTGTAGCCGCGGGCGCGGCGGGCCGAGCTGGCGCCGAAGCGCTGGGCCAGCAGCGGATCGTCGAGGATCTGGCGAACCGGGCCGACGAACGCTTCGGCGCTGTGGTCGTCGACGAGGAACCCGGTCTCGCCCGACTCGACGAGGGTGGTCAGTCCGCCGACCGCCGCCGCCACGACCGGCGTCCCGCAGGCGGCCGCCTCGAGGGCCACCAGTCCGAACGACTCGGAGCGGCTCGGGACGAGGCAGATGTCGGCCGCCCGGTAGAAGCTCGAGAGCAACTCGTGCGGCTGCGGGGCGATCATGCGCAGGCGGTCGGCAACGCCGAGCTCGGCCGCCAGCACCAGCAGTTCGTCGTAGGCGCGCTGGCCGCGCGGCCCGCTCGGGCCGCCGACGACCACCAGCCAGCTCGGCTCGGACTCGGCCCGCAGGGCGGCCAGGACGCGGACGGCCAGATCCGCCCCCTTCAACGGCTGGATGCGGCCGACGAAGAGGAGCAGCGAGCCCGAGGCGGGCAACCCGAGCGCCCGGCGCGCCTGGGCCCGGTTGCCCGGGCCGAAGTACGCATGATCGACGCCCGGGGGGACGACCCGCACGCGGGAGGGCTCCGCGCCGTAGAGCGCGGCGATCTGATCGGCCTCGACGCTGCACGAGGCGAGCACCGCGTCCGAACAGCGGATGATCTCGGCCTCGGCCTCCGCCCGCCGGTGCGGCATGTCCGCCTCGACCTCTTCGGGACCGGCTTCGGCCTTCACCCGGTCGAGCGTGTGGAAGGTGCACACGAGCGGGAGATCGAGCTCGTGCTTGATCACGTGCCCGGCCAACCCGGACAGCCAGTAGTTGGCGTGCACGGCCTCGAACGGGCCCCCGTCCTCGTCGGACAGGGCGGCGCCGGTCATCTCGGCCAGGACGCCGTCGGTGAACTGGGGGACGACGTCGGGGAGCGCCTCCTTGGCCATCTCGCCCTCGGGTCCCGCCACGATGTGGTGCACCCGGAGGCCGGGCTCGACGTTGACGACCGGCGGGAGCCCCGGCGCCCAGGCCCGGGTGAAGACGTCGCAGGTCGCCCCGGCCCGCGCCAGCGCCGAGGCCAGCTCGCGGACGTAGACGTTCATTCCACCGCTGTCGCCGGTCCCCGGCTGGGCCAGGGGCGATGTGTGCAGAGAGAGGACGGCCAGCCGTCGCATGCGGCGACGAGCCTACCGGGAGGGGCTCGGCGCCCCGCTCTCCGTGGTGGCGTCTTCGGGCGCCCGCGCTGCCTCGTCCTCGCGCCGGAAGGACAGGTAGATCTGCACCAACGCCTGCTTGTGGTCGTCGGAGAGGTGGGGGTCGCCCAGGATCTGGCGGGCCAGGTCGCTCGTGGCGGACGGGGGGTCGAGGATGCCCGGCCTCGACGTAGAGGGTCTCCGCCGAGATCCGCAGCGCCCGGGCGATCTGCTGGAGGATCTCCGCCGACGGTCGCCGCAGGCCCCGCTCGATCTGGCTCAGGTAGGGATTGGAGACGCCGGCCAGCTCGGAGAGCCGGCGCAGGGAGAGGTGCGCCGTCGCGCGCTGCTGGCGGATGAAGCTGCCGAGGTCGCGCAAGCGGCCGGTGGCGTCGTTGCTCACCGTCCGAGCGTATCGGCCGACTCCTCGGCGGCCGGGGCTCCGCCCAGGCGGCCGGCCCGCTCGGCCGGCCAGTAGCGGTAGAGGACCGGTCCCACCAAGAGCGTCGGCGACACCGGTCCGAAGGTGCGGCTGTCCGTGCTGGCGGACGGGTTGTCGCCCCGCACCTCGACACCGGACGCGCTCACCCGGACCACCCGCTTCACGAGCAGTGCGCCGTCGCGACCGCCGCGCGGATCGCGCAGGGCGGCCAACTGGCCGGCTCGCCAGCGCCACGCGGGTGGCGCAGCACGAGCAGCCGGTCGCCCGGGGCCAAGGCCGGACGCATGCTCTCCCCCGCCACCTCGACCCGTCGCAACACCCGAGAAGCCGACGCCGCCAGGGCGACCACAGCCGTGAGGAGGCGAACCAAGGACCGCAACCGAGCGGACGGCCGGGTCTGGCCGGTGGAGCGGCTGGGTAATGTGACACGGTCGCCCACGCGCTCCACTGTGGACCGTGGGCTGCGGACGAACCAACCGGCAGAGGAGAGAGCCCCACCATGTCCATGCTCGACCGAGTGCTCGCCGCCATTGACCGGGTGTCGGCCCCTGCCGCGTCCACGCCCACTGCGACCTGCCCTGCGGCGTCTACGACCCCGCCCAGGCCCGCATCGAGGCCCAATCGGTCAAGGCCTGCCAGGAGAAGTACAACGGGTCCGACGACCACGACTTCCAGACCCGGGCCATCCTCATCAAAGAGGAGCGAGCCGACCTCGTGAAGCACCACCTCTGGGTGCTGTGGACCGACTACTTCAAGCCCGAGCACCTGAAGGCCCACCCCCAGCTCCACGACCTGTTCTGGAAGGCCACCAAGACGGCCGGTGAGGCCAAGAAGACCAACGACGAGGCCGTCGGCCAGCGCCTGCTCGACGAGATCGACGAGATCGCCGGGATCTTCTGGGAGACCAAGAAGTAACCGGGCGCGCTCTCGGGCGCCCCTGACCACTACCGCTCAGTCGTGGGTTCCGCAGTCGCGGATCGTCGCGTCCCCAGCCAGCCGGTCGTCGTCGATCGGCTCGCCGCAAGCGCTCACACAGGCCGTACGTGCCGTCGCTCAGGCGAGCCGAGCGCCGCGTCGACCTCGTCGAGGGTGCCTTCGGCTTCGCTCAGGCCCCGTTCGTAGTCAGTCTCCACGGCCCCGAGGGTATCGGGCCGGCTCGGTGGTGCCGGACATGACAGACCGTCTTCGTCACGAACCCGAGGCGTACACGGCACGCGCCCGGTAGCGCAGCGGCCGCTCCTCAAGTTCCTCGAGGTAGTGCCCCACCCAGCCGACGACGCGCGAGATCGTGAAGATCGTCCGGCCGGCCCGTGGCGACATCCCGCCCGCGAACGTGAGCGCGCCGAGCCCGAGGTCCAGGTTGGGTTCGGGGAGCCGCTGGGCCCGTGCGAGCTCGATGACGGCGGTGACGAGCCCGACCGTCTCGGGGCTGGCCAGATCGGCGACGCACTCCAGGAGGACGGCGAGTCGCGGATCGCCCGATTGGTAGACCGGGTGCCCGAACCCGGGGGGCAGCCGGTGCCAGCGGAGCGCGTCATCGACGGCCTGCTCGGGCCCGTCACGCTCGGCGCTGACCAACAGCTCGTGGGCCAACTGGCTGGCCCCACCGTGTAGCGGGCCGGCCACCGTGCCGAGACCGGCCAACAGCGCGTCGTAGGGATCGGCGCGGGCCGACGCCGCGACGCGGACGGCCAGGGTCGACGTCGCCAGCTCGTGGTCGATCAGGAGCACCATCGCCGCGTTGACCGCCCGGACGAGCGCCGGCGACGGATCCGGCGCCAGCCGGGCCGTGAGGGCCCGCGCGATCGGGAACTCGGCGCCGCCAGATGGGCCGGGGAGCCAGCCCATGGCCGGCAGCGCAGCCACCATCGTGCTCACCATCCGCCGCCCGGCTCGCACGACGGCCTCGGGCCGGAGGTCCGAACGGGTCGGATCGGACCCGGCCGCCACCAGCACCGCCCAGGGCAGGCGGTCCGCTTCGGTGACATCGGGCACCGCGCCCAAGGGCACCGCCTCCCAGGGGCCTGGATCCGCGGCCCAGAACAGATCAGCGACCGCCTCGAAGCTCATGGTCGCGGCCAAGGCGATCGCCGGGTGCCCCCGGTAGGTGTGGCCGTCGTCCCGCAGCTGCGTGAGGGAGGTCGTCACCGTGGCCAGCCGGCCCTCGACCCGCCGGTTGTCGCGGGTCCGCCGGACGAGGCGCTCCACATCGTCGACGTCGAAGAGGCTGCGGCGCCCGTCCGGGGACCGGTGCGAGACGAGCAGTCCCCTGCTCACGTAGGCGTAGAGCGTCGGCAACTTGACGCCGAGTCGGCGCGCCGCCTCCTCGCTCTGGAGCATCGGGCATCACCCACCGTACATTGACTTGATCAACGTTTACAGACGGGCGACAGAGGGACCAAGATGGACCCGAGGCGCCACGGGCGCCCAGATCGAAGGAGTGCCAATGGCCACCCTCGTCCGGGACCTGATGTCGCACCCGCCGATCACCTGCAGCGCCGATGCCTCCCTGGCGGAAGCCGCGGCACGGATGCACGCCGCCACGGTCGGCTCGATCGTCGTCACCGAGCACACCAAGGTGGCGGGGATCCTGACCGAACGGGACCTGCTTGCGGGCCGCCGCCGCAGGGAGCGATCCAGCGGCCGAGCGGGTCCATCTGTGGATGACCGCCAACCCCGACGTCCTCGGCCCCGAAGAAGAGGTGGCGGCGGCCTGGTCGAGCCTCTCGGGCCACCACTACCGGCACCTGCCCGTGGTGGAAGCCGGCGCCCTGATCGGCGTGGTCTCGATCCGGGACCTCATCGGGCATGCCCGGATCCGGCCGGCCGACGAGCCGCGGGCCGAGGTGCCCAAGGGTCTCGAAGGGGTCGTCGTCGCGACGACGACCATCGGCGACGTCCGGGGCGAAGAGGGCTTCTTCCACTACCACCAGTACTCGGCGGTCGAGCTGGCCGAAAGGCGCTCCTTCGAGGACGTGTGGCATCTCCTCTTCGTCGGCGAGCTTCCCGACGCCGCGCAGCGAGCTGCGTTCAGCAGGCGGACGAGCGCGCTCCGCGGGCCTGCCGCCGGGCCTCGAGACCCTGCTGCCACTGCTCGTGACCCGCGGCACCCCGCTCGAGATCCTGCGGACCGCGGTCTCCCTCCTCGGCAGCGAGCTGGGCTGGAAATCGCTGCGGGACGTGGAGACGGTGACCGTCTGGACCGACGCGCTCGGGCTGTGCGCCATGGTGCCCACGATCCTCGCCGCCGCCTGGCGGATCCGCGGCGGTCTCGATCCGATCGCCCCACGTCTCGACCTCGGCTACGCCGCCAACTATCTGTGGATGCTGACGGGCGTCGAACCGACCCCCGAGCACGCGCGGGCCGTCGAGCAGTACCTCATGCTGACGGTCGATCACGGCTTCAACGCCTCGACGTTCACGGCTCGCGTGATCACCTCGACGGAAGCCGACCTCGCCGCCTCGATCTGCGGGGCGATCGGCGCACTCTCCGGTCCCCTGCACGGGGGAGCGCCCAGCCGGGCACTCGACATGCTCGAGGCGATCGGAGATCCCGATCGGGCGGAGCACTGGTTGCGATCGGCGGTCGAGCGCGGCGACCGGCTCATGGGCTTCGGTCACCGCGTCTACAAGACCGAGGACCCACGATCGCACTTCCTGCGCCAGGTGGCCCAGGACCTCGGCGGACCGACGGTGGACTTCGCCATGCAGGTCGAGCAAACAGCCGTCAGTGTGCTCGCCGAGCTGAAGCCCGGCCATCGGCTGTACACGAACGTCGAGTTCTTCGCCGGCGTCGTGATGGAGAGCTGCGGCATCCCGCGCGAGATGTTCACCCCGACCTTCGCCATCAGCCGGACGGTCGGGTGGTGCGTGCACGTCCTCGAGCAGGCGGCCGACAATCGCCTGATCAGGCCCGCCGCACGCTACGTGGGACCGCCGCCGCCCCAGCCGGTGCCTGCCCCCTAGGGGGTTCGCCAGCCGCGGAACGGATACCCGTTGCGCGTCCCGCAGTTCTCCCGGCGTAGGCAATCCGAATCAGACCGTCGTTCGTAGTGCTGGTATCGCGGTTGCACGACCGCGTGCACTCCACGAACTCACGCGTCCGATCCGGTGAGCGAACGGAGTGGCTCAAGCAGAGCCGTCGAAAGGGCCACCTTGTCCCCCTCCCGCCGCTTCGTCCTGCTCTCGTCAGTCGTGGCCCTCGCTGCAACCGCGTTCGGTTCGACCGCGCCGGCATCTGCGGCAGCGACGAGACAACCCCCGCCCGCGTCCGCGGTGCCGTCGTCGTTCCTCCACGAACTCGGCGTGGTCACCCAGGTCGCCTCGACCGTGCCGGCGAACGGCAACGTGAATCCCTACGGCGTCGCCGTCGTCCCCACTTCCGTCGGCCGACTGACCGCCGGAGACACGCTGGTCAGCAACTTCAATGACAAGGGGAACGTCCAAGGCACCGGCAACACCATCGTGGAGGTCTCACCGGGAGGTTCGACCCAGCCGTTCGCGCAGATCTCGCAGCTGCCCACCGGCCAGAGCTGCCCCGGAGGCATCGGGCTCACCACGGCGCTCGCCGTCCTGCCCGGAGGGTGGGTCGTCGTCGGTAGTCTGGCCAGCACCGCCGGTGGGGCGCTACCGGGCGTCGACCCGGTTGGCTGCCTCATCGTGCTCAGCAGCACCGGAGCGCCGGTCGAGACCATCACCAACCCCGACATCGTCGGTCCGTGGGACCTCGCCGCCTCCTCGACACCGACGAGTGCCGCCCTCTTCGTGTCCAACGCACTCGGGGGGAACACCAAGACGAAGCACGGGGTGCCCCTGGCCGGCAAGTGCACAGTGGTCCGCCTCGACCTCGCCCTGAGCGCGACTGCACCCCCCAGCCTGACCAGTTCCACGGTCATCGGTAGCGACTACCTGTGGCAGGCGGACAAGGCGGCGTTCGTGCTCGCTCCCACGGGCCTGGCCCTCGGAACCACGGGGATCCTCTACGTGGACAACACCGATACCAACTCCATCTCAGCGATCCCGGACGCGCTCACCCGATCCAGCGCTGTTGGCGCCCGGGCCAGCGTGTTGACCTCCGGGGGTGGTCTCAACGCCCCGCTCGGGATGACCCTCGCCCCCAACGGCGATCTCATCGCAGTGAACGGCAACAACGGGAACGCAGTGGAGGTCACGCCGCGGGGCAAGCAGATCGCCGTTCGCACGCTGGTCAAGAAGGGGGCCGGGGACCTGTTCGGGTTAGAGCCAACGGCTTCGGGCACGGGGATTCTGTTCGTCAACGACGGGAGCAACGCGCTCGATCTTCTGCACTCGTGAATCCCGTGCTCGCTCCCCCGGGGCCGCAGATCGCACCGGGCCCGGGGCGAACGCCGACTCGTCAGCAATCCCCGACCCCCGAGGAGCGGCCCGGGTAGGCGGCACACCGCTCGTCAATCGCCCAGTCGTAGTAGGCCTGGAGCATCACGAGGGCGATCTCCTTGTCCCGGGACTCGGTGAAGGTGCGGGCGTTGAAGCCGGCCATCGTCGGGCCTAGGATCGATCCCACTTCAACTGCCACGGGGGAACTGCGGCACACTTCATGTCCATGACATGACCCAGACACCGTTCCTGTTTGCAATTCCATTCCTACCTCGCAGTATGGCCGCCGACTGGGATCAGGCCTGTGCGGCGCTGGCCAATACACTTCGATCAGTTCTGAATCAGTCTGATTCGGATTTCTCTGTGGCGATCTGTTGTCACGACGTTCCTTCCCTGCCCGCGGACATAAGAGAACGCATAAATGTGGTCGAGGCTACGTTTGCGCCTCCCATTGAACGAAGCAGAAAGATGTTCTCCGATGGGGGACGGAAGGTCAGGCAGCTTGCGGGGCTGCTCGCGGATATGGGCGGCGGTTACTTTTTCCGACTCGACGCTGACGATCTCGTGAGTCGCGATCTCGTGGCATACGCGAGAGCAGAAGCTGACCCTAACGGGTATCTCGTTGAGACTGGATACGTTTTGGATGCCAAGACGGGCATCCTCGCGCCTGTCCCTGGAGCGTGGAAAAACACGCCGTTCCATCAGGTCTGTGGCAGTTGTGCGATTCGGAATCTCTCGGCTTCTGAGCTCCCGGGCGGAGAACTATACCGCCGGGGCGAGGGTCTCTTTGCCGGCGTGACGCAACACAAAAATTGCGGCGTCGAGGCGGCAGCGATGGGACGCCCTCTCAGGCCGATTCCCTTTCCGGCCGTGGTCTACGTTCTCAACACCGGCAACAACATCTCGTACGCGTTGTTGCGAGATCTGACCCGTCAAGCCGAACTTCATGGCAACATCGACCGGAATGCGGTAGGCGTCTCTGATGAACTCGCCAAGGAGTTCAGCTTACCGCTACCTCGTTGATGTTTGGAATGCCTGCTTTGGATTGGAAGTGGCGCTAGCAGGCTTCAGTTACCGGGTAGTCCACCTTCCCGAGTGTCCTCGGGCAAAGACGACGGCGAATACCAACCGGGGACGCGGCCGATCAAAGGACGCCAATACCCACCAGTTCGTTGCGTGGGTCCCAGCCGAAGAACGTACAGGCGTTCCCCCAGGTGATGCGGCGGGCGAGCAGCCGCTCGTGATTGCTCGCCGGGTCGGTCACGCCTCAAGTTCGTTCACGATGGACCGCTACGGCCACTTGTTCGAGTCGGCCGACTCTCAGGCTGCCAGCGCGGTCGCCGCTATGGTCGACAGTGCCATTTTGACCAAACTGTGACCAGCGACGACTTTCGCAGCGAAAACGGGGATCTCCGTCGGTTCATCCCGAACTGCGAAATAGTCGGTGTACTAGGAACAACGTTGTACGAGGGGTCGCTAGCTCATCGGGTAGAGCAGGGGACTTTTAATCCCAAGGTGCCGGGTTCGAGCCCCGGGCGGCCCACCAGGTATGTGTTGGCTTGGCTGATCTTTTCCAGATCAGTCTCGGCTGATCGTTGGCAGAGTCTCGTTGATGTCCGACACCTTGCCCAGCAAATCTGCCCTCAAATAGCCATGCGCCCCCGGCCTATCACGGGCGGGAGGTCGAACGTCGAGATGACACCGGGTTGGTGCCGACAAACGAGTGGAATGGCGTTTACCACCCGCATCGCCGTGATGTTGAAGCCGCCGGCCAGACGATCGTCGCCTTCCCGGAAGTTGAACTCGCAGTCGAGCCTGGGGGAGCCATCGATGACGACTCGGTAGGCATCACCGGCGAGGCCGCGAGGCCAATCGGGGGCTTGGTCCTCACGCGTGCGGGTGATGTGCTCGACTGCAATCTTCGTCGCGCCCTTGACGACGCCGGCGATCTCGAAGCGCACCCCCGCGATGGTTCCGGCTTCGATGCGTCGTCCCTGGTAGTCGAAGCCCTCATCAGCGGGCAACAGCTCGAAATTGGTCTCGATGCCGTCGAGCGCGACACCGAGCTGCTCGGCGATCGATGTGATGACACCCGACCAGTTGCGTAGCCCGGCCGGATCAACCATCGGTGGAGGCGTCTCGAGTGGATTCCCGAAGCCGAAGATGTCGAAGGCAACCTCGTCGCTCTGGCCACCCGACTCGTACACGGCGAGCTCGTAGATGCGAATGGAGTCGATCCGCTGGGAGCAGCCGCTCAGGATCACGGGTAGGTAGTCGCTGAAGAATCCGGGCTCGATGCCCGTGGACAGGAGGGTGGCGCCGCCCTTCTGGGCAGAGGCCTCAAGCCGCTCGAGGACGTCGGGACGTGCCGTTCCCGGATGGATCAGGGCGCCAAACGAGGTCGTCGCCACGTTCGTGCCGGCCTCCAGGATCCGGCTCAGCTCACCGATCGCGTCGCGAAGGCGGCCCTGTGTCGTCGCCATGTAGGAGAACGCGTCGGCACCGAGGGCGATCGCCGCGTCGATATCCTGCGTGGCGGCGACGCCCACCGGGTCGAGGCCCACGAGCTCTCCGGCATCTCGTCCTGCCTTGGCATCGTTGTGCACCACGAGCCCGACGAGTTCGAGCTCGGGATGGCTGAGAATGCCTCGGAGGGCATTTCGGCCGGCGAATCCGGTGCCGTAGTGAACCACTCGATACGTCATGGGAACCTCGCTTGGTGAACCCGGTAGCCGTTGCCGCAGAACATGAGCGCGCCGATGGCGGCGGATTCTTTGTTCGTGCACTGTGGGTCTACCGCGTGGGCGCCATCGGGGCGAGCCGCCCGGTGGCACAGCATGCGGTCGGCGACGATGCCGACGGGCGCTACCTCCGGTACGTCTTCGCCGGACTTTGAAGTTGGACGCGCGCGGTCAGAGTCCTTCGCCGTTCGAGGACGGATCGTCCCCGCCGTCGTTGCCACCGAACCACGTCGAGACGCGGTCGAACACGCTCGAGATCCCGTCGCTGGCTCGCTCGAGGATCGCCGAGAAGCGGGCCCGGTAGTGCTGGAAGGCCGCGTCGAACTCCGCCGACGCCGGCGGCTCCTGGCCCTTGCGCAGGTAGCTCCCTGAGCGGATTCTGTCGAGCTCACCGGCGCTCACCCAGGAGATCAGCTCTTGCACCCGTCGAACCGGAAATGGGTGGGTCGTCGAGATCTCCGCCGAGAAACGGGAGTACCGGGCGAACGGGTCCCCCTCGCCCTCGTACTCGGTCGCCTGACGGATGAACGCATCGAGATCCAGGTCCTTCACGGGACCGCCGGCGATCCGCATGAGGGTGCTGCACAACAGGAGCGGCTCCCCGGTGACGATCGCGCTCGCCCGATCCGCCGTGAGCTCGGCCGCCCTCGACCACTCGAGGAGCGCGTAGTAGAGGGCGACGAGCGGCAGGCCGGCGAACGGCAGCGAGCGGATGAACCCGCGCAGGACCATCTGCACCAGTTGGAACGTGGTGGTCAGGCCCACGTGCTCCGCCAGCACGTGCCCCATCTCGTGGGCGAGAACCGCCCCGAGCTCGTCCTCCGTGAACGACGCCACGAGCCCCGAGCTGACGAGGGTGAGCGGCTGATTGGCGCCGATGGTCAACCCGTGGCCCACCGGCTCCTGGGTCACATAGAGCCTCGGACACGGCTCGATGTCGAGCACGGTGGCACACCGCTGCTGCAGGCCCCAGGCGGCCGGCAGCTGGTCCTCGCCGATGCGCACCGCGTTGCCCAGCAGCAGCTGGCGCAGGCGGCGCTCGTAGCCGTGCTCGGTGAACAGCTTGATGACCCGGTCGAGCCCGGGCACGGTTCGGATTGCCGCAGACGCGGCCCGGTCTGCCGGGTGGGCGAACCCCTGCGCGCTGATGTCGGGGAACGTGACGGCGAGCTCAATGGGCACCTTGGGCGCCTCCTCTGCAGTCGGCGCTCCCTTTCTACTCGGCGATCGATCCATGCGGCGGGCGGCGGCACCGAACCGGCCTCCCCCTACGCCGCCACCAGCTCCGCGGCGCGCTCTTCGACGGCCGGCTCGCCGGCCCGAAGACGGCGGGGGACGAAGAGCATCGCCAGGGCGCCCAGCCCCACGAACCCGGCCCCGACCGCCACGGCGGGGCGCAGGCCGGCAACGAAGGCCGACGGGCTGACGTACCCGCCGTGCCCCGCGAACACGGCGGCCAGGACGGCGACGCCGAAGACACCGCCCAGCTCCCGGATGGCATTGGTGGCCCCCGAGGCGATGCCCACCTGGTCGGGGCGCACCGACGACAGCACCGTGTTGGCCACCGGGGCGAAGAAGAGCGCCATGCCGATCCCGCTCACGATGAACCCCGGGACGAGGGTGGCGTAGCTGACCGACACGCTGGTGACGAGGGCGATCCAGGCCAGACCGATCGCCTGGAGCACCAGGCCGGTGGTCACGACGATGCGACCACCCACCCGGTCCGACAGCAGCCCGGCGAGCGGGGCCACCACGATCGGCATCGCCGTCCACGGCAGGATGCGAAGCCCGGCCTGCAGCGGGGTGTAGTGCTGGGCGGTCTGGAGGAACTGCGCCAGGAGGAACACCGATCCGAACAGGCCGAAGAACATGAAGAAGCTGGCGACGTTGGCTGCGCTGAAGCCGCGGGAGCCGAAGAGCTCCATCGGCAACATCGGCGCCGGCGCGCGCAGCTCCCACAGCACGAACGCGGCCAACAGCGAGGCCCCGAGCGAGATCGAGAGGACGACCGGGGTCGAGGTCCATCCGATGTCGTTGCCCCGGATCAGACCGAGCACCACCCCGAAGAGGCCGCCGCTCGCCAGCAACAGGCCGCGCCCGTCGAAGCGGCGCGCCGGGCCGTGGCTCTCAGCCAGTCGCAGCCGGGCGAGGGGGATGAGGAGGACACCCAGCGGTACGTTCAGCCAGAAGATCCACTTCCACGAGATCCCCTGCACGATCGCGCCGCCCACGACCGGTCCGAGGGCGATCGCCATCCCGCCGACGGCACCCCAGGCGCCGAGCGCCAGTCCTCGGCGCGCGGCGGGGACGGCCCCCGAGAGGATGGTCAGCGTGAGGGGCGTCACGATCGCCGCCCCCATGCCCTGGACCATCCGGGCGAGGATGAGCGTGGTGGTCGAGGGCGACAGTGCCGCGGCGGCCGAACCCAGCGTGAAGATGGTCAGGCCGACGATCAGCATCCGGCGCCGACCGAAGCGCTCGCCGAGGGTCGCCCCCGTCAACAGGAAGACGGCGAAGGACAGCGTGTACGCGTTCACGGTCCACTCGAGGCTCGAGAGGGACGCGTGCAGCTGCAGCCGGATGACCGGCAGCGCCGTCGTGACCACCAGGTTGTCCAGCGAGCCCATGAACAGCGCCAGCGAGGTGATGACGAATGCCCAGATTGTCCGTGTCCGTCCGCTCATCGCTCGAGTCCTCCTCTTAGGTTGTGACTAATCACTCTCTTACCAAACGCAAAAAAAGAGAGGCCCTACCGGCCGTCGGGGGTCAAGCAGGCACGCACCCAGGCCTCACTCAGATCGTGGGCGTCCATGGCGGCGATGACGTTGAGCAGCATGCCCTTGGCGAAGAACAGGACGACCCGCTCCTCGGGCAGCCCGGACGTCTCCGCCACGAGGCGCCAGAGCTCGGCGAAGGCCCGGCGGGTGACGTCCCGGATGTCGGGATCCTCCGACGCCGCATAGGCGTGCAGCTGCATGAGCAACAGGTCGCGGTTGGCCAGCAGCGCCAGGTAGGCCTCGCCCATCGCGTCGAGTGCCTGTTCCCCGTGCAGTCCGGCGGAGGCCTCGGCGAACGCCTGGCCCACGGAGGTGAAGCCCCGCTCGACCATGGCGATGAAGAGCGCCTTCTTCGTGTCGAACAGCCGGAACAGGTAGGGCTGGGAGATTCCCGCCGCCTTGGCGACGTCCTCGGTCGAGGTCCCCTGGTAGCCGTCGCGGGCAAAGACGGCCATCGCGGCAGCGAGGACCTGCTCTCGCCGCTCTTCTGCGTGCATCCGCACCGCCGGGACCATGGGTCTTATGGTAGTGGTGACTCACTACCTTTGCAAGCCCCTTTGCAAGCCCTGGTCAGAACGGGGGGCCGGGGCATCACCCGGTGCTTCCCGGACCTCGGGGTGGCACGATGAGACCGGAGACTCGGTCGCCTGAGCCGCCGCAAGGAGAGGACCATGCCCTACGTCGAGGGTCGAGTGGTGCACGACGCGGACTCCCACATCATGGAGCCGCCCGGCTACGCCGAGGAGTTCGCGGACCCCTCAGTACGAGCGCGGCTGGCCGCTGCCCTCGACTCCGCCCGGCGGCCGGCCTTCGTCGAGGCGGCGCTCGAACGCCAGAGGGATCCCGAGTTCCGGTCCCTCGACGCCGAGGAGATCATGCTGCGCAAGAACCAGCTGGCCCTCGGCTCGATGCTGCGCGAGGACCGCCCCGCCGCCCTCGACCACCTCGGATTCGCCAGCCAGCTCGTCTTCACGACCACCTACCTCGCCCCGCTGCGGCGCTTCGACCTCAACGAGGAGATCGAGCTCGCCTACGCGTTGGCGACCGCGCACAACCGCGGCATCGTCGATTTCTGCAGCGTGGACCCGCGCCTGCTCCCGGTTTGCTACGTGCCCTTCGCGGACATCGGCCGGGCGGCCGATGCGGCGGCCGAGGCCATCGAGCTCGGGGCGGCGGCGCTCATGATCGCGTCCCAACCGCCCCGCCGGCACTCCCAGAGCCACGTCGGGTTCGACCGCGTGTGGTCGATCGCGCAGGAGGCGCGGCGGCCGATCCTCTTCCACGTGGGAGGCGAGGTCCCCATGGACCCCGTCTACAAGCACAACGGGCTGCCGCCCGTGCCCGACTTCCACGGCGGCGACACGAACTTCACCTCCGTCTCCTACATGGCCATCCCCTACGCGCCGATGCAGACGCTGTCGACCCTCATCTTCGACGGGGTCCTGGAGCGGTTCCCCGAGCTGCGCTTCGGCGTCATCGAGCTCGGCGCCAGCTGGCTGCCCGGCTGGATGCGCGCCATGGATTCGGCGGCGGGCGCCTTCTTGAAGAACGAGGACCGGCTGCAGAGGGCCAGCTGCACGCCGAGCGAGTACGTCCGGCGGCAGGTGCGCGTCACTCCCTATCCCCACGAGGATGCCGGCTGGATCATCGAGCACAGCGGCCCCGAGATCGCACTGTTCTCCTCGGACTACCCCCATGTCGAAGGCGGCCGGAACCCGATGAAACGCTTCGAGACCTCGCTCGAGGGCTGCAGCGCCGAGGAGCGTCACGCGTTCTTCGAGGGAAACTTCATCGACCTGATGGGAGCGGCCCTCGACAAGCGTGCCGGCTGCGGCCTGAGGATCGTCAGCGACCGGCGGCCGCCAGTCCCAGCGCCCGATCGACGGCGTCGCGCGGGTCGGACGCGACGACGATGCCCTGATCGAGCCGCCCCTCCGGGCGGTGCAGCTCCCAGGTGTGCAAGCCCACGACGGGTCGGCCCAGCTTCAGGGCGAGCGCGATCTCCGACAACGTGCCGTACTCCCCGCCGACCGCGATCAACGACTCGGCGGCCCGCACGACCAGCCCGTTGCGCAGTTCGCCGAGACCCGTCGGGATGACCACGCCGACCCATTGATTGGCGAGCGACGCGGTCGTCACCCGGGAGGATCCCGATGGTCAGTCCCCCGGCCTCGGCCGCGCCGCGACAGGCCGCCGCCATCACGCCGCCCAGTCCGCCGCACACGAGCGACAGCACCCGCTTCGGCCAGCAGCCGCCCCACCGTCTCGGCCGCCGCGTCCGTCGGGCGCCGTGCCGTCCCGGCACCGACGACCGCCACCATCGGGCCGGCCACGGCGTCCTGCGGGCTCCCCGCTCAGATCGGTGCCGCGTCGCGTTCGGACACCCAGCCGCGCCCGTCGACCCAACGCTTCACGATGCGGGCCGGAACCCCGGCCACCACGCAGCGATCGGGAATCTCGCCTCGCACGACGGCCCCGGCCGCCACCACCACGTGCTCACCGATGGTCGTACCCGGCAGGATGACCACGTGGGCGCCGAGCCAGCTGCCCGACCCGATGCGCACGCTGGCCTCGACCGGCCACTGGCTGCCGATCGGCTCGTCCGGGTCGAGGTAGGTGTGGTTCTGATCCGTGATGTACACGTACGGACCGGTCTGGATGTCGTCGCCGATCTCGATGCTCCAGTGCCCGACAATGTGGCAGAACCGGCCGATCAGGCAACGATCCCCGATCCGGACGACCGGATTGCTGAGCAGCGGCTGGCCCACTGCGATGCCGGCGGTCAGGCAGGTGTTCGGACCGACGATGGTGCCCTCACCGATCCAGATGTGGTCCTCGTTGTAGATGGCGCCCTGGGGGTAGACGAGACAGCTGCGCTGCCCGAACCGTCCGAAGCGACGCCCGAGCGGGTCGTCGGGGCCGACCGCCCCGACGTCGGCCACCCAGTCGTGCACCCCGTGCACGACGGCCGCGGCGACGCGGCGCACGCGGGGCGGCAGCGACCAGGCCCAGGTCATGGGGGCTGACGCTACCGGAGCAGCTCTGCTGATTCCCAGCGTCGTTCGGTATCCTTCGGCCTATGCCCAGGTCGGTAGGGCCGAACCCGAGCGAGGAACCGGCGCCGGACCCGCCGCGCACCATCGGCCGGCGACGCTTCCTGCAGGGCGCCGTGATCGGGCTGGGCGCCATCGCCGTCGGGGGACCCGAAGCCGGCGCGACCGCCCATCACCGTCTTCACGCACGCCCCAAACGGGCCCAGCGGGTTCTCCCCGAGGTCTTCCAGCGGTCGCTGCCCGGTGGGCTCAGCGCCCCGTCCGCGCGGTGGCTCGTGCAGGAGAACGCCCGGCCGGGGACGACCGACTGGGTGGTGACCGGGATACAGACCCCGCACAGCCTGGAGGGCTACGCCAGCCAGGTCAGCGCAGTGGCGGGCGACGACGTCATTCTCTTCGTCAACACAACAGCGCCGGCGTTCCATGTCGAGGCCTATCGCATGGGCTACTACCAGGGGCTCGCCGGCCGGCTGATCTTCCAGAGCGACACGGTGGGCCGGCAACAGCAGCTCTTCCCGTCCCTCTCGCCCGGCACCAACATGGTGTCGGCCAACTGGGAGCCCTCGATCACCCTGTCGATCGACCAGACCTGGCCGCCGGGGAGCTATCTCCTGAAGCTCGTCGGGGACCGGGGGACAGCAGCAGTACATCCCACTCACGATCCGCGACGACGCGAGCCACGCCGCGTTCGTCATCCAGAGCAGCGTGACCACGTGGCAGGCCTACAACCTGTGGGGTGACTACAGCCTCTACTTCGGGAGCACGCCCGGCGGCAAGGACTTCGCCCACCGGGCTCGCATCGTGTCATTCGACCGTCCGTACCCCCAGACCTGGGCGCAGGGGGCTGCCGACTTCTTCGGCAACGAGTTCCCGCTCCTCTACGAGATGGAGCGTCTCGGGCTCGACCTCACCTACACCACGGACATCGACCTTCACGCGCAGCCGCAGCTCCTGGCGAATCACAACGCACTGTTCAGCCTGGGCCACGACGAGTACTGGTCGACCGAGATGCGCTCGGGCGCGCAGTCGGCTCTGGCGGCCGGCACCAACCTGGCCTTCCTCGGCGCGAACGCCTGCTACCGCCAGATCCGGCTCCAGCCCTCCGCCGTCGGCCCCAATCGTCAGCAGATCTGTTACAAGGACGCGAGCGAAGACCCGTTGTCCCGTGAGAGCCCTTCGCTGACCACGGTCAACTGGATCCAGGCCCCACTGAACGATCCCGAGAGCTCGCTCATCGGCAGCATGTACCAGTCCGTCGGCGCCAACACCGATCTCGTCGTGACGGATTCGTCGGCCTGGCTCTGGAACAACACCGGTCTGTCGGACGGCGAACAGCTTCTCGGGGTCGTCCAAGGGGAGTACGACCGCTACGTGCCGTCGCTGCCGAACCCGGCCAGCGTCGACGTGCTGGCGCACACTCCCGTGCCCGGACAGAACAACTGGTCCGACATCACGTACTACACGCTTCCGGCGGGTGGCGGGGTGCTCGCCAGCGGCATGGCTTCATTCGTCTACAAGCTGTCCAACACCACCGCGTTCCCGACGAACATCGTCCCGACGGCCATCCCCGGGATCACCGAGATCCTCCTACAGAGCATGCGCAACGTGTTCGGGACGTTTGGCAACGGCCCGGCCGGAGTGCCGCAGCCCTCCAAGGGCAACTGGACCAACTTCTACCGTGGCACTGCCGCGGCGATGGGAACGGCAGCCGGCACCAGCGCCGCCTGATCGGCCGGCCGATCACGTTGGCACCTGGACACCCTGGGTCGAACTCGTGCCACACGCCATGACTGTCAGCACCAGCGCACGGTGACGCTGGCCGGCGGTTACGCCGGTTGGTCCAGGGAGATCGGGAGGTCGTCGGGATCGAGCGACTCGATCGCGTCTTCGGCTTCGGGGACCGCGGGGGCCAGACGCTCGCGAATTCGCTCGTCGATTTCGGCCATGAGCTGGGGGTTCTCCGTGAGGAACTCCTTGACCTTCTCCCGGCCCTGCCCCAGCTGCTCGCCTTCGTAGGTGAACCAGGCACCAGCCTTCTTCACAAAGCCGAACTCGACCGCCACGTCGAGCAGCGACCCCTCCCGGCTGATGCCCTTCCCATACATGATGTCGAACTCGGCCTGCTTGAACGGGGCGCCGCACTTGTTCTTGGCCACCTTCGCCCGCGTCCGGTTCCCGACCACGTCGGCGCCGTCCTTGATCGACTCGATCCGCCGGATGTCGATGCGTACCGAGGCGTAGAACTTGAGCGCCCGACCGCCGGGGGTCACCTCCGGCGATCCGTACATGACGCCGATCTTCTCCCGCAGCTGGTTGATGAAGATGGCGATCGTGCGCGACTTGGACAGCGTCGCGGTGATCTTGCGCAGCGCCTGGGACATGAGGCGCGCCTGGAGGCCGACATGGGTGTCGCCCATCTCCCCCTCGATCTCGGCACGGGGCGTGAGCGCTGCCACCGAGTCGATCACCAGAACGTCGAGAGCACCGGAGCGGATCAGCATGTCGGCGATCTCGAGCGCCTGCTCGCCGTTGTCCGGCTGGGAGATGAGGAGATCGTCGACGTTGACGCCGATGGCCTTGGCGTAGATCGGGTCCATGGCGTGCTCGGCGTCGATGTAGGCACAGGTCCCGCCGTTGCGTTGCGCCTCCGCCACGACGTGCATGGCGAGCGTGGATTTCCCCGAGGATTCGGGGCCGTAGACCTCGACGATGCGGCCACGCGGCAGGCCACCGATCCCGAGGGCGATGTCCAAGGAGAGTGCTCCGGTCGGGATGGCCTCCACGGCCATGTGGACGTTGTCGCCCATCCGCATGATGGAGCCCTTCCCGAACTGCTTCTCGATCTGGCCGAGCGCCATTCCGAGTGCCTTCTCCCGATCCTCGCTCATTGCGTACTCCTCGTCGTCGTGTTGTCGAAGGGGACCCTACGGGAGGGCTGTGTCATTGGCGGTGGCCAGCGCCGGCCGCTCGGGGCGACTGTAGCGCCCGAACACCTGTTCGTACTGGATGGTCTCATCCCGCCAATTGCACCAGTTCAAGGGGCTCGTATCGAGGCCCCGAGGGCCCGAGGATCGACACGACCAACCGCACCTCGCGGACCTCCCAATCGGCGGCCGCGGTCAGGCCGACGAGCTCTTCGGGGATCCGATCTCGGCGCCCGATCCGGGCCAGGGTGAGGTGGCCGGTGAATGGGCGATCGTCCCCGGCGTTGCCGAACCCACGGGTCACCGCGCGCACCCCGAGGACCATGGCCTCGAGTCCCCGAACCGGGAGGCAGAGCACGCCGCGGCCCAGCCGCCGGGTGGCCGGGCCGGCGGTCGCGGTCGCCGGCGCCGTGGAACCGCCCCATTCGCGCAGGACGGCGGCCAGCGGCTTCACTTGCGGTTCGGACACCTCCCCCAAGAAGACGAGCGTCACGTGCCACTGGTCCGGCGCGGTCCAGCGGACGCCGCCCAACCGGGGCCGGCTCAGGTGCTCCAACGAATCGTTCACGCTAGGAGGCGGCCACGCCGCGACGAAGACCCGCACCGTGACAGTGTCCCCCACGCGCGGCGCCGGCCGTCCTGTGTCACAGCCGTTGGGTAGCGCATCGGACTACGCCCGCCGGTCGGGGCGTGCTCGTGCGACACCGCCCGACGCGGGCCACGCGGCGATAGCACCCCACGAATGAGCGCGATGAAGGGGAAGGGTCATGTCCACGAGGAGAGACCGATACGACGGTGATGACGCCGCGGGACTGACGGCGCGGTTGGCGAGATTGGAGGGGACCGTCGAGACGCTGGGGCTCGAGGTCCGCACGCGAAAGCTCGTTGTCGTCGATCGCGCCGGGGTCCCGCGGATCACCGCCGAGGTGCGCAGCGGCGTGGCGGAGTTGCGTGTCGAGATTGGGCCGTCCGCCGCCGCGACGCCCGCCGTGCTCGTGTTCGCCGCGGCCGGTGGTACACCCGGCGGTGCGACGCTTGATCCGGCGATCGGCGTGCAGCTGTGGGCAGAGGGTGACGGGCTGATCGAACTCGCCGTGTCACCCGACGCCGACGGGCGTTGGCGTCCGGACGTGCACGTGGGCGGCGCCTGAGGCGCTCCTCACAGCAGCCGGGCGCCGGTCCCGTCGCTCGGGTGGACGGGACCAGGAGCGGGTTGATGGACGGGAGGGCGCTCGGGTCGGTCCGAACCGTGGCCGATCGCACCGGCCAGGAACACCCCGCCTGCGCATGACGCGATGAGTGCGGCCGCCACGAGCAGCCGTCGGTCCCAGCGATTCACGTCCGAATGCTACTGATATGTCTGTAGACCCAGGAGTAGCAGATCGCCACCGTGGGAGCCGTGGAAGGGGACCTGCAACGCCGGCTTGGCCGCAACCTCCGGGCGCGCCGGCTCGCCAAGGGCCTCAGCCAGGAGGCGTTCGCCGATCTGCTCGGTATCCATCGGACCTACATCGGTGGCCTGGAGCGAGGCGAACGCAACGTGACGCTGCGGACGGTCGAGCGCATCGCCGGGCGGCTGGGGGACGACGCCGGGCGGCTCCTCGGCGACGGACCCCGCTGAAGCCGGCGGCGGCGGCCGCTCCGACCGCTCAGCGGTCGGAGGGAGTCTCCGAAAGCGCCCGCCGCAACAGGTCGAGGGCCGAAATCGCGCCGAACTGGCGGACTCGCTGACGGTCGCCAGGAAGGTGCAACTCGCCACCGATCTCTCGGTCCCCGGGCAACGCGAGTCCGACGAAGATCGTTCCGGGCCGATGGCCCTCCTGCTCGTCGGGTCCCGCCACGCCGGTGATTCCGAGGCCCACATCGGCCCCGAGCACCCGTCGGGCCCCCCGCGCCATCGCCAGCGCAGCCTCCTCGCTCACGACCGGACCGTCCGCGACCTGGAGGACCGTGTGCTTGACCGCCGAGTCGTAGGCGACGACGCAGCCTCGGAACCAACGGCTGGCTCCCGGCACGTCCACCATGCGCGACGCGATCAAGCCGCCCGTGAGCGACTCGGCCAACCCGATCGTGAGACCCCGGTCGAGGAGCAGGGTGGCGACCGCGTGCTCCATCGTCTCGTCGTCGAGACCGAAGATGATGTCGCCGAGCGTCTCTTCCAACGCGGCGCGCACCTCGGCCTCCTCCTCGTCGAGGAGCTCGTCGGCCTCCCGGCCGGTCGCGCCGCGGGCCGTGATCCGGACCTTGATGCCCTCGATGCCGCTCGCCAAGAAGGCCAGGGTCACGGGTCTCCTGGCGCCGTCGGCAGTTGGCTCGTCCAACACGCGGATCCGGGCGTCGAGCGCCTCGGCCAACCCGGACTCGCTCGCTCCCCACGTGCGGACGACGCGGCTGCGAATGACCGCTGATTCACCGCTCTCGGACACCCGGGCGGTGAGATCCGGCAGGATCGCCCGCTCGAACATGTCGGCCATCTCGTGGGGGACACCGGGGACCGCGTAGATCACCTTGTTCCCGAGCGGGCAGATGAGGCCGGGGGCCGTGCCCCGGGTCTGCTCGATGATCCGCGCGCCGACCGGTACGTCGGCCTGACGCAGGTTGTTCTCGGGCATGGCCCGGCCGCGCGCACTGAACATCTGCTCGATCCGCCCGACGATGGAGTCGTCACGCTCGATCGAGGTGTTCATGACCTCGGCGATGGCCTCGCGGGTGATGTCGTCCTGCGTCGGGCCCAACCCGCCGCAGACGATGACGCCGTCGCTTCGGGCGAGCGCCGTTCGCAGCGCCAGCACGATGCGAGCCTGGTTGTCGCCGACCGCCTGGTGGTAGTGCGAGTCGATGCCGGCCGCCGCCAGGTGCTCGCCCAGCCAGGCCGAGTTGGTGTCCGCGATCTGGCCGAGCAGGAGCTCGGTGCCGATCGCCACGATCTCGATCCTCATGCCACCTGCTTCTGGGTGCCCCGCCAACCGTCGTTCAGATACTGGACCCCCGTCGCCAAGGTGAGCGCCGCCGCCACCCAGATCGCCACCAGCTGCAGTGGGTGGTGGGGGGCGAGGGTCGGGATCACGCAGGTGGCGATCGCCAGGTCCTGGATGAGGGTCTTCACCTTGGCGGACCCTCGAGCCGGGATCGAGACCCCGCGGCGGCCGACCCATGACCGGTAGACGCTCATGCCGACCTCGCGGATCGCGATCAGCCAGACCGGGAGCCAGGGCAGCTGGTGCTCGTAGCTCAGGGTGAAGAGGGCCGCCAGAACGACCGCCTTGTCGGCCAACGGGTCGAGGAACGCCCCCGACCGGGTCGCCCCCTGGCGGCGCGCCACAAAGCCGTCGAGGCCGTCGGACACTGCGAGGACGAGCCCCACCGCCACCGTCCACCACGACGCGCCCCGCGAGACGATCAGGGCGACGAAGATCGGCGTGCCGAGCAGGCGGAGCGCCGTCAACGCGTTCGCCGGCGTCGCGAGCGCCGACGGCCCGAAGCTGTGCTCGGCGGCGTTGGTCACGCCAAGCCCACGCCCGCCAGAGCACTCGAGCGGGAGTCCGCCAAGGGCCCATCGGGCAGCACGGCCTCGAGGTCGGTGCCGAGCGAGGCGCTGAGCACGAGCTCGACGAGCGTTCCGGGTGCGAGCGACCCGGGCACGCGGACGACGCCGTCGATCTCGGGCGCCTCGTGGATCGTCCGACCGATGCCGGGGGTGTCCACCAGGACGGTGCGCCGCTGGCCGACCAGCTGGTCTCGGCGGTTCGCCGTGATGGCGTCCTGGAGCTCGCTGCACTCCTGCAGGCGCTCGAGCGCCAGGCCCTTCGGCACCTGGTCCGCCAGTGTCAGCGCGTGTGTGCCGTCTTCGGGGGAGAACAGGAAGAACCCGGCCCAGTCGAGCTGCGCCGATTCGAGGAAACCCAGCAGGCGGTCGTGGTCCTCTTCGGTTTCGCCCGGGTAGCCGAGGATGAACGACGACCGGAAGGTCGCCTGCGCGTCGAGGCGCCGGATCCACGAGATGCGGTCCAAGAAGCGCTCGCCGGCGCCCCAACGTCGCATGCGCGCGAGATGCGGGCGGGAGACGTGCTGGAGGGAGAGATCGAAGTAGGGCACGCCGGTCGCCACGATGGTCGCCGCCAGCTCATCGGTCAACGCGGACGGGTAGAGGTACAAGAGCCGGGTGCGGTCGAACAGCGCCGAGACGTCGCGGACGAGTTCGATGATCGGCGCGACGGCGCCCACCCCCGCCGCCGACCGGGCCCCGCGTCCGGAGGCCCGATCCCGCCCGTAGGAGGCGAGATCCTGCGCCACGAGCACGATCTCGCGCACCGGTTGGCCGCCGGGCCCACCCATCGCCAGCGCTTCGGCCTCGGCCAGCAAATCGCCGTGCCGGCGCGACCGTTGCTTGCCACGGAAGGACGGGATGGCGCAGAAGCCGCACGCCCGGTCGCAACCTTCGGCGACCTTCAGGTAGGCCCAGGGCGCGCTCGCGGCGGGCCGCGGAAGCTCAAGGAGGTCGAACGACGGCGCCCGGCTCGGCCGGGAGCCGAGGCTGACCGGCACGCGACCGGGGAACAGCCCCTCGGTGAGCGATGCGCCGAAGCCGGCGACGAGGTCGATCTCGGGCATGGCATCGGCCAACTCGGGACCGGACCGCTCGGCCAGACAGCCGGTCACGACGAGCCTCGCCCCACTGCGGCGATTGGCGTGCAACTCGAGGATCGTGTCGACAGACTCCTGGCGCGCCGGCTCGATGAACGCGCACGTGTTCACGACGAGCAGATCGGCATCCTCCGGCGCGCTCGCCGGCCGTAGTCCCTCGGCAGAGAGGGTGCCCGCGAGCTTGTCGGAATCCACCTGGTTCTTTGGACACCCGAGGGTGTGTATCCAGTACTGCCCGCTACGCACCTGCATCTCCTCGGCTTCGGCCGACATGGTGAGGCCGAACCTCTGGCCTGCCCCGCAGCGGAGAGGGAGGGATTTGAACCCTCGGACCAGGTTCCCCCGGTCAACTCATTAGCAGTGAGTCCGATTCGGCCGCTCTCGCACCTCTCCAGACCTGTTACCTGGACCTTTATCAGCTAGCAGGAAATGCGGCAACAATCCCGGCAACACGTGAAAGTTTGGGCAACAGTCAGGGCACGGTACCACCAGGGAGGTAACGGGCATGCCGGGTAGCAGGCGAGAGACACGTCCGGGCGTGTGAGGAGGCACTTCCTGTTCGGTCACCGCAAATCGCTTTCGGTCTCCGCAAATCGCTGTCTCGGTAGCAGGCACGATCCGCTTGGGAAGGCCGATTGCCGACCATGCAGGCGTCTTCTGTGGTTCCCTGAGAAATGCAACGAAGCGATACCCGAGGAGGGACCGATATGTCTGATAGTGCGCTGAGCTTCGAGCGCGATATCAAACCGTTGTTCCGCGAAAGTGACCGTACCGCTATGAGTAAGGCCTTCGACCTGTGGTCGGCCGCCGACGTCGCCACCCACGGCGATGCCATTGTCGCTCGACTGCGCGAGGGATCCATGCCCTGCGACGGTCCTTGGCCGGCCGAGCAGGTCGAGCTCGTCAGCAGGTGGCTCGGCGGCGGCGCCCAGCCGTGATGTCCGGTGCCAACATGTCCCCGTGGCGACGCGGCACTGAATCCTCGCCGGCCCCTACGGCGGGAACCTCGTGCTCCGGGAGCTGACCGTCGGCACCTCGCTGTTCCTGCCGGTGACGAAGTCCGGGGCGCGCGTCGGGTGGGCGACGTGCACGCCCTCCAGGGCGATGGTGTGGTCGACCAGACGGCCATCGAAACGGCGGCCGAAGAGCTCCAGATCCGTTACGACCTCCACAAACACGTCGGCCTTGGCGCGCCGTTGGCGGAAACTCCCACCCACTGGATCGGGATCGGATTCGGCGAGTCGCTCGACGACGCGCTGGTCGCCTGCGTGCGGGAGCTGATCGCGTGGCTCCACGCCGCGTCCGGCCTCTCCGAGGGGGCGGCCTATGCGTTGTGCAGCATGAGCGTCAGCTTCCGGGTCACCCAGTTCGCAAAACAGACCGGATCGGCGTACACCTCGACCCCTCCCAAGGCGGTCCACGGAATGGTCCCCAAGCACATCTTCCCGCGGGAACTCACGCAACGGATCACGACGTGGCTTCGCCCGATTGCAGGCACTTCGGAGTGACCCTGTCGACGGGCGACCGACTCGACATCCTCGAACTGCTGGCCCGAGCCGACAACGCGGCCACTTGTCGGGACGCCCCCACCTACGTCGCGCTCTTCGCCGAGGACGGGGTCTTGGACGGGGAGAAGGGCGAGTACCGCGGCCGTCAGGCACTGGAGGACGCGGTCGGCACGGTATGGGCGTCCGAAGGCGACTCCAGCGTCCATCTCACCCTCAACGCCGTCATTGACCCGCTGCCCAGCGAACCCCGGGCGGCGACCGCCACCTCCACGTTGTTGATCGTCGATCCGGGGCCGCCCGCGGCGATCCGCAGCACGTCCGCAATCGTGCAAGAGGTCGTGAAGATCGGCGACCGTTGGTACATCGCCCGACGAACCGTGGGCAGTCCATGATCCGGTCGGGCCCATCGTGGTTGTCGGGTATCGGCGTGCCAGGGCTCCGAAGGATCGGACGCCGAGGCGGCCGAGCCTTCTGAGACTCGCCGGTCATGGATCGCGACGCGCTGGCGGCGGTTCCCGAAGCGGGCCCGCAGGCCACCGTTCCGCTGGCCGGGGTGCGGAGGGGATCGTTTCGTGCGTTGCGGTCCCGTCCCTTCCGCCTGTACTTCGCCGGGCAGGTGGTCTCTGCCAGTGGCACCTTCGTGCAGCAGACGGCCATCGGCTGGCTCGTCCTAAGGCTCACCGGCTCGGCCAGCTCCCTCGGACTCGTGCTGGCGGCGGGTGGGCTGCCTTCGCTCGTGCTCGGCCCCTGGGGCGGATCGATCGCCGATCGCGTCGACCTGCGCAAGCTCCTCCTCGTCACCCAATCGCTCTTTGCCCTCCTCGCCGCCACGCTCTGGGTCGTGGCCGTCCGGGGGTTGGCCAGCGTGGGGGTGGTCGTCGCCATCAATGTCATCGGCGGGTTCGTTCAGATCGTCGATTCCCCCGCCCGGCAGGCCTTCTTCAGTCGGCTCGTGCCAGCAGACGACCTCGCCAGCGCAGTGAGCCTGAACGGTGTCGTCGTGAACACTGCCCGGGTCGTAGGCCCGGCCCTCGCTGGGGTGCTCATCGTGACCGTCGGCACGACCCCGTGTTTCGCCGTCAACGCCCTGTCCTACGTTGCGGTCGTCGCCGCCCTCATCGCCATTCGCCCGCTCGCCGGCTCTCGGCGGCCGGCGGGCCGCGGTGGGGTCCGAGAAGGTCTCCGCTACGCCCGCGGACGCCAGCAGCTGTGGTTGCCCCTCCTCATGATGTCCATCGTCGGCCTCTTGGCCTTCAACTTCACGGTCATCCTCCCGGTGCTCGCTCGCACCACCTTCCACGGTTCCGGCGGAACCTACGGCCTGCTGACGACCATGCTGAGCGTGGGATCGGTCGTCGGTTCGCTCATGGTCGGGCGCATCCGCCACCCCCGCCGCCAATATCTGGTCGCCGCATCGCTGGCGTTCGCCCTGTGCCTGGTCGCGACCGCTGGTGCACCGGATATCACGTGGGCCTGTGCGGCACTCGCGGTCACCGGGGTCGCCGCGTTCTCCTTCGTCACGCTGGCCTCCACCGCGCTTCAGCTGCACTCGTCGACCGACTACCGGGGCCGGATCATGGCGCTCTGGGTGTTCGTCTACATCGGTACGTCACCGGTTGGAACCGTCCTCACCGGATGGATCACTTCGCTGGGTGGTCCTCGGACCGCGCTCGCTCGTCGGCGCGGGCGTGTGCGTCGTTGCCGCGGTGCTGGCGGCTCGCGTTCATACTCCGCCCAATCCCGATCGGGAGCTGACCGATCTGGCCACCTGAGCTCCTTCGGCTATTCCCAGCTATGGCAGTAACGGAGCCCGCTCAGCGTCTCCCCGGAACTCCCGAGGCTTAAAGTGACGTACGGCAGATCCTGAGTTGGTCAATCGAGGAGCCGAGCGATAGGTAGGCAACCGTGACGAACGACATGCCACGACAGACGACGCCCCAGAGCCATCCGGACTGGCCGGCGTTGCCATACGAACACTGGAGCGCCACCGGTGACACGCTTCATGCGCACACCCAGGTGCTCGGAAAGCTGGCTGCGGCCTTGGCGCCGCCCGAGCCTCAATTGCAGCACGCTGCGCTACGTCTGACCGCACGGGGCTGGGAAACAGCGCCGTTGCCCGCACCCGATCGCTCTGGCGCGCTGGTTGCCGCCCTCGATCTGCGGACCCACGAGGTCGTGGTCGAACACAGCGACAACCGGGTCCGACGGGTTCCGCTGACGCCGAACCGCCCGGTTGCCGAGGTGACCCGGGATGTACTCGGCGTGCTCGACAAACTCGTTGGCGGGGTCCAGATCAACCTGCTCCCGCAGGAAGTTCCATGGACCACTCCACTCGACGAGGACCACGAGCACCGCACTTACAATCCGCAGCAGGTGGCGACCTACTTCTCCGCAGCGACGCGTGCCGCTCTAGTCCTCGCTGCCCTACGCGCCCCCTATCGTGGCCGCTCCAGTCCCGTGAACGCCTGGTGGGGCAGCTTCGACCTGGCAGTGAGCTTGTTCTCGGGGCGGCCGGCAGACCCGCAGTCGAGCGACTTCATCACGCGCAACTCGGCCAACGCACAGCAGGTGGAGGTCGGCTGGTGGCCAGGAGACGCTCGCCATCCCCAGGCGGCCTTCTTCGGGTTTGCTTCCCCAGCCCCCGACAGCTTCGCCAACAGCGATCTCTCACCTTCGTCCGGTCGTTGGGACTCGGGACTCGGCGAATACCTACTGGACTGGGACGACGTGATCGCTACCGGTGACCCGTTCGGGACCGCCCTCAAGTTCGGCCGCTCCGTAATCGCGCACGCTTGCACCGTTTGCGATTGGGATCCTCTGCTTGCGGCGAGCGCGGAAGGCAACCCGCCACCTGTGAACTAAAGGGAGAGCGGACCAAGCGGTCTCATTTGATCCCGCGGCCCACGTTGCTCACTGTTCGGAGCGTTATCGGCCCCTCGGTGGATGTCCCTAGGTTCGTGGCCAACAGACCATGTATCCGCTCTTGATCCGTTGCCGAAAGAGCAGCCACGCGCTGGCCAAAAGGTGTACCCAACACGGTCGCGGCGGCATCATTGGCGTCTGGCCACACGACATCGAGTTCGATCGTCTCGACAACCACATCGCGCAGGCCAGCTGCCCGAAGCATTCCTTCTAGCTGCGACGCACCAATGACGTACGTCATCGGATTGAACGCACCAGGCCATGGCTCCTCCACGCCAGCGTCCTGCAACGTCTGCGCTATCGGACCGAACAGGCCCAATGGGTGTTCGGCAGCCCAGGTCGAGATCATGACGGTCCCGCCCTTCCCGACCACTCGGCGTATCTCGCGAACCGCCTCCGCGTGCTCGGGAAAGAACTGCAATCCCTGTTGGCAGAGCACCACGTCGAAGTGGTCGTCCTCAGCCTCGATCGCGGTCGCCGAGCACTCGAGGTACTCGATCGGCGCCCATTCTGGGTCGACCGGCTGGGTCGCCGCGAGGGCGAGCATCGGTCCACTGATGTCGCTTGCCGTCACCCGGCCCTGCTGCCCGACTGCGGCCGCGGCCACGCGAGCAACGGGAGCTAGCCCACTGGCCACATCGAGTACGGCGTTCCCGGGTTGTAGCCGTGCCCGCCGGACGAGGTCCCTGGCCCAGGGCTCGAACATCTGGGGCAGCAGGTAGCGGCGATAAGCCTCGGGAACAGATGCCTCCCCAAAGCTGCGGCTCCGGTAATCGTCCATCTCAATCAACCCTTACACCGGTCGGCACGTCAAGCCTGAATCCTCGCGCCACGATCCTGCCAGAGTCATCAGCGATGGACGTCGGTGGCGATAGGCGGTGGAGTGTTCGGCCACCAACTGCCCGACGAGTTGGGTATCGCTGTCGAGCTCGTCGGCGTGCACCTTGCCCGCCGGGCCGGGCTCGCGTCCGTTCATCACAGCAGCGGTCCAACGTGTTCGAAAATTGGCCAAGCCCGCGGCCTTCGACTTCCGCCACTCTTCGTAGTCGCTCGCCGCTGATCTGCTCACCACTGTCGCCTACCCGACCTGCACAGCCAGCCTTTTCGGGGCGATCAGGCAGTAGCTCTCCCGCACCAGGTCGGCCACCTCGTCCCAGCTCACAGCAGTGGCCGACAGGTCCACGCCGATCCAGCCCTTGGCACCCACGTAGGCCGGGAAGAAGTAGGGCTCGCCCAAAGCAAGTAGGGCCTGCTGCTCTTCGCGTGTGGCCTTCATCGTCACGGTCTTGCGGCCCTCGTGGTCGGCCGCCATCACGAAGATCTTCTTCCGCACCCGGAACGTGGCCGCGCCCCAGGTTTCCTTTTCATAGGCCTCCGGCAGGGCCAAGCAGATCCGACGGATCCGGTCCATCGCCCCAGGTCGGCTCACGCCCAAGAGTTTTACCGAGGCCCGGCCATTGGGCAACGGTGACGGCAGCCTGAATCGTTCGTCGTGGCGAGGGCAATGCGCGTCACACTTTGACCGTGCGGAGAGGTCCAGAAAAGCGTCGACCCGGACGAGCCGTCCGCTTCGGCGGGCGTGTCGTGGCGGCGGCGATCGCTGTTCTGCTGACGGTGACGGCTTCCCCCTCCCTGGCGGGCGCCTCGGTAGGGACTGCACCCGTCACCGCCAAGCAATTCGACGGCACGTTTCAGCCGGACCAGGTCGTGGGCGCGGCCGGGAGCCATCTGGCTGGTTGGCGCTGGATCCGCTGGTGACGACCACGGGACGGGTTGTCGGCTTGGTCGCCTGAACCCCGAGTCGATGCGGCTGACGACGTACGGGATCCCGGAGTGTGGCTTCAACGTCACGGCTGGCGATGGCGCAATTTTCCTCGAGACCTGGGTTGCCGGCTCGGATCAATACCAGATCCACATCGAGCGCTTTTCGACCGCCGCCCATACCGCGACCGTCTTCCCCATCGTGTCGGCGGCGCTGTGTGTCTGCAGTGCCATCGCGCACACCCAGTTGACCTACGCCGACGGATCGCTGTGGTTCTACGCCGTGCCTGACTCGAGCAACGGGCCCGAGGTCCTCCAGCTCTCTCCAGCGAGCGGGGCCGTCGAACACGCCTATCTGTCTGTTCCCCAAATCGGTGGGGGCGAGCCGTTCATCGCGGGCACCCCCGGGTATGTCTGGCTGGCCGGTGGCCCCGGCAGTGGGGCCGACTTTGCCCGCATCGACGTGGCGACGGACGCCGTCCTTTCCGTGGAACCGCCCGGCCCACTGGCATCGGTCTACGACGTCATCGCCGTCGGGGACCAGCTCTACTTTCTGTACCTGGCCGGTAACGGTGCTACCGGCTCCTCGAACTCATACACGAGCCATGTGGGCCACCTCGGTCCGACTGGGGTCCTGGTCGCAGAGTCCCCCAACGAGCAGGTCGGCGGTTCGCTGGCCGCGCTACCGGGGGGGTTGTTCTCAGTCGGTGTCGGCGGTACGTGCGCGTCGGGAGCTCACGCCTGGAGCATCGACGAAGCGACTTTGCGGGCAACCCGGGTCGCCAACTTTGTCCCGTCGGGCGGGAATCCGTGCCTCGGCGCCGGCGACTTCAGACCAGTGGCGGTCGCCGACGGCGCCCTCTTCGACCTCTACAGCAATTCGGCTCAATCGGTGCTCTATCGGGTAACGGCACCGTGACCACCGCTGTGTCGGGCCATGGACAGAAGGTCACAAGCTGCCTGAGAACTGATGAAACACGTGGTCGCCTCCCGACATAAACAGTTCGCGGAGACGACAGCGGAAGACCCAGCCGGGATGGCGATCGATGAGCGTCAGGAGCGCTTTCGGGCGCTCTACGAATCGACGCGGTCCCGTCTCATCGCCTACGCGTTGCGGCGGACGAGCTCAGCCCAGGACGCGGCCGACGTGATCGCTGAGACGTTTGCCATCGGTTGGCGGCGACTCGACGACGTCCCACCCGGTGAAGCCAGCGTCCTTTGGCTCTACGGGACCGCTCGTCGCGTCATCGCCAACCACAACCGGCGGACCCGAAGCCGCCTCGAGCTGGTCGCCCGGATCGGTGTCGAACTGGAGACGGCTCGCTCCACTTCCATCGAGAGTGCCGACGACGCGATCGTGGCGAGGCTCGCCCTCGGCCGCTTGAGCGACGACGATCGGGAACTCCTGATGCTGGCGGGCTGGGAGGGTCTCGACTCGGCCCAACTCGCCTGCGTGCTCGGGTGTACGCCTGCCGCGGCGCGCCTCCGACTCCACCGGGCGCGATCCCGGTTGGTCAATGAGATGACGGAACTCGAGATCTGGGAGAAACAAGAGGCTCGGCTCCGACACTCACCCGTACGAGAGCTCGAGCCCGATGAGACCACCGAGGAGGCATCGCGACAGTGAACGAGATCCGAGAACTGCAAAAACTGGACCCAGTCGCGTCGGAGAACGTCGAGGGCGTCTCTTCGCATCCCACGTTCGAAGAGCTGTTCGACCGCATCGTCACCGAGCCCGTCGACGGCCCGTCCGCGTTCACCGATTCGACCGACCCGCTCGGTGACGAGAGCGGGGGCGTGCCGGGAAGGCGTCCGGAGCTTTTGCGACGGCGAAATCGACTCATGATCACGTCGGTCGCCGCAGCTGTCCTGCTGGCAGTCGGTCTGTCGGCCGCCTTCGTCGGCGGCAGTATCTCGGGTCCAGTCACGACCCCGTGGCGCGCCGCCCATGCCCTGCCCTCTGCCGAGCGCATCACCTCGCCGCGGGAGCCATCGGGGTCGTGGCAGCTCGTCGGGGACATCGTGCGCACCGGGTGGCAGCTCAACACCGCCGGGCCGGCTCCGGGCTTCCTCGATTGCCCGACCGCTTCGGCTTGCTACGTCACGGGGGATGGGACGGTGAGCGACAGTGGGCCCGCGGATTACGACTCGCTGTACGTCTCGAACGATGGGGGCTCGAGCTGGGCTGTCCTGGCATTGCCCGCCGGCTTCAGCTTCACGGCACCGCTCTCGTGCTCTGGTGCGGTCGCGTGCGCCGGGGGCGGGGTACTCAATGGCCAGGCCGTTTTCATCACCACGATCGATGGTGGGCACCAATGGACCGTGTCGCCCCTCTCGATCTCGGGTGAGCTGGTCAAGCTCGTGTGCGTATCGGCGTCGTCCTGCAACGGGGTCGCCGCGCCCGCATCGGTCGCCACCTCGATACTGGCGGAGGGGGAACCTCTCCCCCGTCAAACCGACGCGGACGAGACCTTCGTGCGGTCGACCGACGGTGGCCGGACGTGGACGACCTACTCGCTGGGCGCAGAAGACTTCGTCGTCTCGCTGGCCTGCCCGACCGCGACCAGCTGCCGGGCCATCGGGTATTCGCTCAGGGCCCCCCAGGCCTTGGGCGACTTCTCGGGATTCGTGCTCTCCACCAATGACGGAGGGACGAGCTGGCACGAGGGCGCGTTGCCTCCGTCGTTCGGCTTCGGCTACCTGTCGACGCTGTCGTGCGCCGACCTCGCGCACTGCATGGCCTCAGGCCTGGTCGTCGGGCCGAATCCCTATCAGTGCGGTGTCGCGTCGGAGCCGATCGGGGCGAGCGGCTCGGGCTGCAGCTCGGGGGCCACAGAAGAGGTGACCGGAATCGTCACGACGACCGACGGGGGGACAACCTGGCGGCTGCAGTCCCTCCCCTCGGACGTACCGCTCCCCCAGCTGTTCGCGGTCAGCTGCTCCGGGGCCTCCACGTGCTGGGTCGCCGGAGAGGAAGCCGTTCCCCAGGGGAACAACGGCGGGAGCGCGGTCGTACTTGGGACGACCGACGGGGGGATCACCTGGGCGAAGGTCACGTTCACGGTCCCGCCGGGCGCCCCGAACGATGTCGGTGGCGACGCCTACATGGCGGTCGGCTCGATCAGCTGTCCGAGCACCCTCGGCTGTCTGGCGCTCGGAGTGTCGGATCAGGGCTCGAAGACCACGCCCGTCTACAGCGATGTAGCGGGCGCCAACCAGTGAGCGGCGAGGCGGAGGTTCGTGAGGCCAACGGACGCCCGCGAAGGTCACACATCCACCAGGGACCGAGGCCACTCTAACGCTTGACGGTATACCGTCTCACATAGTAGAAGGGGGCATGCCAACTGAACTGGCGGACCTGGGCCGCTACTCCGGACCGGCCACACTGATTCTCTCGAGCCTGGCCGGTGGTCCAAAACACGGGTACGCGCTGGCGCAAGACATCGAAGCCTTTGCGGGTGTGCGCCTCCAACCGGGCACGCTCTATGGGGCAATTAATCGTCTCGAGCACCAGGGGCTCATTGAGGCCTTGGCCGGCGATGGGCGCCGGCGGCCGTACCGGCTGAGCATCCATGGCGCAACGGTGCTCCAAACCCACCTCCAGGCGCAGCGCCAAATTGCCAATGTCGGGCTGCGACGGCTCTCTGCCGGCTGGTCGCTGGCGTGAGTCCGATCGGCGGCCAGAGTCCCGCGCTTGATCCCCGGGGGGCCGCTCGGGTGGCTCGCCTGTTGCGGTGGTACCCGAGGGAATGGCGGGATCGATACGGCGACGAGTTCGAAGCGGTCCTGTGCAGCTCGCTGAGCGATGGCAAGGGGGGTCTCCGGCTGTCCCTCGACGTCGTCCGCGAGGGCTTGGTGGCCCGACTGGAGGGAGCGGGTTTCCTCGGTCGATGGGCTCCGCCGTTGGAGCGGGCGCGGGCGTCCGTCGTCACCTTCGTGTTGGCGGTCGTCGGGTTCCTGACCAGCACCGCCGTGCTCGCCTACTACGCGACCGGCTGGCAACGGGTGCCCGCGCTCGAATCGCTGGACAAGGCCAATCAGGCCTTCCAACGATCAAACGCGCTTCACGTGTACCAACGAACGCTGGCCTCGCAGAGGTTCCAAGAGCTACAACGTGCCGCTCAGGCATCCAACAACGGCAACTCGCCCGCGTGGAAATCGTGGGAAAAGGCCCAGACGCAGGCCAGTACCACGCTGAACAGGACCAGCGCCGGTCACAGCTTTCAAGAGGCGACTCGTCAGCTCCATTCCCCATCGGGTGCGGCGGTGGTGTTCAACCGCATCACCCACGTGGCCACGGATGCGGTGATCGTCTGCCTGGGATTGATTCTGGTGATGGCGGTCGCGGCCGGGATCCGTGCGATGCGCCGGGGCCTGGGAACCCGATTACGGCTTCCGATGGCCCTCCTGCTCCTGTCTGGAGTCCTGTTCGCGTTGGGCGAGATCGCCTACCGAGCCGATCAGAGGTTTGCGTTCGGCGAACGCCCCGAGCGCGTGTGGACAACGCTGAGCTGGATCGTGCATGGCAACGTCCGATTCTGGCCCGAGGTGGTGTTTCCCGCATGCACCGCCGCATCGGTTGTCCTCGTCCTCATCGGCGGGGTGAAGTTGGTACGACGCGTCGACTTCGGTCCTCGGGCCTATCGACTCATGGGTTCCATCGCCATTGTCGCTGCCGGCGCTCTTGGCATCGTCCTCGCCTCTACCCTCTCATGGGCGACGACCGTCTGCGTTCAAGCGCCGGGATTCTTAACCTCAAAGGACCAGGGCGTGCTCGGCACATCGCTCTTGCCTGTCTTCATCTTGGCCGTCGTCGTGATGGTCGGGGCTGGCTGGCTTGCTGTCGCGAGTTCCTCCCGGTGTCTTCGCAGCATTCGCACGGTGTGAGGTGGTCTCGGTCGTGGCGCCGAATTGATACCAGTCAACCAGCGCGCTCGAGACTCTGATCTCTAGGCGGCGTCGACCGCGGCTGCGAAGGCCTCCATCGAGTGGAACTCCCAGTCCGGTTGGACGTCCACGAGAGGAGCGGGCGTCGCACCCCAACCCGGCCGGTCGTGGCGTCGATTGATCCAGACGGTTGGCAGTCCTGCCGCCTTGGCCGGGACGTGGTCGTGAAACAAGCTCTGTGCAACGTGTAAGAGCCTGCCATCGGCAATTCCGAGCTTCGCTGCCTCCTCGCGCAGTGCGACGAAGTTACGCGACGAGGGCTTGTAAGAACCGACGTCTTGGGCCGTCAGGATGCTGTCGAACGTCACTCCAAGGTGGAGCCGGTTCGTACCGGCGAAGGACGCTCGGTCGACGTTCGACAGAATGATGAGCTTGTAGCGCTGACCGAGAGCGACCAGCGCATCGTGGGCATCGCCAAACGCGGGCCAATCGGGCACGGAAACGGCGAGGCCGCGAGCGTCCCGCTCCGTAACAGGTACACCGAGCTGCCGCCCGAGCTCGACAAAACTGCGGCTGAGGATGTCGGGGTAGAGCTCGTCGGGATGCTCCGCTTCGGCCCTCGCCTCATGCTCCGAGTAGGCGGCCAGCAACGCTTCGTCATCCAGGTCCAACCCACGTTCGCGGGCCCAGGGGCCGAGTACCGCGCCTATGCCCGCTTCCCAATCGATCAGTGTGCCGTAGCAGTCGAAGCTCAACGCGCCGAAATCCCCGAGCTTCATCGGGGCCGCTACCTTCCGAGGTTGGGAAGAGAAACATCGAGGGGCCATCATCCGAGACGAATCCCGGCAAGCTGGCTGCCTTGGGCGACGAGGCGCCCGTTGCGATCCCAGATGAAGCAAGACTCGTCGACGCGCTGCCCGTCGATCAGTTGCGCCCGTTGCAGGACCCGCACGGGTCCGGGAGCCGGAAGGGCGCGGACGTAGACGGTCAACTCCAGTGTGGGGACCCAGCCCGCATACTCGATGTCGAAGGTCGCCGGCGGGAACGCGTCGACGGCGAAGAGCAGCGAGGTCGGATCGAAGGCCTCACCACCCGGAAGCGCCAACCAACCCCGCAACTCGCCCCGCCCGCTCGGTTGGCCGGAGGTGAAGCCACTCGACGCGGGCTCCAGGCGCACCTCGACCTGCTCCATGATCGCCACGCGCATTCCACCGGGCAGGCGCGGGAACAGACGCGGGCAGTCCTCGTAGGCGACCGATCCCCTTTGGGGCAGCCCGGCGTCCCAATAGGGAGCTGCGGTCCCCTCCAGTTGGCTGGTGGTCACCAACGCCTCGACGCAGGCGTGGCCATCCTGGCTCATCCGGGCCCGGATCTGGCTGGCGGAGCGCCCGGGTCGCAGCAACTCGACGTCGATGACGACCGGGCCCGGGTCCGGCGATCGCAGGTAATGGGCGCTCGCAGCGATGACGTGGCCATGCTCGCTCACGGATGCCGCCGCCCGACCCAGTATGGCCATGAGATAGCCGCCGTTCGGCTTGCCACCGATGGTCCACTCGGGATGTACGTCGGCGTCGAAGCGGCCCGGCCCGCTGACCGCCAGCCTGCTCACCGCAGCGAACGGGAACCGTTCGACGCCCTGCTCCTGTCGTACCGTCACCGATCGGCCTGACTACGCCGTGCCGACCAGCGGCTCGACGGTGCCCGGCCCGGGCACAACCCGAACGTCCCTCGCCCCAACCGGTTCTCCGCACACCGAGCAGACAGATACCGCGTCGAAGATCTGGCCGCAGCCCTTGTGGATCGCCTGCAGCGGAGGACCGGCCGGCGCCGCGTGCTTGTCGCCCCACTGGCGCATAGTGGTGAGCACGGGCCACAGATCTCGGCCCTTATCGGTGAGCCGATAGTCGTGCCGGAGGGGACGCTCGCTGTAGGGCACCTTCACAAGGACCCCGGCCTCAACCAGTCGGACGAGGCGCTGGTTGAGGATGTTCCGAGATATCCCGAGACGCTCTTGGAACTGGTCGAAGCGCGTCACACCCAAGAAGGCGTCTCGCAGGATCAGCATGGACCACCACTCGCCCACCACCTCGAGACACTGGGCCACCGAGCAGTGCATGTCGGCGAAGCTCTTGCGCTCCATCCAGTTAACCTAGAGGGTTGCGTAATAGAACGCAATAGTCCATAGTGGATACCATGACGGAACCCACTACGACAACCAAGCCCCCGCTCCAGAGGCGGGTCGAGCCCGTCTTCCGCGACGGTGATCCGCACAAGACCGCCGCATCAGTCGATCGAGCCCGACCAACCTCGGAGCCGCGTTCGCCTGAGAACGCCGGCGCCTTCGAGCAAGCCGTGGGCCTCGTTCTCGACGAGATCTCCGAGACCCGGGTCGTCGGGCATCTCCGATTGGGACCTGAACACCACACACCGTGGGGGATCGTTCACGGAGGCGTCTACGCGACCGCCATCGAGAGCGCGGCGAGCCTCGGGGCCAACGCCGCCTTGCGGGGCCAAGGTCAGGTGGCAGTCGGATTGACCAACACCACCCATTTCCTCCGTTCGGTGGCGTCCGGAACCGTCCGGGTGGAGGCGGTGGCCCTGAACCAAGGGCGGTCACAGCAGTTGTGGCGAGTCGACATTGGCGAGGAGTCCGGCCGCCTCATCGCTCACGGCGAGGTTCGTCTTCAGAACCTCGACCCCCGCCCCCAACAGCGGGACGGCGACTGATCAGTCCCTCGGGACGATGAGTCCTGAGCGGCGTGCCCCCAGGTTCAGGCGGTACGCCGCAGGTGCCGTCCGACCCGTGGCGACTCCATCTGCATCAGCACTTCGAGCAACTCCCGATCGCGGTCGTAGGTGAGCACCGAGGGGGCGGCGGCCAGATCGACCCAGCTGACCTCATCGACCTCATCGTTCGCCGCGAACGCCCCGCTCACCACATCCATCGTCCAGTACGCCACGACCTTCGGCCGGTCCTTGCGGTCGCGGTACTGCGTGGTCCCAACGAAGCGGCCGAGTCGGCAGCGCAGGCCGGTCTCCTCCTCCACCTCCCGCAACGCGCAGGCGGTCAACGATTCGTGGGGCTCCACCTTGCCCTTCGGAAAGGACCAATCGACGCGACTCGGTCGGTGTACGAGCGCCAGCTCCGTCACACCGTCGGGTCGGTCACGCAAGACCAGGCCACCGGCAGCCAAAACGAGCTCGATCGGCGGTGGGATCGCCTCGAGCGTCGCCGCCGCGTCATCGCCCACTGCGCTGACAGTACAGACCCAAGTCGAACAGGCAGTGTCTTTTGCGACGGTTTTGTCAGCGGATTCGAGAATTCCTTCCTTTCGGAGCCATACCGTCCCGCTCCAGGTCCTCGGGAGGACGCGATTCGGCTTGCAGTAACCTGCACCCGTGGGCGCGCCTGCCCTGCCGTCCAGGGGCCAAACCGCAGATATCGAGGTCGAGTGGCAATTCGACGCACTCGACCTCCGACCGGTCGAGCGCTGGCTGGCGCGCCTGGCCGGGGAGGCTGATGGCGGCGGGACGGCACCCGGCACGCCCGAAAACCCCGGTTGGCGAGTCGTCACCGCAGCCCCGCAATCGATCGTCGACCGCTACCTCGACACGGAGGACTGGCGGATCGGCCGAGCGGGCTACGTGCTGCGCCTCCGGCACAGGGCACGGGGCGACGAGGTCACGCTCAAGGGTCTCGGCGACTCCGCCCCGGCAGACGGGTTGCGACGCCGGATCGAGATCACCGAAAAGACGGTCGAGGGCGCCGAATGGCTGAACCTGGCGGGGCCGGTCGGCTCCCGGGTGTCCGCCATGATCGGCCGCCGGCCGCTGCGCCACGTCCTCGAGGTGCGGACCGAACGACGACCGTTCGAGATCTGGATCGGAGAGACGTCGGTGGCCGAGTTGGCCATGGACGAGACGGTCATCGCCGCCTACAACGACGAGCGGCCGGCCCGGCTGTGCCGGGTCGAGGTCGAGGTCGTGGCTGAATGGACCGACGTCCTGGCGCCGCTCGTCGAGGATCTGCGCAGCTCCTCGGGGCTGTGGCCCGCCCGTCTGTCCAAGTTCGAGGCGGGAATGCTGGCGTACGGGATGGTGCTGCCCGGCCGCCCCGACCTCGGACCGACCGAGGTGACACCCACGTCGACGTTCGGCGAACTCGCCGACGCCGTCATCCGCCGGCATCTGGCGACGCTGATCACCAACGAACCCGGCACCCGTCTCGGCGAGGATCCCGAGGAGCTCCACGACATGCGGGTGGCTACCCGTCGACTCCGCGCCGCCTTCAGCTTCTTCGAGGCGATCCTCCCCTCTCAGTTCTCGATCCTGCGCACGGAGCTCTCCTGGTTGGCCTCCGTTCTGGGCGCCGTTCGCGACCTCGACGTGCACCTCGAGGGCCTGGAAGGTGCCGAGGAGCACGTCCTTCCTCTTCCCGAGGGCACCGAGCCTCCATTGGACCAGCTGCGCTCGGTGCTCATTGCCGAACGGGAGGTCGCCCGCGCCGCATTGCTGCGGGCACTCGACTCACCGCGTTACGAACGCCTGACCACCGGACTGGCGTCGCTCGCGCAACAGGGCGCGGCGCGGCGCGGCGCCGACTACGACGTGCCGGCGGTCGCGGTCGTTCCGGAGCTCGTCGAGACGCGCTACCGAGCGACCTCGCGTGGCGCGCGTCGTGCCCGTCGCAGCGGAAGCGCCACCGACTTCCACCGGCTGCGCATCCGCGGCAAGCGACTGCGCTATGCGGTTGAGTTCACGGGCGATCTCTATGGCGAGCCGGCCCAGCGGTTCTCCCGCCGGCTGGCCAAGCTCCAAGATGCCCTGGGTGCCGTCCAGGACGCGAGCGTCGCCATCGAACGGCTGCTCCAGTTGGCGGCCGACAGCGAGCACCCACTTCCGCCGATCACGGTCTTCGTGATGGGCTCCATGGCGGCCCGCCACCAGTTGGAGTCCGCCGAACTGATGGCGCGCATCCCGTCCCGGCTGTCTCAGCTCGACGACCGCGAGTGGCAGGAGCTCGCCACCCTCATGGAGGTGCGCCGTCTGGCGGCCGTGCGCGAACAGGCGGCCGCCGCGTCAGAAATCCCGGTCCCTGCCGCTGAGGTCCCGGTCGCCACGCCCGATATCCCGGCCGCTGCCACTGAGGTCCCGGCCGCTGCCACTGAGGTCCCGGTCGCCGCGGCCGATATCCCGGCCGCTGCCGCTGACGTCCCGGTCGCTGCCGCTGACGTCCCGGTCGCCGCGGCACAGACACCCGACGAACCGTCTGTCGAGGGCGACGCTTTTTCGCCCCAGCCGGCCGGCCACCTCTGGACCGCCGTCGAGCCCGAACCGTGGACCGCCGTCGAGCCCGAACCGATCGACACGGCACACGACCTTCCGTCGGTGACCGACGAGCCTGTTCCCCCGACGCTGGAGGGGCTCAGCCAGCCCTCGGGTGCAGCCCCCGTATCGAATGGGCACGGACACCACGACCCCACCGCACCGTCGCACGGTTGACCGGCTTCACGCAGGCTGGCCGTGCTTGATGTCTCGACGTTCGCCACTCAACGACTGACCGGGGGCCGAGCCGCCCTGCTGGTCGCGGCGGGATTCGGGGCAGGCGTGTTCAACGGCGTGGCCGGCGGGGGGACGCTCATCTCCTTTCCCGTGCTCCTCGCGCTCGGCTACCCGGCCCTCACGGCCAATGTGACCTCGACCGTCGGGATCTGGCCCGGCTACCTCGGCAGCGTCGCCGGCTTCCGCACCGAGATCGCCGACCAGCGCCCCCGCCTGCGGAGCCTGGCGGCGCTCACCATCCTCGGAGCGGTCATCGGGGCCGTGCTCCTCCTGACCACGCCGTCTCACGCCTTCAGTCGCATCGCCCCCTGGCTGGTCCTCTTCGCGTCACTCCTGTTCGCGCTTCGACCCGTGTTGGCGAAGGCCCTCACCCGCCTCGGCCACGAGGACGGGCAGGTCCACCGCCCCCTCCTCTTCGGTGGGATGTTCCTCGCCGCCGTCTACGGCGGCTACTTCGGCGCGGCGATGGGCGTGATCATGCTGGCGGTGCTCGGGTTGGCCCTGCCCGACACGCTGGCGCGCTCGAACGGGCTGCGCACGGTCCTCTCGGTGCTGGCCAACGGGGTCGCGGCCGCCGTGTTCATCGTGCACGGCGCGCTGCCCTGGGCCGCCGTCGGCGCGTTGGCCGCCGGCTGCCTCGTCGGCGGCTACGTCGGAGCGATCCTCGCTCGGCGGCTGCCGGTCCCCGTCATGCGGGTCCTGATCGTCTGCATCGGGCTGGCGACGGGCATCCGACTCCTTGTCGGGTAGGCGTTCTCACCTCAGCCCGGAACGACCGGGTAGCGGCCGGCCACCGCTTGTGCGAGCGATCGGTCCAACACCCCGAGCGCGTCGGCGGCATCGTCGAGGGTGACCGGCACGAACAGCACCTCCTCGCCGGGCACGCACTGACCCAGCTGACCGAGGTCCGCCGTGATCACGACACCCACGACCGGGTAGCCGCCGACCGTGGCGTGGTCGGGCAGCAGGACGATCGGCTGGCCGCTCGGCGGCAACTGGACGGCGCCGGTGACCATCCCCGCCGACGCCACCTCGCCGGCCTGTCGGGCGAGGGCGCCGCCGTGGTCTTCGGTTCGCAGCCGCACACCGACCCGGTCGCTGGCCGCGTCCACCACAAATCGCCGGGCGGCGAGCGAGTGCAGCGAGCCCCCCGTCAGCCAGTCGACCTCGGGACCGGGGACGACGCGGAGCACCCGTCGACCCGCCGGCGCCTGCACGGGGACGTCCGCCAGCAGGTGGTCGGCCAAGCCGGCGGTGCGGTCGAGGGCGCCGACCTCGTCGCCCGCCTGCACGGGTCCGGGGCCGAGCCAGGAGAGCACGTCGGTCGAACAGCTGCCCATGACGGCAGGCACCCCGAGACCGCCCGCCACCGCCAGATAGGAGCGCAGGCCTCGCCGGGGCGCAGAGATCGCCAGGCGCTGGCCGACCGCCACGGGGACGACGCGCCCGGGAAAGACCTCGATGCCGTCGAGCCAGATCTGGGGCTGACCTCCGACGACGGCGAAGAAGCGGGCACTCCTGAACGAGAGCACCGGTCCCGCCCCGGCGATCTCGAGGCATGGGGCGGTGGCGGCGTTCCCGACCAGGGCGTTCGCCAGTCGCGCCGACGTCGGATCGGCCGGCCCGGCCGCGGGCACGCCCAGGTGACCGAGTCCGACGCGACCGCCGTCTTGGACGGTGGCGAAGGTGCCGGGGTGCTCGACCATGAAGGCGGCCCCGTCGGCGCCGCCCCACCGCCACGGCGGCCGGCTGCGTTCGACGGCTGCCGGGCGTGCAGACCTGAACAGCGCGTCGACCTCGACGAAGGCGACCCGATCCCCGGCCGACAGCCGCGCGTACGGGGCGGTCATCGGATCGAAGAGCGACAGGGGCGTCTCGCCGATCACCTGCCAGCCGCCGGGGGTCCGCTGGGGGTAGACCGCCGCATACCCCCCGGCCAGCGCCACCGATCCCGCCGGGACGCTCGGCCGCGGCGAGGACCGCCGGGGCACCCCGGCCAGGGCCTCGGGGAGTCCGGTGAGATAGGCGAACCCGGGCGAGAACCCGAGCACGGCCACGATCAGCTCCGAGGAGGTCAACGACTCGACCACGTCGCGGGTGCCGAGCCCGCTCAGCGCGGCGACCTCTTCGAGATCGGGCCCGTCGAAGCGCACGGGAATCTCGATCCGGCGACCCGCGCCGAGCGGAAACGGGGTCCGGTCGACATTGCGCAGCCGCATGGCCAGGGCGGGCGCCTCGGCGTTCCGAGGGTCGAACACCACCAGGACGGACCGGATCCCGCAGATGACGTCGCGCACGCCGGTCCACGCCGCCTGCCGCACGCGGGTACCGACCGCGGCGGCGGACGCTGTGTCTTCCGTCTCGAGACGGAGGGCGGCGTCGCCCACCGACTGGACCGCCCCTGGTGTCGGCGCCCTCGGGTCGCCCGTCACGCGGGCCCGGCAAAGGGTGCGACCGTCACCCCCGCGGACTCAAGGGCCCGGCGCACCGCCCGGGCGATCGCCGCGGCGCCGGGCGAGTCGCCGTGGATGCAGAGTGTCGTCGCGTCGAGGGAAACCGGCGACCCGTCGATCGCCTCGATCGGTCCTCCGGAGGCCAACGCCACCGCGCGGGCGGCCGCTCGCTCGGGCTCTGTGATCAGCGCACCCGGCTCCGAGCGCGGGGCGAGCGTGCCGTCGGGCAGGTAGGCGCGATCGCAGAACGCCTCGGTGGCCACGCGCCCACCGACCTGGTGGGCTGCCACCAGCGCGGGTGAACCAGCCGGCATCACCACCCAGAGCTCATCGGAGTACGACGCCACCGCCTCGGCGATGCCGCGCGCGACCTCGGGTTCGACGGCCATCCGGTTGTAGAGGGCGCCGTGCGGTTTGACCGAGCGGACCCGGGCACCGAGCGATCGGGCAATGCCGTCCAGCGCGCCCAGCTGATAGAGGAGGTCGAGCTTGATCCTGTCGACCGGGACGGACATGGCCCGGCGACCGAAACCGGCCAGATCCGGATAGGAGGGGTGGGCGCCGATGGTGACCCCGGCGGCCAGCGCTCGGCACAGGGTCGTCGCCATGACCGCGGGATCACCGGCGTGGAACCCGCACGCCACGTGCGCAGTGGTCACGACCTCGAGCAGCGCCTCGTCGTCCCCCATGGGCCACGGGCCCAGGGACTCGCCCATGTCCGCGTTGAGGTCAAGCGTGGGCCGGCCGGCCGTCACACCCTCCAGTATCGCAGCTGGTATTTCGCGAACGGGGGCGGCGAGCTCAGGCCGACGACACGTCGACGACCAGACCACCGCGGTAGGTGACCTGACGGTGCCGGACGGCGGGCACGCGCGGGCCGGCCAACACCGTCCCGGTCAGATTCAACGGGTCGGCCGCGGCCACCGCCACCTCGTCGACATCGGGGCTCTTGCGAACTCGTCCCAGGAGCTCGGCCGCCTCCGGCAGCGCATACTGCTCGCCGGCCAGCCCGGCGACGAAGCGGCCGCCGAGCGCCAGGCCGCGCGCCTCGAGGCGTCGGAGTGCCCGCATGACCTCGCGCCACGGCGACCGGAACGACTCTCGAGCCCAGAGCTCCCACGCCATCACGCCCCAGCGGGTGAGCAGCTGCCAGGCGATGGCCTCGGCCAGCTCCTCTGCCGCCGGGGCGGTGCCCGAGGTCTCGAGGTTCCGCACGCCGTCGTCGGAGAGGAGCGCCCACCGGCCCTCACCGAGACCGCTCCCGGCGGCCGATCGGCGCCTGGCCATCCCGACGCGCCCCACCACCGGTCGGCGCTGCCGCGCGCTCCACCGATCGCGGGCGGAGAGCAGGGTCCGAACCGCCGAGAACGCGTCGGCGGTGACGAGGCCGCGCGCTACGAGGTCCCAGAGCCCGTCGTCGATCTCGGCGGGCAGTCGACCGGTGGCACCGGGCAACTCGGCTCGGAAACAGGCGCCACGCTGACGAAGAATGGCCAGCACGTCGGCCGAGGCACCGACGTCGGGATCGACGCCCAGGTCTCCCTGGCGCACGGCGGCCAAGAGCCAGCCGAGGTCCTCTCTCGGCAGGAGGGCGAGCGGCGTCGCTCGCGAAGGCGTCGCGCCGCCCCGACGCGCCGCCGGGGCCCCCTCGCTGTCGGCGGGTCGCTCCGGTCGCGGAGTCAGCCGCCCCCAGGCCACCTCGCCCGACAGGCACAGCTCGTCGAGCCACTTCGGTTGGTAGTCGCTCACCCGCGCCGGGAGCACGTGCGACTCCCACTCGGCTGCCGGAACCTCGATGCCCGCCAGCTGCTCGATGACGGCGAGCACGCCAGATCGGCCGGCCAGTCGCGTGTCGGCGGTCGCGTGCTGCCAGCGCGTGAGGAACCGAACGAAGTCAGCCAGGCTGGCCGGCTCAACCGAGGAGCGCCGACGCTTGCGGCTGGCCGCGTGGAGCCGCACGAGCAGGTGCCGCGCGCACCATCGCCCGTCGGGCAGGTGCATGGCCGCCCCGGTCCCCTCGAGCCTGGCCAGACCGGACCTGATCCGGCCGAGCGACAGGGGCACGCCGTACGGGGCTCCGCCGCCGAGCGGTCCGTCGGCGGCCAGCTCCTCCTCCGTCACCGGCCCGGCGAGGGCCAGGTGGCCGCCGACGCACTCGGCCGTCACCTCGTCGTCGTCGGCGATGCGTCGCGCCCAATCCAGGCGCTCGGTGGCTGCCCAGTTCGCACCCACCTCGGCCGCCCGGCGATCCGCGACGAGGTCGTCGAACAACCCCTGCCAGGCCGGCAGGGGACGCGCCAGCACGAGCGACAGCAGCAGCTCGTGCAATTCGTCTGCGCTCCGGGGTCGGGGCACCACCTGGTCGAGCACCTCGTCGACTGCCGGGCCGTCTAGAGGTCCGAGCTCGTCCACCGCAACGGGAAGGCCCATGCCGTCGCCCAGACCGCGGCGGAGCGGCACAGCCCGTGAGCGGCGCTCCTCCAACGGAGCATCGTCGAGGAACGTGTAGGGCCGGCCGGTCAAGATCCCGTGGGCGAGGGGCGAGGGGTCGACGGACTCCACGAAATGCATCCCGATGGCGCCCGCCTCGATCTGGCCCAACAGCGCGACCAGACCGACCGCGTCGAGCGGCTCGGTCAGGCAGTCCTCGACGGTCTGACGGACCAGCACGTGATCGGGAACCGGAACGGGTCCGGGCGCCGCGTTCTCCTGGCAGGCGGCGAGCGACGGCCACGCAGCTGCCAGCAGGTCGTCCGCCTCCATGCGCTGCAGGTGGATCGGGCGACGCTGGCCACCCCGAGAGCGCGGCACGACCAGCGCTCGGTTGAGATTCCAGCGCCAGCGCGACTTGAGCATGGGGTGCGGCAGCACGGCCTGGATCAGGACATCTCTCGCGCTGCGGCTGGTCACCATCTTGGGCACCTGGTCCAGCGGGAAGCTGTGCTGCGGCCCGAGCGAGATGGAGATCGTGTCGTCGTCCGCCGCCGCCTGCAGCTCGAAGTCGAACGACACGCAGAACCGCTTGCGCAGCGCCAAACCGAGCGCACGATTGATCCGACCACCGAAGGGCGCGTGGATGATGAGCTGCGTTCCCTCGACCTCGTCGAAGAACCGTTCGATCACCACGTGCTCTTGGGTGGGGAGCGTCCCGAGTGCCGCCAGGCCCGCGGCGAGGTAGGTGACCACCTGGTCGGCAACCTCTTCGGAGACGTGCGCTCGCTCACGCACGACGGCACGGGCGGCCGCCGGGTCTGCTGCCATGAGCGGGACCTGCACCGCGGCCCGGAGGCCGCTCACCGCGAGGGAGAGCTCGGCCGTCCTGGCCGGCGCCTCACCGAGCCAGAAGGGGATGGTGGGCGGGGTATTACCGGCGTCGGTCACCCGGACGGTTCCCACCTCGACCTGCTTCACCCGCCACGAGTGCGTACCGAGCAGGAAGATGTCACCGATGTTCGCCTCGACGGCAAAATCCTCGTGCACCGAGCCGACGGTGACGCCGTCGGGATCGAGCACCACTCGGTAGTCGCCGGTCTCGGGGATCGCGCCGCCGCTCGTGAGGGCCGCCAACCGGGCGCCACGGCGGGCCCGCAGTCTGTGATTGACCCCGTCCCGATGGAGGTGGGCGCCGCGCTTGCCCCGGCCGGTCGGGATGCCCCAGGACACCAGCTCGACGACCTCGTCGAACGCCTCCCTCGTCAACGCCGCATACGGGCTGGCCCCGCGAACAAGATCGAAGAGCCGGTCCTCCTCCCACTCATCGGCGGCGGCCACCTCGGCCACGATCTGTTGGGCGAGCACGTCGAGGGGTGCGGTGGGCGGTTCCAGGAGATCCAGCTGCCCGGCACGGACCGCGGCCAACAAGGCGGTGCACTCGACGAGCTCGTCTCGCGTCAGCGGGTACAGACGGCCGGCCGGAGTCCCCTCCAGTTGGTGGTTGGCCCGACCCACTCGTTGGAGGAACGTGCCTATGGAACGAGGCGAGCCGATCTGGCAGACGAGCTCGACCGGGCCGACGTCGATACCCAGCTCGAGCGATGCGGTCGCCACCAGCGCCCGCAACGACCCGGCGCGAAGCCGAGCCTCGACCATCCGGCGTCTCTCGGCGGACAGGCTCCCGTGGTGGGCGGCGACGAGCAGCCCCTCCTCTACGCCCTCGGATTCCTCCAGCCGCTCGGCCAGCTGGTGCGCCACCCGCTCGGCCAGCTTGCGGGTGTTCACGAACACCAACGTCGTGCGGTGGTGGCGGACGTGTTCGGCGATCCGGTCGAGTACTTCTCCGAACTGGCCGTGTGGCGCGACCGCCTCCAGCTCGGCGTCGGGTAACTCGATGTCGACGTCGAGTTCCCGCTTGTGCCCGCAGTTGACGATGGCCGGCATCGCTCGGCCGGGCGCGACCCCCGACAACAGGCGGGCGACGACCTCGAGCGGTCGCTGGGTGGCCGAGAGGCCGATGCGCTGCAGCCGGGCGCCGTCCTCGGCCACCACATGGGCCAGCCGTTCGAGGCTGAGGGCCAGATGGCTGCCGCGCTTGTCCCGCGCCAGCGTGTGCACCTCGTCGACGATCACCGTCCTCACTCCGCGCAACATCGACCTGGAGGACGCCGCCGTCAGCAAGAGGTAGAGCGACTCCGGCGTGGTGACGAGGAGGTTCGGCGGGGACTTGCGCATCGCCACCCGGTCCGCCGCCGGCGTGTCGCCGGTTCGCACGGCGACCGTGAGGTCCGGGAGTTCGAGTCCGAGGCGCTCGGCCTCCGCGCGGATCCCCGACAGCGGCAGCTGGAGGTTCTCGTGGATGTCGGCGGCCAAGGCCCGCAGGGGTGAGATGTACACCACCTCTGGCATGCCCCGAGCGGTCAGCGGGTCGGCGCGCAGCGCGGCGTCGATGGCAACGAGGAAGCCCGTCAAGGTCTTGCCGGTCCCAGTGGGGGAGGCGACCAGGACATCCTGCCCGGTGGCAATCAGTGGCCAGGCGGCGCGCTGTGGGTCGGTCGGTCCCCCGGGGAACCGGGAGCTGAACCACGCGCGAACGGCCGGATGGAAGCGGCCCAGCACCGGATCGACGACCGGATCGACGGTCGGCCTTCGTTGGGCCTCAATCGTCATCGGACCATCCCACCAGGCCGCTGTGACGATCGTTGTCCGCAAGCGCAAGCACCCGGGTGACCTCGTCCCGACCGGCCAGCATCATCTCGGCCGCCGAACCGAAGTCGCGGTAGTCACCCGCCGCTCGGTACTCGCCACTGAACACGATCACCCGCACGTCGGGCGGCAGCTGCCCCACCTCCCGCACGAACCGACTGTGGATGCCCACGAAGAAGGCGGTCAGGACCGCTTCAAGTGGCCGCTTGGAGATGTCGGGGTGGTAGTGCGTCGGCTCGCACAAGAGCACGTAGATGGTCGTGGCTCCCGCAGCCAACGCACGACTGATGGGCACATTGTTCACGACGCCGCCATCGACCAGGACGTCGTCCCCCGCCGCCATGGGCGGGAAGATCCCCGGAATTGCCGCAGACGCGAGAATGGCGTCGACCACCGGGCCTTCCTTGAACCAATGCTCCCGACCGTCGCGAAGTGAGGTTGCGACCACCTCCAACGGGATGACGGCGTCCTCGATCCGATCGAACAGGACCTCCTTCTCGATCACCGTGCGTAGCCCGGCGTTGGGGTGGATCGAGGGTCGTTGCTGAAAGAACATCCACGGCCCGTGCACCAACCCCTGCGGAAAGACATCGTCCCCCCGGAGGTTGAGCCACACGTGCTGGAGGCGCTCCATCCCCTCTCGGGTTGGTTCGGCGCAGTAGGCGGCCCCGTTCACGGCTCCGACGGACGCGCCGAACACGAGGTCGGCCCTGATGCCGCGCTCGACCAGCTCGGTCAGCATGCCGACCTGCACTGCGCCTCGTGTCCCGCCCCCGGCCAGCACGAACGCGGTGAGCTCCGGCCGCCGACCGCGCCGGGGTCGGCCCCGAGCGCCGAACAGCCCGCGCCAACTCCGGCGCGGCCCCTTCGCCGGGGCCGGGGAAACACCACCCATCAGGGCCGGTCTCGGTCGGCGGGCGGCGACTCGGCGTCATTACCGAGACCAAGGGGCGCCGACCCGTTCGTCGGCTCCCCCGCTGGCACCTCCAGATAGCGGCGGCGCCATTCTGCGCGACCCGGTCGATCCTTGCGCACGCCCCAGCGGATGGCGACGAAACCGAGGACGGCGAGGGCGGCCACGAAGACGCCAAACACCACCCCGAACGCCAGATCTGACGCCAACAGAGGAGAGGGCCAACTGAACACGACGCCAGGTTAGACACGGTGACCCGATGGATGGCCGGGCCCGGGACCGAACGCGACGACCAAAACCTGTCGATCAGACTGATACAGCCCCGCGACACAGTGGCTCCATGAGCACGGCGACCTCGACGACACCCCAGACACACCCCACAAGCCCGAGTCCTTCGAGTGGGTCGTGTGTGCTCCGCCAGCTCCGGGGCGACCTCGGACGGCGCCCACTCGTCGATGCGACGTTGGCCGGCGGCCTGCGGGCCTGGTTGGAGGACGGGGTCGCCGAGACCGTCGGACCGTCGCACGACCGGTCGAGGCCCTTGATCGTCGACAAGCGAATGCTCAACGACCCCTGGGGCGGCCCGGAGCTCCGCGGGGGCCTGTCGATCCCCCTGGCGCGGGGCGCACTGATCGACGTCCTCTTCCGGCAGCTCGTCACCACGGGGCGTGTCGATGCGCCGATGGAAGATGGGATCGCCGGGCTGCGGGTCGATGGTCGACAGGGCGACCTCGTCTCGTTCATCGAGCACCTCTCCCAGGCAGACCGTGCCCTCCTCTCCGAGGAGGTGACGCACCAGGCGCGGGTCCTGGCGGACCGCTGGCCGACGCTTGCCAACGGGTGGCTGCCCCGGACTCAGGAGCGCATCACGATCCCGCTCGCCGGCGGGGCCGTCGTGCTGTCCGGTGTGATCGACCTCGTCGTCGGCACCCCCTCGAGCGGCCGGGCTTCCACCGGGCTGATCGAGGTGAAGTCGGGTCGCCGAAGCCCCGAGCACCGAGCAGACGTCCACTACTACGCGCTCCTCGAGACGCTGCGGAGCGGCGCCCCGCCGTTTCGCGTGGCGACCTACTACACGGCGACCGGTGAGATCGATGCCGAAGAGGTCACCGAAGAGCTGTTGATCGCATCGGTGCAACGGACGATCGACTGCCTGGCCGGCATCGCCAACGCGCTGGCGCCGGCAACGGGTGCGGCGTGACCGGGACATCGCTCTCCCCGACCCGGCTGCCCAAGGCGCGGGCACTCACCGAGACGCTGGTGGCGCCGCCGACGGTCGACCTGGACGAGGCCCCCGAGGACCTGTATCGACAGCTGGCACAGGCGCTGACCGCCGCGGCGACGCAGCTGCCGGCGGGTTCAGTCGTCCGGGTGGACGGCTACTTCTTCCGGACGGCCTTGACCGCCCCCGAGCAGCTGTCCCATCCCGACCCGTTCGAATGGTCGCCCAGGACCGCTCGGCGCCTCCTCGGCCTGGCCGCCGTGCGGGCCTGCGTCTGCGGCTCCGAACGAACCCCCGCCGATGCCGTCGAACACGTGGTCGCCGCTGCGATCGAGGACGCCCGGCGCGGGTCCCAGCGGTCTGGGTCTCTGGCCAGTTGGCTCCTCGACCTGGCCACTGGTGGTCGGGCGGTGGTCCGCGCCGAGGCCGTGACCTGGGCCACCCAGCTCTTGGCGGCGCTCGAGTGGCGGAGCCTGGGTGCGACGCCGATCGTCGGGTCGGATCAGTGGTGGGATGGTGCCGCCGGGCTGCCGCGTCGCCCTGCGCGGTCGATCCGAGGTCCGGGCACAGACGGTCCCCGCCGTTCGGACGCCGGGTCCCTCGAGGCCCGGGCCGACCGCGCCGGCGCTGTTCGCCATGCTGGGCGGCCGCCCGAGTCCGGTCGCGGCCCTCGAGCTCGGCTTGGCGGCATTGGCGTCATTCATGGCGCGCCCGAAGGAACCATCGCCTGCCCGTGTGGTGGGTTGGTGGCCGCAGTGCGGTCGAGCGATGGTGCTCCCCGTCGACGCGCCCACCTTGCGAAACACCACCGACGCCGTGGTCTCGGCAATCACTTCCTACGCGGCCGTGTGCCAGAGAAAGCGCTAGGTCAGGCTCGTCAGTCCGGGTTGTTCACCGTGATGAAGTCGACCATGGCGTCGATGTACTGCTGAGGGATGAAACCTCTCATCACTGCGGACAGATGACCCTTGCCCGGTAGCACGACGTTGGTGAAGTTGGTCAGCTCGCGCCAGAGACGATGGGTCTTCGCGTACGGGCGGTCGTATTCGCCGTTCACGGCGAGGACCGGGAAGGTGATCGCGGCGTAGTCGATGGAGTCAGCGAGTGCCCGCTGACGGGCGACGAACTCGTTTCGATCGGCCTCGACGGGAGCGGCCCGCCGCGCTGCCGAGTTGTTCCCGACCTCCTCGCCGGCGGCCGGACGATTGGAACGGAACACCGCTTGCGCGGCGGACTCCTCGTCGGCGGGGCCGTCCTTGTCCTTCGGCACGCGGTCCAGCCACTCTGCCGTCTCCGTCAATCCGGAGCCACCAAAGCTGGCCGTGATGAACCGGCCGGGGTGGGTGGCCAGGATGCCGGCAGTCACGAATCCGCCCATCGAGTACCCGCCGATGTGCGCACGCTCGATCCCGTGGGTGTCCATGAACTCGATGACGTCCGCCGACATGTGCCGCCGCCCGCCGTCGGGCCCGGCCCCGCTCAGCCCGTGACCCCGCATGTCGATTCCGATCACACGGTTGGTCGCAGCCAGGGCGGGGGCGATGCCGTTCACGAACCAGTTGCCGACCGCGCTGCCTCCGGCACCGTGGATCAGGATCACCGGGGTCCCCGAACCCATTTCGACGTAGTGCAGCGTCGTGCCGTCGCTGACGTCGAAGTACCCGTCGGTCCAGGTTGTTTCGGTCGCCCTCTGGCTCATGGGTCCCGCCTCCCACCCGCTGCCTCTTCCATGCGCAGACGCCCATCCGGACCCAGCGAGACACCGTTGATCCCGAGAAGCTCCGCAAAGAGCCCCGGCACCTCCTCGAGGCCGACCGGAGTCACCGTCGACGCACCCCCGACCGGGCGCTCTATCAGGACGGCCTCCTCCCCAGCGAAGAGGCTGACGCAGCGGTCGACGCGTCGCGCCCCGGCCATGATCCCCGTGACGAAGCTGGACTCGGGGTGCGTCGAGGTGTACCAGTTGTTCACCTCGATGTCGATGAGCCGAGCCGGCTCGGGCACAAAGCCGTAGCAGTCGGCCCAGGCATCGTCGTTGAAGACCTGCAGGACCAGCTCCGGAGCGTCCTCGACGATCCGGTAGCGCCAGCCCGACTGCTCGCTCTCCACCCCCACCTTTAGTGGCACCGGGTCCAAGAGCCCGCCACCGCCGAATCCCACATCCGCCAACCAGACCCCGCCGTCATCAACCGCCCGGAGGAGCAGGTGGTTCAGCGGTCGGGGTGAGTTCTCCGGCCCGAGCCGGACCCGGGCGAGCATGGGCGAAACGTCGGTGTAGCCCAGGGACTCCAACGCGCCCATCAGGAGAAGGTTGTGCTCGAAGCAGTAGCCGCCCCGCCCGCGGGTGACGAGCTTGTCCTCGATCCGACCGAGGTCAAGAGAGACGGGACGTCCTGCGTAGGAGTCGAAGTTCTCGAACGCAATGGATGTCGCGTGTGCCCGGTGCACGTCGGCGAGACCCACCGGTTCGTGCAGGCCGATTCGTTCCAGGTAGGCGTCGATGTTCGCGAGGGGCGACATCGGCGCCGAGGATACTCCCGCGCCGATACATCGACACTCGGGCAGGGCCGTGAGCTGGGGACGGTTTTCAAACCCCGGTTTCAGCTCCTGACGGCCTTCGATCTGCTGAACCCCAGGGTTGACGGGTCTTTCGGGCCGGCTGCGGCGCCATGGCGGACAGGGTCCAGCTCAGCCGATCGCTGAGCTACGACAACCAAACCATCGTGAGCTACCGTGAGCGCGAATCGTCGAGTTCCCGGGCGACCTCCTCGCCTGACCACGACCGACGAAAGCTCAAAAACAGCGGGAGGGGCTCGTGGAGCTGGAGATCACCTCGGAGCAGGAGTTCTTCGTCGAGACGACGGGGAAGTACCTGACGGACCGAGCGCCGGCGTTCGAGTTGCGCGCCCTGCGACACGACCCGAGCGGGTTCCAACCCGCCTACTGGACCCAGGGCGCCGAGCTCGGCTGGACGTCCCTGCTCGTCAGCGAGGAGAACGGAGGGGGCAGCATCTCGGGGCGCCCGCTCGCCGATCTCGCCCTCTTGGCCTTCGAATTCGGCCGGCATGCCGCCGCGGGACCGCTCGTCCCAGCGAACATCGTGGCCGGTGCGCTGTCGAGAAGTGGGACCACGGCGCATCTTCCGGGGCTGCTCACCGGTGAGCTGATCGGCACCTGGTGCTACGCAGAGCCCCGCCCCCATCACCATCTGGGCGACGTGGCGGTGTCGGCGACCCGCTCGGGAGACAGCATCTCGATCTCGGGGAAGAAGGCCCCCGTCGAGTCCGCCGCCGATGCCCAGGTGCTCCTCGTGACGGCCCGCAGCTCCGATGGAAAGAGCGGAGGTGGCCTCACCCAGGTTCTTGTCGATGCGAACGCTCCGGGAGTGACGATCACCCCTATGGACAGCGTGGACCTCACCCGGCGATTTGCCGCAGTGGCCTTCGATGACGTCGAGGTCCCGGTGAGTTCGCTCGTCGGCGAGTTCGGGCGAGCCGACGATGAGGTCGACCACCAGCTCCGAGTCGCCATCTGCCTCCAGCTCGCCGAGATGACCGGCGCAATGGACAAGGCCCTGGAGATGACGATCGAGTGGGCCTTCGACCGGTACTCCTTCGGGCGACCGCTCGCCTCCTACCAGGAGTTGAAGCACCGCTTCGCCGACATGAAGCTTTGGTTGGAGGCGTCCCAGGCCATCGCAGACACCGCCGTCGTGGCGACCGAGGCGGACGCGCCGGACGCCTGGGACCTACTCTCCGCGGGCAAGGCCTACGTCGGTCACTACGGCGTCGAGCTCATGCACGACTGCGTACAGCTCCACGGCGGTATCGGGGTGACCTTCGATCACGACTTGCACTTGTACCTGCGCCGGGTGGTGCTCGAATCCGGGCTCTACGGAACCGTGGCCGAGCACCGCCAGCGCCTCACCGATCAACTTGAGAAGAGGGCGTCATGAGCACGACCGAGCGCCTCGCGCCGACCGACATCGAGGACGTGGAGAGCTTCCGTCTGCGCGCCCGCGCCTTTATCGAGGAGAACCTCGCCCCGGCGCGGTCTCGGGGCAGGTTCGGGGAGATGACCGACGAAGCCGAGCTGGCCGAGATGGCACGCCACCGGGCGCTCCAGCGCCAGCTCTTCGACGCCGGCTTCGCCGGCATCGTGGTGCCGAAGGAATACGGCGGGGCGGGGCTCACCCCCGCCCATGCCCAGGTCTTCAACCAGGAGATCGCCGGCTACGACGCCCCGACCATGCTCCAGATCCCGAACTTCACCCCGTGCATGGCGGTGATCTTGGAGTTCGGCACCGAAGAGCAGAAGCTCCGCCATATCCCGCCGATCTTGAAGGGCGAGCACGTCTTCGTGCAGTTCCTCTCCGAGCCCTCCTCCGCCTCCGATGCGGCCGGAGCCCAGACGACCGCCACGAGAGACGGCGAGGAGTGGCTCTTGAACGGGTCCAAGATCTGGTCGTCGGGGGCCTGGCGAGCCGACTACGGCCTGTGCCTGGCACGGACCAACTGGGATGTGGAGAAGCACCGGGGGTTGAGCGTCTTTTTGGTCCCCGTTCACGCCGATGGACTCGAGCTGCACCGCATCGAGATGCTGAACGGCGCCCGGGAGTTCTGCCAGGAGTTCTTCACCGACGTCCGAATCCCCGACAACGACCGCATCGGGGAGGTTGACGACGGCTGGACCGTCGGCATCCGCTGGCTGTTCCACGAGCGCAGCTTCGCCCTCTCTCCCTACATCATCCGCGCCGAAGGTGGAGGCGACGCCTTCGGGAACTCCGATGAGACGCTCCTCCGCCTCGCCGAACGGGCCGGCCGCCTCGAGGACCCAATCGCCCGCGACATGATCGGCGAGGTTCGGGCCAACTCCCTCGTGGCCGCCGCGGCAACGGCACGCATCGCCCAGGCGATACGCACCGGTCACCTGAACGACCAGGGGGCCGCACTCTCGAGGCTGCTCGGGGGGGTGAACAGCACCCGGGCGAGCACCGTTGCCTTTGAGCTCGCCGGAGGCGCGGGGGTGGCCTGGGACCACGATGACGAGGAGCTCGGTCGCCGAGGTCAGGCGTTCCTCACCCGGCAGGCCGGACAGATCGGCGGCGGCACGACCGAGATGGCCCGCAACGTCATCAGCGAGCGGGTGCTCGGAATGCCCCGTGAGCGGGCGGGCGACCGGGGCGTCAACTACCGCGACGCCCCGAGGGGTCGTCCCAGCCACTGACGACGGGTATCCAAAGCGATGGGCGTCACGATTCAGTCGGGTTCGAGGAAAGCCGTATCCGCGTGATCGCCGGCAGATGCCGGTGACGAATGCAGCACGGCCGATCTTCACTGAACCGCGCTGATGCCGTTCGCCCTTGAGGCGAGGGGTCGCAGCGAATTTGCGCCGGCCAGAGCCGACCTTTACCTATAACTGAGGGAGCAGCATGTTCACCATCGGGATGAACTTCCACGTCATCCATATGACCGACGACCTCGACGAGCTGGACGCATGGTACGACGACGTCTTCTCGGTGGTGCGTTGGATGAATCACCAGCATTCGGAAATTCTCGCTCGAGACGCCTCCCTCGTGCTCATTTCCGACCTTTGCATCGAGCCCATGGCGCCGGCGTTTCAGCTCCCAAATTGGGACAGCGTCGCCCTCGGCCGGTTCTTCAAGCGCTTCGGAAAGCGGTGGCACTCGATCGCCTGGTACGTGGCAGAGGCCGACGACATCGTCGAGCTCTACGACCATCTCATCGCCAACGACGTCCGCGTCTACAGCGGTACCGGTACTCCGTCTCCCGATAGCCCTCCTCGGGGGGCGCTCTTCACCCATCCCGGTGACACGTTCACCCAACTCGAATTCGTTGCCCCCCGCTCGGCCGGCCCGACTGGTCCTCAGGATCCACGGTTCGGTGGTGCGCACGATCCGGGCTGGTGGTCCAACCACCACCCCTTGGGAGTCACGAAGTCCTCGCACGTCACTCTGGCCGTGCACGACGTCGCCGCAGCCCGCGATCGCTACGTGACCCTGCTCGGAGGGAACCTCCTCTACGAGGGCGACGTGGCACTCACACAAACCCGCAGTGCCTTCGTTGCCGTGGGCGACCTGGTGATCGAACTGGCTCAGCCCCAGTCCGGGTCTTCGGCCATCGCCAAGGACTTGGACGCGAACAATCAGGGCGTCTACGCGGTCACGCTGCAGGTCAAGGACCTCACGGCAGCGAGCGAGTACCTCGAGGGCAAGGGCATCCGCTTCTCCGATGGCGACGCCCAAACGCTCCTGAGCGACCCGGAGACCACTCACGGTGTCGTTTTCGGCTTTACGACCTGGAGCATTCCCAACGACGCACGACCGTCGTTCTGACCAGAGCACCGCGACGGCAACCGATGCCACCCAGGCCGTGACGCCTCCCGGCGTGGATCGGCCCGATCGGTTCAGATAGTCCAGGGAGCCGTCTCGTTTCGAACACCGCGTCGGGTCCCGGTGCGATGGGTTACGCCTCTTCCAGGCAATGGACGACCCCTCTTGCCTGAAGGTCGGCGATTTGGTCATCGGTGTAGCCGAGCTCGAGGAGCACGGATCGCGTGTGTTGCCCAACCAGGCAGGCCGGCCGAGGGGACGCCGGGGTCACCGAGAATCTGGCCACCGCACCGTGTCGGAGATGCGTGCCGAACAGCGGGTGTACGACCTCGGCTACGAACTCGTTGGCGCGGACGGTCTCGCTCGAGATGGTGAACTCGGAGAAGGAGCCCCGGCTGACCTCAACGCACGTGACGTCCTGAGCGCTCAGCGCTGCCTCCCACTCCTCTGCTGACCGTCCGGAGAGGACGGCGCCGATGACTTGAGCCAGTTCCGAATCGTGCGCCGCACGATCTTGGCTGGACGAGAAACGAGGGTCGTCGCCAAGCTCGAGCGCGACGCGGACCGCCTCCCAATCCGATTCCAGCGGCGCAGCCAAGAAGACCCAACCCTCGCTCGCCGGATACAGCCGATAGAGGGCGCTGACTCCGTTCTCGTCGTGCTTCGCCGTCGATTCCTTGCCGTCGTAGTCGAAGAAGTCCTCGGAGACGACGTAGGCGTTCGAACACAGCATGGTCGTCTCGAGGTACTGCCCCATACCGCTGCCGCTGGCGGGCGACCAACCCCAGGAGCTGCGCGGTACCCACGACCATGGCAGCCGCGGCGTCGGCATTGGCGGTCGGCCCGCCGCCGTTCCGGCGCTGCTCGGCCAGGGCCGCCACTCCCTCATCGAAGCTGAGCGGGCTGGAATGGCGCAGTGCCTCGGGCCCATCCGAGCTGGTAGGCCCGGTGGCCGGCCGCCACTCCCATGGTGGGTGCAAAAGCGGGCCGAGCGCTGTAGGGACCATCGGATCCATAGGCGGCTGCGTACAGGTACACCTGGTCGGGGTTCACGGAGGCCAGGCTTTCGTAGTCGTCGCCGCTGGCCACGCTGTTCTGCTGGCGGTAGTTCCGCATGACGATGTCGGCCTTGGCCACGAGCTGGTGAAGGATCTCCTTACCCTCAGGAGTCCGATAGTCGACCACGACACTCTCTTTGCCCTGGAGCGCCTTCACCCCGGAGAACTCGCGGAGCGGGTTCTGGTAGCGATGGGGGTCACCGTCGACGTTCTCGATCTTTATGACTCGGGCACCGAGATCGGCCAGCAAAGCGGTGCCGAACGGGGCGGCGTAGAACCAGGCCAGCTCGAGGACCGTGACCCCGGCCAAGGGGGCCGCCGGGAGCTCCTCGTCGCCATCCGGCACAGACGGCGACGGCTCGAACGCGGCGTGCGCGCTGTGCTGTCCCAACTCCGGGGCGCCGGGACCCGGAGAGGCCGGTGTCTTGGTCAACGAGACCAGTGGGCCGACCTGGCGGGTCTTCCCAAGTGCCGGGTCGACGACATCGATGACGTGGCCGTTGTGGATCATCTGGGGTGCTCCAAGGCCTCGCGCGGCGTGCGATACGGCTCGACGCCGACATCGTCGTAACGCATGAAGATCTCCATCCACTCCCCGAGGGTCCGCTCGTGCAGGCGCCGAAGCACAGCCTCATTGATGGCTTGGGGTGTCTCCTGGCGCTCGGTCGCCGCTCGGTACCACTGCGTGAGGCCGATCGCCTCGATGAAGGCGGCGGCCAGGTGGGGGCGGAAGTTCGAGAACTGCAGCCACCCACCGTCGCTCGTGAAGCCGACGACCCCCATGATCGACGAGAAGGTGCTGCCGGTTCGAGGTTGCTCGGCGAGCTCGCCGGTGAGCTGCGGCCCGAGCCATCCGTACAGGTCGTATCCCGAGAGTGCCTGCACCAGACTCGTCTCGATCTTCTGGCCCCGGCCGGTTCGGCCCCGGACGTACAGAGCGGCCAGAATGCCCTGGAGAGCGCCCTGGGAAGCCGAGAAGCTGGCACCCGCGATGGCGGAGTACCGGGGGCGATCCGTGTAGGCGAGCAGCCCGGCTTTGGCGCCGACGACGGCGTCGTAGCCGCGGAGATTGGCCAGCGGACCCTTGGGGCCGAATCCGGTGATGGCGCAGTACACGAGACCACGGTTCGCCGCAGCCAGATCCTCGTACCCGAGCCCGAGACGCTCGGCGACGCCGGGACGCCAGCTCTGCACGAGCACATCGGACTCAGCGGCCAGTTCACGCGCTCTCGTCAACCCTGCCTCAGACTTGAGGTCGGCGACGATCCCCCGTTTGCCGCGGTGCCACTGGGCGAAGCTCGGCAGCGAGCGTTGCGGATCACCTTCCGGTGGCTCGACCTTGATGACATCGGCCCCGTTGTCGGCGAGGACCATCGTGCAGAGAGCTCCTGAGAGGCCCCAGCTGAAGTCGAGCACCCGCAGGCCCTCGAGGGCAGTTGTCATGGTGTACTTCCTTCGGACCGTGCGTCCCACACCGGCGTGTCGGGTAATGGAGTGTTCTTACGGAGGAGTCTGCCGCACTCACCGCTGACAAGCTCAGTCGGCGCCAGTCCGTCTGAGGAGTGGGCCGTACGTGGTCGGCTAGGCGCAGGTCACGGTCCGGACACTTGCACCCTCGCGAATACATCGAACACTTCTACAACTAGGGCGCTCCCAACGGCGCATCGATCCGAATCCAGAGCTGGCGAGTCTCGGGAGATGGGTCGTCGGCTCTCGTGCAGTCCCCGCGGTTGAAGGTCATCGTCGTCCGTTCGGAGCGCGTGTAGCTCGGCCACGCCGGGAGGTCGGAATGGTTGGGGTCACCATTGCGTGCAAATGCGATCCAAGCATCGCTCATCTCGTCAGCGAGCTTTTGCCGACTAGCCGACGTCGGAAAGATGGCTGCAATGTTGTCGAACACGAACGGAATTTCGTAGCCGTGGCCGGCCCTGCCGCCGAGCTCGAATGTGAACAGGTACATCCAGAGCGGGGTTGTCGTACCGGCCAGCTTCTGTCCGGCCAGGGCGATGCTGGCGCGGCCCATGGTTCCGTCGGTGACGGCTTGCCGCAGGATCCCCGCGTTGGACAGCCCGGGCGACTGCTTGCGGTAGAGCCGAACGATCTCGTCGACGTTCGCTTCGCCGAAGCGGACGAGCGCCTTTCGGAGGTCCTCCTCGTCATCTCTGATGTCGGCTCCGAAGAACTCGTCTTTGTTCCAGCCGATGATCCAGGGCACGTCCTGTGCAACACCGGCTGCTAGCGCGTCGGCGGGGTGGCTGAGCACGGCTTCGCCATCGACGACCGGACTGAAGCCCAGAATCCCGGCTCCCGATACCGGTGTGTTGACGATTACCTCGGCTGGCAGGTCCCACAGGACCTCTCGGGCCGCCTCGACCGGGATTTCCAACGCGCCGAGGAGGTTGCGGGCCGCCTTGGCGGCGGTCGACATTGTCGTGACCCGGTTGCCTGGTCCGCTCTGGATGATCGCCTTGTGGAACAACCCGGCGGCGCGGGGCATGACGTGCAGCACGCTCACCTTCACACCGCCCCCGGATTCGCCAAAGATGGTGACGTTCCCCGGGTCCCCCCCGAAGCCGGCGATGTTGTCGCGCACCCATTCGAGCGCCTGCACGATGTCGAGCATGCCGTTGTTGCCCGACGTGGCGAACTCTGAACCGAGGATCTCACCGAGGTGGAGGTAGCCAAGGGCACCCAGCCGGTGGCTCACGGTCACGACGACGACGTCGCCCCGACGGGCGAGGTGCTCCCCGTTGTAGGTGCGCTCGTGACCGGAGCCTTCCCTGAACCCACCGCCGTGCAGCCACACCATCACCGGGCGGCGGCTCCCCGTGAGCGCCGGGGTCCATACGTTGAGGTAGAGGCAGTCCTCGGAGGCCGGGCCCTCGACCAGGGCGATCGTGGACGGCGGCTGCGTGCACATGGCACCGAACTCGAGCGCATCACGTACTCCCTGCCACGGCGCAACCGGAGCCGGCGGCCGGAACCGCCGCTCACCCGTCGGTGGCGCGGCGTAGGGCACGCCCTTGAAGACCGTGACGCCCTCGATCTCGGCACCCTTGATGTCGCCGGCAGCGGTACTCGCAGTGATCATCATGGCCTGCTCCTTCGTTGCACCTAGCGGCGACTCTCGACGCCGAGAATCAGAGAGAAGTTCCAACCACGGCATCGCAGGAGCGCAACCACGCTCAGCAGCCGGCCCTCTGGCAGGCGGCTTCACACGGAGAGTCGACCCGTTACGGGGATGCCGTCCCATGCACGGCGCTCGTCGCCCCAGGGGTCGTCGATGGGCCCGGCCTCTGCACTGAAGATCATCGTGGCCCGCCGCTGCGGGTCGTACACGGGCCAGTGCGCCATGCCCTCGTGGTTGGGGTCACCTGTGCGCGAACGCGAGCCAGGCAGCGGAGAACTGGTCAGCAACGTGGTTCGCCTCTTCGTCGTCTGGCCGTGTGATGGCGGAGCGATCGAAGGTGTATTCGAGGTCGCAGGCGTGGGGCGCCCACTTCCCAGCATTGGGGGCATAGCTGAACACGTACATGTAGACGTTCGACTGCTGAGACGCACAAAGGGCTTCAGCGAGGCGGATCGCAGGGATCCGCCGGTCACGGTCGGTCAATGCGGCGACGTAGACCTCGACGGACCGGGCGCCGGGGCGGCAGGACTCATAGGCGGGGAGTAGGTGGTCGGCGTAATCACCGAGCTGTGTGGCGAGGTTCGCCCGTAGTCCCGCGTCGTCCAACCGAGGTTGCGCGGAGGAAGAAGACTGCCTCGTCGCGCGTCGTGCCGACGATGACCGGGACGTCTGCCGATCGTCCGGCTGTGATGGCATCGATCGGGTGCAGCGGGAGCGTGAGGCCGTCGACGACCGGTGTGAAGGCGTATGCAGATCGTCCTTCGCCGAGGATCTTTGCCACGGGGAGCCGCTGCAGCTGGTCCAGCTGTTGCTCCGTCAGGCCCACCCGGGCGAGGAGCCCGACCGCAGCGGCGGTGCCTTCCTCGGCGGTCATGGCGTAGGGCTGGGCGCCGCTCTGGATGATCGCGCGGTGGAAGAGGCCGCGGGCAGCCGGCATGGTGAGCAACTTGGTGACCTTGCGGCCGCCTCCCGACTCACCGAAGACCGTCACGTTTCCTGCGTCCCCACCGAAGCGGGCGATGTTGTCGCGCACCCATTCGAGGGCAAGGACGATGTCAAGGTTCCCGGCGTTGCCGGAACCGGAGAAGCGCTCACCACCGAGGTCAGCGAGGTGGCAGTAGCCGAGCGGCCCGATGCGGTGGTTCAGCGCCACGATCACGGCGTCACCACGCATCGCGAGGCGGTGGCCGTCGTAGGCCGGGGAGCTGCCCGCGCCGAGCGCGTAGCCGCCGCCGTGGAGCCACACGAGGACCGGCCGGGCAGCGTCATCGAGGCCTGGTGTCCAGAGGTTCAGCACGAGGCAGTCCTCGCCGGCCGGAACGTCGCCGTCGACCGTTTCCCCGGACATGAGCGCCGACACCGGCTGCGGGCACGGCGCACCGTTCGTGTGGGCGTCGAGCACGCCGTCCCACGGCGCGGGCGGCGGGGCCGGACGGAAGCGGTGCGCTCCTCCCGTCGCCGCGCCGTACGGGACGCCTCGGAAGACGACCGTGGCACCCGCTCGGCGGCCCTTGACCACGCCGGCCGTGGTGGTGACGAGCGTCTCCGACCCGTCGCTCATCGACTCGTCGCCACGGGCGACGGCCGCTCGGCAGCAACCGGACCGGGATCGTAGAGGCTGTTGGGCGCGAGGCTCTCGTCGCGGACGCCCCGTGCGTGCGCGCTACGGCCAACCGGGAAGCTGTCGTCGTCGTCGTCGACCTCGATTCCAACGGCGGCGTAGGTGGACCTGATCGCGGACCTCGCTTCCGGCGTGAGGACGGGCACGCCACCGTCGGTGTCGCGGGGCAGGCCGCCGTTGCCGCCCGCGCACCACTGGAAGTACTTCATGTGTGCGATCGGGTGGCTTCCGCGCTCGATGATCGGAGCCTGGAACGCGAAGAACGAGCGGATTGCGAGCTCCATCGCGCCGTAGACGCGCATCGCGCGCTCGAAGTCGCCGTCGGCACAGGCTTCGACGAAGTCGACGACGTAGGGATGGGAGGGCGCCTGGATCGCCTCGACGTTCCACGGGCCGGTGGACTGCGCGCCGTAGTGCTTCGCCAGCAGCGGGAAGAGCTCGAGGTTCACCGGTGCGACGAGGAGACGGTCGGCGAGCCGTTCGCAGACGACGAAGGCTGTCGCCGGGCTCATGGGCTGCGTGAGCTTGATCGCCACCACGTTCGGCAGATCGGCGAGCGAGTCGAAGACTTCGAGGGCGATGCCGGCCGGGCCTCGGTCCGGGTGCGTCCGATCAAGCGACGCGTAGAGCATCACCGGGAGCTCGGTCGCCCCGATCACCGAGCGGTACCACGCGACCAGGTCGTCGTGACTCTCGTCGCGCGCGGACGGGGATTCGAGACGAACAGGAGGTTGCAGCGGAGCTCTGCGCACCGTCGGGCGAAGGCGACGTCGTCCTCGCGGATGTGCCCGCGGTGGAGCCGCTCACCAGGATCCGCCCGGCGGCCTCGTCGACCATCACCTCGAGCATCCGCGCCGACTTTCGCGGGTCAGACCCGCCCGGCTGGCGAAGCACGAGTAGAAGCCGTGCCGGACGCTATTTGCGACATCGAGGCGGATCCCATCCTCATCGAGCGCCGCGAAGTCCGGGGTGAACGAGGGCGAGAGGATCGGCTCCGCTCCCCGTAGGTGGGCCCGGGCCCAGTCTTTCTGATCACTCACGTGTTCGACCCCGCGCCATCAGCTGCCGGGCTGAACGTCATCCGGCCGACGCTGTCCACGGCCATGCCGCTGTACCAGAGCACGCCGTCGTGGTCGAAGACGAGCGTGAAGGGCCCGCTCTTGGTGGTCGCGGACGGGAAATGGGAGACCTCGCCGTTGGTCGTCAGGCGGCCGATCGCGCTCCGGGCGAATTCGGTGAACCACAGCGCCCCGTCAGGACCGACTGTCAACTCCATCGGCCGCCGCGGCTCGCCGTCGGCGACCGAAAACTCGGTGATCGCGCCGTCGGTCGTGATCCGTCCGATCGTGTCGTTGCTGGTGATGGTGAACCACAGGGCACCGTCCGGTCCGGCCACGATGTGATAAGGCCGCTGGCCCTCGGTCGGAATCTCAAACTCGGTGAACTCGCCGGCGGGTGTCATCCGGCCGATCTTGTTGACGAAGTGCTCCACGAACCAGACGTTGCCGTCGGCACCCATGGCGATCCCGACCGGCCCGGCCACCGGCGTCGGGACGTCCCAGTCCTGCACGGCGCCCCCATCGCGAACGCAGCCGACCCGATTACCCTTGAACTGGGTGAACCAGACGGTCCCGTCCGGCGCCGACGTGATCCCGAACGGCGAGCTCGACGGGTTCGGATTGTTCGCGTTGCTGAACCACTCTCGCCCGGGCGCGCCGGCCGCCGCCGCGATCTCGTCCAGGGAGTGCACGGGCGGGCTGAGAACTGGGTACTCGGTCACCGAACCGTCCGGCGTGATGTGACCCACCGCGTTGCCTTGGAAGTTCGTGAACCACATCGTCCCGTCGGCGCCGGCCGTGAGGCGATGGGGCGAGTTCGGCGGATCGGTGAGTAGGAATTGCGTGAGGTCACCGTCGGGCGTGATCCAACCGACCTTCCCGCAGTTCGACTCGGTGAACCAGACCCGCCCCGTCGAGGACACGCCCGTGCCGATGAGCACCGCGCCCACTTCCTGATTCACCCCGGGCGTCCCGGGCACGTGCGAGACCGGAACCTTGAACTCCACGACCTCGGCCACCAGGGCGCCCATCCCTACCCACTCCGCACTGGCTCGTGCCATTCGTTACTCCGATCGACGAGTGGTCTCGTGACCCGCGGAGAATATACGATCTTGCCGTGACGAATATACGATCTGGGCCAGCCCAGCGCACGCGGAGACCTGCCGTCCTGGCGCCGCTCCTGCCCTCGGCAGGTGAAGGCGCCAACCGGCGAGAGGAGATCGCGGCCTATCTGCGCAGCGAGATCTTCAGTGGTCGGCTTCGACCCGGCAGCAAGGTCGACCAGGACGCTGTGGCCAGGGCGATGGCGACCAGCCGCATTCCGGTCAGAGAAGCGCTCGTCATCCTCGAACGCGAGGCCCTGGTCGTGTGGTCTCCGTTCCGAGGAACCTTCGTGGCCAACATCACCGAGCAGGACGTGCGCGACCACTTCGCGTTACTCGCCGGCGTGGGCAAAGTGATCCTCAAGCGACTCCGCGAACATTCGGACCCCACCCTGATGCAGCGAGTCGTCGAGGCGACCGATCGCTGCTTCGAGTCGCAAGACGAGGAGACCGCGAGCCGAGCGCCTGGCCGACCTCAGCAACACGTTCCGATCGGCGGGCATCTCGCACCGGCTCATCCACGAGTTCGAGAGCCTGACCTCGGCGCTCCCGCTCTGGCGGTTCGCCGAACCCCGCCCGATCCGTCACTCGAGCGGTCGCAGTTCCTACTACGAGGTCCTCGCCGAGCGAGTCATCCGCCGCCTCCGGGGCAACGGCGCGTGGCCACTGGATCTCAAGATGGACAAACGTGGGAGTGAATGACGTTGCGGGGCAATACCATTGGGTGTGGCCGACGGCAGCTCACCCAGGGGCTCGCCGGAGGCGCGTGCCGGTCGAGGTGGCGATGACCACCGGGGCACCAGGCGAGAGCTGACTGACGATCGCTGACGTCGACGGCCTCAAGCAGCGCTGCTGTGGAGCAATGGTCCTCGAGGAACCACTCTCTCAACGTGTTCACGTTCGAACCAACGGAATGTCCTGACCCTGAGGACGAGAAAGGCGACACAATGACCCAGAGCACAGCCAAGGACAGCGTGTACGAACCGGCCGAGATCGAGCGCATCGTCCGGGAATGGTTCCGGTCGTATTCGGAGAAGGACTTCGACACGCACAACGCTTTGATCCATCCCGACGCCGTCGTGGTGTATCCGGAGATGTGCTTCGTCGACCCGGATCTGAGCGCCGGCAGGGACTTCCTCTTGAAGACGTTGGAGAAGGACGAAGCGAACTTCATCGATCTCCGGCAGACGATCACCGATCTTTGGGTTGTGGGAAACACGGCGTTCGTCGAGGGATATTTCAGCGGCAGCAAGCTCGGAGGCACGATCGCCGACGATGCCACGGGCTCCGAGATCAAGCTCCGGTTCCTCGACCGTATCGACATCGAGGATGGAATGGTGAAGCTGATCCACGCGTTCTACGACACCGCGCTGCTCTACCAGGTCCAGCTCGGGTTGGAAGGCCCGACCAAGGAGAATCCGATCGCACCCTGGATGCTGGCGATGGCATCAGGAAAACAACCTGGCTGAGTGCTCGAGGGAGGCCGCGCCCCGACAGCGCCCAAGGGCGTGGGCACCGCGGGCTCGAGACGTTCCAGTGAGAAACCCACGATCGAGGCCCGATGGAACTGTGGGCATCGGGAGAACCGCACCCTGCGGGAGGGCGGGTCAAGCCGCGCACCACAACCTATGGCTACAGGTCGAGCGCTTGCTTGACGAACTAGCCCGTAACCCTCCTGGGATGTCCGATCGGTAGTCCGGTCGCGTCGACTAGACACCCCTCGCCACCAGGTATTTTACATCAAGATTGGCGACGACTCTCTACCATTCTTGCGATCCAATCTTGCCATGATCGCCAGTGGGGCCGGCAAACGGTTCACGAGTCTCGCTGTACCTACGTGAAGGTAAAGGAACTTGAAGCAGCTCTTGACGGCTTGTGGCCACCAATCACGCCTCAGGATCGCTGTTTCTCGTCGGCGTCGTATGCGAACCAGGTGCAGACGCCAACCCCGACGACCGCCAGGAAGCCCCAGCCCGACGTACTGATGCTCGGGTGGGTCCGACCGAACCAGGCTACGACCGATAGCAATCCGATCCCAACGATCAGGGCCCGCCAATGGTGTTCCTTGGGCGGACTCTTGCCCTGGTCAACCTCGGATTCCGACACGGCAAAAAGCCTACGGATCCCCCCTGGGGATATGGGCGATGGTCAGTCAGGCCAGACGACCTCAACCTCTCCGATTACCTGGCCGTCCTCGATCCCGTAGGCGACGTTCTGGCCGGTGCGCTGAAAGCACGCCAGGCAAGTCATCACGCCGGGGTGCAAGCCGCTGGCAGTCCGCCGGAACCCACCCTCGACGTGGTGGAGAGGCCCGGCGCAGACAGGACAGGGGATGACTTCGTTCACGTAACCGACGCTACGTATCCACCGGCCGTCGGGTCAACGAGGTGTGGGCGACCAGGGTGGCAGAGGTTCGTAGGCCCCTTCGAGAGCCGTTCCTACCGACTCTCGAATCGGCGTCTGATCGCCGGGGAGGGTTATTGAGTCTCCCCACACCTTGAGTGTGGGGTGTAACTCCAGTGCTGGAATGACCACCGGATATTGGGGTAGTGGCGATCGTCGACACAACATGTGGTGGCCCGCCACATCTGCGTTACAAGCAGCGCTTTCACGGTTGATGCCACAGCTGAACTCTGTAACCAAACCGCGATTTTCACGTCGCAGAACGTCCTATATCCTGGCCCTTACACCTACCTGAATGGGAGGAGGTGAAAATATGGGTTGGCTCACGCAAGACAAAGACGGGGACCACGAGGTCTTGGTCAAAGGCGGAGAGAGCTACGACCGAGGAGGCCAGGCGACCACGGAGTTCCTCTTCATCGACCACTCCAATCCCAACGGTGATCGTGATCACATCGTGATTTCGGACACCGGAGAAGTGGTGCACGACACCACTGGGTCAGCTAACTCTGCCGGCAACGAAGAGAAGTAGAGCAGCGAGCACCAAGTAAACAGAACAGGAGCCACTCCGGAGTGGCTCCTGTTTTCAGTTGGCTCAGCTTTGACCGCGGCCACGTCCACGAATGTTGGAATGGCGCCTGGCCAGTACCTCAACTTCCTTGAAGACACGCTGCCAGCGACGACCCCGGTGCTCTGGGGAGCCGTCTGGGACTTCCAGCTCTGACACCAGGTCGAATGCAGCCACGAAGGCAGGGTCTGCCGATGCACCGTCAGTACCAATCATGGAACTGTCGGCTACCCACAACCCGAACCATGTCGTAGGCAACGGCAAGGTCGCTCCGATCTGGGAGATCGGACAAGCATGACTGCCAGTAGGCCGCTACGGCATCCAAATCGTTAAGTTCTTGAATATTGATTGGGTGATCCATTGGGGATTTCAGGCCTGTTTATACGGAGGACGCAAAGTCATTATACCTCCACGACCCGTTCCATCTCCTGTCTAAAAGCGCGGATAAATAGCCCAAAGTAAGGCCACTCTTTGGCTATTTCGCCGGGTCCAATCCGGGCCCGGGCCTGGTAAATTGGGGGTATGGAGGCTTCCAAAACCGCAAATAACCCCTTGGCAAAGCGCGCAATCCTCTACCTCCGCGTCTCGACGGCTCGGCAGGCCAGCCAGGGTGGCGAGGCAGAGGGCTACTCCATCCCGGCCCAGCGAGATGCCTGTCGGCGTAAAGCGGCTGCACTCGAAGCGGAGGTAGTCGAGGAGTTCGTCGACGCTGGAGCGTCTGCCCGCTCAGCCGATCGCCCTGCTCTACAAGCTCTGCTCGAGCGCCTCAAGACTGGTGGTGTCGACTACGTCATCGTCCACAAGGTCGACCGGCTGGCTCGTGATCGGGCGGATGACGTGGCGATCGGGTTGGCCATCCACACGGCCGGTGCCACCTTGGTATCTGCCAGTGAAGCCATCGACGCCACACCGGCCGGGGTCCTGCTGCACGGCATCATGGCCTCGATCGCCGAGTTCTACTCGCAGAACCTGTCCGCAGAGGCCAAGAAAGGCCTCCACGAGAAGGCCCGTCGCGGTGGCACGCCGTCGTACGCACCGCTCGGCTACCTCAACTCACGCCAGCGGGTCGACGGTCGGGAGGTCAAGACCATCGAGATCGACGAGGAGCGAGCCGAGCACATCAAGTGGGCCTTCGAGATCTACGCCACCGGCCAAGTCAGTGTCGCCGAGCTCGCGCACGAGCTCGAGGAGCGAGGCCTCAAGAGTCGAACGACCGCCAAGTTCGTCGGCTCACCCCTCACCCGCTCGATGGTGCACCGACTGCTGTCGAATCCGTACTACATCGGCAAGTTGCGCTACGGCGGCGTGATCTACGACGGCAACCACGCGCCGCTGGTTGACGAGATCACCTTCCAGCACGTTCAGGTCGTGCTGTCGTCTCGCAGGTTGGCCGGTGATCGGTCGTGGAAGCACCTGCAGTACCTAAAGGGCAGCGTCTACTGCAAGCGTTGCGGGGAACGTCTGGGGTTTGGCTACTCCAAGGGTCGTGGCGGCCAGTACGCCTACTTCTTCTGCCTCGGCCGCCATCTCAAGCGCACCACCTGCCGACTGCCCTACATGGCCGCGGCTGCCGTCGAGGCCTGCGTCATCGATATGTGGGACGACGTGACTTTTCACCCGGCCATCTTGGAAAATCTTCGGGAGGACGTCGATGCCGAGTTCGCCACGGTGGACCAGCGTCGAGCCAAGACACTGGCGACGCAGCAACGTCGAATCATCATCCTCGAACGGCAGAAACAGAAGCTCATCGATGCCTACCTGACCGAAGCCATCTCGCTGGAGGACCTGAAGCCACGCCAGGAGCAGGTCCAGGCCGAGCTGACGAACGCTAGGGACCTCATCAGTCAAGCCAGTACCCAGTACCAGATGCTGCGCAGCCACCTAGAGACAGCACTTGAGTTGGCTGCCCATGCGGGCCCGTTCTACCGACGGCTGCCCAGCGAGGGGCGCAAGCTCATCAACCAGGCGTTCTTCGCCCAGATCCGCATCGATGTCGGGAAGGACAGCAAGCCGTTCGTAGCCGACGTCGTGGCGCGGCCAGAGTTCAAGCTGCTATCCGACCTGGCGGCAGCGTTGGACGCGGCTCCACGCCGCTTCACAGTGGTACCTACAAGGGCCCAGGAGGCCGCTAGCCCCAGGTACTTGCGCCGGTCCACCCCTAGGGCCACCACGACCGCCCGGAGGCCAGGCAAAACGAAGAACCCCGGGCCGCTGGTTGCTGCCCGGGGTTCAAACCTGATTCAACTGGCGGAGGGAGTGGGATTCGAACCCACGGGAACCGGAGTCCCACGGCTTTTCAAGAGCCGCGCATTCGTCCGCTCTGCCATCCCTCCGGATTCCCCGCCAGAGCGCGGCGGGGTACAGGCGCCAGGGTACCTAGCGCGGCGACCCTCGACCGGCTCCTAGCCGATCTGGCCTCGCAGCTCGTTCAACCACTGGTCCGCCGCCTGCCACGCATCATCCGCCCGGCGCCGGTGGTCCGGAGCCTGGGCTCCGCCCGCCGGGTAGGAACCGAGGAGCTTCACGCCCGACTGGCCGGCGTGCAGATTGCGGAGGCAATCGGCGACGAGCTCGTCTGAGAGATGTCCCTCGAGGTCGATCAGAAAACAGTAGTCACCGAGTCCCCGCTTGGTCGGGCGTGACTCGAGCTTCGTGAGGTTGATGCCGCGCGCCGCGAACTGCCCCAAGATGCCGTGCAGACTCCCCGGTTGGTCCGCCCGCTGAAAGCACACGATGCTCGTGTGGTCGTGGCCGGTCGGCGCCGGGATGCCCGACCGGGCCACCGCCACGAAGCGCGTCTGGTTCTCCGGGTGGTCCTCGACGTCTTCGGCCAGGAGCTCCAACCCGTAGACGGCGGCGGCCAGTCGGGGGGCGATCGCCGCGGCGTCCGGCTCGGGGTGCTCGCCGAGCTGCTTGGCGGCCTCCGCCGTGGAGCTGGCGGCCACGGCCTGGGCATTGGGCAGGTGCTTGGCCAGATACTTGCGGCACTGGGCCAGGGCGTGCGGGAAGGACACAACTCGTCGAACATCGGACAGCGCCACGCCCGGCGCCGCCATGAGGTGCAGATGGATGTCCAGCACGACCTCTCGCTGGATGAAGAGATTGAAGTCGAAGATCAGCCCGTCGACGGTGACCGGGACCGTCCCTTCGATGCCGTTCTCGATCGGCACGAACCCGAGGTCCACGCTGCCCGACTCGACCGCCTCGAACACGTCCGTGATCGTCGGCGAGCGGGCAGAGGTCGGCCGAGGCGTAATCGGCCTGGGTGAGCAGCGCCTCCTCGGTGAATGTCCCCGTCGGGCCGAAGTAGGCCACGGAGGTCGCAGGAGCCGTCACACCCGGGCAGGATAGTGACCCACATGGATGCGCCCGCGCTCGAACAGCTCCTGGCCGACGTGGCGAGCGGTGCCTGCACGGTCGAGGAGGCCGTTCGGCGCCTGCGCCGCCTGCCCTTCGCCGATCTCGGGTTCGCCCGGATCGACCACCACCGGGCGCTCCGCCAGCACATCCCCGAGGCCGTCTACGGGCCCGGGAAGACCGCCGAGCAGTGCGCCCGGATCGTCGTCGAGCTCCTGGGCGAGCCCGGCGGGCCGGTCCTGTTGACCCGGGCCAGTCCCGACCAGGTCAAAGCCGCCGCGGCGGCGGCCGACGCGGCCGGCTTCGGGTCGCCCACCGTCACCGACTCGGGCCTCCATGCGACCGCGGCCTGGCGGCCCGCCGCCGTGCGGGCCGGGCGGGTGCTCGTGCTCACGGCCGGGACGGCCGATCTGCCGGTGGCGGACGAATGCCGAGCGGTGCTCGAGGCGATGGGGTTCCGGCCGAGCCTGCTCGCCGACTGTGGGGTGGCCGGTCTGCACCGGCTGCTCGCCTCGGTCGACGAGCTCCTCGATGCGGACGCGGTCGTGGTGGTGGCGGGCATGGAGGGTGCGCTGGCCAGCCTGACCGGCGGCGTCACGGGCGCCCCGATCGTCGCCGTTCCGACCAGCGTCGGCTACGGGGCGTCGTTCGGCGGGATGACGGCCCTGCTGGCGATGCTGGCCTCCTGCGCCGCCGGCGTCAGCGTCGTCGGCATCGACAACGGCTTCGGGGCCGCCTGCGCCGTGGCGCGGATCCTGCAGTGAGCCCGTTCGAGCCCGCGACGGACCGGCGCTCCCGGCGGACCCGGCGCACCGAGCGTCGCCGCGCCGACGACCAGGCCGAGGCCGACAGCGCCGTCGCCGGGGAGACCGTCGCCTGGTTCCACTGCTTCTCGGGGATCGCCGGCGACATGGCGCTCGGCAGCCTCCTCGACGCCGGAGCCGATGTGGGCGAGGTGCTCACCCTGCTCCGGCGCCTGCCGCTGCCGGGCTGGGACCTGCGCACCGAGCCCGTGCTCCGGGGCGGCATCGCCTGCACCCGGGCGATCGTCTCGGCCGACGACGACGTGGTCGTGCGGACCCACGCGCACATCGTCGGCCTGGTGTCGGAGGCGCGGCTCCCCGAACGTGTGGTGGCCCGTTCGCTCGCCGTGTTCGGCGCGCTGGCCGAGGTCGAGGGCCACCTGCACCGCAAGCCCATCGCGCCAGGTGCACTTCCACGAGGTCGGGGGTCACGACGCGATCATCGATGTCGTGGGCACCGCCCTCGCCCTCGAGGTCCTGGGCGTCGACCGCGTCAGCCGCGTCGCCGGTGGCGACCGGGACGGGCATGGTCCGGTCCTCCCACGGCCTGCTCCCGAACCCGGCACCGGCGGTCGTCCAGCTCCTGCGCGGCGTGCCGACCTACGGCCGGGAGACGCCGGTCGAGCTCACGACCCCGACCGGTGCGGCCCTGCTCGCCGCCATGGCCCGTTCCTTCGGCCCGCTCCCCCCGATGACGGTGCGCCGGAGCGGCTTCGGCGCCGGGTCGCGCGATCTCGACGAGCTTCCCAACTGCACGCAGGTCGTCGTCGGGCACGGCGCTTCCCGCGCAGCGGACGGGCGACGGGCAACCGGTGCTCGTGCTCGAGGCCAACGTCGACGACGCCACCGGCGAGCAGCTCGCGCACGCCGTGGCGGCGCTGCTCGACGCCGGGCGCCCACGACGCCTGGGTCACGCCGGCCATGATGAAGAAGGGCCGTCCCGGGCCATACGGTCCACGCGTTGGCCGACCCGGCGGCCGCCGAGGCCCTCCGCCAGGTGCTCCGCTCGACGACGGGGACCTTCGGCGTCCGGGCCTTCACCGGCGAGCGCTGGCCGAGCGCCCGCACGATGGACGAGGTCGTCGTCGAGGGGTCTTCCGTTCGGGTGAAGGTGGGCCCCGACCGCGCCAAGCCCGAGTTCGACGACGTGGCCCGGGCGGCCAGCGAGACCGGCCTGGCACCCCACGAGGTGGCGTCGCGGGCCGAGGAGGCCTGGCGCCGGCGCGCCGAGGCGACGCGGTCGGCCCCGGACGCCGTCGCGTTCCCCGAGGACCCCGAGCCCGCCTAACCGGCCGGCGGCGCGCCGGCCAGCCGAGAGACCAGGAAGGACGCCGTGTTGGCGAAGGCCTCGGTCGACACCTCGCCGTGGCGACCCGGGAACGCGTGCATCCGCTTGTCGGTCGAGCCGAGTGCGTCGAAGAGGGCGAGGACGGTCGCTCGCTCGAACAGCTCGTCGTCCCACTGCGCGACGAACAGGACGGGGCACGTCACGAGCGGGGCGTCGTGTTCGAGCCGCTGGCGGGTCGGCCCCGTGAGGCCGGCCAACCCGAGGACGGCGACGCTCGACCCGCGGCTCGGCGGCCACGACCGGCAGGCCGAGGATCGTGCCCATCGACAGGCCCCACCAACCGACGGGACCCCCGCGCAGCTCGTCGAGCGTCTGCAGGGCGTCGAGCGTGTGCCGCCAGTCGGCCACCATCTCGTCGGTCATGGCGGGGTCCGACGACCACGCCTGGGAGAACCGCAGGAAGGCCACCGCTCGGTCGTCGGTCGGGCTCGAGCCGACGATCGCCGTGCACCGGCCCATCGATGGCGGCCGACGCGATCCCCCGGCCGGCCAGTTCCCGGGCGAGCGTGAGCACGTAGCCCTCGCGCTTGGACCCCGACGCGCCGTGGCTGATCAAGACGAGGGGCTGGCCGGCGCCGCCGTCGACCGGCGTCCACAGCAGGCCGGGCACCTCGCGCCCGCCGCGCGCAGACCACGAAACTGCGCTCTCGCAGGTCGGCGTCGACCACGTCGTCCAGCCAGCGCATCGCCGGGGAGCGTATCGGTCGCGGCCTGGGCGGCCGCGGCCGCTGCCGCGGGGCTGTCGCCCTACACTCGACGAACCGACCCCCGAGAAGCCATGCCCGAACTCCCCGAGATGCAGGCCCTCTCCGAACGCCTGGACGACGTACTCGTCGGCCGGTCGCTGGCGCGCTGCCAGCAGTTGGGATTCACGAGCCTGAAGACCGTCGTGCCCTCCGCAGCCGACCTCCAGGGTCGGGCGGTCGAGGCGGTGGGCCGGCGGGGCAAGTTCCTCGTGCTGACGCTGAGCGGTGAGTACCGGATCCTGGTGCACCTCTCCCAGGCCGGCCGCATGGACCTCGAAGCCCCGGCCAAGGCCACGAGCCCGCGGGGCGGCGTCGTCCGCTTCGTCTTCGACGACGACACCGGGCCTCCTCGTGCGCGAGTACGGGACGCAGCGCAAGGCGGGCTGGTGGGTGCTCGGCCCGGGGAGGACGGACCGCTGGCCACGCTCGGACCCGAGCCGGGCGACGACGCGTTCGCCGAGCTCATCCGCCACGACGAGAGCACCCGCCAGCTCCACACGCTGCTGCGGAATCAGCACGTGGTCGCCGGCATCGGCCGCGGGCACGTCGACGACGCGCTCAACCGGGCCGGGACTCTCGCCGTTCGCGTCGCTGAAGAGCCTGACCGCGGCCCAGCGGGAGGACCTGCTGGCGGCGATCCGCTCGGTCCTCGACGAGGCGCTGGCCAAGGAACGGACGCGCCGCGGCGCCCTGTCGGAGGCCAAGCTGGGCGACCGCTTCTTGGTGCACAACAGGCACGGGGAGCCCTGCCCTCGCTGCGGCGAGCCGCTGCACCGCGTGAGCTTCGACTCCCATGAGGTCGTCTACTGCACCCACTGCCAGACGAAGGGCAAGGTCCTGGCCGACCGGCGAATGTCCAAGCTGCTGCGCTGAGAAGACCCGGCCGCTAGCGGATCTCCACGTGCTCGAGGTACTCGTCGCGCCAGAACCCGTACTGCTCCTCGGGGAGATGCAGCGCGTGGGTCGGCTCGAGCGCCTCGACGAAGGGTCGGTCGTGGCTGACCGCCACGATGGTGCCCTTCCAGGCCGAGAGCATGGCGCCGACGGCCTCCACCGACGCGGGGTCCAGGTTGTTCGTCGGTTCGTCGAGGACGAGGAGGTTGGCCCGGCCCGCCGCCAGCATGGCCAGGCTGAGGCGGGCGCGCTCGCCACCCGAGAGGGAGCCGGCCCGCTGCGTCGACGTCGAGCCGGTCAGGCCGAACGAACCCAGCAGGGCCCGCCGCTCCGACTCCTCCTTCAACACGGTGTCGTCGATGTTGTCGAGCGCCCCGAGCTCGAGATCGATCTGCTCGTGCTCCTGCGCGAAGTAGCCCAGCGCGACCGCGTGCCCGAGGGAGATGGCACCCGAGCTGGGGGCCTGGACGCCCGACAGGCAACGCAGGAGCGAGGACTTCCCGGCGCCGTTGCGGCCCACCACGACGACCCGGTCACCGCGGTCGACCACGAAACCGACGCCGGTGAGGACCGACTTGTCGCCGTAGGAGACGGCGACGCCGTCCACGCTCAACACCACCCCGCCCGAGCGCGCCGGCTCGGGCAACTTGAAGCGGACGCGGCGCTCGCGTTTGATGACGGTGGTGCGCTCCGCCTCGAGCTTCTCCACCTTGCGGTCCAGGATCTTGGCCTTGCGAGCCTGGGACTCGGTGCTGTGCCGCCACTTGTCGGCGTTGGCCCGCATCTTGGTGATCTGCGTGGCCTCGAGGGACGACGCCTTCTCGCGCCGGTGCACCTCGCCGGCCAGCTGGGTGCGCGAGGCGCTGTAGTTGCCCTTGAACTCGAGCAGGTGGCGCTCGGAGAAGGTGAGCACCTTGGAGATCGCGTGGTCGAGGAGCCGCAGGTCGTGGCTCACGAGCAGCAGCGCGCCGGGGAACCGGGCCAGCTCGCTCATCAGCCACACCTTGGCGGCGCGGTCGAGGTGGTTCGTCGGCTCGTCGAGGATCAAGATGTCCGGCGCGCTGAAGAGGACCCGGATGAGGTCCACCCGGCGGCGCTGGCCCCCCGAGAGCGTGGCCGTCTCGGCCAGCAGGAACTCCTGGGGGAGGCCGAGGCCGTCGGCCAGCCGGCCGATCTCGGCTTCGACCTCGTAGCCGCCGGCCAGGCGGTAGCGCTCTTCCAGGTCGCTGAAGGTGGCGACGGCATCCTCGGTGGGCGAGACCTCGAGGTGCCGGCGGGCCTTTTGGAGCTCGTCGTCCAAGACGTCGATCCCGCGGGCGGAGAGCACGTGGGAGAACGCGCTCGGGTCGATGCCGAGCCCGTCGGGCACGGGGACCTGCGGCAAGAAACCCACCGTGCCCAGGATCTGCACGCGGCCGGTGCCGTGGAGATGGGAGGGCGGCGTGCCCAAGAGATACGAGAGGAGGGACGACTTCCCGGTCCCGTTGCGGCCGACCAGCGCCACCTTGTCGTCGGCCCCGACCAGCACGGTCCCGTCCTCGAGCAGGGTGCGGCCGCCGATCTCGAGGCGGATGTCGCGGCCGATCAACATGGAGATATTCGATCACGCCCCAGCGGGGCCCCCTGACAGGGCCCGACGGCGTGGTCTAGGAGCGGTCGAACCGGTAGACGTTGGTGTCGCGGACGGCGAAGCCCAGCTTGCGGTAGAGGGAGTTCGCCTCCGTGCGCCGGGGATTCGAGGTGAGGTCGACCGTGCGGGCACCGACGGCCTCGGCCTTGGCGAGGGCGGCGCCGACCAGCGCCGCCCCGGTCCCCCGCCCCCGCTCCTGGGCGTCGACGACGACGTCTTCGATCCAGGCCCGCACGCCCGTCGGCGCGCGGAAGGTGGCGAGCGTGAGCGTCCCGACGACCCCTCCCGACGCGTCCTTGGCCACGAACAGCGTGGTGCCCGGCGACGCGACGATCTCCTCGAGCACCGCTCTGGTCACCGGTTCGGCGGATGCCGAGAGCTGCGGGATGAGGAGGGCCAGCGCCGCGCACAGCCCCTCGTCGAGCGCGACGACCTCTTCGACGACCCGCGCGTCGAGCGTCACGGACGACCCGTGGGCTGGTCGGTCTCGGGCGTCCCCCGCCAGATCGGCTGCCGCAGCGGGTCGTAGTAGACGTCTCGGTGTTCGCCCCGGATCGCCGCGAAGGCCGCGTCGCCCCACCGCTCGACCCCGGCCAACGGCACCGGCAGCGCGTCGGGGAAGAACCAGCCGACGTCGGAGCACTCGAGCGGATGGGGATTGAGCTCGCCCCCGATCGCCCGCAGGTAGAACACCATCGAATAGAGGGGGATGCGGGTGATCCCGATGCGGAGCCCGTCGAGGACCGCGATCAGGCGAACGGGCTCCGCCTCGATCCCCGTCTCCTCGGACACCTCCTTGGCCGCCACCTCGGCGGCCGAGTAGCCGACGTCGCACCAGCCCGTCGGATACAGCCACACCCCCGAGTCGGCGCGGCGGATGAGGAGGATCTGGCCCCGGTCGTTGCCGACGACGGCCCCGACGGCCACCTTCGGCGTGACGTAGCCGGGGATCCCCTCGCCCACCTGGCCCAACCACTCCTCGACCAGCCCCTCGGCGTCTTCCACGCCGAGGGCGCCGTCATCGGCGGCCATGCGGATATCGGCCGCCACCCGGAGGATCTCCTCGAACCGCTCCTTCTCGTAGAGGTTCTGGGTGAAGCCGAGGCCGGTGCGGGCGATCGCCGAGAGGCTCTCGCTCCAGCGCAGCAGCAGCCGCAGGGGGACCTCGGGGGGCACGGCCTGACGCTACCAAGACACCACGGGGGGGGACTCACCCGGGCGCCGGGCGGCCGACCTGCGCCCTGTGCTCTCTCGGGCGGCCCACGGTCGGGCACAATGGGGCGTGGCCGTGAACGAGGACTGCCGGCACTACGTCATGCAGACGACGCCTCGGGGCGACAAGCTCGAACGGTGCAAGGTCGGGGCCAACGAGCCCCTGCCGTTCACCTGCCCCGAGGGCTGCCTCTTCTACGAGCCCCGCCGCACATCCACCGCCGGCTGGCAGATCGCGCCGCCGGACAAGCCGCCGCGCTGAGCGCCGCTCAGCTCTCGAGCACGTCCCCCAAGAGGTCGACCCCCACCCCCTCGGAGCGGAGCCAGCCGACCGCCGCCTCGAGCGCGGCGGGGACGCCGGTCAGCTCGCAGAGGATCCAGCCCTCGTGCTCCTCCACGTTGGCCCGGCGGATGTTGGCGTCGACCTCGTAGGTGCGGACCATGGTGGCGAGCACCGGTCGGCGCACCAGGTCCTCTGGGAACGTGAGCTTCACCCGCATCGCGATCACCCTGCCTCCCCGTTCGCCGGCGCGTCGGCTCGGTCGATCATGCGGTTCAGGCTGCCCGAGCGGAAGCCCTCGAGGTCGAGCGTCACATAGAGGTAGCCGGCCGCCGACACGGCGGCCACGACCTCGTGACGGCGGGTCACGACCTCGGCCAGGTCCGCCTCGTCCACCTCGATGCGGGCCACGGTCCCGTGATGGCGGACCCGGAGCTGGCCGAACCCGAGGCCTCGGAGGGCCGCCTCGGCTCGCCCGATCGACCCCAAGGCGCCGAGCGTGACCGGGGTGCCGTAGGGGATCCGGGAGGACAGGCAGGCCGCGGCCGGCTTGTCCCAGGTCCGCAGGCCGAGCAGGCGCGACCAGTGGCGGATGTCGTTCTTCGTGAACCCGGCGTCGACGAGGGGGAAGCGGGCGCCGCGTTCGGCCGCAGCGGCCTGGCCCGGCCGGTGATCGCCGAGATCGTCCACGTTCACCCCGAGGACCACGGTGGCCCGCTCCTCTTCGGCCAGCGGCCCCAGCGCGGCCATGAGTGCGGTCTTGCAGCGGGCGCAGCGGTCGGCCGCGTTGGCGACGTAGCGCGGGTCCTCCATCTCGTCGGTCCGCACGCCCCGCCAGCGCAGGCCCCACTCGGACGCGAGGGACCGGCAGTCGGCCTCTTCGCCCTCCGCCAGCGACGGCGAGAGCGCGGTGGCCACGAGGACCTGGTCGGCCCCGAGGGTGTCGTGGGCCACCTTGGCCAGGAACGCCGAATCGGCGCCGCCGCTCAGGGCGACGACCAGCGGGCCGAGCCGCCGGAGCTCGTCGCGCAGCCCGTCGAGCGATGCCACCGGCCCGCTCACGTCGGCCCCACGCGGGCCAGCACCTCGTCGAGGGGCGCCACCATGCCCGTGTAGAAGGGCCCGAACTCGGCGTAGCGGGCGGACGCCTCGTCGAAGCGCATCTCGTAGACGCAGTCCTTCAGGTCGTCGGGGTGCACCCCGAAGAGCGTGACCCCCCACTCCCAGTCGTCCAGCCCGGTCGAGCCGGTGATCAGCTGGAGGACGCGGCCGCGAAACGTGCGCCCGAGCGCCCCGTGGCCGCGCATGAGCTCCTCGCGCCGGTCGAAGGGCAAGGAGTACCAGTTGTCCTGGGCGTCGCGACGCTTGGACATCGGATAGAAGCAGAAGGCCCGCATGCCCTCGGGCGGGAGCTCGGGGTAGAGGCGGGCCTGCTTCATGGCGTCGGGCACGCCGGCCGCGTACTCGGAGACCTCGGTCAGCGACACGTAGGAGGCGACCGGCACGAGACCGGCGTCGCGCACGGTCCGCTGGAAGGCCTGCAGGGCCCACAGGTCGGGACCTGTGGCGACGAACCCGACGTCGGCCTTGTGGCCGAGTAGTGCGACTGCCACGACCTGAACGCCCTGGTCACGAGCGCTTTTGGCCGCGGCTCCCACGGCGGCGGCCCGGAAGGAACCGCCGAGCCGGCAGAACAGGTGCAGCACCCCCCACCCCGTGCGGGGGGAGAGCGGTTCGGTGATCGGCTCCGCCGGCGGCATCGGCCCGAGTCTAGGGAAACCCGGAGGGCCGCCCCGGGGGCGGCCGCCGATCAGCGCGAGCAGGTCACCGGTCGAGACCGGGGCGAGCCACGGCACGGCGCCGGTCGCGCCGGCCAGGGCCTCGAGCTCGCTCCGATACTCGAGCCCCGAGAAGGAGCTGACCGGCGTCCAGGCACCTATGTCCTCGGGGTCCCGGCGGAACTCCTCGAAGCCGAACGTGCCGTCGGGTCGCCCGAAGACGTCGACGCAGCGACTCGCCTGGGGCGCCTCGTAACTGGCGAGCACGGTCCAGGACCGATCGAGCCTCGACGACATCACGCTCAGGGTAGCGAGCGAGGTCTCTGTGTCTTCCCGCACGCCCCAACGACCGAGGGGCGCCCGCTGGGGCGCCCCTCGAGACGATGCAACGTTCCTCCGCCCGCGCGGGCGGCGTTGGACTAGAAGTCGTCCATACCCCCGCCGGGCATGGCCGGAGCCGCAGCCTCGGGCTTGTCCACGATCACGGCTTCGGTGGTGAGGAACAGGGCCGCGATGGAGGCGGCGTTCTGCAGAGCCGAACGGGTCACCTTGGCGGCGTCGATGACGCCCTCCTTGAAGAGGTCGACGTACTCGCCGGTCTCCGCGTTCAGACCCTCGGACTTGTTCTTCAGGTTCCGCACCTTGTCCACGATGACGCCGCCCTCGAGCCCGGCGTTCACGGCGATCTGCTTCAGGGGCTCTTCGACGGCCCGGGCCACGATGCGGGCGCCGGTCGCCTCGTCACCCTCGAGCTTCTCGGCGAGGGCCAGGATCCCGGCCTGGGCCCGCAGCAGGGCGACGCCCCCACCGGGGACCACGCCCTCTTCGATGGCCGCCTTGGTGGTCGACACCGCGTCCTCGATCCGGTGCTTCTTCTCCTTGAGCTCCACCTCGGTGGCCGCCCCGACCTTGATCACGGCCACGCCGCCGGAGAGCTTGGCCAGGCGCTCCTGGAGTTTCTCCCGGTCGTAGTCCGAGTCGGTGTTCTCGATCTCCGCCTTGATCTGGTTGATGCGGCCCTTGATGTCGGCGTCGTCGCCGGCGCCTTCGACGATCGTCGTCTCGTCCTTCGTGACGACGACCTTGCGGGCCCGACCGAGCAGGTCGATGCCGACGTTCTCGAGCTTCAGCCCGACCTCTTCGGTGACCACCTGGCCGCCGGTCAGGATCGCCATGTCCTGGAGCATCGCCTTGCGGCGCTCGCCGAACCCCGGAGCCTTGACGGCGACGCTCTTGAACGTGCCGCGGATCTTGTTGACGACCAGGGTGGCCAGCGCCTCACCCTCGACGTCCTCGGAGACGATCACGAGCGGCTTGGCCGACTGCATGACCTTCTCGAGCACCGGCAGCAGGTCGCGGACGGCGGAGATCTTCGAGCCGACGAGCAGGACGTAGGCGTCCTCCAGGACGGCCTCCATGCGCTCGGGGTCGGTCACGAAGTAGGGCGAGATGTAGCCCTTGTCGAAGCGCATCCCCTCGACCAGGTCCATGTCCATGCCGAAGGTCTGGGACTCCTCGACGGTGATGACCCCGTCCTTGCCGACCTTGTCGATGGCCTCGGCGATCATCTCGCCGATCTCGTTGTCGGCGGCGGAGATGGAGGCGACCTGGGCGATCTGCTCCTTGGACTCGGTCTCCCGGGAGATCGAGTGGATCGAGGCCACCGCGGCCTCGACCGCCGCCTCGATGCCCTTCTTGAGGCCCATCGGGTTGGCGCCGGCCGCCACGTTGCGCAGGCCCTCACGCACCATGGCCCAGGCGAGCACCGTGGCGGTGGTGGTCCCGTCACCGGCGACGTCGTCGGTCTTCTTCGCCACTTCCTTGACCAGCTCGGCCCCGATCCGCTCGTAGGGGTCCTCGAGGTCGATTTCCTTGGCGATCGAGACGCCGTCGTTGGTGATGGTGGGGGCTCCCCACTTCTTGTCGAGCACGACGTTGCGGCCCTTCGGGCCGAGGGTCACACGAACCGCGTCGGCCAGCTTGTTCATGCCGGCCTCGAGCGCTCGCCGCGCCTCTTCGTCGAAGGCGATCAGCTTGGGCATGTGGTCGTTTCCTCCGTAGGTCAACCGGCAGAGCCGGTAGTTGCTGCCGGCCAGCTTAGCCGGGCATTTAGCACTCTCGTTCGTCGAGTGCTAATAGCAAACCATGTGCCAGGGGCCGGCGCAACCGCCCCTTGGGAGGTGGCGACTACCCGCCGGCCACGGCCGGGACGATGGAGACGACCTGGCCCTCGCCGACAGGCGTGTCCAGGCCGTCGAGAAAGCGGACGTCCTCGTCGGCCAGGAAGACGTTCACGAACCGGCGCAGCTGGCCACCCTCGTCGAACAGGCGCTCGGCGAAGCCCGGGTGCCCCGCATCGAGGGCGTGGAGCACCTCGCCGACGGTGGCGCCGTCCACAGCGACCTGGCCGGCCCCACCGGTGAGCGTCCGCAGCTGGGTCGGGATCCGCACGCCGATGCTCATCGAAGCTCGCCCAGGTCGAAGTCGGCACCCAGGGCCTGGTCGAAGGCCTCGAGCGTGGGGCCGATCACGGCCGTCGGGCCCACCGAGTCCCGGAGCGCCTCGACGGTCTTCAGGCCGTGGCCCGTGACCAGGGCGACCACCCGCTCGTCGGAGCGAACGATCCCCGCCGCCGCCAGCTTGGCCAGCGTGGCGATGGTCACCCCGCCCGCCGTCTCGGCGAAGATCCCCTCGGTCCGCGCGAGCAGCCGGATGCCCTCGATCACCTCGTCGTCGGTCACCGCGGCACAGGACCCGCCGGACTGGCGGATCGTGTTGAGCGCATACCAACCGTCGGCCGGATTGCCGATGGAGAGGGACTTGGCGATGGTCTTCGGTTTCACCGGCCGGATGGCGTCGGTTCCCTCGGCGAAGGCCGTCGCCACCGGCGAGCAGCCCGCCGCCTGGGCCCCCGACACCCGCACCGATGGCACCTCGTCGAGGAGGCCCACCTTTCCGAGCTCGGCGAAGCCCTTGGCCACCTTCACGAGTTGACTGCCCGAGGCGATCGGCACGACGACGTGGTCGGGCGCCTGCCAGCCCAGCTGCTCGGCCACCTCGAAGGCGAGGGTCTTGGAGCCCTCGGCGTAGTAGGTGCGGATGTTCACGTTGACGAACGCCCAGGTGGGGTGCTCGCTCGCCAACTCGGCGCACAGCCGGTTCACCTCGTCATAGCTGCCGTCGACGGCCACCACCGTGCCGCCGTAGACGGCGGTCATCGTGACCTTCGCGTCCTCGAGGTCCTTCGGGATGAGGACGACGGAGGCCATGCCGGCCCGTGCGGCGTGGGCCGCCACGGAGTTGGCCAGGTTCCCGGTCGAGGCGCAGGCGGCCACCTTGAAGCCGAGCTGGCGGGCCTTGGTGAGGGCGACCGAGACGACCCGGTCCTTGAACGATCCGGTGGGGTTGGCGGTGTCGTCTTTGATCCACAGCTCGCCCAGTCCCAGCTCGGCCGCCAGCCGGTCGGCACGGACGAGCGGCGTGTAGCCCGCCCCGAGGTCGACCGGGGCGGCGTCCTCCACCGGGAGCAGCTCCCGGTAGCGCCAGATCGAACGCGGACCGGCCGCGATCTTCTCCCGGGTGACGCTGGCGGCGATCCGCTCGTAGTCGTAGTCGACCTCGAGCGGCCCGAAACAGAAGTCGCAGACGTGCAACGCCTCGACCGGAAATGGGCGGCCACACTCCCGACAGCGCAGCCCAACGACGTGATTCATGATTCCTCCGCATCGGTCGGGCATTGGCACCTGGTGGATACCCGTCCGGGAGGATCGCGTGGATCCCGAACGGCACTGGTTGCCGCGGCGTCGCAGGGCCCGTCCCTCAGCCGCTCTGGATGATCCCCCTATGCTGCTCGACCGGCCGCCACCAGTCAATCCTTTGTGCCTGCCGGCGCGGCGGGCCGGGGGGCCCGCGGGGCGTCTTGGGCACGGACGCCCCCCTCCGGTGCTTAGATGCCTTCATGCGTGAGCACGTCCGAACCTTCCCGTTCGCCGCGCCCTCCCTCCCCGAGCTGGTCGCCGCCAAGGCCGGCCGGAGCATCTCGGTCTGCCTCCCGGCCCGCGACGAGGAGCGCACGGTCGGGCCCGTGGTGGACGCGCTCTGGCCGCTCCACGACGCCTCCGGGACCCAGCTGGTCGACGAGATCCTGGTCGTCGACGATGGCTCGCGCGACGAGACGGCCGCCCGGGCCCGGGCCGCCGGCGCGCGCGTGGTGCACCAGCAGTCCGGTGGAGACAAGGCCGCGGCCATGCGCGCCGGGTTTGACGCCAGCGTGGGCGACATCGTCGTGTTCCTCGACGCCGACGTGGAGAACACGACCGAGCTGTTCGTCACCCGGCTGGTGGCGCCCCTCCTCACGGAACCGGCCGTCGTCCTCGTGAAGGGCTACTACGACCGGCCGATCGACGGGGCGCCGACCGGGGGCGGCCGGGTGACCGAGCTCGTGGCCCGTCCGGTGATCGAGCTCCTGTTCCCCGAGCTCGCCCACATCCGCCAGCCGCTCGCCGGCGAGACGGCGGCCCACCGCTGGGCGCTCGAGAAGCTCACCTTCGCGGACGGCTACGGCGTCGAGCTCGGACTGCTCGTGGACGTGGCGCGCCGGTTCGGCATCGAATCGATCGCCCAGGTCGACCTCGGCGTTCGCATCCACCGCAACCGCCCGCTCGACGAGCTGCGACCCCAGGCGCGCGACGTGTTGCGGGCCGCCCTGGCGAGGCACCGGGACACCGCCGCGCCCTGAGCGGTCCCGACCGGAGGCGCCGACCGACGAGGGGTGCCCCGCCCCGCGCGGGGGTGTCCGCCGGGCCCGAAACGGCGCCGTCCTCGATGACAGCGCCGGCTGATCCACTCCCCCCAGTAGCGTCGGATCGTGTGCCCGTCCCCAACGCGTCACCCGTCGTGGTCGTCTCCAACCGCGGTCCGGTCTCCTTCCGCCTGGACGGCGGCGGCCGGCCGGTGCCCTCGGTGGCCGGCGGTGGCCTGGCCGGGACCCTCGGGCCGCTCCTGGCCGGCACGGAGACGACGTGGGTGGCGGCCGCCATGAGCCCGGCGGACCGGCTGGCCGCGGAGCAGGGGCCGCAGACCGTGGACGGCCTGCGGGTGGTCCCGGTCGTGGCCGACCCCGCGATCTACGCGCAGGCCTATGACGTGGTGGCCAACGCCACCTTGTGGTTCTGCCACCACCACCTGTTCGACCTGGCACGCCGGCCCCGCCTCGACCGGCACTGGCACGCGGCCTTCGACGCCTTCCGCGCCCTCAACGAGCAGTTCGCCGACGTCGTGGCGGCCGAGTCGCCCGAGGGGGCGGTGGTGCTGGTGCAGGACTACCACCTCTCGTTGGCCGGCGGGATGCTGGCCCGGCGCCGGGACGATCTGCGCACGGTGCACTTCCACCACACGCCGTTCGCCGACCCCAACGTGCTGCGCGTGCTGCCCGAGCGGGCCGCCGGCGAGCTGCTGGCCGGCCTGGCCGGCTTCGGCGCCTGCGGGTTCCACACCGAGCGTTGGGCCGCGGGGTTCCGCCGGTGCTTCGAGGATCCGCTGCTGGCCCGCGCCGCGGGCGGGCCCGCCCCGCCGGTCTTCGCCGCACCCCTCGGGCCGACGCCGGCCGCCCTGGCCGCGACCGCGGCCGGCGCCGAGACCGCGGCGGCCCGGCGGCGGCTGGACGGCATGGTCGGCGACCGGCGGCTCATCGTGCGGGTCGACCGCATCGAGCTCTCGAAGAACCTGCTGCGGGGCCTCTTCGCCTACGAGGCGCTGCTCGAGGAGCAGGCGCAGTGGCGCCAACGCGTCGTGCTGCTCGCCCTCGCCTACCCGTCGCGCCAGGACCTGGCGGAGTACATCGGCTACCGCGCCGAGGTCGAGCACACCGTCGAGCGCATCAACGAGCGCTTCGGCACCGAGGGGTGGACGCCCATCATCTTTGACCCCGAGGACGACTACCCGCGCTCGGTCGCCGCGCTCGGCGCCTACGACGTCCTGCTCGTCAACCCGGTGCGCGACGGCATGAACATGGTGGCGAAGGAGGGCCCGCTCCTCAACACCAACGACGGCGTGCTGGTGCTGTCCCAGGAGGCCGGCGCCTACGAGGAACTGGGCGTCGCGGCCCTCGGCATCAACCCGTTCGACGTGCAGGCGACGGCGGCGGCGCTCCACCAGGCCCTCGAGATGGAACCGGCCGAGCGGGCGGAGCGGGCCGGTGCGCTGCGCGCCCTCGTCGAGGCCCGCAGCGGGGCCGACTGGCTCGACGACCAGCTGCAGGCGGCGCGCTAGCCGACCAGCGCCCGGCCCGGCCCGGTCAGCCGAGGAGGCGGCCGAGCAGCGCCACCGCACCGGGGGGCCCGTCGACGACGACGTCCGCGGCCGCGGCGACGGCGGCCGGGCTCTCTTCGTCGACGACCGCCACCCGGGCCACCGCGATCCCCGAGGCCGCCAGGTCGTCGAGGGCCTCGAAGGCCGCCAGATCACCGAGGTCGTCGCCGAAGCAGGCGACGGCCGTGAAGCCGGCGGCCAGCGAGCGCACCACCGTGCCCTTGTCCACCGACAGCGGCGGCGCCAGCTCGAGGGAGAGGCGCGCTTCGTGGGCGACCAGGCCGACGCGCCGGCGCTCGTCGTCGCAGAACGAGCGCACCCAGGCCTCGGCGTCGGGGGCCCCCCGCCAGTGCAGCGTGACCGTCAGACCCTTGGGTTCGACGCGCACGCCGGCCGGCGCGCCCGCCCGGGCACGCTGGGCGGTCGCCTCGAGCATCGGGCGCCACCGACGGGCCTCGTCGTGGGTGACGATCCGACCGGCGTCGGCCACCCACTCCAGGCCGTAGAGGCCGAGGAGCCGCACGCCGGCGACGCCGCCCAGATGCTGGCGGAGGAACACCGCGGGCCGGCCCGACACGACGGCCACCAGGCCGAGCCGGTGGGCCAGGCCCGCCAGGAGCTGGGGCACCTCTGGGAGCGGGCGAGCGTCCGCTGGATCCGCCACGATCGCCGCCAGGGTGCCGTCGAAGTCGAGGAAGAGCGCAGCGCGCTCGGGCCGCTCGAGGATCGGCTGGAGGGCCGCCGGTACGCCCTCCACGCGCTAGCCGGCTTTGGTCGTCGTGGTCGTGCCCGGCGCCTTGGTGGCGAGGTCGGTCCCGATGAGCACCACGACGGCGGCCGCGGCGGCGCCCGGCACCGGCACGGCGGCCGTGAGTGGCTGCACGGCCGCGGGGAGGAGGGCCAGCGTCGCCGCGATGTCGGCGGCGGCCACCTGCTGGTTGGCCGCGTAGTACACGGTGGACGTCGTCACCTTGGCGTCGGCCGTCACCGCGGTGAGCGTCCCCCAGCCCTGGTGCGAGAGCAGCGACGTGTAGGTGCCGGCGGCCCCGTTGACCGAGCTCCCGTTGGCCACCAACACCTTCACGTCGGCCCGGTCGAGGGGGGCCGACGTCGTGGTCGTCGTCGACGTGGTGTGCCCGCCCCCCGCCGCGGTGGTCGGCACCGTCGTCGTCGGCAGTATCACGGGCGGCAGTTTGCCGACGGAGAACCCGGCGGGCGGGCGCGTCCCCACCTGCAGCAGGATCACCCCGAGGGCCACCGCGAGGATGACGATGGCGGCCGCCCGGGCGGTCACGACGCGGCTCATGGCGCCCCCACCACCGCTCCCGGAGTCCCCTGCGCTCGGTGCTGTGCCGCGATCCACCGTTGCAGCCTGCCAACGGTGACGATCCGGTGCAACCGAGGCCTCCACGGCCGCCAGGTGTCCTCGGTAGCCTGGGCCCGGTCCCAGCCGGTGTGGCGCAGCTGGAAGCGCAGGCGATTTGTAATCGTCAGGTCGTGGGTTCGAGTCCCACCACCGGCTCCAAGGAGTCCCTGGTCAGAGGCGGAAAAGCCGGGGCGGCGGCGGGACCGCGAGACCCCCGGCGCCATCACCGGCGCGCCACTTTTCTCGCCGCTCGACGCACCGACCCGCCGAGCGCCAGCACGACCACGAGCGGCAGCGCGACGACGGCCAGCCAGACGAGGGATCGGTCGAGCGCGATCGCCCCGGCTGCGCCCACCGCGACGACGGCGCCGGCCGTCAGCTCGGGCGTGTCGCCGATCAGGAAGTCCCACCAGAAGCGGCCGAAGGCGCCCAGCCAGCGGAAGAGGACCGGTGCGCCCGGCGGGCCGGCGGGCTCAGGCACCCTCGGCCCTGACCACGGCCGGGCGCTCGCGCCGGAGGAGCCGGACCAGAAGGGCGGCCACCAGGGCGTAGAGCGCGGCCAAGACCACGATGGCGACGTCGCTCCCGGGCCAGCGCACGTGCACGCCCTCGCCGCTCCAGAAGGTGCCGAAGCTCACCAGCATCACGCCGACACTCATCTTGAGCGCGTTCTCCGGGACGGCGGAGAGCTGGCGCGCCACGATCGCCCCCAGCGCGCCGACGACCAGCAGCGCGCCGAGCGCGGCCAGCGTCGCCAGCTCGAGGGCATGCCCGGTGCTCCCGAGGGTGAGGACGATGATCACGACCTCCAGGCCCTCGAGAAACGTGCCCTTGAACGCGACGAGCACCGCGGCCCGGGCGTCGGCGTCGCTCAGCTGCTGCGTGGTGGTGGCGAAGATGGCGTCCTCGTCGTGCTTGGGCAGCGCCCCCGCCGCGCGCAACACCGCCTTGCGCAACCACTGCAGGCCGAAGATCAAGAGGATGCCGCCGATCACGGTCCGCAGCACCGGCAGCGGGATGTGCGCGAGCTCGGGCCCGACCGCCGCGACCAGGGCACCCAGGACCACCAACGCGCCCAGCGCACCCGCGATCCCCCGACGCCAACCGGCGGTCACCCCCACCGCGACCACGATCGTGAGGGCCTCGACCATCTCCACGGCGCAGGCCAAGAAGACGGCGACGACCAGCACGACGTCGTCGGTGTGGACGATGCCGTGGCTCAGGGCGTCACCTCGGCGGTGCGGCCCGGGCGCGCTGGCGGGCCACCTCGAAGCAGGCGACCGCGGTGGCGGCGGCGACGTTCAGGGAGGGCAGCGCCCCGCCCTGGGGGATGGAGGCCACGAGGTCGCACCGCTTGCGGACGAGCGGGGCCAGGCCCTTCTCCTCTCCCCCGACGACGACCGCCACCGGTCCGTCGCCGAAGGAGGCGTCGAAGAGGCTCCGCGGCGCCTCGCCGGCCAGACCGAGCGTGAAGACGCCGAGCTCGGTCAGCGTCGCCAGGGCGGCGGGGATCCCACCCACCACCGAGAACGACAGGTGCTCGACCGCGCCCGCCGCCACCTTGACCGCGGCCGGCGACAGGTGCGCGGCCCGGTGCCTCGCCAGCACGACCCCCGTCGCACCGGCGCACTCGGCGCTGCGCAGCAGGGCTCCCAGGTTGCGCGGATCGCTCACGCCCGCCACGACCACCAAGAAGGCGTCGCCGGTGGCGGGAGCGCAGAGCGCCTCCAGGTCGACCGGGTCGATCGGCGCCGCCATCGCCAGCACCCCCTGGGGTGCCTCGGTCAGCGCTTCGGCGTCGAGCCGCCGCCGCCCCACCATCTCGACCCGGACCTTGCGCTGGTGGGCCAGCGCCTCGATCTCGTCGAGCTGGGCGGAGGGCTCGAGGCCCTCGGCGAGCAGCAGCCGCCGGACCGGACGCCGGCCCGCCGCCAGCAGCTCGCGCACGGCGCGGCGACCCTCCACGCGGTCGCCACCCAGCGGGTGGGTGGGGCCGTCGCGCCGGGTCCTCGGCTCGGGCGCCGGCCGACGGTTCGGTCCGCTCCGGCGGGCGGGCGCGGCCCGTCGGGGCGGGCGGGCGGGGCTCACCGGGGTTCGTCCGTCGTCGCTTCGAGAAGGACGACCGCCAACGAGGCGATCCCCTCCCCCCGGCCGATCGAGCCCAGCCCGTCGGTCGAGGTCGCCTTCACCGAGACGGGTGCGTCGATCGCCGCCCCGAGGCGCGCGGCCATCGCCGCCGCGTGGGGGAGAGCCGCGGGGCCGTCGCCACGACGGTGCAGTCGGCGTTGAGCACCCGGTAGCCGGCCGCGGCCACCCGGGCCGCCACCTCGCCCAGGAGCCCGATGCTGTCCGCCCCCGACCAGGCCGCATCGGTGCTCGGGAAGTGCTGCCCCAGATCCCCGAGGCCGGCCGCGCCGAGCAGGGCGTCGGCCAACGCGTGGGCCACCACGTCCGCGTCGCTGTGCCCGGCCAGACCGCGGGCCCCGCCGATCCGCACGCCACCCAGCACCAGCGGACGGTCGGCATCGTCGGAGAAGGCGTGGACGTCGTAGCCCTGGCCGACGCGCATGCTCATCGGGCCAGCTGGTGTTCGGCGAAGGCCAGGTCGACCGGCGTCGTGAGCTTCAGGTTGCCCGGCGCGCCCGGCACCACCCGCACGGTCGCGCCGAGCGCCTCGACGAGCGCCGCGTCGTCCGTCGCGTCGGGCTGCGAGGCGTGCGCCTCGCGCAGGACCGCGGTCACGAAGGCCTGGGGCGTCTGCACCGCGACGAGCTCGCTGCGATCGACCGTCGCCAGCACCACGGGGATCGCGCCGTCGGCCAGCGGTCGGTCCGTCCGCTTCAGCGTGTCGCTCACCGGGAGGGCGCAGATCGCACCCGGCGACGCCATCGGCCAGCGCGGCCACGACCGCCTCGAAGAGCGCGGGCGCGGCGAGCGGCCGGGCCGCGTCGTGCACCACCACGACGTCGACGTCGGCCGGGACGGCGGCCAGGCCGGCGCGCACGGACGCGGCCCGCGTGGCACCGCCCGCGACGACGACGTCGGCGCCGTAGGGGGGCGGCGCGGCCGCCAGCGCGTCGTCACCGGCCGGGAGCACCAACACCACGCGAGCGCAGACGGGACGGCAGGCGGCGACGGACCATTCGAGCACCGGGCGACCGGCCAGCAGCGCGAACTGCTTGGGTGCCCCGAACCGCTCGCCCGATCCGCCCGCCACGACTACCCCCCACACGCCGGGCATGGGCGGTGGATCAGGGCAGCGCGTCGTTCAGGCGCTGCTCGGCCGTCTCCTCGTCCACCGCCAGGGCGAAGGTGAGCTCGGAGACGAGGATCTGGCGGGCCCGCGAGAGCATGCGCTTCTCGCCGGCCGACAGCCCCTTGTCCTTGTCGCGGATGGAGAGGTTCCGGACGACCTCGGCCACCTGGTAGATGTCGCCCGAACGGAGCTTCTCGGAGTGGTTCTTGTAGCGGCGCGACCAGTTGGTCGGCATCCGCGCTTCCTTCTTGCGCAGGACCGCGAAGACCTCTTCGACCTCTTCGTCGTTGATGACCTCTCGCAGGCCGACGCCCTCGGTGGCGTCCGCCGGCACCATGAGCGTCAGGTCGCCGTAGGCCAGGCGCAGCACCAGGTACTCGCGCTTCTCGCCGAACGCCACCTTGGTTTCCCGCTTCTCGACCACGGCCGCGCCGTGGTGCGGGTACACGACCTTGTCACCGACTTTGAACACGCAACTCCCTCGCGTAGTGCCGGGTGGGGCTCCCGATCGGTCCCCCAAGCGCAACCAGTCGCACGCCTGTCCCCGCCATTCCGGCAACGCCTCTACGGCCAATGGCGACTACCCAGTTTACATGACGCCCGCACGGACCCGTCCGGGCCCGCGTCGGGCGCGCCGGGTCAGTCTGTGGAGCTGCCGGCCAGTTCCATGGGGGGCGGCGCCTCCAGCCCCTCCATCGCCCGGAAACTGAGCTGGCTCTCGCCGTCGACGATCTCGGTGTCGACGAGGATGGTCTCGCCGACCCGGAACTCCTTCCACAAGATCCGCTCGGAGAGCGGGTCCTCCAAGAGCTGCTGGATCGCCCGGCGCACCGGTCGTGCGCCGAGCTGTGGGTCGAAGCCCCGTTCGGCCAGGAGCGCCCGGGCCGCCGGGGTCAGCTCCATCGCCAGGCCCTGGGTCGCCAGCTGATCGGCGGTGCGGGCCAGCTTCAGGTCGACGATCTCCATGACCTCGTCGCGTGAGAGCTCGTGGAAGACGATCACCTCGTCGATCCGGTTCAAGAACTCGGGCCGGAAGTGCGCCTTCAACGCGTCGTTGACCTTCGCCTTCATCCGCTCGTAGGTCACGGCCTCGGAGGTCTTGGCGAAACCGACCGACGACTTGCGCAGGTCGGCGGTTCCGAGGTTCGAGGTCATGATCAAGACGGTGTTCTTGAAGTCGACCGTCCGGCCCTGCGCGTCCGTCAGCCGCCCGTCTTCGAGGATCTGCAGCAGCGTGTTGAAGACGTCGGGGTGCGCCTTCTCGACCTCGTCGAAGAGGACGACCGAGAACGGCTTGCGCCGCACGGCCTCGGTGAGCTGCCCACCCTCTTCGTACCCGACGTAGCCGGGGGGCGAGCCGACGAGGCGGCTCACGGTGTGCTTCTCCATGTACTCGCTCATGTCGAGCTGGATCAGCGCGTCCTCGTCGTCGAAGAGGAACTCGGCCAGGGTCTTGGCCAGCTCGGTCTTGCCGACGCCGGTCGGGCCCAAGAAGATGAACGAGCCGCTCGGGCGCTTGGGGTCCTTCAGTCCGGCCCGCGTGCGGCGGATGGCCCGCGAGAGCGCCTTCAGCGCCTCTTCCTGGCCGATGACCCGCTTGTGGAGCTCGTCCTCCATGCGCAGGAGCTTGGCCGTCTCCTCCTCGGTGAGGCGGTAGACCGGGATCCCGGTCCAGTTGGCCAGCACCTCGGCGATGACGTCCTCGTCGACCACGTCGAAGAGCTCCTGGCCGTCGGCGCGCCACTCGGCCTCCATGGCCTCCTTGCGGTCCAGGCGGTCCTTCTCCTGGTCCGACAGCTTCTTCGCCTGCTCGAAGGCGCCGTGCTCGATGGCCGCCTCCTTGTCGGTGCGCAGCCGCGAGATCTCCTCGTCCAGCTTCTTGTAGCTGGGCGGCGTCGCCATCCGCCGGATGCGCAGACGGCTGCCGGCCTCGTCGATGAGGTCGATGGCCTTGTCGGGCAGGCAGCGGTCGGCCAGGTAGCGGTCGGCCAGGTTGGCCGCAGCCACCAGCGCCTGGTCGGTGATCGTCACGGCGTGGTGCGCCTCGTAGCGGTCGCGCAGGCCCTTCAAGATGTCGATCGTCAGCGCCACCGACGGCTGCTCCACCTTCACCGGCTGGAAGCGGCGCTCGAGGGCCGCGTCCTTCTCCAGGTGCTTGCGGTACTCGTCGAGCGTGGTGGCGCCGACGGTCTGCAGCTCGCCGCGCGCCAGCATGGGCTTGAGAATCGATGCCGCGTCGATCGCTCCCTCGGCGGCGCCGGCCCCGACGAGGGTGTGCAGCTCGTCGATGAACAAGATGATGTCGCCGCGCGTGCGGATCTCCTTCAGGACCTTCTTCAGCCGCTCCTCGAAGTCACCGCGGTAGCGGGAGCCCGCCACCAGGGCGCCGAGGTCGAGCGTGTAGAGCTGCTTGCCGGCCAGGGTCTCGGGCACCTCGCCGGCCACGATGCGCTGCGCCAGGCCCTCGACGATGGCGGTCTTGCCGACGCCGGGCTCGCCGATCAGCGCCGGGTTGTTCTTGGTGCGCCGCGACAGCACCTGCATCACCCGCTCGATTTCCTTCTCGCGCCCGATGACCGGGTCGAGCTTCCCTTCGCGGGCGAGCTGGGTCAGGTTGCGCCCGAACTGGTCGAGCACCGGGGAGCCCGAGGGGGTGTCGGAGGAGGAAGCCCCCGGACCGGCACCGACCGCCTCTTTGCCCTGATACCCCGACATCAGCTGGATGACCTGCTGGCGGACGCGGCCGAGGTCGGCACCCAGGCTGATCAAGACCTGCGCCGCCACCCCCTCGCCCTCGCGCACCAAGCCGAGCAGCATGTGCTCGGTCCCGATGTAGCTGTGCCCGAGCTGCAGCGCCTCGCGCAACGACAGCTCGAGGACCTTCTTCGCCCGCGGCGTGAAGGGCGGGGAGCCGCTCGGGGCGGTCCCGGCCATGCCGATGGTCTCTTCCACCTTCTCGCGCACCGCCTCGAGGGAGATGCCGAGGGAGTCGAGCGCCTTCGCGGCGACACCCTCGCCCTCGTGGATGAGCCCGAGAAGGATGTGCTCCGTCCCGATGAAGCTGTGGTTGAGCAGGCGCGCTTCCTCCTGCGCCAACACCAACACCCTTCGTGCCCGGTCTGTGAAGCGTTCGAACACTGACCGCCTCCGGTTTCGGCTCGTCCTCCAGTGGATCAAAGTGTACCCGTGGCACCCCGCGCAACCGGCCGCGGCACGATTGGGGGCACACAAAGGCCGATCCGGGAGGATTACGGGCTGTCGCAGTCGAGCGGTGGTCGCCTATCGTGCTCACGGTGGATGCCGCGGCGGTCCTCGGACTTCCCTCCCTCGAAGAGGACCTCGTTCGCGTTGAACCCCTGCTCACAAGCTCGGTAAGCGCCGGCGACCCCTTCTTGGACGAGGTCGCCACCCACCTCATCGCGGCCGGCGGCAAGCGCCTGCGGCCGCTTTTGGCGCTGGCCTCGGCCACCGGCGGCGAGCACCCGGCCACCCAGGCGGATCTCCTGGGGGGGGTCTCGGTCGAGCTCGTGCACCTCGCCTCCCTCTACCACGACGACGTCATCGACGAGGCCACGGTGCGCCGCAGCGTCGAAAGCGTGAACAGTCGGTTCGGCAATCTCATCGCCATCGTGGCGGGCGACTACCTCCTCTCGCGCTCGGCCGAGATCGCGGCCGGCCTCGGCACCGACATCGCCGGCCTGCTCGCCACGACGCTCGGCCGCCTGTGCCAGGGCCAGGTGGCCGAGGTCCGCGCCGCCTTCCAGGTGACGCGGACGGCCGAGGAGTACTTCACCGCCATCTCGGGCAAGACGGCGGCGCTCATGGCCACCTCGTGCCGCATCGGCGCGCTCACGGGCGGTCGCGACCGCGACGAGGTCGACGCGCTGACCGAGTTCGGCCGCTGCTTCGGGATGGTGTTCCAGCTGCGCGACGACGTGATGGACGTCGTGGCCACCGACGAGGAGCTCGGCAAGCCGCCCGGGCAAGACCTCGCCGAGGGCGTCTACACGCTCCCGGTTCTGCGCGCCCTCGAGGACCGGGCGGTCGGCCCCGAGCTGGCCACGCTGCTCGGCCAGCCCCTCGGGCACCCCGAGCAGGACAAGGCTCGCGCCATGGTCGCCGCGTCGTCGGGCATCGCCGAGACCGTCGCCTTCGGCCGGCGCTACGCGGCCGACGCGGCCGCGGCCACATCGGGGATCCGCTCGCGGGCGCTGGCCGCCGGGCTGGCCGCGCTCACCGACTCCCTCTTCGACGGTCAGTTCCAGTAGCTCTTCGACGGTCAGGTCCCGCGTCGGCGTCGGCGCGGGTATTGCGTCAGCGCTCGGGTCGCAGCGTCGGGAAGGCGATGACCTCGCGGATGTTGGCGACGTCGCTCAGGATCATGGCCAGGCGGTCGACGGACAGCGCCATGCCGCCCGTCGGCGGGAGCCCGTGCTCGAGGGCGCGCAGGTAGTCCTCGTCGACCCCCATCGTCTCCTCCGGATCGGCCGCCCCCCGTCGGGCCTGCTCGACGAAACGCTGCCGCTGGTCGTCGGGGTCCGTCAGCTCGCTGAACGCGTTGCCGATCTCGTGGCCGACCACGACCGGTTCGAAGCGCTCGACCAGCTCGGGGTCCCGGCGGTGCCGCCGGGCCAGGGGCGAGATCTCGGCCGGGTAGTCGTAGACGAACGTCGGGTCCCACAGCCCGCCCTCGGCGGTCTTCTCGTAGATCTCGGCCAGCAGCTTGCCGGGGCCCCATTCATCGGGGGGCGTCGGCGCGCCCGCGGCCTCCAGGTGCTTGCGCAGCACGTCGCGCTCGGTGTGCACGTCGAGGGCGACGCCCACGGCCTCGCTCACGAGCTCGGCCATGGTGGCGCGGCGCCAGGGCGGGGTGAGGTCGAGGGGCCGGCCCTGGTAGGTGAGCACGGGGCTGCCCGCGACGTCGGTGGCCAGGCCGGCCACCAGGTTTTCGAAGAGCACCATGAGGTCGCCGTAGTCGGCGTAGGCCCAGTAGAGCTCGACCGTCGTGAACTCGGGGTTGTGGAACGGCGAGATGCCCTCGTTGCGGAACAGGCGGCCGACCTCGAACACTTTCTCGAAGCCACCGACGATGAGCCGCTTCAAGTAGAGCTCCGGCGCGATGCGCAGGTAGAGGTCCATGTCGAGCGTGTTGTGATGCGTGACGAACGGCCGCGCCGTCGCACCGCCGGGGATCGGGTGCAGAATCGGCGTCTCGACCTCGACGAAATCGAGGTCCCAGAGCCGCTCGCGCAGGCGCCGCACGAGCAGGCTGCGGTTCAGCTGGATCTGGCGGCTGCCCGGATTGGCCCAGAGGTCGACCTCGCGCTGGCGGTAGCGCGTCTCGACGTCGGTGACGCCCCGCCACTTGTCGCCGAAGCCGCGACGGGTCTCCGCCAACAGCTCCCAGCGGGCCACCTTGACCGAGAGCTCACCGCGCTTGGTCCGCACCACTTCGCCGTGCGCGCCGATCCAGTCGCCCAGGTTGAGCCGGCAGAACTCGTCGAAGTCCTCCGTCGACGCCGCCAAGGCGAACAGTTGCACCGCCCCCGACGAGTCGCGCAGCTCCGAGAAGGCGAGCCGGCCCTGCGGGCGCGACAGGAGCACCCGGCCGGCCACCGACACCTGGGCGCCCGACTCCTCCCCGGGCTCGAGCGCGCCGAACCGCTCGGCCACCTCGGCCGCCGAGATGGTGCGCTCGAACCGGTAGGGCTGCGCCTTGCGCGCCCTCTCCGCCGGCCGGTCCGTCTGCTCGGGCTCGTCGGTCACTCGATGCTCACGTTTCGTTCATAGACGATCCGCAACCCGTGCAGGGTGAGCCATGGCTCGACGTGCTCGATGACCGACGCGTAGGGGGCGATCAGCTCGGCCAGGCCACCGGTGGCCACCGTCGTGGCGTCGGTGCCCAGCTCGGCCTGGAGGAGGCGGCACATCCCGTCGACCAGCACCCCGGAGCCGTAGAGGGCGCCGGACTGGATGGACTCGGCGGTCGTGCGGCCGATGACGTTGCGCGGCTCGACGAGCTCCACCCGGCGCAGGGCGGCGGCCTGCTGATAGAGGGCCTCGAGGCTGACCGCGATGCCCGGCATGATCGCCCCGCCCAGGTACTCCCCCGCCGCCGAGACGACCTCGAAGGTGGTCGCCGTGCCGAGGTCCACCACGATGCAGGGGCCGCCGAAGAGGTCGTAGGCGCCGACCGCATCGGCGATCCGGTCGGGCCCGACCTCGCGCGGGTTGTCGTAGAGGATGGGCATCCCGCTCTTGGTGCCCGGCCCGAGGATCACGCACGGCCGGTCCGACAGCCAGCGCGCCGCCATCTGGCGCAGCGTGGTGGTGATCTCGGGCACCGACGAGCAGACCGCGATCCCCGTGACCGCGTCCGCCACGTCGAGCCCCTCGAGGTCGAGCAGCTGGGTGAGGAGCACGGCGTGCTCGTCCGCCGTCCGGTCCGGCACCGACGACAGGCGCCAATGATGCGTCAGGCCGTGGGCCGGGTGGGCCTCGACCCCGATCCCGAGCCCACCGTCCGTGTTGCTCAGCGCCGCGCGATGGGCGTCGGTCAGGGCGAACAGCCCAACGACCGTCTCGGTGTTGCCCGCATCGATGGCGAGGAGCATGCGTCAGCCTCGCGCACCGCCGGCGGGGCGCAGATCGAGGCCGAAGTCGAGGACCGGCGCCGAGTGGGTGAGCGCCCCCACCGAGATGAGATCGGGACCGGCGGCCGCCAGGCCCGGGGCGGTCTCGAGGGTGACCCCGCCCGAGACCTCGATGAGGGGCCGGGGGGGCGCCGAGCTCCGCACGAGGCCCACGCAACGGGCCACGTCGGCGGGCGACATGTTGTCGAGGAGGACGGCGGTGGCGCCGGCTCGACAGGCCTCGTCCACCTGTTCGATGCGGTCGCACTCGATCTCGACCAACCGCCCGGGCCAGCGAGCCCGGGCCAGCCGCACCGCGTCGGTGATGCCGAGCGCGCCGAGATGGTTGTCCTTCACCAACACGGCGTCGGACAGGCTGGCGCGGTGGTTGTGCCCGCCGCCCGCGCGCACCGCCGCCTTCTCGAGCGCCCGCAGCCCAGGGGTGGTCTTGCGGGTGTCGAGCACGCGGACCGCCGGATCGACCGCCTGCACCGCGTCGACGAAGCGCCGCGTGACCGTCGCGATGCCCGAGAGGTGGCTCACGAAGTTGAGTAGCGTGCGCTCCGCGGCGAGCAGGTCCCGCAGCGGTCCGCTCAGCTCCGCGACCACCTCGCCCGCCGAGAGGGTCGAACCCTCGGCCCGGTGCCACGGCACGCGCACGCGTCCGCCGAGTTGGGCCACCGTCTCGTCGACGCACGCCGCGTCCCGCCAGCACGCCGGGCTGGCGCGCGACCAGCACCATGGCGCCGAGCGCGTCGGCGGGCACGAGGGAACCGGTCAGGTCGCCCAACGGCAGGAGGTCTTCGGCCAGCGCGCGGCCGACCGCCTCGCGCACTGCCTCGGCGGGGGGATGCGGGTCGGCGGGTTCGGCGCCGCTCACGGAGCGCCGTCTCCACCGGTGAACCAGCGGGCGTCGCCCTGGACGAGCCGGCGACGCCAGGCGGGGTCCGTGTCGGGGAAGTCCGCCCGGGTGTGCGCGCCGCGGCTCTCGGTGCGAGCGCCGGCGGCGAGGAGGATGGCGCGGGCGACGACGACCAGATTGGCCAGTTCGGCGCCGGCCGCGTCTGGGAACGGACCCGAGGGCGCCGGCCACCTCCTCGACCACGGCGCCGGCCGCCCGGAGAGACCCCGCCGTGCGCACCACACCGGCCCCGCCGGTCATGGCCCGCTGCAGACGGTCGCGGAGCTTCGGCAGGTCTTCGGCGGGCTCGCCGCTCCCGGTGCGGGCACGGGCGGGCGGGTCGGCCGTGAGCCGCCGGCAGCCGATCGGGCCTTCGCCGGCGAGCAGCGGGCGCAGGACCCCGCTGGCGGTCGGACCGCTCGAGCCGGCGGCGATCTGCTCGGCCAGCCGGGCGCCGAACACCATGCCCTCGAGGAGCGAGTTCGACGCGAGGCGGTTGGCGCCGTGGACCCCGGTGCAGGCCGTCTCCCCGGCGGCCCACAAGCCCGGCAGCACGGTGGCGCCGAACAGATCGGTGAGGACGCCGCCCGAGAGGTGGTGCGCGGCCGGCGCGATCGGCAACCAGTCGGTGGCCGGATCGAGCCCGATCCCGGCCAGCGACGCCGCGATGGTCGGGAACCGCACGGCGAACTGGTCGAGCCCGGTGGCGTCCAGCCAGAGATGATCGACGCCCTGCTCGGCCATTCGCTGGGCCATGGCCCGCGAGACGACGTCGCGGGGCGCCAGCTCGTCGACGAACGGCTCGCCCTGCGCGTCGCGCAGGCGCGCGCCGTGGCCCCGCAGCGCCTCGGAGAGCAACGGACGCGGCATGGCGGGGTGGTGCAGGGCGGTCGGGTGGAACTGCACGAACTCGACGTCGGCCACCGGCACGCCGGCCCGCAGGGCCATCGCCACCCCGTCCCCGGTCGCCTCCGGCGGATTGGTGGTGACGCTGAAGAGCTGCCCGGCACCGCCGGTCGCCAGCACGACGTGGGTGGCGCGCACCTCGACGGGATCCCCCCGCGGCGGCAGCGCCAGCACGCCGCAGCACCGCCCGCCCTCGATCAACAGGTCGAGCGCGAACCACCGCTCGAGCACGGCGGTCACCGAGTCGCGGGTGGCGTCGACGAGCGCCCGCTCGACCTCGGCGCCGGTGGCTGCCCCGCCGGCGTGCACGACCCGGGGGCGCGAGTGGCCGCCCTCGCGGGCGAGCGCCAACCGGCCCGATGCTTCCCGGTCGAAGTCCGCCCCGAGGGCGATGAGCTCGTGGACCCGCAGCGGCCCCTCGTCGACCAGCACGCGCACTGCGTCGACATCGCACAGGCCGGCCCCGGCGGCCAGGGTGTCGGCCAGGTGGAGATCGGTCGAGTCCTCGTCCCCGCCCAGCACGGCGGCCACCCCGCCCTGGGCCCACCGGGTGGCGGTCTGGGAGAGCTCGCCCTTCGTGAGGACACCGACCGACAGCCCGGCGCCACCGCGCGCGCTGGCCATGCGGACGGCAGCCGAGAGTCCGGCCACGCCGCTCCCGAGCACCAGCACGTCGAGGGGTCCCGGCGCCAACCCGGCCCCAGAACCTCGACCGGCGGGGGCCGTGGTCATCGTTCGACGGCGCCCACCGGATGCACCAGCGCGACCAGCGAGTCGACGTCGTCGTCTCCCCCGTCGAGCGCCTGGCGGCCCAGGCCGAAGCCCACGGGCCACGCCAGGTCCGAACGGAGGGGCACGAGGGCCGCGCAGTTGTCGATGAGGCGCACCGGGCCGACCTCGGCGGCGATGAGGAGGCGCACGGGGCGCTGGCCGTCGAGGCGCGCCGGCACCGAGAGGTTCTCGGCGTCGACCACGGCCGCGTAGTCGAGGAGCACCGACGGCTCCGCGGCGGCAACTGCCTCCATGACCGCGGCCACGGCGGCCGGTCGGCGTTCTCCGGCGCTGATCGCCGCCCGGCCCGCCGCCAGCGCCCGGGACAGGACGGTGGCGGCGGCTCGCTCGCCCGCCGACAGGCGCCGGTTGCGGCTGGAGAGGGCGAGCCCGTCGGGCTCCCGGACCGTGGTGCAGGCCACGATCTCGACCGGGAAGCCCAGGTCGGCGGCCATGCGGCGGACGACGGCCAGCTGCTGGAAGTCCTTCTCGCCGAAGTAGGCACGACACCGGCCCGCCGCCGCGAAGAGCTTGGCGACGACGGTCGCGACCCCCTCGAAGTGGCCGGGGCGCGACGCGCCCTCCCAATCCTTGGCCTCGGCACCGACCGACACCACCGTGTCGGTCGGCGCCGGCCAGTTCGGGTACATCTCGGCCACGGTCGGGCAGAACACGACGGAGGCGCCCGCCTGCGTGCAGACGGCGAGGTCGCCGGCGAGGTCTCGGGGGTAGCGGTCCAGATCGCCCGGGTCACCGAACTGCAGCGGGTTGACGAAGATGCTCACCGCCACCACATCGCACTCGGCCGCGGCGCGTTCGATGAGCGAGACATGGCCCGAATGGAGGGCGCCCATGGTCGGCACGAACCCGACGGTGGCGCCGCTGGCCCGCGCCGCCTCCAGGCGGGCCGAGAAGTCCGCCAGGGTCTCGGCGACCGGGAGCGGCGCCGGGGCCGGCGCCAGCTCGTGGCGTGCCGGATCACGTCGGCCGCCGTCGTCGCGCTCGGTGCGGCCGGCGCGATCGGCCGCCAACCGCAGGGCCTGGCCGACGAGCACGTTGTAGGCGGGGCGTTCCTCGGGGGCCAGCGCCTGGCGGTGCCGCTCGAGCGTGGCCCAGTCGCCTCGCGCGGCGGGTCCCGTCAAGCGCGTGGGCGGGTCCGAGGCGCGCCACGTCGTCGAGGGCCGCACGGGTCAGGTCGAGGAACGCATCGAGCTCGAGGCCCGCCGTGGCGGCCACGCGCTCGACCTGGCCGAGCAGGGCGACGACGTGGTTGGCGGCGATGCTGGCCGCGGCGTGATAGGCGGCGCGATCGACGTCGGCCACGCGCAGGGCCCGGCCGCCCAGGGACTCGACGATCGTGCACACGAGGGGATCCCCCGCGACGGCGAAGGAGATCCCTTGCGCCAGCCGGCGCGCCCCGATCTCGGGCGTCGGGAGCGGCACCAGCGGGTGGATGGCCCCGCGCCGGGGGTGTGGTTCGAGCACGCCGATGCCCAGCGATGCCGCCAGGTGCACGACGACGCAGCGCGGATCGGGCCGGACGGCCTGCGCCACCGCGCTGATCGCGTCGTCGGGCGTGGCAATGACGAGGACGTCGACGCCCGAGGCGGCCTCGGTCGGGTCATCGTCGCGACCGAGGAGTCCCGTGACATGCCAGCCAGCGGCGCCGAGCGCCTGGGCCAGCGAACGTCCGGCCCGTCCCGGGCCGATGAAACGCACAGACTGCACCGGACCTCCTTCGGCGTTCCAGCCCTTTCGGTGCCGTTCGCCTCAGTGATCGGAGTCGTGAACGCTCACAGTGTACCCAGGTTCGACACGCTGCCAATTGCCGAGGCCAGCGCCTCGTCGGAGACGAGCTCGGGCGCCAGATCGGCCAGGGGGGCGAGCACGAACCGGCGCTCGTAGAGGCGCGGATGGGGCACGACGAGATCGGGCTCGTCCACCCGCGCCGTCCCGACCAGGAGCACGTCGGCGTCGAGCGTCCGCGGCCCGAAGCGCACCCCGCGGACCCGCTGGGCGTCGCGCTCGAGGCGGGCGCAGCGCTCGAGCAGCTGGCGGGGGGAGGCGGTGGTCGCCAGCTCCACCACGACGTTCAGATAGGCGCCCTGGTCCGCCGGGCCACCCACCGGCTCGGTCTCGTAGAGGGGCGAGACGGCGACGACGTCCCCCTCGGCGCCGAGCAACTCGAGCGCACGGCGCAGATGGGCTCGGCGGTCCCCGAGGTTCGAACCCAGCCCGAGGAAGGCGCGGGCCGGCGGCGGACTAGTCGCGCCGGAGGAGGAGTCGGACACCGACCGTGTCGACGTCGAGGGCGAGAGGGGGTCGCAGCTTGCGGACCGTCACGGCGACCGCCTGCACCCGGGCGTCGGCCTCGAGCAGCGCGGCCGCCACCGCCCGCGCCAGTGCCTCGAGCAGTGCGAACGACGACGTCTCCACCACCTCCGCGGCGCGGGCGGCCAGCGCGCCGTAGTCGGCGGTGTCGGACAGCCGGTCGGACACCGCGGCGTCGCCGACGTCGCCCCAGATGTCGAGGTCCAACTCGAAGGGCTGCGCCCGCTGGCGCTCTTCGGGCAGTGCACCGTGGACGCCCACGACCCGCAACCCCCGCACGAAGATCCGTGGCCCGGCGTCGCCCTCGTGGGTCACCCGGTGCGAGAGGGCGGCACGACGACCGCGGCGACGAGCTCCCGGCCGCCCGGACCCATCTGGCGCCCGATCATGTGCTCGACCGTGGCCACCGCCTGGGGGCCGGAGGTGAGCCGGCCCGACCAGACGAGGAACCCGGCCACCACACCCATCAGCTGGTCGCCCAGCTCGTCACGGTGCATCAGCACCTTGAGCCCGCCGGCCAGCGAGTCACGCACGTCGCGGTAGCAGTCCTCGAGGATCGGGCGCGGGTCGACGCCCGAGCTCGAGCGCGTAGTGCGCCCAGGCCAGCCCGCCGTCCTCGTACGCCTGCAGGTTGTGGGGCGACGGCAGGAGCGAGATGACGCGGTTGAACTCCTGGACCCGCAACCAGATGATCTCCTCCTGGCGACGCACCCGCCGGTGGTTGGGCGCGAACCCGCCGGGCCGCTCGCTCACCGCCAGGCTGTCGCGGATCACCCACGTGAAGTTGCGCGGCGGGATCCCCGCCGCCCACTTGCCCTTCATGACCGTCGCTCCGTCATCTGTTGCTACCTCTCCATCGCCCCGGTGCCATTGCACCGGTCATCCGGGCGCCCCCACCGGGTCGCGGCCGCCCACGAGCGCAGCCGCCCGGCGGGTCGCCAGGACGTCGTGGACCCGGATCATGCCCGCCCCCTGGGTCATCGCCCACACCGCCGTGGCGAGGGAGCCTTCGAACCGTTCGTCCGTCGTCAAACTACCGGTGCTTCTGGGGTCCGCGAAGGTGCCGAGGAAGGATTTTCTGCTGGTGCCCACCAGGACCCCGGCCGCGCCGGCGGACCGGGCGGCGTCCACGAGCCTGCCGAGATGCCCGAGAAGGGCCAGATTGTGGGCGCCGGTCTTGCCGAAGCCGATCCCCGGATCCACCCAGATCTCGCCGACACCCGCCGCGCTCGCCTGTCCGAGGAGGCTCATCAGGGCGGCGAGCACCTCGGAGACGACGTCGTCATAGGCGGGATTGCGCTGCATGTCGGGTGGGGACCCCTGCCGGTGCATCGCCACCCAGCCGACGCCGTGGTCGGCCGCCGCCGGCCAGAGGGTTCCCGAGACGTCGTTGACCAAGGTGGCCCCGGCGGCGATCGCCGCCTCGGCCACGGAGCGCTTGGTCGTGTCGATCGACACGCGAACGGAGCCGGCCAGTGCCTCGACCACCGGCAGGACACGGCGGAGCTCCTCGTCCGCCCCGACGGGGGTCGCGCCGGGTCGGCGTGGACTCGCCCCCGATGTCGACGATGTCGGCGCCCGCCGCGATCAGTTGGCGACCGTGGGCGACGGCGTCGGCGGGCCGCAGATAGCGACCGCCGTCGGAGAACGAGTCCGGCGTGACGTTGAGCACCCCCATCACGAGCGCTCTGGCGCCACGCGAACGGGACATCGCTTCAGCGTACGCGGCGCTTCCTCACCGGCGAGGACGCTCGCTCGAGGTCAGCGGCCATGGATGAACTGCATGGCCTCGGCGCGCGTCGCCGGGTCGTTGCGGAACAGCCCGCGCACCGCGGAGGTCACGGTGACCGTGCCCGGCTTCTTCACCCCCCGCATGGACATGCAGAGGTGCTCCGCCTCGACCACCACGAGGACGCCGCGCGGTGCGAGCACCGATTCGATGGCGTCTGCGATCTGGGTGGTCATCCGCTCTTGCACCTGGAGGCGGCGGGCGAAGCCGTCGACGAGGCGCGCCAGCTTCGACAGGCCGGTGATGCGGCCATCGTCGTTGGGGATGTAGGCGACGTGGGCACGACCGATGAAGGGCACCATGTGGTGCTCGCACACCGAGGCGAACGGGATCTCGCGCACCATGACCATCTCGTCGTGCTCGGCGGCGAACGTCACGGTCAGGTGGCGCGACGGGTCGTCGGCGATCCCGCTGAACAGCTCCTCGTACATGGCGGCGACCCGATCGGGCGTGGAGAGCAGTCCGTCGCGCTCGGGGTCCTCCCCGATCGCGGCCAGGATCTCGCTCACCGCTCGGGCCACGCGGGCCGTGTCGACTGTTCCCTTGGTCATGGCTGCGGGCCCATCCATCAGTGGCCGCCGGGGTCACCGAGGTAGGCGTGCACCGCCGACAGGTTGCGGTAGCGCTCGTCGACGTCGAGGCCGTAGCCCACGACGAAGTCGGGCGGGATGGTGAAGCCCCGGTAGCGCAGCGCCAGATCGACCCGCTGCTCCTCCTCCTTCACCAACAGCGCGCAGATCTCCAGGCTGGCGGGGTGCCGGGCCTGAAGGTAGCGGCGGAGGTAGTTGAGCGTGAGCCCACTGTCGATGATGTCCTCGACGACCAGCACGTGGCGGCCGGCCAGATCCGCATCCAGGTCCTTCACGATGCGCACCACGCCCGACGTGCGCGTGGCGCTGCCGTAGGAGGACACGGCCATGAAGTCGAGGTCCACGGGCAGCGCGATGGCCCGGCAGAGGTCGCTCATGAAGATCATGGCGCCCTTCAACACCCCGACCAGCAACGGCGGGTCGTCCGCGTAGTCGGCGGTGATGGCCGCCCCGAGCTCGGCGACCTTGGCGGCGAGCGCCTCGGCCGTCACGATCGGCGGGCCGACCCTGGGCGACGCCCACGCTGGCGCCTCCTCGGTCTTCACCGGCCGCACCTTACCGGAGCCACCCGTGCCCACGACCAGACGCCCACCGCGGCGGCGCACCGGTCGACCGCCCGACAGCTGGGTGCCGACGGCCCGGCCGCCGGCCACGTCGAGCACCCGTCCCACTTCGGCAAGCGACGGGGGGTGGCGCTCTGCGGTCGGCTCCGTCGCTTCGTCGGCGAGCCAGGCCCGCACGGCCCGGCGCGCCAGCGCTTCGGGGGCCCCGGCCAAGGCCCGAGCCTCGGACGGATCGGGGACCACGAGGCGCGCCAGCTCGTCGAGGAGCGCCGACTCGGAGCGCACGACGTCGGCATGGCGGGCGAGGAGCGGCACGGGGTCTCGACGCGCGAGGTCGGCGCACAGCGGCAGCAGCTCGTGGCGCACCCGGTTCCGCAGGTGGCGCGGATCGTCGTTGGAGGGATCCGCGACGGGCTGGAGGCCGACCGCCCCGCAGACGGCCGCCGTCTCGTGGCGGCGGAGCCCGAGGAGCGGATGGCGGGGGCCGGGCGCCATCCCGGCGACCCCGTCGCGGCCGGCACCCCGCAGGAGGTTGCTGAGCACGGTCTCGGCCTGGTCGTCCATCGTGTGGCCGGTCGCGACATCGGCCGGCAGCACCGAGAAGCGGGCGCTCCGCGCCCTCGCCTCCAGGTTGGGCCCGTCACCGACGTGCACCACCTCGGCCCGGAACGCCGCGCCGAAACGCCGGGCGGCGGCGGCCACGACATCGGCCTCGGCGCCGGAGCCCGGCCGCAACCCGTGGTCGACGTGGATCGCGGTCACCTCGCAGCCGGCGGCGACGGACAGCACCAGCAGGGCGAGCGAGTCGGGCCCGCCGGACACCGCGCAGGCGAGGGCCGAGCCCGCGGGCGGGAACGAACAGCGCGCCAGCAGTTCGACGACCTGGTCGGGCCAGGCCGGTGCTGCAGGGACCGGCGCCGCTGACGAACGGGCGCGGGCCGTCACCCCGCGATGGCTGCGGTCCCGCCGACGCGCGTCACCCATTGGGAGGGGTCACGGATCTCGGCCATGGACGGCAACCACTCCGGTCCCTGCCAGACGCGGCTGAAGAGCCGGACGCCGCCGGCGTCCTCCACCGAGCGGACGAACTTCTCGCCGTCCGCGTACTGGCGGAGCTTGGCCTCGATGCCGAGGAGCTGCTGGAGCAGGCGGGCGGGCCCCCGCGTCTCTTGACGCCGCGGCGTGCAGGACCGCGCTGAAGCGCGCCGCGCCGGGCACCGCCTCGGCGCCGGCCCGGTCCATGGTCACGTCGCCGTGTCCCTCGAGCAGGCTCATGAGCGCCTGGATCCGCCGGACGGCCTCCAGCTGTTCGGGGGTCGCCACGAGGCCCAACATGCCCGCATCCTGCAGCGGGCTGCGGCCGGCCCGGACCTCGTCGGCCGCGCGGCGGACCGCGTCGAGCATGCGCCGGGGGTCCGCCCCTAGCGGTTCGAGACCCTGGTCGACGAGCGAATGGAAGTACTGACCGAGCCACGGCACCGCCGTGAACTGGAAGCGGTGGGTCACCTCGTGGAGCGCCAGCCACAACCGGAACTCCTTCGGCGGGAACCCGAAGCGCTTCTCGAGGGCTTCGACGTTCGGACCGACGAAGTAGATGACGTCCTGATCGGGGTCCGCCAGCGCGGGGTCCGCCTCGGCGAGCAGGATGTCGTACTGGCCGAGCACCCTCGTCGACATCCACCCGAGGACGAGGCCGAACTGCGCACCGCTCATCGAGCGACTCACCCCGGCGGCGCCGTTCTCGACCCAGCTCGGGAGCGCGGCGAGCATCGACGGGTTCTTGCGCTCGGCCAGCTTGGAGAGCGTCGGCCCCAAGAGGCGCTGGAACGAGACCACGTTGGCGTGCACCCAGCCGGCCCGGTCGATGACCCGCCCGCGGGTCGGCCCGGCGCTCAACTTGAGCCCGGTCGATTCGGCCACCAGGCCCTCGGCGCGGGCGGTCAGCTCGTCGAAGTCCGCCTGCATGGCCGCCGGCCTGATAGGAGACGCGGCGCCTTCGTCCGGGCGGCTGTCCAGGCCGCGACCCGCTCCGCAACACCCCAGTCGATGACGGCTTGGGCCGGTTGTTCGGTGTCGGTCACCCGGTCAGCTCGGGGGGGCGCCGACGCCGCGCCTGACCTCGGGCGCCCCGCCGTTGCGCTCGGCCTCGATGCAGTCGGCCACCCGCTGGCAGCAGGGAGTCGGGGACCCGGTCCCGGCAGCGATCGGCGATCACGTGGCGAAGCTCGGCCTCGAACTCCGCCGCCCCCGAGCAGGGGCTGCAGTAGTCGAGGTGCTCGGCGATCTCGTGGCGGCGATCGTCGGTCAGCTCTCCGTCCAGATAGTCGTAGAGCTGGCGGACCGCTTCGTTGCAGTCCACCCCGCAGCCCATGCCCGAGATGCCATCCCCCGTTGAACCCACTCGGCCTCCTGCTACTCCGCCGCTCGACCGGTGCCGACCAGGCCGCGGGACTCTACAAAGTCGTGCAACGCCTTCTGGAGGGCCCTTCTTCCCCGGTGGATACGGCTCATGACCGTGCCGATGGGGACGTCGGTGATCTCGGCGATCTCCTTGTAGGAGAAGCCCTCGACATCGGCGAGCAGCACGGCGATCCGGAAGACGTCGGGCAGGGACTCGATCGCCGCCTTCACCTCCTCGTCGGTGAAGCTGTCGAGCGCCTCGTCCTCGGCGCTGCGCCCGGCGGAGCCGTCCCCCGGGCCGATACGCCGATAGAGGTAGAGGTCTTCGACGTCCTCGACGTCGGCGATCTGCGGCCGGCGCTTGGCGGCCCGGTAGGAGTTGATGTAGGTGTTCGTGAGGATCCGGTAGAGCCACGCCCGCAGGTTGGTCCCCTCCGTGAAGGTCCCGAAGGCCCGGTAGGCACGCAGGTAGGTCTCTTGGACCAGGTCCTCGGCGTCGGCCGCGTTGCGGGTCATGCGCATGGCCGCGCTGTACAGACCCGGCATGTGCTCCATGGCGAGCTCGGTGAATCGAGCCTGGTCAGCCATGAAAGCACCATAGTCACCCCTGTGGGCCGGGAGGTCTCGCCAGGGCCACGGGGAGAACAGAGGTCCGCCACCAGGGGATCGCTAACGTGGCCCATCATGACCGGCACGAGGATCGCGGCCCGTGGCGGCGCCTGAACGCGGCACGACCGGCCTGTTGCGTGACGGCGGAGCCGAGACGCACGGCGCCGCGACCCGACTGGAGCGGCGGGGCGGCCTCGAGGTGCTGGCGTGGCCGGCCCTCGCCCCCCTCGGGGTGGACGCCGTGGTCACCACAAGGGCCGGAGGTACTTCGGTCGGACCCTACGAGTCCCTCAATCTGGGGCTGCATGTGGGCGACGACCCCGCCGCGGTCCTCGAGAACCGACGGCGGGCGGCGGCCGTGTTGGGCGCCGACCTCGACGGCCTGGTGTTCGGCCAGCAGGTGCACGGCACCCGGGCGTCGGTCGTCGGGCGCGCCGAACGCGGGCGCGGCACCCGGGACCAGTTCGACGCGCTGGCCGACACCGACTCGCTCGTCACCGCCGATCCGGGGACGATCCTCGTCACGCTCGTCGCCGACTGCGTACCCGTCCTCCTCTTCGACCCCGACGTCCGGGTGCTGGCCTGCGCGCACGCCGGGTGGCGGGGCGCCCTGTCGGGCGTGCTGGAGGAGGCCATCGCGGTCATGCGCTCGCTCGGCGCCCGCGCCGATCGCATTGTGGCCGCCATCGGGCCGGCCGTCGCCATGGAGCGCTACCAGGTCGGCCAAGAGGTCTTCGACGCCGCTCGCGCGGTGCTGGGTCAAGACGTGTCGGCCCTGGCCCCGCCCGATGGCGCCGGTCGCTGGCTGCTCGACCTCACCGGAGTGGTGCGCCGGCTGCTCGAGCGGGCCGGTGTGGAGCCGGCCTCCTGCCTCGTGGCCCCCTACGTCACCGGCGACCACTTCTTCAGCGACCGGGCGGCCCGCCCGTGCGGGCGCTTCGGCCTGCTGGCGCGGATCGCGCCGTGAGCACCGGCAGCTTCCGTTACGAGGGCTACGAGATCGACTCGGGGCGGCGCCGGCTGCTCTGCCACTACTCGCTCGGCTCCTATCACTTCGTCGAGGAGACGGTGTTCGAGGGAGACGGCAACTGGTCCGGGCCGGCCGTGGACGCGACGGCGCGCCTCGTGTTCCTGCTGGCGGGCGTCTCCTATTACAAGACGCTGGCCCCGGCGGTCATCGACCTCGGCACGACCGCGCTCACCGAGCGCGAGCGAGCGGCTGCTCACCCACTTCTACCGGGACGGGCTGGGCGAGTTCGCCTACCGCAACGGGCTCGACCTCTCGGGTCTCGAGCTGCGCTGCGAGCGCGCGCCGGAGCGCCGCGCTGCCGACTACCGCCCGCTGCCCGGGCACCCGCTCGTGCCCTTCGGCGGGGGCATCGACTCGATCGTGACGGCCGAGGAGGTGCACACCCGATTCCCCGCCGCCCGGCTGTTCGTGGTGAGCGCCGGGGGGAGCCGCTTCGACGCCATCGAGGGCGCGGCGCGGCGCACCGGCATGCCGGTGGTGCGGGCCAACCGCACGATCGACCCGCAGCTGCTGCGGGCGGGCCCGCTCGGGTTCCGGCTCGGGCACGTGCCCATCACCGGGATCATCTCGGCCGTGGCGGCGATGGCGGCGGTGCTCGGCGGCCACGACGCCGTCGTCATGTCCAACGAGTGGTCGGCCTCGATCGGCAGCGTCGAGGTGGACGGCCGGACCGTCAACCATCAGTACTCCAAGAGCGACGAATTCGAGCGCTCGTTTCGCGACGCGCTGGCGGACGCGATCGGCGGCGGGCTGGCCTACTTCTCTCTCCTCCGTCCTTACACCGAGCTGCGCGTCGCCGCCCGCTTCGCCGCGCTCAGCGAGTACCACCCGGTGTTCCACAGCTGTAACCGCGCCTTCGCCACCGACCCCACCCGACGGCTCGAACGGTGGTGCGGCACCTGCGACAAGTGCTGCTTCATCGACCTGATCCTCGCCCCGTTCCTCCCGGCCGAGTCACTCCGCGAGATCTTCGCCGGGCACGAGCCGCTCGAACGCGCCGAGCTGGCGGACCAGTTCCGGGCGCTCCTCGGCACGGGTGCCACCAAGCCGTTCGAGTGCGTGGGGGACGTCGGCGAGTGCCGGGCCGCGCTGGCCCTGGCCGCCGCCCGGGCGGACCGGGCCTCCACCGCCCTCCTCCAATCGCTCGCCGCCGAGACCCCCGCGCCCGTCCGCCGCCGAGATCGAGCGCCTGCTGGCCCCCGTCGGCGAACACGCCATCCCCCATGCCTACGCGACCGACGATCTCCTGGTCTGACCTGGCCGGGAGCGCGGTCGGGCTCTGGGGTCTCGGGATCGAGGGCGGCGCCAACCTCCGCCGGCTGCGCGCCGCCGGCATTCGTCCCGACCCTGGTCGACGACGACCCGGCCGGCGCCGACGGCGGGGGCCTCCCGGTGCTCGCCACTGCGCAGGGCGGGCTCGAGGCGCTCGCTCGTTGCGAGGTGGTCGTGAAGACCCCGGGGATCAGCCGCTACCGGCCGGAGGTGGTCGCGCTGGAGGCCGGCGGCGTGGCCGTCGTCGGGGGCCTCGGCCTGTGGATGCAAGAGGTCGACCGCTCCCGCGTCGTGTGCATCACGGGAACGAAGGGCAAGTCCACGACGACCGCCATCGTCGGCCACCTCCTCGGCGCCCTGGGCCATCGCTGCCTCGTGGCGGGCAACATCGGGCGCCCCCCCTACGACCCCGAGGTCGGGGGGGACTACGACTTCTGGGCGGTCGAGACCTCGAGCTTCCAGGCGACCGACCTGGCAGCCTCGCCGCCCGTCGTCGCGGTGACCTCGCTGCATCCCGATCACCTGGACTGGCACGGGGACGTCGACACCTACTACCGCGACAAGCTCTCCGCCTGCAGCCAGCCGGGCGCCGCCCTCAGCGTCGTCAACGGCGACAGCGACGAGCTGCGGACCCGGTCGGCGTTGCTCGGTCCCGCGGTGCACTGGGTGCAGGCCGCCGCGCCCGGCGGCGGCTGGACCGACGCGCTCGGGCCTGGCCGGCGAGCACAACCGCCGCAACGCACTCATCGCCCAGGCCTGCCTCGAGGCACTGGGGATCGCCGAGGCGAGCGACGGCGCCGCACTCGAAGCGGCGGCGACGGGCTTTGCCCCCCTCGACAGCCGGCTGCGCACCATCGGCGAGCTCGGCGGGGTCGCCTTCGTCGACGACAGCCTCTCGACCAACGCGCTCTCCGTCGTCGCCGCGCTCGACACGTTCGACGGGCGGCCCCCTCGCCCTGATCGTCGGCGGACAGGACCGAGGGGTCGACTACGCAGAGCTCGGCGAGCGCGTGCGCGACCGCTCGCAGCCGACGCTCGTCGTCACGCTTCCCGCCAACGGACCGCGCATCGGGGCCGCCGTGCTGACCGCCGACCCGGGAGCAACGGTCGTCGACTGCGAGGACCTCGACGCCGCGGTGGCCGCCGCCTACGCCTGGGCCGCACCCCGGCTCGCCACGGTGCTGCTCTCTCCCGGTGCGCCGAGTTTCGGGCAGTTCGCCAACTACCAGGCGCGAGCCGTCGCGTTCGCCGGAGCGATGCGCGCACTCGAGGGCCCTGCGCTCAGCTGACCGCCTCGTCCTCGGGCGGGAACAGCACGCCCGGGTTGAGCACGCCGTCGGGATCGAGCGCCCGCTTGATGCTCCGGAACGCCGCGATCTCCGCCGGGCTGCGGCAGAGGGAGAGCCAGCGCGCCTTGGCCACACCGATCCCGTGCTCGGCGCTGATGCTGCCGCCCATGCCCGCCGCCAGCCGCAGGACCGCCTCGTCGATCCGGTCGTCGTCGGCCGGCGGCACCGGTCACGTTCACGTGCACGTTCCCGTCACCCGCATGACCGAACAACCACGTCCGCGCGCCGGGGCAGACCCGCTCGACGACCCCGGGCACGGCGGCCACGAACTCGGCCAGCGCGCCGGCGGGCAGCGTGACGTCCAGCTTGTGCGGCGTCCCGACCGTGGCGATGGCCTCGGTGTGCGCCTCGCGGTAGCGCCAGAGCTGGGCGGCGCGCACCGCGTCGGTGGCGACCGCCGCGTCGGCCACCCCGAGGAGCGAGTCGACGGCCGAGGACAACGCGTCGGCGGGGTCACCGGCGCCGGCGGCCTCGACGAGCACATAGGCCCGATGCGCTTGCGCGAACGGGGGCCGCAGGCCGAACACCTGACAGACGAGCGCCACGCCCTCGTCGAAGAAGAGCTCGGCCGCGCTGAGCGACGGCAGCCCCGAGCGCAGCGACCCAACGGCCGCCAGGGCGGCTGCGACGTCGTCGAACGCCAGCAGAGCGACGACGCGCTCGGACTCTCGGGGCACCAGCCGCAGGCGCGCCGCCGTGACCACGCCGAGGGTCCCCTCGCTCCCACACAGAAGCGACGGGAGGTGGTAGCCGGTGTTGTCCTTCGTGAGCCCGCTCATGTGCGAGACGACGTCGCCAGTGCCGAGCACGGCCTCGACTCCGACCACCTGCGCCCGGGTGTCGCCGTAGCGAAGCACCCGTAGCCCCCCGGCATTGGTGGCGATCGACCCGCCGACGGTCGCGCTGTCGCGGCTGGCGAGGTCCACGCCATAGGCCCAGCCGGCAGACGCGGCCCGCGCCTGCACCTCGGCGATCGTGACCCCCGCGCCCGCGGTCACCTGGCCCGATGCCCGGTCAACCTCACCGAGGTCGGTGAGCCGCCGCAGGCTGCAGACGACCTCGCCGCGCAGTGGCACCGCCCCGCCGACCAGGCCCGTATTGCCTCCCTGGACGACCAGCGCCACGCGCGGTGCGGCGGCACCACGCGACGATCTGCGCGACCTCGGCGGTCGAACCGGGGCGAACGACCGCCGGTGCGTGTCCGACGAAGCGACCGGTCCAATCGGTGCAGAAGCCGGCGATCACGTCGGGTTCGACCAGAACGTGCTCGGCGCCAACGATCGCCGCCAACTCGGTCCGCAGTTCGCGTGGCGCGATGGTCATCGGTGCCTGGTCCCGGTCTCCGTCCGACCCGCTCGCTACGCCGTCTTTTCCCACACCGAGACGTGCTGGCGGCTCTCGCTCGTGAAGGGCTGCCGGTCCCAGCCGCTCCAACGGTCGCGCAGGACCATTCCCGCCAGCCGGGCCATCAGGTCGAGCTCGGAGGGCCACACGTAGCGAAACGGGGACGAGAAGGTCTCGAGCTGGCCGTCGATCACCCAGTAGTGGTGGGAGATCAGGCCCTGCGTGGCGACGTCGTACTCGTCGAATCCGAGATGGGTCCGCGTGACGGTGAACGGTCGAACCGTCTCGCCGGGCGGCAGACGCTGCAGCTCTGGCACGACGACCTCGATGACGAAGCGGCCCCCGGTGTCGAGATGCGCGGCCACGTTGCGGAAGCAGTCGACCTGTTCGTCTTGCGTGGTCAGGTTCATGATCGTGTTCCGCACCAGGTAGGCAACGCTGAACGTTCCGCTCACCTTGGTCGTGGCGAAATCGCCGATTGTCACGCCGATGTCGTTGGCGCCCGGCATCGCCTGCAGCTGGGCGGCCATGGCAGGAGACAACTCGATGCCATAGACGGGGACGCCCCGTTGGCGGAGCGGCACTGCGATGCGACCCGTGCCGATGCCGAGCTCGAGGGCGTTGCCCGTTCCGGCCAGTTCGGCCAGGACGCTCACCACCGGTTCGATGACCGCCGGATCGAACAGTTCCGGCCAGTACGTCTCGTAGCGTTGCGCAATCCGCTCGTCGAAGTAGATCTTCGTCACGACGCGAACTATGGCAGAACCGGCAACGGGTGACTTGGGCGCTCCGAGAAGCTCACGTCCGTCGGCCTCCCCAGCACCGGGCCTGACCCGGGTCCTGGGAGGAGGGTCCTCCTGCTGACCGTCGCACGCCGAGGGTGGGTCCGAACACGAAACAGTCTCCGGCTGTTTCGCCGACCAGGGACTCCACCCCCATTGCCATGACCGCCGTACCGTAGGATTCCACGCGTGTACAGCGAGATCGCCAGCAACAAACGGCGCAGCATCATCTTCATCGTCCTGTTCTTTGCGATCTGGCTGGCCATCGGGGCGGGGTGCGGTGCCATCGTCAACGCCGTCAATCAGCCCGTGCCACCGGTCAACGACGGAGCGAAAGCGATCATCGTCGGCATGGTGATCGCCGGCTTCCTCGCGCTGTGCGGGATCCTGTACTCGTTGAACTCGGGGGACCGGATGGTGCTCCGGGTCTCGGGGGCGGTGCCGGCGGACCCGGCCCGCTACCAGCAGCTGCACAACCTGGTGGAGGCGCTGGCGATCGGCGACGGGATCCCCAAACCCACCGTCTACGTGATCGACGATCCCTCGCCCAACGCCTTCGCCACCGGGGTCAGCCCGCAGAGGGCGTCGATCACCTTCACGACGGGGCTTCTGGCAACGATGAACCGTGAAGAGCTCGAGGGCGTCGCCAGCCACGAGATGAGCCACATCAAGAACCACGACATCCGTCTCCTGCTCGTGGTGGGCACCATGATCGGGATGGCTGGACTGCTGGCCAGCATCCTGTGGCGCACCGCCTTCTTCGCCGGCCGGGGCAGGAACGGCGCGCAGATCATGCTCGTGATCTTCGTGGCCGGCGCGCTGCTGGCGGTGGTCGGGTTCATCTTCGGGCCGCTCATTCGCCTGGCCCTCTCCCGTCGCCGCGAGTCGCTGGCCGACGTGAGCGGCGTTGAGCTCACCCGCAACCCGGCCGGGCTACTCAGCGCCCTCAGGAAGCTGCAACAGAACGACAAACCGTTCAAGAAGATGAACCACATCACCGCGTCGATGTGCATCGACGACCCGTTGCAGCACCACGAGGCGTGGTATCACCGCCTCTACGACACCCACCCCCCGATCGAGGAGCGGATCGCCGAGCTCGAGAAGATCGCCTCGGGACAGTCCGTCTAACCGGCCGGGGGCGGGCCCTCGGAGCCGGCCAGCGGCGGCCCCGACGGCGCCGCGCTCTGCGGGCTGGGGGCCCCGGTACCCGGACCGGAGAAATTCACCTGGGGCACCGCCCGGTCCTCGTCGTCGGTGGCGAAGAACGCCACCGCCTTGAAGCCGAATGGCCCCGCGATGGTGTTGCGCGGGAACGTCTGCAGGGCAATGTTGTAGTCACGCGCGCTCGTGTTGTAGTAGCGCCTGGCGTACTCGATCTTGTCTTCGGTGGCGGTAAGCGTCTCTTGCAGCTGCAGGAAGCTCTCGACCGCCCGCAGTTGCGGGTAGTTCTCGGCAACAGCGAACAGCGAGCGCAGGGCCCCGGTCAACACATTCTCGGCCGGGGCGATCTTGGCCGGGTCGCCGGTCGCGCCGGCGTTGACCGCGTTGGCCCGGGCCTCGGTGACGGCCTCGAAGGTTCCCTGTTCGTGGGCGGCGTAGCCCTGCACCGTCGAAACCAGGTTGGGGATGAGGTCGTGGCGGCGCTTGAGTTCGACGTCGATCTCGGACCACGCCTCCTGGGTCCGATTGCGCTTCTTGACGAGGCCGTTGAAGGCGGCCCACAGGCCGAGTCCGAGGAGCACCACGACGACGATGACGATGATCAGCGCAACCATGGCGCGCACCCCCTCGGAGCTTGTGTGGCGAACTGTATCGGCTGAACCCTAGAGGAGTCGGCCCGATGAGGAGATGCGGGAACGTTGCTATGGCAATAGTTGACGGCTTCTTCGGTCCGGGTCTCGGGTAATCAATGAATCGTCGAGGATGCCGGCCGTCCAGGTTGTTGCCGGGTCGTCAGAGCTTGGGCGGCAGGACGCCTCCGCTGACCTCGATCAACTGACTGGTGACGAATGACGCGTCATCGGAGAGGAGGAACCGCACGACTCCCGCGATGTCGGCGGAGCTCCCCGCTCGGCCGAGTGCGTTGCGGGCGACAATGGCGTCGTGGATTTGTGGGGGCAGCCCCGGTCCGAACAGCTCGGTGTCCGGCGTGTAGCCGGGGAGCACAACGTTGGCGGTGATGCCCTCCGGCCCCAGATCTGCCGTCAGGGCCAGGACCCAACCGTTCAGCGCCGCCTTCACCGCCACGTAGGAACCGCCGCCTCCACCGCTGCGGGTGGCCATCGAGCTGACGAGGACGACTCGTCCTCCAGGACGCCGCAGCATCGGCCGGAGGGCTGTCGTGAGCAGTACGGCCGACAGCACGTTCTTGGCGAACATGTCCCGCCAATGCGCGGCAACCTCGTCCAGGGTTGATCCAGCAGCACCCCCGCCACCCCCGGCGTTGTTCACCACGCCGTCGACGACTCCCCCCAGCTCCTCTTGGACGAGCACGGCCACAGCTTCGACAGCGTGAGGCTCGGAGGCGTCGGCCACCTGCCATGACACGAGATCGGCACCAGCTCCCTTGTTGATCTCGGCTGCCGCCCGGGCCAGGACATCGTCCCGGCGACCGATTATGAGCACCCGATCGCCGTCTCCCGCGAGGCGTCCGGCGATTGCCCGGCCGATGCCCGTTCCTCCCCCGGACACCACGAAGAAGCGATCCACGGGACCTCCATCTGAGCCAGAGAACGACGAGCGGATGAGCGCGCTCGAGGCTCGTGAGCCTGGCGACGGTAGCACCGCCGCGTACCGCGAACCCCGGCCGCCGACAAGCCACTCCCGCTGGCCCGGGCAGCCGCCTGTCCAGGCCACGGTCGCCAAAGGAGACGGCGACGCCGGACGTGCCCGGTAGGAGTCGCGAGCCGAAAGCTGCGCGGCTCGGCCTCCAACACCGTGGATAACGCGTCCGCGCGAAGCCCCGCTATGTCAGCCCTTGGTCCTCCCTATCGATGCCCCGACTTGGGAGAACAAGGTGGCTAGCTGTTCAAACGGCGCCCGTCACGAGGTTCGGGCAAAGACGCGTGCGACGACACCGACAACGATGAGGCCGCCAAAGCTAGCCACAAGGACCGTAATCAAGGAACTCGCAGATGACATGGCTGCAATCTTAGATTGCCCGGGGTAATCAGCCAAATGGCCTTTGATCGCAGCGAGGCCGTCTCTCCTCCCTTGGATCCCGTCCGATAGCGGGCTCGCCGCCATCCGCCCCGGGTGGCCCCACTGTCCATACCTATTTCGTGAACGTCACGATGTCGTCACGTCCCCGAGCCGGATTGGTCGCCCGGTCGACGGGTAGGGACGGCGAGCTCGACCCGGCCCGCGTCGCGGACCTTCTCCATCTCCGACTCGAACCGAGGGTCCGTGCTGAGCATCCACGCACGGCGTCCACCAAGGACTCAGCCGGAAACGCTCGTCGCGTGTGCGGATCCTCTACGCCAATCCTCGCAACCGCGTGGCCTCAGCCACGCGGGCAATGCCAACCATGTACGCAGCCGTTCGCAGATCCACCCCACGGTCGAGGTGGTACTCCCACACGAGTCGGAACGCCCGTTCTAGGAAGGCAAAGAGCTCTGTGTTGAAACGTTCCTCGGGCCACCGGAACTCAGTCAGGTTGGACGTCCACTCGAAATAGCTGCCGGTCACACCCCCTGCGTTGGCCAAGATGTCGGGCACGACGATGATTCCCCGATCGCCGAGGACGCTGTCGGCTTCCGGTGTGACCGGGTGGTTGGCCGCCTCCACGACGAGTGTCGCTTGGACTCCGGAGACGTTCGTGGCGTCGATGGCGTTCTCCAGAGCGGCCGGGACCAACACGTCGCAGTCAAGGGCGAGCAGCTCGGCGTTGGTGACAAAGTCACCCACCGCTACCTCTTTGAGCAACGACCCCGGCTGGACCCGGGCGAGCAAGGACGTGACATCGAAGCCATCGGCGTCGTGGCGGCCGCCCGACACGTCTGAGACCGCGATGACCGTCGCGCCCTGCTCGGCGGCGAATTGGGCCACGTGGCGACCGACGTTGCCGAAGCCCTGGATGGCCAACCGTTGGCCGCGCAGGGCACGACCTTGGGCCGCCAGCGTCGCCGCGGTCACCGCCACCACACCCCGCCCGGTCGCCTCGGCCCTGCCGGGTACACCGCCCAAGTCGAGCGGCTTGCCGGTCGCGACAGCTGGTGACCAGCCGGCCCGGGAGGAATAGGCATCCATCACCCAGCCCATGACCCGAGCGTCGGTGTTCACATCGGGCGCCAGAATGTCGACATTCGGACCGATGACCCCGGAGATGGCGTGGGTGTAGCTGCGAGTCGCCGCCTCGAGTTCGCGCCGCGAGAGGGTCGCTGGATCGAGGGTGATGCCCCCTTTGGCTCCGCCAAAGGGCAGATCGAGCAGCGCCGACTTCCAGGTCATCAGCGACGCCAGAGCGCGTACCTCGTCGAGGTTCGTGTCGGGGTGGAACCGCAAACCTCCCTTGAACGGGCCCCGCGCCCCGTTGTGCTGGACCCGGTAGCCACGGAAGGAGAGGACCGAACCGTCATCGGCGTGGATGGGAACCTGCACGTCGACCTGCCGGTAGGCGTCGGCCAGCAAGATCCGGACGTCGTCCTCGAGGTCGAGGAGCGCCGCGGCGCGTTCGACGTACTGATTCACCGATTCATAGAACGAGAGCGCCATGTGGCTGAGGCTACCGAGGGTCGACCGGAAACCCCGACACCGGCCCGGTCCATGCGTCGGGGCCATCCAGTGGCTACCGCGGAAGAATGGATTGGTGACAGCAGACGAAGTAGCTGCCGCTTTCGCCTTGGGTGAACCAGTTGCTGCGATCACCGAAGCGGCTCGGGGTTGGGGTGGCCACAACATCGTGTACCGCCTCGACACCACAGCCGGACGGTGGGCGATCAAGGCACTGCGGCGCGAGCTGGACGGCCTGATGTCTGAGCGCTTCGAGATCGAGCTGGCAGCATTCGCTGGTGGCGTCGGCATGGCCCGCCCCGTCCCGGCGGTGGCCGGTCGGGCCGGTAGCGATGGTGGCCGGAGAGCGAGTCCGTTGCCACGAGTGGATCGACGGCGAGACGAAGGTCAACGAACAAACCACCGTCGCCGAGAGCAGGGTCATGGGCGAGCTGGTGGGCCACCTGCATGGACTGGCCCTGTCGTGGTCGGACCACTTCGACGACGACACCGCTGGCGAGGACGAACTGAGCTGGGCTGCTCTCGCCGCAGAGGCCGATCGCCAGCGGAGCGCGTTGGCGCCACTGATCACCGAACACCTGGTGGCCCTCGACGCACTCGGGAAGCAGGGCTACCAGGCTCGCCAGGCCCATCGGAAGCTGCCCAGGATCGGCAGCCACCGCGATCTCAACGCGCACAACGTGCTGTTTTCCGATTCCGCTCTTCGGCTGATCGACTGGGACGCAACGGGACCGATCTTCGCCCCCTGGGAGCGGGCCTGTTACGCCACGCTGTGGAGCGCCCGAGACAACGGCCGCTACGACCTAGAGGCGGTCACCGCTTTCCTGCGCGGCTACCGACATGCCGGCGGTGAGATCGACCACGATGACCCCGACACCCTCGACTACCTGGTCGAAAATGTGGAGTCTTGGACTAAGAAGAACGTGCGCTGGGCCATCGATACCGTCACTCCTGAGCAAGACACCTCGGCCCGCTACCTCATCGGGGCACTCCTGGTAACCCCGGCGATTGTCGAACAACGCCGCCGCCTTCTCCAAGAGGGCATTTCCCGCCTGTATCGCGGCGCTTGATCCGTCTCGCTGTTGCGAGAATCGGGCAGCTAACTCCGCGACACACCAGCAGCCCGTAGTCGGAGGGAGGTATTGCTGATGGCTGTGAACTGCCCTGTGCGTGCCGGCTGGTCCGCGCCCGGCGGGCGGATCAGCCCCTGGCTAGACGCTCCGACGTAGCGCGAGATGAATTCGTATGCACGTTCAAGAGTCGCCCTGATGGCTAAAATTACGAAAGTGATCGGGCCCTTCCGGGGTTCACCGGTGCTCCAGCAAAGAGCTCGGTGCCGATACAGCACAGGTGAAAAGGCGGCGACGGGAACGTGGGATTCCGGCTGATATTGCTTGCGTTGAGCCTGCTGCTCGTCCTGGTCCTGACGCTGCTCAGCCTCGGGACGTTTTCAAGCGGGTCGGGATCGGGGACTACCGGAATTTTCGCCAAGTCGAATGCCGAACAACAGATCCAACTCTGCGCCGAAGGCCGCGACTCCTCGTATGGCGATCCCCCGTCCCCGGCCCAGCAGGCCGCTTGCGTCAATGAGATCGCCGGCCAGGCCGGTGGCGGAGTCGGCGCGCCGATCGCGCCGACGACGACCATTCCTGGCTACCCGGTCCCCAGCCTCCCCGCTGGCTAATCGCCCAGCGGACGGAGGGGTCGGCGGCCTTCGACCTCACCTTCTCGTTTCGCCCCGGTCTGCTTGTACCGCGCAACTAGGTCACGGCGGTACGCGGAGGCAACTGAACAGGCTGGTCAGCTCGGCAGGATGCCCGCCGAGACGTCGAGGCCGACCGGAATGGCCTCGAAGAGCGTGCGGATGCCGTCGTGCAGCTCGTCCAGTTCGAACCACTCTCCGGATTTCGCCGCATACCTCGTCTCGGCGAGCGACCACGTCCGAAACCGCTTGAGTACGTTCCCCTCGACGCGGATGATCTGGCCGGTGACCCAGGAAGCGGCGTCGGAGGCCAGGTAGGCGACGATGGGTGACGACGCCCGGGGATGCAGTGGTTGGTAGCTCTCCTCGTCGACTGCGTCACTGCCGATCGACGAGATCGTTCCGGTCATGCGAGTGATCGCCAGCGGTGAAATGGCGTTGGCGGTCACGTCGTAGCGGCCCATCTCGAGAGCGGTGATCCGGGTCAACGCGGCGATGGCCGCCTTTGCGCTGCCGTATACCGACTGGCCGACGTTCCCCCACAGCCCGGCCGCCGACGTGGTGTTGACAATCCGGCCGGCGTTCTCACCACCGTCCTTGGCAACCGCGCGCCAGTGGTCACTCGCATGCTTCGTCATCGCATAGGTGCCCTTGAGGTGGACACCGATAACGATGTCGAAGTCCTCCTCAACCGTCGACGTGATCATGCGGTCGCGCACGATGCCGGCGTTGTTCACAACCACGTCCAGCCGGCCGAAGGTATCGACGGCCCGCTCGATGATGCCTTTGCACCCGTCCCAGTCAGCGACCGACGTCTTATCGGCGATCGCTGTCCCTTTGGCGTCCTCGATCTCGGCCACGACCGAGTCGGCCGGCGCCTCGTCACCTTGCTCGCCCCGCACAGTCACGCCCGGGTCGTTGACGACCACCGACGCGCCGTGACGGGCCAGCTCGAGGCAGTGTTGGCGACCGATGCCGCGACCACCGCCGGTGACGATCGCGACCTTCCCGCTGAGCATTCCCATCTCCGTCAGGGCTTCTCGGTCGACCATACGGTCACGACGCCGTGCCCGAGCGGGACCGCGTGACCGGCTACGGCGATGGTGCTCATCCGTCGGAGGCTACCCGAGCGCACCGGTGGGTCCGTTTGGGAATTGCCTTTGGAGGCCACCACGCGGAGGCTCATCCTCCCCGCTCGCGCAACAGCTGGTCGGCCTCCTCGAGGTGTAGCAGCACCGCCTCGCTCATGCCCTCGAATCCCGCACCCCGCGTCTCGCCCCGTGCGCTGCGGGCGGCGATGCCCTCCTTGATGACGGCCCCCCGCCAGTGCTCGAACGCCAGGTAGAAATCGAGATCCTCGAGGGAGGCGCCGGTGGCCTCGGCGTAGGCAGTCGCGATCTCCTGACCCGACCAGAAGCCGTGGGTACCCGCGATGAGCTGCGAAGGGTGCGTGATCCGGCCGCGCGTCGAATCCCAGTAGATGAGGAGGTGGGCGACGTCGGTGAGGCGGTCGCCCAGTGTCGACATCTCCCAGTCGAGAACGGCCGCCACGCGACGATCGGCCGTAGGGGAAACGATCACGTTGCCGAGGCGGTAGTCACCGTGAACCAAGCCCGGCGCCAACTCCGGCGGGAGGGTGCGAAGCAGGCGCTGTCCGAGCTCGGCCACGAGGGGGAGGTCCCGTCGCCCCTCACTCTGGTCCCATTGCCGTAGCCACCCGCCGATGCGGCGTTCCAAGAAGCCCTCGGGCCGGCCGAACTCACCCAACCCGACCGCGCGGTAGTCGATGGCATGGATCTGGACCAGGGCGTCGACCACCGACCGGGAGCAGGCGTCGCCCTCGGCCGCCGGGACTCCTGCCACGTCGACCGGGTCGTCCCAGACGTCGCCGTGGACACGCTCCATCACATAGAAGGGCGCGCCCACGACCGTCTCGTCGTCGCTGAACAATTCCATGGTCGCAACCGGCACGCCGGAGCCTTGCAACGCCGACTGGACCGCGAACTCGCGCGCCATGTCATGGGCACCCCTCGCGACATGGCCCAGCGGACGCCGACGGACGATCAGCTCCCGCGAACCCGTGTCGACCAGAAGCGTGAGGTTCGACCGTCCTCCGCTCAGGAGCTCGACCGCGAGCCGTGCGGACCGAGCCAGCAGGCCCGCCTCGCTCAGGAACCGTCCCAGCGCCACCCGGTCGATGACGTCGTCGATGCCATCGGTGTCGGGCACTACCCGGCACTGCCTCCGGGCTCGGGTTGCCATGCCCCCGGCATCGAACCGTCGACGCGCACGAAGCGGTGCGCGATGAGCCACTCACCGTCGACCGGCACAAAGCGATCGCGGTACCGACCCCAGTGATCCGGACCGATCTGGGTGACGGCCATGAAGTAGGACGAGGCGGTTGCCTCGTGGCGGGATGGAAAGTCGATCCGCAACGAGGACACGAAATGGCGGATGAGGCGGGAATCCATGGCCCCGGCCAAGCTTGCCTTTTGCTCCTCTAAGAATGCGACGATGGCCTCGCGGCCTGCAATCGGCGCGTCCGGGTACGGCTCCATCACTCCGTCGACCGTGAACGCATCGGCAAAGTCCTTCGATCGTCCGCTGTCCCCGGCGTGGGTGTACCGAGCGATCGTCTGCTGAATGGACAGGCGCGCCTCGATCTCCCAGGTCTCCATGGCCGGCAGTATTGCAGCGCCACCGTGGACGGACAACGAGGTCGCCGTGTCTCGACGGGCCCGCGCCATGCTGGTGCCGCAAACGAGCCGGTGGCCGATGCCGCCCCGCTGTGATCGAATCGCGGCGGTGGACGACCGCGACGGTGACGAGCCTCCCTGGTCGCCGGGAACAGAGGCCGTCCGCCGCCAGCTCTGCGACGCGGTGCGGGCACTGACGCCCAAAGCGATGCTGACGACGGCCGGCGACCACGCCCTGTCAGAGGCCCTGGCCCTGGTCCACCAGGCCACCGCGATGCTCGCGGCCTCGACGCGCACCAGCCGGTACGAGGACCGCAGCCGGCTCACTGCCGGGATCGGTACGAACGAGCCGATTTGGGAGACCCACGCCGTCTTCGGACCGTCGAACCCCTTCGCGCCACCGGTCGTCGTCGAGGAAGAGCCGGGCCGCGTGGCGGGCACGGTCCTGTTCGGTGAGGCCTACGAGGGCGGCCCCGGCACGGTCTACGGGGGCTTCGTGGCCGCCGTGTTCGACGGGGTACTCGGCCGCGCCGTGCTGAGCGCCGGCCACCTCGCCGTGACACGCTCGTTGTCGGTGCACTACCTGCGGCCCGTGCCGCTCCGGACGCCGCTGCGCCTCGAGCGCGACGGTCGGGGCCGTCTCCGGTCGCGATGTCGAGGTCTCCGCGAGCCTCTTCGACGGGGATCGGGTGGTCTGCGAGGCCGAGGCGGTGTTCACCACGGTCGAGCAGGCCAGGTACGAAATCTGACGGGGCACCCGAGCACTCACCGATACCACCGAGGAGCTGCGGGACGCGCCCCGGCTGGGTCCGCTCACCCACCCAGCTCGGGCAGCAAGGCTGCGTATCGGTCGAGGAAGGGCAGGAGCGTGGACGGCTCCTCCCAGCCCGGCCGGGTACCGCCGACCACGACGCGGTCGATCTCCCAGATCCCGGTAGCGGAGGACGGCGGAGTCCTCGGGCTGGCCGACGATCGCCACCGAGATCTCCACCGTCGTCGGATCGCGGCCCGCCTCGTCGACGGCGGCCCGAAAGCGACCGATCTTCTTGACCATGTTCTGACCGACGTCGAGCGGCATCCACCCGTCGGCCCACTGGGTGGCGTGCCGGGTTCCCAGGGGCCCAGCCATGCCGCAGATCAACGGCGGGTGGGGGCGCTGGAGCGGCTTAGGAAACGAGAACACCGGATCGAAATCGACGAACCGGCCGTGAAACGAGGCCTCGTCGTCGGTCCAGAGGACCTTGAGGGCGGCGACCCGCTCCGCCAGCGCCGAATACCGCTGGCGCCAGGAAAGGGGGGAGTGGTTGGCCAGCTCCTCGACGTTCCAGCCGACACCCAACCCCACGCTGAGCCGGCCACCCGACAGCTGATCGACGGTGGCGACCGCTTTGGCCAGCGAGAGCACGTCATGTTCAAGGGCCAAGGTCACCGCGGTGCCGACCCGCAGGCGCGAGGTCGCCGCCGCGGCCGCCATCAAGGCGACGAACGGGTCCAGCATGCGGGTGTTGAAGGCCGGGAGGGGCTCGCCGGCGGGATACGGCGTCGCCCGAGACACCGGGATGTGGGTGTGCTCGCCGAGCCAGAGCGACTCGTAGCCCCGCTCCTCCAGCGCCAGCGCCAGCGCGTCGGGACGCTCGTCGAGTGAGTTGGTGGAGAGATACCCGAGGTGCATCGGATCAGTCCGTGAACACGACGGGGCGCGTCTCACGGATCGCCGTCAAACGCTCCGGGCGGTCGCCGGGCGACGCACCGGCACGATGTCCCCCAGCTGCCACGACCGCAGAGCCTGACCCCTCTCGGCCCGACTGGCAAGCTTGGTCCCGTGGGAGGGCCCTGGCAGGACGCGACGCTGGCCGCCCTCGAGCAACTGCCCATGGCGGTGCGCACGTTCGACGAGGAGTGGAGCGGGTCCGAGCTGCTGGCCCGGGCCGCGTCGGGCGCCCGCGTCCTGGCGGCCGCGGACAACCCACCCGGCCCCGTCCCGGTCCTGGTCGGCTCGACCGCCAACGGGGTGGCGCTGACGCTCGGCGGTGCCCTGTCGGGGCGCCCGACGGCGCCGCTCGGCGTGCGCCTGGCCGTTGCCGAGCTCGCCCCGCTGGTGCAGCGACTGGGCGCCCCGGCGCTGGTGACCGACGCGGAGAACGCCGCGCTCGGCGCCGATGTGGCGGAGGCGGCGGGCGTGCGGCACGTCGTTTTTCACGAGCTCCCACCGGTGGAGCCGGAGGTGGTGCCGACGACCCCCGACAGCGTGGTGGTGGTGCTCCACACGTCGGGAACGACCGGATTGCCCAAGCCCGTACCGGTCCGGGACTCGGCGGTGCACCATCGGGCGGGCGCCTACAGGCGCCACCTCGGCCTCCAGCACGGCGAGCTGTACTGCAGCGCCGGCGCCTTCCACCACACCGGCGGCGTGGGCATGTGCTTCGTGGCCTTCGACTGCGGCGCCGCGGTGCTGCCGCTCCCCCGGTTCACACTGGAGAACTGGCGGGCGGCGGCCGACCTGCACCCCACGTGCGGGCTGCTCGTCCCGACCATGATCGACATGCTGCTCGAGGCGAAGCTGCTCGACCGTGTGCCGCTCCGGGCGTTGCACTACGGAACGGCTCCGATCCACCCCGCCACCCTCGCCGCCGCGTTGGCGGCCCTGCCGACCACCCGCTTTGCCCAGGCCTACGGGCAGACCGAGGGCGGGCCGCTCACGATGCTGGTCCACGAGGAGCACCTGCGGGCCCTCGACGGGGAGCCCCACCTGCTGACCTCGGTCGGCCGCGCCGTCGAAGGGGTCGACCTCCGCATCGACGACCCGTCCGACGAAGGCGTTGGCGAGGTCGTCGCGCAGGCTGGCCAGGTGTTCCTTCCGGGGCCCGACGGCTGGCTGCACACGGGTGACCTCGGCCGGGTCGACGAGGAGGGCTTCTTGTACCTGCGGGGCCGCAAGGGCGACACGATCATCCGCGGCGGCGAGAACGTGTACCCGCTGGAGGTCGAGCGGGTCCTCGAGACCCATCCCGACGTGCTCGAGGCCGCCGTGATCGGGGTGGCCGACCGCCGCTGGGGTGAGACGCTGAAGGCCTTCGTCGTGGCGGCCGATCCGGAGAACCCGCCCAAGCCCGCCGACCTGGCCGCCTACGCCGCGGCGCGCCTCGCGCGCTTCAAGGTCCCCGCCGAGTGGGAGCTCACGGGCGAACTCCCCCGAAACGCCGCCGGCAAACTCCTCCGCCGGCTCCTGCACTGAGCTCCGGAGCCGCCGCGGCGGGGACGACCCGATCCTGCGACCGGCCATTTCGGGCAGCTCGGGGTGCGCTGTCCCCGTCGGTGCCCGAGGCGGGCGGCATCGACCGGAGGCGGCGCACTACGGCCGGCCCTTCGGGGAACCGCAATCTTTGCTAGACGCGTACCATGCGCGCCGACCAGGAATTCCGCTCGATCCCCGCCATGGCCCTGATGAGCGGAGCGCGGTTCGCCGACGCCACGGCCGTGATCGACGGCGAGGTGCGGCTGAGCTTCGGAGAGGTGGCCGACGGGATGCTCGCCGTCGCCCGGTCACTGGTCGCCCAGGGCGTGGAACCCGGCGACCGGATTGCCCTCTGGGCACCGAACTCGGCGCGCTGGATCACCGCCGCGCTGGGCATCCTCGCCGCCGGCGCCTGGGTCGTGCCGGTGAACACGCGATTCAAGGGCGCCGAGGCAGCCTTCGTTCTGCGCAAGATGGAGGCCCGCGCGCTCATGTGCGCCAACGGCTTTCTCGGCACCGATTCGGTGGCACTGCTCCGGGCGACCGACCCGGACCTGCCGGCGCTGCGGGACGTCACCATCATCGAAGGCCCCGCCGCCGAGGGCACCATCTCGTGGGAGGACTTCTTGGACCGCGGTGCCGCGGTCGACGAGGCGGTGGTCCGCCAGCGGATCGACGCCATCGGGCCCGAAGACGTCAGCGATGTGATGTTCACCTCCGGCACCACCGGACGCCCGAAGGGGGTGATGCTCCGCCACGGCACATCCCTGCGCGCCTACCAGGCCTTCAACGACCACTTCGGGCTCGCCGAGGGCGATCGCCTTCTCATCGTGCTGCCGTTCTTCCACTGCTTTGGCTACAAGGCCGGGTGGATGGCCGCGCTGATGGTGGGCGCCACCAGCGTCCCGATGTCGGTGTTCGATCCCGCGGCGACCCTGCAGGCCATAGAGGAGCACGGCATCACGCACACGGGCGGGGCGCCCACGATCTTCTGGGCCGTCCTCGACCACCCGGCGCGGGCGACCACCGACCTGTCGTCGCTACGCGTCGCCGTCGTCTCCGCGGCCTACGTGCCGGTCGAGCTGATCCACCGCATGTGCGACGAGCTCGGACTCGACTACGCGATGACGGGCTACGGCCTCACCGAGGCGCACGCCCTGGTCTCGCTCAGCCAGCCCGGTGAGCCGCCCGACGTCGTGGCCGAGTGGTCGGGTCGACTGATCCCGGGCGTCGAGGGCAAGGTGGTCGACGACGAGGGCGCCGAGGTGCCTCTCGGCGAGCGGGGCGAGCTGTTGATCCGGGGCTTCAACCTCTCTGATGGCTACTACCGAGACCCCGAGGCGACGGCGTCGGTCTTCCAGGCCGACGGTTGGCTGCACACCGGCGACATCGCGTACATGAATGCCGAGGGCTACATCAAGGTCTGCGATCGCAAGAAGGACATGTTCATCGTCGGGGGTTTCAACGTGGCCCCCGCCGAGGTCGAGGGAATGCTCGTCGACTGGGACAAGGTGGCGGCCGCCGCCGTGCTCGGAGCGCCCGATCCGCACTACGGCGAGGTCGGCGTGGCCTTCGTGGTGCCCGCCGCCGGCGTGGCACTCACGCCCGAGGGGGTGATCGCCTACGCGCGCGGGGCGATGGCCAACTACAAGGTGCCGCGCCGGGTGGAGATCGTCGACGCCCTGCCGACCAACGCGACCGGGAAGGTCCTCAAGGACGAGCTGCGGGCCCGCCTGGTCCTCTAGAAGCCGCCCCAAAGGCAGCCGGATCTCCGAGAAACCGCCACCGACGCGGCTCCGAGCTGGGCCGCCTCATCGCGTCTTCGGCACCATGCAGGAGGCCCAGGACCGACCGTGGCACGGTGTTGTGGAAACCGTCGGGCCAGGCCATCCAGCCACCGTTCACCAGGGTGCCGCCGTCGATGTGGATGGTCGTGCCCGTGACATAGGCCGACAGGTTCGACGCCAAGAACAGCACCGGCCCGGAGACATCGGCGTCGACTCCCTTGCGCTGCAGGGGCACGGCGATGCGGTCCTCCAGTTGGGCCAAGGGGCCGGTCTGGTCGATGTCGCTGAAGCCGGCGGCGGCGGTCGACTCGTTGGGGAACAAGTCGGGGGCCACGGTGTTCACCCGGATGCGGCTTGGGCCCAGCTCGACCGCGAGGGTTTTGGTGAGGTGCTCGACGGCCGCCTTCATGGCTCCGTACACGCCCATGTCGGGCATGGCCCGGTGGGCCTCGATCGTGCTCATGTTGACGATGCTGCCGCCGTCGCCCTGGGCCTGCATCCGCCGCGCGGCATGCTGGCAGGCTTCGAGCACGTACAAGAAGTTCTGACGGATCACCGCCATCGTCCCCTTGGGCGACATGTCAATGACCTTGGCCCGGTAGCCGCCCCCGGGGATGTTGACCAGGATGTCGACACGGCCGAACCGCTGGTCCACCTGCTCGAAGAAGGCGGTGAGTGCCTCCGTCTCGCGCACGTCGAAACACACGAGCAGCGGGTCCGGCGCGCCGAGGTCAGCGAGGAGGCCACGCAGTACATCGAGCGCGGCCTGGTCGCGGTCGCACACGGCCACCGCCACGCCGGCCCGCACCAGGTCGACGGTGACCGCTCGCCCGAGCCCACCGGCCCCGCCGGTGATGACCGCCACCTTGCCGTCCAACCCTGCCCATTCGTCCAGCACGATGCCATCCCCTCGTTCGCCGTCCAGATCAGAGCCCGCACCGACCTGTGTCATTGGCCACTCTTGTCCGTTGTCGAGACCGGGGCCTGTCGAGACTCGGGCCGCTCGGCCTCGACTGCCGGGAGGGTGACGACCCGCCTCCCGTTCAGGCGCGGACCCAGGGAGGCGCCGACTGCCCGCGCAGGATCCGCCGGGCGACCGTGTGCCGGTGGACCTCGTCGGGACCGTCGTAGATCCGCGCGTAGCGCGCCTCTCGGTACATGCGCTCGAGGGGCAGGTCGGCGGTGACGCCGAGGGCGCCGTGCACCTGGATCGCCCGGTCGATGACGTCGTGGAGCATCTTTGCTCCCCGCACCTTGGCCAGGCCGATCTCGATGCGGGCGTCGCTGCCGCCGTCGAGCGCCTTGGCGGCATCGAGGACCATCAGACGGTGGGACTGGATGTCGGCCACCGAGTCGAAGATCATCCGCTGGATCTCGCCCTTCTCGGCCAGCAGCGACCCGTGGGCGAAGCGGGTGTTGGCCCGCCCGACCATGAGCTCGAAGGCCCGCTGAGCCTGGCCCAGCCACCGCATCGCGTGGAAGATCCGGCCGGGCCCGAGTCGCTTCTGGGAGATGACGAAGCCCGCGCCGCGCGTGCCGAGCAGGTTCGACACTGGCACCCGGCAATCGGTGAGCCGAATCTCGCAGTGGGACCCCCCGACGTGGCCCATCGTCGGGATCACCCGGACCAGCTCCCAGCCGGGCGTGTCGGTCGGAACGATGATCGCCGAGATGCGACGGTAGGGGTTGTCCTCGTCGGGCTCGGTGCGGCAGAAGACGGTGGTGAAGTCGGCGATGTTGGCGCCGGTCGTGAACCACTTGTGGGCGTTCACCACCCATTCGTCGCCGTCGAGTGTCCCGGTCGCCTCGAACAGCGTGGGATCCGAGCCGGCGACCTCGGGCTCCGTCATGCCGATCGAGGACCGGATCTCCCCGGCCACCAGCGGCGCCAGCCACCGCTCCCTCTGCTCGGGCGTGCCGAAGGTCTGCAGCATGATCGAGTCCTGCATCGACCACGACCCGACGCAGACCTGGCCGTAGTGCGACCGGCCGATGGCCTCGTTGAGGTGCACGAACGCCATGAACGGCAGGCCGCCGCCGCCGATCTCCTTCGGGTGACCGAGCGCCCACAGGCCCCGCCGCTTGGCCTCGGCCTTCAGTGCCTCGATGGTCACGTACGAGTCGACGTCATTACGGTCCAGCACGTCCTCGGCCGGGATGACTTCCCGGTCGATGAAGTCCCGCACCCGCTCCCGCAGGTCGAGTGCTTCGGGTGTCAGTCCGTAGTCCTCCATCGTGTGCGCCCTCCTCCGTCGCTGCTCTCATGCACCACGAATGGCTCAGCGATTCGTTTGCGAAGCTTCTTAGCAAAGCTGTGAGCGGAGCGGTCCGGCGATCGAAGCTGGAGCGTGGAGCTACGCCGTGACCGTCGTCCGCGTCATCCTGGAATTACCTCCCGGCGGGCCAACTTCCAACCTGACGCGGTCCGCACGAATGTGTTCCGGTACTCGCCCATCAACGCCAGCACGGGCGTGCTTGACGAGGCATGTGCGTAGTACTGCCAGTAGCAGCGCGCCATTGCCCTGTCGCTCGTCTCGAACGTCACCACCAGAGTCGAGACCACATGTCTCGTGTCGGTGCCGGGTCCTTGGACCCCCGTGGCCCGCCGTTCCCGGACGCCCTCGAGAATCTCTGCGTGGCCCTTGCGTTCCTGTGTCGTGAGGAGTTCGCTGTCGGCCACGACCACCCAGGTTGCGTCCTCGGTCAACAAGGCGAGGTACCTGTCGAGCTCGTCATCCGGTGCCGTATCGGCCAGTTGTGCGAGCTCAGCGACACGGTTTCGAATCTCGAGCTCGTCGGCAAGCTGTTGTACGTCAGGAGCAAGCGCCATGGCTCGAGCGTAATCCCGGTTGGACGACAGAAGCCCTAGTCGAACCGCTGTTCGTCGTCGCCTTCACGGTGATCGGGGCCAGGGCGACCCGTGTCCGACCGTCAGCGCCAGTTCGCCTGCGGTCGGTCGTCGGGGGCGGCTGCCGCAGGCCAATTTCGTCCGTTCGTCACGAGTGGTTCTCCCTCCACCGTGCTCCACGAGCCGGGGACTCGGCATGTCGGGTGCCCCCTCTGCCAGCTACTCCAATGGCAGGCCGCCGCTTAGAGTCAAGGCCGCCAGGGTGCTCGAATCTGGAATCACGCCGAACCGAGAGCCCGACACAAGCCACCAGCTGATCCGGTTCCCGGAACGGGGAGCCGGGGAGGCATGAGAACGCATGGGAGAGCACATGCCCTTCACGCCCACAGACGAGCTCCTGATCGAGATGGACGGCTCGGTCGCCGTCGTCACGATGAACCGGCCGGACAAGTTGAACGCGTTCAGCGACGAGATGCACACGGCCATGCAGGAGGTGTGGAACCATCTCGCTCTGGACCGCTCGGTCCGGGCCATCGTGCTGACGGGAGCGGGCCGGGCCTTCTCGGCCGGCGGGGACATCCCGGGCTTCATCCGGTCCTACGAGTCGCCCATCCACAGGCGAGAGTCGATGCGTGGTGCGCAGCGACTGCTCAGTGCGATGCTCGAGTGCCCGAAGCCCATGATCGCGGCGGTCAATGGTCCCGCCATCGGACTCGGCTGCAGCATCGCCATCTCCTGCGACATCGTCTTCGTGAACGAGAGACACGTTCATGGTGGATCCACATGTCGACATCGCCCTGGTGGCTGGCGACGGCGGCGCGGTGCAATGGCCGCTGTTCATGTCGATCCTCAAGGCGAAGTACTACCTGCTCACCGGCGACCGCATTCCCGCCAAGGAGTGCGTCGACCTCGGACTGGCCAACTTCGCGGTTCCCGCCGATGAGCTGCTCGACAAGGCAGTCAGCCTGGCTCGCCGGCTGGCCGAGAAGCCGCAGCAGGCCATCGAGGAGACCAAGCGCGCCATCAACCTGCACATCCAGCAGGCCACGCTTTTGGTGTCGCCGTTTGCCTGCGCAGCCGAGCAGGAGTCCTTCTCGACCGAGGACATCAAGCGGGCCATCGAGTCGTTCAGCGCTCGGTAGCAGGAGGCAGCCCGAACCGCCCCCAGCGCATCCGACCAGGGAAGGAAGAGCCACCATGGAACCCGAACTCACAAATGTTCGAATCGAGGTGTCCGACCACATCGCCGTCGTCACCCTCGATCGCCCGCCGGTGAACGCCCTCGACAGTCAGACGTGGAGAGAACTCGCCATTGCCTTCGACCTCTCTCGGTGCTCGCCGTGACGTCCGGGCCGCGATCTTCAACGCGACCGGCAAGGTCTTCTGCGCCGGTGTGGATCTGGTCGACTCTCCGGCGGCGGTCCCGTCCCGACGGTCGTCCCGAGGACGGAGCCCCGCAGGGCGATCCCCGGGACCAGGTCGACTCGGGCCTGCTCCCCCGCCAGGCCTTCTGGGCGCTGTACGACTGTGCGGTCCCGGTGATCGGCGCCATCAACGGCAAGGCGATCGGAGCGGGCGCCGTGCTGGTGGCCCTCTGCGACATCATCGTGGCCACGCCGCGGTTCGAGATGGCCCTCACCGAGATCAACGTCGGGGTGCTGGGAGGGGTCAAGGCCACCCAACGCATGGTCGGGCCCTATCTCGCCAAGCGGATGTTCCTCACCGGCGAGTACATCGGGGCCGACGAGCTGTACCGGCGCGGAGTGCTCGAGGCCGTGGTTGAACCGGGCGATCTCATGTCTACAGCTCGGATGCTCGCGGCCAAGATCGCCACCAAGAGCCCCATCGCTGTCCGCTTGGCCAAGGAGTCGGCCAACCGTGTCGAGTACATGGACCTGAAGGAGGGCTACCGGACCGAGCAGGACTACACGACCCGCATCAGGCGCTTCGCCGACTCCAGCGAAGCGGGCGCGGCGTTCGTGGAGCGCCGTGAGCCCCAGTTCCGCTGGGAATGATCTCCTGTCGAGCCTGCTGAGCGAGACCTACCGTGATGTGAAAGTGACCTGAAGATCGGGTGATCGAGCGAGAGTCTGAAGAACGACGCAGTACCGCTCCGTCGTTTCGATAAGGGCACTGAGTTCATCTTTCGAGGCCGAACTCGTGAGATCGAACGTCAAACGAATCGAGGTGAACCCGACAGCTGCATTTCGATCCACGCCCAACGTTCCACGGAAATCGAGGTCGCCCTCTGCCCGGACGACGCCCTCGACTTCGAGGCCCCGGTTGGTGGCGACCGACCGAAGCGTCACGCCGGCACACGCAACCAACGCCTGAAGCAGCATGTCGCCAGAACAGGCGAAGCCGCCGTCGCCGCCAGTAGCCGGGTGAAGGCCCGCCTCGACCATTGCTCGACCAGTCGCCACGGAGCAGGTCACGGCGTCGCTCCCGAGCCGGCCCTCGGCCTCCAAGGTGATCATGGCTGCCGCCGGATCCTCCCGATACCGAGCCTTCAGTGGAGACTGGATCTCCTTTAGTTCTTCAGCGTTCACGGTGTCCCTCCAAAGTGCGGCCAACGGCCGGCCGGAATCTCAGCCTCTCATCGACGGTGACCATCGGTGAGCGGTCATCAGTCGCTCCTGCACCAGTGAAGAGACAACCTCACTCGATGGGCAGTTCGATGATGAGGTCCAGCCAGGACAATTCGAGGCGAGTGGCATTCGGTGGCGGTATGGGTACGAACTCGGCCTCTCCGGTGGTACCGCCGGACCCGCCGTGCGACCCGCCGCCGCGATGCAGGTACTCGGTGCCCAGGTCGTCCTGCAGGGCGAACCGGAACAGGCGACGCATCCGAAGCAACCTCTCGGCCTTTCTTTGCAGCTCCTGCTGAGCCCACTCGTCAACCCCTGCGACATCTCGAGCGAGCTGTGCCGCTTCGGCCGGGAAGACCGCGGTCAGGTCGGGCTCCGGAGCCACTCTCCAGCGGATGTTGAGCATGGTGTCGTAGAGCTCAAGCGCGATGACCCGGAAGCGACCACCGTGGTAGTCCCACTCCTGATCAGGGCCGGGCCAGGAGCGCAAGAACGCGGGCGGCGGTGTTCGTGGGGCAGGTGCCGGGGGTGTTCCGAGGCCGAGCCAGATCCCCCGCACCGTCCCCGGTTCGGCGGGAGGAAGCGGCTCGATCCCGAGCGCAATCAACAGGCGATTGTGCCAGTCCAGCCGCTCTTCCTCCGAGATCTCCTCTACGTAGCGAAGTGCGTCGAGCTTGGCGCCGAACGAGGCGAAGACGAGCTGTCTCCGCTCGGTCGAATCGGATCCTGGCTGCGCCCGAATGGCCGCCAGCCCTTCAGCGAGGTACCACTGCACTTCTTGACGCACGGGGCCACGATATGCCCCGCCGGATTTCAAGCTGTTGGCTCCCTCTCCACACCGTTTGGCGTCGGCAGCAACGCATCGGGGCAGAGCGCTCAGAACCCAATCGTCGACCGAAACGGAGTCAGCTCGCCGTAACCGGGGCGACCGACGGCACACACTGATGAAGGCACACGACCATGGTGCTCATGTCATCGGAAGCAGGACCGCCGTCCGCTTCATCCTCATGCATCCAAACCGCGAGCTCAGCTCACAGTGGATGAGGGGTTAACCGAGACTGAGCTGGACGGTGCCACCACCGAGACCGGCTTGCCCCACTGCGAGAAGAACAGGGTGGACGATGCCCCGACGATCCCATCTTCGTTGGCGTGCAGCGAGACCTCTACCGGAAGGTTCGGCGAAGAGGTGGAGACGTAAAGCACCTCTCGTCCGGTCGCACCAGAGCCCGAACCCACCTGGTCCGCGGACGGCACGCCCGAGATCCCAACCACGCTCATACCGTCGATCGTCGTCGGGCTGCCCAGGACAAGGGGTCCAGTCGGCGCGATGTCGTGGAGCAAGGAGGCCAGAGTGTCATCTTGACTGACATCCTGGTAACCGGAGTCGGCGGGTCGAAAGGCGATCCACTGGTTCGCCAAGCTGCCGGCTTGGGTCTGAGAGACGCCAAGCGACCGGTAGAGAAACTTGGCACTGGCCTTTAGGTAAGCCACACCAGGGAGTTGGAGAACGGTGGCCGTCCCGAGCGGCCCCCCCGAAACAGTCTGCCTTCCGGTGGTGAGATTGAGATCGAACGTCGTACTGATTTTGAGGGCACCAAAGGCCGAGATCTGCTGGGACACCTGCACCGCCCCTTGTCCGGTTGCCGCCTGCAACGCCGCCTGCAACACCTGACTCCCAGACATCCCGGCCAGGTCAGAGTTGGTTGGCGCGGATGCGATCACTCCGAGCCCCGTGACTGCAGCAAGAAGGCAGAAGGCGAGCGCCGCGCTGATGAGTTGGTACCGCGTCAAGCCGGCTAGAAGCCTTTGTGACCTCGGGCGCTGGGCTTCTCTGCCGGCATAGCGATCGGGTGGATACCATCGCCCATCGGACGCGAGCCACCACCCCGGTGGGGGTTGAGTTCCGACACTCATTTAGTGAATGGTAAGGCTCGCCTTTCGGCCCGACGTGGATGGGTCGGCGGCATCGATCAATACAGCGAAAGGCTCCTCGTCATCGGCAGCACCGATCTCGTGCTCGGCATCGTTTCAGCGTTGGCTGAACTGGCCTGACACGGCGCTATCCAGTGGGTTCCCTCGCGAAATGGTCCCCGATCCATTCTCCAACCAGGGACTTCCACCCCGTCTACTAGGGATTTGGCGGCTGATTCCTGATGTCCACAATGCGGCTGACTCCTGATGTCCACCAATGTGGTAGCCAAGGGTTTGCCGCGATGACGGGCAGGACTGCGTCAATGAAATCAGTACAACCCTCCCGAACGAGATTTAGGTTCTCTCCGACGAGAGCCAGAAGGACCGTCCTGAGAACGGGACATGAACCTCACCCCCCACTTCTCGAACGATGTCGATCGGAATGAGACGAGGTCGACCGAATAGCGACGTCCTCACGACCAACCACTCTGGTTCCATCTGGTCGTGAACCTCGGCAATCGCGTCGACCCTGCCAATCTTGCGGTTGTCCTTGTCAACGACGGATTCGCCCACCATGTGCGAAGCCCGATCCCAACGGTCTCGATTGAACATTTCGTTACTCCAGTCACCGATCGACGAACTACTGGAGTTGGATTACCCAGAATTCTCGTTCGACAACCACTGGCGTCGGATTGGGACCGTTGAATTCATGTGACAAAGCTCGCGTCCCAACGGTCCGCAACCCCCAGGCTCGGTTGAGCTAGCCAAACAGCGAGGGACGCTGTCAGTACGGGAGTTGGCGAGACCGTTGAGCCGCAGCGGATCAGTCGTCGCTCGCCCACGTTGCGTTGCGAGGCTGACTCGATATCAGTCGCCGGAGCATTCGGACGTCAAGTTTGGCCATGCCAGTCTGGCGTTTGATGGTCGACGTTGCGGCGTCGGACTCGACCTCCGCTGGGTTGGAACGATTCGTGGCAATTGCCGGAAGCACTTTATTTCTTGTCGCCGAACGCTTCGGATAGAAGTTTGATCAACTCCTGTTTTGGCACCGACCGCAACTCCTCGAACCAGCCAAGCGAGCGAGCGAGCGACACTCCGATGAGGGCCGATACGGCGATCTCCGCCCGCAGCCGCGGCGCTTCAACGCCCTCTCGGTTCATGCCGGCGGCCAAGGGTTCGATCAGCCGTCGCACGAGATGCGCTCGCGCGGCGACCCTGATCTCGTCGGAGGTATCGGAACGGATGAGGGCCTGCGTTATGGGTCCGAGTCCCCGCTCATCGATCCGGGTCACGATGGCTTCCGCGATTTGTTCCAGCGTTTCGAAATCTCGGGGGCCCTGGTCATCTTGGCTCTCGGCGACCACAGCGGCGATGTACAGGTCGGCTTTGCTGCCAAAATACCGAGCGATAAGGGCGGCATCCACGCCAGCCCGTTCACCAATCTCCCGAGTGGTGGTGCGTTCGAAACCCCTCTGGCCGAACAGCACCTGGGCCGCCTCGAGCAGCGCTTCCTTACTGGCAGCGGCGTCCCTGGGTCGATCGAGTCTGGGACGTTGACCGGTGCTCGGTCCTGAGTGAGGCGCGCTCACGTCGACGGCATCCCTCGTTCGAAGGGCAGAGGCTCTTCAGCCAACATGACGCCAGCCCCCGCAAGCTCGGCCTCCTCCTGCTCCATCAGGTCAACCTCTTCTCGCTCGTCGACGGTCAGGGCAGGCCGCTCGCTGACACTCCGACCAGGGAGCACAAAACTGAGAGCGGCCGTCGCCAGGCATAATCCCGACGCACACAGCAGGGCGGTGCGAAAGCCTGCTGCGATCGGGAACTGGTGGCCGCGATGGGTGTACACGGCCAGCACCGCCGCCGCCAGAGCGCTGCCGACGGACAGCCCGATGCTCCTCAACACTTGATAGAAGCCCATCGCGCTGCCGGTTTCGCCGGGGGGGACGGCCCGGACGATGAACCCCGGCATGGCGGCAAAGGTGAAGCCCGTGCCGATCCCGGCAAATCCAACGGCGACGAATGCTTCCCACAGCGCTCGGTGCTCCAAGGCGAATCCGAGGGTCGCGATCGCGAAGATCACGGAACCCAACGGGATCATGCTTCTCGTTCCGAACCGCCGCTCGTAGATGGTCAAAAAGCGGCTCGCCGTGAACGTGGCAACAGACAAGGGCACGAGAACCAATCCGGCCGTCACGATCGAAGCGCCGAACCCGTAGCCGCTCCCCCTCGGGATCTGCACGAACTCCACAACGACCGGGATAAAGAGATACATCGCCACGCAGATCATGAAGGCCGAGATGTCGGCCGTGAGCACCGAGCGGTTCCGCACCTGCCGCAGGTCAATCAAGGGATCGGCGACTTTGAGCTCGTGTGGTATCCACCCGGCCAGGATTAGCCCGCTCGCGCCGAGGACCCCGAGGGAACGGGCGGAAGTCCAACCCCAGGTCCCGCCTTCGCTCAGGACCACCGAGACACCGGTGACAACGAGGCTGAGAGCGACGGCTCCAATCACGTCGAAGCGACGAGAGGGGGCCCGCGACGCCGGCGGGAGGACGACGGAGACGATTGGCAGAGCGATGCCAACCGTGATCGCTCCAAACCAGAATGCGGCGTGGAAGTCGAAGAACTGGGCAATTAGCCCCGTGAGGGGATACCCGAGTCCAACTCCAACCACGGCCGAAATCGAGAGCGTGGCGATGGCCCGGCGCGCCTTGTCGAAAGGGAGGTGGCTACGCGCGATCGCCATCGTCACGGGCGCGAGTCCGAGACCGACCCCTTGGAGGGCTCGCCCTGCGACCACCACGATGAAACTGTCCGACACCGCGGCGAGCACGCATCCGGCAAGCACGACGGTGAGCGCGACGAGGATTACCTGACGCTGCCTCGGTCCATCCGCCAGCCGTCCCATGACCGGCGTGGCCAGAGCCCCCGTCAACAGCGCCGCTGTGAGCAACCACTCCGCCGTGCTGAGCGAGACATTTTCGGCACGAGCAATCGTCGGGATGAGTGGAGCGCCCAAGCTGCTCACGATGGCCACCAGCGCGGCCACAAAGACCAGGGTGGGGACCAGGGCGCTCAGTCGCCAGGCCCGGAGCTCACCCTCGGTATTTCCGCTCCCTTTGCCCGGTGGCGTCATCGACGGTGTCCTCTCGGCCAGTATATCATCAGTTGATGTCATTGACTGATGACCAACGAGATTTATGATCGAATCGTCTCGTTCCACCGTTCCCACCACATCCGCATCGACCGAGCTAGGAGCGTCAGCGCTTCATTCGGGCCGTAGCTGAGCGGCGCGAGCTGGTTACTGGTATCGCGGGAACCCGAGCAAAAGACCTACCCGCTCTGACGACGGTCCACGGCGATAGCGTCGCCCCCCATGCGTCTGTTGCTGGTCGCCCCCCCAGGGGCCGGAAAGGGGACCCAGGCGGCGAAGTTGGCTGCCTACTACAAGATCGCGCATCTCTCTAGCGGCGACTTGTTGCGCGCGGAAGTGGCTGCCGAGACAAGGATCGGCCGAACCGCCGCCGCCTACCTGCGGCGTGGCGATCTCGTACCCGACGAACTGGTGATCGAAATGTTGACGGCGCCTGTTCTCGAGGCAGTTGCCAATGGGGGGTACGTCCTCGACGGGTTCCCGAGGACGCTTCGCCAGGCTGAAGAGGCCCACCGGGTAGCCCAGCAGCTCGAAGGCATCGAACTGCAGGCCGTACTCCATCTCATGGTCAGCCGCCAGGAGTTGCGGCGCCGCCTGCTGGCTCGCGCCCAGCGGGAGGGACGCAGTGACGACACCGAAACCGTCATCGCGCACCGTCTCGCTGTGTTCGACACTGAGACCCAACCGCTCCTCGCGTTCTACGCCGAGCGCGGGCTGGTCGCCGACATCAATGGGGAGCAACGTGTCGACCAGGTCTTTGCCGAGATCGTCACCAACGTCGACCGCCTGCTCACCGGTCAGCGCTAGCGAGAGTGTGTCACATTGGTCGCCTAGCGAAGATCGACGGCGGCCCATTCTGGAAGGGAACAATGAATGGAGCAATCGTGAATCTGGATCCGAATAACAAGGAAGCGGTAGTCACAAAGCTGAGTCCATGGTCGGTGGCCGAAACGGTCTCTCGTCTCTCAGACATGGTGGCGGCCAGAGGGATGAGGGTTTTCGCCCTGATAGATCACAGCGGCGAGGCCAAGAGCGTTGGACTCGAATTGCGAGACACCAAGGTCGTGATCTTCGGCAGCCCCCAAGCTGGAACGCCGGTGATGGTGTCTTCGCCGCTCGCAGCGCTCGATCTGCCGCTCAAGGTCCTGGTGTGGGCAAACGGCAGCCAAACCAACGTCAGCTATACGGCTCCCGCTGAACTCGCTTCTCGCTACCAACTCAGCGAGGAGCTCGCCGCCAAACTCAACGGAATTGATCCTCTAACTGACGCTGTCATAGCCAGGTGACGAGGGCAACGTCGAGGATTACCGCAATGGCTTGTCGCCCCCCCGTGCGGGTGTCACGTTCTGCGGTGTCGGCGTAAGGAGAAGCTCCGTGGCTCTTGGTCAGGGAGTTCTGTTCGCCCCACCGACCGCAACGCGGGCCCTGTCGACGAGCCGTCGAGCCGCCATTACGGTCGGACGTCATCAGCGGTTCTATAGAAGGCAGGAATGAGATTCATCCAACTGATCGAGTTCAAGACCGGCGATATCGAAGCATTCAACCGGATCCTCGACGAGTGGCTCGCCAAGACCAGTGGCGTCCGCACGCCGACTCGGGCTACCCAAGGCCGAGACCGAGACAACGACGGTACCTACATCCACATCGTCGAGTTCCCGTCCTACGAGGCGGCAATGGAGAACTCGAACAGGCCTGAGACGGCCGAGTTCGCGTCTCAGCTGGCCAAGGTCTGTGACGGCCCTCCGACGTTCCGCAATCTGGATGTCACGCGAGAAGACGAGATGTAACTCACGCCCGCGGGGCCACGAGTGTGGTCGGGCGGGCCGGAAAATCGACCGATGTGGTACTAGCAATGTTGGGTGCGCTTTGTTGCAACTTGGGTTCGCCCCCTTGATTCACCTCCCAATCCTGCGTCAACTACAGAGCCCCCGAACTGACCGCTGTCGCAGTGCGGCTGATACGGAGTCAGCCCTGACTGCACTTGAAGGCCCCCTGAGGCGATGACGCTCCGCTGACGGCTGGCAGTCGAAACGGACCCAGTTGAGGGGCGCCCGGCGCGCAACGCGAAGGTCGGAGGTTCCAGGCGGTGGCCAGATAGGGCCATTCCAGGCTGGGTGATCGGGTGCGAGCAGGGCAATCCAGCCTGCCGGTCATGGATCTTGCGGTCGTCGACAACGGTCCGCTTCATCGGCTGACCGACGACTACTGAGCGTCGAAGCGGAACCAATAGATGCCGAGGATGGTGAAGGCGACCACGTAGCCGCCGCAGGCGAGGAGCGACAGCCAGTCCTGCGAGTCGAAGGTCCCAACGCCTACAACGCCGGCGAACACCTTCATCAGCGCTCCGACGGGGGTCCATTTCGCCACCGTGTCCCAGAATCCGCCCAGCTCACCCGAGGCCCCGAAGAGACCGAGCATGACGAGACCGATGTAGAGAAGCCGGCCGAACGCCTGGACGGTGTCGGCCGACCTCACCAGACCCACGAGCGCTTGGGCAACGGAGAGAAAGACGGCCGAGCCGAGGATGGAGACCAAGAGGACCAGCACGTAAGTCTCGGCCGAAAGCGAAAGGTGATGGATGTTGTCGCCGAGGACAAGCACGACGAGAGCGATGACGAAGTTGGACACCATCTGGACCGACAGCCGGCTGCCCATCACCGCCCAGTTCGGCGCAGGCGAGACGCGCAGGCGTTGGAAGACACCGTTGTCGCGGTCGCGCGCAACCATGGGGGCATAACCCATGATGGATGTCCCGGCGATACCCGCGGTGATGGCGAGCCCGAGGATGAACTCGGCGCCGCCGAAACTCCGGGTCGCCTTGGACGAGCTGGTCGTCGACAGGATGATGAGTGGCAGCAGCAGGCTTAGGAGCATGCGCATCTTGTTCTTGGTCAACACCACTAGATCCGCCCGCAGCAGGGCGCCCAGCATGGTCCGCAGACTCGGAGCCTCCACGGTGGTTGGTGCAGTGGTGCTAGTCACGGATCTCGCTCCCGGTCAGTCCAATGAACACGTCTTCGAGCGTCACTTCGCCGCGCGCTGCGGCCCGGACGAAGGGATCGTCTCGGTGCTGGTCGATGAGGTTGCGAGGGGTGTCGATCGCCAGTACGTGTCCATGGTCGATGATGGCCACCCGGTCGCAGACGGCCTGGGCCTCCTCCATCGAGTGAGTTGTGAGCAAGATGCTCCCGCCGTCGGCGCGGATCCGCTCGATCCGGGCCCAGAGGTGCCGACGCGACTGGGGGTCGAGTCCGGTGGTGGGCTCGTCGAGGAGCAAGACGGTAGGGCTGTGAATCACCGCCACGAAGAGCGAGAGCCGCTGCTGCTGACCGCCTGAGATCTGCTTGGTGGTCCGGTCCAGTTCGCGGCCGAGCCCGATGTCGGTCAGGGACTGGTCCAGCTCCTGGCCACTCATGGTCACGCCATAGAGGCCAGCGTAAAGACGGGCCACCTGGCGCACGGTCAGCTCGGACTGGAAGCCGGTTGATTGCAACTGCACCCCCATCTGGGCCTTGGCCAGGGCGCGTTGGCGGACGATGTCGACCCCGTTGAGAAGGACGGTGCCAGAGCGCGGCCTTCGCAGCCCCTCAATGGCGCTGAGCGTGGTGGTCTTGCCAGCCCCATTCGGGCCGAGCAGACCGAAGATCTCGCCGCGGCGAATCCCGAAGCTCACCGACTCGACGGCCACCTTCGACCCGTAAGCGACCGTGAGCTCGTGCACCTCGAGGAGCGTGGTGGCGTCCACGGCGGGGAGTGTGGGCACTGGCTGGATGGCATTGAGCGCGGGAGCCGGCGAAGGGATCGGGGCACTCTCCCCCTGACGACGATTCCGGCGTCCCACCCCGATCGCCAGACGGATCACCAACAGCGCGCCGATAACTATCCAGATGATTGGGAATTTGGAACCCGCGGTGGCGAGCATCATGACGCCTCCTTGGCGGCTTGGGGCCCGGCATACGGAACGAGCCGTTCCGCCACCATCTCGAGGGCGCCGATCACCTCGGCTACCTCGGCCGCTGGTGGATTGCCCATGGCCCGGCGAATGCCAACGTCGGCCTTGGAGATAATGCGGTTGTGGGCACGCTTGACGGCCTCGGGCACGATCCACACAAGGGTGCGGCGGCGGTCGCTCGAATCAACCTCCGTTCGCACGAAGCCGAGCTGGCGCAGTTTGATCACCGAGGTCGACACATGGCTCTGGGGATAGCCAGTCCGGACTGTGATCTCGCTGATGGAACTGCCGGGATTGGTGGCGATGTCGAGAAGAACGAAACGGACACCGTTGTTGACGCCCTGTCCGGGCAGCCCCTCCTCGGCCAGCTCCATAAGCCGCCGCCCCAGCCGAAACAGGTCCGTAGATTTCACATCAGAACTATATACATCTAGTTCTGATGGAATTAGGATCGCTCGGACCGCCTGGCACGCGCAATCGCGCCGCTCGCGCACATGGCGAAAGGGAGCAGGCCGGTCGGACATTCCGTCACTCGTGATGGGCGGCCTTCCCGGGCACTCTGACAGGGGCCTGCCCACGGCTTATCGACCGGTGCCCGCTCGGTTCTCCCGATAGCGGAAACCGGACGCAGGCTCAGGGTCTGATCTCGTCCAGCCACCGAGCATTGGCTTCATCGAACAATCGTCGCGTGCCCTCGAAATCGCGTGACCGCTCTGTGAAGGTGTCGAAGTCCCACTCCGAACGCTCGGCGCCGTAGAAGTCTCCCCCATACACGTGCAATGCCACGGCAAACTCGTGGCGAGAGTTGGCGACCGAATGGATCACCTCGTCCCCGAGGACGAGAACGTCGCCGGCGGGTAGCTCTCGGCCCCCAGCCGTTTCGAGCCCACTGTTAGATCGGCGGTAGAAGGAGTTGTCCTCCTGGCCGCCGTACATGCCGATGGCTGCCCACATCCGATGCTCATGGGGGTTGATGGTCATCCCTGGTGTCCAAGCCACATGCAGCACTGTGAGGTCAGTCGCATTGTGCAGGGTCGTGATACCGCCACGCTCGACCGGTCCGATCGCCTGCTCGAGGCTGGCAGGGGAAGCTACGAGCTCGCCCAAAACGTCGCGCACAGCAAGGACCGGAGTGTGCTCGTCCAGAGCTGCCCGACAACGAGCGACGATGTCCTCGATAGCGAGCGTCATAGTCCCAGGCTACGACCCCTCCAGATACCGTGTACGTCACTCACGCTCGCGCGAGGTACGCATGCCGCGTCGCGCTATTTCTTGACCCTTGCCACCGTTCTCATCCCACTGGCTTTCTGTGGTGCTACAGCCTTCTTGACGGGCGCCTTCTTGACGGGCGCCTTCTTGACGGGCGCCTTCTTGACGGGCGCCTTCTTGACGGGCGCCTTCTTGGCGGGCGCCTTCTTGACGGGCGCCTTCTTGACCGGCCCGGACGTAGCCTTGCTCTGGCCAGCCCGCTTGACCGCTTCGGCGTCTAGGGGCCACACGCCGCGCGCCAGCTTCGGCGCGGTGGTCGGGGAGAGTACGGCGTCCTTGAATGTCTTGGCAGGAGCGATCCGTGCGCGCTTGGAAGCTTTGATTCGGATCTGCTCCCCAGTCGCTGGGTTGCGTCCCATTCGTGCCGCCCGCTCGACCTTCACGAACTTGGCGAACCCGGTCATCAACACGGATTCCCCCTTGGACACCACAGCGGTGACCACGTCGGTGAATCCGTCGAGGACCTTGGATACCGTCGACACGTCGACGTCAGAGTGGACCGCTACCGCTTTGGCAAGATCGCGTTTATTCATGAAGGCCATTGTGCACAGATGCGCTCTCGTACTGACAATTGGCCTCGCCGAACACGATCGAGCAGCAGATTCACGACAACACTGCTCCCAACTCCCGAACAAGGACGCCGCTGCAGGTACAGGTAGTTGAGGTGCTCCGGAGGGCGATCGGAAACGCTGCTCGGGGTGGAGGGCGCCCGTGGGCTCTCGCTATGGCAGGCTGAGGCCGTGACTTCCAGCATCGTCAGCGCCGAGCGTGTGATCGCCGCCCCAGCCCAAGCGATCTTCGAGATTTTGGCCGATCCGGCCAAGCACTCCGTAATCGATGGCTCCGGCACGGTGGAGGCACCAAGGACCCAGCAGCGGCTGGCTCTCGGAGAAAGTTTCGGCATGTCGATGCGCAACCGGATCTCCTACAAGACCAACCCGATTGTCACCGAGTTCGACGAGGGCCGGCTTGTCGCCTGGCGCAACAAGGGCGGCCCGACCTGGCGTTACGAGCTGTTCCCTGCCGACAGTGGCACCCGCGTCGTCGAGACCTACGACCTGACCACCATGCGCGGTGCAGCCTTGGTCAAGCTCACCGGCATGGCCAGGCGAACCCAGCAGAACATGGCGAAGACCCTCGACCAACTGGACCGTCTTGTCACCTCCGACGGCGGCGGCTGAACATCTGGCATTTCTGACGGCAGCGCTCATGACCGAGCTGCCCGTTGGTCACGCCGCTAGATGCGCGAGGTGTGCCCTTCCCAGTAGGGATCACGGAGCTGCTTCTTCTTGACCTTGCCGTTTGGGTCGCGCGGCAGCTGATCGACAAAGTCGACGGACCTGGGGCATTTGTAGTGGGAGAGACGGGCTCGGCAGAACTCGATCAGCTCGCTCTCGGTGACGTCGCTGCGGCTCTCGACAAGCGCCTTGACCTGCTCGCCGAATTCAGCGTCGGGTACACCGATTACTGCGACATCGGCGACGGCCGGATGGGAGAACAGGACGTTCTCGATCTCAGCCGGATAGACGTTGGCACCACCCGAGATGATCATATGGGACTTGCGATCGGTGAGGAACAGGTAGCCCTCCGAGTCGAGGTAGCCCATGTCCCCGACCGAGAACATCGATCCACGGAATGTCTCGGCGGTTTTCTCCGGGGAACCGTCGTACTCGAAGGTCGATCCGTTGTCGATGTAGACCTGACCGATCTCGCCGGCCTCGACCTCCGCGCCGTCCTCGTTCAAGATGTGGATCTCGATCCCGGGCGCGGGCCGGCCGACGGTGCCGGGGTGGGCCCGCCAGATGTCTTCGGGGCACTCGGTGGCGTAGCCCTCGGTCGCGGCGTAGTACTCGTAGACGCTGCCGGTGGGAAACAGGTCCAGCGCGCTCCACTTGACCTCGACCGGGCACGGAGCCCCGGCGTGGAGGATCCGCTTGACTGACGAGAGGTCGTATGACAGGCGGACCTCTTCTGGGAGACCGACGAGGCGGACCAGGTGGATCGGTGCCATCTGGGTCCAGGTGACCCGATTTTGCTCGATCAGCCGGAGGGCCTCTTGCGCATCGAAGTGATCCATGATCACCACCGTGTGACCCCAGGTGACGGCCATCGACGCGTAGGCACCGGGCGCCGTGTGGTACATCACGGCGGCGAGAAGGTGGACCTCACCTGGTTGCATTACCGCTCCGAGACGCTCATTTACGACACCGGCCATTGTCTTGGCCAGCTCTTCGGGGTCTCGAGAGCTCTGCCGACGAACAACCGCCTTCGGACGACCGGTGGTGCCCGACGTGTAGTAGCGGAGCATGGCCAGCGACGTGCCGACCTGGCCGTCGAACATTGCGTCGTCCTCATCAGCGAGGAGCGCCTCATACTGCTCGCCGCGATAGATCGTGTGTGGCAATCCTTCGAAGACGTGGCGGTTGTCCGGTTCGCCGAACACCACGGCCGCCCGTGCGTCGCCGACGAGGTATTCGACCTCAGCGCGCATGTTGCGGAACGAGACCGGCATCACTGTTGCCCCGATTCGACCGGCGCCCCCGATCAACTCGAAGAACTCGATGCTGTTGCGCAGCGCAACAGCCACGACGTCCTCGGTGCTCACACCCAGGCGTTGCAAGGCTCGGGCGACCTGGTTCGCTCGTCGGTCGAGTTCGCTCCACGTCCGGGTCCGGTCCCCCTGGACGAGCGCCATCGCCTCCGGCCGGTCGTGGGCATGTTGCGAGATCGGATCCATTCGCATCCCCTTCAGGCTCGCTCACGGCGCGGCGCACCGCAGTGCTCGGCTCGGTGCAACGGTAGATCCTCCGGCCAGTCGGGATGTCCGGATTTGTCCGGTCGAGCTTCCCCCAGTTCCGCTTCACCGTTTGTGCGGCGCAACCGGTCTTTGGACATCTCGGGCGGGCCGATCGGGACGACCACCGTTCTCCAACTCCCTGGTGTGGCTTACCTGAAGGCCGGCGCCAAGTTCCTCTCTCTGTCTGGACGTCGCCGTCAAGACAGGGACCGCCCAGACCGGCAACGGGGCGAGCAACAGCGGTCGATGTGATAACGCTCCGGCTGGGATCGTTCAGCCAGCCGGTCGACACGGTTGCCCCGTTGATTCAGTCGCTACATTGAGGCCTATTCGTCCGCCACGTTCGTCGCTACCTGCAACGGAAAATCACATCGGTAAGCTCGGAGGACGTCCATGCGAAGAGGAACCGATGTGTTTGGCCGCGCCCTTCTCGATTGGGCCCAGGGCGGAACTACTCCTGAGGTTTTCGAACGCGATGACGGATTCACCGAGACCGGTGCCGGGGCCGAGGGCTATCTCGCCCCATTCAAGGAGTGGCCATCGTCAGAGCGCCAGTCGATGCGATTCGTTCGCGGTCGCGTCATCGACGTGGGTTGCGCGGCCGGAAGAGTGTCTCTACATCTGCAAGAGCGCGGGTTTGACGTCGTAGGCCTCGATGCCTCACCGCTGGCCATCCGGGCGGCGGCGACACTGGGCGTGAAACAGACATGGTGCCAGTCCATCAACGCTCGGTCCCCGAGCATCGGCTCGTTTGACACGATCCTGTTGTTCGGAAACAACTTCGGTATGTTCGGTACCCCGGAGCGGACAAGAAGAATTTTGGCGGACTGGGCCAACCGGACAACTCCGGGTACCCGGATCTTGGCAGAGAGCACGAACCCCTACTGCGGAGGCGTTCCGGCGCTCGATCGGGGCTATTACCGTCGCAATCAGCAACGAGGCCTCCTGCCAGGTCAGGCGCGCTTCCGATTCCATTACGGCAACGCCGTCAGCCCCTGGTTCGACTGGCTCTTTGTTTCGCGCAGTGAGATGCGCATGCTCCTCCGAGGAACCGGTTGGCACCAGGCCAGGGTTCTGGGAACGCGATCCAGCGAACCCTACATCGCCCTCTTAGAGAAGGATTGACGACCCAGATAGCCCATCGGCTTGCATGGGCCATCCTTCCCGCATCCGCTCCGGCTTGCTGATCACCGTCCCCCGCGGGACTGGATGAGTCCGATCATCTCACTAGCCTTTCAGGGGCCTCACAACGTGCAAGAGATGGCGTCGGAACGCAGGGCTCCTGCCGAACGACGTACGTCTGGAAGGCAGGCTGTTGGTGTCCCAGGTCACCAGGTCCGGCGACACGTACGATTCGAGATCACATCTGAAGATCAGGAGCCTTTCGCCACAGGTCGGTGATCATGACGTCCATCTCAGCGAGCATCCGTCGTAGGAGCGAGAGTGACAAGCCAAGGACGTTAGACGGATCACCATTGATGCCGTCAATGAATGGCGCACCGAGACCCTCGATACTGAATGCGCCAGCCATCGTCATCGGCTCGCCACTCGCCGCGTAGGCGGCCATCTCGGCATCGCTCGGGCTACCGAATCGGACCAACGTGCCGGCGGCTCTGGAAACTCGTTGCCCCGTTCTGGTGTCGATCAAGCAGTGACCCGTGAGCAGCTGGCCCTGGCGGCCCGCCAAGCGATGCCACATGTCGATGACCTCGGCGACCGACACCGGTTTGCCCAGTGCGGTGCCGTCCAGATCGAGCATCGAGTCACAGCCCAGAACCAACCCGCTCTGAATGTGACGGGCGACGGCTGTCGCCTTTCTCTCCGCCAGAGCGACGACCGCATCGGCGGTGTTGACGTCCTCGATATCCTCATTCACTCCACTGACCACGACCTCCGGATCAAACCCGGCATCGCGCAGGACCCGCAATCGCGCAACGGAACCGGACGCCAATATCAGACGTGGCGGCGCGGTCGTATTCATGGCACAAGTATTCCTGCCTGACCGTGAGGCAATCCAGCTATGAAGCTGTCAAAATCGTGGCGAAGCCAAGGGCTGATGATGTCAGCATCCAGCGGTTGCGCCGGGTCTCGTGACGGAAGGGAGACGGATGAAAGCACGGTCGTTGTTCGCTGAGCTGCTCGGCACCGCGCTGCTGGTCTTTTTCGCGGTAGGCACCGCCACGCTGAGCTTCGGATTCAAGGTCACCGGCACCAGCACATCGGCCGGCGTCATTGCCACGGCGCTGGCATTCGGACTCGTGCTGTTGGTCCTGGTCTACGCGATCGGGCCAATCTCGGGCTGCCATGTCAATCCGGCGGTCACCATGGGGTTCCTCGTCTCCAGCCGGATCTCGGTCGCTGACGCTATTGGCTACTGGATTGCCCAATTCGCGGGGGCAATCAGTGGTGCTGCGGCGCTGTTCGGGATCTTCCATACCACCCCGCGTTACGTGAAGGCCACCGTGGGACTCGGAACCGATGGCTACGGCGCTCATTCCATGGTCGGGATCAACGCGGCTGGGGCCTTCATCGTTGAGATCATCTTGACGTTCATATTCGTGCTGGTGATCTTGGCCGTGACCCGTCGGGCGGCCAACGCGTTGGTTGCCGGTCTCGTCATCGGCCTCGCCTTGACGCTCGTGCACATTGTCGGCATCCCCCTCGACGGCACTTCGGTCAATCCCGCCCGGAGCCTCGGTCCGGCGCTGTTCGTGGGCGGCGCTGCCCTGAGCCAGCTGTGGGTGTTCATCGTGGCACCCCTCGTGGGCGGCACGCTGGCGGCGGTTGCCTATCTCGTGCTGTACCCAAAGGGGGAGGAGCAGGCGGAGGTGGCGCCAGGCCCTGAGGAGCAAGCTCGCGCCTGATGGTGGACCACCTCCACTTGAGGGTGGGTGGGTGGGGAAAGCAACCCGACTCTCTCGGGGGCCGCCGCCAGGCGCCGCTTCACGGTGCTACCAGACAGTTACCTCACAGCGTGCCCGAAACCCCGGCCTCTGCAAGAACATCGCCGATTCGGACGGACCGGGGGATGTTGAGCAATGAGCAGATCGCCTGGGGCTGTCGCGTGCGCCAACTGGCACGGGCTGTTCCGTCGTCAGCCGCCGCGTCTGCTACGCGTTCGAGTCACGCGGCTCATCGCTCGTCGTCGGTGGCAACTGGTGCCATGCAATGCGTCAGACCAGCCGCCAGCGCGGCTCAGCGAGGAACGACCGGAAGGATGATTCGGCTCGGATGGGCGGGGTCGTGAAGCACCCGCTGCTCGGCGCTGCGTAAGTCGTCGTGGGTGTCGGTGCCGACGGGGTTGCCGGTGTTGGGGTTTGGTTCCCACATGGGCCAACTGCTCGATGACACCTGGATCTGCAACCGGTGACCGGCGGGCACGAGGATCGAGGTGGCGGCGAGGTCGATTGGAAGGCGGTACACCGCCCCCGATTGCAACGGGATGGCGGCGATCGTACGAGCGCGGACGATGCCGTCGCAGATGTTGTACGAACGGCCGTCGGGGTGGACGTCGACCAGTTTCGCGGTGAAGTCGGTGTCCGGCGCCGAAGTGGACGCCCAGATCTCGGCGCGCACCGGACCGGTCACCTCCATGGCCGCTGGCAGCGGATCGCTGGTGTAGGTGAGGACGTCGGGCCGCGCCGCCACATCCCCCTGTTCGATGGGACCGCCCCGAAAGCCACCGGCAGCGAGGAGCATCCGGCCGCCGCGGGTCGGCACCGGATCACGCGGGTCGAAGGTGTAGAGGTCGGGCGCGCTGTCGACCGGTTCAGCGGTGGAGAGGGCACCGTCGGCGTGCAGGAACCAGGACGTCCACTGCGTGCGGGCGAGGGGCCACTCGTGCTCGTCTCGCCAGACGTTCTCGCCCATCACGAAGATCCGTACCGGCGGGCGGTCGAGCACCGCCGAGCCGCGGCCCTGGAGCCAGTGGCCGAACCACTCTTTGCGCAATGTGTCGATGTCGAGCGTGGCGTCGGGCCCGAAATCGAGATCACCGACAACGCCGCTGGCGATGCCCCAGTGGGTCCAGGGGCCCATGATCAGCCACTGGTTGCGGCGGGCGTGCTCGGTGGCCGCCCCCTCGCGCATGCCGAGAAAGGCGTCGATGGTGCCCCAGGCCTGCACGTCATACCAACCGCCGACGTGGATGACCGGCTGGGCGATGCGGGCGAAATGGCTCCGCGGGTTCGACCAGAGCCAACGTGGGTGGTCTCGCCGATAGTGCTCGAAGTACTCGGCGTACCAGGGTGCGGCCTGGGCGAAGAAGGGGACGTCGCGCAGCGGACGGTGCTCCATCAGTCGCCCCACGACCGAACCGATCGCCTCGGCTCGGGCGACGAGGTCCGGGCCCGCCGCCTCCACGGCCCGCCCGACCTCGTCCACCAGGGGATCTTCGATGCCCAGGCGGCGCGCCTCTTCCATGGCCACTATCAGGGTCCAGCCGGTGCGGTTGGCGACGCGGAAGGCGCCTCCGGGGCCCCAGACCGGGTCCCAATAGTCCGATGCGCAGCACTCGGGCAGCATGGCCACAAGCGACGGCGGGCGGGCGATGGCGGCCTGCCATTGGATGTAACCGCCGTAGGAGGCACCGAACATGCCGACCTGGCCGTTGGACCAGGACTGGGCGGCAGCCCATTCGACGGTGTCGTAGCCGTCGTCAATGTCGAGGTCCACTGGCAGCCAGTGCTCGCCCTCCGACTCGAAGCGGCCCCGACAGTCTTGGCTCACGACGACGTAGCCGGCGCGGGCCAGACTTCTCGCCGGCTCCCATCTCGGCTGAGAACGCCCGGTTGTAGGGCGTGCGGGTCACCAGTACCGGCAACTGCTCGTCGGTGTCGGGCCGCCAAATGTCGGCGTAGAGCCGCACCCCGTCGCGCATCGGGATGGCGACGCTCTGTTCCACGATGATCTCGCGCGGTTCTACCTCCGTCATGTCCGACCTCCTGGCCTGCGCCGACGGGGTCTCGGTCACCGGCGTGAGCGTGTCAGAACCCATCCTGGTCCAATCCCCAACGTCTCGGACCGCCACCGCGCACCACTCGTCGTCGCCTGGACATCCTCGAGGCCGACTCAGCGTCCTTCAAACGTGGGAGCTCGTTTGTCGAGAAAGGCATTGACGGCCTCAAGGCTGTCACGAGTGGACCGATTCCGCGTGAAGCGCACGGCCTCCGCGCGCATCAGGTCATCCAATCGGAGGTAGTCGGCGTCATTGAGGTTCGCCTTCAAGCCGGCCAATGTCAGCGGTGCGGCAGCCGCAACTTGTTCGGCAACCGCCTGGGCGACGGGTAAGAGGTCCTCGTCCGGTACGACGCGATTGACGAGTCCGATTCGCACTGCCTCCTCGGCATCGATGCGATCTCCGAGAAAGAAAAGCTCCCGGGCCTTACCGGGGCCGACGAGACGAGGGAGGAGCCAGGTGCCTCCGTAGTCACCGGTCTGGCCCGCCCTCAAGAATGCGGTGGCGAAGACGGCAGACTCCGCGGCGATCCGGAGATCGGCTGCACACGCCAGGCTCAGCCCGGCGCCGGCGCACGGACCGTTCACGGCCGCGATTGTCACCTTGGGCATTTCGTGGAGAAGCGTGCTGGCTCGAGTTAGCTGAAGCATGCGCTCGACCTGCTCTTCGTCCGCCCTTGGAGGTGGCGGTGGCCTGTTCGATCCTGCCTGCAGGCCGTGCAGATCTCCGCCAGCGCAGAAGCCGCGGCCGGTTCCCGTGAGGATCACCGCCCTGACCCGTCGATCTTCCGCCACTTGCTCGAGATGCTCGATGAGCGACTCGATGACGTCGCCGTCGATTGCATTTAGGCGCTCGGGCCGGTTGAACCGGACGATCGCGAGGGGCCCGTGAAGCTCACATTCGGGAAGTCCTTCGATCACGGGGTCGATGGTAGAACGAATCGGTTCGGACCTGGGAGTGAAGTTCTGTAATGACGAACAGATCGCCCGGATCGCTCGCGATCGCCAGGGAATTCGTGGGTACGGCGTGACGCGGCCCTGAATCCACTGGCCGGACGGACCTGGGTTTGCCGACTGGCACGGCAGCGCGCACGACGACCACCGCTGTCCCGAATCCGGTTAGACCCGAACCGGCAATTTCTCTCAGGCTCGGACGGTCGACGTATGGGCCTGCACTCGGCAATCTGGCGCGGCGGGCCCTTTTGCCCGCCTACGCCCGCCGACCCAAAAAGTAAAGGAACTCGGTCTGCAGGTCCACACCCACGGGTGGTTCCAATTTGGGCCCAAAGACGTTGGGCAGGCGAATCATGGAGTCCATCGGCTTGAGAGCCTCATAAGCCAGGCGGACGGAGTCCTCGTCAAGGCGCTCGTCCGCACCGATCGTTCGTGCCAGGTCCCACGTGTGGACGAGTACGTCCATGGTCACGAATTGACCGATGATCTGACCTGCAGGCATCTTGCCCGTCGGCCCGTCTATCTCCTTAGCCAGCGCCGCCGGATCTACGGTGATCTCGCCGATCGCACGAGAGACATTGTCCCAGGCCTGCTTCGGGTCCTCGTCAGCCGCCAGGGGTTCCGACTCCCCACCCCTGACGTTAGCGATCACGCCGCGATGATTCTCGACCACGTGCGCCAGCAGATCACGTGCTGTCCACTGTTCGCAGGGAGATTGAGCCCCCCACTGGTCAGGGGTCACCGCCTTCACCGCGGCGCCGAAGCCACTCGACACCACCCGGTAACTGTCTTGAACGTCGGTCATCCCAGGAGCGTACGGCGCTTCTTGACCGCGCTGAAAGTGCAGAGTCCGAGCGGGGTGGAGGGTGGCCCAAAACGCCGGTCAGGGATGCCACCAGGTGGCCCGGATGTTTGCTCCAGGTGCGCGAGGTCAAGAGCCGGCACCATCGGGACAGTCGGCCAGGGCTCCCGCGCCGAGCGATACCCGCATGCATCATGCGCCACCTCGGAATCGCCTCAGCCGGGCTCCGAGCCGTCAACAGGTGCAGAGTGCACCCGTTCCATTGCACCGACATCTTTGGGAGTGGCGGGCCGGATGGAGGGCCACCCGAACGCGTTCAGCAAACAGACAAACTGCTTCTCCTCGCCTTCGGCCAGAAGAAGACGGAGCTTCCTCGATCGCCGCAAGCCCGCGAGGAAGTGCAGACTCAAGGAATGTTCTCCCGGTGAGACCTGGTACACCTTGGTCTGCTCGGGCGAGATGACGCCCATCTTCGAGTTGTCGAGCAAGACGTTGACAACACCACGCTCACCGATTCCAGCGCTCGGGCGCTGGCGCCGGCCGCGGCCGAGCCGGGATGCGGCCCGGACCACAACTAGGGTCGGAAACGCGGGCCAAATTCGATTCGGGGCTCGCCACAATTGGATGGTCGCTCCAACCTCGTCACTCATGCCCCGCGGGGTGTCTTCGCCCCTGGTTGCCGCGGCAAAATCGGACCTTTCGCGATCGTGGTTCATGGTTCTGTCTTACACCGATCGGCGTCAGAAGAACAGCAGCAAGGCTCATGGAAGTAGGCCTCCGCGTGCGTGGCCACCGTGGCGACCAAATGCGAACTCCATTGGAGCCCCGTACCGCAGGCTCGGTGGGGAGTGGCCGACCCGCACGAGGGGCGCAGCCTTCTCATCGGACGATGGTCGCGTCGACGAGTGAACTCCTCCTAGGAATACGCTCGGCACGTTGACCGACAAGGAGTCAAATTAAATATGTTGAAGCGGCGGAACTATTGGGTCTACAGCATCGCCTGTTTCCTGGTGTGGGGCATCCTCCTTGCAGCAGCCGCCGCGAAGGCGAAGAACGGAACGTTCCACAACTTTCTCCTGGTATTCGCTGGCTGGACCCTCTGCTGGGTGTCGGCGACGATCGCCCGGTTCGTCTATCCCCCACCCAAGCGATGGCTACAACGGAGCGAATCGCCGGCGCCGTAGGTCCACTTCGGCAGCCGGTCCTCGCAGGGGATGGGCCCCCCACAACGCCAGAACTTCGACCGCCATGCCGCCCGTATGGTCGTCGCCTTCGTCGCCGGCGGATAGAAGGCTGCGGGCTCCCCCGGTTCGGCACCTCGGGGAGACCGCTTCGGCGCGAGTCGTGCGAGCGTCGTTGGTGATGCGACCAGGGGTTTCCAGTCCTGAGCGTGGAAGTCACAATCTGGAGGTGCCGTGCGTCAATTGGGTATGACCACGGTGGAACTGACAGATTCTTCCATCTCGACGAGGTCGAGCTGATCGCTGACCCAGATGTCCTGGAAACCATGGAGATAGTCCGTGTCCGGGCGAAGTCGAGAGATTGACTTTCTCGAAACACGTTGGGACTCCGCAGCAACAGTCAGAAAACGGAAAGGAAGCCAGGAGCATGAAGACCATGACGTGTGAGCAACTTGGTGGCCCGTGTGACTCTCCGCACCAAGGCACGACTGCGGACGAGGTGATCAAGGCGCAAGATCGACATCTCAGGGGGATGGTCGCCAACGGCGACACGGAGCACGAAGCTGCTTTGAAGGACATGAAGGGCCGGTGGAAGAACCCGATCAAAGGTATGGGTTGGTACCGGCAGGCGAAGCGTGATTTTGCCGCTCTTCCCGAAGGTTGAACCCTGTGAGCTACTCCGTAGATTTCGTCAATGTATCCACCGCCGGCCTAGAGTCGTCGCCTGTAGTGGCTGCGCTGGCCGGCCTCCGGGCAAACGAAGCTCGCTACTTCATGAACAAGTACAACCACGTCTTCACTGTTGAGCCTGCTGCCAAGGCAAAGAAGGAGATCGACCTGGTGAACCGCATCCTCAAGGAGGAACGGAGCATCGTCATTGGGTCGCCCCCGCTCGAGGCAACGACGTTCCAGGTCGAGAACATCCGCTGGACCTACGTGTTCTACGAGAGCGGACTCTCGATCAACGTCCTGTACACGCTCGACGGACCGAATCCGAAGCGGGCCGTCGGATTCAAGCTCTCCGAAGGGATGGACGTCCCCGCCGAGCTGGGCTCGTTCAAGTTCGCACGCCAGAAGTCGAAGCTGGCGGGGACCATCCGAGGCACGTACTTCGTCATCAAGGGCGAGTACTGAACCCGTAAGGCGTCGGAACGTCGTCTCGGCTGAACCGTTATCCTCCCGAATCCACCTCACGAACTGCTGCCGTGAGCAGCCGCGGCTGCGAGCACCCTGTGCTTGAACATACCGATGTGGGCCGTCCATCAGTCACTTGGCCGATCGCCGCAACAGTCGGGTAGTTGGCGCTAGCCACGTTGTCTTGAGCGGCAATTGCACACGATCAGCCGCGCATAATCGGATTGCGAGATGGAAGGACGGCGACGGGTTTCAGTCCAGTCCTCCGGCTGTTGCGAGCCGTCAGTCCAGCGACACCTGCACGACGTTGTCGATCACCCGGGTCGCGTAGGTGCGGAGTACCCCGCTCCAGCCGTCCTGGGAGGGGAGCACGCAGGCTCCGGTAACGACGTCGAAGGTGCTGCCGTGCTCTGGACAGCGGATGAGGCGCCCTCTCATAAGGCTCAAACCGCCCAGGGGGGTGCCCTGATGCGGGCACTCATGGGAGAAGGCGCAGAAGGTTCCGTCCACGTTCCCTATGGCAATCGGGTGCCCGTCTACCTCGACGGTGGCCGTGTTCCCTGGATTCACCCAGTCCGCTGGCATTGCGTCGTGGAAAGGAGCCACGATAGGGGAGGCTAGAGCTTCCGGTGGCCGGCGGATCTCCGCGGGCAGGTTGCGGCGTTCGAGACCGAGGATCGAAGGCAGCCCCTACCGGCGATTTCGGCGGCCAGCCCGGATCACCGGCCCCGCTCGCAAGGTCGGCCCAGCGCCAGAACTGGCCCGGCTCCCTTGTGGGCGGCCGTTCCGCGCTCCGCTGGTGGTCGACGATCAAATCGGCGATTGTTGCTGGAGACAAGTTGGGGAGTCGACCGGTACCGGAGGGCCTTGCATGAGCGACGACGAACGCGAGAAATCACAGGAATCCGAGGTCCTGGAGCGGGTGAGGCAGCTTCTTGCCGAACATCCTCCGCTGACCACACCCAGGGTCGAGTTCCTCGGAGCCCAGTTCGACGCTGGCCTGGCTTGGGTGCACTTCCCGGTTGGACACGGTGGCCTCGGTTACCCGGTGCGGCTCCAGGGCCTCGTTCGTCACATGCTCGACGAGGCCGGGGCCCCGAACGGCCAGATGATGAACACCACCGGCTATGGCCAGGGAGCGGCGACGATCGTCATCAATTGCAACGAGGACCAGAGGTGCCGATATCTGCGCCCGCTCTTTACGTGTGAGGAGATCTGGTGCCAGCTCTTCAGCGAACCGGGGTCGGGCTCGGACCTCGCGGGGCTGTCGACGCGGGCGGTTCGCGACGGCGACGGCTGGGTGGTCACCGGCCAGAAGGTGTGGACCACTCGGGGACATCTGGCCCACCGCGGCCTCCTGCTCGCCCGGACGGACCCCGACGTCGAGAAGCATGCCGGGCTGACCTACTTCATCTGCGACATGCACGCTCCGGGTGTCGAGGTACGACCGCTACGTCAGATGACCGGACAGGGCGGCTTCAACGAGGTGTTCCTCACCGAGGTTCCGATCCCCGACTCCGACCGGGTCGCTGAAATCGGCCAGGGCTGGGCTGTGTCGAATACGACGCTCATGAACGAGCGCTCCGGCATCGCGGCGGGGGCCGGTCACTCGACCCGTGGCTCATCGACGGCCGACGCCGTCACCGTCTGGCACGACCGCTCCGACCGCTCCTCGAATGCCGCCCTCGCCACTCGCGGCGAGCTTCTGGACCTCTGGGTGGACGCCGAGGTCAACCGTCTGACGTCGATGCGCGCAGGGGTGCTGCGGGCGGCCGGTGTCCCCGGACCGGAGGGCTCGGTGGGCAAGCTCGCCGGTGCGTCACTCGGGAAGCGGATCGGCGGGCTGACGGTCGGCCTCCTCGGGATGGAGGGAACGCTCTACGGCTCCTACGAGATGCGCCAGCCCACCTATGGGATCTTCGGCCCCGAAGAAGAGGTTCCGGATCCGCATCCCCTCCAGCGTCGGTTCGTCTCCAGTCCCTCGGCGTCACTGGCCGGCGGCACCGACGAGATTCAACGAAACATCATCGCCGAGCGGGTCCTCGGACTGCCCCGCGACATCGCGGCCGACCGCGGGGTCCCGTGGAGCCAGGTGCCCCACAACTGACTCCCCACAACTAACCATCGTGCTCGCGGGTGAACTGGTCGGCCCGAGGCAAGGAACGCTTTCGCAGCTGTGGGACAGCTTCTTCTTACGGCTTGTCAACCGATCCAAAGCCGCTCCGTCGCGGTAGCCCTTTCGGAACCGGGGAGCCTTCGGGAGGGGCGTTCTGCCGGCGACTGCCACCGACCGCATCACTTCGGGGATGATCCGGGCGAAAACGGCAGTTCACTCGATCTTCGGCTGTCAAGCCGCGACAGTCCTGCCAAGAAGCTCTGAACGCCTGCTGGCCTCCTTGGCTCTCACTCCGACAAAACCTGCCGGCGCCCCAGATGCTGGAATGTAATGCCCCACCCCTTTATGGGGCATGGGCGTGCGGGACCAGGTGTTGGTCCACACAGAGCTGGGTTGAGGTGGAAGAGGGAGCTATGCCGCCTTCTCGGTCACGGTGACCGTGTAGCCGAGCGCCTCGATCCGGTGCTGGAGCCGCTTCGCCTCGACGGCCGGATCGTGTCGGCGCTCGAAGTACGGCGCACCGGGGTCGTCGTAGAGGGCACCGTTGGTGAGCAGGTGCCAGGCCGTCGCCAAGATGGAGTGGGCGACGGCGACGGCGGCCTTGTTGGGCCCGCGCCGCCGGGCGATCCGCGAGTACTGGGCCGAGAAGTAGCTGCCCTTGGTCCTTGCCGCCGCCCGGCCGCCTCGATGAGCGCGCGCTGCAGCCAGGTCGAGCCGTGCCGGGTGCCGGCAGGTCGTCGCTTGCCGGCCGACTCGTGGCTGGCCGGGGCGACGCCCGCCCAGGCGCAGAGGTGTCCCGGCGTCGGGAACCGGGTCATGTCGACGCCCATCTCGGCGATCATCACCTCGGCCGTGGTCCTCGAGACCCCGGTGATCGAGCACAAGATGGTGACCGCCGACTCAAAAGGAGCGACGCGCTCGGTGATCTCGGCGGTGAGCGTGGCGATGGAGGCGTCCAGGAAGTCGATGTGGTCGATGATGGCGGCACACCAGCGCGTGGTGGGCGCCGAAGTGCCCGAGAACGCCTCTTCGAGCGCGGGGATCTTGGCCCGCAGCGCGACTTGGCCATCTGGGCGAGGACCTTGGGGTCCCGCTCGCCGTCGATCATCGCCTCGATCATCTGCCGCGACGACTTCGACCACACCGCCGAGGCGACCGAGGTCAGCTTGATGCCGGCGTCTTGGAGGACCTTTTCGAGCCGCTGGATCTCCTTGCCCCGGGCGTCGACCTGGGTCTTGCGGTAGCGGGTGAGCTCGCGCAGCTCTCGGATCTCCGGTGGGGGGCACGAAGCTCGGGCGCACCATGCCGTGGGCTGCCACGTCGGCCAGCCACTCGGCGTCGGAGAGGTCGGTCTTTCGCCCCGGCACGTTCTTCACGTGCTGGGCGTTGCACAGCCACAGCTCGTCGAAGAGCCCTTCGAGGGCGTAGTAGACCGGCTTCCAGTAGACGCCGGTCGCCTCCATCGCCACGGTCGACGCCCGCGTCGCCGAGCCACGCCGCCAGCTCGCCGAGCCCCTTGGCGGTGGTCGCGAACGTTGCTTTGCTCACCTCGACCGAGCGGTCGGGCCTCGCAATCACTGCGACAGGCCACGACGGTGTCGCGGTGGACGTCGAGGCCGGCGACCCTGTCCCGGATCTGTTTCATGCGCACCTCCTGATGGTCTCGGAGGCTGCCGGGGAGGGACCGGGGTGAAGCGGATGCTGGGGTTCGTGCTCGTAGCGACAGTCGTTGGTCCCCGGGGTCCCCGCGCCAGACTTCGGGCGCACACGTGGTTGCAAGCCGAATTCGGCGACCACACCCGACAGCCACCGCCAGCATTTCATCCCTCGTGGGTGGCCGCCACGGCCATGGGGACTTAGAGCTTGTAGATGCGATGTTCCCCTGAGGCGATCATCTCAACCTCGTCGTGCATGTCCTTGAAGTGCTCCTCGAGGACCGCTCGACTGCGGGGAGCAATACGTAGGTCTAACGAGGTAGACCATAACACGACCATGGTTATCATAGTATTAAATATGAATGAAAGTTGGTTGTTTTAGATTTAATCTGTGATTTACCTAATAAGGTTTTCAAGGGCAAAGAGTAAAAGATATATTTGCGGCCTGTGATAAAAAATTTACCCACCGGATTGATTCCAGAAAAATCCCAACTATCTGACAATAGGCTATAGTTTTAAATACTTTGTCTTGTGGACAATAATCTGGTAAATATTCATTCATATTACATTACCCGTCTTAAACTTTCAGGTTCATATCTGGTTAATATTTCCTTAGCCCATTTAACTAAATCTTCTACTCTTTGCCCTTGAAAACCTTATTAGGTAAATCACAGATTAAATCTAAACAACCAAGGCATTCATATTTAATACTATGATCATAACCATGCAACCACTCAAAATAACATTTCATATTTTATCTACGGTAGTACTCCTTAATAAGTCTGATATTAATTTATGTAAATCTAATCTATCTTTTATACTAATATTGTTTTGATCTTGTAAATGAACGACTTGATCTTGTATTGTCTTAAGCAATAAAGTTACATCCATTGTCTGTTTTTCTAATAATTTTAAAGCGATATTTCTTTCTTTTTCAGTAGCTTCCACAAAACCTTCCGCTTTAGCCGCCGTGGTATTCCTCTCCAAGCTGTGTTATTCTACCATTTACATCAACTTTTATAGCTGCAACTTCCGAGGCTATTTTTTGACTTCTAATTTCCGCTTCTTTCATTTTTTGACGATTATCTATGAAAGAAACAATTTGTCCTAAAAAGCAACGTTAAAAATGGACCAAGCTATCCATGAATCATAAGCCAAAAATTCATACTGGTTATGCAAACGTACTTGTTCCGTCAACTGTGCTAATATCATCATCGACCTCTTCACTTAAAGACATTAAGGCATATAAATAACTTTTAACATTATTTATCTGAGCAATAGTAAGTTCCTCACCTCGAATTTTGCGTAATTCATCTATAGTAAGTATTAAACTACCCTCTACCTCTTGATACCCCTCAAACTCTTCTTTTTCCATTAAATCTGTCAAGGAGGCTTCACTTAATTCATATCCTACAGGAATATTAAATAAAGTCTGTGTTTTAAAACTTTCTAATTGATTATATTCTTCCGCGGTGAGAGAACGAACATTTTTTTTATTAAACTTATCAAGAAAAAATGGAGTAAATACATCTGCTATAGCCGACTGGGCTTCATTTGCAAATAATATTGTTTCAACAAACAACTCCGCTTTAGCCGAAGGCTTGGGCGTTCTCTTTTTGCGGGTAGCATTTTTATCTTTACTGCCGGCGGGGACCTGCCCACCACGTCCAGTTGGTTTTTTCTTTGGTAATTTCGCGGCCCGGATAATTGTTTTAATTTAATTTGATCGGAAAAGTGGGAATCATAATTGCTTGATGATCTTCTGTAGGCTCTTTTAAATCCAAATCAAAATTATCTGGAATTCATGAGGGGTAACCACACTGTGCTTAGTAAATACTAGCAATACGAACGAATGTGTCATATAACGTTGCCACCCGCCCG
>CAWHYR010000009.1:0-343529 GCA_963833735.1 uncultured Actinomycetes bacterium | reverse complement strand
GCTGAAGCGGCAGGCCCGCCGCGTCCGCGGCCCGCCGCCGCGACCTACCAGGAATTTATACCGAACGACTACTGCAAAGGCTGCGGAATGTGCGCGGCCGAGTGCCCGTGCAGCGCGATCATCATGGAACCCCGAACAGACCTGGTCGTGCCGCGCCAGGGTGCGGGCTGACCTCTCAGTGGCAGGCATTCTGATACGGCGCGCCCGCCTGCACGTATCTGGACCAGTCGGCCGGGGTGAGGGAACCTCCTGCCTGCGCGCATAGCCGTGCCAGCGGATCGGTGAGATAGCTGACGTCCCACAGCGCGGTGCCGCCGGGGCCGCCGGTGGCCAGCGTCTTGCCGTCCGGCCTGAACGCGACCGAGTCCATGATGCTGTCGAGGCTGTCGGTGAGCGTGACGCCGATCTGCTGGTCGGTGGCCATGTTCCACAGCCGGGCACCGGACGAGCCAGCGGTGGCCAGCGTCTTGCCGTCCGGACTGAACGCCACCGAGTTGATCTGCCCGACGGAGAGGCTGGCCAGCTGGTCGCCGGTGGCCACGTCCCACAGCGCGATGCCGCCGGGGCCGCCGGTGGCCAGCGTCTTGCCGTCCGGGCTGAACGCGTCGCGGGTCAGCTCGCGCTCGCTCGGTCCCACCACCTTGCTCACCGCAATGGTGGTGTTGTCATAGGCGGTCTTGGTCGGCACGCCGCCGAAGAAGGAGAAGGCGGCCACGTGGGCTGCCTGGAAGGTCTCGGTGCACTCGCGGGGGTAGGCGGAGACGAAGAAGGCGTCAGAGTAGGGCAGCGTCATGACCCCGAAGGCGGCCTTCATCCGAACTCCGTCGATCTCGACGGTGGCCTCACCGAAGTCGAACTGGGCCTCGCCGGGCGGATGGCTCAAGGGGACGAAGACCTCGGAGGAATGTCGACGGTGCCGCGCTACGTAGCGACGGACAGTGATCTCTGAGCCGCCATAGCCGTGCTCGTCGCGCAGGCGCTCGAAGATCCGTCGGGCCGTGTGGCGCTGCTTGGGCGGGGCGGCACGATCCGTGGCCAGGATCTCGTCGATGACGCCTATGAACGGACCCAGTCTGGGCTGCGCTCGCAGCTGGCGCGTCCGATATCCCGGGGGCTCGGAGTGCTCGAGGATCTTGGCCAGCGTCCACCAGCCGAGCCCGTATTCACGGCAGACGGCCCGCTTCGAGACACCCTCGACGAGCACCTTGCGCCGGATCTCGCTCCACTGCTCCATGTCGGTGTGCACCCTTCTCCCGTCCACTCGCCGGTCCCTGCGAGGAAGCCTCGAAGGGGGTTTGCGAGCGAACGGGGATAGTCAGGTGCTGCCGTTTTCGATGATCACAATCCGATCACGGGTGCTGCCGTTTTCGATGAGCGTTTACAGGTGCAGTGCGGACTCGGACGCCGGGGGTCCGCTCCCCATTGATATAGGCCCGGACCGTCTTGCGGTCCCGGCCGAGGTGCCGGGCGATCGCCGAGATGGTCCAGCCCCGCTGCCTGAGTGCATGTGCTTCCACGTCTTCCCCATGTGTGAGCATGCGGAACGGGTCCCCCTTCGAGCTGGCTTGCTTGGTCGCTCGTCAGCATCGAAGGGGGCCCAACCCCGCGGGTGGATGTTCAGCTCACCGGGACAGGGTGGGGAATTCCAGTGATCGAGGGTGGGGAGATTCAAAAATCGCGGACAATCTGGCGCGGTGAGAAACGCTTCTCCAAGAGGCGCTCCACCTCGCGGGCCAACCTCGGGCAGGTCGCCAGCTTCGCCGGTTTCGGACGCTCGGCCCGTTGCCAGGCTCCCCGGTCGGCCCGCAGGGCCCGGTAGCTCGCCCGACCCCCGTTGTGGGCGACCTCGCGCGAGATCGTCGACGGCGCCCGCCCGAGTCGCCTGGCGATCTCCCTCAGCGAGACACCCTCGGCCAGTTCCCTCGAGATCTCCTCACGCTGCTCAAGTGACAGCACCCGTCTTGAGCGCTGCCGGGCCTGCGGACGCACACCGCCGGTAGTGGCTTCCAGAACCCGAATCGTCTGCTCGTGCATGCCAATGGATCTTGCGACAGCAGGGCAATCGAGTCCGGCGCCCGAGCAACTCCCACACCCGATTCCTGGTGGACTCGTCCATGGGCTTCTCCTCAGTTCAGGAGAGGCCGTTGCGATCACCCCTTGAATCCGCCGCGTATCAGTCGCGAGACCAACCGAGCCTTCGGCTCCTTCACCATTTCGTTGGTCACTGCATTTCCGCGCTTGAAACCGATCAACCGTTGCCCATATCGAAAGATCTGGCGGCTCCGACGGTCCACAATCAGTCAATCGACGGTGCGTCATCGTTATCGTCTCAGAGATGAACGGCGGCCCAACGGTCCCGATCAGAGGCGCATCCCCTGACGAGGTCCGATGAAAGGAAAGTAATGACAAGACGTTTCAGAATGGTTGCAGTAGGTGTGACAGCGCTCGTCGCCAGTAGCTCCATCGGACTGGGCGTGGTCGCAACCGAATCGAGCGCGACGGCATCGAGCGCCACCAGTGCATGTGCTCCGGGTCCGTCCGCTGATTGTGCCGGTGCCAACCTGATCAGCGCCAACTTGTCTCACCTGAATCTGGTCAACGCCAATTTTTCATTCGCGGACCTCAGTGGGGCGAACCTCAGTTCAGCGAATCTGTCGAGCGCGAATCTGAGGGGCGCAGACTTGAGCGATGCCGATTTGACGAGAGCAGACCTGAAAGGGGCGAACCTGTCGGGCGACAATTTCATGGGAGCCGATCTCAGTGGCGCAACCAACTCCCATCTGAACGGAGCGACCGCGTCGTCGACCGAGTACGTCGTTTGCCACACCATTCTCCCCTCGGGGCGGCTTCCCATAAAGGACTGCTAATCGACATACGACGGAACTGGATCGGCAATCCCATATCGCTGCCGGGACTGGAGACCATGTGCCCGACGCCGGAGACGTGCGGCACACGCTTCGGGTGATGGGCGAGCGGCTGGCCGGCCTGGGCGACGTGACGCTCGTGCCGGGCTGCATCGTCGAAGATTTCTGGCTCTCCTGACCGATCCGTGGGTTAGTTTCGGCCCGGAAGTGCGGGACGCTGCCCACCGAGGGCGAGTATGGCGAGGGCGATGAGGGCATCGGGCGAACGGAACCCGAAGGCGATGCGGGTGAGGAGTCGGATCTTGGTGTTGGTGGACTCGATCAACCCGTTGGACAGGCCATGGTCCAAGGTGGCGTCGATGGCCGCTCGGTGCTTGACGATCTTGCGCTGCAGTTCAACGAAGGCGTCGATGCGGCAGCGGCGGGCCCAACTCGTCCAAGCGTCAAGCGCCTCCTTGCCGGCCTCCCCTTTGACGGCGAAGGCGTGGCGAAGCCCCTCCTTGAGCAGGTAGGCACGGTAAAGGCGCGGGTCGGTCTTGGCGATCCAGGCGAGCTTGGCCGCCTGGTGTTCGGTCAGGTTCTCGGGGTTCTTCCACAAGGCGTAGCGGGCCCGCTTGATCGAGCGCGCCGCCCCGTCGGCCACGCCGAACTTGCCGGTGGCCGGGTCGACGCGACGGCGACCCGAGGCAGCGTTCCAGGCCTCCCGACGCACGACGTCGAGGGCGTCGGTGGCCCAGGCCACGACGTGGAAGGGGTCGGCACACTGGATCGCATCGGGGCAGCGTTCGGTGACGACCCGGGCGATCCAGGGGGCCGAATCGGCCGAGACGTGGGTGATCTGGGCGCAGCGCTCCTCCCCGAGCAGATCGAAGAAGGTCCCCAAGGTGGCATCATCGCGGCCCGCCGCCGCCCAGACGAGGCGCCCGGTGTCGTGGTCGACCACCACGGTCAAGTAGCGATGCCCGCGCTTGTAGGAGATCTCGTCAATACCAATGCGCCGCAAGTCGGCCAAGCGGTCGACCGTGGCGTCGATGTCTGCTTGGACCCGGGTCACGATCGCCCCCACCGTCCGCCAGGCGACGCGCAGCAGCTCGGTCACCGCCGACTTCGAGCACTGGATGGCCAGCCAGGCGACGGTGTCGTCGAACGGCCTCGTGTGCCCGGCTCCGTGCCGGGCCCAGGGCACCTGAGCGACGGTCACTCCGTGCGCCGGGCACCGCACCCTGGGGGCTTCGGCTTCGAGGAAGCAGCGCAGCTCGCCGACGTCGAGGGCCCGCCAGCGCCGCCGTCCCTCGCCCTGGTCATAGAGGCTGGCGCGTCGACCGCAGTGTCCGCAGCGCCGGGCGGCCCCCTTGGACGGCCGAACCGACACGACGAGCACTCGCTCCGTCGCGTCGAGATCCACCTTCTCGATCACCGTGCGCCCCAACCCCAGCACCTGCTGCCATACGCTCGTGTTCCGCACCCCGTTTGCCTCCTGATCCAAGCCGTCAGACAGCTCGGAAAACTAGGAAGCAGGCGGGGTGCGGACGCGGATGGGTTACTCAAGCACCCACGGATCGGTCAGGAGAGCCAGATTTCTCTGCGGCTGACAGGCCATCAGTCCCCGTAGGGCTGACTACTGGCGCTACTGATAGGCAATAGACGGTGAAGCATCCGTGGTACTTGCTCGTCGGATTGGCGTTGGCCGCTGTGTTCCCCTTGTTCTTGCGGTGGGGCCACCGGACGGTGGACCCGATCATGCTGGATGAAAAGCGGGCGAATGACCCGGACTTCAACCGCCGAAAGCGGTCAGTAGATCGCCTGATGATCGGGATATTCGGGGTCAGTGTCCTACTGGTCGCTCTTGCTCTAGCTATCGGATGACCGGGAAGGTCGCTAGTTGGTGCCGATCGGGCGGGGGATGTCTAACTAACAGCCCCCACCGGCTTCAATTTCATTGAGTCATACACCGACGCCGCAACCTGATCAGCGAGGGCCTCGCAGTTGGTCGTGAAGCTACAGGATGCTCCTGCAAGCACGATGAAGTTTGAAACGAGAAACTCCAAACCTGTGTTGGCGCAATCGCCGCCATTTGGAGTGCATGGTTGGTCGACCGAAAATGCCTTCGACGACCCATTTGGAATCCCCGGCAAGTTGTTTGACGACTCATCTTTCTGCCAGTACTCGCGAAACGACTCTGCTTCGTCCCTAGATCCAAATTGTAGGAAGGTAAAGCCGACGCTACCCCGGTACTCTGCACCAGTATCTGACGAGAAGATCTTGAACACGCTCGTCGATCCTGACGAGAAGCCGTGCTTGACCAACTCGTTCTCCTTCTGGTCACTGCCCAAGGTCACGCTGGCTGCAGCGGTTGGCGAAACGTCGGCTATTCCATCAGGCCCCAGCCGATAATGGTCCAGCCAGCTCGCCTTTGCTATGGGGCTCTGGAGTTCGAGTGCTACAGCGCTGGCATCTTGTCCAACACCGACGTGCGTTATCGCCAGTTGCGGTGCTGTGGTCAGGCCCGGACCTGGCAGCACGACGACCAGTGCCAGCGCTGCGATGCACGCAACCATCAGTGCTGCCAGTAGCCGCTCAACACCCGACACCTACCGAACGCTAATGAGGGAGGTCGTTGCAACGACCCCCTGACTCCGCCAACTGTCATCCCTCGCTGGCTCCGGACGGGGGATGATACGTCGACAGAGCGGCGCGGGGGGCTGACTGCTTAACATCCCCCGGTCCGCCCGAATCGGGGCGATGTTCTTGCAGAGGCCGGAGTTTCCGCACCCTGTGAGGTCATTGTCTTATGAAGCACCGTGAAGTGGCGCGGATGACGCCAGCCTTGACGTCGCGCTGAGGAGAATGAGGTTTGTGCCACAGAGGGGCCATCGGTTGCGCAGTCGCTTCAAGTCCTCTTCGCCATGATCTCCTCCTTCACTTCCGCGCTCGGTTGTGATGACCAAACCCGAGCACCCACTGGCTCCGCTAAGTCGACATCCCATCGGCCGATCGGATCGCGTTGTTTCGCCCCGCCTAGACAACGTGCGCCATTGGTGTTCGGCCGGCGCGAAACCCGCGAGCCCGGATCCGGGATGGGCAGGCGTATGACGAGATCGAGCTCAGGTCCGAGTCAGCTCTGATACGCGAGGTCAGCGGCAGTCAGACCTTCGAGCGCCATGCCATAAGGCACTCCTTCGGCAATGCGACGGACAAGCCTTTGGTTCAGGGTCTGCTTCTGATACCGGCGGTACAGTGCCGGCTCGGCGGCGAGCTTGGTGGCAATCTCGACACCGGTGCTGGGCAACTCAATTCCCGTTCCCGTGCCCGTTCCCGTTCCCTTGACCATGTCCTGGTCCTGGTGGGGATTGGGTGGTAGGCGGCGTGGCGGCCGCGCCAAGACCAAGAGCAATCGCGAGCGCCGAGAGATCGCTCTGCAGCGTGGCCCCTTCCGCCGGTGCGATCTTGCCGCTCTGGATGCCATTGACGATCGATGCGGCCGCTTGTTGAAGGTCGTTGGCCGCCTGATCTGGTCTCCCGGCCGTTTCGTCGGTGATGGCCTGCTCGGCCTGGCTCGTGATGGACTGTCCACTCCCCGAATCGACCGTGCCTGCAGCCACCCCCGAGGCGACATCCTGCACGAGGGTCGCGAGGGCAGTCGGTCCCGTCAAGATCGTCGTAGTAGTGCTCGTCGTTTGGGTTGTCGATGTCGCCCGGGGCAGCGTCGTGGATCCGGCACTCGGCCTTGGGGTTACCGGGCTCGATCCGAGCCCGACGACGAGCCCCACACAGAGTGCGGCGATGCTGACTAGGACGAGGGCGCCGATCCACCCTCGTCGACGTCGGTTCTGACGCGAGTCGATGTGTACCACGGGTCTGCCGATCCGGGTTTGCTCTGGAGACAGAACCACCGTCGGTCCCGGACCGGGAGCGAGTGCGGTCAGATCATGGGGCACCGTCGGCGAAAGCTCATCGGTGATCAGAGTCATCGAGGGGTCCCACGGAGCCCGAAATGGTGAGGTGATAAGGATTGCTGCCACCTCGCTGCCGTCGAGGCGCTGATCGGGCCGGTGGTCGAGCATCCCACTAAGGACCAGTTTCCAGACCACCGGGAGGTCAGCGGGAAGCGGCACCGGGCCAGCCAACCGCCGGGCGACGACTTCGCTGGCTGAACCCTCGTAGATTCGCCGTCCGGTCAGGCATTCGAGAAGAATCATCCCGAGGGACCAGATATCGGCGGCCGGGCCCACCTGATGGTTCTCGAGCTGCTCGGGTGCCATATAGGCCACAGTCCCCAGCGTGGTGCCGGCGACCGTGAGGGTCGAGGCGTCTACCAGCCGGGCGATGCCGAAATCCCCGAGCTTGGTTTGGCCCTCCACAGTCAGCAGGACGTTGGATGGCTTTACATCGCGATGCACGATGCCTTGGCTGTGGATGTATGCCAATGCGTCGGCTAGTTCTGAACCGAGGATCGCCGTGCGCTCGAGAGCGAGCGGACCAAGTCGGAGCGATTGTGCGAGATTCGAACCTTCGACGAGCTCCATGACCAAATAAACCCGGCCATCTGTGATCCCCGAATCCAGCAGCCGCACAAGTCCGGGGTGCTCGACGCGTTCGAGCGTCCGGACTTCCTGGGCCAGGCGACGGGCGAGATTGGGGTCGCCCGAACGGACGATTTTGATGGCGACACTTGCGCTGCCGAGTTCGTCGGTGGCCTGATAGACATCGGACATGCCACCTTGGCCGAGAAGGCGGCCGAGGCGGTACCGTCCGCCGAGAGCTTCAGTGGTCGAGGCCATCGTCGATCTTCAAGCTAATCGTGAGTATTCCGAGAACGACGCCCCGCGACCCTCGGGTCTAGGCCGCTCACGCGTAGTGCCGTGCGAGTGCCTCACGCTCCCAACGAAACACTCTGATCGGGATTTCAGGGAGCGGAGCCAACAGCACCGTTTTCTTGGAGTAAGGAACGTGGATCTTCTTGTCCTTCTCCTCGATTCGGTCAATCGGAATGAGCCGCTGACGACCAAACAACGAAGTCCTGACCACCAGCCACTCCGGGACCTCCTTGTCCCACGCCTCGGCAAGATCCTCGACTTTTCCAATTCTGCGGTCTTCCTGGTCAAACACTGACTCGCCCAACAGACGAGGGGCTTGATCCCAACGCATTAGATCGCGCATCTCGTACCTCCTTCAGATCGAGACATTCGATCCACTCAATTGATTCCCGGTCTCGGATTTACTACACGCAAGTACTCAAAATGCCTGCTCAAGTGGATGGTCGCCGACCGAGCGAACAGAGGCGATGTCATTAGTGCGATCAGCGTAGAACCAGCGGCTTGCCGCGGACTGATGGCCTGACAGCCCCCGGTGCGCTAGGTCACGAAGACGAGGCCGCTTCGGCGGCGTGGAGGACGTCCGTTACGACCTCATCGATCGGGCGTGCGGCATCGACAATCACCGCGCCATGTTCCCGGTACATGGCTTCGAAGCTCTGATTGGCACCGAGAATGCCGGCAAGCTCCTCAGCGGTCTTGCCAGAGCCGTTGTCCGTATGCTCGGCTAATCGGCGGCGCAGGGTGTCGTCATCGACGGTCAAGTAGATCACCAGATCGAGCAGCTGCCAGAAGTGGAACTCGTGCCCAGCGCCGCCACAAAGAAACACAGTCCGACCAGCTGAGCGTTGTGCCAACCCTTCGATTTTGTCGTGGTGCACGGTGAAATCAAGGTCGGCCGAGCCATCGGAGTCGTGTCTGTCGGTAGGGAACGGCACTGGGAGCCCGGACTCTGGATGGATCCACTCACCGAACTGGTCTTCGTCGAACCCCCAGGCTTCGAGGCCAAGTTCCCGAAGGCGTCGGTACACGGTTGACTTGCCGGTACCCGAGAGACCGCTCACCAGGACAAGCGTCACCGTCGAAGCCTACGCAGGGCTTCGCACGGCTAGAGGAAATAGTGGCAGTGCGGCTGGATCGTGGCAGGCGATGACGCCGCTGCGCCAGTCCGAAGCTGCCACGGAGGAATGTGTCTGACTGCATCGGATCGATCTCAGCGGATGGTGTGGAGACAGCCCCCGTTCATCGGGCACCCCACTCGAAGTGGGGTGCCCTAGTCCTGACTAGAGATTTACTAGAACCGGATTCGAGTCAGGCACAATCGTGACCTGGATAGCCGCACGTCAAAGGCCTATTCCAGGCACGAAATGGTCTAACCCACCACACCTGGCGGGGCTACGTCCGGACCTGTCACCTGGGGAAATACACCTCTCTGACTAGGTAAGCGTGTTGGGGACAAGTGCGGCGTCGAGATACGCACTCACTCGCTGCGGCACTTCGCAACGTCGAATGCGGTCGCTGCGGGATACGACCTGGCCGCCGTCGCCGAGCGCATGAGCGACAGCATCCAAACCATTCAGGATGTGTACGCACACGCAATGCCCGCACGGCAGAAGTCGCTAGCTGCCGCGATGGACTTGGACGACGGAGCACCAGCATTGAACGAGTGAGCGCGCAGAGCGAGAGATCACTGGGCGGTCCGGTCCTGAGGTTCCGGGAACGGCAATGGGGGGCTGTTAACTGATCATTCGCGCCGGAGGACCGGGACCGCAGGAGGGACCGAAGCCCCTCCCTCGTCGACCAGGCCGAGGCGGAAGGGGGGTCACCACCTCCGTCAGCCAGCGATGGTGACCTTATGGACGCCATATGTCGGGCCGCTGCGGATTTCCCTACTCTTTGTTGTGAGATCAGGTCGAGACTTTCGCGATCAAATGCCCGGCAGCCTGATCTGACTGGAGGGGGTCAGATGGTTGTCCAGCCTGCGGAAGCCTCAGCGGACGTCGGTCCGGAGCCAGACCCGGAAGCGGCCCTCGACCGATTCTCGAGGCGCATTGATCCGTGGATGACGGTGCTCGCCATTGCTTGGCTGCCAGTGCTGATCGTCCCGTTGGTGAGAACCCTGCACGGCTCGGTGGCCTTAACCTTCGATGCGCTCGACTACTTCGTGTGGGCGGCGTTCGCGGTTGAGTATGGAACGAAGCTGTGGCTCGCCGTCGATCGTGGGCATTTTGTCCGCCACCACCTTCTCGACCTCGCTGTGATAGCGGTCCCGGTCCTCCGGCCGCTGCGACTGGCCCGCCTGCTCCGATTCATTCGCTTGGGGAGGGTCGTGATCGTGCTAGGCGAAGGCTTGCGGCGAGCCAGAGCAGTCCTCGCCCATCACGGGTTGCAGTACGTGCTGCTGGCGGTGGCGGTCATCACCTTGGGCGCCGCCGCCTTGGAAGTGACTTTCGAGCGGCATGCCAACGGCCCCGCGGCGATCCACAACTTCGGAGATGCCCTCTGGTGGGCCATGGTCACGGTCACAACCGTTGGCTACGGCGACAAAGTGCCAGTGACCGGTGCCGGCAAGTTCGTCGCGGTGGCGCTGATGCTGACCGGCATCGGGCTGGTTGGCGTCTTGACCGCCACGGTGGCCTCGTTCTTTGTGCAGCAGCAACATTCCGAGGAATTGACGGTGATGAAGGAACAGCTGCACGAGATCCGCGAGCTCCTAGTGAACGCACCGGGCCACCCGAGGACAGGCCTTGGTTCCGCCGAGGGGGACGGACCGGCGACAGCGTAGGAACCCCGGGTTAGAGTCGGCAGGCACCGCGTTCCTGATCGGTCTTCGAAGCGCCGAAGGGGATCGAGAGAGGAACTGCCAATGCCTCGTCGTAAGTCCCTCCGCTCGCAGCTCTATCGAGGTGCCCGAGACCTCGGCAACCTCGAAGCGGCTGAGAAAGGCCCCGCCAGTTTGGGTAAGCGGTACGTGCGCCGACCTGCCTACCGCAAGACCAACAGCGGGCTTGGGGGTCTGCTGCGAATGTTCGGGCTCAGTGGCGGCCGGCGGCGGTAGGTCACGATGGACCACCTAGTCAGAGCGGTCTTGGCCGGCTGGATATCGCGGGACGGAGCCTAAGCCGCCCCTGATGCAAAGTCACCTACGGGTAAGACACGCACCTGGCATCTTCGTGAAGCCTTCCGCTCAGCGGTGGCCCAGAACGATTCTGGCCGCAGCGGGCTTAGTGGCCCTCCTTGGCACGTTTCTGTCACTGGCCGCCGCCGCGACCCCTGTGTCCGTCCAGCGCATCTACGGCACCGACGCGATCGGCACCTCGATTGCGGCATCGCAGGCCGAGTTCCCCGCCGCCGGTTCGGCCAAGGCCGTCGTGCTGGCCCGGTCGGACTTCTTCGCCGATGCCCTGGCCGGTGGCCCGCTGGCGGCCAAGTTGGGTGGTCCCCTCCTCATCACGCCGGGGGCGTCGCTGAGCACGACCCTCGACCCCCGCGTGCAAACCGAGATCCAACGGGTGCTCCCGGTCGGAGACACCGTCGACATCTTGGGCGGTGACCTGGCGCTCAGTCCGAACATCGACGCCGGACTCCAAGCCCTGGGCTATGTCACTGAGCGGGTCGCCGGAGCCAACGAATACGCGACCGCCGTCGACATCGCCGGCAGCGCTCGGCAACCCGACGACCATCTTCGAGGCAACCGGCCTCAACTTCCAAGATGCGCTCAGCGCGGTCCCCGCGGCCATCGAGAGACATGGGGCGATCCTTCTCACCAACGGAACCACCCAGGCCCCCGAGACCGCGGCCTACCTGGCCGCCAATCCAGGGGACACTCGCTATGCCATCGGGGGACCGCTGGCCGCCTACGGAGCCGACCCGACGGCGACCCCGGTCTACGGGCAAGACCTCTATGGAACGTCGGCCGCGGTGGCCAGCACCTTCTTCCCCAGCGCCACTGCGTTCGGTGCCGCCACGGGCTCCGACTTCCCCGACGCGCTTTCCGGCGGGGTGTTCATGGGCGAGCCGGGGACCGAAGGCCCGATGCTGCTTGTGCAGCCATCCGGGCCGCTCCCATCGGCCTTGGCGAACTATCTGACCGGGGTCGCATCGACGCTGACACAGGGATATCTGTTCGGTGGGCCACTGGCGGTTGGGGCCGGTGCACTTTTGGAACTCGGGACACCAAATCCGACTGGCCTCGCAGTGGGTCCCGGGCCGCAGGCGACCTACACGGTCCAACCGCAACCCGCCCCCGGTTCGTGCCAGTACACCTACATCGGGGTGGACCCGCTGCCCGATCCGAACTGCACCCCAGGGGCGATCAGCCCAGCGGTGACCCAGGCCAACATCGGTTCGACGATCTGTCAGAGTGGCTACACATCGACCATCCGTCCCCCCGAGGACATCACCGACACTGAGAAGCAGGCCTCCGCACTCGCCTACAGCTACACCGGGTCCTTCGCGACGGCCGAGTACGACCACCTGGTTCCCCTGGAGCTGGGCGGTGACCCGAACGATCCAGCCAACCTGTGGGTCGAGCCGAACGACATCCCGGGCGCCACCACCACCGCCAACACCAAGGATGTCCTGGAAGACGCGCTTAACAGCCTCGTGTGCTCGGGTCAGCTCTCACTTGCCGTTGCCCAGGTGGCCATCGCCTCCGACTGGGTCACCGCATACCAGACCTACGTGGGTGCCCTGCCTTCCTCGACGAGTCCGCCCGCCCCAGCCTCCACGCCACCGCCTTCGAGCGCGGCTGCTAGTTGCACGGCCACGATGTCGAATCCGACGCCGGGCGACAGCGGCGACGAGACGGTGGACGTGACCTCGAACGTACCGAATGCTCCTGTGCTGGTCACGAAGCACTACAAGACGACTACGACGACCGATTCGGGAACGACGGACGGCAGCGGTTCAGCCTCGATCACCTTCGATATTGGTAGCCCGACCGTCGGCTACACGGTGCAAGTCGACGTAAGCATCAACAGCGGGCAGGCGAGCTGTTCGACCAGCTTCACCCCCCAGTGACGGCGAACAGACGATGGCGTTCAAGAGCAGTGCTATTTGGTGGAGTAGCAGATAGATCTGAGCCAACTGAGAACGGCGCCGGAGCGACGTGTCTCAATGAGTGAGGCCATCGGCCCCCGCAGTGGCTCAACCGAGGTCATTCGGCGACTGATAGCTGATCAGCTGCACCCAACGGGTCGGGCAAAACGCGCAGACACCCGCTCTTCCGGGCAGCAATTGGCCGCGCCGCCCCAGACCCCACGGAACAGAAGCTGCCGTCGGCGCGGTTGGGCTGGATCGCACTTGACCAGCGAGCGTCAAGAAGTGTCCCGCTGCCGGCGTTTCGGGGCAGTCTGCCGTCGAGCTTGCGGGGCACGGTGGCGGAACATTCTTGGGGACCTGTTGGCGCTTGACGGTTGGGGCTTCGGCGCCAACCACCGCCTGCGAGTCGGCCGGCTGACTAGCCGAAGGTCGAACTCGACAGGTGCGTCAGCCTCGAAGCGACTGACCGTCGACTGTCACCTCGGTACGGTCGGGGTAGAAAGACAACATCCCTCTTACTTCGGCGGCCTGAGCCGTCGGCGTCTCGTAGCTCCATACGATGCCGTCATGGAGCTCTCCGTCGATGTCGAGAGACCAATATGACGCCTCACCCTTGAACGGACAGTTGGTATGGAACGTCGTGGGCCTCAGGAGATCCATCTGCACATCGTCTGGCGGCAGGTAATAGCGGGTGGGCAGCCCAGTTTCGTCGAGCTTCATGGCGCGGTCGGTGGTGGCGAGTAGCCGGCCGCCCAGCCGGACCTCCACATGAGCGGCGGTTGGAACGATGTTGATCGTGTGGCCTGGCGTCATGACGCGACAGACTACCGGTGGGTCGCCGCGAGGACTGCTCGTCACCTGACTTTCCTATCGTCGAAGATCGGACACCACCAGTCGAGTCGGTTCCTGCTCCAGGGACGCACTCCCGGCGGACTGGGACAGGTGGACTCGTCTCGCCATTCGACAGCCGATAGTTACCAGGCTGACGACGTACTGTTTTGGGCGAAATGTCTGTAAGAGAGCCCCAAGAGCTTCGTCATCACCTGGGGGACATGACTGACGAGGCGCTGTTGGCTTCGGTCACCGCGGGAACTCTGCCGTCGGGGTTGGGTGTGTCTAGCACGACCACCATTGGTGTCGAGAAGGTGTTCGTTAAGCGGTTACCACTGACCGATATTGAGGTCGCTCGCCCCTATTCCACCCGTAACCATTTCGAGCTGCCCACGTTCTACGCCTATGGCGTCGGATCGGCCGGCTTCGGGGCCTGGCGGGAGCTGGCTGCCTTGCAAGCCGTGAGCGGTGTGAGTGGTTTGCCAGTGCACCTCCATCATCGGGTGATGCCCCGCAGCACCCCGTCGCAATCGCTTGGCTGGAGCGAAGAGGCGTACGTCGAGTACTGGGGGGGAAGCCCAGCGGTCGGTCGTTATCTCGAGGCCCGTAATTCGGCAACGCATGAGCTGTGGATTGTGCTGCTTGAGCACGTCGGTTCTCGAGCCGATCTGTGGTTGACCGAACACCCCGAAGACGTGAACGATCTCCTCGACGAGGTCTTCGACGCAATCGCAGAGCTGCAGACGCCGCCACATGGTCCATTTTGACGCCCATTGGGGAAACATCGTGACTGACGGCTCCCGCTGCCGGCTCGTTGACTTCGGGTTGGCCATGTCAGCGGATATGGATTTGACCTCAGCGGAACAGACATTCCTCGCCGGTCACCACCACTACGACTACGGAGTCGTGCTCGGCCACCTGGGACTGTTGCTGGCGATCACGCTTGGCGAAGAACCGTCCAGCCAGATGCTCCGCCATCACATAGAGGAACTCGGATCACTGGAGGGCAGGTGCTCGCCGGTCCTGCTTGGCGCTCTCGACCGGTATCGCAACCCGATCCTTTACATGGTCGATTTCTTTGAGCGAATCCGCCAGCCGGACAAGCACAGCACCTATGACGATCAGGTGCTTTCCGACCTGCTGTTTGAATGTGGAGTCATCGCCTGATTCAGGGCATGAGACGGCTCGAATGGTCGGCGAGGACCTGGAGATGGCTTTCTCAATGACCCCAGGCCGGCGAAGTGGGATACCTGACATCTCTGACTCCGAAGGGAATATGGGGCCCCTAAGATCGCCCACGGGGAAGTCCGTCTGTTCAAGTACGAGTTGGCAGACCAAGGGGCTGATGCATGACGACTGCGCTTCGAATTCCGGATCGGTTGGCGCACACCGTCGTCTCGGCGTTCGGCGATGTCGGACGCAACTGGCTGGCGCGACTACCGAGTCTGGTCGCTGACGCGGCGAGTGCCTGGCAGCTGCATGTGGGCGCCCCGTTCGAGCCGGGCGGAAACGTCGGGTGGGTTGCTCCCGTACGTCGAGCGGACGGCAGCGACGCGGTGTTGAAGGTGGAGTGTCCGGGTCATCGCAATCCCTGGGCGGCAAAGGGTCTGCAACACTGGACTGGTCGAGGGGCGGCGCGACTTTTCGACTCCGACGAGGCGACTCAGGTCTTGCTCCTCGAGCGGTGCGTGCCCGGCACGAACGGTGATGACCTCGACGTCGCGACCGCGAACGAGATCGTTGCGTCGGTACTCGCCGAGTTACACGCCGTCGATCCTCCTGCAGAGGACGAGTTTGAGCCACTCGCGATGTTGGTGGAGCGCTCCCGCCAGACGATGTGGGACTGGTTCGAACGGTTTGAGCCGCCGGTGGATCGAGGCGTCGTCGCTCAGGCGGACGAGCTGTTCACGTCCCTGAGCTCATCTTCTACGGACACGGTATTGCTACACGGCGATCTTGGACCGGGGAACGTGGTGCTCTCGGAGCGTGGATGGTTGACGATCGATCCGTATCCGGTGCTGGGTGATCGCGCGTTTGACGTTGGGCACGATCTGTCGCGGTGTGACCTGCGTGACGCGCGGGAGCATGTCGCCTTCTTTGCCGATCGTCTGGATCTTGATGCGCGACGCATCGCGGGCTGGACGTTCGCGTGCTGTGTGGAGGTCGCGCTGGAGTGCAGGTCGGTCGGAGACGCGATGGGATTCCGCGAATACCTCGACCGTACGGAACAGCTCTCGTCGCAGCGCCTGGTGTAGCAAAGCTCAAAGAGTGGCTTCTCGCTCGGGTAGATGGCTACCCGCCTAATGGCGTCTCAATAACCTGGGCCTCCCGGTCCCGAGATCCCGGCCGGGCCCTCGCCCAGTAGTGCCGGTCGGGCGTCCCTCCGACTGACGTTCGACCCGGACTGAGTCCCACCATTCCACCGGATTCGGGGCTGATGAACTGTCATCCCCGAAAGGTTTGTCCTCCGGCAGCGGAAGTGGGCGATCTGCTCGAGATCGACCGATCTGCACTCGTCGTTCCTTTACCTCCCCAAGACGTCAGCCACCATCACGGGCCGTTGCGATCAGGGCGAGCAGCTCATCGCCGTAGGACTCGAGTTTTGCCGGGCCGATCCCGTTGACCTTGGCGAGGGCCGCCAAGCTCGACGGCACGCGATTGGCGAGTGCCTCAAGTGTCCGATCGTGCAGAAACACGAAGGGTGGCTTTGCCCTCGCCTGCCGCACGCGCCGAACGCCACGCTCGGAGCGACTGGCGCGCCCGTTCCACGACCTCGGGTGGCGGAGGCTCGGGACGAGACGCAAAACGCGCCCCGCCATGGTGACCAGTTCCCCGTATGGCACGCGAAGCCTGGACCGACCGATCACTGCCACGACGCCTTCGTCGTCGGTCGCCATGATCTGGTGCGAGTTGACCGCCGTGCTCGAACTCCAAGCCGACCTCGGCCACCACCTCGGGCTCCGCCGTGGCGAGCTGCCCCGACTTCGTCGAGGTCGAGCGGCTGGACCAGCCCGGCTCGCGCCTCGGCGCTGGCCCGGAACGGGGCTGCGGTTCGCGAACCGGCGGCCGAGCGGCGGTCCATTCCTCGACCAGCTCGGCGAGGAACGGCGACGGAGGGCTGCCCGCCACGACGTGAACCGACGACGAGCCCCGTGTCAGCCCGACGTGGAAGACCCGCCGCTCCTCCTCGACGTCGGCGGCGAGGCGGTGGGGGAGGAGGCCGGCGGACACCTCGTGGAGCACGACGTGGGGCCACTCTCGACCCTTGACCCGGTGGATCGTGGACAGCACCACGCCGTCGAGCGAGCCCGGATGGCCCAGCGACTGGCGAAGCCAGTCCTCGAATCCCTCGCGGCTCGGGGTGCAGCGCAGCAAGGGCCACCAGCGCGTCGAGGTCGTCGGTCTGGGCCGAGCGGTCGAGCCGTCGACGCGAGCTCTCCAACAGCTCCATGGCCCGGTCGAGCCCGATGTCGTCGCGCACCGCCCGCAGGACGGCGGCGTCGTCCCCGACGAGGCGTACCGGCGCACCATCTGCAGGTCGGAGACGAAGCCGAGGATCTTGTCGCCATCGCGGGCTCTGCAATCGCCCTGCCAGCCGCTCCAGCCCGGCAGCGCCGACCTGCTCGCTCATCCACTCGACCACCTTGGGCGACAGTGCCCGCGACGGCCGGCGGGCCGCCAGGACCACGTCGGGACCGGCCAGCCGCTCGGGCGAAGAGACCGCCAGGCGGAGCCAGGCCAGCGCCGCCTGCACGCCGCCGCGTGACAGATAGGACGGATCGACGGCCGGACGGACGGGGATCTGACGGTGCACCAGCGCCACCTGGACCGGCGCCAGCGAGGCGTTGACCCGGGTCAGCACGGCCACATCGCTGGGCGCGTCCCCCCTCGCGACGAGGCCCGCCACCACCTCGACGGTCGTGGCGAGCGGCGTCGTCGCCAGCCCATCACCTCGAGTTCACCTGCTCCGGGACTTCGACCGGGTGCCGCGACGATGCGCTTCTGGCACCCGGCGGCGGTTGTGGGTGAGCAAGGTTCGGGCCGCCTCGACGACGGGGACCGGGCAGCGGTAGTTGACCTCGAGTGGGTGCTCGCCGCGCGGTCGGGAAGAACCGGCGGTAGTCGATGAGCCACTCCGGCGAGGCGCCCGAGTAGCCGTAGATCGTCTGGTCGTCGTCGCCCACCCCGAACACCGAACCGTCCGGACCCGCCAGCAATCGGATGAGCAGGAGATGAGCGGGGGTGAGATCCTGGAACTCGTCGACGAGGAGCATCCGGCACGACGCCCGCGCCGAGCGACGGGCTGGCGGATCGGTGAGCAGGATCTCGATCGCCCGGTAGACCTGCTCGTCGAAGTCGACCAGGCGCCGCTCGGCCAAGAGCCGTCGGTACCGCTCGAACACCTCGGGAAGACCGTCCACGTCGCCGCCGAACTCGGCCTCCACCGTGGCAGGGGCCTGCAGTCCGAGCCGCACGGCTGAGAGGGCTTCGATCCACGCCGCTGCCGGGTCCGCGTTGGCCCGGCGGGGCAGGTCGACCAGGGTGTCGAGGATCGAGCGGACCTCGCGCTCTTCGATGGTGGTCACGGGGCTCGACTTGGTCAGCAGCGAGAGCCCGAGGGCATTCAGCGTTCGGACCTGCAGCTCCGGCAAGTCGGGCGTGCGTTCCTTCATTTCGTCGGCGGCCCGCTTGTTGAAGGCGACCAGCGTGACGGCCCGACCCGGAAGCCTCCACCGGCGCAGCAGGTGGCGGGCGCGTTCGGTGAGCACCCGCGTCTTGCCCGAACCGGCGGGAGCGATGATGCGAGCCGCCCCGCCCGGATGCAGCACGGCCGCCAGCTGGTCAGGCGCCAGTGGGGCATCGGTGTCGTTCGGGCCGAACGGGGTGAGCGAGCCCGCCAGCAGTGCCACTCGGGGGACGACCGCGGACTCGCCGACCGACACCCCGCCACTCGAGCGGCCCTCCGTCGCAGAAGGCTGGCGTGCCGTCGGGGAGCACCACGTCGGCTGGCCCGCCCGCGGTCGCGCCCAATCGCACCGCCTCTTCTGCTAGTTGCCACCGAGTTGTTCCGTGCCGGGCGTCGATGGCGTTGGCGAAGGTGGCGTGAGCGCGCCGCTCGCCGGGAAACGCAAACGACGGCGACAACGACCACACCGCTGCGCGCTCTACCTCTTCGGGTTCATCATCGGACTCGTCGCGCCGTCTCAATGACCAGCGGAGTTCGCTCGCGCCACGCCTGTTCGAGCTCTTCGATCCCCCCGCCGGCTCGCTCGCAGCGCTCCCACGCGGCAGGTGGCTCTTGGCCCGGCGCGACCACCACGCTCCGGCCGAGCACCGGCCCCAACCCCACGCTGTGCGCCCCGGCGTCGGCACGACGAGGGGTTGCCACGGACGAGACGGGGCTGATAGCGAGCGCTCCCAGCAGGCTCGAACTTCGGCAGCTCGTGTGTGACGGGCGCCGCAGTAGACACAGGGGACCCCGGTGGCGGTCTCCCTCACCGGCCAAACCGTACTGTCGGATCGGACACATTCTTGTGATCGTCAGGGGCTGACTCCGTCACAGTCCCCGTAGTCGCCCGACCTAAATTGATCGAACCAGTCGCGTGTCATGTCGAGATTGATGATCTCGCCATGAATCCGCCCAAACTTCAAGACATCCAGGCAGCGCACGCTATGTCACATGGTGTGCGACCAGGCCGAAAGAGTGCTCGAGCCGGTAAATCGGTGGGGCTGCGAGACCGCTTCCAGCCGTCGCCCAACGAGCGATCAGCCGCGGCCGACGCTGGCCAGGATGGGGTGTTGGCCGAACCAATCAGGGATGCGGCGGGTCAGCTCACGGGGGCCGTGCATGGTGATGCGCCCGTCGGCCAGGGCGGCGACGAAGCGAGCATCGCCCATCCACACCTCGGTGAGGGCGCGCAGGTCGGCTTCGATCACTACGTCGATGTCGAATCCTGGATCTGTGAGGCACAGATCCACGTCGATATTGTCGACGACGACCCAGAAGTAGCGACGTTTGACGGACATCGACGGAAAAACCAACTGTACGACGACGCGGCGATCACCGAATGCGCCGGGGGCCAGGTACCGACGGACGTCCCAGAGCAGGAGACCCGGGTCGAGGTCATCGGGCCGGTAGTCGCTGCGGGCCCAGCGCTGTCCCCAGGTCCCGAGGCCTTGGATGAGCGGGAACAGTTCACGCCCGGCTTCGGTCACGGTGTAGCAAGGTCCGGCGTCAGTGGCGCTTCGGTCGACGACTCCGGCCGCTTCCAGTTCCTTGAGACGTTTGGACAGCAACGCCGGAGAGCAGGTCGGCACCCCGCGGCGGATCTCGTTGAAGCGGGTGCTGCCCACCAGCAGTTCACGCAGGATGAGGGGGGTCCAGCGCGAGCAGAGGACCTCGGCGGCTTTGGACACCGGGCAGAACTGGCCGTAGCCGGTCATGGCGCCCAGGCTATCTGGCGCTTCAGAACTTGTACTATCCGGCACCGAGCCAGTGCGCGATCGTGACGGAACCGGCCAGAAAGTGAGGACGAGACCCGTGAATCCGAACAAGGCACTCTGGGAAAAGGGCGACTTCACCCGCATCGCTTCCAGCATGAGGGAGAGCGGCGAGGCGCTCATCAAGGAACTGGCCATCACCAACGCTCTGGGGGTGCTCGATCTCGGATGCGGGGATGGAACGACGGCGCTGCCCGCGGCCCAGCTTGGCGCGAACGTCCTCGGCGTCGATATCGCCAGGAACCTCGTCGAGGCCGGCAACGCCCGAGCGCAGCGCCTGGGCCTCACCAACTGCCGGTTCCGGGAGGGGGACGCGACTGATCTGCACGACCTCGAGGACCAAAGCTTCGACCTCGTAGTCAGCATCTTCGGCGCCATGTTCGCGCCGAAGCCGTTCGACGTGGCCAAAGAGGTCGTCCGGGTGACTCGGCCCGGTGGTCGGATCGTCATGGGGAACTGGATCCCCAACGACCCGACTCTGGTGGCCCAGATCCTAAGAATCAGCGCCGCCTATTCGCCACCGCCGGCCGAAGGGTTCATCAGTCCCATGACCTGGGGGGTGGAGGAGAACGTCATCGAGCGATTCACCGCCGCCGGAGTGCCCGCAGAGAAGATCTCGTTCCAGAGGGATACCTATACGTTCAATTTTCCAGGGAGACCGTCGGAGTTTCTGGCGGAGTTCCGGGCCTACTACGGGCCCACAATGAACGCCTTCGAAGCCGCGACCGCCAACGGCCGGGAGACTGAGTTGCAGACCCAGCTGGAGGCCCTGTTCAACGCGCAGAATGCCAGCCCGATCGAGGATGTCACTTCCATCCCTGCAACATTCCTACGCGTGACGGTTGCGACGTGAGCGGTGCGCAGATCTCGCGTGCGCGACGGCTGAGAGCGCATCATCCTTGCCTTTCCGCGGCTGAGAGCGCACCAGCCTCGGCAACACACGGACGGCGCGTAGCCGTGACAAGGCAGCTCTGCAGAAGGGGGCAACGGGCACGCCGCGACCGTTACATCATCTCATTCGGCACGTAGCATCAGTGCCGTCGGCGTTCGAGCCGCGATACGACCGGGAATGGCGGCCACCAGGTTGGCTAGTACCAGTGTCCCGATTGCAATCGAGCGCGATCTGCAGCACCGGTACCGTCGGATCCGGCACGGCTGCGATGTTCCGGGCGAACAGAATCCAGAGCCACCGACCGAGCGCGATCCCGAGCGGCACCCCGAGGATGATCCCGACAACGGCCGCCACCGAGGCTTGCCACGCGACCGTGGCTGCGAGTTGTCGTTGCGTGAAACCCAGTGTCTTCAGCGCGGCCAAGTCTCTCCGCCGGCGCCGGACCGACGCCGTGAGGGTGAGCCCGAGTGCTGCGACCGCTCCCACCGCGAGCCCCGAGGCGAGGACGGCGGGCGTCGCTCCGGTCGTTTCATAGTTGATGATCTCGGCGGGCTGCTGCACGGGCAGCACGTCATAGGAGTCCCCCTGGCCCTGCGGATCGGCGCTCATGATCCGCGTGGCATCGCTGGCGATGCGCCGGACCAGTGCCAGACCGGCGCTCGCACTGACATCGCTGCGCAGACGGACCACGTATATCTCCGGACCGTTCAGGTTGGGGTCGGGCTGTGTCAGTGCCCGTTTGAATGCTGGAGGCTCTACCCCCATCGGGATCAGCGCCCCATCTCCGAGCGACGGATGCAGCGACCCGCTGCTCCCGATGGCGGGCATGGTGGCCGTACCCACGATGCGCAGCTTGGTCGGCGGGACATAGACCGGCGCGTCAGCCGGGCTTCCGTAGCTGACCTTGACGGTCTGACCGACCTTCTTGTGCAAGCTGGGCCAGCGTGGTCGCCCCCAACACGATCTGGTGGTTGTTCTCGAGGGCGTGCCCATCGGTGATCGAGGGCGTGACGGGCGCGTTCGGCCGTGTCAGCAAGGCAGGGATCGTCTGACCTTCGATCTGCACGTTCGCGAAGTTGAACCCGGTCGTGGCCGCCACCGCGGGAGAGCGCCCGAGCAGATGACCCACCGCCGGCGGGATGTTGTCGCCGGAGGGAGACGAAATGGCGTAGGTCCAGTTCCACCCGTAGAGGGCGGGATGAGAGAGGAGCGTGTTGAGACTGCTCCCGAAGGTGACTGTCGCTACCACAACCGCTACCGCGAGGACTGCGCCGATCAACGCCGAACGGACGGGCACCGCCGTGCGGCCATGGCCCCGCTCGAGGGAGAATCGAAGGCCCGCGACGGCAGGCGCCGGCAGCCCGGATCTGGCGGCGGCGTTGACCACAATCGAACGCCGTTCGAGGTACTCGGGGCGTTCGCCGAACCTCTGATTTGCCCGGCGGGAAGCGAGAGCCACGGTAAAGAGGCCGAGGCCGACCACCAAGAGCGCGACCCCAATTCCGAGCACGGTCCAGTCGAGCGACACTCCTGGCGTCGGGTTGACGTCGCGTGCCGGGCCCAGCGGTGCCAACGGCGAGAGCGCCACCGCCACACCGAAGGCAAGGAGACCACCGACGATCACGGCACCGAGCAGTCCGAGCGAGGCGTCCGCCGTCACGGTGGCCGGTCCAGCCCCGAGCGCGCGCAGGACATCGAGGTCCTCGTTGTTGGCCCAGAGCGCCCGACTGACGGTCAAGGTGGCGATGAGCAGCGCCGCCAGGGCGGCGATGCCCCCGAACACGCCGAGGGCGAGCGCCTCAGGCTTGCTCGACCGCTCGACCTGCCCTTCTACGACGGATGTCACGTGAAAGTTGTACGTGGAACCAGGCGGGAGGAGTTTGATGATCTCCTGCTCCACCGGAGCCACGTACCGGGAGCCGTCTTGCAGGCGGAGCGCGTAGGTCGGGAAGGCCGCGCTCGCATGCAGGCGCTGGGTGAGGGCGGGAGTCATCAAGATGTACGTCGGGAAGCGGTCGACGTCGTCGTGGACGACCTCGCTCGCGAACACGACGAGGCCCACGAGTTTCGCCGAGACCCGTTTGGCCGGAGGTTCCTTCACGATGTTGAAAGTGGGCGACGACGCTTGCTGCAAGGTGAACGCCCCGAATCGAACGGTTTCCCCAACATGCCAGCCGGAAATCTGTGCCGCCTCGGCACTCGCCACGATCTCGTTCGGGCTCTTCGGATCGGCCATACGTCCTTGTGTCACCGTGACACGGTCCTGGCTGAAATACTCGCCGTCGCTACTCCCTATCGCCGAAACCTCGTTGTTCGCAGCGAGCACCGGATTGACCTTGCCATCGCGCTCCAACGGAACGACGAGCAGGTCGGGGGCGCTCGCCACATGCTCGACATGTGCGAGGTGCGCCAGCTGCCGGGTCAGACCAGGGCTGCTGAGCTGAAAGAAGTTGACTGGGTACACCTGGACCTGCAGATCTGAGGCGTCCGTGGCGGCGAGATAGGCCGGAAAGACGGACTGGGTGCGCCGAGCCCCGGCGACTGCGCCCATGGCGACCCCGCCGAGCACGCCGATCAACAGGGTGATCGTGAGGTAGCTACGCCAGCGGTGGCGGAACGTCCTACGGAACCGGTGCCAGGCAACCACCAGCACCTGATTCACCCCGACGTCCAACTGAGTCCGGCGCCGCCCACCTGGTGACCTCCCTGACGCACCGATTCGGCCGTCGCGAGGGCAAGTTTTGCCCAACCAGCCGCGCCTTCCGAGGGGGTCAGCCGGTGTGCGTGCCTGGTAGCAGCACCACGACCCGCTCCTGCCCAGACCATGAACCCCGGTCCAGGGGCTCCGACGCCCAACGTCAGCCTCGGGCTGCCAGTTCGCCATTTGACCCACTCACCCGCGTGAGGCTGCTCGCTGCGCGACTCGATCGAGCTTTACGACAGTCTGGCTGGGTTGACGCGCTTTGCACCGCTGGACGACTAGTCCGAATCACTACCCGAGGCTCGGTGGTGTCGGTGGATGACAGTTGGCGGAGTCAGGGGGTCGTTGCAACGACTTCTCTCATTTTCTCCCATGGTGTCATCCAGCCGAGGGTCTCGCGAGGTCGCCCGTTGAGCTGACGAGCGACACGGTTCAGCAACGGGCGGCTGAACCGAGCCACCAAGCTCGGACTGTGGAGAACCGCCCGATGGCGCCTGTCGGGTGCCGAAGCTAAACAATGTGGGCCTGCCACAGCCAAGTCAGTAGCACGACCGATGTGCAACGACTCCGGCCTCCGGAGGAGGTGCAGTCCTTGAGCAGCTTTGCGGTCGTGATTCCGTACTTCAATCCTCACGGTTACCGCTCGCACGCGATGAAGCTCGCTCGTTGCCTCGAGGCCTTCGACCGAGTCGGCCTGGGTGCCGATGTGTTCGTCGCTGGATGCGGGGCCCTGAGGCCTCACACGGGCAATGTCCTGCTTTGGGACGACCACGACTGCTTCATGTGGCACAAGGAACGCCTGGTGAACCTCGCAGCAAAACGGCTTGCCCCCGGCTACACCCATCTCGTATGGGCCGACAACGACATATTGGTCAGACCGGGCTGGCCATCGGAGGTCGAGCGCTCCTTTGCCACGGCTCCGATCGTTCAGTGTTTCAGGGACGTGACCTTGCTTGGCCCCGACTGGCGACCGAAGGAGTGTCGGCCGAGCTACCTCCGCGCGGGCGGCAACGGATCGATCGGGTGTGTCTGGGGCGCTTCATCGTCCTTTTTTGTCGACGGTCCCGGGTTGTTTGAGCTGGCCCTCGTTGGCGGTGGTGACTCGGTTCTCGGTTCGGCGCTGCTTCACGGTGAGCCCGCTCCCTCCGCACCGTGGACCGGCCGGCGCGATAAACGCTTCCATTGGTCCGCCGCGCTCCTCTCGTCGCTCGACCGGTGGACGGGCGAACTCGAGGCCTGGCTGCTTGATGACCGCCCGACGTGGGTGGCTTCGGATATCGAAGTCTTCGAGCACGGACGGTACGAGGACCGCCAATATAAGGAGCGGCACAGCCTGTTGGCCTCGCTCGAACCCGACGTACACCTCGTCGTCGAAGAGGATCGCGTCTTCCGCTGGTCGGAGTCGGGACGAGAGTTGATCGAGCCTGCCGTCCGCGACTACTTCGAGGCCAGGCGCGAGGACGACGGGTGGATCTAGCGGCGTGAAGCGGTCTCACCCACCACACCGGCGGGGGCTGCGAGAGGATGTTTCACCTGGGGAGATACTCCGGTTCGACGAGAGACTCGACAAACGTTCGACGGCCCGGTGGCGAACGACGGCTACGAGGTCTGTGTCTCCGGCGGTACCTCGTACTTCGCCCCGAGGGTCGACGATTGCTCCCGTGCGCGCGCTACCGGAGCGTCCTGATTGAAACCCGTTGGAGGTGGGTAGCGAATCTCTCGGTGCGATCGACGGTGGGATTCCCATGACTGTGATTTCACGACCTGAACGAAGACTGAACGGTTCGCCTGGCCACAGCCGAGCAACCGCTCGCTCGCTCGGGAGTCGGCCAGGCCAGGGAGTGCGTTCGCTCGCCCTCTGTGCGTTGGTGCTGGCGTCCCTCCCGTTCGCAGCGGCCGGGGTCGCGACGGCAACGACCAACTCCACTGAGTCGGCCCAGCAGTGTCCATCCGGCACCACTCTGGCCGATCGCGCCTACTCCCCGATGTACGGGAGCAACGCACTGGAGATATTCACCACCGATCCGACGCTGACCCCGATCACCACGGTCGGCGGGCTCAACACCCCCGGCGAGCTGGTGACCACGGGGGATGGTCGTGAGCTGTACATCAACGACTGGGGTAGTTCGTCGCTCCGGGTGTTTGACACCTGCACGCTTCAGTACATGGCCACGATCCCCGTCGGGAGCTTCTCCATCTCCACCTACATCCCAGCCAACGGCACGACGGCGAACGGTCGCTACCTCTATGTGGCCTCGACCACCGGCGCAGACATCAGCGTGGTTGACACCTGGACGAACACGGTGGTGCGCCGCTACCCGGTCCCCGGAATCGTCAACGTGCAGCTCAGTCCAGACGGCGCCCGCCTCTACGCCCTGACCGCACTTGGGCTCTTCACCCTGAATCCGCAAACCGGTGCCCAGATCGCGCCGTTCTTGTCCACCGCACCGTATGTGGCCACCTGGATGACCACCTCGTTGGACGGTTCCAAGCTCTACCTGGCCGACACCGTGGGTGACGCAGTGACGGTGGTGGACGCCAGCACGATGACGGTCATCAAGATCATCCAGTTCCCGGCGGGAACGACGCCGATCGTCGACAAGGTCTCGCCCAACGGCAGCCAGGTCTGGGTGGCGAATGGATCATCGAGTGACGGCATCGACGTGATCTCCACCGCGACCGACAGCCTGGTCCAGGTGATCCCGACCAACGGATCAGCCCTCTACGTGAGTTTCAGCCCGAATAGTGGGTTGGCGTATGTCTCTGAGTCGGGTGTCCAGGCCGATAATGCCCACCTGGGATTGATCTACCTGTTGGCGGGCGTCCTCAAGCTCCCGCCGGGCAATGGCGACCTTCGCGTCCTCGATACGTCCAACTTTCAACAGGTGGGCGCCGTCGTTCCAACCGGCCCATTCCCCGATGATGTGAGTACGGCTCAGCCAGGGGTTGTCGAGGGCGGCTGACCATTTGCCCGGCCACTGACGCGTTCCAGTGGTGTTCGAGGCCGACCCCAGGTCATGCTTGCCGGGTGCCCGAGGACTATTCCCCAGCCGACACTCGACGAGAACGCTTGTGGACGGCCGCCGAGTCAAAGGGCATCCCGCTGCGGGCGATCCTGGCGAGCGTCGGCGTCGTCGTGGCGGTGTTCGTGGCCGCCAAGATCATCTACCGCCTACGGGAGGTCCTCCTCATCATGGTCGTGGCGGGTTTCGTCTCGATCATCTTGAATCCACTCGTCGTCGCGTTGCATCGCTGGCATCTCCGGCGCGGGTGGGCCGTCGCCGTGGTGACCTTGTGGGCGGTCCTGGTCTTCCTCGGGCTGGCGGTCGCCTTCGGCTACCCGCTCGTAAACGGGTTCACGCACCTGGCCGACCGGTTGCCGACATACGTGAAGGAGGCGGAACACGGGAAGGGCGCGATCGGGCACCTGATTCGCAGGTACCACGTGGACTCCTGGGTGAAGCGCAACGCCCCCAAGTTGACGTCGTTCGCGAAGAACCTCGCCAAGCCGGCGCTCAGCCTGGGCAAGGGCGCGGCGACGCTGTTGTTCACGCTCTTCACCATCTTCGTCCTCGTGGTGCTCCTGCTCCTCGAGGGAGCAAAGCTGCGCGTGGCCCTCCTCCGACTCATGTCCCCCGGACGAGCGGCGACCTACACCCGGGTCGGTGGCGAGGTGAACCGATCGGTCACCGGGTACATCCTCGGGGACTTGCTGACGTCGCTCATCGCCGGGATCGTCGTGTTTGTCACGCTCGTGATCCTGGGGGTCCCGTTCCCGTTTCTGTGGGCGCTGTGGGTGGCGCTCGTCGACTTCCTGCCGGTGATCGGCGGGGCGGTGGCCGGCATCCCGACCGTGTTGTTCGCGACCGCGCACTCCCTCACGGCGGGCATTGTCACGTTGGTCGTGTTCCTCGTCTACACCCAGATCGAGAACCACGTCCTCAACCCGATCGTCATGAGCCGCACGGTCAAGATCAATCCACTGCTCGTGCTGCTGTCCGTGCTCATCGGGGCCTCAATCGGCAGCTGGGTCGGCGGATTCTTCGGTGGCTTCGTGGCCGCCCTGTTGTCGATCCCGGTCGCCGGCGCCATCCAGGTGGTCATACGAGAGCTATGGCAGGCGACGGCGCGACCGACACCCGCGCTCCCGGCGGCGCCCCCCGGTTTGGAGGGGACCACCGAGCTCCCGTGACGTAGATCGATCCGCCGAGGGAGAACGCAGTATCCCGCGAATCCCGCTCAGAGTCGCAGTGGCTGAGTGGGCGACATGAGCAGCGTCGGGTCGTTCTTCCAGTCGAGACCGGGCACGTCGACGAACAGCTCGACCTCGTTGCCGTCGGGGTCCGCGATGTAGAGGCTGTGGGTGACGTGGTGATCAGAGGACCCGAGGACGGTCGCTCCCGCCGCGCGCACCCGCTCGAGCGCGGCCCGCAGCTCGTCGTCGGACTCTCCCACCTTCAAACCGATGTGGTACATCCCGAGGCGCCGGCCGGTCGGGATCGGCTTCGCTCCCTCGCCCACCTCGATGAGCAGGAGCTCGTGGTGGGTCCGGCCGCCCGAGAAGGCGGCGACGCCGACCACCGGCCCGTCGTCGGTCGGCAGGATCTGGTGCCAGCCCAGCACCTCTCGGTAGAAGTGGGCCGAGCGCTCCGCGTTCTCCACGTAGAGGACGACGTGTCCGAGCTCAGTGACTCCCATTGGGGACTCCTTGTCTTGTGCTGCGCTGCGAAATGCTGCGCCGGTCTCTGCTGTGCGGCCAGGCTCACTCTGTAGAACACCGTCCCCCGGTGCCCTATGCCCTCACCCGTCGTCGGGGGCCAGTTCCACCACGACGCTCGGTGGCGTTCCCTCTCGCAACTCGATCGTCGCCACGTTGCCCGCCTGGCGCAGATCGCCCTCGGCCGCCCGGACGGCGGCCAGCCTCCCGGCGGTGTCGACGATCTCGAGGCGCGCCACGGGCGCCTTGAGCGAGCGCTTCTCGGCGGTCTTGGTCCGCCGGATCGCGGCCAGCGCATCGGCCACGGCGTCGAGCAGGGCCGGGTCGCCGCCGCGCGCCACCATCCGGCAGCTCGCCCGACGCTCGGCCACGGCGACCGGTGGATCGAGCCCTCCTGCCACCAGCTCCAGACCTCTTCGGTCACGAAGGGGAGGAAGGGGGCGAGCAGCCGCAGCTGGATGGAGAGCGCCAGGGCCAGCGCGGCCCGGGCGGACTCGGTCGGTCCGGCGGCGCAGATCCTCGGCTGGCCGTAGGCGCGCGACTTCACGAGCTCGAGGTAGTCGTCGCAGAACGACCAGAAGAAGGTCTCGGCCCGCTCCAAGGCGTGGCTGTACTGGTAGGTCTCGAAAGCTTCGGTGGCGGCCGTCACGACCGATCCCAGTCGGGCGAGCATGGCCAGATCCAGCGGCTCGGTGATCTCGCCGCCACCGGCGCCGCCATGCCGAGAGCACGAACTTCGAGGCATTCAAGACCTTGATCGACAGCCGGCGACCGACGCTTCATCTGCGCCGGGTCGACGGCGGTGTCGGTGCCCGGGGCGCCGCTGCAGGCCCAGTAGCGGAGGCCGTCGGCGCCGTGCTCCTCGACGAGGGCCGCCGGCGTCACCACGTTGCCCTTGGACTTCGACATCTTCTTGCGGTCGGGGTCGAGGATCCAGCCGTTGATGCTCACGTTGGACCACGGCAGGCGTCCCGTGCTCGAGCTGGCTGCGCAGCACGCGTCGAGAACAGCCAGGTGCGGATGATCTCGGGCCCCTGGGGCCGCAGATCCATGGGGAAGGTGCGGCCGAAGAGGTCGGGGTCGTCCTCCCAGGCGCCCGCGATCTGGGGGGACAGCGACGAGGTCGCCCAGGTGTCCATGATGTCGGGGTCGCCCACGAAGCCGCCCGGCTGACCGCGCTGGGCCTCGGTGTAGCCGGGGGGCGCCTCGGACTGCGGATCGACGGGGAGCGACGCCTCGTCGGCCGGGATCGGCGTGCTCGTGATCGACGGTGCCGTCGGCGCCGATCGGATACCAGACGGGGAACGGGACCCCGAAGTAGCGCTGGCGGCTGATCAGCCAGTCGCCGTTCAGTCCCCCCACCCAGTGCTCGTAGCGGATCGCGCATGAAGTCCGGATGCCAGCGCAGCTGGCGTCCGGCCTCGAGCAGCGCCTGGCGCCGATCCGGGTCCCGCGCCCCGTTGCGGATGTACCACTGGCGACTGGTCACGATCTCGAGCGGCCGATCGCCTCGCTCGTAGTACTTGACCTCGTGCTCGATCGGGCGGGGATCGCCGACGAGCTCCCCGGAGGCCGCCAGCAGCTCCGCGATCTGCGCGCCGCGCCGCCTTGGTGGTCTTGCCGCCCAGCGCCTCCCAGGCCCGGCCGGCCGCGCTCGGAGGTCAGCCACTCCGGCCGCTCGGTCTGGAGCCGCCCGTCGCGCTGGACCACCGAGCGGAGTGGGGAGGTCGAGCTCGCGCCACCACACGACGTCGGTCGAGTCGCCGAAGGTGCAGATCATGGCGGCGCCGGTCCCCTTCTCCGGGTCGGCCAAGGCATGGGTGACGACCGGGACGCGGACGCCGAAGAGCGGGGTGGTGACCTCGGTGCCGACGAGGCCCGACCAGCGGGCGTCGTCGGGGTGGACGACGACGGCCACGCAGGCCGCCAGCAGCTCCGGGCGCGTCGTGTCGATCTCGATGCCGGCGCCCCCGTCCTGGCGGAACGACAGCTTGTGATAGGCGCCGGCCGTCGGCCGGTCCTCCATCTCGGCCTGGGCGACCGCCGTCTGGAAGTCGACGTCCCACATCGTCGGCGCCTCGCTGGCGTAGGCCTCGTCTCGGGCCAGGTTGCGCAGGAAGGCGCGCTGGGCCGTTCGCCGCGAGCGCTCGTTGATGGTGGTGTAGGTCAGCTCCCAGGCGACGGAGAGGCCGACGTCGCGGAACACCTGCTCGAAGGTGCGCTCGTCCTCTTCGGTCAGCTCCTCGCAGAGCTCGATGAAGTTGCGCCGGGCGACCGGGCGCTCGCGCGTCGGCCTCGGGCTCGATGCGGGCGTCGGGGTCGTAGGGGAGCGTGGGATCGCAGCGGACGCCGTAGTGGTTCTGGACCCGCCGCTCGGTCGGCAGCCCGTTGTCGTCCCAGCCGACCGGGAAGAACACCTCCTTGCCGCGCATGCGCCAGAAGCGGGCGATGGAGTCGAACTGGACGTAGCCGAAGACCGTCCCCAGGTGGAGCGACCCGCTGACGGTGGGCGGCGGCGTGTCGATCGCGTAGACGTCGTGGCGCGCCTTGGTCCGGTCGAATCGGTAGGTGCCCCGAGCCTCCCAGGCGGCGTCCCACTTCGCCTCCAGGCCGTCGAGCGAGGGGCGCTCAGGCACGGCGCGCACAGGCGTCGAGACGGGATCGGGTGCACTCATGATCGGGTTACCGTACCTGGGTGCTCCGCCTACACGACACCGCAACGGGGACGGTGCGTCCCCTCGAGCTGCGCGATCCCGGGCGCGTGTCGATCTACGTGTGTGGACTGACCGTCGACAACCTTCCCCACATCGGGCACGGGCGCTTCGCCCTCGTCTACGACATCTTGCGCCGGTACCTCATCTTCAGCGGGCTCGATGCCCACTACGTGTCGAACGTGACCGACATCGACGACAAGATCATCGGCCGCGCCGCGCTGGAGGGCCGCAGCGAGTCCGAGGTCGCACAGGAGTTCGAGTCGGCCATGTGGGAGGCCATGGACGCCCTGGGCGTGCTGCGCCCGGATGACGCCCCCCACGCCACCGGCTACGTGGACGACATGGTGGCGCTCGTGTCGGACCTGGTCGCCCGCGGGGTCGCGTATCAGACGTCGAGCGGCGTCTATCTCGAAGTGGAGCAGGTGGACGGCTACGGGCTGCTGGCGCGCCAGTCGCTCGAATCCCTCCAGTCCGGTGCGCGGGTGGAGGTCGACCCCGAGAAGCGCTCCGCGCTCGACTTCGCGCTCTGGAAGAAGGCGAAGCCCGGCGAGCCCACCTGGGATTCGCCGTTCGGTCCGGGGAGACCGGGATGGCACACCGAGTGCGTCGTCATGTCCCTTGACCTGTTGGGCGACGGCTTCGACCTGCACGGCGGGGGGCTCGATTTGGTCTTCCCCCACCACGAGAACGAACGAGCCCAGGCGGTCGCCCAGGGCCGGCCGTTCGCTCGGCACTGGGTACACAACGGCTGGGTGATGATGGGCGGCGAGAAGATGTCGAAGTCGCTCGGCAACTTCACCACGATCGCCGATCTCGTGGCGTCGGCCGATCCTCGTGCCTACCGGCTGCTGGTGTTGCGCTCGCAGTACCGGTCGCAGATCGAGGTGACCGCGGAGACGATCGCGGACGCCGAGAAGGGCCTGGAGCGTCTCGACCGCCTGGCCCAGCGGTTCTCGGTGCCCGAGCGCGCCGGGCTGCAGACGGCCGCCGTCGGGGCCGCCGAGGGCCGCGGCGCCGGCGTCGTCGTCGCCGAGGTCGAGCGGTTCTGCGCCCGCATGGACGATGACCTCGACACGCCGGGCGCGCTGGCCGGGCTCTTCGAGGCCGCCAGCCGGGCGCACGCGTTGGGCGACGCCGGGGACGACGCGGCGGCGAAGGCGCTGGCCTCGACGGTGGCGCTGCTGTGCGCCGTGCTCGGGCTCGGGCTCAAGGCGGGCGGGCCCGTCGAGCTCGACGACGAGACGCAGCGGCTGGTCGACGAGCGGGACGCGGCCCGGGCGGCCGGGGACTACGGCCAGGCCGACGCCATCCGGGACCAGTTGGTGGCACGGGGCTGGAGCGTCGAGGACGGCCCGAGGGGGACGCGGCTGGGCCGCTGATCGGCCGGCCGCGGGGCGAGCTGACGAAGGGGTCGAACGCACTCGTGACCAGGGGTGGGAGGTCAACAGCCTCCTGAACAGGACTTACCAGCCGGTAACGGGCGGGTAAGCTGGCGCTTCGTCGGGGAACGGATCAGGAGGACGCAGGCGGCGATGCCCGAATTCTCTTTGGCGCTCACCGAGGACCAGCTGCAGGTCCAAAAGTGGGTGCACGACTTCGCGGAGCGCGTCATACGCCCCGCCGCGCACGAGTGGGACGAGCGCGAGGAGACCCCCTGGCCCATCATCGAGGAGGCCGCCAAGATCGGCCTGTACTCGTTCGAGTTCATCGCCAACGCCTTCGCCGACCCCACCGGGCTGCAGTTGGCCGTGGCGCTGGAGGAGATGGCCTGGGGTGACGCCGGCATCGGCCTCGCCATATTCGGGTCGACCCTCGCCGTGGCCGGCATCGCCGCCAACGGCACGCTCGAGCAGCAGGCCGAGTGGATGCCGCAGTGCTTCGGCACGCCCGGCGACCTGAAGCTGGCCGCCTTCGCCGTCTCCGAGCCCGACGCCGGGTCGGACGTGTCGTCGCTCAAGACCCGGGCCGTCTACGACGAGGCCAAGGACGAGTGGGTGCTGAACGGCACCAAGACGTGGATCACCAACGGCGGCCTGGCCAACCTGCATGTCGTCGTGGCCTCCGTCGATCCCGAGCTCGGCTCTCGCGGGCAGGCCAGCTTCATCGTGCCGGACAAGACGCCCGGGCTCAGCCAGGGCCGCAAGTTCCAGAAGATGGGCATCCGCGCCTCGCACACGGCCGAGGTGATCCTCGACGACTGCCGCGTGCCGGGGCACTGCCTGTTGGGCGGCAAGGACAAGCTCGACGAGCGGATCGCCACGTCCCAGGGGGGCGGCCACGTCGCCGGACAGGCGGCCATGGCGACCTTCGAGGCTTCCCGCCCCTACGTCGCCGCCCAGGCGGTCGGCCTGGCCCGGGCCGCCCACGAGTTCGCGCTCGACTACGCGAAGGAGCGCAAGCAGTTCGGGCGGGCCATCATCGAGAACCAGGGCATCGCCTTCATGCTGGCCGACATGCGGACCCACATCGATGCGGCGCGCCTGTTGGTGTGGAAGGCCGCCTGGATGGGCCGCAACCGGGTGCCCTTCGCCGGCGCCGAGGGCTCCCAGTCGAAGCTCTTCGCCGGCGAGACCGCCGTGCGCGTGACCGAGCAGGCCGTCCAGATTCTCGGCGGGTCCGGGTACGTCCGCGACTTCCCGGTCGAGCGGTGGTGCCGGGACGCCAAGATCTTCACCATCTTCGAGGGCACGTCGGAGATCCAGCGGCTGGTCATCAGCCGGCGGATCTCGGGCGTCCATATCAACTAGCTCCCGTCCCCCTTGACCCAGAGCGGAGCGACGATCGTCGGTGTCTGACGCCAACTTGTTGCTCCTCTGCACCGGCAACGCCGCGCGCTCGGTCATGGCCGGCTACATGGTCGACCGCCGGGCGCAGGACCTGGCGCTCACGCTCGGGGTGCGCACGGGGGGCACGCACGTGGTCGAGGGTCAGCCGATGAGCATGCGCACCCGCGCCGGGCTGGCCGCCATCGAGGGGCTCGGCGAGGTGCCGGCGGCCAGCCACCGGAGCCACCAGGTCACCACCGACGACCTGGCATGGGCCGACCTGGTGGTCGTCATGGAGGCGGACCACGTCCGCTTCATCCGGCGCCACCACCCCGGCGCGGCGCGGCGGACCGCCACCCTGCGTCGGCTGTGCCGCGAGCTCCCGCCCGGTCCCGGCGCTCTCGAGGGGCGCGTGGCCGAGCTCGGCCTGGCGACGGCCGAACTCGAGGACTGGGAGGACGTGATCGACCCGGCGGGCGGCGAGGTGCCCGACTACGTGGCCTGCGCGCAGGAGCTGTGGTCGCTCTGCGGCGAGCTCGTCGCCCTGGTCGGGGGCTGAGTTTCGGCGACGATCAGTCTGCGTGCACGGACCGCAGGCCGGCCCAGGCCAGGTCCGAGACCCGGCGGGCCAGCAGGCGCGCGGCGGCGGAGCGATCGGCGGCATCCCCCTGGTGCTGCCGGCAGGACGCGGTGTCCACCCAGTGGCGGCTCGCACCCTCGGTCATGCCGATGACGGCGTGGGCGAGCAGGCGCCGGTGGTCGGGCGAGAGCCCGGCGTCCAGCAGCTCCTCGACGGCCCGGGCCAGCGTGTCTTCGATGCGTCGCACGGCCTCGATGAGCTCGGCATCCTTGGGGACGTCGCGCCCGAAGAGCAACCGGAACGCCTCCTCGTGGGTGACCGCCAGCTCGAAGTAGGCGGCGAACCCGAACTCCACCAGTTGACGCGGCCCGCTGGCGTCGCGCATCGCCTCGTGGATCGCGTCGAGCAGCTCTTGGGCGACCGAGTCGACCAGCTCCTGGTAGAGGTCGCGCTTGGAGGAGAAATGTTGGTATACGAGCGGCTTGGTCACGCCCGCCGCCAGCGCGATGTCGTCCATCGTCGTGGCCCGGTAGCCGCGCGCGGCGAAGAGGGTCTTGGCCGTCGTCACGATCTGGAGGCGCCGCGCGTGCCCGGGCAGGCGTCGGGTCCCGACGGCGCTCGGGGCGGGGGTAGGAACGGACACGGGGCGTCAGGTTACCGGGAAGGCGTCGGTTGCCGGCTCCGCGCGACGGCCGGCCCGGGGTCGAGGTCGCGCAGGACCGCTCGCAGCCGGCCGGGAAGGTCGTCCAGCGCGAAATGGCGCCGGGCGACTGCGAAGTTGCGCTCCAGGAGGTCGTCGGGGGTCGTCAGCCACTCGGCCAGCCGCCCCGGCTCGTCGAGCGCGAACCAGTCGAACCCGAACCGGGCCAGCTCGGCCGCCACCGGGTAGGGGCCGATGCAGAGGGGCTTTCGATAGACGGCGGATTCCAGCGCCGGGTTGCCGAAGCCTTCGGCGGTCGACGGGAGCACGACGACGTCGCACGCGCCGTAGGCGTCCTCCATCCGCACGGACGCGGCGGCCGGACCCGGACCGCGCAGCACCCGGCAGTGCGCCGCGCCGAGCAGGCGTTCGAGCTCGGGACCAAACCCGTCCTCGGCCGGGCCGAGGAGCCAATAGGTGGCGCCGAGCGCCTCGGCCAGCTCGATGCCGCCCGCCACGTTCTTGCGGGGGATCGCCCGCGTCGGCTGCAGCACCAGGAGCTCACCGGGCGCGACGCCGATGCGGTTGCGGGTGCCCTCGCGGTCCCCGGCGCTCGGGTGGGTGTCGAAGGCGTTGTAGATCGTCGTGGCGGTGATGCCCCGTTCGGCCAGCTCCACCCGGCTGCGGTCGTTGACGGTCACGTGACGCCAGGCCGCGTCGTCCGGCACGGCGTGGTGGGCCAGGTGCGCCCGCTGCCAGGGCAGGTCGTGGTGGTGCAGCACGCTCGGCCGGCCCCGACAGGCCTCTGCGACCGCCAGTGAGGCGGCGGGGTTGAGCGGGAGCGAGCAGATGTTCTCCACCAGCACCAGATCGGCGCCGCCGAGCGCATCGCCGAGCGCCGCCGTGTCGGGTGGCTCGCTGTCCTCGATGCCCAACCCGCGGATGGGGTGATCCACCGGGCCTCCGCCGGCCACCGTCGAGACGGAGAAGCCCAGCTCGCCGAGGGCCCACCGCCACTTCTCGGCCTCGATCGAAACGCCGTCTTGACCGCCGAGGCGGAACGAGACGATGGCCGCGGTCGGCATCAGGAGAACACTACGGGGGGTTGCGGCCAGGGCCTTCGGAGGGTTGGGAGGGGGGTCCGGGGTCATCGTGTCGGCCTGCGGCAAGGCCGACGCCGGGGGAGCCCCTACCGTTCGGGAGGTCCAACTGCCGGGGAGCCCTACTGATCGCGTAGCCGCGACCGATTTCTCTCCATGACGGCGTCGCGGCGGGCCCCGAGTTGGCCGTGGTCCGCCGGAGCGTCTCGGCTGATCGACCGTTCCAGCACCAGAGCTTCCCCCACGGTCGTGTCCGAGCCCTCCGAATACATCCGCTTCAACCGCACCATGGTCTCCGGAGCGATCTCGGTCATGGTCCGGGCAAGGGTGAGCGCCCGTTCGAGGAGCAGATCATGCGGCACCACCTCGGCCACCAAGCCGAGTCGTTCGGCGCGCACGGCATCGATTGCATCACCCGTCATCGACATGAGCCGGGCCTGGCGGAGTCCCACCGCGCCCGGGAGCCGGGCCGTCATGCCCCCGCCGGGCAGCACGCCCACCCGCCCGTGGGTATCCGCGAACACCGCCCGCTCGGAGGCGATCAGGAAGTCGCACCCCAAGGCGATCTCCAGGCCACCGGTGAACGTCGCGCCGTTGATCGCTCCCATGATCGGTTTTTTCACCTTCGCGACCTGATTGATGGAGTCGGTCCCGCTGAACGAGCGGAAGAAGGCCTCGGGGTCCCGGGCCGCCTCCTTCAGATCGAGACCGGCACAGAAGGCGGGGTCCGTGCCGGTCAGGACGACCACGTCGACGTCGTCCGCTTCGTCGGCACTGACCAGTGCGTCGAACAGGGCCGCGTTGAGCGAGCTGCTCAGCGCGTTCCGGGCCGCCGGTCGGTTGAGGGTGATGATCCGGACCCTGTCGACCGTGGATTCCAGCAGGACCGGGTCGCTCGACGAGCTTGCTCCGTCGTCCTCCACGGATCCTCATAATAGCGGTGTCACTTCTTCATCTCTGGGGCCCGCGCCGCCGGTCGCGTTCGCCAGTTCGCGGGCTGCGGGGGCTCGCGGAGCACCGTCTAACGTCGCGTGGGTGACGCTGGTCCTCAAACCCGGCACGTCGTGGTGGGAGACCTACGGGCGGTGCGTGTCGGTCGCCCCGGAAGCCTTCGACTCGGATCGACTGCGCAACCTGACCCGGGGCGAATGGCGCCGCGTGGGCATCCCCGGGGACCACGTCTCGCCGGTCGACGGGTCACCGATCCCGGGCCCGCCCCAGGTCGACTACGACGAGGCGGTCGCGGCCGTGTCCCACGTGTGCGTGGAGCATGCCGAGTGGGCCAGGGTCGATCTCGACGAACGCCGGGCGCGGGTGACGGCCGCCGTCGACGCCATGACCGAGCACCGCGATCTGCTCGCCCTCTTGCTCGTGTGGGAGATCGGCAAGCCGTGGCGGCTGGCCTGTGCGGACGTGGACCGTTGCCTGGACGGGGTCCGCTGGTACGTGGGCGAGATCGAGCGGCAGATGGGAACGGGCACTCCGGGCCGACGCGGCCCGCTCCCCGGTCCGGTGTCGAACATCGCCAGCTGGAACTACCCCATGAGCGTGCAGGTCCACGCGGAGCTGGTCCAGCTCCTCGCCGGCAATGCGGTCGTGGCCAAGACCCCGACCCAGGGTGGCTTTCACACCTTGACGCTGGCGCACGCACTCATGCGCCGAGAGAACCTCCCCGTGACGCTGCTGTCGGGGATCGGCGAGCAGCTCGGCGAGGCCCTCATCCGAAGCGACGGCATCGGCGCGCTGGCGTTCGTCGGGGGCCGGGCCAACGGCCGGCGCGCCGCCGTGTCCCTGGCCGACACCGGCCGCCGTCACATGCTCGAGCAGGAAGGGCTCAACACGTGGGGGATCTGGGACTTTTCCCAGTGGCACCTCCTGGCCCAGCACCTCCGCAAGGGATTCGAGTACGCGAAGCAACGCTGCACCGCCTACCCGCGCTACGTCGTCCAGCGTCGGCTGTTTCCGGCCTTCTTGGAGACCTACCTGCCGGTCGTGCAGTCGGTTCGTTTCGGCCATCCGCTGGCGGTGCAGGCACCCGAGGACCGGCTGCCCGACCTCGACTTCGGCCCGGTGATCCACGCGACCAAGGCCGCCGATCTCGGAGCGCAGTGGGACGAGGCCGTCCGCGGCGGTGGGATCCCGTTGTACCGGGGCTCGCTCGGCGACGGGTTGTTCCTCGACGCCCAGGACACCGCCGCCTACGTGGCCCCCGCCTGCGTGCTCCAGCCACCCGCGGCCTGGTCGCTGCAACACGCCGAGCCCTTTGGCCCCATCGACTCGGTGGTCATCGTCGACACCGAGCCCGAACTGCTCGCCGCCATGAACGCCAGCAACGGGTCGCTCGTGGCGAGCATCGCCACCGACGACCTGGACTTCGCCGGGCGGATGGCCGAGCAGCTCCAGTCGTTCAAGGTCGGCATCAACAAGCCCCGTAGCCGGGGAGACCGCGAGGAGGTCTTCGGGGGTCTGGGCCACTCGTGGAAGGGGGCCTTCGTCGGCGGCGACCTCCTGGTCCAGGCCGTCACCTACGGCCCGGCCGGCCCCGACGAGCAATTGTTCGGCAACTTCCCGAGTTACTCGCTGCTGCCCGACCGCTGAGGGCCGCCGGGTCGCCCCGGGGCACTCGAGTCGTTGCTCCGGCGCTCAGGAGGGCCCCGGAGTGCAGCACGCGGGTGCCGGGTCGAGAGGGGCCCGCCACCCCGACTACCTTTGCTGGCGATGGCGCGCCGAGCCTTGATCACCGGTGTGACCGGCCAGGACGGGTCCTACCTGGCCGAATTCCTGCTCGAGCAGGGCTACGAGGTCATCGGCATGGTCCGGCGCTCGAGCACGGTCAACTTCGAGCGGATCGCCCACTTCCAGGACCAGCTGACGCTCGCCGGCGGGGATCTGCTCGACGAGGCGTCCCTCATCGCCGTGCTGCGGGACCACCGGCCGCACGAGGTCTACAACCTGGCCGCCCAGTCCTTCGTGCAGACGTCGTGGACCCAGCCCGTGCTGACCGGGGAGACGACCGCCTTGAGTGTGACCCGGATGCTCGACGCCATCCGCATGGTCGACCCGGACATCCGCTTCTACCAGGCCAGCTCGTCTGAGATGTTCGGCAAGGTCCAAGAGGTCCCCCAGTCCGAGACCACGCCGTTCTATCCCCGGAGCCCCTACGGGGTGGCCAAGGTCTACGGCCACTGGATCACGGTCAACTACCGGGAGAGCTACGGCCTCTACGCGGCCTCGGGGATCCTCTTCAACCACGGCAGTCCAAGGCGGGGGCTCGAATTCGTCGAGCGCAAGGTCAGTCACGGCGTGGCGCGCATCAAGCTCGGCCTGGACACCCAGCTCCGTCTGGGCAACCTCGACTCCCAGCGCGACTGGGGCTACGCCCCGGACTACGTGCGGGCCATGTGGCTCATGCTCCAACAGGACGTGCCGAGCGACTTCGTCGTCGCCTCGGGCGAGACGCACTCGGTGCGCGAGCTGTGCGAGCTGGCCTTCGGTGCCGCGGATCTCAACTGGCAGGACCACGTCGTCGTCGACGAGAAGTTCATGCGCCCGGCCGAGGTCGACCTGCTCGTCGGCGACCCCACCCGGGCCAAGGAGGTCCTCGGTTGGAAGCGTGACGTGGACTTCCCCGCACTGGTGGCGATGATGGTCGAGGCCGACCTGGCGTCGCTGCGCAGCCAGCTGCGCTGAGTCGCCTCGCCGAGTCGGTCCGGTGATCGGCACCATCACCGCCAGCCCGCTGGGCGTGCTCGCCGCGTTCGGCGCCGGGATCATCTCCTTTCTCTCCCCGTGCGTCCTGCCACTCGTGCCGGGCTATGTCTCGATGGTCACGGGGGTCTCGGCGGCCTCGCTCGAGGGGGCGGAGCGTCCGGACCGCTCGCACCTGCTCCGCCAGATCGGGCTCTTCGTGGCGGGGTTCACGGTGGTCTTCGTCGCCCTCGGCGCGGCGGCGTCTGGCCTCGGGCGTCTCCTCGACTCGCACAAGCACACGCTGTCGATCGCCGCGGGGGCGATGGTGGTGCTGCTCGGGCTCGTGCTCCTCGTGTCCGCGCTCCCGGCCCGCCTCTGGGCGCACGCCGGGCCGGCCACCCGCGACGCCGGCGGCCGGCTGCTGTCGACCCGCGCCTTTCGCGTGACCCCGTCCACGCTCGGCACCTGGACGGCTCCGGTCATGGGCATGGCCTTCGCCTTTGCCTGGACCCCGTGCATCGGACCGGTGCTCGGCGCCGTGACCGCGTTGGCGGCGACCCGGGCGACGCTGGTCGGCGGGGTGGTGCTCCTCTTCGCCTACTCGCTCGGCCTGGGCGTGCCGTTCGTGCTCACCGGGCTGGCCTTCGGGCGCCTGACCGGCCTGTTCGCCCGGGTGCGCCGGAGCCTCACGATCGTCCACGTGGTCGGTGGGGTGGTACTGGTGGCCTTCGGCGTCCTGCTCCTCACCAATCAGCTGGGGTGGCTGGCCGGTGAGATGCAGCAGGTCATGCGGCACATCGGGCTGGGCCGGCTGACCACCAGCTGATCGCCCCGGCGGCTTGGCCCCCGCCGACCCCACCCTCGTAGCATGGCGCGGACCTCATGGACGTCGCAGCTCGCCTCCGTGCCGCCGTGGCTCTCGCCGGTCGGTTTCCCGCCCTCTCGGGCGTCGATCTCACGGTCGCGACCGGAGAGGTCGTCGCGGTCGAGGGTTCCAACGGCGCGGGCAAGACGAGCCTGTTGCGCGCCTGCGCCGGGCTCCTGGCCGTGCACTCGGGGACGATCGAGATCCTGGGTCATGACCTGCGGCCGATCCGGCCGCGGTACGCCGCCGGGTGGGCGTGCTCGGACACGCCCCCGGCCTCTACGACGAGCTGAGCGCCACCGAGAACGTCCGGTTCGCGGTGCGCGCCGCCGGCGCGGGCGGGGAGCACGTGGCGGCGTCGCTCGAGCGGCTGGGCATCACCGGCCGGCTGGCCAAGATCGAGGCCGGGCGGTTGTCGGCCGGACAGCGCCGCCGGGTGGCGTTGGCGGCGGTAATGGCCCGGGCCCCCGAGCTCTGGCTGCTCGACGAACCGCACGCCGGCCTCGACGCCGCCACGCGCCAGGTCGTCGACACCGCGATGGATGAGGCGGTGCGCGGCGGGGCCACGATCATCTTCACCTCCCACGAGCAGGCGCTGGCGGCCTCGATCGCCGACCGGGTCGTGACGCTGTCGGGCGGTCGGGTGCGCGACGTCCGCAGCGGCGGTCGTCGGGCCAAGCTGGCGGCCGTGCCCGAGGGAGGAAGCCATGTGGCGTGACGCCTGGCTCGTCGCCGCCAAGGACCTGCGCATCGAGCTCCGCTCGCGCGTGGCGCTCTGGCAGGTGCTCCCCGTCGCCGTGCTCTCGCTCGTGCTCTACGCGTTCGCGCTGGGCCCGGGCCGGGCCGCCCTGGCCGCCGCCGCCCCCGGGCTGTTCTGGTTGGCCGTGCTCTTCTCGACGGTGCTCGCCGTCCAACGCAGCTTCGCCATCGAGTCCGGGGAGGGCACCCGCGACGGACTGCGCCTGTCGGGCATCGACCCGGCCGGCGTCTTCCTCGGCAAGATGGTGGCGGTCGCGCTCGAGCTGGCGGCCCTCCAGGTCGTGGTGTGGGGCGGGATGACGCTCCTGTTCGGGGTGCACGTGCGGACGCCCTGGCTGGCGGTCGTGGCCTCGGCCCTGGCGACGCTCGGACTGGCTGCGGCCGGCGTGCTCTACGGCGCCCTCTCGGCGGGCCTGCGGGTCCGCGAGACCCTCCTGCCGCTGCTGGTCCTCCCGGTGCTCGCCCCGGTGCTCCTGGCCGCGTCGCGCGCCTGGGCGGGGGCGCTGCACCACGGCACCGTGTCGGCCGGCGTCGGGTGGCTGCGCATCCTCGGGCCCTTCGCGCTCGCCTACATCGTGATCGGGATCGTCCTCTACGGGCCCCTCTTGGAGACCGGATGAGCCGCACCGCCGGTCCCGGCTGGTCGCCGCGCACCCTGGCCATCGTGGGCGGGGCGGCCGCGGTGTCGCTGGCCGCGACCGTGTGGCTCGGCCTGTGGGTCACGCCGCCCGACAAGGTGCAGGGGAACCTCGTCCGCCTCGTCTACCTGCACCCGCCCGTGGCGTGGGTGGCGCTCTACCTGGCCTTCGGGCTGGCGGCCCTCTCCAGCCTCCTCTACCTGTGGAAGCGCACCCGCTCGTTGTTCTGGGACCGCCTGGCCGCCTCCTCGGTCGAGGTCGGCGTGGTCTTCACCGCGCTCACCCTCGTCACCGGCACGCTGTGGGGTCGTCCGACCTGGGGGGTGTGGTGGACCTGGGACGCCCGGCTCACCTCGACGGCGCTCCTCCTCGTGCTCTTCCTCGGGTACCTGGCGTTGCGGCGCGTCCCCGCCGATCCCGAGGTCCGGGCGAAGCGCTGCGCCGTGGCCGCGCTGATCGCGTTCGTCGACGTGCCGATCGTGCACTTCTCGGTCGTGTGGTGGCAGACCCTGCACCAGGGGGCGACGGTGCTCAACGCCAACCTCACCCCCACCATCCACGGCTCGATGGCCTGGACCCTCCTCCTCGGATTCGTGGCCATGACGCTGCTCTTCGTCTGGATGGTCGCCCTCCGCTACCGCATCGAGGTCCTGGCCGACCGCGCCGGCGACGCGGTGCTGGAGATCACGCTGGCCGAGCGCTGGGCGGAGGACGACGTACCGCTCCCGGCCCCTGACGGGGCCCACGACCCGGTGCCGACCCAGGTGTCGACCGGCAGCCCGACGTGAGGTACGTCGACGCGGGCTACATCGCCGCCCTGAGCGTGCTGTTCTTGTACTCGGTCAGCCTGGTGCTGCGCCGACGGCGCCTCGAGGGGCGACGCGCCCGCGTCGATCGCGACGAGGCATGACCGTCATCGACGACGAGGCTGCGCCGGCCGCGCCGGTCGCGCGGCCCTCGACGCCGCGCCGGCGGACGCGCCTGCGGCTCGGCATCGTCGGCGTCGTCCTGGCCGGCGCCCTCGTGTTCTTGTTGGTCGAGGGTCTCGGCAACGCGCTCAACTACTTCGACACCGTGCATCAGGCGCTCGCCCACAAGTCGTCCCTCGGCACGACCACGTTCCGCCTCGAGGGAGTGGTGGTGAAGGGGAGCATCCGGCCGACGCAGCTCGGCACCGACTTCGTGGTCTCAGAAGGCGACGAGCGGGTCCCGGTGCGCAACACCGGCTCACCCCCTGGGCTGTTCCAGGCCAACATCCCGGTCGTCGTCGTCGGACACTTCACCGCCGAGTCGTCGGACACGTTCGTGTCGAACCAGATCATGGTGAAGCACAGCGCCACCTACATCGCCGCGCACCCGTCCCGGGTCCGCGCCCCCAACGGCACGGTTCGCTGAGGGCTCGGGTCGGGCGCCGTGAACGCCCTGGTGGGCCAAGTCGGGGTGTGGCTGGCGTTCGTCGGGGCGCTGGTCGGGGCCGGACTGCTGGCGGTGTCCTTGTTTCGGCGCGCCCGCGGGAAGGCGACTGACGGGCGGCTCGACGGACGGCTCTGCGCGCCCGTGCTCCTGGCCGGGATGGTCCTCGCCGTCATCGCCATGGAACATGCGCTCGTCACCCACGACTTCTCGATCGCCTTCGTGGCGGACAACAACAGCCGGGCCACGCCGCTGCTGTACTCGATCACCGGCCTGTGGTCGGCGCTGGCCGGTTCGATCCTGTTGTGGGGTCTCGCCCTCTCGGTCTTTTCGGCCGCCCTGGTCTGGCGCTATCGGGCGCTGGACGACCCAGTGGTGGCCTGGGCCACCCTCGTCTTGTTCTGCGTGTCGGCTTTCTTCATCGGGCTCATGGTCGGACCGGCCAACCCGTTCGTGCACGTGGTCGGGCACGCCCCGGCGCAAGGGGCGGGGCCGAACGCCCTGCTGCAGGACAACCCGCTGGTGGCGATCCACCCGCCGCTCCTCTACCTCGGGTTCGTCGGCTTCACCGTGCCCTTCGCCTTCGCGGTCGGCATGTTGGCCACCGGCCGCGTGGGGGAGCGCTGGCAGATCGAGACGCGGCGCTGGACGCTCGCCGCCTGGACGTTTCTCTCGGTCGGGATCGTCCTCGGCGCCTGGTGGTCCTATCAGGTGCTCGGCTGGGGCGGATTCTGGGGCTGGGACCCGGTCGAGAACGCCGCGCTCTTGCCCTGGCTGTGCGGGACGGCCTACCTCCACTCCGTGCTGGTCCAGGAGCGCCGCGGTCTGCTGCGCGTCTGGAACCTGTCGCTCTCGGTCGCCACGTTCGCGCTCACCATCCTCGCCACCTTCCTCACCCGCTCGGGCGTCGTCGAGTCGGTGCACGCCTTCAGCGATTCGACGCTGGGGCCGATCCTCATCGGCTTCTTCCTCCTGGTGGTCGCCGTCGGCTTCGGGCTCATCGCCTGGCGCGGCGACCGCCTGCGCTCGCCCGGCGGCATCGACGCGCCGCTCGGCCGCGAGGGGGCGTTCCTGCTCAACAACCTGCTGTTCGTGGGCTTCGCCTTCGTCGTGCTGTTGGGCACGCTCTTCCCGCTCCTCTACCAGGCGCTGAAGAACCAGGCGGTCACGATCGGCGCCCCCTACTTCAACACCGTGGCCGCCCCGGTGGGCCTGTCCCTGCTGGCGCTCATGGCCCTCGCCCCGGCCCTGTCGTGGCGCAAGATCGACGCGGGCGTGCTCTGGCGCCGCGTCGCCATCCCGGCCTGGGCCGGCGTGCTGGTGATCGTCGTGTGCGTCGCGGCCGGGCTGCGCGGGGTGGCACCGCTCCTCGCCTTCGGCCTCGGCACCATCGCCGCGTCCTCGGCCCTGCGCTCCATCGTGCTCTCGGTGCGCGCCGGGCGCCGCCAGGGCCAGGGGGTCGTGCGGAGCTTCCGCACGCGCGCCAACGGCGGCATGGTGGTGCACCTCGGGGTGGTCGTGCTCGCCATCGGCATCACCGCCGCCACCGCCTACACCCAGCGCACCGAGCTGCCGCTGCAGCAGGGCCAGCTCCGTTCGTTCGACGGGCACACCTTCCGCTTCGAGCGGCTGGCGACCGTGACGTCCCCGTCACGGCGCGCCACCGAGGCGCTGATCCAGGTGGACGGGCAGGGGATCTTCCATCCGGCGATCACCCAGTTCGCCGGCGCCAACTCGACGGCGGTCGGCACGCCCGCCATCGACTCGGGGTTCACCGGCGACGTCTACCTCACGTTCGACGCGCTCGGCGGGTCCGGCGGGGCCACCGGCGCCCAGGTCATCGCCAACCTGGCGCCGGGGTCGATCGCCCTCGGCGTGACCGTGGAGCCGCTGATCGACTGGATGTGGGCCGGCGGGCTCCTGGTCGGGGTCGGTGGCGTGCTGGCCATCTTCCCCGGCCGCCGCCGGCGGGCCACCGACCCGGTATCGGGCCGCGCCGCCGCCGAGTCGGCGGGGGAGGGACCCCCGGAGCCGGAGGGTGGGCAGGACGAGGCGGACGCCGAGCGCCCGAGTGTGGGTGTCGGGACGGCCGGTCCGTGAGCTCGACTGCGCCGCGCCGCCGTCGGCACACCGCGCGTTGGGTGACGGGCGGCCTCCTCGTCGTCCTCGTCGTGGTCTCGGTGGTCCTCGCCACGCGCCCAACCGTGCAAGCGACCGTCGTCCAGAGCCCGCTCGACGGTCACGCCGCGCCGGCGCATCTCCGCCACCACGTTCTCGGGCGCCCATGTCTCGCTTGCTGCAATGCGCGGGCGCTACGTGTTCGTCAACTTCTTCGCCAGCTGGTGCCCCCCCTGCGCAGCTGAGGCGCCGGCGCTCGTCGATTTCAACTTCGAGCAGCACCGCGACAGCAACGGTGCCGCGCTGGTGAGCGTCGACATCGACGACTCGGCGTCGGCCGGCGCCCAGTTCGTCGACCAGCAGGGCATCACCTGGCCCGCGCTGCCCGATCACGCCGGCACGATCGCCAACGCCTACGGCGTGGGTTCACCGCCGATGACCTTCCTCGTCAACCCGGAGGGCCGGGTAGTAACTGCCTACGCCGGTCCCGCCAGCCTGAGCCAGCTCCAGGGCATGCTGGCGAGCGCGCGCCGCGATGCCTGACATCCTCGTCGACGAGCGCCCCGACCGCATCGGCGGTCGCGCCCCCCATTCGGCCGTGGCACGCGCCGGCTCTTCGGCCCGGTCGTCCTGGCGGTCGTGGCGGCCGCGGCGCTGGCCATCGGCGGCGGGCTCGGCCAGTCCTCGCCGCCGTCGAACCAGACGCAGGACGGCCGCGTTGGAGGCCGTGATCCGCTGCCCGAGCTGTGAAGACCTTTCGGTGGCCGAGTCGTCGTCGTCGGCCGCGGTCGCCGCCCGCCACCAGATCGCGGCCATGGTGGCGGCGGGGCACAGCGACGGGCAGATCGAGCAGTCCTTCGTCGCCCGCTACGGCCCGACGATCCTGCTCCGGCCCGGCACGAGCGGGCTCATCGGGCTGGTCTGGCTCATCCCGGTGCTGGCCGCGGCCGGCGCCCTGGGCGTCGTCGGGATCCTCTTCTGGCGGCGCCACCGCGCGTTCGCCCGCCTCGGGTCCACACCGTGAGCACGCCGGAGCGGCCGGGCGTGACCGCCGTGCCGGGCGAACTGGGAGACGTCCCGGAGACCTACGTGCTTTCGGCCGACCGCTGGCACCTGGAGGACGAGGCGGAGTTCCTGCGCCGCTCCCTCGAGGACGCCAAGAGCGAGCTCGAGGCGGGGGATCTCGGCCGCGCCGACTACGACGCGCTCCGCCGGCGCGACGAGGCCCGCCTGGGCGCGGTCGAGGCCGCGCTCCGGCGCGCTCGACGCAGAGGACCAGCAAGAGGCGGAGGGGACGGAGACGGAGAGCCGGGCGCCGCGGCGGCGCGGCCGGTGGCTGCTGGCCGTCGGGGTGGCGGCCCTCGTGGCGGGAGCCACGCTCCTCGCCTTCGACCTGGCCTCGCCCCGTGCGCCGGGCCAGCCCATCACCGGCAGCCTCAAGGTCGACACCAGCAAGCAGATCGCCATCCAGCTGGCCCAGGCGGAGGCGCTCGAGGGCGAGCACACCACCGCCGCGACGGAGGAGGCGATCACCGTCTTTTCGCACGTGTTGGCCGAGAACCCCCGCCAGGTCGAGGCGCTCAGCGAGGGCGGCTGGCTGGTCTGGCAGGAGGGGCTGCACAGCGACGACCGGTCGCTGCGCATCGAGGGCACGACGCTGGTCAAGCATGCACTCGCAATCGAGCCCGGCGACTACGCCGCACACCTCTATCTCGGGACGATCGACCTCGAAGGCTCCCATGATGCCCGGGCCGCCACGGTCCAATACCAGGCGTTCCTCGATGAACACCCCCCGGCCGATCTCATCAGCAACGCCGCCCCCCTCCTGCGGACAGCGTTCAGCGAGGCCGGTCTGGCGCTGCCGGCCGGGGTCCCGCCCGCGGGCGGGGGCTGAGGCTCTAGCCGGCCTCGCAGAGCACCGAAGGTTCGCTCAGGGGAGCGACCCGACCGCGATGGTCGTCGTGACCGCTCAATACTGAATAAGTCGAGCAGCGTACCGAAGCGGCCTGATCGAGTGCTGCACGCTTCTCGAGGTCGAGCTACCGCGCGCTACCACTCGGGAGCGGCAGCGAGAGCAATTCGAGCAGCGGCCTGCACCAGCGCGGGTCCTGCGGGATTCGCCGGTAGGCAGCCTGAAGCTCGCCGTCGGCCTGGTGCCATTCATCGGCCTCCGGACGGGATATCACTCCGCTTTTGGAGACTGTGATCGCCGACGCGTCACCACCAATGCGGCCACGCTTCAGGTCCGCAGCGCCCGCAGCCCTCGCACCACGTCGGGGAAGGCCGCGGCGAACGGCGACGACGTCGGCGTCCGTGCTCGACCAGCCGACCGACAGCCGGAGCGACCGGCTGGCGTCGACGCCCATGGCTTCGAGGACCGGGGAGGGCTCCAGCGACTCGGACGAGCAGGCCGAGCCCGAGTGCACGGCGATCCCGGCCCTGTCGAGACCGATCACCACCGGCTCGGCCTCGACCCCGGCCACGCCGACGCAGACGATGTGGGGGAGGCGGCCGTCGGGATCGGGGTCGCCGACCAGCGCCACGCCGTCGACGGCCTCGGCCGCCGCCAGCAGGTCCGCCACCAGCCGCCCCGACTCCTTGGCCTCGGCGTCGAGGCGCGCCCCGCCGTCCGGCCGACAGCGTGCCGGCCGCGGCCCCGAACCCGACGATGGCCGCGGCGTTCTCGAGGCCGGCCCGCCGGGCCCGCTCCTGTTGGCCGCCGACCAGCAGCGGTTCGATGCGCAGGCCGGGCCGGACCCACAGCGCACCGGCACCGGGGGGTCCGCCCGAGCTTGTGGGCGCTCACCGACACGAGGTCGGCGCCCAGGTCCTCGAGGTCGGTCGGCAGGTGCCCGCAGGCGCTGGCCGCGTCGACGTGCACCGGGACGCCGGCCGCCCGGCAGCGGGTGACGACCTCGCGCACCGGTTGGATGGTGCCCACCTCGTGGTTGGCCCACTGGCAGTGCACGAGGGCGGGCGGGGACGCCGCGTGCCGTTCCAAGGCGGCGCTGAGCGCATCGAGCTCGATGCGTCCGCAGCGGTCGACCGGCAGCGTCTCGACCGGGGCGGCCCGCTCCGACGCGTCGCGCACGGCCGAGTGCTCCACGGCCGCGCAGAGGACGACGGCGCCGGGGTTAGCCCGGGTCGCGCCCCAGACGGCAGCGTTGATCGCCTCGCTGCCGCTCGAGGTGAAGACCACCTGACGGGGTCGCGCGCCGAGGAGCGCCGCGACCTGTTCGCGCGCCGTTTCGATGTGCGCGCGCACGACGCGGCCCTCTTCGTGCAGGCGCCCCGGGTCGGCCGCGACGACGTCCAGCCAGTCGCGCAGGGCGACGACGACCTCGGGCCGGAGCGGGACGGAAGAGGCGTGGTCGAGGTAGTGGCGCGGCACCGGGCGGCGTCAGGCCAGCGCGGTGCAGGCGTCGTCGCCACGCGCGCGCGAGGAGAGCACGACGGGCATGGCGCGTTCGGTCGTGTCCCCACAGAGGCCGGCCAGGAGGCCGTGCACCATGCCGCGGTCGACGGCGCACAGGACGGGGGGCGTCGTGGCGCCGTCGCCGAAGGGGCACTGCTCAGCCACGACAGCGGTGCTCGCGCCGAGGTCCTCGGCGTGGGCCGCGAAGCCGTGCGCGGTCAGGGTCGCGGCGATGGCGTGCATCGCGGCGCGGACCGAGCGCTGGCCCTCGTCGGGGGACATCCGGGCGGCCAGCGCCCGCCCGTAGTCCTCGCCCACCTCGGCCCCCATGCGCTCCGCCTCTTCGGGACCGAGGAGCTCGAGGGCCCGGCGCAAGAGGAGGACGAGCAGGTCGTCGCGCCGGCCGAGCAGGTCGAGGACCGGGTCGAGATCGACGGGGGAGTAGCGCTGCGACGGCCGCCCCGCCCCTTGGCGCGGGCCCAGGACGACCTGGAGGTAGCCGCCGTCGACCAGGCGCGCCAGGTGGTGCCGGGCCACGTTGGGGTGGACCGAGAAGGCGCTGGCCACGTCGGCCGCGCTCGATTCGGGGTGCGCCCGGACGAAGAGGAAGATGTCGCGCCGGGTGGGGTCGCCGAAGGCCCGGGTGACTGCCGCCACGACCGCTGTGAACCGACCGTCGTCGCCGGTGTCGGCGGTGACGGGGAAATCGACGTCGAAGGCCGCGGGGTTCGGACCCGAACGCACGATCGGTAGTGTACCCGGGGGTCTGCAGGCAGAGCCGGGGCCCCGCTCGTTCGCCTCGGCGACGCGTCGGAGCGCCGAGACCAGAAAGGCAGCGCAGGCACATGGCACCGGACCGTTCAGGGCTGGACCAGCTGGCCGCCCAGGTCATCGACCCCGAGCTCGACCTGCCGTTGGGCGAGCTCGGGATGGTGCGTGGGGTCCAGACCAAGCGGCGCCAGGCCACCGTGCAGCTGGCCGTCCCGCTGGCCGATTGGCCGAGCCTCGAAGAGCTGGTGGAGCGGGTGCGAGCCGTGCTCGTGGTCGCCCCCGGCGTCGACGAGGTCCTGGTCAACGTGGCGGTGATGACCGACGACGAGCGGCTCTCGCTGCGCCACCGGCTGCGGGCCGAGATGGCGGGCGACGAGCACGTCGCGGCCTCCTCGGAGACGTCCGCTGGCGGCCACGGCCACTCGCACGAGGACGCGGCCGTGCCCCGCTTCTTGCAGGCGGGGTCCGCGAGCCGCGTCGTCGGCATCTCGTCGGGCAAGGGGGGCGTGGGCAAGTCGTCGGTGACGGTGAACCTGGCGCTCGCCCTCCAGCGGGCCGGGCACCGCGTGGCCATCCTCGACGCCGACGTCTACGGGTTCTCGATCCCGCGCATGCTCGGCTGCGAGGAGGACCCGGTCATCATCGGCGACACCGTGGTGCCCACCCGGGGCCACGGCGTGCGGTGCCTGTCGATGGGTTTCTTCGTCCCCGAGAACGAGCCGGTCATCTGGCGCGGCCCCATGCTCCACAAGGCCATCGAGCAGTTCACCGGCGACGCCTATTGGGGCGAGCCCGACTTCCTCCTCGTCGACATGCCGCCGGGCACCGGTGACGTCACGCTGTCGCTGGCCCAGGTCATGCCCCGCGCCGAGATCGTGGTCGTCACGACCCCGCAGGCGGCCGCCCAGACGGTCGCCCAGCGCTCGGCCTTCGCGGCCCGCAAGTTGAAGCTCTCGGTGCGCGGCGTGATCGAGAACATGAGCTGGTTCACCGGCGACGACGGTGCGCGCTACGAGCTCTTCGGGAGCGGCGGCGGCGAGACGCTGGCCCATGACCTCGGGGTGCCGCTGCTCGGCCGGGTGCCGCTCGTGCCGGCGCTGCGCGAGGGGGGCGACTCGGGCCAGCCGATCATGGTCACCGACGTCGACGGCGAGGCCGCGCAGGCCTTCATCGCGCTGGCCGAGCGGCTCGTGGCGCTCGGCCCGGCCCGCGTCTACCGTCGAGAGCTCACTCTTCGTTAGGGGCTCGTCATGAAGGAACTCCGCGACAAGGTCGCCGTCATCACCGGCGGTGCCAGCGGGATCGGCCGGGCGGTGGCGGAGCGCCTGGCGACGGCGGGCGTGCGACTTGTGCTCGCCGACATCGAAGAGCCCGTGCTGGCCGAGACCACCGCCGTCCTGCGTGGCGCCGGCGCCACGGTGATCGGGGTGCCGACCGACGTGTCCAAGATCGACTCCGTGCGGGCCCTGGCCGAGCGGACGCTGAGCGAGTTCGGCGCCGTGCACATCGTGTGCAACAACGCCGGTGTGGCCTCGCGCTCGGTCATCGACACGTCGATCGAGGAGTGGGAGTGGCTCCTCGGGGTCAACCTGTGGGGCGTCATCTACGGCTGCCACGTCTTCGCGCCGCTGCTGCGCGACCAGAACGAGGGCCACATCGTGAACACGGCCTCGCTCGCCGGGCTGCGGGGCATCGGGATCCTCGGCACCTACTGCACGAGCAAGTTCGCCGTTGTGGGCCTCAGCGAGTCGATCCAGAACGAGTTCACGACCAGTGGCTCGGCAGTGCGGGTCTCGGTGCTCTGCCCGAGCTTCGTGCGGACCCGGATCGGCGAGTCGACCCGCAACATGCCGGCCGAGCTCGCCGCCACGCACGCAGCCGAACGGGCCGCCGAGATGACCGGCTTCATCCACCAGATGATGGAGGGCGCCATGGACCCGGCCATCGTGGCCGACCAGGTGCTCGACGCCATCGTGACCGAGCGGTTCTACATCCTCCCGCACCCCGAACTCGCCTACGCGGCGACCGAGGATCGGCTGGCCTGGATGGCCGCCGGCGGCCCGATCGCGCCGGGGGGCGAGGAGCGCACGCTCACCGACGCGCTCCGGCCGCCCGGCTGAGGCCGGCCCCGGGTTGCCAAATCCGGATGTGCGGATTCGGCGCCGGCCCCCGAGGCGCGACGTCGATCAGGAGTCGATTCCCTGGGGCAGCTTGTCGGGATCCCAGCCGAGCTGCGCCACGGCCTGACGACAGGCGAAGCGGTCGGTCATGCCGGCGACGTAGGCGACCGCTGCGTGCACGGCGGCCGGTTCGCCGGCACTGAGGCCCCCGACCTCTTGCACCGCCGGGATCGCGTTGGGCCGGTCGGCGTAGTACTCCACGAGCGCCCGCAGCACGCCGACCACGGCTGTGGCCTGCGCGACCGAGGCCTCGCGCAGGTAGATGTGTTCGTAGTTGCAGGCCCGGAACTCGCCCAGGACGGCGGCCATCTCCTCGTCCATGGCGACCCGTCCGGTGCGCACGATGGTCGACACCAGGGCGTCGATGAAGGTGCCCAGCTGGGCCCCGCGGTGCTCGCCGCAGCGCGTCCGCACCGCATCGGGGGAGCAGGCCGGGAGCGACGATGCCCGTGCGGACCGCGTCCTCCCAGTCGTGGCAGACGTAGGCGATTCGGTCCGCCCAGCTCACGACCTCGCCCTCGGGGGTGTGGGGTGCCGGACGGGACCAGCTGTGGTTGGCGATCCCGTCGAGGGTCGCTCGGCAGAGGTTGAGTGAGGCCAACGACACCTCGGCACCCCAGGTGGCGTGGTCGAAGCCACCCGGCAGGTAGGGGTCGAGCGCGTCCTCGCTGGCATGGCCGCCCGGTCCGTGGCCGCAGTCGTGGCCGAGCGCGATCGCCTCGGTGAGGGCCACGTTGAGCCGGCAGGCGCGTGCCACGCTGGCGGCGACCTGCGCCACCTCCAGGGCGTGGGTGAGGCGTGTCCGCAGATGGTCCTCGGGGAAGACGAAGACCTGCGTCTTGCCGGCCAGGCGCCGGAACGCTGCCGCATGCAGGACGCGGTCCCGGTCCCGCTCGAAGCAGGTCCGCCACGGATCGGGATCCTCGGGGCGAGCCCGGTCACCGGCCGCCTCCGCCCGGGTCGCGCCGGCCGCCAGCGCCGCATCTTCGGCCCCCTCGCGGCCCTCCCGGTCCAGTCCCCGATCTCCGCCCCGTTCGGGTTCGCTTGCTCGGAACCGGCGCCCCCGACCACCGCCCGCGAGTCGGCGTGTGCCAGTCGGAGGCCCGCCGCGACGGCCTGCTCGGCGGTCGACGGGCCCCCGGCCGAGCCTGGCGTTGGCTCGGGGAAGCCGTCCATGGTGGACGCCCAGCGCCGGCTGCGCTCGCTCGGCGTGGTTTCCCCGGGGCTGCCCATGCCACCAGTGTGCCCGAGGCCTGTAACGTTCGTAGGCACCGGCCGACGCCTTCGTTGGTCGACAAGCGCGTTCTTGGAGAGGAGTCACCCCAGGTGGAGGTACGAATCGGGATCATCCACACGGCCAAGGAGCTCGAGATCGAGCTGGCCGAGGACGCGGAGCGCGACACGATCATCGCCGACGTCGAGGCCGCGCTCTCCCGGCGTGAGGGTGTCCTCTGGCTGACCGACCGACGGGGCCGGCGTGTCGGCATCCCCGCCGCGCAGGTGGCCTACGTCGAGGTGGGGGCTCCGGCGAACGAGCGCCGCGTGGGGTTCGGCGCCCCTTAGGGCCCGCCCGCAGCACGCGCATGGCGAGCCCGAAGGGGCCAACGGTGTCGACATCTGCGCCCCGCGGCGCGGCCCCGCCGCTGCTCGATCTGAAGCTGATCTTCGTCACCGGCAAGGGCGGCGTCGGCAAGTCGACCGTGGCGGGGGCACTGGCCCTGCTGGCCGCCCAGCGCGGCAAGAAGGTGCTCGCCTGCGAGATCGACGCCACCGGGGCGCTGCCGGCCGTGTTCGAGGTGGGCCCGACCGGGTTCGCACCGCGTGAGGTGGCGCCGAACCTCTTCGCCATGTCCATGGACACCGAGGCGTCGCTGCGCGAGTACCTGAAGCACAGCCTGCGGGTCCCCCTGGTCGGGCGGATCGGTCCGCTGGCCACGGCGTTCGACTTCGTCGCGACTGCTGCGCCGGGGGTGCGCGAGATCCTGACCGTGGGCAAGCTCTGCTTCGAGGTGCGCGAGCGGCACTACGACCTGGTCGTGGTCGATGCGCCGGCCACCGGCCACGTCGTAAGCCTCTTGGCGGCGCCGCAGGCCATCAACGAGCTGGTGAAGGTGGGGCTCATCCGCTCCCAGACCGACTGGATCCTCGACATCCTGAGCGATCACGAACGCACGGGCGTCGTCGCCGTGACGACTCCCGAGGAGATGCCCGTCGCCGAGACCGTCGAGCTGACCGCCCGCCTGAAGGCCGAGACGTCGGTCGAACTGTCCGCCGTGATCGTCAACCGCGTGTTGCCCGAGCTCTTCGGGCGCCGGGAGGAGGAGATCTTCGAGCGACTCTGCGAGCCCGACCGGGCGGCGCAGCTGTCGGCCGCGGCCGGTGGTGACACCACGCCGATCCTCGACGGCGCGCGGCTGGCCGTGAGCCTGCGGCGCGCCCGGGCCGTCCACCTCGACGCGCTGCGAGCCGGCCTCGACCCCGACCGTCCCCCTCCTCTTGTTGCCGTACCTGTTCACGCGCTTCCCCGGCCTGCGTACCACCCGGCAGGTGGCGAGCGCGCTCTCCGACGAGCTCGGGTTCTGATGCCGGTCGTCTCCGGACAAGCGAGGACCCAGGGCCAGGCGTCGCTCGATGCGCTGCTGGCGGCGCGCGAGATCGTCATCACCTGCGGTCCGGGCGGCGTGGGCAAGACGACGACCGCCGCCGCCACCGCGGCTATGGCGGCCGTCCACCAGGAGGGCCGCGTCCTCGTGCTCACCGTGGACCCGGCGCGGCGGCTGGCCGACGCGCTCGGCGTGAAGGGTCTCGGGAACACCGAGCGGCGGATCCCCGACGAGCTGTTCCGCGAGGCCGGGGTCACCCCGCGCGGCGAGTTGTGGGCGGCCATGCTCGACACGAAGGAGAGCTGGGACGCGCTCATCCGGCGCCACGCGCCCGATGCCCGCACCCGCCAGCAGATCCTGCAGAACCCCCTCTACCGCAACATCTCGGGCCGGTTCGTCCAGAGCCACGATTACATCGCCATGGAGCGGCTCTACGAGATCCACGCCGAGGGCAACTACGACCTGATCGTGGTGGACACCCCGCCGTCGCGCCACGCGCTCGACTTCCTCGACGCACCCAAGCGGATGGCCGACTTCTTCTCCAGCCGGCTCCTGCGCTGGCTCATCGTCCCCTACCGCTCCCGCATGATGAACCTCGCCTCCAAGCCCTTCTACCAAGTGGCGGACCGACTGCTCGGCACGCAGTTCTTGGAGGACATCGCCGAGTTCTTCATCCTGTTCAACACCTTGCACGAGGGATTCGTCCAGCGGGCCGAGGCGGTGGGCCGCCTCTTGGAGGACCGGCGCACCACCTTCGTCGTCGTCTCCACGCTCGAGGCGGCGCCGCTGCAGGAGGCCGAGCTCTTGGCCCGGGCCCTGACGGACCGCCGGCTGCACCTCGGCGCGCTCGTCTTCAACAAGGTGCTGCCCGACTATCTGCGAGATGCCGCCGCCGCCGACGTGGCGCGGGCCCTGAGCGAACGCGCCGGCGAGATCGCCGGCGGGCTGCCCACGGATCCCGCCATGACCGAGCGCCTGCTGGTCGAGATTGCCGAGAGCTTCCTCAACCTGCGCATCGTGGCGCGCCGGGAGGCCGAGCAGCAGGCGGATCTGGGGGTCACCCCCGAGGTGGTGACCAGCGCGCCGGCCTTCGACACCGACATCGCGGACATGGCGGGTCTGTTGAGCCTGGGCCGTGCGCTGTGGGGTTGAGCGCGAGCTCGGCCGTACGATGAACACATGCCCGAACTGACCAACCCGGCCGTCGTCGCCTACGCCGAGGAGCACTCCACCCCCCCGCCCGCCCACCTGGTGGCGGTCGACGCGGCCACCCGCCGCGACTTCCCCTTCTGGGGGATGATGGTCGGCACCCAGGAGGGCCGCTTCTTGGAGCTGCTGGTCTTCGCCACCGGGGCGCGCAACGTCCTCGAGATCGGGACCTTCACCGGCTACTCCTCCATCTCGATGGCGGCGGGCCTGGCGCCCGGCGGGAAGATCACGACCTGCGAGCTCGACCCCGTGCACGCCACCACGGCCCGTGCCCACATCGAGGCCAGCCCCTACGCCGATCGGATCGAGGTGCGGGAGGGCCCGGCCATCGAGACCCTCGCGTCCCTGCCCGGGCCCTTCGACCTGGTCTTCATCGACGCTGACAAGGAGGGCTACGACGCCTACTTCGAGGCGGTGCTGCCCAAGCTGGCGCCGAGGGGTCTGATCCTGTGCGACAACACCCTGTTCGGCGGATCGGTGCTGGGCCACGAGGACACCAACTCGGCCGGCACCGCACTGCGCGCCTTCAACGACAAATTGGTGGCCGACAGCCGGGTGGTCTGCGCGCTCACCACCATCCGCGACGGGGTGACCCTCATCCGCCGGGCGAACGGCTGACCGTCGGAGCGTGCTCGACTACCACCTCCACCTCTGGCCGCACGAGCAGCGCGACGTCGCGCTCACCCTCGACCAGATCGCGGCCTACTGCGAGCGCGCCCAGGCGGCCGGGGTGGTCGAGGTCGCACTGACCGAGCACCTGTTCCGCTTCACGCAGTCGCGGGCGCTCATGGAGGGGTTGTTCGCCGACGAGCCGCCGGCGTTGCGCCAGTCGATGGACGATTACTGGGACCACCATGCCGCGCACCGACCTCGACGACTACGTCGAGCTGGCGGTCGCCGCCAAGGCGGCGGGGCTGCCGGTCGTCGTCGGGCTGGAGGTCGACCACTACCGCGGCCGGATGGATCGGGTCCACGCGCTCGTGGCCGGCTATCCCTTCGACGTCCTCTTGGGTTCGGTGCATTGGGTGGGCGCCTGGCGCTTCGACGACATCTCCGACGCGCTCCACATGGGTGAGTGGTCGGTCCGCGACGTGGACACCGCGTGGGCCGAGTACACGGAGGCCATCGAGGAGCTGGCAGCCAGCGGCACCTGTGACGTGCTGGCCCACCCCGACCTGGTGAAGGTCGCCGGGCACCGTCCGGCGCAGCCGACCGAGTGGTGGGACCGCCTGGCGGAGGCGGCGGCGCGGACCGGCATGGCGGCCGAGGTCTCCTCGGCGGGCTGGCGCAAGCCCTGCGCCGAGCAGTACCCGGCGCGACCGCTGCTCGAGCGGATGGCGGCACTCGGGGTGGGCTTCACGACGGCCTCGGACGCGCACCGCCTCGAGCAGGTGGCGGACCGTTCGGGCGACCTGCGGGCGATCCTGGCGGACCTGGGGGTCGATCAGCTGCGTGCCTACTCGGGCCGGGTGGCGCGCCCGGTCCCGGTCGCCCAGCCGGCCGGCGCGCCGGAGCGCTGAGCGGTGCCCACCCCGGCGGAGCTGGCCCAGTACCACACGTCGCTGGCGCCGGCCGAGCTCGGCCACCTCCAGCGCCTCCTCGGCTCCTGGTCGCTGCTCGCGGACCTCTCCTTCTCCGACCTGCTCCTCCTCGTCCCGACGAGCGGAGCCCCGGCGGGGACGCCGCCGCACCTGGTCGTGCTGGGCCAGGTGCGGCCCAACAACCGCCCGACGCTCGTCGGTGAGGACTTCGTGGGCCAGACGGTGGCGGCGCCCGACTGGCCGCTGTGCACGGAGGCCCTGCACTCCGGCGAGATCGTCTCCGGCGCCACCGACAAGATGGTGGTCGGAGCCGTGTTGCCGGTCGAGAACATCCCGGTCCGATTCGGTGACCGGGTGCTCGCCGTGATCGTCCGGGTGTGCCAGTCGCACCAGTGGACGCCCGAGAGCGACTACGAGCGCACCTATCTCGACTTGTTCAACCGGCTCTCCACGATGGTGACCCGGTCCGCCTTTCCCTTCCCGGCCGAGGACGTGGGCACCGAGGAGACCCCGCGCGTGGGCGACGGCGTCGTGGTCGTCGACGGTGAGGGGCGCGTGGTGTTCGCGTCGCCCAACGCCGTCAACGCCTTCCACCGGCTCGGGGTCTTCACCTCCCCCGAGGGTCGCCGCTTCGCCGACCTCGGCGTCGAGGACGTGGCGGTCGAACGCGCGCTGGCCACCGGGAGCCCGATCGTCGAAGAGGTCGAACGCCGCCCGAACGTGAGCGTGCTCGTCCATTGCATCCCGCTCCTCGACGCCGAGACCATCACGGGCGCGATGGTGCTCCTGCGCGACGTCACCGACGTTCGCCGGCTCGACCGACTGCTGCTCTCCAAGGACGCGGCCATCAGAGAGGTGCACCACCGGGTCAAGAACAACCTGCAGACGATCTCGTCGTTGCTGCATCTCCAGGCCCGCCGGGCCGGCGCCGGCGCCGGCCGCAAGGCCTTGCTCGAGGCCGAGCGTCGGGTGCGCTCCATCTCCATTGTCCACGAGATCCTGTCTCGGGATCCGGGCGACCAGGTTCCCTTCGACGAGATCGTCGGGGCAATCGTCCAGATGGCCAAGGACTCGGTGGTCTCGGCCCGACCGGTCGAGATCACGGTGACCGGAGAGCTGGGCGAGGTGGCGGCCGACGTGGCCACCCCGCTAGCGGTGGCGATGGCCGAAGTCCTCCAGAACGCGGTCGAGCATGCCTTCGAGCCCGAGACCCGACTGTTGCGGTTGCCGGGGTCGAGGTCGACGAAGCCCGGCGAGCGGGGCGACGCGGTGCCCAAGGGCGAGAAGCGCCGCAAGGCGGACGGCAACCAGATCGGCCGGGTGACGGTCGGCTTGGAGCACGATTCGGCGACGGTGCGGGTCACGGTGCGCGACGACGGGATCGGCTTGCCCATGTGGTTCGACATCGAGCGCACGACCAGCCTCGGTCTCTCGATCGTGCGTGACCTCGTCGTCAGCCAGCTGGGCGGCTCGATCGAGATGGCGCGGGTGCCGCGCTCAGCCGGCGGGGGGACCCGCGTGTCGATCGAAGTACCGCTGTCGCCGCCCCGCTAGGGGCGACGGGTGCGCTCAGCCGGCCCGACGGCGCGCGGCCAGCCAGGCCTTGCGCAGCTTGCGACGCTCCTCTTCGGAGGTCGCGCCCCAGACGCCCGACTCCTGGTTGGTCGCCAGCGCGAAGTCCAAGCAGGGGTCCTGAGCAGGACAGGATCGACAGACACGCTTGGCCGCCTCGATTTGCTCGATGGCCGGCCCGGTCGTTCCGATCGGGAAGAAGAGGTCGGGGGCTGTGTTTCGACAGGCGGCCTCGCGGCGCCAGTCGTCCATGTCCCAATCGACCGTACGGTTCCACATCAACGCCATCGAGGGGCCTCCACCCAGACAGATTGTGAACCATTTCACATGAAGACAGCCGCCCAAGCGACCGCATGCAACTGGTGTGAGAGCAAAGGTTACCGGTTCGTGAACACGCTGACAAGGGGTTGACAAGGCCCTGACCAGGGTCTTGTCAGGCGAGACCATGACGGTCGGGGCTACGTTCGGCTCCGTGGGCACCGCGGTGCCCGGCCGGCGGGGACGTCCCGGCGGCGGCCGGAGGAGGGCGTCGGTGGCGGCACGAGGGGACGGTGCGGTGCGGTGACGGCTGTCTTCGCGCATCGTGGATGCACCGACGGCTTCGTCGAGAACACGATCGAGGCGTTCACCGAGGCGCGCCGCCTGGGTGCCGACGGCGTCGAGCTCGATGTGCGCCAGAGCGCGGACGGCGCGCTGGTGGTGCACCACGACGCGGTGATCGCCGGCGTCGGCGCGATCTGCGAGATCGCGGTGCGCGACCTGCCGCCCCATGTGCCCCTGCTCGACGCGGTGCTGCGCGCCTGTGAGGGGATGGTGGTCAACGTCGAGATCAAGAACGACCACGACGTTCCCGGCTCCTACGACCAGTCGGGCGCGTTGGCGATGGCCGTCGTCAACACGATCGGCGAGCTCGGTTGGCTCAAGCGGACGATCATCTCGTCGTTCGACGAGTTCTCGATCGACACCGTGCGCGCCGCCGAGCCCCGCGCCGTCGTCGGCTGGCTCCTGGGCGCGACCGTCGATCCGCTGACCGCGTCTCGCCGACGCCACCACCCGCGGCTACCAGGCCCTGCATCCCTTCGTGGCCGGGGTCCGGCCCGAGCTGGTGGCCGGCGCCCATGAGGCGGGCCTCGCGCTCAACGTGTGGACGGTCAACGCCGATGCCGACCTGGCGGCGATGGTGGGCCTCGGCGTCGACGCGGTGATCACCGATCGGCTGCCGGCGGCGCTGGCGATCGCCCGCGACGCCGGTGCCCAGGCCGAATGGCGAGCCCCGGGGACCGTCGGCGAGACTGGGACCACTATGACTGGATCACTATGAACGTCGTCGTATGCGTGAAGCAGATCCCCGATCCGGCGGCGCCACCGTCGCTGCGCCCCGACACCCACACGCTCGACCGCTCCGGCAAGCTGATCCTGGACGACTCCGACTCCTACGGCGTCGAGATGGCCCTGCAGCTGGCGGGCGGCGAGGGGGACGAGGTCACGCTCGTCTCGATGGCCCCCAACGGGGAGACCTCGGGCCTGCGCACGGCGCTCGCCATGGGCGCCGCCAAGGCCATCTTGATCAGTGACGACGCGCTGGCCGGCACCGACGCGCTGGGGACGGCCAAGGTGCTGGCCGCGGCCATCAAGCGCGTCGCGCCCGACCTCGTGCTCGCCGCCACCGAGTCGACCGACGGCTACACCGGCACCGTCCCGGTGCAGGTCGCCGAGCTGCTCGGGCTCCCGTCGATCACCTTCGCCAAGAGCGTGGCGATCGACGGCACGACCGTGAAGGTGGAGCGCCAGACCGAGGCCGGCTACGACGAGGTCGAGAGCCCGCTGCCCGCCGTGGTGACCGTGACCGCCGGGGTGGTCGAGCCCCGCTACCCGTCGTTCAAGGGGATCATGGCCGCCAAGTCCAAGCCGGTCGACGTGCTGACCGTGGCGGACCTCGGCCTCGAGGCGTCCCAGGTGGGCGCGGCCGGGGCCGGGCAGGAGATCACCGACGTCGCGGCCGCCGAGGCCCGCGGCTGCGGGCGAGATCGTGGTGGACGACGGCGACGGTGCCCAGCGCATCGTCGCCTTCCTCGAGCAGCTGAAGGTCATCTGATGGCGCACGACAAGATTTGGGTGCTCGCCGAGTACACCGAGCGGGCCCGACCACGCCCACCCTCGAGCTGCTGACCGAGGCGCGCGCGCTCGGGCTCGACCGTCGAGGCGATCACCTGGGGAACGGACACCGCGTCGGTGGCCGCCGCCCTCGGCGACTACGGCGCCACCACGGTCTACGACGTGGGCGACCTCGGCAGCGCGCTGCCGGGTGCCCCGGTCGCCGGCGCCATCGCCGCGCTCGTCGACGGCGGCAACCGCCCCGACATCCTGCTCGTCCCGGCCAGCTACGACGGCCGCGACGTCGCCGGGCGCCTCTCGGTCAAGCTGGACCGGCCGGTGCTCACCAACGTGACCGGACTGGTGGCGGGCGACGACGTGAGCACCCAGCACCCGCTCTTCGGCGGCACGATGATCGCCAAGGCGCGCTTCACCGGCGAGGGGCCGCACATCTTCGTGATCCGGGCCAAGTCGTTCGCGGCCGAGCCCGGCGGCGGCGCCGCGGCGTCCGTGGTCGCGGCGGCCGCGCCCGACACCGGGGCGACCAACGGCGCACAGGTCAAGGAGCGCCACGCCGAGGAGCGCACCGGGCCGAAGCTGGACGAGGCGAGCGTCGTCGTCTCCGGCGGGCGGGGACTCGGCGCCGCGGAGAACTACGCCGCTGATCGAGGAGCTGGCCAAGCTGCTCCACGGCGCCGCGGGCGCCAGCCGGGCCATCGTCGACGCCGGCTGGGTGCCCTACTCGCACCAGGTCGGCCAGACCGGCAAGACGGTCAAGCCCACCGTGTACCTGGCGTGCGGCATCTCGGGAGCGACCCAGCACATGGTCGGCATGAAGGGCTCGAAGAACATCGTGGCGGTCAACAAGGACCAGGACGCCCCGATCTTCTCGATCGCCGACCTCGGCATCGTCGGCGACGTCCACAAGGTGCTGCCGGCGCTGATCGAGGCGCTCAAGTCGCGGAGCTGACGCCGGCGTCCCGCGGCCGGCCGGCTGGCCCGCCGATACAGTCCGGGTGAGTGGGTCCTGACCGGCTGTCGCACGACCCTTCGCCAGGTCGAGGACCAGTTCTTCGACGACTCCTAGACGGGCAGTGGCCGTTCGCGTCGCGTCGACAAAGCTAGGGCTGGGGCCACACGGACCCACCACCTAGCCATGCTCTTCCCGACCATCGACTTCGCCATCTTCTTCGCCGTCGCCTTCACGGTGAATTGGCTGCTCAACCCGTATCCGGTGCCCTGGAAGCTGGGCATGATCGTCCTCAGCTACGTCTTCTACAGCTGGTGGGACTGGCGCTTCGTCTTCCTGCTGGCCGCGTCGACGGCGATCGCCCACGCCGGGCGCGCTCGGGATCGACGCCGCTCGCAGCGCAGAGCGCGCCGCGGCGGCGCTCGTGGTGTCGCTGCGTCGGCCTGCTCGGGCTCCTCGGCTACTTCAAGTACTACGGGTTCTTCGCGGTCAACGTCGACAACGCGCTCGACCACGTCGGCCTCGGCACAACGTCCTGCCGCTCATCCAGCCGACGCTGCCGGTCGCCATCTCCTTCTTCACCTTCATGGCGCTCAGCTACGTGATCGACGTCTACCGCGGCCAGCTCGAGGTGGCCCGGCCCATCGACCTGGCCGTCTACCTCTCCTTCTTCCCGCACCTGGTCGCCGGGCCGATCGTGCGGGGCGGCGAGCTGCTGCCCCAGATCCGGCGCCGGCGCGACCCCAACCAGATCGACTTCGCCCGGGCCATCTGGATGATCATGGGCGGCCTCTTCAAGAAGGTGGTCGTCTCGTCCTACGTCTCGACGGCGATCGTCCAGCCCGTGTTCGGCGCGCCGCAGCCAGCACTCCGGGCTCGAGGTGATCTTCGCCGCCTGGGGCTACGCGGTCCAGATCTACTGCGACTTCAGCGGCTACACCGACATCGCCATCGGGCTCGCGCTGCTGCTCGGCTTCCGCTTCCCCGTCAACTTCGACGCCCCGTACACCGCCCGCAACCTGCAGGACTTCTGGCGCCGCTGGCACATCACGCTCTCGCGCTGGCTGCGCGACTACCTCTACATCCCGCTCGGCGGGAACCGGGGCTCCGCTGGTCACGGCGCCCGCAACATCATGATCACGATGGTGCTGGGCGGCCTGTGGCACGGGGCCAACTGGACGTTCATCATCTGGGGGGCGCTCCACGGCGCCGGCCAGGTCGTCGGGCACCTCCGCCGGCGCAGAGCCGGGTCGCCCGCGGACTGCCCGCCCGTGGCCGAGGGTGCGGCGCGGGTGTGGTGGCAGCGCTTCTGGACGTTCCAGTTCGTCTGCCTCGGCTGGGTCTTCTTCAACGCCAGCTCGTTCTCCAACGCCATGTCGGTGCTCGGCCGCCTCTTCTCGCGGTTGGGGCCCCGTCGCCGCTCGTCACCCCGCTGCTGTCTCACGATCGTCGGTCTTCATCGCGGTGCAGTTCGTGCCGCCGACTGCGGTGACCCGGCGTCCAGGCCCTCTTCTCCCGGCAGCGCGCGGCCGTCCAGGTGGCGCGCTCGGCCTGGTCCTCCTGGTCATCACGACCCTCGGCCCGACCGGCGTGGCGCCCGTTCATCTACTACCGGTTCTGATGGCGACCGACGACGACACCGGGCGGGCCGCGGCACGCGCCGAGCGCCCGCGGCGACGGGCCGGCGGGCTGCCCGGGCCGGAGGGCTCCGACCTGCCGTGGTCCCGAGCGCAGCCGGCCGGCCGGCCGGTCGACTGGCGGCGCGTGCTGGCTGGATCTCGCTCGCTGGCCTTCTGCCTCTGGCTGGTGCTCGACGCCCCGACCCTGCAGCACAACGCGCAGGTGTCGCCCGTCGGGATCCGCCGCACCGTGTCGCTCGACCTGCTCGGCCCGATCGCCGCCGTGAGCCGGGACTCGGGCTCGGCCACGTGGTCGATCGGGACTGGACAGTCTGCTCGGGCGCAAGGGCAACCGGCCGGGCAACGGCTCGGCGGTGATCCCCAAGCGGCCCAGCCCGCCCAAGACGACCACGCCCACGACCGATCCCGCTCCCGACGGCCGCCGCCCCGGTGCGGCCGAGCCCGCACGCCCAGCTGCGGGTGCTCGTCATCGGGGACTCGCTCGGCATCGACCTGGGCAACGCGCTCGTGCCCGACCTCCTCGCCACCGGCGTGGTGGCCGCGACCCTCGACGGCCAGGTCAGCACCGGGCTGACCCGTCCCGACTACTTCGACTGGCCCACCGAGCTGGCCACGGACCTCCCCGTCGACAGCCCGCAGCTCGATCGTCATCATGATCGGAGCCAACGACGGGCAGGACTTCCCGGGTCCGCCCGACGTCCCCTATCGGGACCGCGGCCTGGGACGCCATGTACGCGGCACGCGTGTCCAGGCTTCATGACCGAGGCGACGAGCACCGGGGCCCAGGTGCTCTGGGTGGGCATGCCGCCGATGCAGAACCCGGTGCTGTCCGCCAAGATGGCCACCATCGACTCGATCGTCCAGCAGCAGGCGGCGAAGCACCCGCGGTCACGTACCTCAGCAGCTGGACGATCCTCGGCACCCCGCAGGGCCAGTTCACCCCCTACCTCACCACTCCGGGCGGCGAGTCGGTCAACGTGCGGGAGCCCGACGGCACCCACATCGCGCCCGGTGGGGCCGAGATCCTCTCCCGGGCGGTGATCGCCGAGTTCCACCAACTGCACATCGTGTTGCCGGAATGAGGCCGCTCGCGCTCTTTGAGCGCTCGTCTCGCGTGGCTGGCGCTCTTGTTGCCTCGCGACGAGACCGACGCACCGCCCTGAACTCGAGGTCACTCTCTCTTGCTTGGTTCTGCCTGACGGGCCGATAGCCAAGGCGACCAAGCACGGCCCCTACCGCGGATGCGGCGCCGAAAGCGAGACGCTGCCGGGACCGAGCGTTGTCGTCCGCTCCCTCACCAATCGAATTGCCTTCCGCGGGCACGCTCGGACGGCTGCCCGGGCGGCCTGCGCGAGTTCGATCGGTACCGGACCTGTCTCGACCCTGGGGTAACCCCATTCGTCGAGGGTGATGAGCTCGGGCGCCAGTTCCGCGCAATAGCCGAACGCGTCACAGGCGATGGGATCGATCTGCAGCCTTATCGCCATTGGACCGCTCTCGGTTCTGAGATGCCGCTCATCTGGGTGGGCAGGTGCGCCCCGGGGCACGGGCCATTGGCCAAGTGGTCGTCGACGTCAACGGAAAACGCTCGAAGCGCACTCCGAACCAGCCGAATCACCCCGTCGGGGTGCCGGCATGCGCCGCGCCCGTCGACGATCGTGAGTCGTCGCCACAGGCGCTCGAGTACCGCCGGCGGGGCGTGAGTGGTGGCGATCGTGGTGAGATCATCGGCGATTGCGGGCAACCCGAACACGCACGGCCCGCATTGACCGGCGCTCTGTGTCGCCATCCAGTCGACGATGCGAGCGGTCTCCGCCAGCCCGCACTGTCGGCGCGGGATAGCGATCATCACTCCAGTGCCGATCGTGCACCCCACACTCTTGAGTGGACTGAACGAAAGAGCGGTGGCGATGTCGTCGCGAGCGAGCCACGTGCCGCCGTAGCCCCCGAGGAGTACCCCGCCCAGATCGCCCCGCACGGCACCCGCGTTTCCCAACACGGTCTCGACCGTCGTGCCCAGGGCCACCTCGTAGATGCCAGGGCGCGCGACCGCCCCCGAGACCGTCAACAGTGTGGTGCCGGGCGATTCGGTCGTGCCGACCGAACGAAACCAATCAGACCCGTAACGAGCGATCAGCGCGACGTGGGCCAGAGTCTCGGCGTTGTCGACCAGGGCGACGCGTCCGTTGACCACGGGGAGAGAGGGTCGAACCGGCCGGAAAATGGGGATGGCGTTGCCGCCCGCGAGCCACTGGGACAGCGCCGACTCCTCGCCGGCGACGTAGTGGGCTGGCGGAGTGCACACGGTGATCGCAATCGAGGTCGGCGCTGTTCGTGATCGTTCGTCTACGGCGGACTCATACGCCCACACCTCATCGGGACGATCGCGGGCGACGCAAACGGAGACCTGCGACGATCCAAGTGCGACGGCCATGAGCTCGGCGCCGTCCAGCACGAGGTGTGGCGCGTAGCGCGCCAAGGTAGCGTCCTTCTGGCTGGCCGGTTCACCTTCCATGGAGTTGACGACGACGACCCCGTGTCTCCGGTGAGAGCGAACCGCCGCGAGCTTGGCGGCAACCGGAAACTGGGCGCCACCCCGGCCGGTCAGTCCCGAGGCTTTGAGCTCCGCCTCGAACTGCTCGCGCCAGCGGTGACGGTGGTGATGGGAGGGCAACGGGCACGGCCCAAACCGCCGTCGATGCTCCGCCAGGTTCGGTGCCCAAGGTCCCGCTGATGCGCCAGAGAGGAGACGCTCTTGGGTGGGAGGGGCGCCGACCGGGCTCATGGACGCTCGGTCCACGTGTAGCGCGCGATGACCCGCGGGCTCTCCCCATCGACCGCCTCGGTCGGGCGGCGGTGCCCGAACCGGTTGCGAACCGGCCCTTCCTCTTTGAAGGTGCTCGCGGAGGTGTGTTGCGGATCAGCTGTTCGGAGCCCACTCCGATAGGGATGGGCCCACAACCTCCAGATGATCGCGACGAGAACCCCGGCACCGCAGGCCGCAGCCACGATTTGCATCCACCCGAACCGCAAATCAGTACCGATGAGCAGTCCGTGGGCGAAAGCGACGGGCCAACAGGCGTAGGACAGCCAGTGCACGCCGCGCCAAACCTTGGCGCTCAGGAACTGACGAGCCGCGCTCGTCACTGCCACCGCTAGTAGAAGATCAAATGCCACGGTGCCGAGGGCAACAGGGAGGGGTCGGTAACCCGACGTGAACGGCACCACGGAGGCCGCGATGCCAATCGGCACATAGGTGTCGAGGACCGCTGTGACAACGTGAAGCAGCACGAACACCATGGCGATCAGTGAAATGCGGCCATGCAACTCACTGACCGCGAAACGCGGTAGCCGTCTCGTTGCGAGGCGGGTGGTTGTGAGGACGCCAAGACAGAGCGACGCCGTCAGCAAGATCAGGCCCACGACGCCGGTGGCGCGTGTGGTGTACCAGATCAATGGACTCGCGGTTGCGATCATCCAATCACGCCACCGGCGCCTTTTCCTGCGCCATCAAAGGTCGGTGCAGGCCAGCCGCCGAGCTCGATCACTTGCCCGCCGGTATCCAGGAATCGGGCCGGGAGCCCGAATTGGGCGATCCGGAACGGCGCCTCGTTCCCCCAGACGATCGCTGCCGTGGCGGCGATGTTGGCGTCGACGCATGACGCTGCGGCCACCGTGACCAGCTGCCATACCTCGGCCGCGGACCATCCCGTTGTGGGGTCCACGATGTGGTGAAGATCCACACCCGCCCGGGTCCACCTTCTGACCGAGGTGCCGGAGCTCGCGAGCCCGCCGTCAAAGATCGACACCGCGCACTGCTCGTCGTCATGGTTCGGGTGCTGGCGTACCGAGACCTGCCAGCCGCCCGGCAGTGCCGGACCTGCCACCGCGAGGTCGCCACCGATGGCCACGACCGCGCCGACGCCCAACGCTCGCGCGATAGCTTGTGCCGCCCGGTCGACACATAACGCCTTGGCCGTTGCTCCTAGATCAAGGACGACCCCCTCGGGGAGTCCGACAGTCCGTGCTGCCTCGTCAACGGCGACGCAGCGCCAACCAGGGGCGGGAGTGGGCACTTCCACGAGCGGACGTGACGAACGACCTGGCAACTCTCGGACGTCCCGGTCATAACCGAGCGCGAGTAGCGAGCTCCCCACGGTCGGATCGACCGCCCCGTCCGTAACCCGGGCGGCCCGGAGCGCTGTCGTCACAGCCTCAACGAATACCGGGCTGGCACGACCCACGGTGCGCCCCGACCGATTGAGCACGGAAACCTCGGAGTCTGGACGAAACCGGTTGCACGCCGAGTCGAACGAGGCGATCTCGCGCCGGACCAGCGCGGCCGCTGTGTGGACGGCCACGGAAGGGTCGACGGCGACAGTCACCTCGGTGCTCCACGCCGACCATCTCTCCACCCCGATCCGGCTGCCCAGTTTTGCGGCCAACGACGTCATGTTGGAGCCGAGACGACGCGTCTTGCCGGCGCGGTCGGCGTGGTTACCGGTGGGGAAGGCGCAGTCGTCGGCGGAGAGAGCGTGCCCCCCGACGAGGAGGCCGAGGTGGGCTGATGGTGGTCCGAGGTGGTTGGTGCCGAGGTGGTTGGTGCCGTCGTGGTCGAAGGGGTCGAGGTCGATGGCGCCCCACTAGTGGATGCGACCGGATCGGCGACTATTTTGGCGTGGTTTGGCGTCTCATGAAAGGCCAGCCCAATGAGGACGCCGGTGGCCGCGGTGGCCGCGGCCGCGACGAGGTGGGAGGTGGTCCGGACCCGGTCAACCGCCCGGTCGCGATTATCGGGGTCGTGCCGATGAAAGTGTCCCGGACTAGGCACGCTGGCTCGTATCGCTGGCGTTGGCGAGTATTCGAAACATGAAGGTTGCCTCCGGATCCATAGTGCTCGTCCCACCCTGACTGATTCATGAAGAAACCCGAGGAATCCCATAAGAAGTTGATTGCCCACCGAGTGGAGCACCGCGGTCAACTGCCCGTCCCGGCCGTCATGTGGTTGTCAGGTTGGACGAGTAGACAGGCAGCCATGAGAGTGCTCGTCGCCGAGGACGACAGCGCGTTGCGCTCGGTTCTCGAGAGGGGCCTTCGGGAGAACGGCTACACCGTGGACGCTGCCGCCGACGGGGAGCAGGCGCTGAGATACTTGCGAACCTACGACTACGAGGTCGCCATCCTCGACTGGCGGATGCCGGTCCACTCTGGCCTTGACGTCCTCCATCAAATGCGCAAGCGCGGGTCCGCCCTGCCGGTATTGATGCTCACCGCTCGCGACACCGCCGCCGACAGGGTCAGCGGGCTGGACGCTGGGGCCGATGACTACCTAGTCAAGCCATTCGACTTCGGGGAGTTTCTGGCCCGCGTGAGAGCACTTCAGCGTCGGGGGCCGGCGCTGCAAGGACCCGTGATAGCAGTCGGCAACTTGCAACTGGATACCAATAGCCGTGTAGTGAGAATCGGCTCCAACGAACCGCGTCTCACCGCTACCGAGTTGGCGATTTTGGAGATCCTGCTACGGAGATCGCCGGCCGTCGTCCGGCGCCGCTCCATCGCCTTAGCCGTCTGGGATGAGGAGGCCGATGCCGTTGGATCGAACACGATCGATGTGCATCTGGCCCGCCTTCGAGCCAAGCTCGCGATCAGCGGTGCGAGGATCGAGACGGTTCGGTCCATTGGCTACAGAATCGTCGCGGAATGAGTCCTCCCCGAAGCGGACGTCGGCCCTATTTCGCCCACGCGACCCGAGTCGCGCTCGTCGCGTCCTTGTTCATCGCGCTGATCTACGTCGGCGTGGTCGTTATGTTCGACGTTGTCGTTGGCCATCGGCTGACGCTGCAGGTCGATAACCGCTTGGCTGATCGGCTGGACGATGCAGTCCGGAGTCCGGCTGCCAGCGTCGAGACCAATAACTCAGACAATGCTCATGACGTCGACGATGCGCCGGTCTATCTCTGGCGGGCCCGCTCAGCTGGCATCCCGATCGCTCTGACGACGGGGGCGCCGGCGCTATCAAGTGTCGACTGGACAGCCGGCACCGGGACTGTCACCACGCGCCTCGGGGAGTCTTCGTTTCGGTTGGAGTCTCGGCGTGTGGGTGATCAGTGGTTGATCGTCGGTCAGAGCCTGCACGAGGTCACCCACGTGGAGTCCGTGTTGCAAGAGGTTGAAGTCATCGCCGGTCCACCGCTTCTCATCGCCGTGTTCTTCGGAACCTTGCTGATTGGGCTCAAGGCGTCCGACCCCGTTGAAGTGGCCCGTCGTCGCCAGCTCGAGTTCACCGCCGATGCCTCGCACGAACTGCGGACGCCGCTGAGCGTGATCGAGGCCGAGGTAAGCCTGGTCCTGCACGGCAGACGCGGGGATCGCGAATATCGCGACACCCTGGAACGGGTCCGACAGGAGGGTCTACGGCTGCGGACGATCGTCGAAAACCTCTTGTGGCTGTCGCGTTTCGACGCAGAACCACCGGCTCCCAGTGAGGAACCCGTCGATGTGTCGGCCGTGGCTGCCGCGTGCGCTGACCGATTTACCGCCGTGGCCCAAGGCAGTGGCATCGATCTCACGGTGCGCGAACACAGCTCGCGCCCGCCGTGGATCAACGCTGCTCCGGAGTGGATTGACCGAGTCGTTGCGGTGCTGGTGGATAATGCATGCCGTCATGCCGGCCAGGATGGGCAAGTGCTGATCGCGGTGACTGCGGATGCGAACCGGGTGAGCTTGGCCGTCGAGGACAGCGGCCCCGGCATCCCGGCCGCCGAGCGTTCCAGGCTTTTCGACCGATTCCACCGTGCGACCGACGAAGGGAACGGAGCTGGTTTGGGTCTCGCCATAGCGGACTCTGTGGTGCAAGCAACCGGTGGTCGGTGGCGGGTCGAAGACTCATCGTTGGGCGGCGCTCGGATGGAGGTCTCCTGGCACCGCTCCCCGGGTTCTAAGAATCTGAGCGACCAGTCGACACTGCCGACTCGACTCCCGCTGACGAGCGTGTCCGGTCACGGCTCGGCAATAGGCGGGTGACGCCAGTCACTCGTGCGACTCTCCCCGGGCCGCGTGGCACGGATGCCAGTTGGCCGTGCTTCATGTTGGCGTAAGGCTTTCGCCATATCGTGTTCTCCGATAGGCACGCCCGCCGATTGGCTGTCGGCGCCTGACGCGCAAGGAGACGTGTGGCTCGGGCAACGACCGTCGAACGTCTATTGGCCACTGCCAAAGTCGATTTCTCGCCGCGCCACCAGCAACCCTCGCCCGTTCGGGTAGCCCTGGCGACTGTGTTGTCGATTGGGGGGTCACTTATCGCCGACGGTGTGCTCGTGGCGATCGGTACCGCCGTATTCCCGACGACAAAGGGTTACGTGCACTTTCAGTTCCACGATTACGCGAGGCTGACCATCATTGGAGTGGTGATTGCCTGCGTGGCGTGGCCGGTCGTGACCCGCATTACCTCCTCTCCGCGTTGGCTTTTCTTCCGCCTGGCCGTCCTGGTTACGGTGGTGCTGTTGGCGCCGGACCTCTGGCTCTTGGCGAGGAATCAGCCGCCGAGGGCCGTCGGCGTTCTGATGGCAATGCATCTCGCAATTGCCTTTGTCACCTATAACGCACTCGTGCATGTGGCTCGGGTCGGTGGCGGCCGCCGTCGACGCGCAGCGCACCGAGCGAGCTGAGTCGGTTTCTCAGGTTTGTTGCTCCACCGAATCTGTCCGCCTCGCTGATCGGACGCGTACGGTTTTCCGTCTTCAAAGCGTCGGAGCCGGGCTTCGCTTGTGCGCCCGCCCGGAATGCAGGTGCAGCAAAGATTCAGCAAGGAAGGCAGCGAAGAAAATGATCGCACCAGAGATGCCAAGCAATCCCAAGAGTTGGGAAAGGCCGGCCGCGGAGTTGTTGCTGCCCACCAACCACCAGAGGTGATAGCGGAAAGCGAACGGAACGAGGACTCCGATACTGCTGATGACTAGGGAGTCAATCAGTCGTCGGCCCGCTCCGCGCCACGGCGAGCTGCTCCGAACGAGACCGAGGTAGCAGCCGGAGGCAGCCAACAGACCAAACATACCGGTGGCCAGGAGGACACTGGCTACAACCGTCACCGGGACGCCGTAATCCTCACGGGTTCCTTGATTCGCTCCGACTCCGGCTCCGAAGACGGCACAAGCGCAGAGCGCGGTCCATAACGGATGCCGGCGGACGGCCACGAGCAGTCCGTGCTCAGTCCAGCTCACAATCCTGAGAACTGGGCGGCGAACCGGACCGAGACAGCGGCTGATCTTCTTGAGGAACACGAAGGAGTCAGCGAGCCAGTCGAGTCTCCATGAAACGTCATCCGCGGCGGTGGAGCGCGGTAACCGGACTCGAAGTAGGTCAAGGATCAAACCGATGTCTAAGGCGCTCATGGCGACGAGAAGCCCAATTTGTAGCCAAGTGGCATCGTTCCACTGCGCGCGGTTGTCGCCGATGGCGACGCTAAACCACTCGGCAGACAACGTCAGGCTGACTCCTACCACGACAACACGACATCCCCGGATCAAGTCCAGGATGCGAGTGGCAGGCAGCGGTTCTGATCGTCGACACAGCAATACTCGAGGCACACAGAAGGCCGCAATGAGCGGAACGTAAAACATCATGAAAGAGATCACCGTGTCGAACGGATCGTTGAGCCACGGCGCGTGGTTGAAAAGGAACGGGGCCTCCTTCACTGGGGCAGAGTAAAGGAGAAAGGCAAGAGCCAGCAGCAAAGTTCCAAACACCGGCCGCCGCAGAGCGGACCGCCAGGCGTCGTCCACCGGAATCAATGACGATGATGGCGGTGACGCCGAACGCATAACCCATTATTGCGTCAAGGATCAGGCACCACTTATTGTCGGTCACCCGATTGAGCGAAGCATTCACGCCACCAGTGCGATTCCCGCCCCGGGAATTACGGCTTCATTTCCCCGCCTTGGTGCGTCACCTCGAATCGATGTCTGTGCAACCTGCCCTAGCTCAGTTATCCAAGGCGGGCCAAGGGCAATCGGTCGGCCCAGGAACGGCAGTTCTCAGGCGTCCCTGGTCATCATCCGCCATGCCCCGAGGACCGTCCAGACGACCAGCCAGGCGACGATGACGCAGACGGCCACGGTGGTCGACTCCGGCAGCAGTCTGGGATTTGCCCCGCTGCTCCCGGGGCCCCCGCCGCCCCCGCCGAGCACGGGGAGCCCGCCCGGCTCAGATGGGCGGTGGCCAGACCGACCACCGCACGCTGCAGGTTCAAAAGATGGGGGATCCGCGCCCGGGACAGGATCGGCGTCAGGATGACCTCGAGCACGATCATCAGGATCACCGAGACCGTCCGCTGCCCGAGCAGCGATCCGAGCCCCAGGCCGACGATGAACCCGATGATCGCTTCGAGTTCGAGCCACAGACCGCTCTTGATCATCAGCGAGTCCGATGGAGACAGGAACTGTCGGGTGTAGTCGGCATAGTCCATTCGGGCGATCAGGCCGGCCGCCTGCCTGATCTGGGCCTGGGAGGCTTGTTGGGGAGCTGGCGTTCCCGGCGGCTGCTTGATGATCACCGCGCCGCCGGGGCCGTTGCCACAGGGGACGGTGTTGGCCGCCGCAGCGATCGCCGATCCCTGGGAGGACGGTCCGACCTTGAACCCGAAGTTGCAGATGACCTCGTCGGCGTGGTCCGCGGCCCAGCTCTCCAGGCCGGCGCTGCGACAGGTTGGCGGGCACGTTCACGCCGTTGTAGTTGAGCCGGGTCGGCGCGGCGAAGCACGCACACCGCGCAGACGATGGTGAAGCCGACCGCCACCAGCGGCACGATGATGGCCAGTCCGGCGGGGATCCGGGCCAGGTAGAGCGCCAATCGAGAGCGGCCGGTCACCACCAGGTGCCGGAACATCCCCTCGGTGAGGTCGACCGATCCCGCCGTGCAGCCCAGCGTGGCGGCGACGATGAAGCCGAAGACGTACAGCACGCCGGCGACCAGCGCGTGTAAGATGTCGTAGCCGCCGGCCGGCCCGTAGGACTTGGGTGCGACGGCGTGGAGCAGCAGGCGGATGAGGAGGAAGACGGTGGGGATGCCGATGGTCACCACGATCAGGGCGATCATCAGCCCGCGTCGCTTGCGCAGCTCCATGAACCGGGTGGCGATCATGGCGCCGGTCGGGATCGGCGATCCCCGGTGGTCCGGCGTTCGCGGCGACGGCGCCGCCGGCACGGGGGGCGGGACGCGGTGCGCTCACAGTCGGGCACGGTCGTCATTCCGGGTCCCCCAGTCGGCTCGTGACCTGCAGGAACCACGATTCGAGCGACGCTTGGATCTCTTGGAGTCGGTACACCGAGATCCCGCCTTCCACGAGCACGCGGTTGATCTCGGCGATGACGTCGCGGGACGTGCCGGCCGGCAGGCGTGATCCCGAGCCCGTACGGACCGACCTCGATGTGGCCGCCGATGGTGGTGGCTTCGGAGGAGGCCGCGGGCCCGATCGGGCTCGGAGCATTCGACCTGCAGCGCCAGCGACGCTCCCGCCAAGCAGCTCGGAGATCGGTCCCTGGCGGATGATGTTGCCCCGGTCGACGATGGCCACGGCGTCACAGGTCCGCTCGACCTCGTCGAGCAGGTGCGAGGACAGCACCACCGTGCGGCCCTCGGCGACGAGGGAGAGGATCATGTCGCGCATCTCGTGCATGCCGGCCGGGTCGAGCCCGTTCATCGGCTCGTCGAGGATCAGCAGCTGGGGGTCCCCGATCAGGCAGGCGGCCACCCCGAGGCGCTGGCGCATGCCCATCGAGTACTTCGACACCCGGTCGTCGGCGCGATGGAGAATCCCGACCCGCTCGAGTGACGGCCCGATGCGGTCGCGCGCCGCCGGCTCGCGGGCGGCGGCCAGGATCTGGAGGTTCTGCCTCCCGGTCAGATGGCCGTGGAACCGGGGCTCGTCGACGATGGCGCCGACCCGGGCCAGCGCCACATCGCGATGCTTGGGGACCGGAGTATCCGAGCAGCGACATCGTGCCCGCGTCGGCGTGCGTCAGCCCGAGCAGCACCCGGATGAGCGTGGTCTTGCCGGCGCCGTTGGGGCCGAGGTAGCCGAACGCGCAGCCCCGGGGGATGAGCAGCTCGACCCCGTTCACGGCGACGTTGTCGCCGAAGCGCTTGGTCAGCCCGTGGGTCTCCACGGCCCAGTGGCTCTCGGTTGCCTGCCGGTCGGCGCTAGCCAGGAGCGTGGTGGTGGTCACCCGATGCACACGCTGACGCTGCTGCCCGGGGTCGCCGTGCCGGCGATTATCGCCGTCGAACATCTCGACTGGTTCCTCAATGGTCTCTCCGCATCGCTCTCGGTCATCGTGCGCTGGCGTCCGACACCCTCACCTTATGGGCACCTCCCACCCGCGGATAGACGGCCACCCGGTCTCTTCTCCTGGGGTTATCCCCCGTCTTGCGCTCGGCCCCCCCCTCGCTCCCCCTGGACGTCGCGGCGGGTGACGGCGAGATATGCGACCAGGCAGGCGATGACGACCGTGAGCACCAGGCTCACCCGCCCGTCGCCCCAGCCCAGGCCGCTGACCACCTTGGGCTTGCCGACCCAGTCGGCGAAGGAGGCCCCGATCGGACGGGTGACCACGTAGGCGAACCAGAAGGTGAAGATCGGGTTCCAGCGCAGCAACCAGTAGCCGGCGGCCGGGACGAGCATGATGCCGGCGAACAGCACGATTGACAGGCCGTAGCCGAGGTGGAAGGTCGTGGCCGTGAGATCGCCCACGGCGGTGCCCATGGCGAAGGTGGCGACGACGGCCGCCCAGTAGAAGGCCTCGCGGCGCGGCGTGTCGATGGTGTGGATCGAGAGCGTCCGCTCCGTGCGTTGCCACAACACGAAGACCGCCACCAAGATGACCGCGTACAAGGCCGACGAGGCGATGTAGGGGACGTGGAAGCCGACGTGCAGCACGTCCGCGGCCATGGTGCCGAAGACCCCGACGGCCACCACGGCCAGCCAGTAGGACCCGGCCAGATAACGGTGCCTCGAGAACTGCAGCGCCAGCGCCAGGCAGAAGCCTACGAACCCGAGACCGACGGCGGGGATGGGGTGCAGCCGCTTGACGAGGAAGTCCGAGGTCGCCTCGCCCATGGCCGTCGACAGCGCCTTGATGACCCAGAAGTAGACGGTGATCTCGGGGACCCGGAGCGCACCCCGGGTCGTCCAGCGCGAGATGGATTGGCTGCCGTGGCCCGGAGGGATCCGGGCCGGTCGGCCGTCTACCAATGTACGGTCACGGCGACCAGGACGAGCGCCGCCACTACGACCACCGGTACAAGGTGGTCGACCAACCATCCTGCTCCGTGACGCGATCGCCGCTCGACGAGCCGCAACGTCGGCGGTTCCGGCGCCATGGCGGGGAGCCACCGGTCGGGATCGACATCGTCATTCAGCGACCTCCGCGACCGAGAACCGGACAGCAACAACGTATCTGTTGTCCTCGGGGATGCCGGGTGACCGATGGACAGGTCGGGCGCGGCGCGCGGCCCACGGTTCCGGCGACGACCCGACCCCGCGATTGGCCCCGGACCGGTGATCACGGCCTTCCCAGGACCTCGCGCGACCGGACCGGGTCCGCCGGTCCGGAGCGGCGGCCGCTTTGATCAGCTCCTCTTGGTCGCGGCCCGATTCGGCGGGGCGACCCGCACAAGCAGGTTGTAGGTGACGAGTGCGATGGCGACATGCATGAGCATGAGCACGAGGACGCCGTCGAAGGGCTGGCCCTTGGAGAGAATCCACAGGTCGGGGAGCCAGAGCACCAGCGTGACGAGCACGGCCAGGCGGAGGAACAACCATCTCGGTGCGCCGGAGATCCAGGTCACGACGGGCCAGGCCAGACAGGCGACAACCACGCCGATGATGGTGAGCTTGCTGTAGTCGGCGAAGCGAAAGTGCACGTAGCCCTTGGTGGCGGGGAACACCGCGGTGCCGATCGCGACCAGGAGGGCATCGGCGGCGAGCGAACCCGCGAGCGAGCCCACGATGGCGACCACCAGGCGCGCCGTCGCGGGTTGCCGGTGGGGCCGCGGCCCGTCCACCCTGGCGAACGCGAGGGCTCGGTGCAGCGGCCCCGACGGAGCCTGCGGCCTCGTGCGCCCGTCCACGCCATCTACGGTACCGATCGCCGTCCCCGGCGACGACCGTCGCAAGGATGATTTGGGTGCCCGTGCGGCTCATCCTCAAGTCGTAGGCGAGCAAAGGAGTTGCCCTGTCACCAGGGGTTTGTTCGTGCACGGCCTGCCTGCAGCCCGGTTGACGTGACCGTTACGCTCGGCTGGAAGGTACGAGTCGGGACGAGCGCAATGCACACAGTCATGGATGTCCTTCGTCCCCGGCGGGCGGCACTGGGCCCGCCGTCGGACGCCAGTCGAGGGCTCTTCGGGGCGGCCCGCGGGGTCCTCAACGACCACCCGTTGGTGACCGATGGCATTGCCGCGGGCGCGCTCCTCGCGCTGTCCACGGTATGGCTGGTGCTCTCGCCCTTCGCCGGGGCCAAGACGGCCCTCTTCCAGATCGCCCTGGTCGTGCCCCTGGTGTGGCGACGCTCCCATCCGGCCATCGTCTTTGTTCTGATTGCCGTCGTCGCCCTCCTCGAGTGGGTTCTCGGGTCTCCCCTCATCGCCGACGCATCCCTGCTGGTGGCGCTCTACACGGTCGCGGTCCACGACTCACGCGTCCGGACCCTGGTGGCTGCCGCCGTCCTCGAAGTGGGAGCCGTCCTAGCGGCGACGCGGTGGCATCCAGCGGGGACATTGCTGCGGTCGTTGGCGTTCCTCACCGCCACTGTCGTCGCCGCGCTCTTCGCCGGTCTCACGGTGCGGTCGGGGAGCGAGTACCTGGCCTGGCTGGCGGAGCGGGCGGCCCGCCTCGAGATCGAGCGCGATCAGCAGGCATCGATCGCCGCGGCCGAGGAGCGAACCCGCATCGCCCGCGAGATGCACGACATCGTCGCTCACAGCCTGTCGGTGGTGATCACGCTGCTCGACGGCGCGTCGGTGGTGAACCGATCGGACCCGGCCCGAGCCGCCGATGCGATGCTCCGGGCGGCGGACGTGGGCCGGCAGGCGCTCGGCGACATGCGGACCATGATCGGGGTCCTCCGAACCGACACGATCGGTGCGGAGCTCGTGCCCCAACCCGGCCTGACGCAACTGGAGAGCCTGCTGGGTAGCGTGCGCGCGACGGGGCTCGCGGTCACGGTCGAGGTCCAAGGCCAGCCCTTCGCCCTGGGAGCTGCGGCAGAGCTCACCGCCTACCGGATCGTCCAGGAATCGCTCACCAACACCATCAAGCACGCCTCGGCGACCAGCGCCCGTGTCGTCCTGCGCTACGACCGGCCTGTGGTGACGGTCCACGTGACCGATGACGGGCCGGCTCCGGTGGACGGCCCTCGACGACGCGTCGACGAGGCGGGCAAGGGTCACGGCATCAACGGCATGCGCGAACGCGCCGGCCTACACAGGGGAACACTCGAGGCGGGGCCGGTGCCCGGCGGCGGCTGGGCCGTCGTCGCGACGCTTCGCCCGGACACGGCACCGGTGAAGCTGTGACCATCCGGGTGCTCCTGGCCGACGATCAGGAGCTGTCGCGGTTCGGCTTCCGGATGATCCTCACAGCAGAAGAGGACATCGACGTCGTCGGGGAAGCGAGCGATGGCGAGGAGGCCGTCGAGTTGGCGGCGCGTGTTCGCCCGAGCGTGGTGCTCATGGACATCCGCATGCCCGAGACCGACGGCATCGAGGCCACCAAGCGCATCGTGGCCGCTGACTCCGAGGTGCGCGTGCTGGCCATCACGACCTTCGACCTAGACGAGTATGCGTTCGGTGCGCTGCAGGCTGGCGCCAGCGGCTTCCTCTTGAAGGACGTCCGCCCGGGTGAACTCGTCGCCGCCATCCGGACCGTCGCATCGGGCGATGCGGTGGTGTCGCCGCGGATCACGCGGCAGGCTGCTCGACAGGTATGCGTGGCCGCCTACCCCGTCCGGTGGCGACCGAGCACCAAGGGCCTCGGCGCTGTTCTCGACCCTCACCGAGCGGGAACGAGAAGTGCTGATGGCCATCGCCGCGGGGCTCTCCAACGCAGAGATCGCGGCAAGTCTGTTCGTCTCCGAAGCGACAGTAAAGTCCCATGTCGGCCGCATCCTGTCGAAGCTCGGGCTGAGGGACCGAGTGCAGGCGGTTGTGCTGGCCTACGAAACGGGCCTGGTCCATCCCGGCATGGCGTCATAGGTCGGCGTCGTGTCATAGATGGCGTCGTGTGTCAGGTCTCAGGCCCGCAGGAATTCGGAGGAAGACGGGAAATGACGTTCCACCAGCCCGGGCCCGATCCAGCCTCGATTCGGCGGGTCCCCCGAGGCGAACCGCGTCCGCGCCGTCACGCTGGGCTCCGGGAGCTCGGACCGGTCGTGGTGGTTGTCGCCGCCGCCCTGGCGCTGACGGTGCCGGCGGCGGCGTCGAGCAAGGCCAGCGGTGAACCCTGGCAGGCGGCACCCAGCGCGGTCATCCAGGCGGTCACCCACGTCGCACCGTCGGTGTTCGACGCCGTGGGTCTCCAGTCCGGCGTGGCGGCCCCGGTGCTCCTCCATGGCCAGCCTTCGCTGACCTTTGATGGCAAACCGGGCATCTTCTACGAGGCGTCGGAGCCATGCCCCTTCTGTGCGGCCCAACGGTGGGCGTTCGTCGTGGCGTTGGCACGGTTTGGAAGCTGGTCAGAGCTGGGGATCGCGGCAGTCGGCGACGGACGACGTCGATCCCGCGACCCAGACATTCACCTTCTCGCGGGCGACGTATTCCAGCCCATACGTGGCATTGCGGACCAGGGAGCACTTCAGTGAGCAGCAGCTGCCCGCCGGCCGGTACGCCGTGCTCCAACCATCCACCGCCGAGGAGACGAGGCTGTACAACGACTACAGCGCCGGCAAGTACTTCCCGTCCGATCCGGGGTCCTTCCCCTTCATGGACTTTGGGAATCGAGTGGTCGTCTCCTCCTCCAGCTTCAATCCGTACGTGCTGCACGGACTGAGCCGGACTCAGATCGCCACCGATCTGAGTGACCCCGACAACCCCGTCACGATGGACATCGTGGCCACGGCCAACTACCTCAGTGCTGCCGTCTGCCTGGTCGACGGGGGACGCCCGGGCGCCGTGTGCCAAAGCCCGGGAGTCCGCCAGTCGGCGCACTTCGTCAAGATCTCCTACGGATACGGGGTCGGCGGGTGCACCACGTCGGGGACCGGCCAGGCCATCTGCGGGGGGTCCAACGCCTCGGAAGAGGGCTGAGGTTCGACACCTGCCGATCGTGGGGCAGTGGAAACCGGCCTGTTGAGGCGGGCCGCTCCGAGCCGCCGGTGAGGAAGCTCCGCCCCCTTCCGGTTGCCGCCCCGGTCAGATGAGCGGCCAGGGGTAGGGGCGCCAGTCGTCGTCCGCCGGCCGCGGGTACTTCCCGCGTCTGACGAGACGAGCGGCCCGACCCAGCACCGCCTCCTGCTCCTCGTCGTCGAGGAGTGCGCAGAGCTCGGTCGGGAGCCCGGCGGCGACGAAGGCCTCGAGGTCTTCCCGCACCGACTTCGGGACCGCCTCGCCGCCGAAGTCCCAGATGACCGTCCGCAGCTTGGGGTCGCAGTGGAAGCACAGCCCGTGGTCGATGCCCCAGAGGCGGTCCTCGGCGAGCAGCACGTGGCCGCTCTTGCGGTCGGCGTTGTTGGCCACCACATCGAAGGCCGCCATGGTGAGCAAGGGTGTGCGCCAGCGCGGCTCGTCCTTCAGTGTGAAGTAGTGGGACTCCCCGTCCTCAGGGACCAGGCGCTGGACGGATCCCGTGCCGAACGGGGCCTCGTGGCGTTCGATCGTCTCGGGAACGAGTCCCCAGCCGAGGGCCTCGGAGAGGGCGTAGGCGGCGACCTCCCGGCGGTGCAGCCCGCTCGGGAAGTCCCACAGCGGCCGTTCGCCGCGGGCCGGCTTGTAGACGGCGAGCAGCTCCTCGCCGTCGAGCGCGCATGAGACGAGGAGCGTCATGTTGGAGCTGTCGGCGAATCGGCCGTGCACCGTCATCTCACCGGTCTCGAGGAACTCGAAGACCCCGCGCCCATGGTCGGCGGAGGTGGCGCCCGAGGGCGGTGTCACGACGCGGGGGGACGGTGACCGTTCGTGCGCGGACAGTCGTGGCCGGACGGATCGAGCGGCAGGCCGCAGAGCGGGCATGGCGGCCGACCGGCCTCGACGAGCTGTGTGGCCCGGATGGCGAACGCGGCTGCCTGTTCCACTGAGAGCGAGATCCGGGCCACGTTTCCGGTGTCGTCCGATTCCTCCTCAGCCTGCTCCTCTAAGACGATCACGACGCGATTGGTGTCCTCGTCGAAGGAGACGCCGATCGTGCGGACGACCCAGTCGAACTCATCGTGCTCTTCGAAGGTGTCTTCGGGGAGGCTGCCCGGGTTGTCCGAGCTCGCGCACGATGCGAGCCAGGTAGCTGGCGAGGACTGCCACCTGTTGCTTCTCGATCTTCACGACCAGCCGTTCGGCTCCCTGCTGGCACTGCAACAGGAACAGGCGGTCACCGGGTTCGCCGAGGGCGCCGACGGTGAAGCGGTCGGGACTGGAGAGGTCTCGGTCGTCGCTCATGAGATCGCGAGTTCCGACAAGGTCGCCGTCGAGTTCACGCACAGCACGACCGGCGGACCGCTCGACCCGAAGGCCAGCGCGGAGACCGAGCAGGGCGAGATCACGAGCCGCTGGAACAAGTCGAGCGGGATGCCCGCCGCGGTCGCCACGAGGAGCTTGATGGTGTCGGCGTGCGACACGGCGACGAAGGTCTCCCCGGGGTGGAGGCCGGCCAGCCGGACCAGGGTGTCGTTGGCCCGCGCGGCCACCTCGGCAAAGGATTCGCCGCCCGGGAAGCGAAAGCCGCTCGGCCAGCGCGAGACCCGCGCCCACTCGGGCTTCTTCGTCACGCGGGTGAGTCGGGACCCGGTCCACTCGCCGGTGTCCGAGTCGATGAGGCCGTGTTCGGAACGGACCCGCAGCCCGAGGGCCCGGGCGATCGGCGCCGCCGTCTCTCGTGTTCGCTCGAGCGGCGAGGCGTAGACGGCGACGGGCCGTTTCGTCAGGGCGGCGATGCGCTCGGCCGCCCGTTCGGCCTGGGCCCGGCCCTCGTCCGCCAGGTGGAGGCCGGCGGCGTGGCCGGGCAGCTCCTTGCCCGTGGTGGGCGTCTTGCCGTGCCGAACGAGCAGTGCCACGGTGATCTGGGGTGTCGCATTGCGCCGGCGGGCTGGATTCCGGGGGGCGCTCCGCCCGGCGACCGTCTTGGCGGCACGGGCCGGCACACGGGCGAAGGTGGAGCTCCGGGGTGGGGACACCGGCGCCATCGTACGCTGGCCCGGTGGCCCGGCTCGAACCCGATCGGGCAGCTTTGAGCGACCTGAGAGCCGAGATCGAGGACTGTCGGCTGTGCCCGCGCCTCGTCGCCTGGCGCGAGCAAGTGGCGAAGACGCCGCGGGCCTCCTACGCCGGTCAGACCTACTGGGGACGACCCGTGGCCGGTTTCGGCGACCCGCGGGCGCGCCTCGTCGTCGTGGGGCTGGCACCGGCGGCGCACGGCGGCAACCGCACCGGGCGCGTCTTCACCGGGGACCGCTCGGGGGACTGGCTCTACGGCGCGCTCTTCCGCGCCGGCTACGCCAACCAACCCACGAGCACCGGGCGCGACGACGGCCTCGCGCTCGACGGCGCGTGGGTGACCGCCGCCGTCCGCTGCGCCCCGCCGGCCAACAAGCCGACGCCCGCCGAGCGCGAGCAGTGCCGGCCCTACCTCGAGCGGGAGCTGGCGGCCCTCCCGGACTGTCGGGTCATCGTGGCGCTCGGACAGTTCGCCGCCTCGGCGCTGGCGGCGCACTTCGAGATGCGCCCCCGGCCGCGGTTCGCGCACCTGGCCGAGTACGAGCTGCCGACCGCAACCCTCCTGTGCTCCTACCACCCGAGCCAGCAGAACACGTTCACCGGAACGCTGACGCAGCCCATGTTCGACGCGGTGTTCGAACGGGCCCGGCGAGCTCGGGTGCCTGAGGCGCGGGGTTCAGGCCGGAGCGGGAATGCGGCCGGGCATCGGGACCGCCGTCGCCGGCCAGCGCCGCCGGCTCACCCGGCTGAGCCTGCGCAGGAGCGCCACCGCCCCGGGGTCCTCGTCGATCGAACGGGTGATCACGGCACCGCCCTCGACCATCGCGTCGAAGAGCTCTCGGCCCCGCTCGGTGCGGATGATCGTGAGCGTCCAGTCGTTGAACGCGCCGATCCCGCCCGTCGAGATGTCGGCGTGCTCGGCCGCGAAGTCCGGGCAGGCCTTGCAGCCCTCCCGCGTCCATTCGTGGGCTTCCTTCAGCGGGACCTCGTGGTAGGAGCCGTCGCGCATCCAGACCTGGAAGACGCCCTTGATGTTCATCTTGACGATGTTCTCGCGGACGAGGCCGTAGCGGGCCTCGAAGAGCTCGGGGAAGATCGCGTCGTCGAACGTCTTCGAGCACATGAGCCCGATCGAGAGAACGAAGCGGCGGGCCACCTTGCCGGCCTTGCGGGCCGACATCACCGGCGGCGCGGAGGCCTGGCATCCCATGCCGACGAGGGCGATGCGCTCCGCACCCCCCTCGATCGCCTCGGCGTAGGCCATCGGGTTGGCTGAGTAGGTGTAGCGGGACCCGGCCGTCGCCAGGACCTCGGCGCGGTTGCGGGCCACGCCGGGGATCGCCTTCCAGGTGCTGCCGTCGCCCTCCAGGGCCGACACCAGCGCGGCGTCGATGACGTCGTGCTCGAGCGCCCAGATCGAGCAGTGCCGAGACGAACCCGCCGTCCTGGCCCGCCGCCTGCATGTCCGGGTCGGTGGCCCGCGCGAGCACGATGTCCTTCGAGATCCCGTCGACCTCGTCGTCCTGGCGCTCGCGCCCGAACAAGAACGTGTCGATCTCGGGCTCCCAGGTGCGAAAGCGGGGGCAGGCCCGCGTGCAGAGCGTGCAGCCCTTCACGCCGTGGGTGCAGTCCGTCTCGCCGCCGTCGGCGTCGATGTGGAACGGCTTGTAGCGGCCGCCCTCGTCGTCGTATTCGAGGACGTCGTAGGGGCAGACGACGATGCAGGCGGAGCACCCCGTACACAGCCCCGAGGTCACCACCTCGGTGTAGAGGTCGGCCCAGTGCGGCTTCTCGGGAGGCATGAGAGAGAACCCTATCCAGTGGCCCGGTGGCGAGGAGAGAGATCTCGTCACCCCCCGTTCCGACTGCCTCCATTCTGGGGGGCAACCGTGCCCCCAGGGCCAGGATTGGCCGGCGACTGGGCCTGCCTTCGAGACCTCCCGGTCCTCGCAGCGCCGTCGACGGGAATCGACCGATCTGTTGCCCGTCCGAACGGCGGACGAGAATCTTCGACGTGTGAGCAACCTTTCGAATCGTCGAAACGTGAGATCAGCGTGAGAGCGGCTTCTGTGCGGGGGTCCACCAAGTGACGCTCCGTCGGTTCTCGCGGTCGGCGGGAACCCACCCCCGCAGGGTGGGAGAGCCTCGCCTGTTCGTCATTGCCGGAATCGTGTCGATCATGGTCGGCACCTCCGTGTTGCCGGTTGCGGTTGCCGAGCAGGCATGGGCGCAGGGTTCGATCACCGGAGCTGGATCGAGCCCTACGGCGAGCTCGCCGTCGACGATCCCCCCGACCGGCTTCCCCTCCGGCGCACCGACCACCAGCACGCCACCCATACCTCGCCCCACCACGCCAAAGCTGGTCCCACCGCCGCCCCTGCTGGCCACCAACGCACCGCTTGTGCCCAAGACGGTCGTGACTATGGACATGTTCACGCCCACGTCGGGGGTGGCGGTGGCCCATGTGCCGACGGACTCGCAGCCGGGGGGTCGCCTGTACCTGGTTCGAACGATCGACGGTGGGCGCCGGTGGCGAGTCTCGGGATCGTTGCCGTCCTGGGTGACGGGGTCACAGACGTTTCAAGGGGCGATGGGGTTCATCAGCCCGGCCACCGGTTATGTGAGCGATTTCAATTCCAATCACACGGTGCTCACTCGCGACGGCGGTCACACGTGGCTCCGGGTCAGGATTCCCGGTCTCATCACCGGGCTCACACTGGTCGGCCACTCGCTATGGGTCACGACGGAGCGGTGCTCGACCTCGCCGTGTCATACCGATCTGCTCACCCTGGGGGTGGGCCGGCTCGCACCGGCGACGGTCGAACCAATCCCGGCCTCGGGCTCATCTCCGCGTCTGGCGGCTGACGAAACGTTGTTGAGCCGCCCGGCCCCCGCCGAAGGACTCTTTACCGAGGCCGGGGAGGGACTCCTCGAGACCGTCGACGAAGGACGGACCTGGAGCCCGGTCAACGACCCGTGTCAGCGTCGTCTCGGGGTCGCCGGTTTGGTCGATCCAACGCCGGAGCGCTGGATCCTCTACTGCAGCGTGGACATGGGGATGCATCAAGGGGAGAACCAGCTGTGGGTCACGACCGACGACGGCGACCATTGGAGCCTGACCGCCGAAGGGACCTCGACCGCCTCTGGATCGACTGTCGGAGACATCGGCGGCGAGGCCTTCGGGGGTCTCGCCATGAGCGGCAATGGCCAGGTGCTGTGGCTACTGAGCGCGGTGGGCGGGCTCGCCTACAGCACCGACGGGGGCACCCACTGGTGGCACGCCGGCCTCGATTCGGAGGGGTATTTCGAGCGAGTCGTCACCGTTGGCAGCACGACTGAAGCGTGGTTGCCGGTGCCCGGAATCGGGCTCTACCGGACCTTGAATGGGGAGACGTGGACGCGGCTCGCATGATTCGCGCCCAGACCTACCCTGATGGGCGGTGCCCTCGACCTCGGCCCGGTGATTGAGCCGATCGGTGCGGCGCCGGTGACCGGCGCTACGGTCCCGGCGTGCCCGAGCTCATCGAGGTCGAGCGGTATGGCGAGGCGGCGCTGGCCGTCCTTGGCCGCCGCATCTCCCGGGTGATCGTCCTCGACCCACGCGTCCTGAACGGACCGGCGACGTCGCTCGACGAGTTGCGCGGCCATCGCGTCAGCGGAGTCCGCCGGCGCGGGAAGCTGCTGCTCGTCGACACGGCGTCGGGGACGGAGACCGGCCCGGTCCTCGGCCTGCGCTTCGGGATGACGGGGAGTCTGGTCGTCGACGGCGCACCGGCCATCGAGCGGCTGCGCTACTCCTCGCCCGCCAGCGCCGACCGAGCCGTGCGGCTGCGCATCGAATTCGACGAGGGCGAGCTGTCGCTCCACGATCCCCGCCGGTTCGGCCGGGTACAGATCGATCCCGACGAATCGCTGCTCGGGCCGGAGGCCCGGGGGATCGGCGTGGCTGAGCTCCGCTCCGTCCTGGCCGTCCGTCACCCGCCCGGCCCTCCGCTCAAGGCTCGGCTGATGGACCAGTCGCGGCTGGCCGGTCTGGGCAACCTGCTCGTCGACGAGATCCTCTGGCGGACCGGCCTGTCGCCGCTCCGACCGTGCGACGCCCTGGCGGACGACGAGGTGCGGCGGCTGGCGCGTGGCATCCGGGGCACCGTCGAAGCCCTGATCGGCCGTGGGGGTTCGCACACCGGGGACTTGATGGAGGAGCGGCGCCGGGACGGGCACTGCCCCCGTGACGGCGCCGCCCTACAGCGGCGGGATGTGGGCGGCCGGACGACCTATTGGTGCCCGGCCCACCAGCGGTGACGGTGGCCCGCGGTTGCCCGAGAGGTGAGGCGGACGCACGGGCGTGAACGCCTGACCGCGAGATTTACGAGTCGACGTTGCGTTTCGATCCCTCTTGGCCATCGGCGCCCATACCCCAGCTGATGATGCGTCGGGGATGGATGCGGATGACCGGGTTCTCGACGCTGAGTGCCTCGGCGGTGCCCCGGATCTCGAGGCAGCGGACGTTCCAGGGGTCGAGGGAGACGATGTCGTCGACGACGAACGCGACCTTCCCGTTGGCGGCCACGTTGTGGAATTTCTTCGTCTGGCTCAGGTCTCGGCCGTAGATGCTGACCACGCCCGTTTCGGCGTCGACGTCGAACCCGACCGGGCTGTTCTGCAAGGTCCCGTCGGGAGCGACGGTGGCGAGTCGCCCGAGTCGCTGGGAGCGGAGGTAGGCGAGTTCCGCCTCGGTGAACACCATTGGTCGGTCCTCCTTGCTCGCGGCTTCTCCAAGGCCTTGGCGCCTCGAGAGCCCTGCACGGAGTAAACCACCCAACCCACCTGGCTGAGACGGGCCCCGTTGCCCGTCGTGGAAAGCGCCCTGGTCGTGGACCCTCTGTGATAGACGTATTTATATCTATACCGGGTTGCAACTGCCATTGCATCCGGGTCAGAATAGATATAATTCAGTCTGTAGAAGGGATCGAGTACGGTTAACAGTCGTGAATGAGGCTAGATACCGTCGAACCACGGCCGAGTGGCTCCAGGAGCTCGGTGCGGCGCTGCGCGGCCACAGAATTCGGGCCGAACTGACCCAGGAGGACCTGGCCCGGCGGGCGGGGATATCGCTCGGCGCGCTCAAGCACCTCGAGTCGGGGGCCGGGGCGAACCTCACGTCGTTGGTCCGGGTGGTCCGGGCGCTCGGCTTGGAGGACTGGCTGGCGACGCTCGCCGCGCCGGCCGAGCCGACGGTGAGCCCGATCCAGATGCTGCGCGAGAGGCGGGGCGCGGCGCGGGCGCCAGCGCGTCCGCCGGGGCAGCTAGTGGCCTACCGGCAGGTCGACCTCATCGAGGTCCGAGCGTGGGGAGCCGAGGTGGGGGCGGTGGCCCTCGACCCCGCCCGCGGGTACTACGTCTTCGAGTATCAGAGCTCGTGGCTCGCCCGAAGAGTCGAGCTCTCGCCGCTCCACATGCCGGCCCGCCCCGGCCTCTTCGAATTCCCCGACTTGGCGGAGAGGACGTTTGGGCGCCTGCCCGCGATGCTGGCCGACTCGCTGCCGGACCGCTTCGGCAACGCGCTCGTGACGGCGAAGCTTGCCGAGGAGGGGATCAGCGCCGCCGAGATCACCTCCCTCGACCGGCTCGCCTACATGGCCGACCGCGGCATGGGAGCGCTCGAGTATTTCCCGCCCGCCGAGGATCCGGCCCAACACACAACGGCGATCCAGCTTGCCGATCTGGTCGTTGCTGCGCGCGCCGCCGTGCACGGGGAGTTCACCGGGGATGACGACCACGCGCGAGGCCCTCGCCCAGCTGATCCAGGTCGGCACCTCCGCGGGCGGGGCACGCCCCAAGGCCGTCGTGTGCTTCAACCCGACGACCGGCCAGGTGCGTTCGGGCCAGCTCGCAGCGCCGCCCGGCTACGAGCACTGGCTGTTGAAGCTGGACGGGGTGGACGAGGGGCGCTTCGGGCCGCCGGCCGGGTTCGGACGGATCGAGTACGCCTACTCGCTCATGGCGGGTGCCTGCGGCATCGAGATGGAGCCCTGCCGCCTCCTTGTCGAGAACGACCGGGCGCACTTCATGACGCGCCGGTTCGACCGCCGCCCCGACGGCTCGAAGGTCCACGTCCAGACGCTGTGCGCGCTGGACCACCTCGACTTCAATCTCGCCGACACCCACAGCTACGCCCAGTACCTCGACGTGATCGACCGCATCGGGTTGGGTCCGGACGCACTCGAACAAGGATTCCGGCGCGTCGTGTTCAACGTTGCTGCGGCCAACCGGGACGATCACACGAAGAACCTCTCCTTCTGCTGCGACGAAGAGGGTCGGTGGTCGCTGTCCCCGGCCTACGACGTCAACTACGCACACAACCCGACCGGCCGCTGGACCCAGCGTCACCAGATGTCGGTGAACGGGAAGTTCGAGGGGATCGGCCGAGCCGACCTCTTGGAGCTGGCCGACCGGTTCGTCGTGCCGTCGCCCGGGCGTGTGATCGCGGAGGTACTCGACGTCGTGGGGCGTTGGCCGACGTTCGCCGAGCAGGCACAGGTGCCTGCCGACGACGTGGAGCGGATCAGCGAGGTCCTGACCGTGTTCCGCCCGCAGTGACGAGAGCTCCTACAGCTCCTTGACGAGCTCGAGGACCTTGTCCGCGTGGCCGTCGGCGCGCACGTTGTACCAGGCCCGCTCGATCTTGCCGGTGGCCCCGACCAGGAACGTGGAGCGGATCACGCCGAGCGACTTCTTGCCGTAGAGGGTCTTCTCGCCCCACGCGCCGTACGCCTCCATGACGCCGTGCTCGGGGTCGGAGAGGAGGGGGAACTTGAGCCCGTACTTCTCGCGGAAGCGCGTGTGCTTGGCCGCGCCGTCGGGCGAGATGCCGAGCACGGTCACGCCGGCCCGGTCGAACGCGCGCAGGTTGTCGTTGAACTGGCACGCCTCCTTGGTGCAGCCAGGGGTGTCGTCGGCCGGGTAGAAGTACACGACGACCGGTGCCCCCTTGAAGTCCTTCAGGGACACCTTCGCCTCGTCCTGATTCAGCAGGGTGAACGCCGGGGCTTTGTCGCCTGCTTCGAGCCTGGCCATCGTGGTCCTCCTCGCGCGCCGATTTGTCCTTACGATGGCACAGCCGGCCGCGCGTTCGACCCGTTCGGTCCGCCCGCGACGCGGAGGTGGCGATGCCAGACGCGCTCGTCGATCGGCTCATCGGGGCGATCGAGAAGTTCCCCCGGGCGACGCCGTTGCGGGTGGCGATCGACGGGCCGGACGCCGCCGGGAAGTCGACCCTGGCCGACCGACTGGCGGGGGCCCTGGGGGATCGTGGTCGCCCCGTGGTCCGCGCCTCGATCGACGGGTTCCACCGGCCGCGTGCCGAGCGCTACCGGCTGGGCGAGCTGTCGCCGGAAGGCTGCTTCCGGGACTCGTTCGATCTCGAGGCGCTGCACGCCGAGCTGTTGGGTCCGCTCGGAGTCGGCGGGAGTCGCCGATACCGAGCGTCCGTCTTCGATCACGAAGCGGACGTTGCCATCTCGAGCGATCCGCGTGTGGCGCCGGAGGACGCCGTCTTGGTGTTCGACGGCGTATTCCTCCTCCGGCGGGAGCTCCTCGGGTGCTGGGACCTCCGGATCTTCCTCTCCGTCGGCGTGGGCGAGCTCCTCCGCCGGGCCCGGCGGTCGAAGACCGAGCTCTTCGGCTCGGCCGAGGAGGTCGAGCGCCGTTACCGGCTCCGGTATATCCCTGCCCAGCGCCTGTATATGGAGAACGAGCAACCGCTCGGCCACGCGCACGTCGTCGTCGAGAACGACGACCCGGCGCATCCGCTCGTGGTCCGCTGGGAGCTGCCGGTCATCACGCCGTAGGGGAGTCGCTGGACCCGGATGCGATGGGCCGAGACCGCCTCCTGTTACCCTGGGTATGGCGACACCGTGTCCGGTGGCGCTCGGACCCGGTGTCCTTCTTCTCAGCGGTACGGGTCCTGCCGCACAGAGAAAGCTACGCATGACCCTACAGAGCGCTCTTCGGGAGCTACCTCCCGATCCCCCCGCTTCCGGCGACACCTACGAGACCACCCGGACGTTCGAATCCCTCGGCATCGGCGTCGAGCTGGTGAAAGCCCTCGCCGACCAAGGCATCACCACCGCCTTTCCCATCCAGGCCCTGACCGTCGCCGACGCCCTCGAGGGTCGCGATGTGTGCGGCCGGGCGAAGACGGGCTCGGGCAAGACGCTCGCCTTCGGCCTCCCGCTGCTCCAGCGCTGCGCCGAGGCGGCGGCCAGCAACCCGCCGCCCAAGGGCGGCGCCCCCTGCCGGCCGCGGGCGCTGGTGCTCCTGCCGACCCGCGAGTTGGCCCTGCAGGTCCACGAGGTCCTGGCGGCCCTGGGCGACGTGATCGGCCAGAAGGTCGCCGCCGTCTACGGCGGCGCCGACATCGAGAAGCAGGTGGCCCTCCTGCGCAAGCATGTCGACGTCATCATCGCCACCCCCGGCCGCTTGATCGACCTCGGCAACCGCGGCGAGCTCACCGTCGCCGACGTGGAGGTCCTCGTCCTCGACGAGGCGGACCGCATGGCCGACATGGGCTTCATGCCCCAGGTCGAGTGGGTGCTGCGGCGCCTCGAGCGCCCGCACCAGACGCTGCTCTTCTCGGCCACCCTCGACGGCGCGGTCGACCGACTGGTCTCGCGGCACATGAACGACCCGGTCTTCCACGAGGTCGCGTCGAGCTCGCAGACCGTCGCCGCCATGGAGCACCGATTCTTGAACGTGCACCAGATGGACAAGGTGAAGGTGGCGGCCGCCATCTGCAACGCCAAGGAGCGCTCCCTCGTGTTCGTGCGGACCAAGCGCGGCGCCGACCGCCTGGTCGAGCAGTTCGAGAAGGAGGGTGTCCGCTGTGCGGCCATCCACGGCGATCTGCGCCAGGCCAACCGCGAGCGGGCGCTGGCCCAGTTCTCCTCCGGCAAGCTGCCGGTGCTCGTCGCCACCGACGTCGCCGCCCGCGGTTTGCACATCGACGGGGTCGACATCGTCATGCACTACGACCCCCCCGAGGACCACAAGACCTACCTGCACCGGTCCGGGCGCACCGCGCGGGCCGGCGAGACGGGCGTCGCCGTCATGCTCCTGCTCTGGAACCAGCTGGTCGAAGCCGAGGTGATCCAACGGCGCCTCGGGCTGCGGCTGCCGATCGTCGAGGTCTTCTCCAACGACCCCCGCCTGGCGGACCTGGCGCACTGGCACCCCGACGCGGCGGACAGCGTCCTGTAGCTCTCGCGATCGCGCCGACTCCTCCTTCCCTCCCTCGATGACCCAGACGGCCGCTCCTCCGATGGACCTGTGGTCGCCCGACGACGGCGTTCGCCGCGTCCTGGTCGTCACCGCCCACCCCGACGACGTCGACTTCGGAAGCGCCGGCACCGTGGCGGCGTTCTGCGCCGCCGGCGTCGAGGTTGCCTACTGCATCGTGACGAGCGGGGAGGCCGGCGGATCCGACCGCTCGGTGTCGAGGACCGACATGGCGGAGATCCGCCAGCGCGAGCAGCGCGCCGCGGCCGCCGCGGTCGGGGTGCACGACGTCACGTTCCTCGGCCACCCGGATGGCGCGCTGGTGGCCACGATGGAGTTGCGACGCGACATCAGCCGGGTCATCCGCCAGTTCCGGCCGGAACGCGTGATCACCCAGTCGCCCGTTCGGCGGTTCGATTTCATCTACGCCAGTCATCCGGACCACCTGGCGACCGGTGAAGCCGCCCTCTGTGCGGTCTACCCGGACGCGCGCAATCCCTTCGCCCACCCCGAGCTCTTGGCCGAAGGGCTCGAGCCCCACAGCGTGCCCGAGGTCTGGCTGATGACGGCGGACGACTCCACCCGCGCCGTCGACATCACGGACACATTCGACAAGAAGATGCTGGCGCTGCGCAGCCACGAGAGCCAGGGCACCAACAACGACGCGATGGTGGACCGCATCCGCGCCTGGGGTGCCGGGAACGCCGCGGCCGCCGGTCGCCCGGAAGGCACCTTGGCCGAGGTCTATCGGGTCGTGTCCACCGCCTGAACCTCCCGTTCAGCCCGCCAGCTGCCGCAGCACGTAGGGCAGGATCCCCCCGTGGCGGTAGTACTCGGCCTCCATGGGCGTGTCGATCCGCACCATGGCCTCGAATTCGGCGACCGAGCCGTCCTCCCTCGTGACGCGCACGGAGGCCGCCTTCGGTGTGGAGCCCTCGTTCAGTTCGAGCAGGCCACCGATGGAGAACACCTCGCGCCCGGTCAACCCGAGCGACTGGGCCGAGGCACCTTCGGCGTATTGCAGGGGCAGGACCCCCATCCCGATCAGGTTCGAGCGGTGGATCCGCTCGTAGCTCTCGGCGATCACCGCGCGGACCCCGAGGAGCGCGGCCCCCTTGGCCGCCCAGTCGCGGCTCGAGCCCGACCCGTACTCCCGGCCGGCCAGCACCACCAGCGGGACGCCGTCGCGCTCGTAGTGCATGGCGGCGTCGTAGATGCTCGTCTGCTCGCCGTCGGGGAGGTGGAGCGTGACCCCACCCTCGGTCCCCGGCGCCAGCTGGTTGCGCAGCCGGACGTTGGCGAACGTGCCGCGGATCATGACCTCGTGGTTGCCCCGGCGCGCCCCGTAGGAGTTGAACTCGGCGCGTTCGACGCCGTGCTCGACGAGGTACTTGGCGGCGGGGGTGGCCGGGCCGATCGAGCCGGCCGGCGAGATGTGGTCCGTGGTGACGCTGTCGCCGAGGACGGCCAGCACGCGGGCGCCCTCGATGTCGGTGACCGGGGCCGGCTCGCGCGCCATGCCCTCCAGGAACGGCGGGCGGAGCACGTAGGTCGAGGAGGCGTCCCAGCTGAATGTCTGGCCGGCGGCGACCGAGACGTCGCGCCAGCGCTCGTCGCCGGTGAACACCGATGCGTAGCGCCGCCGGAACATGTCCGAGCCCAGCGAGGCGCGGATCGTGTCCCCGATCTCCTCGGTGCTCGGCCAGAGGTCGGCGAGGAACACGTCGGTGCCGTCTCGGTCGGTGCCGATCGGGTCCGTGGTCAGATCGATGTCCATGGTTCCGGCCAAGGCGTAGGCGACGACGAGCGGCGGTGAGGCGAGGTAGTTGAGCCGGACGTCGGGATGGATACGGCCCTCGAAGTTCCGGTTGCCCGACAGCACGGCGGCCACGGACAACTCGCCCGCCGCGACCGCCTCGGAGATGCCCGCCTCGAGCGGCCCCGAGTTGCCGATGCAGGTCGTGCACCCGAACCCGACGAGGTAGAAGCCGAGCGCCTCGAGCGGCTGGATCAGCTGGGCTCGTTCGAGGTAGTCCATGACGACGCGCGACCCCGGTGCGAGCGAGGTCTTGACCCAGGGCTTGGTCGTGAGCCCGCGCTCGACGGCGCGCTGCGCGAGCAGGCCGGCCGCGACCATCACCTGGGGGTTCGAGGTGTTCGTGCAGCTGGTGATCGCGGCGATGACGACGTCGCCGTCGGAGACGTCGTGGCCCGCGGCGGGCTGCGTCTTGGGCTCCCGCCCGAGCACCGTGCGGTAGGAGGCGCCGGCCCCGGCCAGCGACACGCGGTCCTGGGGCCGGGCCGGGCCGGCCAGGCTGGGGACGACCGTCGAGAGGTCGAGCTCGACCAACTCCGAGTAGACCGCCTCCTCCCCGCCCACCTCGTGCCAGAGGCCCTGCGCCCTGGCGTAGGCCTCGACCAGGGCCAGGTGCTCCTCGTCGCGCCCGGTGAAGCGCAGGTAGGAGATCGTCATCTCGTCGATCGGGAAGATCGTGCAGGTGGCGCCGTACTCCGGCGTCATGTTGCCGATGGTGGCCCGGTTCTCGACCGGCACCGAGGCGATGCCCGGCCCGAAGCACTCGACGAACTTGCTCACGACCCCGTGGCTGCGGAGCAGTCCGGTGATGGTGAGGACGAGGTCGGTGGCCGTCGTTCCCTCCGGCAACTCGCCGAACAGGCGCAGGCCGACGACCGGCGGCAGCAGCATGGACAGGGGCTGGCCGAGCATGGCGGCCTCGGCCTCGATCCCGCCCACGCCCCAGCCGAGGACCCCGAGGCCGTTCACCATCGTGGTGTGCGAGTCGGTGCCCACCAGGGTGTCGCAGAAGGCCTGCCCGTTCGGGGCCGCCACGACCACCTTGGACAGGTACTCGAGGTTCACCTGGTGGCAGATGCCCGTCCCCGGGGGGACCACCCGGAACCGGTCGAAGCTCTCCTGGGCCCAGCGCAGGAGCTGGTAGCGCTCGAGGTTGCGCTCGTACTCGATGTCCACGTTCTGCTCGAAGGACTCGGGGCTCCCCGCCCGCTCGGCGATGACGGAGTGGTCGATGACGAGATCGACCGGCACGAGCGGGTTGACCCGGGCCGGATCCCCGCCGAGGGCGGTCACCGCGTCGCGCATGGCGGCCAGGTCGACCACGGCCGGGACGCCCGTGAAGTCCTGCATGAGGACGCGCTCGGGAGAAAAGGCGATCTCCTGGCCGGCACCGCTTCCGCCGGCCCCGCCCTGCTGGTCGGCCCAGCGCGCCACGGCTTCGACGTCGGCCGCCGTCACCCGCAGGCCGTCCTCGTGGCGGAGCATGTTTTCGAGCAGGACCTTCATCGCATAGGGGAGCCGCGCCGCACCGGGGGGCAGGCCGGCGGCCCGCAGATCGAAGATCTCGAAGGTCTGGTCGCCGACGCTGAGCGAGGAGCGCGTTCGGAAGCTGTCGGGGTGTGGGGTGCGGGCATCGGCCATGGCTCCATTCTGTACCCGGCCCGCTCGGGGTCGCCCAGCCGGACCCCGCCGTCGCGGATGAGACAATGAGGGATGGTTGGCACGACAGCAGAGCTCACGGCGCGGCTGGCCACGGCCTTCGGCGCCCTCGAGGCCGGTGCCGACCCCGTGCTGCGGCCCTCCGAACGCGCCGACCGGCAGGCCAACGGCGCCCTCGGGCTGGCGAAGCGCCTCGGCCGCAACCCCCAGGAGGTCGCCCGGGAGGTGGTGGCCACCCTCGACGTCGCCGACATCTGCGAATCGGTGGAGGTCAGTGGTCCCGGCTTCATCAACCTGACCTTCTCCCGGGAGTTCCTGGAGGCGCAGCTGGCGGAGATGGCGGGCGACGAGCGCCTGGGCGTGGCCCTGGCGTCGGTGCCCAAGACCGTGATCGTCGACTACTCCCACCCCAACGTGGCGAAGGAGATGCACGTCGGGCACCTGCGGACGACGGTCATCGGCGACGCCCTCTGCCGGATGCTGTCCTTCATCGGCCACGACGTCCGGCGCCAGAACCACATCGGGGACTGGGGCACGCCCTTCGGCATGCTGATCGAGCACCTGATCGACCTGGGCGAGGAAGAGGGGGCCCAAGAGCTCTCCGTCGGTGACCTGACCGGCTTCTACCGCCAGGCCCGCGTCTCGTTCGACGCCGACGAGACCTTCCAGGAGCGCAGCCGGGCCCGCGTCGTGCTGCTGCAGTCCGGCGATGCCGAGACGCTCCGGCTGTGGCGGGTGCTGGTCGGCCAGAGCGTGCGCTACTTCGACGCGGTCTACGCCAAGCTCGGGGTACTCCTCACCGACGGTGACCTGGCCGGCGAGAGCTCCTACAACGACGCCCTCCCCGGCGTCGTCGAGGACCTCGACGCACTCGGCCTGTTGGTGACCGACGACGGGGCGAAGTGCGTGTTCCCCCCGGGGTTCACCAACCGGCACGGGGAGCCGTTGCCGCTCATCGTGCAGAAGTCCGACGGCGGCTTCGGCTACGCCGCCACCGACCTGGCGGCGATCCGGCACCGGGTGCGGGACCTCGGCGCCGATCAGATGCTCTATGTCGTGGGCGCCCCCCAGGCCCAACATCTCCAGATGGTCTTCGCGGTGGCACGGATGGCCGGTTGGCTCCCCGAGAGCGTCGATGTCGAGCACGTCTCGTTCGGCAACGTCCTCGGCACCGACCACCGCATGCTGAAGAGCCGCGACGGCGACAGCGTCCGCCTCATCGACCTGCTCGACGAGGCCGTCGACCGGGCCGCCGCGGCGATGGCGACGCGGGCCGAGGCCAACGACGCCGACCACTCCGACGCGCTCGTGCTGGCCACCGGCCGTATGCTTGGCATCGGCGCCATCAAGTACGCCGACCTCTCGACCGACCGGACGCGCGATTACGTCTTCGACTGGGAACGGATGCTGGCCTTCGAGGGAAACACGGGGCCGTACCTGCAGTACGCGCACGCCCGGGTGTGCTCAATCTTCCGGCGCCGCGACGTCCAGGTGGGCGAGGTGGTGCTCGAGGACCCCCACGAGCGAGCGCTCGGCCTGCTGCTCCTCGGCTACCCCGAGGCCCTGGACGAGACGCTGTCGACCGAGAGCCCGCACAAGCTCTGCGCCTACCTCTACAACGTGGCGTCCACCTTCACCGACTTCTACGAGCACTGCCGCGTGCTGGTCGCCGACGAGACGACGCAGCGCAGCCGTCTCGGCCTCTGCGAGCTGACGGCGCGGGTCTTGCGCGACGGCCTCTCGCTCCTCGGTATCGAGGCGCCCGACCGCATGTGAGCCGGCTGGCGAAGCGTGGTCGGCGGCGCGGTTAGAGGCAGAACTTCGGTGTGGTGGCGGAAGCAGCCGCGCTCGTGGCGTTCCCCGTCGGCGCGACGCTGACGATCTCATAGCTGAAGGTTTTGTCCAGGCCCAATCCTGATCGGTCGACGTAGCTCGTCGTCGTCCGGCCGTTCACGGTGGCGATCTCCGAGAAGGCGCCGCCCGAGCTGCGCAGGATCTGGTACCCGGTCACGCCGGCCGTCACGCTGGCCGTCCAGTTGAGTGTCACCTTCCCTTGGAACTGGACCAGCGCGCACGAGGCGCTGGCCGAGAGCCCCGTCACCGCCGCGGTCGGCGGCTGCGTCGTGGTCACGGGGGCCGCCGCCAGGGTGGTCGTAGTGGTCGACTCCGGGGCGGTCGTCGTGGTGGTCGACTCCGGGGCGGTCGTCGTGGTCGGTGGGGCGTTCGTGGACTTCGTCGTCGACTTGGTCGCCACCGTGGTGGTCGTGGTCCCCGGCGGTTTGGTGGTCGTGGTCGTGGCGGGGAGCGTCCCCGATGCCGGGGCACCGGTCTCGTGGGTGCGGGTCTGTCCGGATGCCGGCGCGGCCACGGGCGCGGGGGCGCTCGGAGTGGCGGCGTGGGCAGAGGTGACGGCGAGGCCCATGACGCTGGCGGAGGCCACGAGGCCCGAGAGCGCGACGTGGCCCGTGCTCGCACCGACGCGGGCCAGGCTCTGCGCCACGTTCCCCGCCGTCATCGACGCCAGCCACGACAGTGGCGCGGCCGACCGCAGCCGCCACATCGAAACGCCGAGGAAGGCCCGCACGACCTGGGGGTCGAACTGGCGTCCCGCTTGGGATGCCAGTTCCTGACGGGCGGCTTCGGCACCCCTCGGCTTCGTGTAGGCCCGGACGCTGGTCATGACGTCGTAGGCGTCGCTGACGGCCACGATGCGCCCGCCGAGGGAGATCTGGTTGGCGGCGAGGCCGAAGGGGTAGCCGGCCCCGTCGAAGCGCTCATGGTGTTCGGCGACGGTGCTCGCCCACGGGCCGAGCCATTCGGCCATGGGCGCGATGAGCTGGGCGCCGACGAGCGGGTGGCGGCGCATCACCTGCCACTCCGCAGGCGAGAGGCTGCCGGGCTTGTTCAGTATCTCGGGATGGATGGCCAGCTTCCCGATGTCGTGCAGCAGCGCCGACCAGCGCAGCCGGTCCCGGTCGGCCCGCGCCAGGTGCAGCTCGTCCGCGATCATGTCGGTGTAGGCGCGGACCCGCTCGGAGTGGCCCCGCGTCGCCGGGTCGTGCGCGCTCAGGCTGACCGCGAGCTCGACGATCTTCTCGGCCGCGGCTGCCGGCTGGTCGGCCCGGCCCAGGTCCCGCGCCTCTTGGATGCGCCGGTGCAGGTCGCGGGTGCTGGCGACGCGCCGAGCCACCGCGAGGCGCTTCGGAGCCTGGTCCGGGAAGAGGAGCCCCATCTTCAACAAGACGGCGAGGGGGAGCGCCCGTCGGGCCAGGCGCTCGGCGCCGAGGAACACGACGGTGGCTGCGGCCAGGACGCCCGCCCACCACAGGGCGAAGCCGAGCGCAAAGCTCGGCTCGGCAATGAAGTGCTCGGCCAGGAGCACGGCAGAGACCGAGCAGACGATCGGGACGAGGAAGATGCCGAGGCCCACGACCGCCGCCAACACGCGCCGGTCGTTCCAGCGGTTCGAAACCTGCTGGCCTGGGCTCATGGCCTCCTCTCGGCGGAGCCGCCCCTGACCCGCTTTCGCAGCTCGCCGGGTCGTGGCACCCGGCCGAGCCACGGGCATTCCCGGGCGGCCCGAAATCTAGGGCCGCGGTGCCCGAGCGTGGTGCATCCCTGCGGGTTGGCCGGCGTCCGCGGGCCACCGTGCCGCGGCGCCGGGAACCGGATGCGCACCAAGGTCCCGCAGCGAGGATCACGGCCTCATCGGGCCCGGGGCGACCGCTCCCGGGCGGAGACTCAGTAGGCGATGCCCCCGCCCGGCGGAGGCGATGGCGACGCCGGCGGGCTCGGCGACTTCGCCGGAGGAGTGGTGGGCGGGGGGCTCGTCGCCGGAGGAGTGGTGGGCGGGGGGCTCGTCGCCGGAGGGGAGGTGGGTGAGGGAGAGCTCGAACCGCTGGAGCCGCCCGTTGCACCGCCGCCCGAGGCGTTCGACGACGTACCGGAGCTGTGGGTCGATGCCACCGGCCCGTTGCCGGCCGCCGGCGCGGCCGCCGGTGTCACCGTCGCCGGGGCCTTGAGCACCACGGCGAACCACGTGTTCTCCACCCCTTGTCCCGTCGTCATACCCGGCGCCGTGTCGCCGGCGAACAGGTAGAGCGGCCTCCGGTCGAACGTCAGCTGCAGCTTCTTGCCACGCGGGATCGTGCCGATGCCCTTCACTCCCTTCAGAGACCTCACCTTCTCGCCCTTGGCCATGAGGAGCGGCGGCCACGCCTTCGCACACAGGCCGGAGCAGTTGCTCTTGTTTGGTGCGTCCTGCGTGTACGTGTAGACGGTGAGGCCCTGGCTGTTGGTGAGGATTGTGCCGAGGGACGCGTTCTGTACCTCTGCCAGCTCGACGATCGTCTTCGTCGTGCGGTGCGTGGCCGCTCCCGCACTGAGCGGGCTGAGCACCAGCGCGATGCCTGCCACGAGTCCGCCGACGAAGAGGTGGCGAGCTCGAGTGTTTTGGTTCCCCCGGCAATGGGCCATGCGCAGCAGTCCAGGCATTCGCGTCCTTTCGACAGGTGATTCCATCTGTCATGGACGTACGGGCGAGTTCGCCGCGCGGATTCCGGTTCGCCAACAAAGCTCCTTACACGGAGCTCGCAGAGCGCGGCGCGGCCCAGCGAGAGTGCGCTACAGCCGGTTCTCGGTCGGCGACGTCCGCCGACCGGTGGCTCAACCGGCGACGGCCGCCGGCTCGTGCAGATAGCGCTCCAAGAAGAACAGCATGGCGTCGGCGCAGCGCCGCCCGAATCGGGCGTCGGCGTCGAAGGCGTGCTCCTGCTCGGCGTAGATGAGCAACTCGACGGGCACCCCCAGGTCCTTCAGCACCTCGTAGGCCACCATGGTCGCGCTGACCGGCACCGTGGTGTCCGCCGTCCCATGGATCAAGAGCACGGGCGGGCACTCGGCGCTCAGGTGGTGGACCGGGCTCACCTCCTGGGCTAGTCCGGGCGTCGGGTTGTCCGAGATCGCCTGCACCGGCACCGAGCCGCGCACCTTCTCCGCCTCGCGGAAGATGGTCGGCGTGTACACCCCGATCGCCGCCTGCACGTCGCTGCTCACCTCGGCGTTGCCGCCTGTGCCCTCGTAGCGCGAGTCGTGCTGGGTCGCCGCCGCGAACAGCGCCAGGTGCGCACCGGCGGAGTTGCCCTCGATGGCGATGCGGTTGGGGTCGAGATGGAGCTCGTCGGCGTTGGCGCGCATCCAGCGGATCGCCGCCTTCACGTCTTCGATCTGCGCGGGCCACGGCGACTCGCCGACGAGGCGGTACTCCGGCGCCACGCACAGATAGCCGGCGCGGCCGAGCAGGATGCCGTAGCCGTGGAGCTGGTTGCGGTCCCCGCCGCGCCACCCCCCGCCGTGTATCAGCAGGATGCCCGGCCGCCGCTCGTCGCCCGTCGGCGGTCGGTAGATGTTGCATTGGAGATCGCGGCCGCCGCCGGTCGCGAACACGACGTCTCGCTCTACCTCGACCCGTCCGGGCTCGGCCATGACATCCCCCTGGCGCGTTGCGCCCCCTGGTCGGGGGCCATTCTTGGAATGTAGTCGAGGCGGCTCGACGCGCTCGGGGCCGCCGGGAGCGCATCACGGTTGACAGGGCTGCGTTCTCCTGGTTCAGTGCGTGCAACTTGGGGGCCAGGGAGGGCATATGACAATCACGGGGGGGCCGGCGCCGACATCGGGTGCGGGTTTGGATGCCGACACCGCCAAGTTGCACTCCATGGGGTACGCCCAGGAGCTGCGCCGGCGGATGGGGGGCTTCTCCAACTTCGCCGTCTCGTTCACGATCATCTCGATCCTCTCGGGCTGCCTGACCGCTGTACGGCATCGCCATGACCAACGGTGGACCGGTCGACATGACCTGGGGGTGGATCTTCGTCGGGCTGATGACGACTGATCGTCGGCCTCGGCATGGCCGAGGTGTGTTCCGCCTACCCCACCGCCGGTGGCCTCTACTACTGGTCGGCCAAGCTGGCCAAGCGCAACGGCGCCGGCCTGGAGCTGGTTCACCGGGTGGTTCAACCTCCTCGGCCAGGTCGCGGTCACGGCCGGCATCGACTTCGGGTTCTCCCTGTTCTTCACCGCGTTCCTCAACCTGACCACCGGCTGGGCGGCGACCCCCGGGCACACCGTGCTCGTCTACGCCGGCATTCTCATCGTCCACGCGGCCCTGAACATCTTCGGCGTCCGGCTGGTGGCGTTCCTCTCCGACGTGAGCGTGTGGTGGCACATCCTCGGGCGTCCTGCTGATCGTCATCGTGCTGCTCGCCGTCCCGGCCCACCATGCCTCGGCCTCGTTCGTCTTCACCAGGCTCGTCAACGAGACCGGGTTTCACAATCGCGTTCTACGTGTTCCTGATCGGGTTGCTGATGGCGCAGTACACCTTCACCGGGTACGACGCCTCGGCGCACATGACCGAGGAGACCCAGAACGCAGCGGTCGCCGGGCCGAAGGGGATCGTCAACTCGATCTGGGTGTCGCTGATCGCCGGGTTCGTCCTGCTCGTCGGCATCACCTACGCCATCACCAACAACTACCAGTCGGCGCTCGGCGTCGAGCACCGGCGTCCCGCCGGTGCAGATCTGGATCGACGCCATCGGGCGCCACGGCGGCGAGTGGCTGCTCGTCGTGGCCATGGTCGCCCAGGCCTACTGCGGCATGGCGTCGGTCACCGCCAACTCCCGGATGATCTACGCGTTCTCCACGAGACGGGGCCATCCCGGGGTCGAAGCTTCTGGCACCGCATCAACCCGCGCACCCGGACGCCAAGCCGAGCCGATCTACTTCGCCGTGGTGTTCGCCTTCATCCTGGCCATGCCGTCGCTGTGGAGCTCGGTCGCCTACGGGGCGGTCATCTCGATCGCCGTCATCGGCCTCTACATCGCCTACGTCATCCCGACGCTGCTGCGCCGCCTGGCGGGCGACAGCTTCACGCCTGGCCCGTGGAACCTCGGGCGAGTGGAGCCCCGTCGTCGGGTGGATCGGCATCGTCTGGGTCGGGATCATCACCATGCTCTTCGTGCTGCCCGACGGCCAGCCCGATCACCTGGCACAACTTCAACTACGCGACCGTCGCCGTCGGCGTGGTGCTCCTCTACGCCGGCGGCTACTGGCTGGTGAGCGCCCGCAAGTGGTTCACCGGCCCGACGTGTCCAGGGCGACGAGGCCGAGCTCGAGGCCATCGAGGCCCAGTTGGAGCACGCATAGTGCCCGCGCCAGGGGGCGCACTTTCCCTCGAGGAGCTGCGCCACCTGGTCGAGCAGCGGCGAGGTCGACACGGTCCTCCTCGGCATCACCGACATGCAGGGCCGCCTCCAGGGCAAGCGGTGCCACGCGCCGTACTTCTTGGACGAGGTGGTGCCGAACGCCGCCGAGGGCTGCAACTACCTGCTGGCGGTCGACGTCGACATGAACACGGTCGGCGGGTACGCGATGTCGTCGTGGGAACGCGGCTACGGCGACTTCGTCATGCGCCCCGACCTCTCGACGCTGCTGCATGGTGCCCTGGCACCCGGGCACGGCGCTGTGCCTGGCCGACCTCGAGTGGGACGACGGGTCGCCGGTCGTGGCGTCGCCGCGCCAGATCCTGCGCCGCCAGGTGGACCGGCTGGCCGAGCGGGGCTGGACGGCGTTGGCCGGGACCGAGCTCGAGTTCATCGTCTTCAAGGACACCTACGAGGAGGCCTGGGACCGGGCCTACCGGGGCCTCACGCCGGCCAACCAGTACAACGTCGACTACTCGCTGCTCGGCACGGCCCGGGTCGAACCCCTGCTGCGGCGTATCCGCAACGAGATGGCCGGCGCCGGCCTCGTGCCCGAGTCGGCCAAGGGCGAGTGCAACTTCGGCCAGCACGAGATCGCCTTCCGCTACTCCGACGTCCTCGCCACGGCCGACCGCCACGTCCTCTACAAGACCGGGCGCGAAGGAGATCGCGGCGCAGGAGGGCATGAGCCTCACCTTCATGGCCAAGTTCGACGAGCGCGAGGGCAACTCCTGCCACATCCACTTCTCGCTCCGCGACGCCGAGGACGAGCCGGTCTTCTCGAGCGACGAGGTCGGGCCGGCCGACGGGCGTCTTCGCCAGCTGCATGGCCGGCATGCTGGCCACGCTGCGCGAGCTGACGCTCTTCTTGGCCCCGAACATCAACAGCTACAAGCGCTACGCCGAGGGGAGCTTCGCCCCGACGGCGGTCGCCTGGGGCCAGGACAACCGGACCTGCTCGCTGCGGGTGGTCGGCCACGGCGCCGGCCTGCGGGTCGAGAACCGGGTGCCCGGCGGCGACGTGAACCCCTACCTGGCGATCGCCGCGCTGGTGGCCGGCGCCCTGCACGGCATCGAGCAGGGACTGGCGCTCGAGCCCGAGTTCGTGGGCAACGCCTACGCGGCACAGCGACCGGGCCCGGGTCCCGTCCACGCTCACCGAGGCGGCCGCGCCTGTTCGAGCAGAGCGAGATCGCCCGATTCGCCTTCGGCGACGAGGTGGTGGACCATTACTCCAACATGGCGAGGATCGAGTTGGCCGCATTCGAGTCGTCCGTGACCGACTGGGAGCGCTTCCGCGGCTTCGAACGGCTGTGACGGCGGGGGCGCCCGTCGTCAATCCGACCACCGGCGAGGCCTTCGCCGAGGTCCACCAGGCCGATCAGGCGGAGGTGGACGCGCGTCATCGCCCGCGCCGCACGCGGCCCAGCCCGCCTGGGCGTCGGTGGCGCCGGGGGACCGGGCCCGGCTGCTGCGGCGCTTCGCCGACGCGGTCGACGGGGCCGCTGAGGAGCTGGCCCAGCTCGAGGTGACCAATTCGGGGCACACCATCTCGAACGCCCGCTGGGAGGCCGGCAACGTCCGTGACGTCCTCGCCTACTACGCGGGCGCACCGGAGCGGCACTTCGGCCGGCAGATCCCGGTGCCGGGCGGTCTCGACGTGACCTTCAAGGAGCCCCTCGGCGTCGTGGGGTTGATCGTGCCGTGGAACTTCCCGATGCCGATCGCCGGCTGGGGCCTGGCGCCCGGCGCTGGCCGCCGGCAACACGGTGGTGCTGAAGCCGGCCGGACTGACGCCGCTGACCGCGCTGAAGCTGGCCGAGCTGGCCCGGGCCGCCGGGATCCCCGAGGGCGTGTTCCAGGTGGTGACGGGCGCCGGATCGGTGGTCGGGCAGCGCTTCGTCACCCACCCGGCGGTTCGCAAGATCTGCTTCACCGGCTCGACCGAGGTGGGCAAGCAGGTCATGGCCGGATGCGCCGACCAGGTGAAGCGGGTCACCCTCGAGCTCGGCGGCAAGAGCGCCAACATCGTGTTCGCCGACGCCGACATCGAGCGGGCGGCGGCCACCGCCCCCTACGGCGTCTTCGACAACGCCGGGCAGGACTGCTGCGCCCGCTCGCGGATCCTCGTGCAGGCGAGCGTCTTCGACCGCTTCATGGCGCTGCTCGAGCCGGCCGTCCAATCGCTCCGGGTGCTCGACCCCTCGAGCGAGGAGAGCGAGATGGGTCCGCTCATCAGCGCCGAGCACCGGGCACGCGTGGCCAGCTTCGTTCCCGACGACGCACCCGTCGCCTTCCGGGGCTCCGCCCCCGACGGGCCCGGCTTCTGGTTCCCCCCGACCGTTCTGGCGCCCGTCGCCGAGGACGCGGTGGCCTTCCGGGAGGAGATCTTCGGGCCGGTCGTCGTCGTCGTGCCCTTCGACGGACGAGGCCGATGCCATCCGCATCGCCAACGACTCGCCCTACGGGCTGTCCGGTTCGATCTGGACCCGCGACGTCGGCCGCGCCGTGCGGGTGGCCCGGGCCGTCGAGAGTGGAAACCTCTCGGTCAACTCGCACTCCTCGGTGCGCTACTGGACGCCGTTCGGCGGCTTCAAGCAGTCCGGACTCGGTCGCGAGCTCGGCCCCGACGCACTGGATTCCTTCACCGACACGAAGAACGTGTTCATCTCAACGGAGCCGTGACCATGCCAGGAAGACTTGCGGGAAAGGTGGCCGTGATCACCGGCGGCGCCGGCGGGATCGGGAAGGCCAGTGCCCGCCGGTTCGCGGCCGACGGGGCCCAGGTCGTCGTGGCCGACCTGATCGCGGACGCCGTGGAAGCGGTGGCGGCCGAGATCGGTGGGGTGCCGGCCTGCGTCGACGTCACCAGCGCGGCCGATGTGCAGGCGATGTACCGGACGGCCATCGAGGCCTACGGCGGCATCGACATCCTCTTCAACAACGCCGGCATCTCGCCGCCCGACGACGACTCCATCCTCACGACGGAGGAGGACGCCTGGGCCCGCGTGCAGTCGGTCAACCTGACGAGCGTCTACCTGTGCTGCAAGTACGGCATCCCGCACCTCTTGGCGCGGGGCGGGGGATCGATCATCAACACCGCGTCGTTCGTGGCCGTGCTCGGATCGGCCACCTCCCAGATCTCCTACACGGCCTCCAAGGGCGGCGTGCTGGCCATGTCGCGCGAGCTCGGCGTGCAGTTCGCCCGCTCCGGCGTCCGGGTTAACGCGCTGTGCCCGGGGCCGGTCAACACCCCGCTTCTCCAGGAGCTCTTCGCCAAGGATCCCGAACGCGCCGCGCGTAGGCTGGTCCACGTGCCGATGGGTCGATTCGCCGAGCCCGAGGAGATCGCCGCCGCTGCGGCCTTCTTGGCCTCCGACGACTCGTCGTTCATCACGGCCAGCTCGTTCCTGGTCGACGGCGGGATCTCCGGTGCCTACGTCACCCCCCTCTGAGCCGGCCCGCCGCGGTCCGGTGATCGGGATCACGGCCAGCGAGCACGTCGCCACCTGGGGGGTCTGGAAGGAAGAGACGGCCCTTGTCACCGTGGCCTACGTGACCTCGGTCGCCGAGGCCGGCGGGATCCCGGTCGTGCTCGCCCCGGTGGCCGGCACCGCCGCCGCGCTGGTCGAGCGGATCGACGGCCTGATGCTGACGGGCGGGTCCGACGTCGACCCGGCCCGCTACGGGGCCGCGCGGCACCCGAAGACCCAGGCCCCCGCCCTCGCCCGGGACGAGTTCGAGATCGAGATCTTGGCGGCCGCACTGGACCGGGGGCTCCCGGTGCTCGCGATCTGCCGCGGGCTGCAGGTGCTCAACGTCGCCCGGGGGGGCACCCTCTTCCAGCACCTGCCCGACGTCGTCCACAACGACAGCCACATGTCGGTCCCCGGCACCTACGGCCGGCACCGCGTCCGCATCGAGCCGTCGAGCCAGCTGGGCGGGATCATCGGCCGGGCCGAGTCCGTCGTGCCCACCCATCACCATCAGGGCCTCGACGCCATCGGCCGCGGGCTCGTTCCGACGGCCTGGGCCGAGGACGGCCTGGTCGAGGCCCTCGAGGACCCGGCCTACCCCTTCCTCGTCGGGGTGCAGTGGCATCCCGAGGTGGGAGACGACCCGTCGCTCTTCGTGGGCTTCGTGGCGGCCGCCGAGCGCGCCGGGGTGCTCGACCGGGCCTGAGAGGCCCGACCGGTCGGTCCGGCTGGGTGCTGGCACGAGGCGGGCACACGGGTTGCCCACCTTGGTGGGCCAGACCGCCTCGGTGAGACTTTGCCTGGGCGGGCACTGCGCGTCCGTGGAGGTCGTGCTCGACGTGGACGATGCCGGACTCGGTGCGGCGCACCGTGGGTAGGGGGGTGTTCGGGCTCGCCCGGTACCGGTTCGGGGCCACCTGGTCCCGCCGCCGGAGCGGCTACCTCGGCGTCGTGCTCCTCGTCGCGCTGGTGGGTGGCCTGGCCATGGGTGCCGTCGCCGGGGCCCGTCGCACGCAGTCCTCCTTTCCGGTCTACGTCGCCAGCACCCACCCGGCGGCACTGAGCGGGATCACGGACTTCTCGAACGGCATGCCGGGGGCGGCCGGCCTCGGCTACGACCCGACGCGCCTGGCCGCGATCGCCCGCCTGCCCCATGTGCTGCGGGTGGAGAGCTTCGCCGGGATCAACACCGTCCCGCTCGCCAAGAACGGTGTGCCGGTCAGCGTCCCGGCGTTCCCGGCGGAGAGCGGGGAGGGGGCCGGACTCCTTGGACACAGCGCCTCGGTCGGGATCGGGGTGTCGGTGATCCAGGGTCGGTTGTTCAATCCCCACCGACCCGACGAGTTCGTGGTGACCGCCGCGACCGCCCGCAACTTCCACCTGCACGTGGGCGAGGTCGTGCCCTTCGGCGTGTACACCAACGCGCAGACGGCGCAGCCCGACTTCGGCAAGGTCGCCACCCGGCCGCACGCCCGGTTCGACGGCACGCTCGTCGGGATCGTGCTCACGAGCGGCGAGGTGGTGCAGGACGACGTCGACGCGACGGACGACAATCTCTTCGCCTTCTCGGCGGCGCTCACGCGACCGCTGCTCACCTGCTGCACGGCGTACACGCCGAGCTCGATCCTCGTCTCGGGGGGCAGCCGATACGACGCGGTCGTGCAGCGGGAGATCTCGGCCGTCCTCCCGAGGGGGTTTCCGCCGTTCGCGACCAACAGCGTGAGCGAGAACATCACCAAGGCCGAGCGCGCGATCAAGCCCGAGTCGATCGCGCTCGGTGTCTTCGGCGGCATCGCGGCGCTGGCCGCGCTCCTGATCGGCGCGCAGGTGATCGGCCGCCAGCTGCGCCTGGGTGCCGACGAACTCGGCACCATGCGGGCGCTCGGAGCCACGCCCGCCATGACGACGAGCGACGGCCTCCTGGGCGTCCTCGGCGCGGTGCTGGCCGGTTCGGTCCTCGCCGTCGGGGTCGCCATCGCGCTGTCGCCGCTTTCCCCGCTCGGGCCGGCGCGCCAGGTCTATCCGTATCCCGGGGTGGCCTTCGACTGGACCGTGCTCGGCAGCGGGCTGGCCGTTCTGGCAGTCGGTCTGTCTGCGGCGGCCGTCCTCCTCGGCTGGCGGGTGTCGCCCCATCGGGCCGACCGGCGGCGGGCGAGGAGCGGGGAACGCCATTCGGCTGGGGCGCGCCTGGCGGCGACCGCCGGCCTGCCGCCGCCGGCGGTGACGGGCATCCGGTTCGCGCTCGAGCCCGGGACCGGCCGCCAGTCGGTGCCCGTTCGCTCGGCCATCTTGGGGGCGGCCCTGGCCGTGGGCATCGTGGTCGCCACCGTCACCTTCGGGGCCAGCCTGAACACGCTCGTCTCGCACCCCGCCCTGTACGGCTGGAACTGGAGCTATGAGTTGGCCGCCGGCGAGGGGAGCGAGATCCCGGGCTCCCACGTCGCCAGCCTGCTCAACGAGGACCGCCACGTTGCGTCGTGGACTCCGGTCGACTTCGGCACCGATTGAGATCGACGGGCAGCCCGAACCGATCATCGCGGTGACACCGGACGCAACCGTCGCGCCACCGCTCCTGTCCGGACACGGGGTCGACGGCGCGCGCCAGATCGTCTTCGGTGCCGTGACGCTGGCGCAGCTCCACAAGAAGGTCGGTGACACCGTCGTCGTCCGCACCAACCGGGTGGGTGGGCCGACGACGGTCACGATCGTCGGGACCGCCACGCTGCCAACGATCGGCACCGGTGGTAACGAGCACCCCGAGATGGGAATCGGTGCGCTGATCCCGGATTCGATCCTCCCGAGTCAGGCCGCCCTCGGGAACGGTCAGCCGGTCGCCGACGATGGCCCCAACGCGGTCCTCGTGCGATTGCGTGCCGACTCGCCGGCCGCACTGGGCTCGCTGCAGCGGATCGCTCACGCGACGAGCACCCCCATCGACGACGGCGTCACCGTCTACCCGGTGCAGCGGCCCGCCGAGATCGTGAACTACCGCTCTATGGGGACGATCCCCGCGTTCCTCGGCGGCGGCCTGGCCGCGGGCGCGGTCGTCGCCCTCGGGCTCACGCTGGTGGCGTCGGTGCGCCGACGGCGACGGGAGCTGGCCTTGCTCAAGACACTGGGGTTCACGGGCCGGCAGCTGGCCGCCACCGTCGCCTGGCAGTCGAGCGTCGCCGTGGCCGTCGGGACCGTGATCGGGGTGCCGCTCGGCATCATCGTGGGCCGGACCCTGTGGAACCTGTTCGCCCGCGAGATCAACGTCGTGCCGGTGCCGAGCGTCCCGGTCCTCCTCGTCGTGCTGATCGCCCTGGGTGCCCTCGTCATCGCCAACGTCGTGGCCGCCATCCCCGGCCGGAGCGCGGCCCGCACGCCGACGGACCTGCTCCTGCGCGCCGAATAGCGAGGCTCCACGGCGACGCGTCCGGTCCCGGCCGCCAACGCGGCGGGGTTGCCCACGTTGATCGGACGCCCAGCGCGAGCGCGTTCACCTGGTTCGAGACGTCGGAGCACTATGGCTCCCACTCCCCGAGGAGTCTTCGCCGATAGGCAGCGTGAGGCTGTGAGGTGCGAAGAGCCGATCGTCGTCGCGGGTAATGGGCTTCGAGGATCGCGACCCGCGGCGGCCCGTCGGTCCGCGACCGCGCGCCGAAGCGGGTGACTTAGGCGCTGGCGACCGGCTCGAGCAACACGAGCGGGATCACGCGCTCGGTCTTCGTCTGGTAGGCGGCGTAATTCTTGGCGGCAGCGGTCACCCGGGGCCACAGATCGACCCGCTCGTCGGGTGTGGCGATCCGCGCCCGCATCGCCTGCTTGGGCTTGCCCGCCACCGCCACGGTGACATCCGGGTTGTCGCGCAGGTTGAGGAACCAGGCCGGGTCGTGGTCATCGCCGCCGCGCGACGCGACGACCACGATGGCGTCACCCGCCTGGAGCGGCGAGATGAGCAACACCGTGCGATCCGCGCCGCTCTTGCGCCCGGTGGTCGTCAGCTCGACGACCGGCAGGCCGGAGAACTTCCAACCGAGATGGCCGCCGCTCGCTTTGAGGAGCGTCCGGTGGACGGCGTTCATGGTCTTCAGCAGCAAGTCGCTCGGCATGGTGCCGACACTAGGAGTCATGGGGCGGGGGAGGCGCGCTGTCGGCCAGATCCGCCGTGTTCGGCCTCCGTCGACCACCGCTGCGCGGGACGTCACCGCGCCTCTCCAGGCCAGCGTGGGGTGGTTCGCGCGCCCGGAACGGGCAGCGCCGGGGGGAACGCCCGGCCCACCTGATCGATGAGAAAGTGGGATCCCGGACCATCCCAACGAGTCTCCCGGCCGTACTCCAAGGCACAGGAGCGACACCAGGACCAACGAGGAAGAGGCAGGACATGGGAAGAACGCAGCGAGGGTTCATGGGATCCAGGCGCATCCGCCGGAGCATCGCGCTCGGCGCACTGCTTGTGGCCGGCTCCGGCGGTCTCGCCCTGTCGGCGCTGCCGACGGCCGCCGGGGCGACGGGATCGTCGACCGTGGTGACGGTGACGCACAACAAGACCTGGGGACCCATCCTCACGCTCAAGAACGGCGACACCATCTACCGGCTGACGGCCGACTCCAAGAACAAGAGCACCTGCTCGGGCGCGTGCGCCAAGGTGTGGCCGCCGGTGCTCTTGGCAACCGGTCAGAAGAGTCCGATCGGCCAGGGCGTGAGCGGACTCGGCACGATCGCCCGCGCCGGTGGTGCCCGCCAGGTCACGTTCAAGGGCATCCCGCTCTATCTCTACGTCGGCGACCAGAAGCCCGGCCAGGTCACCGGGAACATCAAGGACACCTGGGGTCAGTGGTGGGACGTCAACCCGAGCCACCCGTTGGCGGCGGCCAAGAGTGTCGGCTCGCCGAACCTCCCGGCCGGATCGAGCGTGGCGTACTGATCCGATGACGATCACCGATCTCGACATCGCGCACCGGATCGGTGCCTCCGGCCCCGCCCCGCGCGACGCGCGTGCCGCGCGACGCGGTGCCGACGCACGCGGTGCCGCGCGACGCGGTCCGCATGCGGGCGTGGTTCGCGGTCCTCGGGGTCGGCGCCACGGCCGCCTGGCTCGGCGTCGTCGGTGTGCGGGCGCTCCTTGGGGCCGGCGATCTCGCGCAGGTGCTCTCGACCGCGCCGCGGCCGCACGATCGCGCCGGCCCTGCTCGTGTTCGTCGGCGTGATGCTCTTGGCCGAGCGCCTGTGGCCCGCGGTCCGCAGGCCGCTCTTCGCCCGGGCCCACCTCGTCGACTTCGGCTACCTCGTGCTCTTCGCCACGGTCGTGCTTCCGCTGCTCACCGTGGTCGAGACCGGTGTCGGCGTGGAGGTGGACCGGCACGCCCGATTTCTGATCCTGAGCCGGCTGCCGGTCGTGCCCGAAATCGTGGTGATCGTGGCGATCCTGATCGGGATCGATGCGATGAACTGGGTGGCGCACGTCGCCAACCACCGCTCGCTCGGACTCTGGCGGCTCCACGCGCTCCACCACTCCCAGGAGGACATGAGCGTCCTCACGACTTTTCGCACCCACCCGCTCGTGCACGCCACCTATCTGCCGGCGCTGTTCCCGGCGCTCATCCTCGGGGCCAGCGGCACGGTGCCGCTGGCCGGGATCATCGTGTACTCGTGCCTGGTCACCCTGCCCCACGCCAACCTTCGCTGGACGCTCGGGCCGCTCGGGCGCATCTTCGTGAGCCCCGCCTTCCATCGTCTGCACCACGTGCGCACGCCCCTCGATGAGCGTGGCACGGTGAACTTCGGCTTCGCATTGGTCTGCTGGGACCAGCTGGCTCGCCGGGCGGTCTTCCCGACCGGTGGGGCGCCCGTCGAGACGGGGATCTCCGGCCGGCCGGTCCCGATCGAGCAGTCGGCGTCAGTGGCCGGGACCCCGCGCGTCGTGCTGGCGCAGCTGGCCCAGCCGTTCCGGCTGCGAGCGGAGACCGACCAGCCGTGGTGACCTCGATGGCGCCTCGGGTGCGCCACGCGGCGGAGCGATTTCGAGCCAGCCGGGAGGCCCCCACCGCTCGCGACCTCGCCCTCTTGGGGGCCCGGATCGGCCTGGCCTGGATCTTCATCTACCACGGGGCGGGCACGCTCTTCGGCGCCTTCCACGGATCGGGGATTCACCCCCAGGCGGTGTACTTCGCCCACTATGCCCACCTTCGCCCCGGGACCTTCTTCGCCGTGCTCGGTGGGATCATCGAGTGCTTCGGCGGAGCTGCGGTCGGTCTCGGCGTCTTCGGTCGGTTGGCCGCCGCGGGTCTGGTCGGCGACATGGTCATGGCGATGATCACGGTGACCTTCAGCCACGGCGTCATCGGCACCGACGGGTCCGGCTACGAGCTCAACGTCGCGCTGGCCGCCCTGGCGCTGGTCGTCGCCGTCCTGGGCACCGGCCGCTACTCCCTCGACGTGGCCCTGCGGGCGATCTTCAAGGGCGGCCGGGCCAAGGGCGCGGCCACCGGGACTGGCGCCACCGGGATTGTCTCGCCGGCGGTGAATCAGCCGTAACGGTCCGGCTGGTTATGGGCGACAGAGGACCTCGGCGTGCAAGACGGCGAACCAGCCGTCGGGGTCGGCGACCCAGCGCCGCCAAGCGTCGGCCATCTGGGAGAGGTCGGCCCGTTCGGCCAGTCCGAGCTCGAGCGCCCGTTCCGCCAGGGGTGACTCGCTGATCCGCTCGGCCCAGAGCTCTCCCCACCACTCGCGATCGTGCGGCTCCGTGAAGCACCACACCGACGCCGAACAGTGCACCTCGCTGAATCCGGCCCGCCGCGCCCACGCCGCCAGGTGGCGGCCCGCGTCGGGCTCGCCGCCATTGGCGCGGCTCACGGCCTCATAGGTGGCGAGCCAGCGGTCGAGCCCGGGGTTGGCCGGATACCAGGCGAACGAGGCGTAGTCGCCGTCGCGGGCGGCTACCAGGCCCCCCGGGCAGCAGACGCGCCGCATCTCGACGAGCGCGGCCACCGGATCCGCCAGGTGTTGGAGCACCTGATGGGCGTGGACCACATCGAAGCTCGCGTCAGCGAAGCGCAGAGCCATGACGTCGCCGGTCTCGAAGGTGGCCGTGGTGTCGCCGTTGTCCCTGGCCGCGATCTCCACGACGCCGGCTGCGGCGTCGATGCCGATGGTCTCACCGGGGGCCACCCGACGCGCCAGGTCGGCCGTGATGGTGCCCGGTCCACAGCCGATGTCGAGCAGGCGCAGGCCGGGGGCGAGGTGGGGCGCGAGGTAGGCGGCCGAGTTCTCGACCGTGCGCCAGGTGTGGGAGCGCAGCACGCTCTCGTGGTGGCCGTGGGTGTAGATCGCGTGATCAGGCATCGGACCATTATCTCTGCCCCGTGCGCCGGTGCCCGCCGGGTGCGGGCCTCACCACGTCCCGCGGTGATGGCGCCGTCTGTTCTGTGTCACCGTCTGGGTCACGGCGGCCGGCATCGGGTTGGCGATGTCGATGACGTAGCTCCGATCGCCTCGATCTCCCCAGACGTCGGATGCGATTAGGTCGAGCGAGGTCTCACCGGCCACGACGGGGGTTCCCGAAATGACGCCCGTCGCCGCGTCGAGCGACAGCCCGCTCGGAAGATGGCCGCCGACCACGCTCCAGTCGTACGGGGCGATGCCGCCGCTCGCGCCGAGCGCGCCGGTGTAGGGCCGCCCGACGGTGCCGACCGGCAGTCCGGGCGGGGTGATGACCACCGGCGGGAACTGCTCGATGGTCTGCTGCACCACCTGGGCCAGGAGTTGCTGACCGGCTGCGGTCGGGTGGAACGAGCCCGAGCCGACGATGCCCCCGGGCCCGACCCCCGTGCCGGCCGGCGCGAGCTCGAACCCGGCGACGGTGGCGCCCGGTGTGGTCCCGAGGCAGTTGAGCGGCGTCGACGGGCCGTAGGTGTCCGCATAGCGGATTCGCCCCGCGTCGGCGGGGTTCGCGGCGACGACGGCGATCGCGGCCTCCATGGTGTCGTCCAGGAGGACCATGAAGGCGTCGACGGATTGGGCGTCGGCGGTAGGCAGGCCGACGTCGACGGTCTCGACCGCCTGGGGGGAGGGGATCGTCAGCTGGCCCACCAGGCAGAACTGCTGCCCAGCCACGGTCGGCGCCCCGAGGTAGCTCGGCGGAAAGATCCTCGGATAGCCGACGACCACGAGGCGCGCCGCCGGGGCCCGGGTGAGCAGTTGGCCGTAGAGGGACTCGAGTGAGCCTTGGAGCGTTCCCAGTTGGGCGGTCGAGGCGGCGAGCTGCTGGGCGCAGGTGACCGAGCTCAGGTGGTCGACCGACGAGCCGTCGACGATCGCCTCGATGCACGAATCGGTGATCGAGCTGAATCCCACGTCGTTCCCGCCGATGGACAGCGTGATCCATTCGGTCGAGTCGCCGACGCTCGACACCTGGTCCACCTGATTGAACTGCTCGTCGGGTCCGCTCTGCGGTGGCACCTGCTCCATGTCGCCGACGGTGGCACCGCTGCACGCCCAGAAGGCCCTGTCCGTGACGCCGGGCAACACGAGCGGCGGGGAGAGGTCGGCGTAGGCCTGGGAAGCCGAGCGATGACACTGGTTGCGCTCCGCGCCGGCCGCGACGTCGGTCCCCGGCTCGTACGGCGAGAGCCCCTCGCCCGACGCGTAGGAGTCGCCCAGCGCCACGTAGGTGGCCCCCGAGGGGGATCCGCTGGCCTGGGCGGCGGGCGAGGAGGCGGTCGTGAGGGTGCCGAGCACGAGTGTGCCGAGCAGGCAGAGGAGGCCCCGCCGCCCGGTACATCGAGCCGTTGCTCCTCGTCGACGACGCTGCTCCACGTCAGTTCACCTTTCCCAAATTGTACGGTGGCGCGCAGCTCCTCCGATAGCGGCCGCCGCCCCGCAGAAGCCATGGGGTGGGGAACCAATCTCCGACGAAATGAGCGCCCCAGGCAGGACTTGAACCTGCGCACCCGGCTCCGGAGGCCGGTGCTCTATCCGCTGAGCTACTGGGGCTGGGGCCACTCACCGTATCGTGTGCACCCATGACCGGCGTTCTCCGTCCCAGCGTGTGAGCACGGCACCCCGTGTCGCGAGCTCGTTCGGCGTCCCCGATGCCTGACTTCTCCGGGGCTCCGGTCGCACGACACCTGCTGCCGTCCACCGCGCGGATCGCCGACGACGGTCGGCTCTCGATCGGCGGGGTGGACCTGCTCTCCCTGGCGGAGGAGTACGGCACGCCGCTGTTCGTCTACGACGAGGCGCACCTCCGGGAGCGCTGCCGGGAGGCGGTCGCGGCCTGGGGAGACGGTGTGGCCTACGCGACCAAGGCGTTCCTGTGCAAGGCCATGGCCCGGCTGGCCCACGAGGAGGGGATGTGCCTCGACGTGTCGACGGCGGGCGAGCTGGCGGTCGCGCTGGCCGCCGGCGTCCCCGCCGATCGCCTCGTGATGCACGGCAACAACAAGTCGGAGGCGGAGCTGGCGTCGGCCCTGTCGGCCGGCGTGGGCCGCATCGTCGTCGACAACTTCGACGAGATCGCGCGCCTCGGGAAATTGACGGATGCCCCCACGGGTTCGCCTCGTCCCCGGGTACTCGTGCGGGTGACGCCGGGGGTCGAGGCCCACACGCACGAGTTCGTCAAGACCGGCCAGGAGGACACGAAGTTCGGCTTCTCGATGTCCTCCGGCGCCGCGGCGACCGCCGTTGCCGCGCTCGAGTTGATGCCCGGGGTCGAGCTGGTCGGTGTCCACGCCCACATCGGCAGCCAGGTCTTCGACGTGTCGTCCTTCGAGCGGACGGCCGAGATCCTGGGAGCGTTCTTCGCCCCCCTCGACCTGTCCGAGCTCGTCGTGGGTGGCGGCCTCGGCGTCGCCTATGTGAACGGTGAGCGCACGCCGTCGCTGGCCGAGTGGGCCGACGCGACCAAGGCGGCCTGCACGCGAGTGGGCGTCGCCACCGGCGTGCGGGTGACGGCCGAACCGGGACGGTCGATCGTCGCGACCGCCGGCATCACGCTGTACCGCGTCGGGACGATCAAGCGCTTGCCCGGCGTGCGGACCTACGTCGCGGTCGACGGCGGGATGAGCGACAACCCCCGCCCCGTCCTCTACGGCAGCGGCTACGAGGCGTTCCTGCCGAGGGCGGCCGGGGCCGAGCGCGCCGCAGGCGGTGCGCCTGGTCGGCAAGCACTGCGAGACGGGCGACATCGTCGTGGCCGAGGCGAGGGTGCCCGAGGACCTGAAGGTCGGCGACGTCTTGGCCACGCCGGTCACCGGCGCCTACGGCTACTCCATGGCCTCCAACTACAACAAGGTGCCCCGCCCGCCCGTCCTCTTCGTCGCCGGGGGAACGGCGCGGCGTGGTCGTGCGCGGCGAGACCGTCGACGACCTGTTGCGCCTCGACACCTGAACCGCCCGGTTCTCTCGAAAAGCCCAGCTCACAGGGCGTGGTTCCGGAGTGCCCCGGCCGGGAACAGGTAGCGTGCAGCCATGTCCGGGATGCCCCAGCGAGGAGCCGGCCGTGCGCGTCGCCGTCCTCGGGTCCGGCAACGTCGGGGCCGCGCTGGTCGAGATACTGGCGGATCCGGTCCGGGCGGCGGAGATCGCGCAGCGGGCCGGGGTGGTCCTCGAGGTCGTCGGGATCTCGACGCTGGATTTGGACGACGTGCGCTCGAGCGCACCGTGGTACCCGAGACATCTGCTCACGCTGGACGCCCAGGCACTGGTCGCGCGGGACGACGTGGACATCGTCGTCGAGCTGATCGGCGGCATCGAGCCCGCCAAGTCGCTGATCGAGTCGGCCCTGGCCGCCCGGCGGCCGGTCGTGACCGCCAACAAGGCACTCCTCGCCGCGCACGGCGGCTCGCTGGCCGAGCTGGCCGCATCGAGCGGCGTCGACCTGCTCTACGAGGCGGCGGTCGCCGGCGCCATCCCGATCATCCGGCCCCTGCGCGAGTCACTGGCCGGCGAGCGGATCAGTCGCGTGATGGGGATCGTGAACGGGACGACCAATTTCATCCTCACGTCGATGACCGACGAAGGGCGCGAGTACGACGAGGCACTGGCGGAAGCACAGCGGCTGGGACTGGCCGAGCGGGACCCGACGGCCGACGTCGAGGGGAAAGACGCCGCCGCCAAGGCCGCCATCCTGGCGAGCCTGGCGTTCGGCTGCGACGTCGGGATCGACGACGTGCACTGCGAGGGCATCAGCGCCGTGCGCCGGGTGGACGTCGAATTCGCGGAGCGGCTCGGCTACGCCGTGAAGTTGCTGGCCGTCGCCGAGCTGGTCGACGGTGGCCCCGCCCTCTCGGTGCGCGTCCATCCCGCCATGGTGCCCAAGTCGCACCCGCTGGCCATCGTGAACGGGGCGTTCAACGCCGTCTTCATCGAGGGTGAGGCCGCCGGCGAGCTCATGCTCTACGGACGCGGGGCCGGCGGTCCGCCGGCGGCCAGCGCGGTCCTGGGCGACCTGATCGTCGCGGCCCGACACCTGCGCAGCGGGGTGGCGGTGCCCGCACCCTCTCGGGGGAGGCCGGCCCACATCCAGCCGTTGGAGGACCTCGCGTCCGTCTTCTACCTGAGCATCGACGTCCTCGACCGCCCCGGCGTCCTGGCGTCGGTCGCCGCCGTCTTCGGGGAGCACGGCGTCTCGATCCGCTCCATGGAGCAGCTCGGGCTGGGCGACGAGGCCCGGCTGGTCTTCATCACCCACCTGGCGCGCGGCGGTGCCGTGGCCAGGACCATCGAAGACCTTGGGCGCCTCGACGTGGTCGACCGCGTGGGCGGGGTGCTCCGGGTGGTCGGACCCGAGGACGAGGGCTGACGTGCTCGGCTGGCGGGGGATCGTCGAGGAGTACCGGGAGTTCCTCCCGCTCGGGCCGGACGCGGCCGTCGTCACGCTGCTCGAGGGGGGGACCCCCCTCCTGCCGGCGCCGAGCCTGTCGGCTCGGGTCGGCGCCCAGGTGTGGCTGAAGGTCGAGGGCGCCAACCCCACGGGGTCGTTCAAGGACCGCGGCATGACGATGGCCATCTCCGCCGCCCTCGCCGACGGGGCCAAGGCGGTCGTCTGCGCGTCGACCGGCAACACCTCGGCCTCGGCTGCCGCCTACGCGGCCCGGGCCGGGATGACCTGTGTCGTGCTCATCCCCGAGGGCCACATCGCGCTCGGCAAGCTGGCCCAGGCGCTCGTCCACGGCGCCACGGTCCTCCAGGTGCGCGGCAACTTCGACGAGGCGCTGCGCATCGTGCGCGAGTTGCCCGGCCGCGCGCCCGTGACGGTGGTCAACTCGATCAACCCCTTCCGGATCGAGGGCCAGAAGACCGGGGCCTTCGAGATCGTCGACGTGCTGGGCGATGCGCCGGACTTCCACTGCATCCCGGTCGGCAACGCCGGCAACATCACCGCTTACTGGAAGGGCTATCGCGAGTACCAGGATGCCGGCCGGGCGACGAAGCTCCCGCGCCTGCTCGGCTTCCAGGCGGCGGGCGCCGCCCCCATCGTCCTCGGCCACCCGGTGGACGAACCCGAGACGGTCGCCACGGCCATCCGCATCGGCAATCCCGCCAGTTGGGCGTCGGCGGAGGCCGCGGCGACCGAGTCCGGAGGCTCGATCACCGCGGTGACCGACGAGCAGATCCTGGCCGCCTACCGGTTCTTGGCCGAGGAGGAGTCCGTCTTCTGCGAGGCGGCGTCCGCGGCGTCGGTGGCCGGGCTGCTCGACTCGGGGGTGCCGGCCGGCTCGACCGTGGTCTGCGTGCTCACCGGGCACGGCCTGAAGGACCCGGACCTGGCCATCAGCCAGATCGACGTGCCGAGTGTGGTCGACGCGCGCATCGAGGCGATCCTCGAGCAGTTGGCCCCCTGACCTTCTCGGTCGGCGCCATGGCCCGCTGCGTCGATCGATCCGGGCCGTGCCGCCCGGAGCCGCCTGGGAGGATCACACGGTGCAGCTCCACGTGCGCATGTCACCTCGGGATCCGAGCGAGCAGCACCGCGCGGCCACTCCCCTCGAGCTGTTCTTCGATCTCACGTTCGTGGCGGCCGTCGCCCAGGCCGCGGCGGGCCTCCAAGCGGGCCTGGCCCACGGACGAGTGAGGGCCGTGCTCATCGCCTACCCGCTCGTCTTCTTCGGGATCTGGTGGGCGTGGATGAATCTGACGTGGTTCTCGTCGGCCTACGACACCGACGACGTGGCCTATCGCATAGCCGTGCTGGTGCAGATGGCCGGTGTGCTGATCCTGGCCGCCGGCGTGCCCCGGGCCCTCAACGGCTGGCACTTCGACGTCATGGTGCTCGGCTATGTGGTGATGCGACTGTCCATGGTGACGCTGTGGCTGCGGGCCGCCGTGTCCAACCCGGCGGGTCGTCGCTGTGCCCTGCGCTACGCCATCGGCATCGCGGTCGTCCAGGTGGGCTGGGTGGCTGGCTGGCCCTCCCGCGCCACATCGGCCTGGCGTTCTTCGCGGTGCTGGCGGCGGCGGAGCTGGCGGTGCCGATATGGGCCGAGGCCGCCGGGCGCACCGCCTGGCACCCGCGCCACATCGGCGAGCGCTACGGCCTGTTCACGATCATCGTCCTCGGCGAAACGGTGCTGGCCACCTCGAGGGGCGTGGCGACCGCGCTCGGCGGCAAGACGCCCTTCGGGGATCTGGCGAGCGTTGTCGTCGGCGGCCTCCTGATCGTCTTTTCGATGTGGTGGCTCTACTTCGACATGCCGTCCGACGAGATCGTGGTGTCGGTCCGGGAGGCATTCGCAGATCGGATCACCGGAGCATTCGCATGGGGCTATGGGCACTACTTCGTTTTCGCCAGCGCGGCGGCGGTCGGAGCCGGGCTGGACTTGGCCGTCAGTCACGTGACGCACCACTCCCGGCTCACCAACCTCGAGACCGGCTTTGCCGTCACCGCCCCGGTCGCCCTGTATCTCCTCGTGGTCTGGTTGCTCCACGCCCCATACAAGGCCCCCGGCCTCCTGCGCTCGTTCGTCGCCCCGTCGCCGTCGGGCTGATCCTGGCCGCCAGCGCCACCCCAGAGCCCGTGCTGGCCGCCGGTCTGCTGCTGGCGGTGGTCGTCGCCATCAGCATTTTCGCCAAGCGTTCGGCCAGCTCGACGCCCCCCTGAGGCAGTCGAACCGCCGCCTGGCGGGTCGCCCACGAGCGGGCCGCCCGTAGGGATCGGCGACTCAGACCCCGAGGTCGGCCGAGCTGCGTGTGAACTGCTGGAGCGAACGCCCGAAGAATCTCTCCACCTCGGCCGCAGGCAGCGGCCGGGCGAACAGGAACCCCTGCCCGTCCACGCAGCCCTCGGCCTGGAGCACCGCCAGCTCCGCCTCCGTCTCGATGCCCTCGGCCACCGTGCGCAGACGGAGCGCCTGGCCCAGCTGCACCATCGTGTGCACGAGCGCCCCACCCTCGGCCGAGCCGCCGACGCCGCTCACGAAGGCCCGGTCGATCTTCAGCACGTCGATCGGGAACTGGCGGAGGTAGGAGAGCGACGAGTAACCCGTGCCGAAGTCGTCGATGGCGAGCGCGATGCCGAGCGTCTTCAGCGCGCTCAGTCGTTCGACCGCCTTCTCCGCGTCGCGCATGAGGGCGCTCTCGGTGATCTCGAGCGTGAGGGCCCGCGGATCGAGGCCGGTCTCGCGCAGCGCCCGGCGCACGTCGTCGTAGAAGTCGTCCGACTCCAGCTGGAGCGCAGAGACGTTGACCGAGACGTTCACCCGGTGGCCACGCTGGTGCCAGCGCCGCGCCTGGCGGCAGGCCTGGGCCAGCACCTCGCGCCCGACCTGGACGATCATGCCGGTCTCTTCGAGGAGCGGGATGAAGTCGCCCGGCCCCACGACGCCGCGTGTCGGATGCTGCCACCGCAGCAGCGCTTCGAGCCCGTTGAAGGTCATGTGCTCGAGGTCGAAGGTCGGCTGGTAGACGAGGAAGAACTGGTCGGCCTCGAGGGCCACGCGCAGGTCGAGCTCGAGGTCGAGGCGGCCGCGCCGGGCAGTCTGCATCGCCGGCTCGAAGAGGACGAATCGATTCTTGCCGGCCGACTTCGCGACGTGCAGGGCGATGTCGGCGTCGCGCAGCAGGTCCTCGGCCGAGCTTCGTTGGCCCCAGGCGATGCCGATGCTGGCCGTCACCCGCAGCTCGCCGCCGGCGCGCGCACCGTGATGGGGTTCGGCCAGGACGTCGAGGATGTGGCGGGCGACCACCTCGGGACCGGCCGATACCGAGACTCCCTCGGCCAACACGACGAACTCGTCGCCCCCGACGCGCCCGACGGTGTCGGACGCACGCAGCGCGCTCGTGAGTCGCGCGGCGATCGCCTTCAACAGGTGGTCGCCCGCCGCCTGCCCGAACGTGTCGTTGATCCCGTTGAACCCGTCGAGGTCGATGAAGAGGGCGGCCAGCGGCAGCTGGTCGCGCCGCGCCCTCGTCAACATCTGGTTGGCGCGGTCGAGGACCAGGTCCCGGTTGGGGAGCCCGGTGAGCGGGTCGTGGAGGGAACGGTGGCGGAGCTCGACGGTCTTCTCTTCTGCGATCTCGAGCGCGCTGGCCCGCGAGCGGGACAGGTCGGCCAGGAGCAAGAAGAGCAGCAGCGTGGCCACCACGCCTCCGGCCAGCACGGCGAGCCCCTGCAGGGTCGCCGAGCCGACGCTCGGCACCAGCCCGATCCGCACCGTCCAGGCGCCGGAGGCCCGCAGGGTGATCGAACGGAACGACGAGCCCGGGCCGGCGCTACCTGCCCTCAGTACGACCAAGCTCGGACCGGTCGGGTTCGTGTAGCTCAGCGCCAGGGACATGTCCGGGGTCGCACTGAGCACCGGCCGCGTGATGGCCCCGGGCTCGAACACGCTGCCGGTCCAGCCCAAGAGCGCGGCCCGGCGGTCGGCCGCGGTCGCGAGCGAGGCGCCCATCCGGTAGACGGGCATGGAGATCTCCATGGGGCTGCCGAGGCGCACCGCCCGATTGATCTCGGCCCGCCGACTGGCCGCGCTCTTGGGCTTCGGTGCGAGCTCGGCCGCCAGCGGGCTCACGAGGCTCTCTTCCGTGGCGGCGGCCAACAGCGGGGCGAAAGAGCTCTGGCAGTAGTCGTAGCCCGGGTCCAGCAGTTGGCTGACTTCTGTCGGCGTCACGCCGATGGCGGACTCCACATGGGCCACCGGCGCCTTCAGCTCGGCCGGATTGATGGCGAAGAGGCGGCCCAGGCAGTACTGCGGCCGGTTCCCTGCGGGGTCGAGGACGAACGGCCCACTCTCGGGCACGCCGAGCAACGGGTCCGCCGCAACGGTGGCCTGGTAGTGCGCGAGGTCGGCGGCCGAGACCCGTTCGATGTAGGCCAGCCCGATCGTGCCCGGATAGTTCCGCGGTCCGAGGTTGGAAAGGAGCGCCTGGAACTGGACATTCGTCGCGTCGGGGTTGCTGGTGATGAGCGCGCGCACGGTGCGGACGAGGTCCTCGTCCCGCTGGATCTCCGAGGTCAGAGTCACCGCCGCGGTGTTGGCGGTCGTCCGCAGTTGGTTCTGTTGCTGCGCCTGCACGTAGGAATGCCACGCCAGGCCGCCGCCGACCGATCCGCACAGCCCGACGACGAGGACGACCCAGGCCACCGACATCCGCCGGCGACGTCGGGGCGACGACTCACCAGCGCTCTCCGACGCGTCAGGCCCGCCCGCCCCCGATGTCCGGTGCGCGGCATGCGGCTGATTCGTACGAGTCCAAGAAAGTGGCCGCGTGGCGAAAATCTAGGGCGCGGGGTCCGAGAAATGGTCGATCACCCGCTCGTTCTGTGCCGTTCCGGCGCCCATAAGGCGCCGCCGCGGCGACGTGATCGCCCCAGCGTGGACGCTGCTCGGCGCCGCCGCCGCGTCGCTGCGGATTTGGGTCAAAGGCGCCGGCACCTCTTGGGTGCTCGAGGGTCCAGTACCGTGGTCCATCGGACGCGGTCACGGGCCGCACGACCGTCGTCATTTGTCCAGCAGCGTCGGTCGCGGCGAAGCCGGGCGCACCGTGCAACCGGGGAGGCGGCGACCCCGCCCGACCCCATGTTGTTGCGCTTCGGGCGAACCCGCTACTATGAAGACATCCCCACCTGCGCTACGGGACGTCCGTCGCGGCTCCACTCAGGATCCTGACGCAGCTCCCAAGCCGGTGGCGATGGGGGTCGGACCATCCAGCCGGATGTTCCCCCCGTTCCCTGTCCCGAACGTCGCAGTGACGCAGGTCACCTGGTCGACGGTTCGAAGAAATGAGGAGGCCGATGACTGCCGAACAGCAGCTCGAACGGTCCGTACTCGAGTCCAAGGAGCGAGACGAGCTCCACGCGATCGCCCAGGCGATGTCCCTCAAGACGACCACGCGGTCGAAAAAGGCCGACATCATCGATCAGATCCTGGAAGCGGCCGGCGTGAACTCCAACGGCGACGAGCCGGCTCCGGGCCGAAGTTCCGGCCGCAGCACCAACGGATCCACCAGTTACGCAAACCGCAGCAACGGCTCGACCGCCCGGCCGTATGTCGAGGCCGACGAGCACGACGACGAGGACGAGGTGTCCGGCAACGGCCGGGCGCCCGCCCATGTGACCGCCGTCTCGTCTGAGACCCTCGATGAGGCGTTCGACACCGAATCGCTCGACGGCGAGGTCGACGGGCCGATCGGCACCGGCACAACCAGCAACGGCGCCTCGGCGGGCGACGACAGCGACTACCGGCCGGCCAACGCCCGGACGGCGCAGCAGCGCCAGGGTGCTCGGCACCCCGGCCAGCAGCAGCCGCAGCACAACAACGCGATGGCGGGCACCGACCCCGGGAACCGGCGGGGACGCCGTCGCCGGGGCCGCGAGCGTGCGCCGGGCGGCGAGCGCGAGCTGCAGGGCAACGCGACCCAGGACAGCGCTTACCAGGGCGACCTGGTCGAGGTGCGCGGCCTGCTCGACCTACGCGACGAGGGCTACGGCTTCGTGCGTTGCGACGGCTACCTCCCGTCCGCCAAGGACGTCTACGTGTCGATCAGCCAGGCTCGCCGATTCGCGCTCCGCAAGGGGGACTTCATCGAGGGGGCCTTCCGACCGGCATCCAACAACGAGAAGTACCCGGCGCTCCTGCGCATCGACACCGTCGCCGGTCTTGATCCCGACGCCGCCCGCAACCGCCCGCGCTTCGAGGACCTCACCCCCCTGTTCCCGGACTCCAAGCTCGTCTTGGAGAGGGCGGGGGAGAAGGACAATCTGACCGCCCGGATCGTCGACCTGCTCTCGCCGATCGGCAAGGGCCAGCGCGGACTGATCGTCTCGCCGCCCAAGGCGGGCAAGACCACCGTGATGAAGCAGATCGCCCACTCGATCGAGGCGAACAATCCCGGCGTCCACCTGATGGTGCTGCTCGTCGCCGAGCGCCCCGAAGAGGTCACCGACATGCGCCGCTCGATCTCGGGCGGCGAGGTCGTCGCCTCGACCTTCGACCGTCCGTCCGAGGAGCACACCATGGTGGCCGAGATGGCCATCGAGCGGGCCAAGCGCCTCGTGGAGCTCGGCACCGACGTGGTGATCCTCCTCGACGGCATCACGCGCCTCGCCCGTGCCTACAACCTGGCGGCGCCGGCCACCGGCCGGATCATGTCGGGTGGCGTCGACTCGGGCGCCCTGTACCCCCCGAAGAAGTTCTTCGGAGCGGCCCGCAACATCGAAGAGGGTGGCTCGCTCACCATCTTGGCCACCGCGCTCGTCGAGACGGGCTCCAAGATGGACGAGGTCATCTTCGAGGAGTTCAAGGGCACGGGGAACATGGAGTTGCGCCTCGACCGGCGTCTGGCGGAGCGTCGCCTGTACCCGTCGATCGACGTGAACGCCAGCTCGACCCGGCACGAGGAGCTGCTGTTCGACCGGGGCCAGCTGGCCCAGGTCTGGAAGCTCCGCCGGGTGCTCAATGCCCTGGCCAACGAGGGCAATGCCGCCCCCGGCCTGGAGCTCCTGATGGACAAGATCCGGACCACCAAGTCCAATGACGAATTCCTGGCCGAGATCGCCAAGGGCCCCACGCCCAACGGCTGAGGCCCACCGGAGCGGGGGTCGGGAATACCCGGCCTCCGTTCGGCCTTGAACGACTGCACGACGAAGGAGCTGACGATGAAGGCAGACATCCACCCCGATTACACGACGGCCAGCGTCCGCTGCTCCTGTGGGAGCACGTTCACGACGCGTTCGACCAAGTCGGACCTCCACGTCGAGCTGTGCAACGAGTGCCACCCGTTCTTCACCGGCAAGCAGAAGCTGGTCGACTCCGGTGGCCGCGTCGAGCGCTTCGAGCGCCGCTACGGGCGCCGCAAGACCAAGTAGCACCGTCGCCCGCTCGAGCGGCGGCAGCCCGACGACGACTTTCTGGTGGAGTTGCGACCTATCGAGTTGGGCATCGGCAGCACGGGTGCGGTCGGAAAATCGGACTATTGGATTATCTGAGCGCTGATAGAGTTGCCCGATGCCGAGAACAACCCTGCGGGCCAAGGGCCAGCTGACGCTCCCCGAGGAAATCCGGGCTGCCGCGCATCTAGAAGAGGGCGACCTCTTGGATGCCGAGATCACGGCAGAGGGAATTCTCCTCCGGCCCCAGAAGGTGATCGACGCCACCCAGGCCTGGTTCTGGACCACTGACTGGCAGGCAGGCGAACGGGAGGCGGACGCCGATCGCGGCGCGGGCCGCCTGGAAGCCTTCGGCTCCGGCGAAGAGTTCCTCGAGGCGCTGGGGCATCGTGCGAAAGGTCGGATCCAGGGTCGACGCGATCGCTGAGAGGTCGTGCCGACTTTTGCCTGGCTGGCCCGCTTCGGTGACGACTTCAACGCCCTTTCGCCCGATCAACAAGCAGCGTTCTTGGCGGCGGTCGCCCAGTTCGTCGCGGACTGCGGTGCGGGTGCCTTTCGATCGAGTCTTCGGGTGAAGGGCGTGCAGGGCGCGGCGGGCATCTTCGAGATGTCCTGGGCCGCGAACGGACGAGCGACCTTCGAGTACGGGAGCGAGGTCGTCCCCGGTCAACCGCACATCATCTGGCGACGAGTCGGCACCCACGATGTCTTCCGGACTCCGTGAGCACGGAGCTGGCCCTAGCCTGAAGCGGTGCTTGACGACCGATTGACCGCGCTCGAGAAGGAGTTCGAGGCCATCGAGGCGGAGCTGGCGGACCCCGCCACCTCGGCAGACCTGGACCGCCTGCGCGACCTGTCGCGCCACCACAAGGAGCTGGCCGACGTCGTCGACAGCTGGCGCAAGCTGCGCCAGGCCCGCAGCGACGGCGAAACCGCCCGCGAGATGCTCGAGGACACCTCGGGCGACGACCGTGAGATGCTGCGGGCCGAGATCGATGCCTCCGACGCCAGCATCCTCGAGTTGGAGGACCGCCTGCGCGAGCTGCTCTTGCCGAAGGACCCCAACGACGGGCGCAACGTCATCGTCGAGATCCGCGGGGCCGAAGGCGGCGAGGAGGCCAACCTCTTCGCGCGCGACCTGTACACGATGTACACGCGCTACGCGGCCACGCGCGGCTGGAAGGTCGAGGTCCTCTCGGAGAGCCCGTCCCCGCAGGACGGCCTGAACGAGGTCGTCTTCCTCGTGAAGGGCGCCGACGCCTGGAGCAGGCTCGAGTTCGAGGCGGGCCCCCACCGCGTCCAGCGCGTACCCGTGACCGAGTCCAAGGGCCGCATCCACACCTCGGCGGCCACCGTCAGCATCCTCCCCGAGGCCGACGAGGTCGACGTCGCCATCGACCCGGGCGACCTCAAGATCGACGTCTACCGCTCGACCGGACCGGGCGGGCAGTCCGTCAACACGACGGACTCGGCGGTGCGCATCACGCACCTGCCGACCGGGATCGTCGTCGCCATGCAGGACGAGAAGAGCCAGATCCAGAACAGGGCCAAGGCGATGACGGTGCTGCGGGCGCGCCTCCTGCGGGCCGAGCAGGAGCGCCAGGCGGCCGAGGTGGCGGCGCAGCGCAAGAGTCAGATCGGCGGGGGCGGGCGCTCGGAGAAGGTGCGGACCTACAACTTCAAGGAGAACCGGGTCACGGACCATCGCGTCAATCTGACGCTGTACAAGCTCGATCAGGTCCTGGCCGGCGACCTCGACGACCTGGCCGATGCGCTCATGTCGGACAAGCGGGCGCGCCAGCTCGAGGGCGAAAACGGGGACGCCGCGTGATCCCGGAGACGGCCCTCCCGGTCGAGACCCGCCGACAGATCGAGGCGTCGATCTCCGGGCGACTGGGTTCTCGGCGAGAGGCGCGTTGGATCGTCGAGGAGGTTCTGGGGGCCTCCGGGTCCGGGGGCGACCCGGTCGTCGAGACCGAGCACGTCCGGATCCATGCATTGGCCAGCCGGCGGGGCGACGGAGAACCGCTCCAATATGTGCTGGGCCACTGGCCGTTCCGGACGCTGGACCTCGTCCTCGACCTCCGGGTGCTCATCGCGCGGCCCGAGACCGAGCAGCTGGTCGACGTCGCCCTCCGCGAGCTCGCGTCGCTCGGGAACGACGCGTCGCGCGACACGGTCATCGTCGACCTCGGAACCGGATCCGGGGCCATCGGGCTGGCCGTGGCCGCCGAGGCGATCGGCACCACCGCTGGCCTAGCCGTCTGGTGCTGCGACGCCAGCGGAGAAGCGCTGAGGGTGACTGCGGAGAACCTCGCCGGGCTCGGCCGCCGCGACGCGACGGCCGCGACGGCAGTGACGATCGCTGCGGGTGACTGGTGGGACGCGCTCCCGACGTCGATGGCCGGCCGCGTGCAGTTGGTGGCGTCGAATCCGCCGTATGTGTCCGAGGGCGAATGGGCTGATCTCGACGCGTCGGTGCGCTGCTTCGAGCCGAGGGAGGCGCTGGTGGCGGGCGACGGTCGCGACGGGACGCCCGGGCTGGCCGCCATCGAGGCGGTGCTCGACGGTGCCCCCGGTTGGCTGGCCCGGCCCGGTCTGGCCGTCGTCGAGCTGGCGCCCCACCAGGCCTCGGCCGCCCGGGAGCTGGCTCTGGCATCGGGTGCCTCGTCGGTGCGGGTTGAGCCAGATCTGGCCGGGCGCGACCGAGTGCTCGTCGCCAGCTGGCGCTGACCGGCCCGACGCCGAGGAGGGTCCCCGTGCGGGTGATTGGCGAGGGCGAGTTGTCGGTGGCCGTCGTGGCGTTGGAGGCGGGTGCCGTGATCGCCGTGCCCACCGACACCGTCTACGGCCTGGCGGCGCGCCTCACCCCGGCCGGCGTCGAGTCGCTGTTCGCCCTGAAGGGCCGGCCGGCCGAGCTGGCGCTGCCGGTCATCGTCGGGAGCATCGAAGGAGCGAGGACGGTGGCGGCCGCATGGCCCGCAGAGCGCCGCGACGCTGGCCGAGCAGTTCTGGCCCGGCGCGCTGACCCTGGTGGTCCCGGCCCCTCGGGCCATCGCCTCGTTGGTGGGGAGCGCCGGTGACTCGGTGGGTCTGCGGTGGCCCCGCCACGGCGTGCTCAACGCGCTGTGCGCCGCGCTCGGACCGCTGGCGGTGACGAGCGCCAACCACCATGGAGCCCCACCGGCGACGAGTGTCGCCCAGCTCATCGCAGCCTTCGCATTGCAGGCCGGACCGGCGCTGGCCGTCGACGGCGGGCGTTGTCGCGGCGCACCGTCGACGGTGGTGGATTGCACCGCGGACCCGGTCCGCTGCCTGCGAGACGGGGGCGTGCCGTGGGCCGACGTCCTCGCCGCCTTGTCGGACATCGATGGGGATGAATGACGTTGGTGGGCGGCTGGTCTGCGACGCCGAAACCATTCGGCAGGTGCACATGAAAGCGGAAGCGTCTGGATCCGATCGCGAATTGGGCCGGTAATCGCGGGCCCCGGCTTGATCGCCGTTCCCAGCGAGTCTGCGCGCGCGACCCGTGCAGCCGATACCCCCAGGCGAAGAACACAACCGCCGGGCACGGAGGATCAATAGGTGTGCCAGGACCTGCCTCGGTCAGGCGTGGTGCTTTCGGACGCCGGCTCCTTCCAGCGCAAGTCGTCCACGTTGACCACGACGGCCTCCTGGGTGTTCCGGGCGATCACGACGATCGCCTCGTTCTCAGGATCGGGATTCTCTTCTCGGTGAGGAACCCACGGCGGAACGTAGACGTAGTCGCCGGGTTCGGCCTCTAACCGGGTCTCCGTCTCGCCGTCGAGGAAGACGAAAACCGGATGGCCGGCGACGACGTAGATGCCCGTTTCGGATCGGCCGTGATGGTGATCGGCGGAGCGGGTCGAAGGAGCGACATGGGTCTGACCCATCCAGATCCCGTCTGAGCCGACCGTGTTCCCCGATATCGCCTCGACCCGGGTCATCCCGGCCGTCTGGGCGGTGGCAGCCGACAGCGCGCCTCGCTCGATCCGATAGAGCCGACGGTGAAATCCGTCGGGTTCATCCGGCATGGTCGAAGCGTCAGGGGTGGCACACACGATCGTTCCCTCGCAGGTCTTAGCTGGCCGTCAGTCTGTCCGGAGCGCCGGCGACGCGCCGGCGGCGGTATGAGGCAGACGCCACCCGTTCGCCACATCGCTTCATCGAGCACCACCGGCGGCGCCCGGACGGAGACCGGTCGAAGAACAGAAGGCCACAGTCCGGGCTGGCGCATGCACGCAGCCGGCCGACGTCGGGCCCCGTGAACAAGCTGATGGCGTCGCGGGCGATTACCGAGAGCGACGCAGCGATGTCGATCTCGCTGACGGCAACCCGCCGCCGCCCGCCCGCCTGCATGAGGAAGACCGGCGTCGCATGGCGGCCGGTCGCGTTGAGCCGACCGATGTCCTCTGCCGCGGGCGGATCGGAGGCCAGCAGGGCGCGGGCGAGAGCGGCGATCGAGACGCAGAGCGCCCCCGCGTCGTCGAGATCTCGCTCCGTCAGTCCTCCGGTCGCCTCGGGTAGGCCCCGGCTCCTGAGCCACTCGGCGAGCCTTGAGGCTTCAGCGACCCGATGGCCCGGGTCGGCGCGTCGGTCGTGCAGGGTGGCGAGGAAATCGAGGCACAGGCTTCCGGCGTCGAACACATCTCCGGTGTCGGCACCCGGTCCCATCGGTCGCATCTCAGCTGCGCGCACCACGGCATGCTCCTGGTTCAAGTCGACGATATGGCCAGAATCAGTCCTACAGCACCTGACGGGGCCACCCCTCCGGTTTCTCGGGCGGTATCTTGGCAGCGGTCTAGGAGTCGATGGAAACACCCAGCATAACTAGGGTTCAGCTCGAATGTTGTCGCTAAGGGGTGCCCGCCGACCCGCACCCGAAGCGCTCGGCCGTCTGCTCGAACCCCCTCTCATCACCGCCTGATCCCTTGTTGACACGGTTTGCTCGACCCACTTATGCTCGCACGAATCTCTACTAAATAGGTCGGAGAAGTAGAAATCGCCCTGGGCAGCGTTCTGCCCATTTCCGTCTCGGAGGATCCATGCGTAGGAACAGCCCACTCACCCGCCGATCGGAGGGCGGTCGCCGTCCTTCTGGGTCGCGGAGACGCGTGTTCCTGCAGGTCGGCCTCGGCCTCAGCCTGGCCGCCTCCGGCGTCGGGTTCCTGTCCACCGTCGGCGCCAGCGGCGTCGGTGCGGCCACCCCGAATCTCTCGGGCGTGACCTTGAAGGTGGCGACCTACCCGGCCGAGGGCGACAACGTGCTCCTCCAGGCGGCCGGCCTGGCCAACACCCCCTACCAGGTCCAGTATCAGCTGCTGGCGTCCGGAGCGCTCCAGAGCGAAGCGGTGAATGCCGGGACGGCCGACCTCGGTCGGGCCAGTGGGATCTCCAACGCGCTGCTGGCGGCGGCCGGGGACGACAACTTCGTGTCGGTGGCCACGCTCAAGATCGGTACCGCCGAGCAGGACACCATCGTGCTCAAGAGCTCGGGGATCACCTCGGTCAAGCAGCTCAAGGGCCAGAAGGTTGCCTACATCCCCGACACCACGCCGCAGTTCTTCCTGCTGAAGCAGCTCAAGGCGGCAGGCCTCAAGTGGTCGGATATCACTCCGGTCGCGATTGAACAGCCGGCCGACGGGCTGGCCGCACTGTTGAGCGGCAGTGTGGTCGCCTTCGCCACGTTCGGAAACGTCGCCACCGCAGAGACCGAGGGCGCCAAGATCCTGGCCAGCGGCGGCCCGTACCTGGCCGACAAGCTGGGCGCGCTGCAGGGCACCTACAACCTCTACAAGCCCGACCTGAGCGACCCCGCGAAGCTGGCCGCGGTCGCCGACTTCCTCGCCCGGGTCGACACGGCGGCCGCGTGGGCGCGCTCCCATCCGACGCAGTACGCCCAGATCGTGGCCACGAACACCGACCAGCCACTGGCCGCGGAGTTGGCCACCTTCAAGGGGGAGGAGGCGTCGGGCAACACGTGGGTGGGACCGAATAGCCCCCAATCCATTGGCACCGAGCAGGACTACGCCAACGCGTTCGTCTCCGTGGGGGTGATCAAGCCGTTCAACGTCGCCACCGTCTTCACGGACAAGCTCAGTAAGGCCATCGCCGCCGACGAGGCCACTTACCGCAAGAAGTACCCCTCGTACTTCGTCGTGCCGGCCTACGCCAAGTCCGGCGAAAACAGCAGCGGGCAGGGAGCCGGCACCAAGTCGTGATGACGTCGGACGTTGGCCGCGCCTCGAAGGTCTTGGCGTCGGGCGCCCCTGCGCAGCGCCCCGGCGCCCAGGCCGAGGTGGTCGGGTCCGCGGTCGTCGGCGGGCAAGGTCGTCTTTGTCGCCGGCGACGGGCCGGTCGCCCCGCGTCGGCTCGGTCGCGTCCCGACCGTCGTCCGGCGGGCGGTCGTGCCGGTGCTCCTGGTGGTGCTGTGGGAAGTGGGGAGCACCTCGGGCTGGTGGTCTCGCCGCCGTGCTCCCTCCGCCGGGGAATCATCGCGGAAACGTTCTGGCACCTGCTCCAGAACGGCCAGCTGCTCCCCAACCTGTGGGCCTCGTTGCGGCGCGTGCTGATCGGCAGCTCGATCGGCGTCGGCCTCGGGACGCTCTTGGGCGTCTCGGTCGGGCTCTGGCGATTCGCGGAAGAGGCGTTGGACTCCACCCTCCAGATGATGCGGACCTTGCCCTATCTGGTGCTGCTGCCGCTCTTCATCGTCTGGTTCGGGGTGGACGAGCTCCCCAAGATCCTGATCATCGCCATCGGCACGTCGCTGCCGATGTACCTCAACACGTCGTCCGGCGTCCGCAACGTCGACCCTCGCTACGCCGAGATGGCCACCACCTTCGGGCTGCGACGCCCCGCGCTGATCCTGACCGTCATCATCCCCGGAGCCCTTCCCGCGATGTTGACGGGTCTGCGGTACTCGCTGGGCATCGGCTGGCTGAGCCTGGTCGTCGCCGAGCAGATCAACGCGCAGTCCGGGCTCGGGCTGCTGATCAGCAATGCGGAGTCGCTCTTTCAGATGAACATCCTGATGGTGTGCGTCGTCATCTACGCCGTGCTCGGGTTGACGACGGACCTCATGGTGCGGGCGCTAGAGCACCGGCTCCTGGCCTGGCGCGGCAAGGCGACCCAGTGGTGACCGGCGCGGTCGGCCGTGCCGGGCCGAGCGCCGCCCTGGGAGGATTCGGCGCGGTGGGCCCGGCGGTGGAGGTCCGCGGCCTGCGTCGTTCCTTCGGCTCGCGCGTGGTCATCGACGGCCTCGACCTCGAGATCGGCGAGTCCGAGATCGTCGCGCTGGTGGGCAAGAGCGGCTGCGGCAAGACGACGCTCCTGCGAACACTGGCCGGACTCGACCCCCCGCAGGCGGGGACGGTGCAGGTGCCGGTGGCTCGCTCGGTTGCCTTCCAAGAGCCGCGTCTGTTGCCCTGGCTCAGAGTGTGGCGCAACGTGGTCATCGGGCTGCCGAGCGATGGTCGCCGGAGCCAGGCGCTCGAAAGCCTGGCCGAGGTGGGCCTGGAATCGCACGCCGACGTGTGGCCGCTCACCCTCTCGGGCGGTGAAGCCCAAAGGGTGGCCCTCGCCCGAGCACTGGTCCGCGAGCCCGAGCTCGTGCTCCTCGACGAACCCTTCGGCGCCCTCGACGCCCTCACCCGGATGCAGATGCACGAGCTCGTCCGCCAGCTCCACCGCCGGCACCGCCCGGCCATCTTGTTGGTGACCCACGACGTCGACGAGGCGTTGATTCTGGCGGATCGCATCATCGTGCTGCGCGACGGACGGGTGGACGCCCAGATCCCGGCCGCGGAGCTGTTCACCGATCGCCTGGACCCGGCCTTCGAACAGGCGCGGACCCAGATTCTCAGCCTGATGGGTGTCGACAAGCCGGAGCGCTCGTGACGACCTCGAGGTTCATCGGGCGCCGGGCCCATCGACGCGGGCGATCCCGTCGACGTTGGTCGGACGAACGATCTTCGCTGCCGAGTGCCAACCGAACGAGCGAGTCTCACGAAAGGACCATGCGTGCCTAGCCCACACAGGGAGCTGACGTTCGGCTCGTTTCTCTTCCCGAAGGCTGTGGAGGGCCCGGCGCTGCTGGAGCAGGCCGCGCTGACTGAGGGCCTCGGCTACGACCTAATCGCCGTGCCCGACCACCCCGACTGGGGCCATTACGTGGACCAATGGGCGCTCATGGCGGCCATCCTGGGCCGGACGCGCTCGATCGAGGTGTTCTCGTGCGTGTCGGCGCTGGCACTGCGCGAGCCGCCCGCCGTGTTGGCCAAGGCAGCTGCCTCGCTCGATGTCCTCGCCCCGGGGCGGTTTCACTTCGGGATCGGCTCGGGCGTCATTCCCAACATCGCCACCATCGGCGGCCCGTTGTGGCCCCCGGCGGAGGCGCACGATCGCGTCCGCGAGGCGATCGAGCTGACCCGCGTCCTGTGGTCCGGAGAGACGACGGGGAGCTACGTCGGGCGGTACTACCGGCTCGATGAGGCGCAGCTGCCCCCGGCCCCCTCGCCCGCTCTGGACATCTGGATCGGGTGCGCCAAACCGCGGATGCGTCGCTTGGTCGCCCGAGCGGCCGACGGCTGGATCCCCGGCATGACGTCGATCGACCCGGACCAGATCCGCGATCGAGGTCGAGCAGGTAGACGATGAGCTCCAGGCCATCAACCGTCCGCTCAAGGACGTCCGGCGCGTCTACAACACGATCGCCAAGAAGCTGCAGCCGGCGTCGGACGGTTTCCTGGTGGGCCCCGCCGAGCAATGGGTCGAACAGCTCACGTCGATCGCCCTCGACTTCGGATTCGATACGTTCCTCTTCGGGGACCGTGACACGACCGTCGAAGCCCTGCATGCCTTCGCCGAAGATGTCATCCCCCAGGTGCGGGCCAACGTGGCCGCCGCCCGGCCCAGCGCACGGGTCGACGTGTGAAATTCTCGTTTCTCTCCTTCGGAGAGCTCTCCACCAATCCCCACACCGGGCACACGCCGACGCCGCAGGAACGTCTCGGGGCGGTCGTCGACGCCGCCGTGCTGGCCGAGGAGCTGGGACACGACGGCTTCGGGGTCGGCGAGCACCATGGTCAGGACTTCTGGTCGCTGAGCACGCCGCCGGTGGTGCTCGGGGCGATCGCCGCGCGCACCTCGCGGATTCGGTTGCGGACCGGCGTCACGGTGCTCCCGAACCTCGATCCGGTCCGGGTGGCCGAGGACTACGCCACGGTGGACGCCCTCTCCGGTGGTCGGGTCGAGTTGACCATCGGCAAGGGCAACTTCCCCCAGCCTTGGGAGCTCTTCGGCCAGGACCAGGAGGAGCAGCGCGAACGCCTGGCCGAGGGCGTGGACCTTCTGCGCCAGATCTGGTCCTCGGACGGGTTGGTCAACTGGAGCGGTCGGTTCCGGCCCCCGCTCGTCGATGCCTCCATCGGCCCGCGGCCCACCCAGACGCCGCCGCCGATCTGGTGGGGGGTATCCACCGCGCCATGGTCCGTCGAGTTCGCGGCCGAGCGAGGTCTGCCGATCGTGCTCGGCGGTGTCGTTCAGAGCAAGGAGCACTACGGCTCGCTGGCCGACCACTATCGCGAGCGGTACGCCGCGCACGGCCACGACCCGGCCTCGATGCACATCGGCACGGTCAGCAACGTGTACGTGCGACACGACGGGGAGCGAGCTCGGAAGGAATTCCAGCCGTACTACGAAGCCGTGACGAAGGACATGCGGCTGGCGCTGCGCCAGGGCTCCATGCTGCCGAACGACTATCAGGAACGCCTACGGGGACCGCTCGTGGTGGGCAACCCCGAAGAGGTGGCCTACAAGCTGCTCGATTTCCATGCCCGCTACGGGCACGACCTGCAGTTCGTGCAAACCGATCTGGGCGGGCAGCCGTTCCGTCAGGTCGCCGAGACCATGGAACTGTTCACTGCCGAGGTCATCCCGATCATCGAGCGCGAGCTCGCAGCGAGCCCGGTGTCGGGTCGTCCGGCCGAACACGCGGAGGTCGTTCGATGAGGTACGGGTTCCTCACCCTCGGTGATCTCACGGCGCACCCGACGACGGGCGAGGTCCCGACGGCGCGCGATCGTCTCTCCGAGATCCTCGAGGCCGCCGAACTCACGGAGACCTTGGGACTCGACTCGTACACGGTCGGCGAGCACCACTCGTCCCGCTGGGCGGTCACGTCGCCCGCCGTCGTGCTCGGGGCGATCGCCGTGCGCACGGAGCGTATTCGACTTCGGACCGGCGTGACCTTGATGCCGAACCTGGATCCCGTCCGGGTGGCCGAGGACTACGCGACGGTCGACGTGCTCTCGGGTGGACGGTTGGAGCTGACCATCGGGAAGGGCAATTTCCCCGAACCGTGGACCCTCTTCGGACAGGATCGAGAGACCCAACGCGAGCGGATGGCCGAGGGCACGGACCTCCTCTTGCAGATCTGGCGCGCCGATCCCGTGACCTGGGAGGGGCGCTTCCGACCGCCACTCGATCAGGCGTCGGTCGGCCCGCGCCCCATCCAGGAGCCCCCGCCGGTGTGGTGGGGAGTGTCGACCGGACCCGAATCGGCCGACTTCGCGGCGGACCGGGGCCTGCCCATCGTGGTCGCGGGTGTCATCAAGAGCCGAGAGCACTGCGGCGAGATCGTGGACCACTATCGCGAGCGAGCGGCGGCGGCCGGGTACGACGCGTCCACCCTCCAGATCGCATCGGTGAGCCACCTCTACATCCAAGAGGACGGCGATCGGGCCCGGCGAGAGTTCGAGCCCTACTACCGCCAGGCGCTGGAAAAGGGCGCCAGAGACGCTGGCATCAGCTCGGGACCGTTCGACTACCAGGAGAAGCTCGACGGCCCGCTGGTCTGTGGAAGCCCCAAGGAGGTGGTGCAGAAGCTGCGGTCGTACCACGACCGGTACCGGCACGACGTGCACCTCTTCCACGCCGACTTCGGCGGATTGCCCTGGAAGGAGACGGCGAGGACGATGGAGCTTTTCGCGGCCGAAGTCGCGCCCGCTCTCGAAGCCGAGATAGGAGACGCCGGCCGTGCCTGACTACCAGCGTGACATCGAATTCGGAACCTTCCTGTTCCCAAAGAGCTCGGACGCCACGAACCTGCTGCGTCAGGCGAAGCTCGCCGAGGACCTCGGGTACGACATCATTGCGGCGCCTGACCATCCCTACTGGCCCCAGTACCTCGACAACTGGACGTACTTGTCCGCCATCTTCGGTGCGACGTCGTCGATCCGGATCTTCCCCGACGTGGTCAATCTGTCGCTGCGCCAGCCAGCAGTCGTGGCAAAGGCCGCCTGGTCGCTCGATGCCATGGGGCCCGGCCGCTTGAAGTTCGGTCTCGGCAGCGGTGGCGTCTGGGACGGGGTCGCCAGCATCGGCGGACCGGTGTGGTCCCCCCGCCAGGCATTCGAGCATGTCGAAGAGGCGGTGTCCGTGCTCCGGCTCATCTGGTCGGGTGAGGAGACGGTGAGCTTCGAGGGGCAGCACTACCAGTTGCATGAGGCGACGCCGCCGCCGGCGCCAGGGAGCCCATCGACATCTGGATCGGTTGCGGCAAGCCGCGAATGCGGCGTTTGGTGGCTCGAGCCGCCGACGGGTGGATCCCCAACGGGGACGGCATCGAGGTCGACAATCTGACCGAGGCCTCCGCGCACCTCGACCGCGAGCTCGCCGCGATCGGGCGCCCGCCCGCTGAGGTACGGCGCATCTGCAACACCATCAGGAAGAAACTGCAGCCGGAGTCCGAGGGCTTCCTGTTCGGCCCGGCCGAGCAATGGGTGGACGAGATCTCAGGCCTGGCCATCGAGCTCGGGTTCGACACGTTCGTCTTCGGGGACCGAGACACGACCGAGGAACACCTTCACCGTTTTGCCGAAGAGGTGATTCCCGGAGTGCGAGAGAACGTCGCCCGTGCTCGATCGTTGGCGGCGAGCGACGCGGCACCGCTGACGACCCGATGACCCCGTCGCGCTCGGGGGCGGTGCTGCCCGGCCCGCTCGTTGACGCCGACTGGCTGTTCAGCCATCTGGAGGAGGTGACGGTCGTCGACGTGCGCTGGACCGTGCACGGGGGGTCGGGCCGCGGAGCCTATGAGCGCGGCCATCTGCCCGGCGCGCACTTCATCGACCTCGACCGCGACCTGGCCTCGCCGGCCTCGACCGACGCGGGTCGGCACCCGTTGCCGGGTCCCGAGGCGTTCGCCAACGCGCTCGGCCGGCTCGGCATCGACGACGCACGACCCGTCGTCGCGTACGACGACGCCGGCGGGTCGACCGCGGCCAGATTGTGGTGGCTTCTCGGGAGCATCGGCCAGCCCGTGGCTGTGCTCGACGGAGGGTTGGCCAGTTGGCGCCACCGGCTTTCGGTCGAGATTCCCGAACCGCAGCCGGTGGCGCGGACGGCGCGGCCGTGGCCGATCTCGGACTTTGTCGATGCCGACACGGTTGCATCGGCGATTGCCAGACACGTCACCGTCCTCGACGCACGGTCCGCTGAGCGGTACCGCGTGGGCGACCCGGCGATCGATCCACGCCCCGGTCACATCCCCGGAGCGCGCAATGCGCCGTGGCAGGACAACCTCGATCCCGAGACGGGTCGGTTCCTTTCGCCGGCCCTGCTCCAGGCGCGCTATCGCGCTATCGGGGTCACGCCGGGGGTCCGACGATCGCGTACTGCGGTTCGGGTGTCACCGCCTGCCACGATCTGCTCGCCTTGGAGGTCGCGGGCTTCACCTCGACGTCTCTCTATCCGGGTTCGTGGTCGGAGTGGGGATCCGACCCTGATCGTCGGGCCGAGACCTCGTACGAGGGCAACGAGTAGGCGTAGCTGGCCCCCCGCCGCACCCGTTTGGGGGTGCCGTTCGTCGGCACCACCCTTGACGGGCCTCGACTCAGCGAACGGGCCCGGAGCGAAACTCGAACCGATCCGGCCGTGATCCGCCCCGCCGTCGGCAGCACCTCGGCCCCGGTGAGCGGGCCGATGACGTCGGGGTCGTCGCTGTTCGCCCAGACCCGCTCGCCGTCCGGCTGTCCGAGCGACCACGATGGCGCGTTCGGCGGCGCCGTCGCGGTCGTAGGTCACGGTGAAGGTCTCGAGCGACACGTCCCCCTCTGCCTCGGTCACCCACGCCCGGCTGGGCAGCGCGTCCACCGCCGGCTGGATGTTCTCCGATCGGAATCCCGGCCCCTCCGGCGGACGACCGGCGTAGAGGCCGATGGCGTGCTTGGTGGCGAACCACCCGTTCCCCGTCGTCATCCCGACGACATCGGGGTGATCGCGCAGTTTGGGCACGAGCGATGCGATGCCGTGGCTCGTGTAGTTGTTGCCCGGCCCGCCCGAGAAGGTCAGCCCACCGGTCAAGGTGAGGCGCTCGACCGGACCGTCGAGATCGAGGCCGAGCTCGGCGGCGGCGATCTGCACGATGCAGGGGAAGCAGGAGTACAGGTCGACGAACGCCACGTCGTCGATGCCGACGTCGGCCAGCCCCAACGCGGTGCGGCCGGCGAGCCGGATGGCCGGCGACGCCCCGAGCTCGTCGCGCTCGGAGAGGAACCAGTGGTCGTTGGCCTCGGCGCCGGCGAGCGGGAACACCCAGCGCTCGCGCGGGATGCCCGCCGCCTCCGCCGCCTCGACCGAGCAGCACAGGTAGGCGGCGCCCTGGTCGACCTGGATGTTGGCCGTGAGCAGCTTGGGGTAGGGGTAGGCCACCATCCGGTTCGCCGCGCTCGGCGTCACGAGGTCGTGCGCGGTGCTGGCCGAGGTGATCCAGGCATGGGGATTGGTCGCCGCCACCGACGAGAACCGGGACCACAGCGAGCCGATCCGGGCGAGGTGGGATGTGCGGGTCCACCCCTCCGACACCCGGAGCGCGTTCTCGATGAGGGGATAGGCGTGGATCGGCAGGACCATCCCGTGCGCGACCTCCACCTCCGTCGCCGGTGCCCGGTCAGTCCCGAATTGGCGCGGGGCAGGGGCGTCGTCCGGCGCGACGGCGATCCAGGGAAGGCGCGGCTGGTCGGGGTGCCGCCGGACACCGGCTCGCGTGTAGCCGCACTCGGCGCCGGTGACCGCCACCACGTCGAGGTCACCCCGGGCGATCGCCCCGGCCGCGTCGTGCAGGAGCGCCTGGGGCATGTTGCCGCCGGTCGCGGTGAGCAGTGTCTCGCGCGGCGTGATGCCGAGCCGGTCGGCCACCGTCAGTGCCGGATTGGTCGGGTACCAGCTGAGGCTCCGGACCACGCGAACGCTGTCGGCCCGGTGCAGCAGCTGGGCGCCCGGGGTCCCCGAGGCCCCCGGCGCCGCCCCGGTGCAGTCCTCGGCGGCGGCGCGCAAGGCGCCGATCATGAGCTCGAGGGGCGCCGGGCGATCCGAGAGCGCGGCCGCCCGGTCGGGGCGGTTCGTGACCTGGCCCACCCCGACGAGGACGGGGGTCCGCGGGTCGAGCGCCATGGCGGGCGAGCGTAGGCGAGGTCGACGGCGTGCTGGGCCGGCCCCGAGCCCGGGCCGGTCGCTCAGTACACTCGGGTCCCATGCGGTCTCCTCTCTCTCCCGCTCGGGCGGCCGATCGCCGCAGCGGTCCTCGGCCGGCCCCGTGAGCGCCCCGGTGACCGGGCACGGACTGCCGCTGGAGGGCTGGCTGGCGGCCGACCCCGAGGTCGCCCACCTCATCGCCGAGGAGACCCGGCGCCAGACGACCACGCTGCAGCTCATCGCCTCGGAGAACTTCGTCTCGCCGGCCGTCCTCGCCGCCTGTGGCTCGGTGCTGACGAACAAGTACTCGGAGGGCTATCCGGGCCGCCGCTACTACGGCGGCAACCGCGTCATCGACGAGATCGAGGACCTGGCCCGTGACCGGCTGACCGCACTCTTCGGCGCGGATCACGCCAACGTGCAGCCCCACGCCGGGGCCAACGCCAACCTGGCCGCCTACCAGGCCCTGCTCCAGCCGGGCGACACCGTGCTGGCGATGCAGCTCGACCACGGCGGCCACCTGACGCACGGCTCACCCGCCTCGATCACGAGCAAGATCTGGCGGTTCGTCTCCTACGGGGTCTCGCCGGCCAGCGAGGACGACGACAAGCCGGGCGAGGTGATCGACTTCGACCGGGTGGCCGACGTGGCCAAGGCCGAGCGCCCCCGCCTCATCGTGGCCGGCTCGACCGCCTACGCCCGCACGATCGATCCGCTGCCGTTCCGCGAGATCGCCGACTCCGTCGGGGCCCTGTTCATGTTCGATGCGGCCCACCCGGCCGGGCTGATCGCCGGCGGCGCCCACCCGTCCCCGGTCGGGATCGCCGATGTGGTCACGCTCACGACCCACAAGACATTGCGCGGCCCGCGGGGCGGCGCCATCTTGTGCAACGAGGCGCACGCCAAGGCGATCGACAGCGCGGTGTTCCCCGGACTCCAGGGCGGGCCGCTCGAGCACGTGATCGCCGCCAAGGCGGTGGCGTTCGCCGAGGCGGCCGAGCCCTCCTTCTCCGCCTACGCCGCCAAGGTGGTGGAGAACGCCAAGGCATTCGGTACCGCACTCCGCTCCGAGGGCTTCCGCCTGGTCTCGGGCGGCACGGACAATCACATGGTCCTCGTCGATCTGCGGAACTTCGATGCCGACCTGACCGGCAAGGTGGCCCAAGAGGTCCTCGACCGTTCCGGCATCACCTGCAATCGCAACACGATTCCCGACGACCCGCGCTCGCCCTTCATCACGTCGGGGCTGCGGCTCGGTTCGGCCGCCGAGACCACCGTGGGGATGGGGACGGACGAGATGGCGACGATCGCGTCGCTCATCTCGCGGACGCTGCGCCACCGCAGCGACGAGGCCCAACTCGCCTCGGTCCGGGCGGAGGTGCACGAGCTGTGCGCCGCCTTCTCGCCCTATCCCTCGTGGGGGCCGACCGGCTGAGCGCGCGGGCCCGGTAGATGCCGCCGCTCATCTGGTACGCAGTGGTGCTGGCCGTGGCGGCGGGGGCGACGGCCGCCTGCACCTGGCCCGCCCGCTGGCTGGCGATCCGCGTCGGTCACGTCGACGTTCCCGACGACCGCAAGATCCACACCCAGACCGTCCCCTACGGCGGCGGCGCGGCGATGTTCATGGGCTTCTTGGTCGCCATGCTGGTGGCCGGGCTGCTCTCTCCCCTCCACGTCATCTTCACGAACTCGTCCGAACCGCTCGGCATCGTGCTGGCCGGCGCCGCCATCTTCTTCGTCGGGCTGATCGACGACGCGCGGGGCATGTCGGCCCCGGCCAAGATGGCGGGTCAGGTGCTGGCGGCCAGCATCTTGTACTTCCTCGGCGTCACCATGTTCTGGTTCAAGATCCCGTTGGCCGGGTTCGTCATCCTCGGGCCGAGCGTCGTCCCCCTCATCACCGCCCTCTGGGTGATCGCGCTCACCAACGCGGTGAACTTCGTGGACGGGCTCGACGGGTTGGCGGCCGGCCTCGTGGCCATCGGCGCCGGCGCCCTCGCCGTCTACGGCCTGCGGCTCATGCAGCAGGGCGTCCTCACCCCCGACAACATGGGCCCCCTCGTGGCCGTGATCGCCTGCGGGATCTGTCTCGGCTTCCTGCCCTTCAACTTCCATCCCGCCAAGATCTTCATGGGTGACTCCGGCGCGCTGCTGCTCGGGCTGCTCATGGCCGCGTCGACGATGGTGATCGGCGGCCGCGTCCCGTTGTCCACGCCGACCAGCGGCGTGACCTACTTCTTCTTCGCCCCGCTGTTCATCCCGTTCTTCATCCTGGGCGTGCCGATCGTCGACATGGCGTTCGCATTCCTGCGGCGCACGGTGCGCCGGACCCCGTTCCACACGGCGGACCGGGAGCACATCCACCACCGGCTGCTGCGCCTCGGGCACGGGCCCCGGCGCAGCGTGGTGATCCTGTGGGCCTGGACGGCGCTGTTGTCCGGGTTCGTGCTGTTCCCGCTGTTCGTGCAGCGTGTGAACGCTGTGATTCCATTTGGCGCGGCGGCACTGGGCGTCGGGCTGTACACCCTCTTCCATCCGGGCCTGCGCCAACGCGGCAACCAGGCGGACGCAGCGCTCCCGCCTCCGACAGAACAGGCCGTTGAGCAGGTCAAAGTACCTACCCGGACGTCTCGCTGACGTTTTGCCGTGGATGGGTCGGGGTGCGATGATGTCGCACGTGTTAACTGCACACCTCGGCACCGTCGAGATGGCAGAAGCTTTTTCTCCGGTGGCGGGCGCCAGCCCAGCCCGCGTGTGACCGGAGCCGACCCTCGTGGAGGTCCAGTTGAACGCGTCGCGGAGTGCGCCGCGGGGGGATGACAGAGTCGGGGCCGCAGGGTCCGGACGAGTCTCCGGCCCCCATCAAGCCGCTGCCCGGTGCCGCGGCCTTTCTCGGCATGGGGATGTCGTTGGCCGGCTGCGTGGCGGTCGGGGTCTTCCTCGGCATCCTGGGCGACCGGACCTGGCACACCTCACCGCTGTTTCTCGTGATTGGCCTGGTCATCGGCCTGGCGGCCGCCGTCGCCTCGGTGGTGGCGCAGGTCCGGCGGTTCCTGTAGCGCAGGCGAGGGCCTAGGCCGATGTTCCCTGGATTCGCCGATCTCGAGCTCCCGGCGCTGGCCCGGGTGCTGCGCCGCACCATCATCTCGACGCTGCTCGTCGGTGCGGTGGGCATCCTGCTCGCGCTGCTGCTCTCCGCCCCCTTCGCCGCGCTCGGCATCGGGATCGGCGTGGCGGTCGCGATCGTCAACCTCCGCTTCCTCGACTCAGGTGTTTCCAAGGTTGAGACGCGCGGCGAGACCAACAAGAAGGTGGTGCGGAGGATCCTCGGCACCCGCACGGCGACCCGGCTGGCCATCATCACCGGGATCGCCATCGGCCTCCTGCTCTTGAACGGGCCGCCTCGGCATCGGCACCGTGATCGGACTCGTGATCTTCCAGATCCTCTTCGTCGATCAACGTGGCCCGGGTCATCGTCACCACGGGCGTGAGCTGAGCATGCCCATCGCCAGCACGGTGGCCTCGTTGGTCCTCGCCTCCGGCAAGATCACGGTCGGCGACCACGCCGTCACCACCAAGCTCTTCGGCATGACGATCGACCTCGATGTCGTGTGGTCGACCGTGTTCGCCGCCGCCGTGGTCCTCGGCATGGGTTTCTACCTGCGCTCAAAGGTGAGCGCGGAGCATCCCGGCAAGCTGCAGTTGTTCTGGGAATTCGTCGTCGACCAGGTCCAGGAACTCACCGACGCGGCCATCGGGCCGCAGGGTCGCCCGTTCGTGCCGTTGGCCGTCGCCATCTTCTTCTTCATCTGGGTGTGCAACTGGATCGAGGCGATCCCGAGCGGGCACAGCCCCGAGTGGTTCCCCGCCCCGACCGCCGACGTCAACCTGCCATTGGCGATGGCGCTCACGGTCATCGCCCTCGTGCACTACAACTCGATCAAGGCGCGCGGCTTCCGCGGCTACGTCAAGCACTACTTCCAGCCCTACGCGGCGCTGGCGCCCATCAACGTGATCGAGGAGATCACCAAGCCCATCACGCTCACCTTCCGACTCTTCGGCAACCTCTTCTCCGGCGGGCTGATGCTGGCGGTGATCGCGGCGCTGCTGCCCATCTACGTCGTGCCGATCGGCGATGCGATCTGGAAGCCCTTCGACATGCTCATCGGGCTGATCCAGGCGTTCATCTTCGCGTTGCTGACCGTCATGTACCTCGGGATGGGCATGAGCGTCGACGAGCATCACGACGATCCCCAGCGCCATCATCGGGCCCAACCGTTGGCCACGATCGATAGTTAGTCCGAAGACAATCAGTTCGCAGACAAGGAGGAACAATGGCAGCAGACACAGTAGAGAGTGCGGTGCGGATCGCCGGTGCCCTGGTGGGCGGCGGACTCGCGCTCGGTGGCGGTGCGGTCGGCGCAGCCATCGGTGACGGCCTGGCCGGGAGCCAGACCATCGCCGCCATCGCCCGGCAGCCCGAGATCGAGGGGAAGGCCCGGCAGTACTTCTTCCTGACCGTCGGTCTCGTCGAAGCGATGTACTTCATCAACCTGCTCTTCATGGTTGTGTTCGTGTACGTCTTCGCCGCCAAGTCGGTCAAGTAGGCAGGGCCCTCACCGAGGCTTCCGATGCAAACCGCCAGTGTTTTCCTGCTGCCCAACGGGACGTTCTTCGTCGAGTTGGTGATCTTCCTGCTGATCGTGTTCGCGATCGGTAAGTACATCCTGCCGCCCCTCAACCGGGCCATGGCCGACCGCCAGGAGAAGATCCGCTCGTCATTGGAGGCGGCCGACAAGGCGCGGGCCGACGCCGCCGCAGCCGACGACGAGCGACGGGCCGTGCTCGAGCAGGCCCGTCAGCAGGCCCGCGAGATCGTGGCCCAGGCCAACCACACCGCCGATCAGGTCCGTTCTGACGCGCAGGCGCGCGGGCAGGCGGAGTCCGACCGGATCATCGCCAACGCCGAGACCGAGCTCGCCGTGGCCCGGCAGCGGGCGGTGGAGGAGTCGGCGTCGCGCATGGGCGAGATCGTGCTCGACACCGTGGAGAAGATCATCGGTCGAGAGGTCGACGGTGCCGCGCACCGCGATCTGCTCGACGAGGCGATCGAGGCCCTGAAGAGCGACACGCAGGCCGGCGACCGGGGGGCCGGAGCCCGCTCGTGAACCCGGCGATCGAGGGGTACAGCGCGGCGGTCTTCGAGGAAGCAAGCGACATTGCTGCGCTGGCGGCCGAACTGCACGCCATCGCGGAGCTCGTGGAGACGAACGCCCCCCTCCGTTTCGCACTGACCGACACCGCCACGCCGGCCGCGGCGCGGCGAGCCGTCATCGGCGACCTCCTGGCCCCGCGGGTGTCTGCGCCCGCCCGCCGGCTGGCCGTCTTCGTGGTCGGATCGGTGGGTGGCCCCCACATCTCGCCGGCCTTCGCCTGGGTGGCCACCCAGGCCCGGCACCGCTCCGAGGGCCAGCCGGTCGACCCCGAACCGCTGAGCTTCCTGGCCGCCCGCGAGCGGGTCGGCGGCTTCGCGGCGGCGATCTTCGAGGACCTGTCGACCGCCGAGCTCGAAGAGATCGAAGATCAGTTGTTCCGGTTCGCCCGGACCGTCCAGGCCGCGCCCAGCCTGCGGAGCGCGTTCACCGATCGCGACCGCCCGGTGGCGGCCCGGCAGGGAATCGCCCGTGACCTCCTGGAAGCGAAGGTGCTGGTCGAGACCCTCCAGCTGGTCTTCTACGCCATCGCCGGCGGTCGGCCGCGCGACTTCGTCGGCACGCTCGACTGGCTGGTCGAGGCGACCGCCCGGGTCCGCGGCTGGCGCGTGGCGCATGTGCGCAGCGCCCGGGAGGTCGACGCGGACCAGCGGGCCGAACTGGCCGAGTCGCTGTCGCTCCTCGTCGGCAACCCCGTCGAGCTCCAGGTCATCCTCGATCCGTCGTTGCTCATCGGAGCGCTCGTGCGCGTGGGCGACCTCCAGGTCGACGCCACCGCCCGCGGCCGCCTCGACGCGCTGCGCGAACACCTCGCCCCCGTCGGGTGGGAGCCGGGACCGCTCGGCCAATCAGATCGCCGTTCAGACTCAGAGGGAGCACGTTGATGGCAGAACTCACGATTGATGCGAGCGAGATCACCGCCGCGCTCGAGCGTCACCTGTCGGAGTATTCGCCGGCGGTGGAGGCCGAACAGGTGGGCCGCATCGTCGAGGTGGGAGACGGCATCGCCCGCGTGTCGGGGCTGCCCGGTTGTGCGGTCAACGAGCTGCTCGAGTTCGAGGACGGCACGCTCGGGCTCGCCCTCAACCTCGACGAGGACACCATCGGCGCCGTCGTGCTCGGGGACGTGGACCACCTCGAAGAGGAGCAGGTCGTCAAGGCCACCGGGCGCATCCAGACCGTTCCGGTCGGCGACGCCCTGCTCGGACGCGTGGTGAGCGCCCTCGGGGAGCCCATCGACGGCAAGGGCCCCATCGCGTCGACGGAGACCCGGCGCATGGAGGTCCAGGCACCGGGCATCGTCGGCCGCCAGCCGGTGTCCGAGCCCATGCAGACCGGGATCAAGGCCATCGACGCCTTGACGCCGATCGGTCGGGGCCAGCGGGAGCTGCTCATCGGGGACCGCAAGACCGGCAAGACCACCGTCGCCATCGACACGATCATCAACCAGCGTGGCCAGGGCGTGAAGTGCATCTACGTCGCCATCGGGCAGAAGAACTCGTCGGTGGCCCAGACGGTCGCCACGTTGGCCGAGCACGACGCCCTCGAGTACACGGTGGTGGTCGTGGCCTCCGCCGGAGACCCGGCCCCGTTCAAATACCTGGCGCCCTATTCGGGTTGTGCCATGGGCCAGCACTGGATGGAGCACGGCGAGCACGTGCTCATCGTCTACGACGACCTGTCCAAGCAGGCCGAGGCCTACCGCCAGGTCTCCCTGCTCCTGCGGCGGCCACCGGGCCGCGAGGCCTACCCGGGCGATGTCTTCTACCTGCACTCCCGGCTGCTCGAGCGGGCGGCCAAGCTCTCCGACGCCCTCGGTGGCGGATCGATGACGGCGTTGCCGATCATCGAGACCAAGGCCGGCGACATCTCGGCGTACATCCCGACCAACGTCATCTCGATCACCGACGGGCAGGTCTTCTTGGAGTCGGACCTCTTCTACTCGGGCGTCCGCCCGGCGATCAACGTCGGGAACTCGGTCAGCCGAGTCGGCGGTGCCGCCCAGGTCAAGGCCATGAAGTCGGTTTCGGGGAGCCTCAAGATCGACCTCGCCCAGTTCCGCGAGCTCGAGGCCTTCGCCACCTTCGGTTCCGAGCTCGACAAGGTGTCCCAGGCCCAGCTCGACCGCGGCTACCGGCTGACCGAGCTGCTCAAGCAGCCGCAGAACGCACCGGTGCCGGTGGCCGAGCAGGTGATCGTCGTCTACGCCGGCGGCAACGGGTGGGCCGACACCGTCCCGGTCCCCGAGGTGTTGCGCTTCGAGACCGAGCTGCGCGAGTACTTCCGGGCCCACCACGCAGAGCTCCTGGAGCACATCGCGAGCACCGGGAACCTGCCCGAGGTCGCCGAGCTGGACAAGGCGCTGCAGTCGTTCCTGGACGGGTTCGATACCGGGAAGGCCGACTGACCTATGGCCGGCGGGCAAGAACGGGTCCTGCGGCGCAGGATCCGCAGCGTCCAGTCCACGAAGAAGATCACGAAGGCGATGGAGCTCATCGCCGCGTCCCAGATCGTGCGCGCCCAGAACCGGATCGTGGCCAACCGCCCCTACCGCCAGGGCATGGCCCACATCGTGTTGGAGGCGGCCCTGGCCGATCCGCGGGCGGCCGCCAAGCTGCTCGGAACGCCCGAGTCGCCGAGCGCCGTCGGCATCGTCGCGGTCGTGGGCGACCGCGGGCTCTCGGGTGCCTACAACACCTCGGTCTTCCGGGCCGCCGAGCGGCTGGCGGAGCAGCACGCGGGGGCCGGTCGGGGGGTCCAGCTCTTCACCGTGGGCAAGAAGGCACCGGGGCACTTCCGCTACAAGGAGATGGACATCGAGCGGTCCTTCGTCGGCTTCAACGACCGGCCGACGTTCGCCAACGCGCGCGAGGTGGCCGCCGCCGCCTCAGCCCCGTTCCTGACGGGGGAGATCGACCTGTTGGTCATGGTGTCGACGCGATTCTTCTCGGCCGGCAGCCAGTCCGTGGCCGCCCAGCAGCTGCTGCCCGTGCCGCTGCCCGAGGGGCGCGACGTGGACGCCGAGCCCGCACCGACGCGGCCCCAGGGGCTACACCGAGTTCGAGCCGGACCCCGAGAAGCTGCTGGCCGATCTGGCGCCGCGGGCCGTCGAGTCCGAGATCTTCTCGGCGCTGCTCGAGGCGACGGCCTCGTTTTTCACCGCGCAGCAACGGGCGATGGCCGCCGCGTCGGACAACGCGGACGAGCTCATCCGAACGCTGAGTCGCATCATGAACCGCGCCCGTCAGGACGCGATCACGACCGAGATCATGGAAATCGTCGGCGGAGCCGAGGCGCTCCGCCACTCGAAGGGAGCTTGACCCGGTGACCACGATGACCGAACAGACGCCGGCGGCCGGCGCGCAGTTGGAGGAGGGCCGAGTCGTCGCGATCACCGGACCGGTCGTGGACGTGGAGTTCCCGCCCCACGCACTGCCCGAGATCAACATGGCCGTCGAGATGGACCTGGAGCTCGAGGGCACCAGGCTCACCGTCACGGCCGAGGTGGCCCAGCAGATCGGAGAGGGTCGGGTGCGCTGCGTGTGCATGCAGGCCACCGACGGACTGGTCCGCGGGACGGCCGTGCGCAACACCGGCAAGGGCATCTCCGTGCCCGTCGGTGACGCGGTCCTCGGCCACGTGTTCAACGTGCTCGGCCGCCCGCTCGACACCGACGACATCGGGGAGGTCGACGACCACTGGGAGATCCACCGCAGCGCCCCCGCATTCGATCAGCTCGAGCCGCGTTCGCAGATGTTCGAGACGGGCATCAAGGTGGTCGACCTGCTCGAGCCGTACGTGCAGGGCGGCAAGATCGGCCTCTTCGGCGGCGCCGGCGTCGGCAAGACGATCATCATCCAAGAGATGATCCACCGGGTCGCCAGCCAGCACGGCGGCGTGTCCGTCTTCGCCGGCGTGGGGGAGCGGACCCGCGAGGGCACGGACATGTGGCTCGAGATGCAGGAGTCCGGCGTCATCTCCAAGGCGGCGCTCGTCTACGGCCAGATGGACGAGCCCCCCGGCGTGCGCCTGCGGGTCGGCCTGGCCGCGCTCACCATGGCCGAGTACTTCCGGGACGTGAAGAACCAGGACGTGCTGCTCTTCGTGGACAACATCTTCCGCTTCGTCCAGGCCGGTTCGGAGGTCTCGACCCTGCTCGGCCGCATGCCGTCGGCGGTCGGCTACCAGCCGACGCTGGCCGACGAGATGGGCGAGCTGCAGGAGCGGATCACGTCCACCAAGGGGAAGTCGATCACGTCCCTGCAGGCCGTGTACGTCCCGGCCGACGACTACACGGACCCGGCGCCGTTCACCACGTTCACCCACCTCGACGCCACGACGGAGCTCTCCCGTCAGATCGCCGCGCTCGGCATCTACCCGGCCGTCGACCCGCTCGCCTCCACCTCGAACATCCTGGCCCCCGAGATCGTCGGCGAGCGGCACTACGCCGTGGCCCGGCGGGTGCAAGAGGTGCTGCAGCGCTACAAGGAGCTGCAGGACATCATCGCGATCCTCGGCCTCGACGAGCTCTCCGAGGAGGACCGGGTGACGGTCGACCGGGCGAGGAAGATCCAGCGCTTCTTGTCGCAGCCCTTCTTCGTGGCCGAGGTCTTCACCGGGGCCAAGGGCGTGTTCGTGCCGGTCGAAGAGACCGTCGAGTCCTTCGAGGCTGTCGTGAACGGCGACCTCGACAACATCCCCGAGCAGGCCTTCTTGAACGTGGGCGGCGTGGAATCCGTCCTCGAGAAGGCGCGGACGCTCGAAGGGGACAACGCCTGATGGCGGTGGGCTCCTTCGGGGTGGAGGTCGTGACCCCGGAGCGTTCCCTCTTGTCGGGCGAGGCGACATCCGTCGTGCTCCGGACCTCGACCGGGTGGCTGACCGTCCTCGACGGTCACACCCCGCTGATCGGCGAGGTCGTGCCCTGCGAGGTCCGTGTGGAGCAGGAGGACGGCGTCCTGCACCTGGCCGTCCACGGCGGCTTCGTCGAGGTGAACACGAGCCCGGGCGCCGCCGAAGGGCTCTCCGAGGGCGACGGACCGCTGCCCGGCCTGTCGACCAAGGTGACGCTGCTCGCCGGCATCGCGGAGCTGGCCGACGAGGTCGACGGCGAGCGGGCCGAGCGGGCGAAGGCCGAGGCGCAGGCGCGCCTGAGCGAGCTCACCGGGGCCGCCCACCGATCCGGGGCGACCGATGCGGACGTGCCCGGCGCGAGTGAGGATCTCGAGGTGCGGGCGGCAACCGAGGAACTCGAGCGCGCCGAGCTCCGGCTCAGCGTCTCTTCCGCGAGGACCGGCTGAGCGCACGCCTCGGCGGGGTCAGGCGTCGTCGTCGGGACCCGCGAACAGGTCTTCTTCTGGTGATCGCAGCAGGTCGGCCGATCGGCCGCCCTGCTCGCCGATTCGAAGACCGCGGACCACGACCACCGGGATGCCCTCTGCGGCCTCACCGCTGACCAGGCCGCCGGCGCCGGCGATGGCGTCGGCCACCGGGACGACCGAGGCCCGGCTGAGCGGCCGGCCGAAGAGGTCCGGCACCCCCTCGAGTTGGATGAGCGGCGCCAGGCCGGCCACGCCGATCGCCACCCCGACGTTGCCGTGGCGGAATGGCCGCCCATGCGAGTCCGATACGACGACGGCCAGCCGCCGGCCCGTCGCCTCCTGCAGTCGGACGCGCAGCCGGCCCGCCGATGCGTCGGGGTCGACGGGGAGGAGCAGAACCTCGTCCTCGCCGCGGCCCACGTTCGACCGGTCGATGCCGGCCATCGCGGAGATGAAGCCCAGTCGGTGCCGGACGAGCAGGATGCCCGGTCGAGCGCGGATCACGGCGATCGACTCGCGCAACACGAGCTCGACCAGCCGAGCATCCTTGTCGGTGGCGGTGGACAGCTCGAGCGCCCGGGCGCCCGGGGTCACCGTGTCCAGGCGGACGAGGCGACCCTCCGCCTTGGAGACGATCTTGCCCGTGACGACGACGACGTCGCCGTCTTCCCACTCGACACCGGCGCCGACGATCAGGGCGGCGAGGTCGTCGCCCGGGGCCACGAGCGGGAACGGGGAGATTGGCAGCAGCGAGATCGCGGCGGGCGCCGACATGGCCGTCACGCTACGTCCAACGGCGCACTGCCCCGGTTCTGGATAGTGCTCGGTTTGAACCTTGAACGAGCTTGTCGCATCCTCTTCGTAAAGTCATCTCGAACAGACGTTCGGAAAGGTAGGCTGGAACGGTGCTCACGGATGTGGAGATCCGGGAGGCGATGACCGCCGGTGAGCTGCAGATAGATCCGTTCGCTGAAGGATGCCTGCAATCGGCCAGTTACGACTTTCGAGTCGGGGATCAGGCATTCATCAGCGGAACGGATGAGGTGACTGATGTTGCCAACAAGGGCCTCGTCATCATCGATCCGGGTGAATTTGCTGTCATTGCAACTCGTGAGAGTGTTCGCTGTGGCCCACAGTTTGCGGCGCAGCTAGGTCTCGATTCTCAATACGCCAGGCACGGGTTGGTCCTGCTTTCAGGTCCACAGATCGATCCTGGATTCAGCGGTGTCCTGGTCGTTCGAGTCACGAACTTGGCGCCTCGGCGGATTACCCTCCGCCACGAAGCTCCATTCCTGACCGTTCAGTTCTTCAAGCTAAACCGCCCGGTGGAGAAGCCGTACGCTGGTTCCCGTCAGGGGCAAACAGGATTGGGCACAGCCGACATCGAAGAACTCACGCACCCGGACAGTCCAACCCTTGGGGGCATGGTCAAGTCCCTATCGACCTTGGCGAGTGACGTCGGCGAGCTGAACCTGAGCGTCGCGCGGTTGGAGGGGAGCATGTCGCGGCTCAGTTGGATGATCCCGCTGCTCGTCGCATTCGGCATTGGCGTCACGGCGATCATCATCGCTTTCAAGTAGCCCGACGCGACCAATCCAAGAGATTCGCGATCTCCCAAACGGCCCAGACATTCCCGGCCGTCTTCGCCGGGGACGTCTTACCTTGGCCGAGCGTTATGAGAACGGGATCGAGCTGTACTCGGCCAGCTTGTGCAACGGGTGGATCGCGTCGATCCTGCGGATGGTGCCCGAGCGCGAGCGCATGACCAGGGACTCCGTGGTGGCGCCGTCCTCCAGGTAGTGCACGCCGTGGAGCAGGTCGCCGTCGGTGATCCCCGTGGCCGCGAAGAAGCAGTTGTCGCCGCGGACGAGGTCGTCGGTCATGAGCACGGCGGAGAGGTTGTAGCCGGCGTCGGTGGCCGCCTGGCGCTCCGCGTCGTCGCGGGGCCACAGGCGGCCCTGGATCTCGCCCCCCATGCACTTGAGCGCCGCCGCCGCCAGCACCCCCTCGGGGGTGCCGCCGATGCCGAAGAGCACGTCGGCACCCGTGCGGTCCTCGGCCGCCAGGATGGCCGCGGCGACGTCGCCGTCGGTGATGAGGCGGATCCGGGCCCCCGAGGCGCGCACCTCGTTGATCAGGTCGGTGTGGCGTTCCCGGTCGAGAATCACCGCGGTCAGGTCGCGGATCGGCTTGCCCAGGGCATCGGAGAGGGCGTGCAGGTTCTCGGTGGGAGATCGCGTGATGTCGACGGCCCCCTTGCCCCGGGGGCCGACCGCCAGCTTCTCCATGTAGACGCAGGGCCCGGGGTCGAACATCGTGCCGCGCTCGGAGACGGCGATGACGGCCAGCGCCCCGCCCCGCCCGAGCGAGGCGAGGGTGGTGCCGTCGATGGGGTCGACGGCGATGTCGGTCATGGGCGGCGAGCCGTCGCCGATCCGCTCGCCGTTGAACAGCATGGGCGCGCTGTCCTTCTCGCCCTCGCCGATGACGACGACGCCGTCCATGGCGATCGTGTGGAGCACGACCCGCATGGCGTTGACGGCCGCCTCGTCCGCCCCCTCCTTGTCGCCGCGGCCCATCCAGCGGCTGGCCGCCATGGCTGCCGCCTCGGTGACCCGGACGAGCTCAAGGGCGAGGTTGCGGTCGGGGGCCTCCCCGTGCGTCACCACGACCCTCGACGTTAGTGGGCGATACTGGGGCCGTGGACCGGCTTGTGATCCGTCCGAACGGCCCGCTGGCGGGCACCGTTCGGGCGGGGGGCGCCAAGAACTCCGCGCTCAAGCTGATGGCGGCCTGCCTGCTGGCCGAGGGACGGCACCTCCTCGTCAACGTTCCCCGGATCCTCGACGTCGACATCATGGCGGAGATGCTCACCGCCCTCGGCGCCACGGTCGGCCGCTCGTCGACGGGTGACCTGGTGGTGGACTCGCCGGCCACCGCGGACCTCATCCCCGAGGCCCCCTACGAGCTGGTGGAGAAGATGCGGGCGTCGGTCGTCGTGCTCGGGCCGCTGCTCGCCCGCTGCGGTCGCGCCCGGGTGTCGATGCCGGGCGGGGACGACTTCGGCTCGCGCCCGATCGACTTCCACCTGAACGGCCTGGCGGCCATGGGCACGCACTTCGAGACGTCGCATGGGTTCGTCGACGGCCACGTGGACAGCGGTGGGGGCCGGCAGCGCCTGATGGGCACCCACATCGTGCTCGACTACCCCAGCCACACGGCGACCGACAACCTCATGATGGCGGCGGCGCTCGCCAAGGGGACCACGGTGATCGAGAACGCGGCGCGTGAGCCCGAGGTCGCCGATCTGGCCGACTACCTGACCGCGATGGGCGCCACCATCCGCGGGGCGGGGACGGCGCGCATCGAGGTGGAGGGCACAGAGACGCTGGAACCGTCGTCGCACACCGTCATCCCCGATCGCGTCGTGGCCTGCACGGTGCTCTGCGCCACCGGCCTGGCCGGCGGCGAGGTGATCGTCGAGGACGCCCGCTACGACCACATGCAGATGGTGCTGCACAAGCTGATGGACATCGGTCTCGCGATCGACCAGACGGCCGACGGGATCCGGGTCCGCGCTGGCGACCGCCTGCGCTCGGTCGACGTGGCCACCCTGCCCTATCCGGGCGTGGCGACCGACTACAGCCCGCTGTTGGTCACCATGATGGCGGTCGCCGACGGCGTCTCGATCGTGACGGAGAACTTCTTCCAGGGCCGCTTCCGCTACGTCGACGAGCTCCGCCGCATGGCGGCCGACATCCGCACCGAGGGTCACCACGCGGTCGTGCGCGGCGTGCCGCGCCTGTCGGGTGCCCCCGTCCGCGCGCCCGACATCCGAGGCGGCGCCGCACTCGTGCTGGCCGGCCTGGTGGCCGAGGGGGAGACCCAGGTGGCCGGAGCCACCCACATCGACCGCGGCTACGAGGACCTCCCCGGCCTGCTCTGCTCGCTCGGCGCCCAGATCGAACGCCGGTGAACCCGGCGACCTCGCCGGCCGCGCGGCCGGCCGACGACGGGCCGCCCCGCCGGCGCACCGAGGACCCGCTCGAGCTCTTCGACGCCGCCCACGGGGGCGAGCGCGGTGCGCTGGCCCGGCTGCTCTCGATGGTCGAGCGCGGGGGCGAGCCCGCCCGGGCCGTGGCTCGAATCGGCTATCGCAGCCCGCCGCCCTACACGGTCGGGCTCACCGGGGCGCCCGGCGCCGGCAAGTCGACGCTCTGCGACCGACTGATCACCAAAGCCCGGGGTGGTTGGCCGCTGGCGGCGGGGGGGTTCGAGCCCGTCGACCAGATCGCCGTCCTGGCCATCGACCCGACGTCGCCCTTCAGCGGCGGCGCGATTCTCGGGGACCGCATCCGCATGCAGGACCACGCGACGGACGCCACCGTGTTCATCCGGTCGATGGCGACACGCGGCCACCTGGGCGGCCTGTCGCTGGCCGTCCCGGACGCGCTGCGGGTCCTCGGGGCCACCGGTCTGCCGGTGGCGCTCGTCGAGACCGTGGGAGTCGGCCAGATGGAGGTGGAGGTGGCCTCGGCCTGCGACACGACCGTGGTGGTCGTCACCCCGGGGTGGGGTGATTCGATGCAGGCCAACAAGGCGGGCCTCCTCGAGGTGGCGGATCTCTTCGTCATCAACAAGGCCGACCGGCCCGGCGTCGAAGAGGCGCGCCGCGACCTGCGCCAGATGCTCGAGCTCTCGGCCCCGAGCGAGTGGCGGACCCCGATCGTGGAGACCGTCGGCACCGACGGCCGCGGCCTCGACGAGCTGTGGGCCGAGGTGGCCAGGCACCGGGCCTTCCTGAGCGAGAGCGGCCTCCTCGAACGCCGGCGGGCGACCCGCCTCGAGGCCGAGCTGCGGCGAGTGCTGAGCGCCCGGCTCGAAGACCAGGTCGCAACGCTGGTGGCGCGGCCGGCCTTCGCCGAGGCGCTCCGGGCCGTCGCCGCGGGGACGATCGACCCCTACGAGGCGGCCGACCGGCTCTTGGCAGACGGGCGGCCGCGAGTAGGCCCTCGCCAGTCGGGTACCGTTGCCAAGGATGTCGATGCCGCGTTGCAACCGGGGGTGGCCCCGCGCCCGGGGCGTCGCGTGAGCGATTCCCGCCTGCACCTGGCGCCGATCGACGGCCCGGCCGACCCCACCAGGCGCTGGTTCCAGCACGCCGTCTTCTACGAGGTCCTCCTGCGGGGCTTCTACGACGCCAACAACGACGGCATCGGCGACCTGCAGGGCCTCCGCGAGAAGCTCGACTACCTGCAGTGGCTCGGCATCGACTGCGTCTGGCTGCTCCCCTTCTACCCCTCGCCCCAGCGCGACGGCGGCTACGACATCAAGGACTTCTTCAACGTCCACCCCGACTACGGGACGCTGGAGGACCTCGAGGGCCTGCTCCACGACGCGCACCAGCGCGGCATCCGGGTGGTGGCCGACCTCGTCATGAACCACACGAGCGACCAGCACCCCTGGTTCATCGAGTCGCGTTCGTCGCGCACGAACCCGAAAGCCGACTGGTATGTCTGGAACGACGACGACCAGCGCTGGCCCGAGGCGCGGGTCGTGTTCACCGACGTCGAGCGGTCCAACTGGACCTGGGACGACCGGCGCCAGCAGTACTACTGGCACCGGTTCTACTCCCACCAGCCGGATCTGAACTACGAGAACCCCGAGGTGGCCGAGACGATGGTCGACCTCGTGCGGTTCTGGTTGAACATCGGCTTCGACGGGTTCCGCCTCGACGCCGTGCCGTACCTGTTCCAGCGCGACGGGACCGCCGGCGAGCACCTCCCCGAGACGCACTCGTACATCCGGCGCATCCGTAAGCACCTGGAGGCCGAGTACCCCGGTCGGGTGCTGCTGGCCGAGGCCAACGGCTGGCCGGCGGACGTGGCCGACTACTTCGGCAACGGCGACGAGTGCCATCTGTGCTTCCACTTCCCGCTCATGCCGCGCCTGTTCATGGCGGTGCGGCGCGAGCAGCGCTACCCGGTCACCGAGATCCTGAGCCAGACCCCCGAGATCCCCGACGGCTGCCAGTGGGCGATCTTCCTGCGCAACCACGACGAGCTCACCTTGGAGCAGGTGAGCGAGGAGGACCGGGACTACCTGTTCTCCGAGTATGCGAAGGACCCGCGGATGAAGCGCCACATGGGCATCGGCCGCCGCCTGGCGCCGCTGCTAGACGGGGACCGCCGCCTGGCCGAGCTGCTCTACGCGCTGGTGCTCTCGCTCCCCGGCAGTCCCGTCATCTACTACGGCGACGAGCTCTTGATGGGCGACAACATGTACCTCGGCGATCGCGACTCGGTGCGCACGCCCATGCAGTGGTCGCCGGACCGCAACGGCGGCTTCTCCAAGGCCGACTTCGCACAGCTCTACCTGCCGCCGCTCATGGACCCCGTCTACGGGTTCAGCGCCGTCAACGTCGAGGCCCAGCAGCGCAACCCCGGGTCGTTCCTGCACTGGCTGCGCGGGATGCTCGTGCACCGCCGCTCGCTGCCCATGCTCGGGGTCGGCTCGATGGACATCCTCGACTGCCCCAATCCCTCGATCCTCGCCTACGTCCGTTCGGGTGAGGTGGCCGACCTGGCCGTCTCACCGGAGGGCCGGCTGCCCGGCACCGCCCCCGAACCGACCGGCAGCCCGCTCGTCGTCCCGACCTGGGAATCCTGGGAGGAGGGCGAGCGCTCGGTCGTGGCGCCGCCCGCCGGGGTCAGCGTGCCCGACCTCGTCTCGCTCGGCCGGCGCCACCAGTCGGTGCTCTGCGTCCACAACCTCAGCCGATTCGCCCAGCCGGCCGAGCTCGCGCTGGCTCGCTGGGCGGGCCTCACCCCGGTCGAGGTGCTGGGGCGAGTGCCGTTCCCGCCGATCGGCGAGGACCCCTACACCGTCTCCCTCGGCCCCTACGGCTACCTGTGGTTCGAGTTGGTCGACCAGGCCCCCGGGCCCGACGAGGGCGCCTCGTGACGACCATGCTCGACCTGAGCGCGACCCGCCAAGAGTCGCTCGCCAAGCTGGTCGGTGCCTGGCTGTCCCAACACGGAGAACTCGACGGCTCCCCGGTCGTCGTGCGCGAGGTCGAGGTGCTCCAGGCCGGGCGGCCCGGCGTGCTCGACGTCCTGGCCGACGTCGCCGGGAGGACGGCGCACGCGGTGTTCGGGCTGCACGCCCTCGACGCCGAGCCCCACGCGCTCGGCGGTGGGGAGGACCCGGTGCTCGGCCAGTTCGACGACGACACCGGCCGGGCCCTCGTCGTCGACGCGCTGCGCGACGGCGAGCTGGCACCCCTCGTGCTCAGTCTGATCACCGGCGACCCGGTGCCCGAGGCGGTCTCGTCGCTCAGCAGCGACGACAACGGCGTGATGCTGTCGTTCACCGACGGGCGCTCGCTGACCGTGTTCCCCTGGGTGGCCGAGGGATCGCATCCCGGCGTCGACCTGCTCGTGGCCCTCGACGACGCCGGCTTTAACCACCTGGCGGCCCCGGTCGCCCTGTGGCGCCGAGGCGGGCGAGACCTCGGCATCGTCCAGGAGCTCCTGGCCGGGAGCGCGGCCGGGTGGGCCCTGGCCCTCACCTCACTGCGTGACCTGTTCGGTTCGGGGGGAGCGCCCGAGGACGCCGGCGGCGACTTCGCCTTCGAGGCGCGTTCGTTGGGCACGATGACCGCCCGCCTGCATCTCGCCCTCGACAGGGCCTTCGGTCGGCGGGTCGGGGTGATCGGCGACCTGGTCGGCGTGGCCCGCGACGCCGTCGAGCGCCACGCCCCCGAGCTCCTGGCGGCCCCCGGCGCGCCGGCGACCCTGCGCGCGCTCGGTCGGCTCGACGCTCGCACCGCCGTGCTGCGGACCCATGGCGACTTCCACCTCGGCCGCACGGCCCGCACCGACCAGGGCTGGGTGGTCTCCGACTGCGTACCCGACGGCGCGGCCGAGCCGCGGTGGCGCTCCCCGCTCGCCGACGTCGCCGACATGTCTTGGTCGTTCCACCACGTGGCCGGGACCGCGATCTCCGAGCGCGACGCCCTCGGCCGCTCCGAGTTCGTGGAGTTGGCCAGGGCCTGGGAGGCGCGGAACCGCCGCGCCTTCCTCGGCGGCTACCTGGCGACGGCCGGGATCGGCGGCCTCGTCCCGAGCGAACGCGAGGTCGTGCGCGACCTCGTGGCCGTCTTCGAGCTCGAGCGGGCGGCCCTGCGGGCGGCGCAGGCCGACCGCGTCTGACGGCCGGGTGGTCGCCCGGAGGCGCCGGCGCCGGAGCAGCAACAACGCTCTGGCCGCGTCGATCGGCTCCATGGTGGAACGGCTCACCTTGGGCCCCGCCTCTGTAAGCGAGCTGGCGCGTCCACTGTCTATGTCCCTGGCGGCTGTGGTCCAGCACGTGCAGGTGCTCGAGGCGTGCGGTGTCGTGAAGACCGCGAAAGTCGGGAGGACGCGCGATGTGCCGGATCGAGCCGGCGGCGATGACCACCGCCGAGCAGTGGATTACCGACCGGCGTCACGTCTGGGAGTCCCGACTCGATCGCCTGGGCGACGTCCTAATGGAAGAAGGCGCTACGACTGAGGAGACCCCATGACCATGTCCACCGTCACTCATGACACTTTCGTCATCGAGCGAACTTACGACTCTCCAGTCGCCACCGTGTTCCGAGCTTGGGCGGACCCCAAACGAAAAGCTCGTTGGTTCGCGGGCTCCGTCGACGCACTTGGCAATGGATACGAGCTCGACTTCCAGGTGGGAGGACGCGAGGTCAATCGCGGCGGTCCTCCGGGTGGGCCGGTGTACACGTACACCGCCCAGTTCCGCGACATCGTCGTTGACCAGCGAATCGTCTCCACCTCTGAGATGTTTGCCAACGACACCCGTATCTCGGTGACCGTGGCCACCGTGGAATTCCACGAGTCCGGTGGTGCAACGCAGCTTGTCCTCACAGAGCAAGGTGTGTACCTCGATGGCAACGAGACAGCGGCTCAGCGTGAGGAAGGGACCCGATCCCTGCTTGACTCTCTGGCTGCTGCGCTCGCCGAGGACCCGTGACGAAGGCACTTCACCGAGGAGGACCATCCAATGCGAACCATGGCATCGTTCATCTTCATCGAGCCTCGATGCCTTTTACGAAGGCCCGAACAGCGAGCTCGACTGGCCGAACGTGGACGCGGAGTTCAACGATTTCGCCGCTCGGCCAGCTCGACGAGGCCGACACACTCGGCTTCGGGCGCGCGACCCATGAGCACATGGCCGCTTACTGGCCGACCGAGCAGGCCAAGCTGGACGATCCGGCCATCACCTCGCGGATGAACGAATAGTCGGCTCGGTCTAGACGGTTCGATCGTCCGCCACGCATCGGCCGGCCCAGCCCGTCGAGCGACGATGCGTTCACCCTCCGCGACACCGATCGGGTGCAGCTCGAGGCGAGTGGTTCGAACGTCGGTCAGACGGGTCGCCACGACGCGCTGGTCTATTGGCGCACCCTGTTAGCCGGTCGGGACGCGGACCCGCAGCTCTTCGGCGGCCGCTTCGGGCGGCACGATGTTGATGGCCACGCCGGTTCCGAGTTCGAATCCGGCCCGCGTCGTGGCCTTCGGCCAGACGTGCGCGTGCCAGTGGAAGGGCGCGTTCACGCGGTAGGGGGCGGAGTGGAAGACGATGTTGTAGGCGACGTCGCCGATCTGCTCGCGCAGGTTGGAGAGGCAGGTGCGCAGCGCCCTCCCCACCGACACGAGGTCCTCGGTCGGGCTCGTGTAGAGGTGCGGGCTGTGGCCGCGCGGGATCACCAGCATCTCGTAGGGGATGGCGCTCCAGAACGGGCACACCACGACGACCCGCTCGTCGGCGTAGACGACGCGGTGGCCGACGCCTTCCTCCGCGTCGACGGTGGTGCAGAGCAGGCAGCTGTCGGCGAAGCGGGCGAAGCGGGCCTGCTCCTCGGCGAGCTCCCGGGGGACGAAGGACATGCCGAGGAGCTGGCCGTGCGGGTGGGCGAGCGAGGCGCCGGCCTCGCGTCCGTAGTTGACGATGGCCTGGCTGTAGCGAAGGTGGGGGAGTTGGGAGTGCTCCTCGATGCGGTCGCGCAGCGCCGCCATGACGAGGCCCGCCTGTTCGTCGGACAGCATCCCCCAGGAGGTGTCGTGCTCGGGGGACAGGATCAGTACCTCGTGGATGCCCCCGGCCGTGGCCTGGGTGAACACCGGACCCCGGTTGGCCACGACGAACGGCTCGTCGCCCTCGAACGCGGGGTAGAGGTTGGGCACCACCCGCACGAGCCAGCGGCCCGAGGGCCCGTAGGTCTCAAGAGCCGGTGCCGTGGCCTCCTCGTTGCCCGGGCAGAACGGGCAGGGTCGAGACGCGTCGTCCAGCACGGGGGTGCCGGGCAGGGGGAAGGCGAAGGGGCGCTCGGCCCGATTGGTCGAGACGACGACCCAGCGGCCCGAGAGGGGGTCGAGGCGCAGCTGGGTGTGAGCGCTGTCCATGCTCACTGCCGACCTCGACGGGGCACCCGAGCTGATCGGTTCGCTGGCACCGTTGCCACTGCTTTCACGTGTCCCACGGTATCGCTCCGGCAAGCGGAGTTGGCGCCGAGCGGCGCCCAGGCACCCTGCGGGGCGGCAAGCGGCCGGAAAGGGCCGCCCGAGTCCCGCGCGCCGGCGAGCGAGAATGACCCGGTGATCACCGGCGCCCTGCTTCTGGCCGACGCAAAGACGCACCATCACCGCCTCGGCGCCGGGTTCGATCTGCTGTTGCTGGCCCACGTGGCCTGCGTGATCGTCGCCTTGGGGGCCGTCGTGGTGAGCGGCGTGCAGGCCATGCGCATCCTCACCCTGCCGACCGGGAGTCCCTTCCCGCCGACGCTGCGCCGCTACTTCGCCCCGGGGGTCAACTGGGTGGGCCGCACCCTCTACGGCGTGCCGATCTTCGGCTTCGCGCTGCTCGCCACCTCGGGCGGGGTCTTCGACCTCGGCGACGACTGGGTCGGGATCGGTCTCGCCCTCTGGGCGGCCGCCGCCCTCTGCTCCGAGGTGTTCCTGTGGCCGGCCGAGCGCCAGATCCAGAACGTCCTGGCCGGGTCCGCCGATCCGCCCGTTCCGTCCACCCTGCGGGCTCCCGCGCAGACCGTCGCCGCGATGTCGGTGCTGCTGGTGGTCGTACTGGTGACCGCCACCGTGCTCATGGTGGCCCAGCCGTAGCGATCACGGCCGATTCGCGTCCCCCTGCTCCGACGAATCGTGGTGGGTCGGCGCTTCGAGTACACGGACAGCCCAACCGAGTTCGGCGTCTTCCGGCGAGCGGTCTCGTCGGTATCATTTCGGCATGCCGAAGCCGCAGGACCCCCGTGTTCCAGCCGAGGTGGAGGAATACCTGGTCGAGCGAAACGCCCAGCTGGGCCAGGTTGCGGCCGGCGTCGGCGGGGCGATCGGCGGTGGCGGTGCCGGGCTCCTGGGCGGCCGCCGCGGGGGCGCTCGGGGCGGCGAACGAGGGGCGCGCCGGATTCAAACCTTGGTGGAGGAGCGAACGGGTCCCCTCGGGCTCACCGAAGAGCAGATACGCACCCGGGTGGTGTCTGCTGCGCCGAAGGCCCAGGAGATGCCGGCAAGGGACGTGCTGCGCTGGGCGGTGCCCGTCGGTAAGACCGGGCTGACCCACATCGTCATCGACGTGGGTACCACCGCGGGCGACGGGGACGGTCAAGTCGTCCTCCGTGCATTCGGCAAGGAGGGACTGATTACTCGTCACCCCACCAAGCAGCTGGCTGACGAACTGTGGACGGCGCTCGAGCAATAACTCGAGCAAGCAGCGGTGTGCGGTGACCAGCCCCTCGCTCGCTCGTCACAGGGTCGGGCGGAGCCGGGCCGTCTCTTCGAGGAGCACGCGGGCCCCCTCGATGTCGCCATCGCGCACGAGCGTTGGCAGCGGACCGTCCAAGAGCGACGCCCAGTCCACCGAGGTCGTCGGCCGACCCTCCGCCATGAGCCGGTGCCGAGCCTCCCGCAGTAGCTCGGCCAGCGCACCCAGGTTGTCGCCGAGGGTCTCGGCCACCTCTCGCCGGAGCCAGGTGGCCAACGCCGGGCTGGCGCCGCCGGTCGACACGGCGATCGACACCGAGCCGTCCCGGTGCACCGACGGGAGGAGGAACGTGCAGTGCTCGGCGTCGTCGGCGCTGTTGACCCAGACGCCCGCGGCCTCGGCGTCCGCGGCCACCGTCCGATCGACAGCGGGCAGTCCGGTGGCCGTCACCACGAGGCGGTAGTCGGCGGCCTCCCCGTCGCGGTAGGGGCGGCGCTCCACCTGGACCGTGCCGCCCTCATGGGCGTTGGCCAGATCCTCGATGGCTCGATCGATGGCGGGCGCCACGACGGTGATCAGGGCGCCACAGCGGGCGAGCTCGGCCACCTTGCGAGCCGCCACGGGTCCGCCGCCCACCACCAGGCACGGTCGCCCCTCGATGCGCAGCACCACCGGGTACATGGGCACCGGGGAGGACACGGCGGTTCAGCCGGTCGGCGCGGGCTCTGAGATGTCGGCCAGCTCGGGGGGGCCGACCATGCCGGCGGCGACGGTGATGTTCGTCGCCTCGTCGACCAGCACGAAGCTGCCGGTGATGCGGTTCTTGCGGTAGGGGTCGACGGCAAGGGGCGTGGCGGTGTGCAGCCGCACGACGCCGATCTCGTTGTCGACGAGCTGGTCCACCGCGATGAGACGCAGCTCGTTCACGTCGAGGCGGGCCGTGACCTCGGTGACCCGGGCCGGGGTGACGCGGGTGGTGTGCTTCACCCGCAGGCGGTTGCCCGCCCGCAGCGGGCGGTCGCCGAACCAGCAGACGGTGGCCTCGAGCTCGGTCGTGACCTCGGCCGGTTCGTCTGCCGCCGCCAGCAGGTCACCCCGGGAGACGTCGAGGTCGTCGGTCAGGTGCACCGAGATCGACAGCCCCACCGCCGCCTCGTGGAGCGGGCCGTCGTAGGTGTCGATGCGATCGATGGTCGTGCGGTGCCCCTGGGGGAGCACCACCACCTCGTCGCCGGGGTGCAGCGGGCCGCCGTCGACCGTGCCGGCGTAGGTGCGCCCGCCGCCCGGTTGGCGCAGGATCCACTGGATTGGGAGGCGAGCCCCCGTGCCCCGGTGGGTGCCGTGGGCCGACGCCCAGCCGCCCGCCGGGGCGGACTCCAGGGCCTCGAGGACGGTCGGCCCCCCATACCAGGGGGCGTCGTCGGAGCGGCGCACGACGTTGTCGCCCCGCAGGGCCGAGATGGGGATGACCGTGCACGACGAGATACCGAGGCGCCGGGCCAGCTGGTCCATCTCGGCCGAGACCCGGTCGAAGGCATCCTGGTCCCAGTCGATGAGGTCCATCTTGTTGGCCACGACCACGAGCTGATCGACCCCGAGCAGGGCGGCGATGCAGGTGTGGCGCCGGGTCTGCTCGCGCAGTCCGCTGGTCGCGTCGACGACGACGAGGGCGAGATCGGCCGTCGAGCAGCCGGTGGCCATGTTGCGCGTGTACTGGACATGGCCGGGGCAGTCGGCGATGACGAACTTGCGGTGCGGTGTGGCCGCGTAGCGGTAGGCGACGTCGATCGTGATGCCCTGCTCGCGCTCGGCGCGCAGACCGTCGGTGATGAACGAGAGGTCCATGTCGTCGATGCCCCGCCGGCGCGACGCCTGGGCCACGGCTTCGAGCTGGTCGTCGAAGAGCTGGCGGGTGTCGAAGAGCAGGCGTCCGATCAGCGTCGACTTGCCGTCGTCGACGGATCCGATTGCTGCGAATCGCAGGAGGTCAGTCGCCGCGGGGGCACCGTTGGCCGCCGGTGCGGGAGGCGGCCCGGTGGCCGAATCCATGCCCTAGAAGTACCCCTCGCGCTTTCGGTCCTCCATCGACGTCTCCGAGAACCGGTCGTCGGCGCGGGTCGCGCCCCGCTCGGACAGCCGGGAGGTGGCGATCTCGGCGATGATCTCGTCGATCGTGACCGCCTCGGAGCGCACGGCACCCGTGCAGGTCGCGTCGCCGACGGTGCGGAAGCGCACGCTGGTCGTCTCGGCCTGCTCGGTCGGTCCGGGATGCACCCACTCGCTCAGCGCCAGCAGCATCCCGTCGCGCTCGATGACCGGGCGGGTATGGGCGAAGTAGACCGACGGCAGGTCGATCTCCTCGCGGGCGATGTAGGCCCAGATGTCGAGCTCGGTCCAGTCCGAGAGGGGGAAGGCCCGGACGTGCTCCCCGGGCTGCACCCGGCCCTGGTAGAGCTGCCACAGCTCGGGCCGCTGGCGCTTGGGGTCCCACTGGCCGAAGGCGTCGCGGAAGGAGAGCACCCGCTCCTTGGCCCGCGCCTTGTCCTCGTCGCGGCGGGCGCCACCGATGGCCGCGTCGAACCCGTGCTCGTTGATGGCGTCGAGGAGGGTGATGGCCTGCAGTCGGTTGCGTGAGGCGTTGACCCCGGGGTCGGCGACGCGGCCGTTGTCGATCGAGTCCTGCACGGAGGCGACGATGAGGCGCTCGCCGAGTTCGGCCACCCGCTTGTCGCGGAATTCCAGCACCTCGGAGAAGTTGTGCCCGGTGTCCACGTGGAGCAGCGGGAAGGGGAAGCCGCCGGGCCGGAAGGCCTTCGCCGCCAGGTGGAGCAGGACGGCCGAGTCCTTGCCGCCGCTGAACATCAGGACGGGACGCTCCGACTCGGCGGCCACCTCGCGCAGGATGAAGATGGCATGAGATTCGAGCAGGTCGAGGTGGTCGACGCCGTGGTCGACGCGGCGCTCGGAGGCCCGGGCCATGCCGTTGCCGGCGAGCGGCAGGCGCGCAGTCCGGGTGGTCGGCGGGATGAAGGTGTCGGTCGGGTTCATGGGCTTGTCGATCGGGGAACCGCTGCCCGGCAGGCAGGAGGTGCCCCTAAACATGACTAGTTTAGTCATGTATACTCCGGGTTCATCCACCGGACAAGTCACTCCCCGATCCCCTGGGGACCGTGCCGGTCCTGACCGGCCGATCGTTCCGGGAGACGCCTAGCTTGGGTGGGACCATTTTCGGCCGGGAGCCCGCGCCATTCGAAGAGAGGGCAGCATATGAGCGAGGCGACGAAGACGGCCCCCTCGGCGGCCCTGCTCGCAGAGCTCGACGAGGCCAACGCCCGCCTGGAGCTGGCGCCCGCCGGTCAGGCGATCTCGTGGGCCCTGGACCGGTTCGCCGGGTCGATCGCCCTCGCCTGCTCGTTCCAGGACATCGTGATCGTCGACCTGGTGCACGCGGCCAGCCCCGGCATCGAGGTGGTGTTCTTCGACACGGGCGCCCACTTCCCCGAGACCCTGCAGTTCGTCGACGAGGTCACGAAGCGGCTACGGCCTCAACCTGACCGTGACCCACCCCGGTCCTGAGGCCGACGCCTTTCCCTGCGGCGGCGAGCGCTGCTGCGAGTTCCGCAAGGTGGCGCCGCTGCGCCAGGCGTTGGTCGGCCGCCAGGCCTGGATGACCGGCCTGAAGCGGGTCGACGCCCCGACCCGCGCGGGCACCCGGATCGTCGAGTGGGACGACTCTTTCGGTCTGGTGAAGGTCAACCCGCTGGCCACCTGGACCGACGACGACATCGCCAGCTACGTGGCGGACCACGAGCTGCCCGAGCACCCGCTCATCAGCCAGGGCTACCTGTCGATCGGCTGCGCGCCGACCACCCGGCCGGTGGCGCCGGGTGAGGACCCGCGGGCCGGCCGCTGGTCCGACAGCGACAAGACCGAGTGCGGGCTGCACACCTGATGCCCCGCGACCTCGACAACCCCTACGGCGTCCGCTTCCGCGGCAGCGACCGCGCGATGTCCTTCGTCCACCCCTACCGGACCGTCGGGGAACTGAGCGAGGTCGAGCGGTGGAAGCTGGCCCGCCACCCGCTCGAGGTGGCCGACGCGGTGATCGCCAAGTACTCGGTCGAGGGTCCGGGCGCCATCGCCAAGGTGGCCGGCGAGACCGAGCGGCTCAAGTGGGTCGGGCTCTACCCCCAACGCCAGGGCGGCGACGCCTTCATGATGCGGATCAAGGTCCCCGGCGGCCAGCATGACCGCACCCCAGGTCCGCGAGATCGGCGTCGTGGCCGACGCCTTCGCCGAGGGTCCCCAGGACAGCCCGGTCTTCGGGAACCGCTACGCCGACTCACGACCCGCCAGGACATCCAGATCCACTGGATCCGCATCGAGGACGTGCCGCGGATCTGGGCACCGCCTGTGGGACGTGGGCATCACCACGGTGCAGGCCTGCGGGGACTCGGCGCGCAACGTCACGGCGTGCCCGGTGGCCGGTGTCGACGCCGACGAGGTGTTCGACGCCTACCCGGTGGCGAGGGAGATCTCCGACTTCTTCACCGGCAACCGCGAGTACGCCAACCTGCCGCGGAAGTTCAAGATCGCCGTCACCGGCTGCCTCGAGGACTGCGCCCGGCGTCGAGATCAACGACATCGGCCTGTGGCCGGCGCGGACCGACGACGGCGCGGTCGGGTTCAACGTGCTGGTCGGCGGCGGGCTGTCCGATGGCGAGCGGATGGCGTCGGACATCGACGTGTTCGTCGCGCCCCGCCCAGGCGGTCGAGCTGACCCGGGCGATCGCGCAGACTCTTCGGGGAGCTCGGCAACCGGGAGAACCGGGGCCAGGCCCGCATGCGCTACCTGGTCCAAGAGCTCGGGCCCGAGGGCTTCCGCGCCGCGTTGGCCGAGCGGGTGCGCTTCGAGCTGGCGCCGGCCGGCGAGGACCTCACCCGGCGGTTCCGCGGCGACCACGTGGGCGTGCACGCCCAGCGCGAGCCGGGACTGTTCTATCTGGGCTGCTCGGTGCCGGTGGGCCGCATGCGCGGCATCGAGCTGGTCGAGCTGGCCCGCCTGGCCGAGACCTACGGCGACGGCACCGTGCGGATCGGCACCGACCAGAACTTCATCCTGACCGGGGTGCCCGAGGCGCGCATCGACGACCTGCTGGCCGAGGCCCTCTTGCAGAAGTACTCGCCGTTCCCCGGCCCCTTCGAGCGGGGCGTCATGGCCTGCACGGGCTCGGAGTTCTGCCGTTTCGCCATCGTCGAGACCAAGGAGCGCGGCGTGAAGCTGGGCCCGGTTCCTCGACGCCCGGCTGGCCGAGGCGCAGGCGGCCGCCAACGGGTCGGGCGAGGCCCAGGCCGTGCCCGTGACGCTGACGCGCGGGGCGGTCCGGGGGCGCGATCGGTCCGGGGCGAGGACGCCGGCGTGATCCGCATGCACTTCTCGGGGTGCTCCGCCTCGTGCGCCCAGCCCCAGATCGCCGACATCGGGTTCCGCGGCGACGTCGCCCACGTCGGCGAGCACATCGAAGAGGCGGTCGACATCGGCCTCGGCGGGTCGCTCGGCCCCGACGCCGCGTTCATCGACTGGGTGATCGGCGCCATGCCCGTGAGTGAGGTGCCCCAGGCGCTCGTCCGCGTGCTCGGGCGCTACCAGCGGGAGCGCCGGGCCGACGAGCCGTTCCACACCTGGGCCCGCCGGGTGCCCAACGAGGAGCTGGCGAACGAGCTGGCGGGGCGGTCGTGAAGGCCTACCGGCTCCGCGAGGAGATGAACGGCATCGACGAGCCGCCGGGCAAGGTCTGGTTCTGGGAGCTGGCGGCCGCCGTCATCGACGCCGACCGCTGCATCCAGTGCGGCACCTGCGTCGCCGCCTGCCCCTCCAACTCGATCGGGGTGAACGAGGACAGCGGGCTGCCCGAGCTCGTCAAGATGTGCACCGGCTGCTCGCTCTGCTGGGACTTCTGCCCGCGCGGCGGGCTCCGCTACGAGGCCCTGTGGCCGCCGTCCAGTTCCCCGGTCGAAGTGGTCGGCACGGAGGAGAACGGCGCCGCGGTGACCGAGCGCTCGGACTCGTCCGACCCCTACTTCAAGATCACGGGCGGTCCGCCCGGCGACGGCCTCGGCGCGATCCTCGAGCAGTACGCCGTTCGGGCGTCGTCGCGCGTCGAAGACGGCCAGGACGGGGGGGCCGTGACGGCGCTGCTCTTGGCGCTGCTGGCGGCGGGCGAGATCCACGGCGCGCTCGTGTCCAAGCCGAGCAGCGATCCCGACGAGCCCTGGAAGGGGATCGCCACCGTCGCCACCACGGCCGCAGGAGATCGTCGACGCGGCCGGCAGCTTCTACAACCAGACGATGGCCCTGGGGGCGCTCGACCTCTCCAAGTACGCGCTGCCGGCCAAGCCCGCGGCTCGCCGTGGTCGGCACCCCGTGCGAGATCCAGGGCATCCGCGCCATGCAGGCCCGGCGCTGGGCGACCGGCGCTCACCGGATCGACGCGGTCGTGCTCACCATCGCCCTCATGTGCACCAAGAGCTTCGACTACGAGGGGCTGATCCTGCGCGAGCTGCGGGACCGGCGCCGCGTCGACCTCGACCGCGTGAGCAAGGTCGACGTGATCCGGGGGCGCATGATCGTCGAGTACCGCGACGGGAGCCTGGCCGTCGACGAGCCGGTGAAGGCCTTCCACGGCACGGCGCTCAAGGGGTGTGACGAGTGCGCCGACTTCCTCGGCCGCAGCGCCGACCTCTCCGTCGGCAGCGTCGGATCCATGGACGGCTGGACGAGCGTTCTGGTGCGGACCGAGCGGGGCCAGCTGGCCTTCCAAAAGGCGCGGACCAAGCTCGACGTGCGCAGCCTCGACGACCCGGCGGCGCTCGTGCGCCTCGACAACCTCGACAAGCGCATCGCCCTCAAGGCGCTGGCGCGCCCCCTCGACCCGGACGCGCCGCTCTTCATCGACTACGAGGACCACGTTCGCCAGTACGCGGACACCGACCGCCACGCGGTCCTTGTCCCGCGGTGAGCGCCGAGCGTCCCCGGCTCCACGTCCCGAGCGAGCCGATCGCCGAGAAGGCGCGCGTGGTATGAGGCGGCGCTCGGCGGCCGGGAGCTGGTCGACATCGTCGATGGCGACTGCGGCATCGCCGGCTGGTTCTGGGAACGCTGGCGGGTGCTGGCCAGCGTCGGCGTCGACCGCACCTCCTTCGGGGTCATCGCCGCCGCCTACCGGCGCGAGCTGTGGCTGTGGCTGGCTGGCGAGCGCACCTGGCAGCAGTGTTGCTCGGGGCTGCTCGGCCGGCTCGAGCGCCGTTTGGGGGAGTAGGGCGACGCTCGGTCGTCCCGGTGCCCGGGGCCGGGTGGATCGCCAGACCGCTTCCTCGTGCTCGCCCGCATGAGTGCGTCGGGGGAACCGGAGCCGCCGGTCCCGGCGCTGCGAGTGCACGGGCTGTCGGTCATCCGAGACGGCTGCGCCCTGCTCGATGACCTGGACTGGGAGGTCCGGTCCCCGGACCGTTGGGTGGTCCTCGGGCCGAACGGCTCGGGGAAGACCACGCTGCTCCAGGTCGTGGGCGCCCGGCTGTGGCCGACGGGTGGTGAGGTGGAGATCCTCGGACACCGGTTGGGAAGGGTGGACCTGCGGACGCTGCGCCCGAGGGTCGCGCTCGTCAGCGGATCGGTGATCCGCCAGCTCCGGGCCACCCAGACGGTGCGCGAGGTGGTGGCGAGCGGCCGGTTCGGCGCGCTCGAGACGTGGTGGCACCGCTACGACCAAGCCGACTGGGCGCAGGCCGATCGGTTGCTGGCGGATGCCGGCGTGGGGGGCGTGGGGGGGATCGGCGACCGCCAGTTCGGCGTGATCTCGGAGGGTGAACGCCAGCACGTGCTCCTGGCCCGCGCCCTCATGAGCCGGCCGGAGCTGCTGCTGCTCGACGAGCCGGCGGCCGGGCTCGACATGGGCAGCGCGCGAACGCCTGCTGGCCAGCCTGGCGTCGCTCGTCGGGGACCCGGGCACACCGCCGCTTGTGCTCGTCACCCACCACGCCGAGGAGATCCCGCCCGGCATGACCCACGCGGCGTTGCTGCGGGACGGGCGGTTCCTCGCCGCCGGGCCGATCGGCGACGTGCTGGAGTCCAAGGCGGTCTCCGAATGCTTCGGGGTCGAGGTGACGATCGGCCACGAAGCCGGCCGCTGGTGGAGCCGCGCCAGCGATCGATCGGGGTCGGCCGCGGGCTGAGGCCACCGGCGCGTCACCATCCACCACCGGAAAGAAGCACGTCAGTAGCGTTTTCCCCAGGGAGGGGAGCGACTGCGTGATCCTACTGATCCTGGTGGCGATGCTGTGGATAGCGGTCCTGGCTCCCGGCGTCCTCTCTAAGATCTCCGATCGACGGTCTTCGGGTTCGATCGATCACTTCCACGACCGACTGCACCTCCTGGAGCGCACCGGTCCGAAGCTCATCGCGCCGGCCAACCGACTGGAGCGGCTGCCGAGGCGCCTTCCCGCGGCCGTCGGCTTCGAGCAACGAGCACCGCTCGCTCCCGTGCGGTCCTCCCTCGTGCTCCTCGAGACCGCAGAGCCGGAATCCGCGGCGAACGCCTTCGATACCAATCCGCTCGAGCAAGGCGCGGCAACGGTGCGAGTCGTCGCCCGCGACTTCCCGAGGACGGCTGGTCATATCGACGATGTCGGTACGCCGGCCGTTCGGATGCTCGACGGCCCCAGCCTCGGCACCCTGCCGCAGCCCGAGACGATTGACGTGCCCGACCTTGGATTGTGGCAGCCACAGATCCACGAGGGGCGTGGCGAACGTCGGACGAAGGCGGCGCGGCGCCGGCGTGACATCCTCGGCGTCTTGGTGTCGACCATCGTGCTCAGCGGCCTCCTCGGGATCGTGCCGTCCCTGCGCCGCGCCCTGATCGCGACTGCCGCCGCCGGGTTCCTCCTCATCGTGTTCGTCGCCCTCGCGCTGTACACGGTCACCGTTCGGGCGGAGCGGACACGGGCGAGCGACCTCTTCTCCGAGGCATCCGGCAGTGAACGGCTCCGAGAGCTTGAGGTGTCCCACGTGGGGCCGTTGCATCGGTTGTCCGATGACGCATCCGACGAGGGCGATGACGGACCCGAGCTCAGGCGGGTCGTCAAGGCCAGCTGAATCGGGGCTGGCTCCCGCCCGCGTGGCGCTCGGCCCATCCGCCTCGTCGAGTGCCTGTCAGACGGCGGCTGCCGGCCTCGCGCACCACGGTGTAGCCGAGATTGGCCAGGGTGGAGTCGACGGCGGGGCCGAGGGCCAGGTCCCCACCCCAACATGTAGACGGTGCCCGCGATCGGGCAGCACCCGCTGGATCTCCGCTTGGATCCAAGGTGGGCCTGATGGGGCCCCCTCGATCAACAGCGACGGTCCATTGACCGAGGCGGCAACGGCCCGCCGGCGAGGCCGTCGGAGAAGAAGTCGTGCCGCGCGAGCACCAGTGCCCCGGCCGAGCCGGCGGTGTGATTGCCGCGTTCGCCACCGCCGAGCCGCCGATGGCAGGCTGGTCGCCTACGCCAAGCGTCGATCTCCTGACACGCCCCACCAGGGAAGGTGCAGGCCCGGCGCGCCCGGGCCCGCATCCAGAGCGGCGTCGCCCGGCGCGTTTGGACCCAACCCGGCGCGCGCCGGCCCTCACCTCCCGCCGGGTGCGGAGAAACCGGCGGATCTGGATCGCGGGACTCCTGGTGGTGGCACTCCTCCTCGCCCTGTGGATCACGAACGGCAGCAAGGGCCGTCCCGTGGTGCTCCCGCAACACCGGGCCAAGCACCAACCCGCGCCCCCGCCGGTCAACCCTCGCCTCAGCCCCGATTGGGACGGCGACGGCAGGCCCGTGACCTTCGCGTTCGGCGGCGATGTCCACTTTCCGGCAGGAACCAATCTCGGCGACCGACTGGCGGCGGACCCGTCGACGGCCCTCGGCCCGACGGTGCCCGCGCTCTTGGGCGGTGCGAACCTGTCCATGGCGAACTTCGAGTCGGCGCTGACGGATGGCACGTGCCCGGACGCCCAGCCCAAGCAGTACGTCTTCTACGCCCCATCCACCGCGGTGCAAGCCTTCCAAGGCGCAGGAGTGACCCTCATCACCGAGGCCAACAACCACGGTGAGGACTGCGGGCCCGCCGGACTACAGGATGCCTTGGCAGCCAAGGCCCAGACCGGTTACCCGATCCTCGGCATCGGCCAGAATGTGAACGACGCCTTCACTCCCTACCGGGTCACCATCAACGGGGAGAAGATCGTCATCATCGCAGCGACCCAGGTCATCGACTCGGACCTGCAGACCGCCTGGACGGCCACCGCCGACCAGCCTGGCTTGGCGTCCGCCTACGACGTCAACGCACTGGTCGCGGCGGTGGAGTCGGCGCGGCGCACGGCTGACACCGTCATTGTCTACCTGCATTGGGGAACAGAGCTCGACGACTGTCCGAACCCACTCCAGGAGCCACTCGCCCAAGTCCTCGTGGCGGCGGGCGCCGACATCGTCGTGGGCACCCACGCCCATGTGCTCCTCGGGGGTGGCTACCTCGGATCGGCGTACGTCGACTACGGACTCGGGAACTTCGCGTTCTACGACAACTCGCCCCCCGAGAACGAGAGCGGGTCACTCGTGATCACGGCGACGGGTCGGCATATCGACAGCGCGACGTGGCGTCCTGCGGTCATCGTTGACGATCTGCCCCAGCCCTTGACGGGGGCCGCCGCCGCCACGGCTGTACAGAACTGGAACGGCGCTCGGGCGTGCACCAACGTGACGACAACGCCGACCGCTCCGATCGCCTCGGAGTCAACCGAGACCTCGCCGGCACCGCCGGCGGTCGCTGCTCAGCTCTCGGTCGACAGCGGCTGAACGACCAGCGAGCGGCCCTCGACAGGAGAGGGTCGTCGGCGCGCAGGCACACGAACGCCCCTGCGACCAGGACCCGCGCTCCTGGTCAAGCCGACGACCGAGCGGTGTCCAATACCAAAGCAGCCGCCAAAGAGCCGCGGGTCTTCGGTCCGATTCGTCGAAGCTAACGTGGTCCCCCACCAGGGGGTGTAGCTCAGCTGGTAGAGCGCTACGTTCGCAACGTAGAAGTCGGCGGTTCGAGTCCGCTCACCTCCACTGACCCGATAAGAGAGTTCGGACCCTCGAACCATTGACGGCCCTTCGGGAAATGAGCGGATACTCCGCTCGCGGTAATTAGAAGTCGGTGTCGGGGCCCGAATGTGCCCCGCCGAGCCCGATCGGGATTCTTAGCGTCACACGTCTCGACTGGTAAGAGCTTGGAAGTCATTGCTAATCCGTGTGCAGGAGGTCGAAATGGGCTTCGAGGTTGTGATCGGCATCAATGCTTCCGAAGAGCGAGTGTGGGCGGCATTGGTAAATGTCGAAGACTGGCCCCAGTGGACGCCCTCGATGACTTCGGTCACCCGGATCGACAGCGGCGGCTTCGGCATCGATAGCCAGGCACGCATCAAACAGCCCAAGATCGGGGACCATGACCTGGACCGTCACGGAACTGACGCCTGCTCGCTCGTTCGTCTGGGAGACAAAGCGGCCTGGACTGACGCTTGTTGCCGGCCACTATGTCAGCTCGGGGGACGACGGGACCGTCAACCTCAAGCTCACGGTGGAACAGAAGGGTCTCGTTGGTCGTTTGCTCGAACTGCTCACGGAGAAGTCGGCCAAACGGGCAATCAAACTTGAAGCGGAAGGGCACAAGCGACGGGCTGAGACTGCCGACTGAAGCGGTCGGAAAGGGCCGCGGCGACGTCTCGGTGGCCCTTCACCCGAGCAAGGCGACCGTGCCCGAGTCGAGCAATGTCGCGCCCCAGATCTCCGTCCTGCTCTCCGGAGGTATCGAGCAGCACGTCCACACGAGGCAGGCCCACGGCGGCCAGGCGCGGATCGGGCCCGGCGTTGTGGACACAGTCCGACAACAGCAGCACCCGGGCGTCTCGAGCGAGGATCCGAGCCAGCTCGCGGGCCGCGATCTGCAATGGGAACGCGATGTTGGTGAGGCTGGCGGCGGATGTTCGAGGCAAGAAGTCGCTGATCCGGCAGCGCTACGGGACGGCCAGCAAGCCCTCTCGCAGCTGTTCGGTCAGCAACGCGAGGGAGTTGTGTAGCTGGGCGAAGCGCCGCGGCCCCAGGATCTCTGCGATCCGCAGCTGGGCTGCCCCCACCTCGTCGTAGATAGTCTGCTCCAGCCGCCGTCCCTTTGAAGTAAGTCGGATCACGCGTGCCCTTCCGTCGGTCGAATCGGGCACGCGCAACAGGTACCCGTGTCCCTCCAGGTGCCCGAGCAAGTCGTTGACCGACTGCTTGGTGATCCCCCTTCGGTCCGCAAGCTGGCTGGGACGTTGTCCCTCGAGGCCCGGGTAGCGCCAGAGCCCGACGTGCGCGGTGTTCAGATCGTCGAATCCCGCCGCAACGACGCCCGCGTACAGCTGATCACGGACCCACTGCCAAACGACACCCAACATGGCGCCGACGTACGGGCTTCGCTCGCCGCTCGGGTGGTCGAAGGAATCGCTTGACACAGTCGTAAGGTTACCATACGATCGAATCTCGTAAGGAGACCTGACTATCGATCCGGACAGCTCTCTAACTTGGAGGTTGAAGTGCCGACAGCAGTTGTTGACTCCCCCGGGAGCGAACAGACGCAGGCGTGGTGGTTCCTCGACACCTTGGTCGTTGAGCATCGTTGCGCACCCGATATGGACACCGTCGTTCTCGAGATGATCCTGCCGCTGGGCTCGGCGCCGCCGCTGCACGTCCACGACGACCTCGACGACACCTGGTACATCCTTGAGGGCCAGATGGTCGTGCGCTGTGGCGACGACGAGCTGGTCGTCGGAGCCGGGTACTGGGTCTCAATGCCCCGCGGCGTGCCGCACACGTTCCGAGTGGTGGGTGAGCGCGAGGCGCGGATCCTGCTCGTACACGACAACGCCAGCTTCCGTGACCTCATCCGCGACCTCGGCACCCCAGCGACGGCGCGTGTCGTGCCGAGCAACCCAACGTTCCCGCCGATGGACGAACTGGCGCGCATCGCTGCGTCCCATGACCTCAGGCCATTCGGGCCTCCCATGACCGCTGAAGAGAGCGACACGATCCTGGCGGGCCCGAGCTGATCCGCTGGCGCTATCTCCCTACAGGGCAGCCCCAAGGCACCGCTAGGTGACGGTTGCCGGATCGCACGCCCGGCTCCTCAGGACGCGATCAGCGGCGGCGCCAGATCGAGGATCGCCTGGACACCGGGGGCCGGTCGTGGTTCGCGTTGTCTGCTCACCTCACAACCGCCGCCGAACGAACCCGCCCCCGACTCGCCCTTTCCCCTCGACGAACCAACCTGGTTTACTGAGGATTGAGACCCCGTCCTAACGCGGGGCAGGAGCCCTACCGAGTGGAGGTGGCAGTGGCCGAAACCACGCAGCCCGCACACCGAATGGTCGTGACCCACTTCATCGTCTCCGATGACGTCGAGCGCTCCCGGCGCTTCTATACCGAGGTACTCGGCGGCACGGTGGTCTTCGGCCCAGAGCCGACCAATATCGCGCTCGCCAACAGCTTCATCATCATCAATGTCGGCGGAGGGCCCACCGACGACAAACCCACGGTCACCCTTGAGACGCCACGCGACCCCGACCGGGTCAGCAGCTTCCTCAACATCCGGGTCGCAGACATCCACGCCGTGTACGCCGAATGGACCGCCCGGGGCGCGCAGTTCCTGACCCCGCCGAAACAGCACCAGTACGAGATCCGTTGCTACATCCGAGATCCCGACGGCTACATCATCGAGGTCGGGCAAACGACCGACCCACAGGGAGACTGGTGGCCCGCCGACTGGCCGCCGATCAACCCCGGCGGTTAATCCGGCCGAGCCCCCGTCTCTCCGGTGCCCCGAGGACGAAACACCGAGTCGGCGTTCGTCTGTATCGGGCCTTCCCGCAGCGGGACACTCAACTCGGCCGCAGAGCAGCATCGAGACGTTCAATAGGGCCAACAGTGTCCGAGTTTGAACATTGTCCGCTCACGAGCACCCTGCCTTTCTTTGACCACTTAACCGGCTGGAATGTAATGCCCCACCCCTTTATGGGGCATGGGCGCGCGGGACGAGGTGTTGGTCCACACAGAGCTGGGTTGAGGTGGAAAAAGGGAGCTATGCGGCGTTCTCTGTGAGCGTCACGGTGTAGCCAAGGGACTCGATTCGGTGCTGGAGCCGCTTCGCCTCGCGGGCCGGATCGTGTCGACGCTCGAAGTAGGACGCACCGGGGTCGACGAAGAGCTCGCCGTTGCTCAGCAGATGCCAGGCCGTCTCCAAGATGGAATGGGCCACGGCCACCGCCGCCTTGTTGGGACCCCGGCGCCGGGCCAGACGCGAGTACTGGGCCGAGAAGTAGCTGCCCTTGGAACGAGCGGCGCCCCGAGCTGCCTCGATGAGCGCCCGCTGGATCCAGGTCGAGCCGTGGCGGGTGCCCGCTGGGCGGTGCTTGCCGGCCGACTCGTTGGAGGCCGGGGCGACGCCCGCCCAGGCGCAGAGGTGGCCCGCAGTCGGGAACCGGGTCATGTCGACACCCATTTCGGCGATCAGCACCTCGGCCGTGGTTCTCGACACCCCGGTGATCGAGCACAAGATGGTGACCGCCCCCTCAAAAGGAGCGACGCGCTCGGTGATGTCGGCCGTGAGCGTGGCGATGGTCGTGTCCAAGAAGTCGATGTGGTCGATGATGGCCCGACAGACCACGGCGTGATGAGCACCGAAATGACCCGAGAAGGCCTCTTCGAGGGCGGGGATCTTGCCCCGGAGGCGGGACTTGGCCATCTGGGCCAGCACCTTGGGGTCCCGTTCGCCTTCGATCATCGCTTCGATCATGAGGCGTGAGGACTTCGACCACACCGCCGACGCCACCGAGGTCAGCTTGATGCCGGCGTCTTGGAGCACCTTCTCGAGGCGCTGAATCTCCTTGCCGCGGGCATCGACCTGGGTCTTGCGATAGCGGGTGATCTCGCGCAGCTCTCGGATCTGCGGTGGCGGGACGAATGATGGCCGCACCATGCCGTGGGCGGCCACGTCGGCCAGCCACTCGGCGTCGGAGAGGTCTGTCTTTCGCCCCGGCACGTTCTTCACGTGCTGGGCATTGCAGAGCCACAGCTCCTCGAAGAGCCCTTCGAGGGCGTAGTACACCGGCTTCCAGTAGACCCCGGTCGCCTCCATGACCACGGTCGAGGGCTCCGCTTCGCCGAGCCAGGCTGCCAGCTCCCCCAGGCCCTTGGCCGTGGTGGAGAAGGTTGCCTTGCTCACCTCCACCAAGCCACCGGGACTCGCAATCCTGCGACAGGCCACGACCGTGTCGCGATGGACGTCGAGCCCGGCGACGCGATCTCTGATCTGTTTCATGGCGCACCTCCTGTGCTCTCGGAGGCCGCCGGGCGAGGGATCGGGGTGAAGCGGATGCTGGAATCCGTGCTCGTAGCAACAATCAGTGGTCCCCGAGAATCCCCACGCCAGACTTAGGGCGCACACACGGTGCAAGCGAGTTCGGCGACGACACCCGACAGCCGGCGCCAGCATTTCATCCATCATGGGTGGCCGTCACGGCCATGGGGACTTAGGTCAAATCACTCACGAAGTCATAGGTGCGACCTTCGGTGGTTCCGAGAATCTGCGATGTCTCGTCGGTGCACCGTTGGGTCCGGGGTCGACCACGATCTCGTGCACGGGCGGGGATACTCAGACGCTCAGCGGCACCACCGCGACGTGCCAGATAGCGGCCGGCATGCTCACATCCACCGGTGCCAAGTACAAGGTCCCGGTGCAGGCCGTGTACTCCGGTGACGACAACTACGCGACCGGCGAGTCGGCCACGTTCAACCAGAAGGTGTTGTCATAGCTGGAGACGAGGAGAGGTGCTCCATGAGGTCGTGTCGGTCCTCAGCCACGGTGGACCGCTCCAAGCTGCGGCTGCCCCTGACCACATGACCGGTTCCGCTCATTGAATCCCGCGCCTGGCCGGTGGACAGCGTTCCCCGGCGGGGCTACACGTGCCCTAAGGCGGGCATGCGCGCAATCGTGACTGGGGTGTTCGAGCGGAAATGGGAGGGCAACTGCCCTCGAGCTGGTCGCTCGTGGTTACGAGATCGTAGCGCCGGCACGCGTCGGTCGCCGATCCGGTCGTGGCGCACGTCTTGAACCTGGGCGTCGACTCGGACGAGTCCGTGGTCGCTGCGCTGGGCGCATCGCTCCGGGATGTGATGGGAAGAAGCCCCGTGGCACCATTACATCGCTGCGTGGACCAACCGGAGAATCGATGACCAACTACGGACCCGACATCTATACCGAGCCTGCGGGCGATCCAGACACGTTGGCAAATCTGGGACCGCTGCGCCCGATGGCTGGCATCTGGGAGGGGACCAAGGGCTCCGACCAGCACCCCGTCTCGGAGGGGACCGAAGAGAACAGTTTCGTCGAGCACTACGAGGCTCACCCGATCGATCGCCAGACAAATGGCCCCCAGCTCTTCTATGGCCTGAGGTACCACACCCACATCACCAAGCCCGCCGAATCGGAGACCTTCCACGACCAGGTGGGCTATTGGCTCTGGGAACCAGCTGCCCAAGCAGTAACGCTCACCCTCGGCATTCCTAGGGCCCAGGTGCTTTTGGCGTCCGGTCCCGCCGCTGCCGACGCCACCGACTTCACGCTCACCGCGACGGTGGGCTCCGAGGTGCACGGCATCTTGTCCAATCCATTCTTGGACGAGGCCTTCCGGACGCTCAGCTACTGGATTCACGTGACGATCAATGAGGACGGGACCTGGTCCTACGAGGAGGAGGGGGTGCTGCAGATTCCCGGCCGGGACGAACCCTTCAGCCATATCGATCACAACACGCTGACCCGGATCGGGCCGCCGGAGCTCAATCCCTTGGCCCGTGCCGCCGGGCGGCCTCCGACGTCCGATGCCGCGGAGGGCAGTCTCGGCATCGGATCGCTGCTGACGAACGCACGGGAACTCTAAGCAGCCTGCACGAAGTGGCCGGCATCCCCCGGTGCGACCGGGTTGACCGACGTAGCGCGGCCGAGGTCCATACCCTGGCCCGCACGGCCGGTGACGGCTTACGCCGGCGGGAGCTTGGCGACCCCGGCTTCGTACTCCTCGGCGGAGAGGACGCCGCGGTCTCTCAGCTCCTGCAGTTGGCCCAGGGCCGCCGACCGACCGGCGGGCGCGTCCGTCTGCGCCGAGCCGGACACCACGACCATCGCCCCCTTGGCGGACATCCGCTTGAGCAGCTTGTTGCCGAGGGGGCTGATGTTCGGGTTCTCGACTTGCGAGAACACCTCCGCCGCTGCGGCCGAGCCGGGCGCTATCACCTGTCCGCCGTGAACGATCGCGTCCGCCACCTGCGTCCCGGCCGAGGGTGGGGGCGGGGCGGCGGGGGCGCTGTCCCACTCGATCTCGATGTCTCCGGGCCGCGCCGGGTCGATCGCCACCGGCAACACCGGTCCGAACCGGTCGCGCCTGATCTTCGTCTCGAGCTGGAGCCCGTAGCGACCGCCGTCGTAGGGGTTCACGCAGAGCAGCAGCCAGCCCAGGTAGGTGTGCAGGCCCGTCTCTATCGTGCCGCCGAAGCTGTAACGCCCGGCGTTCGGCGGCGCGAAACCGCCGGAGACGTTTCCTCCGGGATTCCATGAGTGCGCGATCACGAGCGCGGTTCCCGCCTTGCGTCCGTGGGGAAGGACGTCGCTCGGGGGCCATCCGGGGAGTGCCCCGTTCCCCCACGAGGGTTTCTGGTCGGACCGGGTGGGGTCGGCGTCCAGGACGGCGCCCCATGCGACTTCGGGATCGAAGATCAGCGAATCCCGGTCCGCTATCCGCTGCTCGATCGTGGGGACCGCTTCCCAGCGGATGCGCACCTGTGTCGGGTCATCGCGCTCGACCTCGACCGGAAGCACTGAACCGGCCACGGGCGTCTTTTCGCGGACGACATTGCACTGGTGCTCGACGATCGCCGGAGCCAGTCCGGGGACGGTGACCTGCAGCCGGATGCTCGCGCTCCACCAGCTCATGGCGGAATATCCCGGGTCTCCCCGGACGACGAGCGCCTGTGCCGAGACGGGATTCTTCAGTTCCGGCTGCTTGAGCCGGTCCTTCTTGCCAAAACCGAACGGAGACATGCGCTCGATGGTGCCACAAGCCCCGTCCCGCGGCCGAGCGGATCGATGCGCCGAGTCGACACAGCCACAATCCGTTCGTGGCAACTTCCCGTAAGCGACGACCTACCAAGCCCCGAGGATCCCGATGACAGCCGGCGCTGTCATCGGCAAGGGGGACAACCGGTGCGCGCAGCGGCCCCTCGACCCCCGGCCCCTGGATCCCCAGACTGGGATGCCCGATTCAGGGAATGGCTCGGTGACGGGGCACTTGAGTCCGGTTGACATGCTTCAACAGCCGGGCAATCTGCTCGTCGACTAACTCGTAGCGAATGATCCGGCCGTCGCGGCGGGCGACCACCGTTCCCGACGCCCGCAAGAGGCGCAACGCCTGCGACACCGTCGTGTCGTTCATGTCCGTTGCGACAGCAAGGTCCGTCACGCTGATTGGACCCGCCTGTGCGATCGAGAGCAGGAGAGCCAGTCGGCTGGGGTCTCCCAATTGGGCGAACCGGCTTGCCCAGGCGGCGACGTTGGCGGGTTCCCCGACGGCGTCGATCGCTTTGCACACCCGCTCCTCTTCGAGGATCCGGCGGGTCCGACGCTCCACGGGGACCAGGTGCATGGCTTCAATTCTGCCATAGATAGTTCGATAGCTGCTCATCCGCTCAGGTTTGACGACGTCAGCGCGCATCGCGTACGGTGACACCGCCCCGGTCGATGACCGAGGCCGTGCAGTTCCCAGCGAAGTCCGGTGAGAACCCGGCGCTGTCCCGCAACGGTGGTCCCCTTCGGGGGCGAGCCCGGACGCCTGTGCTGCAGCGACGAAATGGCCCTCGGAGGAAGGGCGGTTCGTACGAGGCCCGCACGGCTCGCTACTAACCCCGCTTCCTCCTGGTTCTCGGAGGATGACGGTGCGGCGAGGTGATCAGGAGGTACCCGCGCCGGCCGCCGCACCTCCGGGGCCTGCGCCAACGGGCCCGTACCCAGGCCATTCCGGCCGACGCGATCCGTCGGGTGCCGGGAGCGCCACCCCTCGCCCGGCCGGCCGGCGGCGCGACCGCTTGCCCCTGTGGGTCGTGCTCGTCGCCTGCACAGTGCTGCTCCTCATCACCATGACCCTCGGGATCGGCATCGGGTCGGTGTCGTTGAGCCCCCGGGCCGTTTGGCAGGTCATCGTGGACCACCTGGCCGGCCATCCGAGGAACACCGTGGCCGACGCGATCGTCTGGCAGATTCGCCTGCCCCGGGTGCTGCTCGCCGCGGTCGTCGGGGCCGCCCTCACGACCGCGGGCACGGTGGTGCAGGTCCTGGTGCGCAATGCCCTGGCCGATCCGTTCCTCCTCGGGATCTCCTCGGGGGCGAGCGTCGGGGCGACCGCGGTGCTGCTCTTCGGGGCGTTCGCCTCGCTTGGCATCTGGGCGGTCTCCGTGGGGAGCGTGCTCGGCGCGCTGGCCGCCATGACGGCGGTGTTCCTGGTCTCTCGTACCCGCCGCCAGCTCGCCCCGACCCAGCTCATCCTGGTCGGGGTCGTGCTCTCGGCACTCTTCGAGTCGGTGACCAGCTTCTTGATCTTCCGAGGCAACCCCCAGGCCACCCAATCCGTGCTGTTCTGGCTGCTCGGCTCCTTCGGTAACGCCAACTGGACGCAACTGCCGATCCCGGCCATTGCCCTGGCGTGGCCATCGGGCTACCTGCTCGCGCAGGGTCGACCCCTGAACGCCTTTGCCATGGGGGCCGAACCGGCCGCTTCCCTTGGCGTCGATGTGCACCGACTCCGCACGAAATCTCTTCATCGTGACCTCGCTCATGGCGGGGGTGGCGGTGGCGGTGAGCGGAGTGATCGGGTTCGTCGGGCTGGTCGTCCCTCACATCGTCCGGCTTGATGGTCGGCTCGGATCACCGCCGCGTGTTGCCGGTGGGCGTCGTGTTCGGGGCCGTCGTTCATGGTGCTCGGCGATCTGCTGGCGCGGACCATCGTCGCCCCCCAGGAGATGCCGATCGGAGTCATCACCGCATTCATCGGCGCCCCGACGCTGATCGTGCTCATCCGCCGCCGCCCCTACCTCTACGGGGCCACCCAATGAGCCTTGAGCTGGTCGGGCCTGTCGGTGGACATCGCGCGGCCGACGCATCGTGAGCGACGTCGACATCATCGTGCCCGACGGACGATTCGTCGGCCTGCTCGGACCCAACGGCAGCGGGAAGTCCACCATCTTGAAGGCCATCTACCGGGTCCATCGCCCGGTCGCCGGCCAGGTGCTGCTCGACGGGGTGGATCTCCTCTCGATGCGGCCCAAGGATGCCGCGCGACGGATCGCCGTGGTCGCCCAGGAGTCGACCGTCGAGTTCGACTTCACCGTCTTTGAGATGGTCATGATCGGCCGCACCCCGCACAAGCGGGCCTTCGACCGAGACGACGACACCGACCGAGCCATCGTGGCCGAGGCCATCGAGCGGGTCGGCTGCGAGGACCTGAGCCATCGCAGCTTCAACACGCTGTCGGGAGGGGAGAAGCAGCGAGTCCTGATCGCCCGGGCCATCGCCCAGGGGGCCGACCACCTGATCCTCGACGAGCCGACCAACCACCTCGACATCCGCTACCAGCTCGAAGTCTTGGAGCTGGTGGCCGGGTTCGACATGACGGTCCTGGCGGCGCTGCACGACCTCAGCCTGGCCGCGCTGTTCTGCGACTCCGTCTGCCTCCTCGCCGACGGACGTGATCGTCACGAGCGGCCCGCCGAGGGCGGTGATCACCGCCGAGATGGTGCGCCACGCCTATGGCGCCGACGTCCTGGTGATCGAGCATCCCGAGGACCGGGACGCCGCACCTCATCCCGCGGCGATCCGCCCGAGAGTCTGTCGACGACGTCCGACCCGCCCTAGATCCAAATAGCTGACCCCAGATCCAATAGTTGAAAGGAAACCCTGTGTCGTCTATGTCCCCGATCCGATCCCGTCGGCGCGGCTGTCCGGCTGGCGCGCTCGCCGGAGTCATCTTGGTCACCAGCTGGGGCGTTCATCGGGCGTCGGGGTTCCCCGACCACGCCGCCGCGGCCGCGTCCACGTACCCGGTGACGGTGACCAGTTGCGGGGTGCCGGTCACCTATACCAAGGCTCCCACCCGGGCGGTCTCCAACGACATCAACACCACCGAGGACATGCTGGCCCTGGGGCTCGAGTCCCACATGGTGGGGGACTTCGGGGTCGAGGGCGACGGACCGGAGGGCAAGCCCATCCCCACCCAGTATCTGGCCGGATTCCACAAGGTGCGGGACGTCTCCAGTGACTACTTCACCCTGGAGAAGCTGGTGGGTCTCCATCCCGACTTCCTCTTCGCCGGATGGAACTACGGGCTCCAGGTCGGAACCCGTCTCACGCCGACCGGCCTGGCCAAGTTCGGGATCAAGACCCTGGCACTCACGGAATCCTGTGCCCACGTCCAGGCGTCCAAGCAGACGGTCTCCATCGACGACACCTACCAGGACCTCACCAACCTGGGCAAGATCTTCGGAGTGGAGAAGCGAGCCAACCAGGTGATCGCCCAGATGAAGGCCCAGGTCGCCTCGGTGCAGGCCAAGGTCGCCGGCCTCACCCCGGTCACGGTCTTCGACTACGACAGCGGCACGTCGGCCCCCTTCACCGGGCCCGGGTTGGCCATGCCCAACGCCCTCATCAGCCTGGGCGGCGGGACCAACATCTTCGCCAGCCTCAAGCAGAGCTGGACGTCCGTGTCCTGGGAGCAGGTGGTGGCCGCCGATCCCCAATGCATCATCATCAACGACTACGGCACGCCGACCGCCGCGGCAAAAGAGAAGTTCCTGGAGACCAGTCCGATCACCGAGAACCTGACGGCCGTGAAGAACCGGTGCTTCCTGCCACTCAGCTATGACGAGGTCACGCCGGGCCCGCGCAACAGCACCGCCGTAGTGGCGATCGCGCGCTGGCTGCACCCGGCCGCGTTCGGCTTGCCGGCCGATGGATCGTGATGATGGCCGTTGACGAAGTCCAGCGCTCCGTTGGAGGCGGGTGTGAGCTCGCCGAGATCAGACGGGAGGAGCCGCTCCAGAACCACCGCGGGGCACCCGCCACGAGAGGCCACCCTGAGTTCGTGTTCCAGCTCAGCGGGGACGTGGGCACAGATCTCCACCCGTCGAACGGCATCCAGGTGACGCCGCACGGGCAGCGAACGGCGTAACACGGTGGACTCTGGTGAGCGGCGTGCCGCCCAATCCATTCCTGCCGCGGCGCGTGCGGCACATGAGCAGGCGATGCTCATCGGCGCAGAGGCTTACGTCGATCCCGACACCGGCTACACGGTTCTGACCGAGGTGACACTGCGCGCTCGGGGTGAATGCTGCGGGAGCGGGTGTCGACACTGCCCGTATCCCCCAGAAGAACAGCTCCGGGCCGGTCGTCCTGGCGCGGGATAATGGGACGGTGAAAATTGTCTCGCTCCTGCCGTCAGCGACCGAGATCGTGTTCGCGCTGGGTCTCGGCGACCAGCTCTGCGGGGTCAGCTTCGAGTGCGACTACCCGTCGGGGGCGACGTCGGTGCCGGTGGTGTCAGGGTCGGTCTTGCCGACCGACGGCTCTCTCAACGCGCAGGAGATCGACGCCGCCGTCAGTGCCCAGATAGCGGCCGGAGAGTCGATCTACACGCTGGACGATGCACGGATCCGGGCTATCGATCCCGACCTCATCTTGGCCCAGGACCTCTGCCGGGTGTGCGCTGTTCCGTCAGGGGCAGTCGAAGAGGCGCTCGCAGTGATCGGTTGCCAATCCGAGGTGCTGTCCCTGGACCCGGCACGCCTCGACGAGGTGATCGAGTGCATCGGCATCGTCGGAGCGGCCACGGGAACGCAAGCTCGTGCAGACGCACTGATGACCGAACTGTGGACAAGGGTGGACGCGGTCCGCAGTCTTGTACACGGACGCGGTCGACCTCGGGTCCTGGTTCTCGAATGGCCCGATCCGCCATTCAATGCTGGACACTGGGTTCCCGACATGGTCGAGGCAGCCGGAGGTCGACCGGTGCTCGCGACCGGTGGGGATCGGTCCCGCCGACTCACCTGGGAGGAGATCGCGAACGAAGTGATCGACATCACGGTCTTCATGCCCTGTGGCTTCGATCTCGACGGCGCGGTCGCACAGGCTGAATCGTTTCTCCACCGTCCCGAGGCAGCCGACCTTGGCCAGATCTACGCCGTTGATGCCAACGCCTACTTCTCTCGACCCGGGCCCCGAGTTGTCGACGGGGTCGAGCTCCTCAGTCTCCTGCTGCACCCGGAGCGTCCTGGCCAGCTCCCCGCGTCGGGCGCGTGCCAGCTGCAGGCTTCCCTCTGAGTCAGCTTCGACACACCGGATACGACGTCGCTGCGACGCTTTCCTGACCCGTTTCTGGTAGCCGATGGCGCGTTCGGGGCGGTCATCGATCGACAACTCGCAGCTGAGAGTCGTCCGCTGACCGAGTTGGTCCATTCGTGTTTGGTCCGAGAGTTGACGGCCCGGCGGCGCTCAGAATCCGAGATCGGTATCCTGCATGGGACCTCGAGTCCTGCGAATTTCGAGCGAGCACTGCCCACTATGCGCTGAGGAGGCTGAATCAATGCCGAAAACCCTCGATTGCCTGCACATGAACCACATCAATGCGATGGTGGAGGACTTCGAGAAGAGCGTCGACCACCTCCGCGACCTCTTCGGAGCCCAGTTCAACCTCGATCTTCCGGGGGACCATTGGCATGCGTGCCTTATCACCATCGGTGGCGTGATGTTCGAGGTCTTTGCCCCAACCGAGTACCTCTTGAATGCCCGACTCGGACCCCACTACGTCGGCATCGAGTACCAGGTGCCCGACGCAGATGAGGCCCGGACTGAGGTCCTGGCCAGAGGCATGCGGGTGATACGGGAGTTGGGCGTCGCCATTCACGTCCATCCCGCCGAGGCATTCGGCGTCGCGTGGGAGTTCTTCGGTCGCAGCTTCCATGATGATCCGTCGCCCGTCCCGTACGTCGAGCCGCTGAAGCCGGCTGCCTACTGGCGCGACGAACATCCATTGGGTTTCACGGGACTCAAGCGCTACAGCGTCGTTGTCTCGGACCTGGAGTCCGCCACCGAGTTCTTCAAGGACTTCCTTGGGGGGACCGTCATCTACGAGGAAGCTCGTCCCGCGGTCGCAGCTCGCGCGGTCGGCCTCACCCTGGCCGACACCGTGGCCGAGTTGATCAGCCCGGTCGGAGCGGGCGCTATCGAGCGGTTCCTTGCCCGGTACGGTGACGGCATCCGTTCCACGGTCTTCGCCGTCCGCGATCTGGCGCAGGCAGAGCGCTACTTCGCCGAACGAGGCGTCACGCTTCACCCTGGGGACGCCCCTGGTGCTCTAGCCATCGCGCCCGAGGACAACGTTGGCTTGCTGTTCGAATTCTCGGAGTGAGCGCGGGGGCTCAGGCCCCCCGGGCATCTCGTCCTCCCAGAGTCAGACCACGTCTTCGTGAGGTTCGGCTTGACGACGAGGTGCGGCGCGCATTGCGCACACTTGAAGCATCGGGCGTGCCGAGCCAAGGCGTGAGCGCACCTCGTCTGGTCCCCTTGTGTGAGTCTAGTAAATGTGATATCACTTTGATATCGATTTACAACGAGGCGATCCTTCGGGAGGAATCATGAGCCAGTCCGTCCAGCCGTACAGCAGCCCGGAGGCGACCCCGGTGGGGCACTCGGGGACCCGTGTCGAGATCCAGGAGCGGGAAGCGTGGTCGATCAACGGCTGGTTCGGCGTCTTGCTCCTCGCCGTCTGCATCGGCGGATGCGTCCTGATCGCCCACACGTCAGTCAAGGCCGTCATGGTGGCGCCGATCCTGGTGGCCGTGATCATCGCCGGCTCATTGGTGATCGTGCAGCCCGGCCACACCAAGGTCGTTCGGTTCTTCGGCAGCTACGTCGGCACCGTGCGTCGCACCGGCCTGGGGTGGATCCTGCCCCTGAGCGACCGCAAAAGCATCAGCATTCGGGTCAGGAACTTCGAGACGAACCATCTGAAGGTCAACGACGCCGAAGGCAATCCCGTCGAGATCGCTGCCATCGTCGTCTGGCAGGTTGCCGATACCGCACGTGCCCTGTACGCAGTCGACGACTACCTCACCTTCGTTCGCGTCCAGGCCGAATCAGCGCTCCGCCACGTTGCGACCACGCATCCCTACGACGAGCCGGGAGACCAGGGCGTCTCCCTACGTGGCTCGACCGACATCGTCGCCGGCGAGCTCGCCGCGGAGATGGCAGAACGAGTCGTCATCGCCGGGGTCGAGGTTGTCGAGGTCCGCATCAGTCATCTGGCCTACGCGCCTGAGATCGCCCAGGCCATGCTGCGTCGCCAGCAAGCCAGCGCCGTCGTCGCCGCCCGCTCTCGGATCGTCGACGGAGCAGTCGGGATGGTTGAACTGGCGCTTGATCGACTGAGTGAGCGGGGCATCGTCGACCTCGACGAGGAACGCAAGGCGGCGATGGTCAGCAACCTGATGGTCGTCCTTTGCGGCGACCAGCCGGCGGCACCGGTCGTCAACACCGGGACGCTCTACTCGTAGTCGGTGAGCGACCGCAAGCAGGTACTGCTGCGAATTGACCCGGCCGTCCACGACGCGCTCACCCGCTGGGCCGGCGACGAGTTCCGCAGCTTGAACGCCCACATCGAGATGCTGTTGCGCCGGGCACTCGACGACGCCGGCCGAATGCCGAACAAGGCCCATCCCTTGCCCAGGCGCGGTCGGCCACCGACCGGGTGAGCGGACGTGTCCACGCCCCGACGGTCAATAGCACTGACGGGATGGCGACAAATGTGACAAGACGCCGGCACCGCAGCGCCGTCCTGCTCGTTGCATCCACGCCTGTGTCGACAACGGCCATCGGATGACCACATTTCTCTGACTCGGCGTCGAATCCCTGCCGGGGGAACGACTCCCCGTTGCACGGTTGCGGCCCGGTAGCAGCACCCTTGCCGGGGTTCGTAACGTTGACGATAAAATGCCCCTCTGACCAGGATCTCGCTCAACGTCGTCGTCTTCAACGAGGAAGAGCGGCTCGAAGAGTGTCTGTCGGACGCGCGCGACTACGTCGATGAGATCGTCGTCGTCGATCAGATGTCGACCGACGACACGCCCGCCATCGCGCAGCGACTCGCGGACGTCTACATCCGAGATGTGCATCACGGGCACGCCGAACCGTCACGGGAGCTCGCGGCATCCCGATCATCGGGCGACTGGATCCTGATCCTCGATGCCGACGAGCGAATGTCCGACGTCCTCAAGGCCGAGTTGCCCAATTTGGTTGAGCGGGATGCCGACGGCTATTGGATCCGGAAGGTCAACTTCGTCGGCGGCGCCGAGACCGGCACCATCCTGCACTTCCGCCTGGTGAGAAAGAGCCGGGTTCGGTTCGACCCCGGCCCGCACGGCGGGGCGACGGCCGTGTCGGAGAACGTCGAACACTTCGAGCAGATCGGCATCATTCATGAGAAGTCGCTCGACGAGCAGATCTTCGACGACGCCCGCTACGAGCGTATGGCGCTGGAGGACGACGCGCCGACATCGGCCAAGCGCAACTGGCTCTCCCACAATCACACCCTCCGGCAGCATCGCGGGCGCTCGATCCGGGTGGATCTCGAAGCGCTGCTGCCTGCCGACGCCTCTCGTGTGCTGGTCCTGGGAGATATCCCGATCGAGTTACCGGGGAGCACGCTCGTGCGTGTCGACTGTCTCGATCCGAGCGTTCTCGCGTCAAAAGAGATCGCTGAGGACGGGCCGTTCGATGCGGCGATGCTCGGGATGACCGGGCATGAGTCGCGGGAGACTCTTCGGATCGCGGCCGGCCTCGTTCGTCCAGGTGGCGTCATCGTTGGCACGGCGCCCGCCGCTCGGAACCGGCGGCGCATCGAGCTGGTCATCGCCGCTGTCGTCTCGGATGGTGCACCTCCCGACGCGCCTTCGGCGGGTGGCTGCACGCGCCGCGAGCTCCTCGACGAGCTCTCGACTGCAGGCCTCGATGCCCGGTGGATGCGCCTCGTGCGAGACGGTTGGCTCAACCCGGTGGTACTGCGGCCCGACGGGAGCGGGTCAGTGGTCGAGTCCGAGGACTTCCTCCTCAAGCACGTTCGGGCGGACGTCGCCGAGGAGCTGACCGCCGAGGAGATCGTGTTCGCGGCGGTACCCCGCAGCGAGGCCAGGTCAGCGGAGTGCTCGATCGTCGTCGTCGCTCTCGCCGGCTCGGATCCGCAGCGTTTCGCTGACGCGCTGCGCGACACCCAGCCGCAGGTGGCCTATGAGCTTGTCGTCGTGCAGGCGCTGCCGGCAATGTTGACCGCTGACGCAACATCGGTCCTGGTTGCTCCGGAAGCGAGCCTTGCCGCCCGGTGGAACGCGGGTGCGCGTGCGGCGACGGGAGAGCTGCTGGTATTCGCGTCTGCCGACTCCGTGCCGCTCGCGGGCTGGCTCGATCTCGCCGTCCAGGCGTTTCGAAGCCGGCCCGACACGGGCGCCGTCGGCAGCAAGGTCATCGCCCAGGACGGAACGATCGAGCACGCCGGACTCGTCGTCGGTCCCGACCGGATCCCCTACCGCCTCTACCAGGGCATGGTCGCCGCGGCGGCCCCGGTGAACCGCCCTCGCATCATGCCCGCCGTCGCCGCGGACGGCATGGTCACGGCTCGGGCCCGGTTCATCGAAGTCGGAGGTTTCGATGAGACGCTTGGCGAGGACCTCACGGACGCCGACTTCTGTATGCGGCTGCGGACTCGGGGCCTGCCGAGTGTCTACGCCCCGGCCGCTGTCTTGCGCTCGACCCTGCGCTCTGTCCCAGGGACCCGCGGCGACTTCCGGCGATCCGCGCGGGAGTTCGCCGCTCGGTGGTCCCCAACGGTGCTCCGCTCCGATGGGTTCGCGTGTGTCGCCGACGGGCGCGACGTTCATCGACAGTGGAATCGCTCGTGGCGCTTGCCGAGACCGGCGAGTTCGAGTGTGGGCGGATTGCCCGCAATCGCGTGGACCAGTCACTTCCTCGAGCAGGGTGGCTACACCGAAGAGGCGATTGTCGCGGTCGAGGCGCTCGACGACGCCGGTCTGTACGTGGCTGCCAACCCCGTCGGGTGGGAACGAGGGGGGACTCCGATGCCGGTGACCACGGCGGAACGCCTCGGTGCACTCATGGAGCGCGATCTGCCCGACGACTTCGTCCACGTGGCCCACATCGGTGCCGACCGGTTCAAGCGCCACCCAGCCGCGCTGCGCAGCATCGGTCGGACGATGTTCGAGACGGACGGGCTGCCACCGGAGTGGCGGGACCGGTGCAACCTCATGGACGAGGTGTGGGTGCCTTCCGAGCACAATCTCCGGACGTTCGCCAATGCTGGCGTTGACGCGTCGAAGCTGCACAAGGTTCCCGAGACCTTCGATGCCGAGTTGTTCCAGCCCGGCGTAGACCCGATGCCCGTCGAGGGGGCGGAGGGCTTCGTATTCCTCTCCATGTTCTCGTGGATTCCTCGGAAGGCCTGGGACGTCCTGCTGCGGGCTTGGTTCGAGGAGTTCGGCGGCCACGACGATGTGACGTTGCTCCTGAAGACGGATACCGCACTGGCCCCGACCGGCACCGACTGTCGTCAAGAGGTCGAGTCGTTCGTGCGGGGCCAGCTGAAGCTCGACCTCAAAAAGGGACCCCGCATCATCGTGTTCGATCAGCCGCTCGAATCGACCGACGTTCCGCGCCTGTATCGGGCGGCCGATGCGTTCGTGTTGGCGTCGCACGGAGAGGGTTGGGGTCGGCCGTACATGGAAGCCATGGCGATGGGGCTACCGACGATCGCGACTCGGTGGAGCGGGAACCTTGAGTTCATGAACGACGACAATTCCTACCTCGTCGGCTACAAGCTGGTGGATGCTCTGTCGCAATCCCCGTTTCATGGGCAGCGGTGGGCGCAGCCGCGGGTGAGCGAGCTGCGGGGCGCGATGCGACGGGTGTATGAGCATCGCTCCGAGGCTGCCGCGACTGGACGGCGGGCGCGGGCAGATGTGCTTGTCAGCTGCCGACCCGAGTTGTTGGTTGCCGCGGTGCGTGAGCGGATCGAGCGCGATCGACCGGCATCCGGTCCACGTTTTCCCCGCGAGTCTGTCGCGGCGCGATCAAGCCGTGTCCCCACCGATTCGTCGACGGCCGACCAAGGACGCTCGGCGCATCACCGCATGCGTCGTGGTGGACCCAGCTGGCGCGCCGTCGTTGCCGCGGTGCCTGGCGAGCCTGCGGGGCATCGCCGAGACGACGGTGGTGGTCGAGGCCCAATCGGGCGACGACATGGCGACGGTCCGCAACGACGCTCTCGATCGGGCCAGCGGCGGGTGGGTTCTCATGCTGGACGCCACCCACACCCTCGATCCCGAGAGTGTCGACCTCGTGCGCAACCTCGTGAAGCGGGACCAGTTCGTGGCCTACACGGCGCGCGAGCTCCACCAGTTCGGTCTGGACGGCGCCGTGTCGTCCATCGAGCAGCGGACGGCAGCGCTCTTCCCCCTCCACCCGGATCTGCGCTACGTGGGCCGGGTCGCGGAGCAGCTTCTCCCGCAGCGATCCGACTTGGGTTTCCGGCTCGTCCCGTCCCGGGTCGTCCTCCACCAGCACGATCGCCACAGCGACCGCTACGACCCCGTTGCCCGGGCCCGCCGCCAGCTACCGGCTCTCCAACGCTCCGTGCGGGAGGCGCCGAACGAGCCGTTCCATCTCTACAACCTCGCAATCGCGCTCGCGCCCCTCGGGTTGCATGGCGAAGCCGAGACGGCTCTCCGACGGGCGATCGAGCTCGCGCCGCCGGGTGCGGTGTGGGGACCACCCGCCCTCGCGGCCCTGTCGGGGTCGATGGCGGCCCAGGGGCGAAGGGCTGAGGCTCTGAGGTTGGGCGAAGGCCGTCACCAAGTTGGCCCCGGACTGGGCGCCTGGCTGGTGCACGCTGGGCGCGGCGCTCTTAGGTGTCGGTCGCCTGAAGGCGGCGCTCCGGGCCTACCGGCGCGCACTGGCCTGCGTGGGCGATACGTGGCAGGCGGCCGGCGACCCCGACGACGTGGTGTGGCAGGTACGGGCGGCGTTGGGCAAGATCCACTTCGCCAAAGAGCAGTACAAGGAGGCCGTCGACTGCCTCGGGCGCGCGGTCGAGCTGCACCCGACGAGCGCCGAACTGCGTGTGTGGCTTGCCCGGGCCTATGAGGCCGTCGGACCAGTCGGCGGACGCGCGCCGCCAGCTCGAACGCGCCATGGCGGTTGCCGGGGCCGGGCCTGAGGCGTACCTCGCCTTCGGCGACTTCTTCACCAAGAAGGCGGAGGGCGCGCTGCTGCGCGGCCTCGCAGACAACGCCGAGAATCACGCGTTGCTCGAGCGGATTGAACGGCTACGGTCCGCCCGGGTGATCCCCTGAGGTGTTCCGATTCGGCGCCCGCGCTGGGTAATGATCACCAACGGGACCTTCGGTGAGCGCTGGGGCCAGCTGGGGAACCAGCTCTTCCAGGTCGGTCTGCTCTTCGCCGTCCGGCAGCGACATGGGTACGACTTCTACCTTCCACACAACGGCGACGCCCTGTGGGACTGCTTCGACCTTGACGTCCCCGCCACCGGTCCCGCATGCACGCACCGCTTCGAAGAGGTGAACGGGTCGTGCAACTACGACCCGCGCGTCTTCGAGCAGCCGGACGCCACGAGCTTCCACGGGTACTTTCAGTCCTACCGATATCTCGAAGACTGCGAGGCGTCGCTCAGACGGTTCCTCCGATTCAGGCACGCCTATCGGGCCCGCAGCGAGGCGATCCTCTTCGCGTACCGTCGCCGGCATCGGCGACCTCTCGTCTCCCTGCACGTGCGACGAGGTGACTATGTCATTCCAGAGCCTGCAGCTGACTGGGGTGACCTGGCGAAGGACGGCTATTACCAGCGCGTGGTCGAAGCGATCGGCGAGGACGTCACCTATGTCGTGTTCTCCGACGACATTCCCTGGTGTCGCTCCGCGCTCGACCTCGAAGACGCGGAGTTCGCCGACTTCGACCGCTGCACGTCGCTGTGCCTCATGACGGGCTGCGACGTGAACGTGATTGCGAACAGCACGTTCAGCTGGTGGGGGGCGTTCTTGAATCCCGGAGGAGAGGTCTACGCACCGAGCCGCTGGTTCGGACGGGCGATGGAGCCTCCGAACGACCGTCAGGACGATATCGTGCCGCCGACCTGGCGAACCGTCCCCACGTTCGCCACCGAGGCTCGCCCCGCTACCGCAGCAGGCCCATGCCGCGAAGATCCTTGAGGCAGATTGCGACCTCGTCCATCGGGGGTTCGTCGAGCCCGAACACCCCAGAGACGACGTTGGCGATCTCCGAAGCGCTGTGCGACCCGTCGCACAGCGTAAAGACGATTGCCGCGGTCGAGTTGAGGTAGTGGATCAGATCGCTCGTCGGATCGAAGACGACCAGGCCCTCCTGCGCCTCGCTCACTTCGAGGCCGTCGATGACTGACGGCAGCGCGCCGGGCATCCGCCATCCTGTCCCGGACGGCTTGCGGGAGGCAATCCGTCTGACCGCCAATGACGGGGAACGACCCGGTCAGCGCGCACACGCAGGGCGGCGCTCCCGGTGCACCGGCGGGCCACGTCGGGAGTGACGGGCCACCGATCGTCGTCGCGGGCAACATCGAACTCGTCCCGGCGGGCGGACCCAAGTCCGGGCATCGATGCAGGCGACCCCCGCAAGTGGTGGCTACGGCCATGCGGTGAGCACTTCTCTGGGTCGACATGAGATCTGGAGACATCCCGAAGTACGAGGCGCGAGGATGAGGCCAGTGCAGATCAGGATCGAAGCCTCAGCGCTCCCGGAGTCTCCTGTGGTCCGAGTCCCGATGCTCCCGGTGGCTATCACAACATCCACGTCGGTGTGCAGCGGAAGAACCTGCGGGATGAGCTTCTTGGTCTCGTGCGCGGTGATGAGCCGTCGGCGACGTGGACGCTCGAGTGCACCGCGCTCCGTTCACCGATCGGCGTTGACTGGAGGGGCCCGTACATCCAGGGTCCGGTCGGAGGGAGGTTCATCTACCTCTCGTGGGTCACAGTCGGCGACGCCGGTGCGGCCACCATGTTTCGTCGGGCCAAGCTCCGGCTCGATGCGGTTCCGTCCCCAGTGCTCGAGTGCTCCGTCGACTCGGGTGTGCTTGTCGGCCGTCTCGGCCTGACCGATCCCAAGGGTCACCCGTTGTGCGCGTCCGTCCGACCACCGATGATCGAATGGTCGGCTGCGTAGCCGGACCAACGGGGCGCCGCCGCCGGATACCGAGTCGGACTCCCCGGGAGGCAGGAGTTGCAGGCCATAAGCTCCTTCAGGCGGCGACTGCTCGCGTTGACGGCGCAGTCACCCGCTCGATGAATCGAGCGGTTGTTCACGCGTTTTGAGAGGAGAGCAGTGACCGCGAGGGAGGTGGTTCAGCCCGAGGCACCGATGGTCCACTCGGCAGCTGGCTCTCCGTGAGCGGGCCATCGACGGTCCGCTCGGGTGCCGGTCAGCACGCCGACTCGTTGGGGTTCCTCGCGTACCGGCCGCCGGTGGCCGACATACTCATGGCCCTCGACGTGGCCGGTCTGGACGAGGTCCTGCAGCTGCCGTCGTTCGACCACGTTGATCGGCCCATGGTCCAAGCGGTCCTCGAGGAGTTCGGGAGGTTTGCCGCCGAGGTGGTGGTTCCTACCGATCGGATCGGTGACCTCGAGGGGGCTCGTCTGGAGCCGGAGACGGGACTGGTGCGCACGCCGGCGCCGTTCGTCGCGGCCTACCGGCAGTTCGTGGCCGGCGGTTGGGGAGCCGTCGCCGCGCCGTCGGAGCACGGGGGTGGGGGGTTTCCGGCGTCGGTCGGATTGGCGCTCCAAGAGATGCTCGCCTCAGCCAACCTTGCGCTCTCTCTCAACCCGATGCTCACGCAGGGTGCGATCGAGCTCCTGACGGCTTGGGGCTCGGCCGAACAGCGGGCCCGCTTTCTCCCGCGGCTGATCACCGGCGAATGGACCGGGACGATGAATCTGACCGAGCCCGAGGCGGGCTCGGACCTCGGCGAGATCAGGACGCTGGCGACGCCAACCGTCGACGGCGGCTGGCGAATCGCGGGCAGCAAGATCTTCATCACCTGGGGCGAGCACGATCTCGCCGAGAACATCGTCCACCTGGTCCTCGCCCGTACGCCGGATGCCCCCGCCGGCACTCGGGGCCTGTCGATTTTCGTGGTGCCAAAGTTCCGGGTCGACGGCCGACGGAAACCTCGGCGAGCGCAACACACTGCGCTGCGAGCGATTGGAGAGCAAGCTCGGCATACACGGCAGCCCGACCTGCGAGATGACGTACGACGACGCGGAAGCGGAGCTGCTGGGCGACGAGCACGGCGGCATCCGCGCGATGTTCACCATGATGAACGCCGCGCGCTTGGCCGTCGGGATCCAGGGCCCGAGCGTGGGCGAACGGGCCTTCCAGCATGCCCGTCGCTACGCCGAATCGAGAGAGCAGGGCCGGGCGACGGCCACCGTGCCTCCCGCTCGGTCGCCCATCATCGAGCATCCCGACGTGCGCCGGCTGCTCTTGTGCATGCGGACGTCGACCCTGGCCGGCCGCCTGTTGGTGTACCTGGCGACCCATTACCGCGATCTCGCCCGCTCCGCCCGAGAAACGGAGGAACGTGCGCAGGCGCAGGCCTATGACCGACCTCTTGACGCCCGTGGCGAAGGCGTGGCCGACCGACCTGGGCTTCGCCGTCGCCTCCGCGGGCGTCCAGGTCCTGGGCGGCGCGGGCTACATCGAAGAGAGCGGGATGGCCCAACGCCTTCGGGATGTCCGGATCGCCTCCATCTACGAAGGGACCAACGGGATTCAGGCCATCGACCTCGTGATGCGCAAGCTGCGTGGGGATCGTGGCCTGACCATGCGGAACCTGATGGCGATGATTGCTCGGTCGGTGCACGAACCCGCATTGGGCTCGGCTGCTCTCGTCGAGAGCCGCGCCTGCCTGGCCGACGCACTGGGCGTGCTCGAGGACGTCACGGCCCGGCTCCTCGTCACCGTCGAACGCTCCCCGGAGGACGCATTGGCCGGGGCTTCGGCCTATCTCGAGCTCCTCGGCCTGACCCTGGGCGGATGGCTGATGCTGCGGAGGGCCGAGCGGGCGGAGGCCATCGGCGCAGGCGCCGCTGAAGCGGAGCGAGAGCGAGTTCTTCGCGACGGAGTTCGCCGCGCGGGCCACCGGGCTGGTTCGGCCGATATTGGCCGGCTCGTCTCGGCTGGCTGGCCTGGAGTGACTTTCGGGTAACGGGACCCGCGCGAGGCCGGCACCTCCTGAGCCTGGCGGCGTACGGAACTGCGTGTGGCGTACCGCCCGTCAACCGTCGTTGGTCAGCTGGTCGCGCCGAAGTACCCCGACAAGCTCGTCGTAGGGACCCAACAGATACGCCTCATCCCCGCCCAAAAAGCGCGTGCCGCGGCGCGGAGGATGTTCCAACTCTCGTCCATTCTCACGCTGGAGGGCGATAACCCGAGTCCGGGCCGAGAGGTCCTGCATGGCCAGCCCTTCGAGCCCACCGCCCGAGGTGATGGAGAGCTTGCCGACGAGGAACGGCTGCTGATCGACGTAGAAGGTCTCGAGGAGATTGAGGCCCAGGGCCGCACTGACGAACCACGGGGCGGCGAGTGCCGACGTGGAGCGGACGTGGTGAAAGCCGAAGCTCCGCTCCATCATGCGCGCCAGATCGCGGTCGAAGACGCGAAGCACGACCGGTACGTCGTCCCACCGATCGCCGAGCGACTCTCGGACGGCCAATCCGGTCTCGATGTTGGTCAGGTCCGCGCTGGTGAGGATCGCCACGGCCACGGCATCCTGCAGGTTGACGGCGGCGTGGGTCTGGCGTTGGGTGGCGTCTGCGATCACCACCGGAACCCCGAGCGCGCGGGCGCGACCGAGATAGCGGTTGTCGTCGTCGCGCTCGACGACCACGACTCGGCGCCCCTCCGCCAAGAGACCTTCGACCACGCGGATCCCGACGGCGCCGAGACCGACCACGACTACATGGCCGGCCATACCCGGCACCTGTCGTCTTCCGAGGGACTGCTCGATTCGCCGGCTGACGAGGAGGTTCGTGAAGAGGGCCAAGCCGGTCGTGACGAGGGTGACGCCGACGACGATGAGCCCGATCCCAAAACCCTGGAGCCAGGCGCTCTGCGCGCCGAACGAGTAGTCGCCGAACCCGACGGTGGCCAACGTTTCCACCGTGAAATAGACGGACGTCAACAGGTCCAGGTGGTCGTGGCTGGTCGGGTCAACGTAGGCGAGCCGGATGACGATGGTCGCAAGGGCGAGCAGTGCGCCCAGGGCTCCCAGAGTCAATAGAAGGCCCTTCGCGTTCGACCGCACCAAGGCCCGGAGTCGTCGTCGAACGCGGAGCGAGAGCCCAACCCTGATCCGGGCCGGGTGGATGGCCCGGGCCACTTCCACACCACTTCGGTCGAGTTCATCGGCGGTACCGATGACCGCGACCCGGTCTCCGGGAGCGACCGGATAGTCGCGGCCCGGACAGCACGCCATCTCGCCGCCTCCGGACGGAATGACAGCAACGGGGGCCAGGTTGCCGAAGTGGCTCCGGAATGTCCGGTTGTACCCGTACGCCTCGCTCACGGTGAGTTGCACGACCGCGAACCGCTCACCGCCGAGTTCGATCTCGTGAGAATGTTGGCTCAGGCAGGCCTCGACAAACGACGGTGCGGCCAGCGTGGCGACATCGAGCACGCAACCCGGTCGAATGACTCGTTCCAGGGCTTTGCCTACCGACGGATTGGCGAGCTGTACCACCAGATGCACGTCGGGTCGCGCCTCGCGGACCCGCATGGCGATCTCCAGGGAGACGAGCTCGTTCGTCTCGGCGCAGATGACGGCCCGCGCCCGTTCGAGACCGGCTTCGGCGAGCCCGTCACCCAGCTGGGCGCTTCTGTGGAGATGCGGGACGCCCCATCCCTCCACGATCCGCGCCAGGCGGAGGTCTGGATCGTCGTCGATCACCACCACGCACACGCCGCTCAGATGCAGTTGCTCGACCGCGCGAAGACCGACTCCCTTCAGTCCGCACACGATGACGTGTCCGTCCAGTCCCGAAAGGCTGGGCTTGGGCGCTGCGTCGATTTCGGACCTCAACGCCGACTGACGAGGATGACCATCACCTGACGATCTTCACAGTCGAACGGTTTCCTCGGTGTGAATTCGATGACCACGGACCCGAGCCAGAACGTTTATCTTCCGGAAATCAGCGACTGGGTTGGCCCAGCTAGTCTGACCTTTGTTCGCTGGCCGCCCATGGCTGGGTGTTGTCTGCACCGACGTGAGCCGCGGTCCTGGCTCGCGACGAGGGCGACGATCGAGGGCAACTCGACGACGGAGAACGCGGCGGATGCCGCATGGCATTGGGAGCTTGATCGATACGTCGGAGACCGGTGTGCGTCGTGACGTCGGCTGTGAACTGACGTTCGAGGTCCTGGAGGCCGCGCTCATCGCGTTCCAGCTAGCGCCCGCGACGTCAGCCGGATCCATAATTGAGGAGCGCTTCGAAATCACCAATGGCGGCGAGCCGACCTGCGTCCCCACACAAGAGATCGCCGCCGAACATGGAGGCCGAATCCACCTCGTATCAGCACCGATCGGCCCGCTGTTCTTCACCTATGCCGCGGTGCTCATCGCCCATCCGTCACCCTCGATGGAGCCGGTCCGCAACGCCCCAATGAGCTTGGATGCCGTTGTGGCGTTGCGGCAGAGCCGCTACTGCCCGTCCGATGCACTGGCCGGATTCGCGACCGCGGAGTTTGCCGGATCGGTCGGTGACGCACCCGACGACATCGCCCTGCGGGTGGCGTCCTGGGTCTTCGAGCGGCTGGCCTATACAACGGGGAGCAGCGGGCCGTTGGACACGGCGATCGACACGTTGCTGGCCGGAACGGGAGTGTGCCGCGATTTCGCCCACCTCACCATCACCCTGTGTCGCGCCCTCGGCGTGCCCGCACGGCTGGCCTCCGTGTACGCGCCCGGGTTGTCTCCCATGGATTTCCACGCGGTCGTCGAGGTCCTGACGCCGGCCGGTTGGCGGGTACTCGATCCGACGAGGCTGGCGCCGCGAGCCGCGCTCGTTCGCATCGCCACCGGTCGCGACGCGACCGATACCGCATTCGCCACCACGCTGTGGGGGACGGCGGAGCTTGTGGCGAGCCGGGTGTTCGCGTCGAGCGAGGGGCCTCTGCCCGCCGATGACCACGCAAGGCCGCTGTCGCTCGCCTAGGGCTTCCGATCCCAGATTCGGGCGACCTCGGAGGCTCGAGCGAGCCCTCCCGCCTTCGACCAGGCCGACGTCTCGAAATGTGACACTAGTCGTGCACTAGATGTACGATTTGCAGCGCTTCGTGAACAACGCCCTGACCAGGGCCCGAGCACTACTAATAGGGGGAGATGAGTCGCGTGCACAGACTTTTCACTAGCGGCCGAACCACTCTTTTGTTGGCGGGGGCGCTGTCGCTGTCGCTGGTCGCGGCCACCGCCACGCCCAGCAGCGCCGCCGCCAAGAAGAGCACGATCATCGTCGGGTACATCTCGAACCTGACGGGCGTCGCCTCGTCGACGTTCACCGATGGGGCGGGCGGCGCCCAGGCCATCATCGACCAGCAGAACGCAGCGGGCGGCATCGACGGGCACCCGTTGAAGCTGATCGTGAAGGACGACACGTCGAGTCTGACCACCGACGCCACCGACGCCCAGGAGCTGGTGAGCGCCGGCGCCAAGATCGTCATCGACTACTCGGCCTTCGGGTTCAGCGGCGCCCCCTTCCTCCAGAAGGCGGGGATCCCGGTGGTGGGCAGCGGCTTTGACGGCCCCGAGTGGATCGAGGCGCCCTACACCAACATGTTCACCTGGTCAGAGCCGACCTCGGAGGTCAATGGGACCGACTACGCCTACGGCATCTACGGGCAGTTCCTGAAAGACCTCGGGGTGACGAGCTTCGGTGGCTTGGGCTACGGGATCTCGCCGTCCTCGACCAACTCGATCGTCGAGGCCGAGGCGTCGGCGTCTAGGTTCGGCATCAAGACCTGCTACACGGACAACACGGTGCCCTTCGGCAGCACCGACTTCACCGCCGACGCACTGAGCATCAAGTCGTCGAACTGCGGTGCGGTGGCCGGCTCCTTCGTGGCGGACTCGGACCTGGCACTGGCCAACGCCTTGAAGCAGGCGGGCCTGTCGTCGGTCAAGGGGCTCTTCTTCACCGGGTACGACGCGGCCGCCCAGGCGGCCAATGCGGCGCCGGAGTTCAACGGCGACTACGTGCAGGCGGCGGTCAACTTCAGCCCGCCCAACGCCGCCGCCTCGGCCCTCCTCAAGACGCTCAAGAAGTACGACCCGGCCTACCACGGCGGGGTGCCCGACTTCGGGTTGCTCGGCTCGGCCATCTCTGCCCAACTGGCCGTCTACGGCCTGAAGCTGGCCGGATCCAACCCGACGTCGGCCGGCGTCATCAAGGCCCTGCACAAGGTGACGAGCTACAACGACGGGGGGCTGCTGCCGACGTCGTTCAGCTTCGCCCACGCCGGGAGCACCAAGCTCTTCCCGAAGTCCATTTGCGTCTACTTCGAGCAACTGAAGGGCACCAAGTGGGTCGAGTACTCCGGCAAGCCGGTCTGCGGCTCCCTTTTCACGCTGAACCCCCCCTCGTAGTCGAAGCGCCGCGGTGAGGCTCGCGCCGCCCGAACGGGTCGGCGCGAGCCTCACCGGCGGTGTGTTCAGGTAGGGGTGGACGTCCAGTCGCCGCTGCCCCTGGGTCGTTCACGGCCTGGGGGCGACGGAGCATGGACCAGACATCGGGACCACCGTCGCCGATCTGGTGATGGTGAGCGATCTCGAAGCCGAGCGTCGAGTAGAACGCGACATTCGCTGTGGAAGACGTCTCGAGAAAAGCGCAGACGCCCTCGGCGTCGGCCATCTGGAGCACCGGACGGAGCACCGCACTCGCAAGGCCTCGGCCCTGCATCGGCGGCGCGGTGCCGACGGTGGCGAGGTAGAAATGGCGCTCGCGGGGTCGCCGGCCAGCGATCTGGCGCTCGGCCGTGGCGGAGGCCTGGTGACGGACGCCCTCCAACTCCGTCGTAATCCGCTGGACATCGTGCCGGACGTCGGAAGGGACGTCGATGCTGCTGTCCATCCAGACGGCGACCGACTGCACGATCCCCTCCACGACGCCGACCCAGACGTGGCCGAACGGCAAACCAACCGAACCCAGGGCTGTCCGCTGCAGCTCGGTGATCCGGTGCTGATGATCGTCGGGGTCGACCGTCCACCTCGTCCACGCGTAATCGGCGAACGCCTGGCCGAGCACCGTCGACGCGCGGTCGAGATCGGCGAGACTTCCGGTCCTGACCTCGATCTGCACGGCGCGATCGTTGCTGACGAACCACTCCATCCGCACGGCGAACGCGACGGTCCCCGGTCCGCCGTCCCCCCTGACCGGTTCGAGGGATCGCAAACGACGCTTTCGATAGTGTTCGGACAGAACCTCGGGGGAAGACTATGAGCGAGTCCGATCAGGATCGGAGCCAGGACGTTTCGGCCTACGTCGTGGGCGATATCTACAGCCAGGTGGGTGAACGCTTCGAGACCTTCGAGGGGCTCCGCCGGCAAGGGCCCGGTCCTGCGCCACGGTCCGGCGATCCTCACGACCACGCGGGAGGCGGCCGAGGCTGTGTTCCGCCAGCCCGAGCTGTTCTCGTCGAAGTTCCCGCCGATCGGCCGGGCCTGGCGCCCCCTGATCCCGATTCAGAACGACCCGCCCGAGCACAAGCTCTACCGAAGGCTCTTCGACCCGCTGTTCTCGCCGAGGGCGATCAACACGATGGTGCCGTCCATCACGCGGCTGGTCAACGAGCACATCGATCGCTTCGAGGCGAGGGGGGAGTGCGTGCTCGACGAGGAGCTCGGCGTGCCACTTCCGACCCAGGTCTTCCTGACGTTCATGGGCCTGCCGCTGTCGGACTCCGACCTCTTGCTCGAGCTGAAGGACGGCGTCCTGCGGCCCGGTTACCGCGAGGGCATCGCCCGCGACGACGTCGACGCCATCGTCCGCATCGGCGACGAGACCGCCCGCCGCATCTATGAGTACTTCCAGGCGTTTGTCGACGAGCGACGGGCGCGCCCGCCACAAGACGACCTGATGGGGCAGGTGCTGGAGAGCGAGGTGGACGGCCACCGCCTGACCGACGAAGAGGTGCTCGACGCGTGCTTCCTGCTCCTGATCGCGGGGCTCGACACCATCACCAACTCGCTGTCGCTCTTCTACAACCAGCTGGCCCGTCAGCCCGAACTGCGCCGCCAGCTCGTCGACGACCCCTCGATCATTCCGGCGGCCGTCGAGGAGCTGCTGCGGTGGGAGACCCCGACGCCGGCGGTCCCGAGGGTCGTGGCGGTCGACGGCGAGCTGTGCGGCGTGCCCGTGACGGCGGGCGACATGGTGTCGGTCGATCTCGGCGCCGCCAACACCGATCCGGCCTTCCAGGCCGACGCCGGCCAGCTCCGCTTCGACCGCGACCCCAACCCGCACTACGCGTTCAGCGGCGGCATCCACCGGTGCAGTGGCTCACACCTCGCCCGCCAGGAGCTCCGGATCGTCCTGCGCGAATGGCACCGCCGCATCCCCGACTACTGGATCAAGCCGGGCACCGAACCCACCTGGCCGCCCGGGCCTGCGGTCGGTCGAGAACCTGCAGCTGGAGTGGAAGCGATGATCGATCTGGCCGGGCGAGACCTCTCCGGCGGTCTGCCGGCGGAGCGGGAGGGGATCCGGAGCACCGAGCCGGACGTGCCGTTCTGGTCCGAGAACATGCTCTTCGCCCTCTACGACCCCACGAGCGACGTCGGACTCTGGCTGCACCTCGGGACCGTGCCCAACGACTGGAGCCATGTGGCACGAGATGAACTACGCCTTTCTGCCCGGCGACGAGGGCGTGCTGTCCATGTGGTCCTACCACCGCACCGCGCCGGAGCGGCGCCCGGGGGGCGCCGGGCTCGAGTTCCGCTGCATCGAGCCCTTCCGCCGCTGGCATCTGTCCTTCGACGGCTACGGCCTGCACACGTCCAACGCCGCCATGCGAGGACGGGCTGGCCCGCGTCGGGCCCGAACCGCCGGTTCGTCGTCGAACTCGACATCGAGTACGTGACCCCCGCCTGGGACATGCACACCGCGGCGCGAGGCCGACACCGGTCGCGGGAGCATGCACGACCAGGGCTGGGCCAGGGAGCACTACGAGCAGCTCTACCGGGCCCGCGGCACGGTCGTGCTCGGCGACGCCGAGGTCGCCTTCGACGGGTACGGCTGGCGTGACCACTCCCAGGGCCCGCGGGGCGGCGGCGGCGGGGCGCCCTGGGGCGGGCACGTCATCACCGGGACCCTCTACGACAGCGGGCGGGGGTGGGGGCTGTCGCGCTACTGGTCGCCCGACGGCACCATCTCCCTCGAAGGCGGCTACGTGGTCGAAGAGGACGGCCGGCTGCAGCACGCCCGGGTCACCGAGGCGCCTCGGCTGCGCTCCCTCGTCCTGTCCGGTGAGGAGCTGCCGATCGGCCTGGCCTGGCCCGGCGGCTCCCTCGAGACCTCGATCGTGACCCGGCGCTCGCTGTGGCTGTCGATGATGAAGGGCCTCGCCGTCGGCAAGGACCTCGACGGCCCTGGCCTCATGTACGTCTTGAACCACGGCACCTCGGAGTGGGACGGTGAGGTGGGCGTGAACTACATCGAGCGCTCCGACATGCTCAACGCGTTCGCCGACCCGCTCCGGCATGAGTGACGCCCAGGACGATCCCCCTCAAGCGCGGGACCCGCTCGATTCCGGTGACGTCGAACGCGCGCTCGCCGGCTGGATGGCGCCGCGGGTGGGAGCGCGGGGCCCGCTGCGCGTCTCGCCGGTGACGTCGCCGAGCGTGACCGGCGTGGCCAACGAGACCCTGCTGTTCGAAGCCTCCTGGTCGGAGGGGGCCGCCGAGCGGAGCCGGGGCTTCGTGGCCCGGCTGGCCACCGAGCGGCCGCTGTACATCGAGGCGGACATCGAAGTGCACGCCAAGATCTACGAGGCGCTCGCCGATGTCCCCGGCGTGCCGGTGCCGAGGGTCTACGGCTACGAGGCGGACGACTCCCTGCTCGGCGCCCCGTTCTTCGTCATGGAGCGGATCGAGGGCGAGGTTCCCGGGGACCAGCCCCACTGGCGCACCGCCGGGTTCGTGCACGACGCCTCGCCCGAGCGGCGCCGGGCCATGTGGGAGGACGCCGTCGGCGTGCTCGCCGCCCTCCATCGGGTGGACGCGTCGCGCTTCGAATTCCTGGCCGCCGGGCCGCCAGCGGGCTCGGTGACCACCTGGCCTATTGGCGCCGCTCCCTCGACCACGGCTCCGACGGCTCGCCCGTCGACGTGCTCGAGGCCGGGCCATGAGTGGCTGTTCGCCCACCTCCCGGACCCCGCACCCACCGGCTTCTCCTGGGGCGACTCGCGCTTCGCCAACATCATGTTCCGCGACGACCGGGTGGTCGCCGTGTTCGACTGGGACACGGCGTCCCTCGCCGGTGCGGAGGCCGACCTCGCCTGGTGGCGGTTCATGGACGGACCCGCCGCCGACGAGCTGCCCGGCCTCGGCACCGCCGACGAGCTCGTTCGCCGGTGGGAGGAACACACTGGTCGCACGGCCTGCGACATCGAGTGGTACGACGTCTTCACGTCTTATCGGCTGGGGGTCATCATGCTGAACCTCTTCCGCAACATGGCCATGGACGGCCTCATGGCGCCCGACGTGGCCGCCCAGCAGGGCCGGGAGAGCGGTCCCGGCCTCGTGCTGGCGGGCCAGCTGGAGGTCCTCCGGTGAGGGTCGTCCCCGCCGACGAGGTCGCCGAGCTCTCCGAGGGGGTGCCCGCCGAGCCCGCCCGGCTGGTGCCGGCCTGGCTGGAAGGGCCGTACAACTCCGATCGCCTCGATGTGGGGCTGGTGACGGCCAGCCCGGGGGGCGTCACCCCGCCGCACGTCCACCTGGGCGGGCAGGTGATGGTCGTGACCGGCGGTCGCGGGTTCGTCGACGCCGGCGGCGAGCGGGTCGAGGTCAGCTTGGGTGACGTCGTCATCTGCCCGCCCGGCGAGCTGCACACCCACGGCGCCCTCGACGACCACCCCTTCTCCCACCTCACGGTCACCACCGGGGGCTACACGTTCCCCGAGCCCGCCTGATCGCACCCCCTCCCACCCTCGACTGGGCGGTGGACGCTCCTATGGATGTCAAGCCGCCGACGGCGGGTTCTCGAGTAGTCGGTAGAAGTCCCGGGCCAAGTAGCGCTTGAGGCATCGCTTGATCTCACGGGGCGTCCTGCCCTCCGCGGTCCGGCGCTTGATGTAGGCCTTCGTGGCGTCGTCGTAGCGGATCCGGCTGAGCACGACCGTGTGGATTGCCCGGTTGAGCTGGCGGTCACCGTAGCGGTTGAGACGGAAGCGGCTGGCGGTCTGGCCGCTGTTGGCCGGAATGGGGGCCACGCCGGCCAGCATGGCGAAGGCCGCCTCGGAGCGGACCCGGCCCGGGTGGGACCAGGCACAGAGAAGGGTGGCGGCGACGATGGGGCCGACGCCGGGTTGGTCGAGCAGCTCGGGTCGCCAGGAGCGGACGATGGCCACGATGGCCTTCTGGTGGCGGGCGGCCTCGGCGCTCAGCTCGACCGAGCGTCGGGCCAGGTCGCGCAGGACCGTGGCGGTCGTCGCCGTCTCCACGTCCCAGGCGCTGCCGACGCGCAACCGGGCGGCGGCACTGAGCATGGCCGGGATCTTCTGGCCCCGGAACTTGCTGCGCAGCACCTCGGGGGCGGCGATGACCAGCGAGAACACCTGACGCTGGGCATCACCGGCGGACTCAACGGCCGAGCGGCGCGCCGCCAGCAACACCGACAGGGCCTGACGATCACCGGCTGAGCGGGGAGTGCCGAGCTTGGCCCTCGACAGTGCCTCCCGGGCGGCCCGGACGGCGTCGAGCGGATCGGACTTGGCGCCGTTGCGCCGCTTCGTCCGCTCTGGCCGGTCGAGTTCAACGACGAGCTCGCGGCGGTCACCGAGAAGACGGGCCAAGCCGGCGCCGTGCCCGCCGGTCCCCTCGATGGCCCAAGCCCGCAGGGCTGAGTGCTCGTCGGCGAAGGCCACGGGCTGCTCGTAGCCGTCGGGGGTGGCTTCGACCGTGAGCTCGTCCAGGACGCCTCCGGTGCGGGCGTCCAAGGCGGCGGCGCTGTGGGTGTGCACATGGGTGTCGACGCCGATGACGACGTCGACGATCTCGGACAGACTGGTCATGCGTTCATCTCCTTGCCTGGAGGGACGTGGTCGGTTCCGGTTCCGGGCGGAGACGGCAGGACTGTGATGGGACACGCCGGCGCTCACACGCCAGCGGTCAAGCTCCTGATCAGGCCAGTTGCTCCAACCGGCGCCGGGGCCGGCGACCACCAGCGGACAAGTCGTGGCAAAGACACGAAGTCAGTCAGCTGAAGGGTCACGCTCGCGGTCACCAGCCCACAGCCCAGCAGCGATCACCAGGCAGCGAGGGTGATCCTCACAGTCAGTTGTGCAGGACCATGGCCCCCGAGAGCGTGATGGCACCACCGTTGATGACGGTGGCATGCACGTCTGGCAGCTGGCGCGGTCCCGCCTCGCCCCGGAGTTGCAGCGTCGCCTCGACCACGTGCCCGATGGCGTGGCTGCGGCCCTCGCTGTTGTTGCCGCCGTGGGGGTTGAGAGGGAGGCTGCCTGTGGCCAGGTGCCCGCCGTCGCCCAGGAAGCGTCCGGCCTCGCCCTTGGGGACCAGCCCGTACTCCTGCAAGCCGTAGAGCACGAGCGGGGCGAAGCCGTCGTACATCATGGCGAAGTCCATGTCGGCCGGACCGAGACCGGCCATGGTCCACAGTCTCTTGGCCGACCAGGCGTAGGCGCTCTCGTCGTAGTCGTGCCAGAAGATCATGTCGTTCTTGGGTCCCGTCCCGGTGGTGACGGCACTGACGAACACCGGTGGGTGTGGGAGGTCCTTCGCCCGCTCCGCCGTCGTGATCACGACCGCGCCGCATACATCGACCGGCAGGTCGCAGTCGAAGAGCCGGAGCGGCTCGGCGACGTAGCGCGAGGCCCGGTAGTCGTCGAGGGTGATCGGCGTCCCGAGGGCGGCGTGCGGGTTGCGCGAGGCGTTGTCGCGCATGGCGACCACGTAGGCGCCCATCTGCTCGTCGGTGACGCCGTCGAGCTTGCGCCGTCGCTGGTACCACGGCGCGAAGTACTGCATGAACACGCCGAGCCCGTAGGGCACGGTGAACGCCCCGACGCCGCTCGCTCCCTGGAAGCCCATGTAGTTGTACGTGGTCCCGGCGTTGGGGCGGGGCGCCGTCATGGTTCGCCACGCCAGTGCCGTCTCGCAGACCCCCGAGGCCACGGCCAGCGCCGCGTTGGCCACCACGCTGGGCCCGACCCCGCCACCGAGGGCGCCGCCGTAGAAGTTGACGCCGGGCAGACCCAGGGCCTCCATCATCTGCATGGTCGACGGCTCGTCGGGTGTCCCCATTGCGCAGAGCCCGTCAATGTCGGCCGGCTGGAGTCCGGCGTCGGCGATCGCCTCCAGGCACGTGTCGATGGTGAACGACAGTGGGGACGAACCCAGATCCTTGCGGCAGGGCGTGTGGCCGACGCCGACGATGGCCGACTGGTCGCGGATCGGGCTGATCATGGCGTGGCCGCCGCTGCCGCCGGCCGCCACTGAGGCAGGGTGATCTCGTCATTGACGTCTTCCCAGGCGACCTCGAGCGGCATCTCGATCTCGATGTCCTCGGCTGCACAGTCGATGATGTTGCCGATGGTGAGGAGGCCCTTCTGCTCGTCGAGCTCGACGACCAGCACCGGGTAGGGGATGCGGTCCTCGAAACCGGGGTTCCCCCCGGAGTGCATGACCGACCAGCTGTAGAGGCGGCCCCTCCCGCTCAGCTCCTCGGGAACCATCCGCTCACTGCGACAGTCGGGGCACAGGGCTCGCGGTGGATGCACCCAGGTGCGGCACTCGACGCAGCGCTGCATCACGAGTCGGTGCTGCCGGGCACCGTCCCAATAGTGCCGATTGCTGTCGTCGACGACGGGCAGTGGCCTGTCCATGGACTCTCCCTCGCTCGGCCGGATCGGATGCTCCACCGCAGGATTGCACATCGCATATGCAAACTCATCCGGGGTCGCCGTGGATCCCGCCTCGGACCTCCGATCCGACGGCTGGGGCGCCGAGGAGTCGAAGGGCCTTCGGCCGCAGTCGGTGGTCGCGACAGCCTCTCGATGCGAGATCCGTGGACGCGACGCCGGCCGAGCGTCTCGCAATCGCCACGTCTATTGTGGGCGAAAGTTGCACTCTGTCGAAATCAGCCCCGGAGGTCTAGATGCAGATCGGGATCCATCTTCCTCAGTTCGGTCGAGCCCTCGTCCGAGGAGGGGTGGAGCGGGCGGCCCGAGAAGCTGAGCAGCTCGGCTTTGCCCATCTCTGGGTGAGCGATCACCTGGTGAACCCGAAGGAGCAGCCCTACCCGGCGCCCTACATCCTTGATCCGCTGCAGACCTTGGCCTTCGCGGCGGCCGCGACGGAGCGCATCGGGATCGGGACCAGCGTGCTCGTGGGCCCCCAGTACGCGAGCCCGCTCGGGCTGGCCAACACGCTCGCCAGCCTCGACTACATGAGCGGCGGGCGCCTGACCGTCGGCATCGGCATCGGGTGGTCCCAGCGTGAGTACGAGGCGCTCGGGGGCCACTTCGACCATCGCGGGTCACGGCTGGACGAGATGATCCGCCTGTTCCGCACCGTGTGGGAGAACGACACCGCCGACTTCGAGGGGAAGTACTACCCGACCTTCGAGCAGATCCGGGTGCTGCCGCCCCCCGCCCACCGGATCCCGATCTGGATCGGCGGAGCGGCGCCGGCCGCTCTCGAGCGGGCGCTGCGCAACGACGGCTACTACGCGATGGACGTCAAGCCCGAGGACACCAAAGCGCTCGTCGAGCGTCTGCGCGAGAAGCGCCCCGACGAGGATTTCGTCGTCTCGATGCGCGTGTCCTGGGACCTGACGACGATGGAACCCGGGGCCATGGTCGAGCAAGCCAACGTCTATCGAGAGGCGGGCATCGGCGCCCTGCACGTGTCGCCGAGCCGGGGCGACATCGATACCTGGCTGAAAGGTCAGGAGATGGCGGCGGCCGCGCTCCTCGAGACATGACGGAGGCAGCGAGACCGCTGACCGACGGTGCCCAGCGGGACGGCGGTCCCCGGGTCGCACTCGGCGGGCGCCGGGTGGGCGTTGCGACCACCAACCCATCCCGTTACCCTCGCTGCAGCCAGTGTCCCGCTCGAAATCGATCGATGTATCGAACCAGAAGAGGTGGCGCGCCATGCAGTACCTGACCCTCGGCCGTTCCGGCCTGCACGTGTCCCGCGCCTGCCTCGGGGCCATGATGTTCGGCCACAGCGCCACGGCGCCCTGCAACGAGGACGAGGCCCGGCGGATCATCGACGCCTTCCTCGACGGTGGGGGGAACTTCATCGACACCGCCAATCGCTACACGGCGGGGGAGTCCGAAGAGGTGGTCGGTCGGGCGATCAAGGCCCGGCGCGACGATGTCGTGCTCGCCACCAAGGGCTTCGGCCCGATCGGCGACGGCCCCAACGACATGGGCCTCGGGCGCAAGTACCTGACCCGGGCCCTCGACGACAGCCTGCGGCGGCTCGGGACCGACTACATCGACCTCTACCAGTGCCACCGGGCCGATCCCGACACGCCGGTCGACGAGACGATGGCCACCCTCCACGGATTCGTCCAGTCGGGCAAGGTCCGCTACATCGGCTGCTCGAACTGGACGGGATCGCAGATGGTCGAAGCGCAGTGGGCGGCCTCCCGGATCGGCGGCACCCCCTTCGTGAGCCTCCAGCCGCGTTACTCGCTCAACGCCCGGGGGATCGAGGAGGACGTGCTGCCGACCGCCCAGCGCCAAGGCCTCGGCACGATGATCTACAGCCCGCTCGGCGGAGGCGTCCTCACCGGCAAGTACAAGCGGGGCGAGGACCCCCCGGCGGACAGCCGCATCGCCCGGGGCGGCATGTGGGCCCGCATGCTCGACGAGCAGAGCCTCGACGCCGCCGATGAGGTGGCCAAGGTCGCCGCCGATCTCGGGACGACCTCGACCGCGGTGGCGATCGCCTGGGTGCTGGCGCGGCGGGGGGTCACGTCGGTCATCATCGGTCCCCGGACCTTCGAGCAGTACCGGCAGAACATGGAGGCCTTCGACCTCGTCCTGGACCCGTCGGTGGTCAAGCGCCTGAGTGACGCCACCCGCTGGGCCCGCTAGCGATGGCCCTCCAGACCCGACCGCTCGGCCGGACGGGCGCCGACGTCACCATTCTGGGCTTCGGCGCGATGGAGCTGCGTGGCCCGCCGCGCGGGCCGGTCGTCACCGACGACGATGCCGGCCGCGTGCTCAACGCAGTCCTCGACGGCGGCATCAACCTCATCGACACCGCGATCGATTACGGGCGGAGCGAGGAGCTCATCGGGACCCACCTCGCCCATCGCCGCGACGAGTTCTTCTTGGCGTCGAAGTGCGGGTGCCTGCTCAGCACGCCGCCGGGGACGCTGCCGCCCTATCCGCACGACTACAGCGCCGCCAACGTCCGGGCGGGGGTCGAGCAGAGCCTCGTGCGGCTGCGCACCGACCGGCTCGATCTCGTGCAGGTCCACATGTCGCCGAGCCGGGCCCAGATGGAGGCGGACGACACTGTGGGGGCCCTCGTCGCGCTCCGCGACGAGGGCAAGGTGCGCTTCATCGGCATGTCGGGCATTCTGCCGAACCTGCCGGACCACATCGACATGGGCGTCTTCGACGTCTTTCAGATTCCCTACTCGGCCCTGCAGCGCGAGCACGAAGCGCTGATCTCCGAGGCCGTCGAGCGAGGTGCGGGAACCTTGATCAGAGGTGGCGCGGCGCGCGGCGCGCCGGCAGACGACAAGGACTGGCAGCAGGGGCCGCTCGGGCTGAGCGCCGGCGAAGGGCACCGGCGCTGGGAAACCTCGGGCGTCGAGCACATCCTCGACGGCATGAGCCGCATGGAGTTCGTCATCCGCTTCACGCTGAGCCACCCCGGCCTTTCCACCACGATCATCGGGACGAGCAGCCTCGACCACCTGGCGTCGAACCTGGCGATCGCCGAGAAGGGGCCACTGCCCCCGGACCTCTACGAGAAGGCCAAGCGCGTCCTCGACCAGGAGTCGGCGCCGGGCTCCTGAGCACCGCGCCGATTCGAGTGGCGTTGGCAACCAGTTCGTCGTTGCCGTGCCCGTGGCGGGACGGCAACCATGCGGCGGGACGCGTTGTCACTACGCTCGTTCGACATGACTGGCGTGCGGCGGGCGATGGCAGAGGACACCCGCCAGCGCGTCGTGGACACCGCTCGCCGGCTGTTCTCGGAGAAGGGTTACTTCGCCACCAGCACCACCGAAATTGTGGAGGCGGCGGGGGTCGGTACGCGGGGCGCGCTGTACCACCACTTCGAGAGCAAGCAAGCACTGTTCCGGGCGGTGTTCGAGGCCGTCGAGGTCGATCTCGGTGATCGGGTGGCCGTCGCCCTCTCCGCCACGAGCTGGTTCGAACGTCTCCGCCAAGCGCTCTCGGCCTTTCTCGATGCGGCCGTCGAGGAGTCCGACGTCCGGCGGATCCTCCTGATTGACGGCCCGGCAGTCCTCGGATGGGAGCTCTGGCGCGAGATCGAGGCGCGCTATGGCCTCGGGGCCATCCGACACATGCTCGACGAGGGGACAAAAGAGGGAAGCCTCGTGGTCGCCGACTCCGAGGCCATGTGCCATCTCCTGTTGTCGGTCGTTGATGAAGCGGCGCTCTACATCGCACACGCGGCGAATCCGAAGCAGGCCCGCCGCGGAGCCGGTGGGTCCCTCGACGCACTCCTGGCCGGCCTCGCAACCCCTTGATCGGTCACCGATATTCAGATACAGTCTGTATGTGAAAACGCGCCGAGACGAGGGGATCCGATGACGGCAAAGCAGGTGGTTCAGGAGTTCTGCGATCTCATGGTGAAGCGGGACGCAGAGTTGCTGCGCCCGTACTTGGACGACTCGGTCGTCTACCAGAACGTCGGCATGGCCGCGACCGCCGGCATCGGAGACGTGGTCGCCAACCTCGCCGGGCAGTTCGCGATGTTCCCCGATTCCTACGAGTACAAGACGATCAACATCGCGGCCGACGGTGACGTCGTGATGAACGAGCGCCTGGACATGGTGACGGGTCCGGACGGCAGAGGGCATGCGCTGCCCGTGATGGGGACCTTCGTCGTGGCCGACGGCAAGATCGTGCGCTGGACCGACTATTGGGACACCGGGCTCATCGGCAAGATGATGACCGGCGACGACTACGGCGAGTTGGTGCCGCGCCACTGAGGCGCCTTGACGCGGTCGTGGCGATCCGACCCCCAAGCGGGGCTGGTCGTCGAAGCCCCGGAGCAGGCGAGGAGCGCAACGGTAGGCTGAGGTTCTCGCCGTCCCCGGCCGGACCACCAGGATGAACGCACTCACCCGCCTCCCGTCGACCCCCGAGCCCATGCACCATTGGAAGGGCTTCGGCGGCCTCACCCTCGCTGGTGATTCCTGGGGGAACCCCGACGGCCCGCTCGTCATCCTCCAGCACGGCGGTGGCCAGACGCGTCACGCGTGGAAGGGGGCCGGCGAGGCGCTCGGGGCTGGCGGCTACCACGCCGTCGCCTTTGATGCGCGCGGACATGGCGATTCCGAGTGGGCCCCGGACGGCGCCTACGGGCAGGACGCGATGGTCGAAGATCTCCGACTCGTCGTGGCCGCCCTGGGGAACAAGCGACCAGTCCTCGTCGGTGCCTCGATGGGCGGCGGGACCAGTCTGGTCGCGGTCGGCGAGGAGCGCATCGACGCCACGGCACTGGTGCTGGTGGACATCGCCCCTCGAATCGACAGCGTGGGTGTCGCCAAGATCCAGTCCTTCATGAACGCCAACCCGGATGGATTCTCCTCCCTCGACGAGGTGGCGGACGCCATCGCCGGCTACCAGCCGCACCGCAATCGGCCACGGACCCTCGACGGTCTGGCGAAGAACGTGCGGCTCGGTGGGGACGGCAGGTACCACTGGCACTGGGACCCGAAGTCGATGGGGAACCGCACCACCGACTTCGGGCAGCGAGAGACCCGGCTGGAAGAGTGCGCCAGGAACCTGACACTGCCGACACTGCTCGTGCGCGGCGGCCTGTCCGATGTGCTGACGGAGGAGGGAGCGGCGGAGTTCCTCGAGCTGTGCCCGCACGCCGAGTACGTGAACGTCGAAGGGGCCGCCCACATGGTCGCGGGGGATCGGAACGACATCTTCTCCGGGGCAGTCCTGGAGTTCCTCGCTCGGACCGTCCCTCTCGTCGGAGACCCGGCGCAGGCGCCGCAGCCGCTGGCCCCCCACCATCTCGGACCACCGGGTGACGTCACGGATGTGCCGTAAGACGCTCGAACGCGGCCGCCGCCCGACGTCAACCTTTAGCTGAACAGCCCGTCGCTCATGGCCTCGGCGACCGCCGCCTGATCGAGGTCGAGGAGCTCCGGGTAGACCTCGAAGTTGTGCTCGCCGGGGTAGGCGGCGGGCGCTCGATAGGGCTCGAGGCTCATTCGGCTCCACAGAGCCGGGTACCGGTCGTGGGGTCGCGTGCCGAAGGTGGCGTGATCAAAGGTCAGCCACATGCCGCGGGCGACGAGCTGGGGGTCCGACATCAGGTCGCCGGCGTTCTGGATCCTCCCGGCGGGCACGCCGGCGTCCTGGAGGAGGGATTGGCCGACCTCGGCGTCGACCGAGGCGACCCAGGCGCCGACCAGCTCGTCGACCGCCGCCACCCGGTCCCGCCGGGCTTCGATGCTCGCCAGCCCCGCGTCGGCTTTCAACCCGCTGGCGGCGACCAGGCGGGTCCAGTCCCGGTCGTCGCGACAGGAGATGGCCAGCCACTTCCCGTCGGCCGCCGGGTAGCACTCGTTGGGGACCATCTGGCCGAACGGGTCTCGATTGCCGGCGGGCTCGGCTTCGCGGCCGTTGTTGAGGAAGTCGAGCAGGGCCGGACCGATCATGTAGCCGCCCGTCTCCAATTGGGAGATGTCGATGTGCTGGCCGACCCCGCTGTCCGTCGCGGCTCTCCAGCGCGGCCAGGATCGCGAAGGCGGCCGACAGGCCGGCCGCGTGGTCGTTGAGGGAGAAGCCGGGGCCGAGATCACCACGGCCGGGCGGATTGGAGAGGTAGGTGAGACCCGACAGGGCGTGGATGGTGGGTGCGTAGGTGACGAGGCGCGACCAGGGGCCCTCGTGACCACAGCCGGACATGGTGACGTAGATGAGCCGGGGGTTCCACCTACGGACCTGCTCGTAGGAGAGCCCCCAGCGGTCGAGGACGCCGGCGGAGAAGTTCTCGATCAACACGTCGCTCTGCTCGATCAGCCTTCTCATGACGCCGAGGGCACGCTCGTGCTTCATGCTGAGGGTGATCGCCCGCTTGGAGCGGTTCCACGTGTAGAAGTACGGGTGGCTCGGGTCGTTGACCGTGACCGCCCGTTCGATCGTCTGGACCTTCACGATGTCGGCGCCCAGGTCCCCCAGCAGGCGCGTGGCCATCGGCCCGGCCAGGACGTGGCTCAGGTCGAGCACCCGCAGGCCGCTCAGCGGTTTGTCGAGCGGGCCCCCACCGGGCGCGTCCCGGCGGTGCGCACCGCCCCAGCCGTCGATTACCTCTTCGAGGTTCCCTTCGACACCCGGGGGGCTGGCTTCGGGATCCGGAGCGCCGTGGAATCGGGCGAGCGGTCCGGGCACCAGCACTCGGTTACCCGACCAGTCGACCGGCCGGAAGAAGCCTCGGAAGTCGTGCTGGGGGTTCACGGCCACCTGGGCCACCGTCTGGACCTCGCCGAAGGCGATGTGACGCTCCTGGGCGGCGTGGAACAAGGGGCCCGCGTCCATGGTCCTGGCGAAGGCGGCGATGGTGTCTAAGACCAGATCGAGGTTGCCGACCAGCTCCTCGAGTGGATGGCTGAGCAGCTCGAGGGCGGGGCCGAACTGCTCCTCGACCATCCACCCCAGCAGGGCGGCAGGGTTGGGCGTCGGGGTGACCATCTCCCAGCCGCTGCGGGCGGGGACGACCTTGTAGACCCGGGTCCAATGGAGCGAACCCTGCCGCGGTGCCACCTTGGGGTAGGTCTGCACGTCATCGAACCAGTACTGGAAGAACAGCTGCTCGACCGTCGAGCACACGGCCTCGTGCAACGAGACGTCGACGAATTGGCCGATCCCCTCGCCGCGGGCGGCCCGGACCGCGGCGAGGGCGCTGACCGCCGCGACGAAGCCGGCGACGTTGTAGGACTGGCGACCCCAGGGGTTGATGGGCTGGTCGGGGAGCCCGGACAAGGAGAGGACGCCGCCGAGGGCCGCCGCCACGAGGTCGCTCGTCTGCCAGCCGGCCCGGGGTCCGGTTCGCCCGAAGGGCGTGAGCGACACCTGGACCAGTTGGGGGTTCAGCGCGACGAGGTCGGCGTGGTCGACGCCCCAAGCGGCCAGCGCACCGGGAGCCTCGGTCTCGATGATGAGGTCGGCCCGTTCGGCCAGGCGCCGGTAGCTGCTGCGGCCGGCCTCCGTCGCAAGGTCAAGGTCGAGGCGGACCTTGGCCCCGTCGTACCACCAGTCGAGCAGCCCGCCGCGGGCTGCGGCGTCCTCCGAGCGCATGGCCGGTCCCGGCCAGCCCGAGCCCAGCTGGACGACGGACGCGCCGCTCTCGGCGAGCAGCTTGGTCGCGAACCGACCGCTGTCGTCGGTGAGATCGATGACCCGAAGTCCCTCGAGTGGGCCGTGTGCCACGTCTCCCCCCTGGCGTCGAGAGGCTCAGACTAGGAGGGCAGCGCCCTCAACGCTGGTGCCGCCGCCGGACCCTTCGCCGGGAGGTTCCGGTCGACGACGACAGGCCTCCACGAGCTGGGAGCGTCGCCCGGGGCGGGGCCGCCTTCGCGCCCGCCCGGCGGGAGAATTTCGTACGATGTTGAAATTGGAGAACCGGGAGGGACCGTGGGCTACCAGTACATCGACGCCGACAACCACTTCTACGAGGCGCCCGACGCCTTCTATCGCCACGGCAGCGAGAGGGTGAAGCGCTTCGTGCAGTGGCACGACCAGGGCAAGAAGAAGTTCCTGATGTTCGGCGGCACCCACGCGCCCGGGAACGCCAACCCCACGTTCAATCCGGTGGCCGAGCCGGGGGCGTTCCACGAGACGCTCCGGGCGCTCGCCGACGGCAGGGAGCCCGAGGGTCCGCGCTATGGACGACTCGCGCCGCTCGACCGCGCGTTCATGTATCGAGACGAGCGGATCGCCCGCATGGATGAGCAGAATCTGGAAAGGATGTTCGTCTACCCGACCATCGGACTCAGCTCCGAGCACCTGTTCACGGCCGACTGGGACCTGCTCTACGAGTTCTTCCACGCCTTCAACGCGTGGGTCGACGACGACTGGGGATTCAACTACAAGAATCGCATCTACTCGCCGCCGGTACTGCCCATGGCCGACGTGCACCGGTCGCTCGACGAACTCGAGTGGGCCATCGAGAAGGGGGCCAGGCTGCTGACGATGACCCCGGGGCCCTGGTACGGCCGGTCGCCTGCCGACTCGTACTTCGACCCGTTTTGGAAGCGGGTCAACGAGGAGAAGCTAGCGATCGTCTTCCATGCCTACGGGGGCATCCCCGAGGCGTACACCAAGTTCTACCGCGACGCCTGGTCCCGCCCGCCGGTCACGAACCGGGGGCACACCCAGATGCTGATGAGCGCTCTCTTGCCGTACCACCGGCCGGTGATGGACTCGATGATGGCGATGACCCTCGGCGGGCTCTTCAACCGGTTCTCGGACCTGAAGGTGGCGAGCATCGAGGTGGGCGCGGCCTGGGTGGGCTACTGCATGCACGAGCTCGACCACGCCGGCTCCAACCTCGTCGAGCGGCGGGTCACCACCTTCGACGGTGAGCTCGTCGGCCGTCCGTCGGACGTCTTCAAACAGCACTGCTACGTCGCGCCGTTCCCGGAGGAGGACGTCGTGGCGCTCGCGCGAGCTGATCGGCGCAGACAGAGTTCTGTTCGGCTCCGACTGGCCCCATCCCGAGGGGGTCGCCCAGCCAGGCGACTTCCGCAAGTTCGTGTCCGGCCTGCCAGAAGAAGAGCAACGCATGATCATGCGCGACAACGCGCTGCTCGCTCGTCGAACCCGTCAGCTGAGCCCGCGGCGCACCGGTTTCGTCAGGCCGCAGCTTCGGCGTTGACGATGTCGACCAGGTGCACCAGGGTCTCCAGCGATTCCAGTCTCGTGTCGAGGTCGCCGGCGGCCAGCCCGACCCGCAGCGTGGTCACGCCGGCGTCGCGGTAGAGGCGCAACCGCTCCGCCACCATGTCGCGATTCCCGAGCAGGTTGGTCTTGAGGCCGATCTCCACCGGCACCCGCTGCTCCGCGGCCTGGCGGTCCCCGTCGAGCCAGAGCCGCTGGACCGCCCGCACGTCGTCGCCGAAGCCCTGGCGGGAGAAGGCGTCGAGGTAGAAGTTGTGCGCGGCAGAGCCCATGGCCCCAAAGGTGAACGCGTAGCCGTGGGCATGGCGCCTCGCGGCCTCCTCCACGTCGTCGGTGAACTCCAGACCGACGGCGACGGTGAGATCGAGGTCCGCCAGCGAGCGGCCCGCCGACTCGGCGCCCCGCCGGATGGGGTCGAAGAACACGGACGCCGATTCCGGCAGGAAGGAATTGCCGATCCACCCCTCGGCCAGCTCGCCGGTCATGGCGAGGTTGGCCGGCCCGAGGGCGGCGACGTAGATCGGGACCGCGACCGACGGGGACGCCGAGCGGATGCTGCGCCCTTCGCCGCCCGGCAGCGGCAGCTGGAACACCTCGCCATCGTGAACGAGGCGGTCGCCGCGGGCGACCTGTCGGATGATCTCGATCGTCTCGCGGGTGTGCTGGACCGGCCTGGTGAACCGGACCCCGTGCCAGCCCTCCATGACCTGGGGCCCGCTGACTCCGATGCCGAGCACAAAGCGGTCGCCGGACAATGCCTGCAGCGACATCGCCGACATGGCCAGCAGGGCCGGCGTGCGGGCGCCGAGCTGCACGATGCCGGTGGCCAGCCGGACCCGGGTCGTGCGGGCGGCGAGGTAGGCGAGCGGGGTGAGCGCGTCGTAGCCCCAGAACTCCGGGACCCACACCGAGTCGGCACCCAGGCGCTCGGCCTCCACGATGAACCGGACCCCCGCCTCGCTGTGCGCGGGTGCGCTGATGCCCACCCTGAGCGTCACGGACGGGCGCTCTCCGCCAGCGCCCGGATGCCCTCCGCGGTGAGCTGCATGTTGGCTCGGTGTTCTTCCAGGCGACGGGCGACGATCCGCTCCTCCTTGTCCGGCATGGCCACGATCGCCGGCGTGAGCCCGGACGGCGCCGGGCCGAGCCGTGCCCACTGGCGCAGCCGAACGCCGTGCCCTTCCTGGTGCAGTTCGAAGCCCCAACGGGCGGAGGGGTGGTCAGGATCGCCGACCGCCCAGGCAAAGGACCGTTCGGGTTCGCAGACCGTCACCACGCAGGTCGTTTCCCACTCACCGGCGGCCGGGTGCCGGTTCTTCCCGACGAAGCGCGCCCCGAGCGTCGCCCCGGCGTCCGCGTCCAACCAGTGCGCCTCCTGCAGCTCGAAGGAGAATTGGGCGGGCAAGCGAATGTCGGAGACCAGCGCCCAGACGCGCTCGATCGGCGCATCGATGAGAACCTCCACATCGACGGTCGGGCCGTCGGCGTAGCGCACGGGCAGATCCTGCCACCGGGGGGAGTGCGACGTCGGCGGGCGCCGATGCCCTGCTGGTCGCTCCCGGCCGGCAAATCGGCCGAACGCCGCCGTCCGGTAGGGCAGTATGGCTCCGTGACCAGCGAAACCGTCCTGCTCGCCAGTCGACCTGTTCGCCGTATGGGTTTTGGCGCCATGCAGCTCCCGGGGCCCGGGGTGTTCGGACCACCCAAGGATCGCGCCCAAGCCCTGGCGGTCATCCGTCGAGCGGTCGATGCCGGGGTCAATCACATCGACACGGCCCAGTTCTACGGACCCGACGTGGCGAACGAGCTGCTCCGCGAGGCGCTGCATCCCTATCCAGAGGACCTCGTACTCGTGTCAAAGGTCGGGGCGGCTCGCAATGAGCAGGGGCACTGGTTGGGTGCCCAACGACCGGTGGATCTCCGAGCGGGGGTCGAGGCCAATCTCGCGTCGCTCGGACTGGATCAGGTTCCGGTGGTGAACCTGCGACGGCACCCCGATTCCGACGTCCCGTTCGCCGAGCAGCTCGAAGCCATGACGGCCCTGCGCGATGAGGGTCTCATCGGGGGGGTCGGGCTCAGCAACGTGACGCTGGCCGAGTACCGCCTGGCTGGTTCGCAGACCGAGGTGGCCTGTGTCCAGAACGCGTACAACCTGGCCGATCGCTCGGATCAGGACGTGTTCGACGCCTGCCGGACAGACGGCGTGCCCTACGTGCCGTTCTTTCCCCTGGGCTCGGCCTTCAACCCCAGAAACCCGGTGCTCGGGGCACCGGCGGTGCAGGAGACGGCTCGTCGTCTCGAGGTCACTCCTGCCCAGATCGCCCTGGCCTGGCTGCTGCACCAGGCGCCCACGGTGCTGATGATCCCGGGCACGGCGTCGCTCGAGCACCTGGAGGAGAACCTGACTGCGGCCGATCTCGTGCTCGACCCCGAGGCGATCGAAGCCCTCTCGCAGTAGGCCGCGCTACCGCACGTGATCCGGGTGCTGCTGTGCCGTCACCCGACGCTCAGCCGTCGAGGACGACGGCGTGCTCGGGACAGCCCGACACGGCTGCCCGGGCTACCTCCTCGTGCTCGGCGGCCACATCGCCTGCGCCGATGACCTCGCCGAAGCCACGCTCGTCGTCGCTGAACAGGACCGGCGCGATGTTGTAGCAGCGCCCGTGACCCGTGCAGCGTTCTGCGACGATGGTGACCTTCAAAGCTTGGACCGCGCCGGGAAGACGAGCGGGAGCTCCTTCAGATGCAACGTCCCCGACGGCCACACCACCTCGGGGTCGGCGTGCTCCGCCAGTTCGTAGTCGGGGATGCGCCTGTGGAACTCCTCAACCGCCAGCCGCAGCTCTCGGCGGGCCAGATGCGACCCGAGGCAGCGGTGGATCCCGCCACCGAATCCGAAGTGACCACGATCAGAGGCATCGAGGTCGATCGTGTTCGGGCTCGAAAAGCGGGCGGGGTCCCGGTTGGCGGCGGCGACGACAAGGTTCACGAGCCGGCCGGACGGGATTTGGATCCCGGCGACGTCGACGTCGGTGGTGGTCACTCGGGGCTGGATCGGGGCGGGTGGCTCAAGTCTGACCACCTCCTCGATGAGCGGCGACACGAGTGCCGGGTCTCCGACGACGCGGCGACGCAAGTCGGCATCCTTCGCGAGGTGGAACAGCACGAACCCGATTTCGGCCGTGACGGTGTCGAGTCCAGCGAGGGTGAGCAGGAAGCACAGACCGAGGATCTCCTCGTTGCTCCAGGCGCTCTCCCCGGTGAGGGCCAGTATCCGACTCAGCATGTCCGGTCCCGGCGAGCGTCGCTTGGCCTCCACGCACTCTTGGAGGTACCCGAAGAGCTCACCCGACACGGCCGCCACTTGCTCATTGGGTTCCGTGGCGGCCACGCCGGCGTGTTCGATGATGAACTCCGCCCAGTAGATGAACTGGTCACGGTCCTCGAGCGGCAGTCCGAAGAGGGTGAGGAAGACCTGCGTGGGATAGAGGCGGGCGAAGTCGGCCACGACATCACAGGATCCGCGTTCGACGAAGGCGTCGATGAGCACGCCCAACTGGCGGCGGAGCTCCTCTTCCATCGCGTTGATGACGCGTGGCGCCAGCATCGGGTCGAGCACCCGGCGATACCCCACGTGCGCCGGGGGGTCCATGGCAATCGGTATGAGCGGCAAGGGACTACCCAACGAGTCGAACGCCCGGGCCGAGGAGAACAGCTCGGGGTGCTGCTGGGCGTACTGCACCGTGTCCGCGCTGGTGAGGTACCAGGCACCGTCCCCCTCGAACACCTCGCCATAGCCACGGACGTAGGCCCAACCGGCGGTGCGGTCCTTGGTCATGGGGGCATCCTGCAGCCGGAATGAGCTCGCCTCGAGGGTCGATTCACCCATGGTGGTTCTCCTACGCCGGGCCGTTGGGGTACTTGAGCAGCGAACCGGCGTCGACCCGGATCTGCTGGCCGGTGATGTAGCGCGACTCGTCGGAGGCCAAGAACAGCACCAGGTTCGAGATGTCGACCGGCTCGACGTAGGGGATGGGCATCGCCTGGAACGTGGTGAAGGCGGGCTCCACGTCCTCGCGGGTCGGGTTCTCGATGTCGGGACGGAACATCGCGTAGAGGCCCTCGTTGTGCAAGAGGTGCGTGTTGCAGTTCGTCGGGTGGATGGCGTTGACCCGGATGAACCTCGGGGCCAGGTGCAGTCCCATCTGCTCGACGTAGCCGATGAGGATCCGCTTGGACCACCCGTATCCGGCGCTGCCCGGGCCCATCTGGGGGTTGTCGGTGGTGTTGGGCATCATCCCCGCGGTCGACCCGGTGACGATGATCGACGCGCCGTCGGGCAGGTGCGGCAAGGAGACGGCCACCGCGTTCATGACCCCGATGAGGTCGACGTCGACGGCGTCGACGAAGTCCATCGGGTCAGGTTGACCCATCGCCATCGGCAGGATGCCGGCGTTGGCGACCACCGTGTCGAGTCGGCCCAGCTCAGCCACGCCGGCCTTGACGGCGTCACGCAGCTGGTCGCGCTCTCGCACGTCCGCCTGGAACGAGACGATCCGGCGGTCGAGCTTCTCGACGAGCATCACCGTCTCGGCCAGGTCCTCGGGAGTGGACAGGGGATACGGGTTCGACTCGATCTGCTGGCAGATGTCCACGGCGATGATGTCGGCGCCCTCCTCGGCCAGCCGAACGGCGTGGCTACGCCCCTGGCCCCGAGCCGCTCCGGTGATGAATGCGACCTTTCCCTCCAACCGACCAGCCATGTTTCCTCCTGATGTTGTGTACAGGTTTCGTGTTGCGCTTCGTGGAGTGGGCCTAGGGCTGTGCCCAGGCGACGGCCTTGGTCTCGAGGTACTGCTCGAATCCCTCGATTCCGTTCTGGCGGCCGATGCCGCTCGTCTTGTAGCCGCCGTAGGGTGAGTCGGCCCCGTACCAGACGCCACCGTTGATGCCGATGGAACCGGTCCGGATCCGCCGGGCGATGGCGGTGGCCCGCTCTGTCGAGGCCGAGAAGACGCCCCCCGAGAGCCCGTAGCCGCTGTCGTTGGCGATCCGCACGGCGTCATCGTCGTCCTCGTAGGCGAGCACCGCGAGTACCGGACCGAAGATCTCCTCTTGGGCGATCGTCATCGAGTTGTCGACATCGACGAAGAGCGTTGGCTCGACGTACCAGCCCTTCGGCAGGTGCGCCGGTGGGCCACCGCCGAGAACCAGCTTGGCGCCCTCTTCCACTCCCTGTCGGATGTAGCCGAGCACCCGCTCTCGTTGCTTGGCGCTGACCAGCGGCCCCATCATCACCTCGGCGCTCTGCGGGTCGCCGTAGGGCACCATGCCCATGGCCTGGGTGATGAGCTCGACCCCCTCGTCGTAGCGCGACCGTGGAAGGAGCATCCGCGTCTGCATCGCGCAGCCCTGGCCGGCGTGTGCGCAGACTCCCATGCCGCCTGGGACGACGGTCGCAAAGTCGGCATCGTCGAGGACGATCATGGCCGACTTGCCGCCCAACTCGAGGAAGACCCGCTTGAGGGTCGCAGCCCCCTTCTCCATGATGCGCTTCCCGGTCGCCGTGGAGCCGGTGAACGAGATCATGTCGACCAGGGGCGAGAGGGTGAGCTCCTCGCCGACCAAGTGGTCCGACGAGGTGACGACGTTGAACACGCCGGCCGGGATGTCGGTCCGCTCGGCGACGAGGCGTCCGAGCCGCGTGGCGTTCCACGGGGTGTCCGGGGCCGGCTTCACGACCGTGGTGTTGCCCGTCGCCAATACCTGGGCCACCTTGTTGATCGTCACCTCGAAGGGGTAGTTCCAGGGCACGATCGAGCCGACCACCCCCATCGGCTCCTTCCAGACCGCCCTGCGGTTGTGCGAACCGAAGAGGTCGCTGTCGGCAAGATCACGATCCCAGCCGAACTCCTCGATCAACTTGGCCGGGTAGCGCAGGGCGTCGCTGAGGGGAGTGTCCAGCTGGGCGCTGTAGGTGAGCATTCGCGGACAACCGACCTCGTCGATGAGCTCTTCGCGCAGCTCCTCCTGCTCGGACTCGATCGCATCTTGGAGTTGTTCGAGGCAGTGCTTTCTGAACGTGTGATTGGTGGACCAGTCGGTCTCGTCGAACGCCCGCCGCGCCGCGGCGATGGCGCGCTGCATGTCGGCGGCCGAGGCGTCGGCGACCTGCCCCAGGACCTCTTCGGTGGCCGGGTTGATGTTGTCGAACCGCTTTCCGGATTCCGCCTCGACAAGGTGGCCGTCGATGAGCATCCGTGGCTCGGGCTTGTACTCGACCTTGTCAGACATTCCGGTCCTCCCTTGTTAGCGCCATGAGCCCCATCGGGGCGTTCGTGGTGCCTCCGCGCACGATGCTTTTGAACCAACCACTGCTGAAGCCGACAACGCCGGGTCCTCCACGTGCCAAGCATGCTCCGCGTACTGCGGTTCGTGCGGCGGTCCGATCGGCGTTCACCTGGGAACGTAGTCAAGACCGTTTCGGGATCGGGCGCGCCCGAGGCGAAGGCCGGAATGGACGTGGCGAGTCGGGTAGTAGGGCTCCTTCGGTGAAACTACTGGCAGGGTACGCCATATTGCTTCCGCCCGTCCATCGCGGCGGAACTGATCCCGGCGAAAGTCCGCTCTGCTCGTCAACGATCACGATTCAGGGCGGCCTTCCAAAACTATTGCCAAATAACGACAGAAGTCAAGGTGATCAATGCCATTATTTGGGGGTGAAGTAGCATTGATACGTGGCAAAGCGACGGGACCTCAACCTCGGTAGCCCACAAGCTGGTGCGACTGGCGAGGTCACGCGAAAGGTTGTTGGCCACTACCCATCGGTGGCGACCCTCAACGTGGGACCTACGAGCTACTGGTCGCCATGAGCGGCATTCTCGAGGATGAGGGCAGTGCACCAGAGCGGGTCGATGGGCGTGTGCAGCGGGGCTTGGCCGCCGCCTACGCGATTGAACAGGCCGCCCTGGCACTGTTTGTCGAGCGCGGATACGTCAACACGACGGCGCAGGACATTGCCAGAGCCGCCGGAGTCTCGGTTCGGACCTTCTTCCGCCACTTTCCGAGCGGAAAGCAAGGGGTCATGCTTCTCGAGACGCGTCGTCATGTCGACGAGCTCGAACGGGCACTGAGGCGGCGACCACCACAGGAACCCGCCCTCACGGCTATGCGCGAAGCGCTCCGGGACACCTTCCGAGAGATTCAGGACCCCGAGAGTCGCTACGGTCGAGAAGAGGCTTCAAAGGTGTACGACCAGATCGCTGCTGGGCAGCCCGACCTCATCGCCCGGATGATGGGCGAGCGTCAGCTGATGATGGAGTCGCTGGTCGAGCCCGTTGCTCTGCGGATGTCACTCGATCCCGATACCGACGTCCGTCCGCGAGTTCTTGTTCATTCGGTGCACGCGGCCATCATGGTCGCGTGGCTGATCGGACTGAATAGTCGGAACCTGGATCTCGAGGAGTTGGTCGAGGCCGCCCTCGACGTGTTGGAACAAGGCATGGCCCACGCCATGGAGCCCGCGGTCCGATCGCTTCCCAAGGCCGGAGCGAGCCAACGCTCCTAGCGCCACGAGTTGCGCCCGGACCGCCAAAGGGAAGCGTCACCTTCGGCCTGGTCGCTCGTCTATTGGTTCCTCCTGCCTGACGGCCGAAGAGACCACCGGATGCAAAGTCAGTCCCCGGCCTCGGTCGGCTGTTGGCAGCGCCCTTCTCGCTCCGCCCTGGCGACTAGTGTCACGATAAGACGCAAGATTTGTGGGATTTGGCAATACCGAGATAGGACTTCAGATACTCAGGGGACGGCGCCCGGCTCGCAGATGGTGATCTTCCGCCAGGAATACCCCTCGGGGTGCCGACCGGGGCGACGAATCGTGCCATTCGTCCTGCGCACAACCGTCCGCAAGGAGCGACGAAATGGCTGAACCACAGTACGGACCGACCCGGAGTGACACCTACCGAGACGGTGTGGTCGACATCTTTCAGGACATTGCGCGGATCCATGATGGTCCGGCCGTCGTTCGCAACGAATCTGGTGTGACCGTCTTCGGATATGAAGAGGTGCTGCATGTCACCAAGCGCCGTGACGTGCACTCGAGTGACCCGGATCTGACGGTCCTGATGAGCGGTCTCATCGGCACCGGAAGGCCGCTGATCCCCCTCATGCTCGACGGTCCGGAGCACACCAAGTATCGCAGGCTGCTCGATCCGCTCTTCGCGCCCAAAGAGGTCGCGAAGATCGAGAAGCGGACCAAGGCCCTCTGTGACGAGCTGATCGACGAATTCGTCGATCAGGGTCACGCAGACCTCTACCAGCAGTTCTGTGACCCATTGCCCAGTCAGATCTTCCTGACCCTGCTGGGCCTGCCGCTCGAGGATCTCAAGTTTCTGCAGTGGTTCAAGGATGGAATCATCCGGCCGACCGACGAGGAGCATCGGACCGCAGTAAGCCCGAAGATGGTCGCGTACATCTATGACGAGTTCGACCGCCGTGCCGATCTCGAGGATCCGGGCGACGATTTGTTCGGCGGATTCATGAGGGCCGAAATCGACGGGCAGCGTCTCAGCCGGGAGGATGTCGTCGACATCGTCTTTCTGCTTGTCATGGCCGGACTCGATACGGTCGCGGCGTCGCTCTCCTGCATGCTCGAATGGCTCGCTCGGCACCCGTCCGAGCGCCAGCAGCTCACCGACGACCCCTCTGGTTGGCCGGCGGCGATAGAGGAGTTGCTCCGAGTTCAGACACCAGTGGTCGCCGGCGCTCGGTTTGCGACGGCCGACTTCACACTCGGCGACGAGCAAATCCAGGCTGGCGAAATGCTCCAGGTGCACTGGGCGGCGGCCAATCTTGACGGAACCGCGTTCGAGCATCCGGTGGAAATTGACTTCACCCGGGCTGGCAACCGACACATCGCATTTGCGAGCGGCTTCCACCGCTGTTTGGGATCCACGCTGGCCCGGATGGAGCTCCGCGTCGCGCTCGAGACGCTCCATGCGCGGATCCCGGACTATGCACTCGATTCGGCTCACCCGGCTGGAATCAACAACACCGGAATCAGGAACGTGGATCCACTTCCGGTTGTTTTCGCCCCGGGCTGAACCAGCGACTGCCAGTCGCTTGCCTCGTCAAGCACCTCGGACTCAGCGGATTGGCGAGGGCGGGAACCCTGCTCACCCAGCTGGCACTCCCCGTCAGCTTGATCATCACGATCAAGCTCATCGACTGGCGGAACCGATGGAGTCCTGTCTGAGGGCCTGTCCGCTCATCCTCTACTTCGGGTCAGCCTGCCCCGGCGCTGCGTCGAGAGACGTACCGAAGGCGGCCGTGTTTAGCGAGGCCACAGGCTTGGGGTCATACGCGGCGAAGGCGCGCACGATCTGTCCGTCCGAGATTGTGTACTCGACGCGAAATGCGTGGTTCAGCGCGCTGCCGTCGGGTGTCGTACCTTTCATTGACGCCGTTAGCACCACCTGGTCGCCGGTCGCTGAGACAACGAGCCCCTCCAGGGAGGCGTCGGCCATCGCGGTCTTGATCATCGCCCCCTCTTGAGACCAGAGGGCTGCCATCTCGGCACCGTCCTTCATTCCATCGAATGGATGTGCGGGCTCGTGGACCAGTTCCACCGTCGTCGCCACGAATTCACTGGGGGCCGCTAGCCCTGCTTCCAAACTCTCATCGTGCGCCTGCCTGATCCTGCGAGCCACATCGTCCGGCCCAATGGCCATGTTGACCTCCTCTCTGGATATCGTCGCACTGAACATCGTCGATGCTGTTGAGCAACGCGCTAACAGGCGGCAGACGTGTAGTCAAGCGACGTCCATCGTTGCTTCCGGTTTGACCGACCCCGGGCCGAGTGGCCTGATCGACGGCTGCCTCGGCATGCGCGACACTGGTCGACGGAGACGTCGCCGGCTCTTGCAGGTGGCCACCAACATTACGGAGGATGATCGTGGAGCAGCAGGTCAAAGAGGTACGGCCGGAGTGGCCCCCGGCGGATGGCAGGGTCCTCACCGAGATCATGATCCAGGGTCCGCAGCACTCCTACACCCACGCCTTTCCCCTGGAGAACATGTTGCATGCGAGCACCTTGGCCGGCCGGTTCTCTCCTCCGGCGGTGGAGGTCGGCGATCGCGCGCCGAATTTCGCTATCGTCGGTCTCGACGGGGTCACCAGGACCCTCGACGAATTTGCTGGCAAGCCGCTGATTCTGCGCCTGTCTCGAGCTGTGTCCGAGCTCCTGGTGTGCCCGCTGTGTACGCCCGGCCTCTTGGAGCTGAACGAGATCTACGGCGATTTCGAGGCCAGCGGGCTGCAGCTGGCCGTGGTGTTCAGCACCGACCCGGAGATCACGGCCCGCATTCCCGAGACCCAGGGGCTCACCTACCCTCTGCACTCCGACCCGACGTGGGATCTGTTCCGCGCCTACGGCACCGGGCATGTGCTGCTCGCACCCCGGCAGGCGTGGGCCATCGTCGACGGCGAGGGGATCGTGCGTTGGATCTGGCGTCTGAGTGACACCGGCGGGAGCCACCGGGTCATGCTGCCGAGCGAGGTGCTCGCCGTGGCCCGCGACCTCTTCGGCGGGTGACCTTGGCGTCGTTCGACGACCTTGCCGTCGACGACCCAGTCTGGTGCCTGGCCTCGGTCGGCACCGCCTTCCGGGTCGCGGCGCTCGACCACGAGCGACGCGTGGTGACCGTTGCCCCGCAACCATTCTCGGGCAGCGGTGCCCGCCCGCTCGACCTCACGGCCGACACGCTGTGGTTGCTGACCAAGGAGCCTTGGGACCAGGTCTGGTACTGGCCTGACCGCGCCGGCGAGCGGTTCGACGCGGTGGTCCAGCGGTTCGTCGCGGCGCACGAGCCCGGCGAGATCGTCCAGGGTTATTTCCTCGACACCAGTGTGGGCGCCCCGAACCAGGGGTTCGTCAAGCCGAACCCCAAGACGGCGATGTCATTCGAGATACAGCGGCCGACGCCGGGCTTCGGGCAGGTGCGCGTGCGACCGGTGGCCGAGACCGGGGACGGCATCGTCCCCGTTGGGCCCAACGTGCCGCTCCGACTCGCGATGACCTGCTACCGCTGGTCGCTCTCGTTCGGTGAGCTCATCGTCAACTGGAGCGACTTCCTGCGCCCCGAGGCTGATTGAGTCACTAGCGGGCCGGCGCTCCGCCCGCCGTTCGAGCCGGGCGGTTCTCCTGCGACCTGGTGGTTGTTAGCGCCTCGGGAAGTTGAAGAGCTTCCTCGCGTTGGTCTCGACGATCTTGCGGACCTGATCGTCGGGGACATTGACCATCGCCTCGGCCAGCATCTTGCGGGTATGCGGCCAGTTGCTGTCCGAGTGCGGGTAATCGCACTCGAACGTGATGTTGTCCTCTCCGATGAGGTCGATGTTGCGCAGGCCGGCGTCGTCGGCGATGAAGCATCCGTAGATGTGCTCACGGAAGATCTCAGACGGCCGTTTGGCGGTTTCCATCCCCGTGTACCAGCGGTGCCGCTCCCAGGTGTAGTCGCATCGCTCGAGGATGTAGGGAATCCACCCGATCCCACCTTCGGACAGCGCAACCTTGAGGCGCGGGAAACGCTCGAAGACCCGGGAGTTCACGAGCTCGACGGTGCACTGCTGGGAGTTGAGCCCGAACAGCGCGATGGCTGCCGTGAACGGGCCGTCGGGAGCGACATTCGGGGTTCCGCCACTGCCGAAGTGCATGCACAGGGGGAGGTCGGCATCCTGGGCGGCGGCGAACAGGGGATCCCAGTGGGTCGTGTGGAACGACGGCAATCCGATGTTGTGGGGGGCCTCGGGGAAGGTGATGGCCTTCGCACCCTTGGCCGCGACACGCTGGACCTCCTTGGCGCTCTTCTCGACGTCCCAGAAGGGCACGAGCACCATGGGGATCTGGCGGCCCGGTGCCGCACCGCACCAGTCATCGATCATCCAGTCGTTGTATGCCGACACACAGGCCGCGGCGAGCTCCTTGTCCTTGGCGGCGTAGAACGTGCCGCCGGCGAAGCCCGGGAATGTGGGGAAGCACAACTCGGCCTCCACGCCGTCGACGTCCATGTCGGCGAGCCGGGCCTCGATGTCGTAGCAGCCGCGCCGCATGTCGTCGTAGCTGACCGGGTCGAGGCCGAAGTCCTTGCGGTCCTTGCCGGCTACCGCTCCGAGGCCCCCGTTGAAGCGAGGGGTTCCCTCGAACATCCAGATGTCGCGGCCCTGGTCGTCCCGCTCGCCCCGGGGGCCGTCTTCCTTGAACTTGGTCGGAAGGTGGTCCTGCCACACATTGGGTGGTTCGACCACATGATCGTCGACCGAGATGACTTGAACGTCGTCGTTGAGCACATCGTCATCGTAGCGAGCCTGGCAGCCGGCGGCACTGCGGCCCGGGGCTGCGTGGTCTAGGTGGGATCGACCTTCGGCCGCACCAGGCCCTTGGCCCGCAGGTCGGGCAGCAGCACGCTCTGATCGAGAATGTGGGCGGTGAACTCGGGCGGCTGTGCCGCCAACCAGGTGGTGAGCTGGGCCGGGGCCTCGGGCAGCTCGTTCTTCGAGTAGTCGGCATTCGGGAGGGTGTACCGGTAGGCCGGAGTCGCGGCGCCCACCTCCAGGGCGTTCACGCCGATGCCCTTGCCGCGGAGCTCCCGGGCCAGTCCGACGGTGAACCGGTTGAGGGCGGCCTTGGAGGTTCCGTAGGCGAGCAGGCTGTCGCCGAGCCCCTGGCCGGACTCGCCGAAGCTGGCCTGGCCGAACCGGGAGTCCACCGTTTCGGCGCCGGTGTCCATGCCAGAGGTGTCCTGGTCGATGCGGCCACCGCCCGAGGAGATGTTCACGATCCGCCCGTCGCCGCGCTCCAACATCTGCGGCACGAACGCCTTGGCCAGCATGACCGGTCCGAGAACGTTGACCGCCAGCAGGATCTGCCACCGCTTGTTCGACACCTCGAGGAACGGACCGACATAGGACACCGCCGCGTTGTTGACGAGAATGTCGCAGCGGCCGAAACGGTCCATGGTCTCTTCGAATGCCCGTTCGACGTCGTCTTCGTGTGACACGTCGCCCTGGATCTCCAGTGCTGCGACTCCGTAGCTTCGGACACGCTCGGCCGTCGACTCGATCGTCCCCTCGAACACTCGATGAGGAGCCGCGGTGGTGCTCTTGGCCATCAGCGCCACGTCGGCACCCAGGCTGGCGAACTCGTAGGCGATGTACTCGCCTATTCCGCGGCTGGCGCCGGTCACGAACACAACCTTGCCTGCGAACCCCGCCATTGGCCCTCCCCGGATTGACCGCGGGCCCCCGGGCCCGTCTCACCCGCCACCGTACCAAGCCGCATGCGGCCAATCCGGGGGCGCCACCGTCGCGTCGCGCAGCCCTGCATTCGTCGGAGGTCGACTGTTACGATCGCCTCGGCCCGTGGGTCGACCGAGGTCGTGCAAGAGGCAGGGGCCCGAAGAGGGAGACGGCATGACGAATGCTGGACTGCTGGTCGTAGATCCCGTCGTGCACAGGCAGTCGAGGCCCCTGCCGCTCATCGAGCGACCCGGCAGTCCCGACGGCTTGGTGGTGGGGCTGCGCGAGTTCTGGTTCAACTATGACCGGTTCACGCGCTCGTTCGAGGCGCTGCTCAGAGAGCCGCTACGAGGTCGCCGGCGTCTGCGGGTGGACGGGACGCATCCCCGGACGGGTCGCGTCCTTGACGGGTGGCACCAGTTCAAGCGGAGCGTGGACTGGGCCCTCGTCGGCTTCGGCGGATGTGGAGGCTGTGCCCCCTGGGCGGTGATGGACGCCGTCGAGCTCGAAGGCGGCGGGGTGCCGACAGTCACGCTGATCAGCGTGGATCTCGAGGGGGTCGCTCGTCGAACTGCCGAGTCCCTGAGACACCCGCAACTGCGCATCGTGACCCTTCCCCACTACATCGACGACATGAGTGACGAGGAGATCGGCTCGCTGGCCGCGACGACGTTCGACCAGATCATCGACGCGCTCACTCGACCCTTCGATGGCTGACCATGTCCTGCATGACCCTTCCTTTCCCAATGCCTCGCTGACCCGCCTGCGCGCCACCGACGACGACCCGGTGGCGGTGTGGGAGGAAGCGCTCGAGCGGGGTTGGTCCGACGGGCTGCCGGTCATTGCTCCGACCGCGCAGCGGGTCGAAGCCATGTTGGGTGGACGCGATCCGCAGGCCGCGGCTCCGCTGCTCGGTCAAGATGAGGCGGCGATGCCGCTGGCCAAGGTCGCCGCCAATGCGGTGATGGCCGGATGCGCTCCTCAATACTTCCCGGCGCTCCTCGCCGCATTGGGCGCCATGGCCGCGTGCGGCATGACGAGTGCATTCTCGAACGCCCCCTGCGCGCCGTTGCTCGTATTCAACGGCCCGATCCGTCACCAACTCGACATCAATTGCAGCCATGAAATGCTCAGCATGACGACACGATCCAATGCAACCATCGGCCGGGCGGTCCGTTTGGTCTTCATGAACCTGCTCGGAGCCAAGTCGCCCCGGCTCTTCGACGTGCAGCACGGAATGCCGGGGCGGACGTCGATGGTGTTCGGGGAGTTCGAGGAAGAGAGCCCCTGGGACCCCCATTCGGTCTCCGAAGGGCTGCCTCGTGGTCAGAGCGCCGTCACCATCTTCGCCGCAACTGGGACCATGCCCGATCAACTACCACCAAGTACCGCAACGCTCGAGCGAGCTGCTCCTCATTCTGAAGCGATGCCTGGACTACACGCGCGCCAACCGGATCGGACCCTCGGCCGATGCCGGCCCACCGATCGTCGTGCTATCGCCCAAGCATGTTCGGGCGTTCTCGATCGATGGGTGGAGCAAGTCACAGCTCGAGAGTGAGCTCACCTCGGCGGTGAACGACCATTACGACATCGAGCTCGTCGCCCATGCCGAGAAGATCGAGTTGATCAACCGCGGGCGGGACCCCGATGAACCCCCGCGTGATCCCCACCAAGCCCGAAGGCCGCGTCCGGGTGCTCGTGGCCGGCGGCGTCGCCGGCTGGCACTCCCTGATGATCCCGACACTGGCGTGGGGCGCGCCAATAACGGTCAGCATCGACTGAGCGGCGCGCGAGTGCCATGTCCTGTCTTGGGCACTGACGATCGAGGGCAGTAGGATTGACAGAGAGTGTCATTTTCCTCGAGGAGAGTCAGATGAGCGACACAGTGGTCGAGACCACCGGGGGCAAGGTCCGCGGGGATCGTCAGAGCCGGCGTACCACGCGTTCCTGGGTGTGCCCTACGGGGGTGACACTTCCGGTGCCCGGCGCTTCATGGCGCCGCCTCCGGTGCAGCCGTGGCCGGGCGTGCGTGACACGCTGAAATTTGGCCCTTCGTCATGGCAGCCGGCAATCCCCGGCGGCGAGCGCAGTGCTCGGGACGTTCGGCGGGATCGCCGAGCCCTCCATGAACGATGACTGCTTGGTGCTGAACGTGTGGACCCCGTCGACGCAGTGGCGCCGATCGGCCGGTGCTCGTCTACTTTCACGGCGGCGGCTTCTCGTCCGGTTCGGGGTCGTGGCCCGCCTATGACGGCGCCCATCTGGCCGCTCAAGGCGACGCCGTCGTGGTGACTGTCAATCATCGGCTCGGCGCCCTCGGCTTCCTTTACCTGGCCGAGCTGGGCGGTCCCGAGTACGCCTCGTCGGGCGCGAACAGCATTCTCGATCTCGTTGCCGCGCTGGAATGGGTCCGCGACAACATCGCGGCCTTTGGCGGCGATGCTTCCCGCGTTCTCGCCTACGGCGAATCGGGTGGCGGCTGGAAGACCTCGACCCTGTTGGCGACACCCACTGCCCGGGGTCTTTTCCACGCGGCGTCGTTGATGAGCGGACCCGGCCTTCGCTGCCAGACTGCCGAGCAGGGGACAGCCCTTGCCGAAGCGACGCTCGCGGCATTGGGTCTCTCGACGGCACAGCTCTCGGAGCTGCACACCGTGCCGGGTGAGCGGCTCATGGAAGCTCAGATGGCCGTCGGCCTGAGCATGGGCGGGACCGGCCTCGGCTTTGCTCCGGTGCTCGACGACACGTACATCGCCGCGAACCCGATCGACGCCGTCGGGGCCGGGCAGGCGCCCGACGTGCCGATGATGATCGGTACGTGCCGCGACGAGTTCCGTACCTTCTTCATGACCAATCCCACGCCCGATGGCCCGGTCGACGACGATTGGCTGCGCGAACGGCTCGGCTCGCTTCTCGGTGACCACACCGACCGGGTCGTCGCGGGGTATCGGCGTTCGCGTCCGGACGCGAGCCCGCCCGACCTCGAGATTGTCATCTCGACCGACTACCACATGCGCATCCCGTCGGTCCGCATGGCCGAAGCACGCGCGGCAAACGGGTCGGCACCCGTGTTCATGTACCGCTTCGATTGGGAGTCACCGGCGTTTGACGGCCTGCTGCGAGCGGGCCATGGCGTCGATTACCCGTTCTTCTTCGACAACCTGGAGTCCGCCGCGGTGTCGAGCTCGGGGCCGGGGCGTGAGAAGCTGGCGGCCGAGATGAGCGGCAGCGTGCTTGCGCTCGCGCGGAACGGCGATCCCAACCACGACGGGCTCGCCCGGTGGGCGGGCTACGACTCCACGCGACGCGCGACGATGCTCTTCGATGTCGAGTCAGCGCTCGTCGATGACCCCGACGGCGACGAGCGAGAACTCTGGGTCGACATCATTTGACGGCATCATTGAACCCAGGTGCCATGCGGTGCACCCCGAGCGCAGGGGATCCGTCGGAGCGTCCTGCCTGACGAGAGCGCCCTCGGCAGCTCAAGACAAGGGGTCGAGAACGAGCGCCTGACCCTCGGTCAGTCCCAGAACTCGGACAACGCCGCCGCGTCCGCCGCGGCCTGGCGCTTGCCCATTGCCAACGCTCTCGGCACCGACGCCGGCACCATCAACTCGTCCACGTCAAACTCCTCAGGGGTGCGCAACAGGACATCGGTTCCCGAAGCGGCCAAGTCGGCGAGTTCCTGTTGGGCGGCGCCGGGGGCTTGCGTCGCCATCCCCTCGGTCAATCCGCTGCCGTCGCTCAGGGCGAGCACCAGGACGCGCCACGTCCCGGCCAGCAGATCGAGATGCGTGCCGGTACCGCTGACGCCACCGTCGAGACAACGTCGATCACCGATCGGCTGGGGCGCCGAGAGGCCGGGGACCGCACAGCTCGCCGCTATGGCCTTGGAGACCTGAATGTTGGATTCGCTGGTCAGGACGCACCGCTCGCCGGTGTAGGCGTCGACGCACGTTATCTGCAGCGCCTTGGATGGCCAGTGGCCCCCTCCGATGATCGCGCCGAGGGTGCGACGCAGGTTCTGAGATGAGGAGGTCCGTGCGGCCAGGGAGGCGTGACCGATCGCCCGTAGCGTGGCCGGATCGCTGTCGCCGGACTGGAAGAAGATGTCGAGGGCGCGTTGCTGGCTCGGATGCAGACTGGAGTTCGAGCCGAGTGTGGGAAACACGGACGAGACCTTGGCCAGGGCCGATACCCCCTTGTAGATACGGGGCAGGCGTCCTCCGACGAGTGCCGTGGCGACGAGCGAACCCGCTGAGGTCCCGACAATCCTGTCGGCCGTGCCTGCATCGAACCCCTCGGAGGCCAACGTATGGAGGTAGGCCGTCTGCCAGGCGATGAAGAACAGGCCACCCCCACCGAGACAGAGCCCGCGCTCCACGCCGTCGCCATAGCGGGCCGCAAAGTCTCGAGGGAGAGCCACGTCGACAGGAGGCATGCGCTGCCCGTCTCCTCCGACATTTCGCCTACGAGACGTGGAGAACCGTCGCTTGTCTCCGGTACCACCGGCGCTATCAATCAAGAGTGCTCCCTCGCGACCCGGCCACCGATGTGTCCGGCGAGCGGCTGAGGCCGCAAACCGCACGCCGGTGCTCAGACCTCTACGCCCAAGTACGTCTCAAAAATATCGGCACTGGAGAGCGCGTCGGACTTGCCCGAAAAGGCGACCTGGCCTCGGTTGAGCACGTACACCGAGTCAGCTAGCGCGAGAGCGCGCGTGACGTACTGCTCCACGATGAGCAACGTTGTGCCCTCCTTGGCGACTTGACCGAGAAATTTGAAGATGCCCTCCACGACCAAAGGGGCCAGACCGATGGACGCCTCGTCCACCAGGACCAGTCGGGGATTGGACAGGTACGCCCGCACGATGGCCAACATCTGCTGCTCACCCCCGGAGAGACTGCCCGCCGTCTGGGACATTCGCGAACCGAGTATGGGAAAGGACTGCGTCGCCCGCTGAAAGGTTTCGGCGAGCTGGGGCTTCCCCCGTGGCGAGAAGAGAGCCAGATTTTCACGCACGGTCAACGACGGGAAGATCCCCCGTCCTTCTGGGATGTGACACACCCCCTTCTTCGACAGCGTGCTGGTCCGGAATCCGGTGACGTCCTCGCCCACGAGGAGAATCTGGCCGTTGGTTGGTTTGAGCAGGCCGGAGAGGACCCGCATCAGAGTGGTCTTTCCGGCGCCGTTGGGTCCGAGGAGGGCGACTGCCGAACCGGTCGGACAGGTCAGTGAGACGTTCCGCAGCACCGTCACGTCGCCGTAGCCCGCCGTGATGTCCCGGACCTCAAGCATCTCGTCGTCCCTCGGCCTCGGAAACCTCGATGGCCGCCAGCCCCAGCGCAGCATCGTCGCCTTCACCCAGGTAAGCGATCTTCACGACCTCGCTCCGCGTCATCTCCTCAGGCGAACCCTCAAAGATCAGATTGCCGAAGTCGAGAACGTAGATGTTGCTACAGACCTGGCGGACGAGGGACATGTCGTGTTCGACCAGCAGAAGGCCGACGCCTCGCTCCTGCACCACTCGATCCAAGACGTCGCCGAGCCTTCTGGTCTCGTTCTGGTCCAGCCCCGACGAGGGCTCGTCGAGCAGCACGATATCGAAGGGGCCAGCCAGCACTCGAGTCAGTTCGACCAGACGGCGTTGTCCGGTCGAGAGGTCCTTGACCGGGGAATCGAGGAGCGGCTCGATCCCGGTGAGGTCGACCGCGTTGCGTGCGGCTGTCGATATGTCCCGCTCCTCTTGACGACGAGATATGAGGTGGCGGTACGGATTACCTCCGGCGATCGTGCATTCGCGCGCAAGCTCAATGTTGGTTCTGACGCTCAGTGTTTCGAAGAGTTGGACCCGCTGAAAGGTTCGGCCGAGGCCGCGCCGGGCCCGGGCGGCGGCGCTCCAGCCGCTGACGTCCTCTCCGAAGAGGGAGATTCGGCCCTGGGTCGGTGAGACGAGACCTGAACAGGCATTGAAGATGGTTGTCTTCCCGGCACCGTTCGGGCCAATCAGGCCGGTCACCGTTCCCAGGGGTGCGGAGAAGCTGACGTTGTGTACTGCGATCACCCCACCGAATCGGACCGAGAGAGACCGAACGGTCAACCCCTCCTCTGTCGAGGTTGACCGGGGTGGGTGGACAGACGCCGCGGCGTCGGCGCGCCTCTCCGCGTCAGCATGGGTCGAGACAGTCTCCGCCGGTCGAACCTTGTGTCGCGGGCGGCCGATGCGCTCGACGAACCGCCGCACCGCGAGGGGGGTTCCAGGAATCTTGTCTCGGAACGTCGGCGTCAGCACCGCGCCGATGCCGAAGATCGCATTGAGATAGTTGGTGATGTTGTTGGAGGTGAGGTAGACGGGGATCAATGTGATGGAGGCGGCGGCGATGACCGCATACCAGGGGTCGCCCACCACGACGATGATGACCAGGGCGAACAGCGTCAATGAGTTGAACGACGGGAAGTCCGATGGAAGCGCGTAGTGGTAGAGCCCCGCTGTCAGCGCTCCCGAGATGGCGGCGATGTAGGCGGACACGCAGAAGACCAGCACTCGGGTCACGTTCACGCTGAGCCCGTAGCTTTCGAGAGCGAGCGGCGAGTCACCCATAGCCCGCAGCAGTCGGCCCAGCCGGCTCTCGGTGATGAGGATGACCGCCACGGCGACGATCACGACGCACAGCAAGACCACGAAGAAATAGCCGGTGTCCGTTCCTGCGTGGAGCGGGCCGACGTTCAAGGCGGGCCGGGACGTCGCGATCCCGTTTCCGGTCGGACTGAACATGTAGTTCTGGTCGTAGAAGACCTGCTCCAGCAGTATGCCGAAGCCCAGCGTGGCCAGCGCGAGGAACACCCCGGAGAGGCGAATGGCCGGGATGGCCACCAAGGCCCCGACCGGTACCGCCACCAGCCCGGCTAACAGCAGGGCCAGCAACCAGGGAATGCCGAACTCCGAAGTGAAATGCCCCATGGCCGCGGCCCCGATCGCGGCGAAGGCGTACTGGCAGAGTGAGACCTGTCGTGACGTGCGCACGAGCAGGCCCAATGACAGTAGAAGGATGACCAGCACCAATGCGCTCGTATAGATCGTGAGATTGGTGCCAACCAGGGCCGGGACCGCACAGAGGAAGCCCACGAAGAGCACCCCTGTCCCAATGCGGATCCGCACCGGTGCCTGCCAGCTGGGCGGGCTGGAGATCGGAGTGACGAATCGGCGAGTCGCCAGTCGTGCCCGCGGCGTGACCAACAGGACGATGATGAGGATGATGAAGGGGAGTCCCGAAGGAAGGTTGATGAGCCAGGGCACGGCGTTGACGTACTTGGTGGTCAGCGCTCCGCCGATCCCGAGGACGAGTCCCCCGACGTAGACGAGGGGCATGCTCGAGAAGTAGCCGATTGCCGCCGCCCCGAACGCCTGCACGACGAGAAGGGTGAGCACCGTCGCGTCAATCGGAAGGCTGGGAGCGATGAGCAGGCCGGCGGCGCAGGCAAAGGTCGAGCTGATGACCCAGGCCCACCTGCGCACACCGACTGGGTCGTCACCGACCATCGCCAAGAGGGACGGGTCGTCGACGACGGCGCGCATGGCCCGGCCCAGCCGGACGTACTGCAGGAAGAAGTAGAGGCCAATGGAGCCGACGAGAGACACGATCACGACGATGATCTGCTCCCATTCGACGTTTACCCCCAAGATGCCGACGGTGGAGGTAGGCAGGAAGGAGGGGAAACTGTTCGTGACGTTGCTGAGCCACAGGCTCCCGATGCCCACGATCCACAGCACCAAGCCGATGGTCGCCGCGATCTGCAACGTGTGGTTCACACTTTGGAGACGGCGTCCCAACAGTTCGAGGAGCAGTCCCATGGTCGGTCCGAGGACCAGCACCGAGAGGACCGCCGCCAACGGCCAGGCCATGCCGTGCTGGACATGCAACCAATAGAAGACGAACACCGCCAGGGCCGCGACGGCGCCGTAGGCGAAGTTGAAGATCCCCGACGTCTTGTAGCTCAGGACGAGACCGGTCGCGGCCAGCCCGTAGACGGACCCGGTCGTCAGCCCAATGACGATGAAGGGAAGCAGATCATGCATGGGTTGACGATGTGAGCTCGTCGACCCTTCGCTTGGCGCCCCGTCGTTGGTCGTCCCCGACCGTGGCCCGAATGCCGTTCAGCGGCGCGCGGCCTCTGTGACGAGCAACGTTCTCCATGGATGGCTGCGGCACAAGCCGGAGTGACCCTCTCACTGGCGCAATCGCCCGCTATGACGGGTTACAGACGTACTTTCCGTCGTTGCCCTCCACGAACTTCTGCTTCTTGATCTGCGTGACGTAGAAGCAGTTGGCAATCTTGGCGTCGGGGTTGGTGAACGTGAGGGGACCGGTGAACCCCCCGAGGTCCTGGTTCTTGAACTGGGCCAATCCGGCCAGGATGTCGGCGGTCGTTGGGACACCCTTGGTTCCGCTCAGCTGCACGGCCTTTTGGAACATGAGCCCTGAGGCCCACGCATCAGGAGCCAACAAGGGCTCTTGCTGCGTCTTGAAGTTGATGGTCGTGTACTTCTTCATCGCCGCGTGGAAGTCGGCCGTTACCGGGACGGTGGAGTACCACGGCTGGGTGCCGGAGAAGTTGTAGGCATTGTCGAACGACGCGGTCGTGAGATACCCCGGACCCATGGCCTCCCCGGGGATGACCCAATCAGGGTGGTAGTTCTGGCGGGCGCAGTCCTGGGCGATCGTCACTCCCTCAGTGGAGGTCTCGATCAACAGCTCGAAGAGCTGTACCCCGGCGGCTTGAGCGGCGAGGCAGTTGGCCGTGTAGTCGGGCGCGGTGGAGCTTGCGACCGCTTGGTACGTGTCATCGAGACCGGCCGACTGGGAAAGGCTCTTCAGAAGCGAGTTGCCCTCTGCACACTGGGCCAGCTCCGAGCAGGCCAGGGAGCCGATCTTCTTGACGCCGATCTTCTTGGCGTAGGTGATTGCGGCCTGCTCTCCCGAGATCGCCGTCAAGCCTTGGGGGAAGAACATCGGGTTGGAATTCCAATCCAGAGTGTAGATGCTTCCTCCGAGCACCGGGATCTTTTGCTGGTCGAGATAGCTGGAGTACCCGGTTATCAGCGACCCATCCTGGTTCGCCACGAAGGCGACAACATGGTCCTGCTGGACAAGCTGTTCAACATCGGACACGGCCAGGGCTTGATTGCCCTGGTCGTTCTTCTCGATGAGCTTGATCGGGTGGCCGTTGATGCCGCCGTGCGCGTTGACCCACTTCGCCCAGGCCTCGATGGCCTGTCCACCCGGCAGGCTCCCGGCTGCACCGGCCGCCGAGTACGACCCCACGTTGCCAATGACGATTGGCGCCCCCGACGGGCTGGCAACGGCTGGGGTGGGTGGGGCGATTGCCCACGCGACGGCCAGGGTCATCGCTAGCGCCACCGCGACCCGTGCTGCCTGAAAGCGCCCCAGAACGTGCATGACACGACCCCCCGAACTCGGCCCAGCCCACCGGCTGACTTCGACAAGGTACGAAAATTGGCGTATTGCGTCAAATTTAGATTGGCGCAATGGGTCAAACTTTGCACGCGGTGCAACGGCGCGACCGCTTCTCAATCGGTCCCGAGGTCTGTGCCGAACTCCCTCGCCCGCGGTGCCGCGGTTGGGTTGTCCGCGCCGCCGGGATCTCGGCGAAATGGTTCGCAGGACGCCTAGGGCGCCCAACCGCCACCTCCCGAACGCGCCCCCGACGTCACATTGACGCACCGTGACACTCTGGGTCATCGTGCCCTTGTGTCGCCGGGGAGCGAACACCGTGACGAGGGGGACCGCGTGCGAAGCCGAGACGTGGTGGCCCGGGGAGCGTGCCAATGGAGATCGTGAAGGACGAATTCGTGCCGATGCGCGATGGCGTACATCTGGCGGTCGACATCTACCGACCGGGGGTGCTGACCCGCCATGCGGGGGTTCTCATCGTCACGCCGTACCAGAAGGACGCCCAGTTCGTGATGCCCCTTGGATCGGACGGACGCCCGATCACCGCGTTGCCGATCCCGTCGTTGCCGGCTGGCTTCAACCCGATGCTGATGAGCGTCAAGCCGCTCGTGGATGCCGGCTATGTCGTTGTCGTCGCTGACGCGCGCGGGACCGGCTTCTCGGAGGGGACCTACGACTACTACAACTTCGAAGAGGGCCCATTCGACGGTTACGACCTGGTGGAGTGGATCGCCGAGCAGTCATGGTGTGATGGCAACGTCGGAATCATGGGGGCTTCCGCCGCCGCGATCTCTTGCTACACCACCGCCCTGACCAAGCCACCCCACCTCAAGGCGATGGCTCCCAACATGCACCCGGCCGACTTCTACCACGACCAGTGGCGAGTCGGTGGAGTCTTCCGCTACGAGAACCGGATCAGTTGGGGAACCGGCATGTTCCCGCGTATCGGCCCCATCAATCCGGGCGATCTCGACGCGCCGAGCTATGAACGCAAGCGAGCCGTCTACGAGGGACGCTTCCGTCAGTTCTATGACCGCATCGCATCGGGCAAGAACGCGGCCAACATCGATTGGCTCACCGACATGTACCAACACGACGCCTACGACGACTTCTGGAAGTCACGAAGCCTTGTTCGCCGCTCCCAGGAGATTTCCATTCCGACGCTCCACGGTGGTGTCTGGTACGACCACTTCATCCGAGGAACGCTGTCGAGCCACGAGGCGATCGACGTCCCGAAGCGCCTGTTCGTCGGCCCTGGGAGTCTGGCCACGCGGACTGATCTCGGAGACGGCGGACTAGCTGAGCTGCACGTTGCCTGGTTTGACCACTTTCTGCGTGGCGCCGACAACGGGGTGTTGAATGGTCCGAAGGCCCGCCTCTATCTCCTCGGGGAGGAGCGGTACATCGATTATGAAGAGTGGCCCGTGCCGCATGTGCGGACCGACCTCTTCCTCGGGTCTGGGCCCAGCGGCTCGGCTACGTCCATCAACGACGGAATTCTCGACGAGGAGCCGAGGTCGACGGATCCCCCCGACCATTTGGTGCACGACCCGCGGGACCCAAACCGAACGTCGCCGAGCCCCGCCGACCAGCGATCGTTCGAGCAGCGCAGCTTGACGTACTCCTCCCCACCACTCGAGTCCGACGTCGAGGTGATTGGCACGCCGCGCCTCGTGCTCTACCTAGCCACGACGGCAGTCGACGTCGACATCTGTGTCCGGCTGTGCGACGTCTACCCAGACGGCCGGTCGCGGCTCTTGAACACCGGGGCGCTGAAGGGTTCCCATGCGCAGTCACATGAGCAGCCGACCGATCTGGACCCGGGGAAGCCATATCGATTCGACATCGAGATCTGGGCGATCGCCAACGTTTTCAGAGCGGGGCACCGCATCCGGGTTGACATATCGGCCAGCGACTTCCCGTTCTTCGAGCCGAATCCGTTGCCGTCTTCGACTGAGGTATTTCACGATCGAGAATTTCAGTCACACCTGACACTGCCGATTGTCGAACGGTAGCGGAGGCGGGTCGCTCAAGTCGACGCGATTCTCCATCAGTCGGCTTCGCTTCACCTCGGGCGGTTAGGTCCGCCGCCCGGCAACGCGGGCGGTCGCCGCTACGCCCGTCTCCATCGGTGTCCCAGTTGCTCGGCTGGCGTGCTCGCTCAGCTCCGCCAGCGCAACGATGCTCTTCTCCAGGATCGTGGTCAGCGGCTCCGCACCATCGGATGCGAGCCATCTCAGGAACACGACCCAGATCACGCAGCCGATGGCGGTCGCCATCACCTCCACGCGGACGTCTTCGACGGGTGCCCCGAGTCGTTCTGCGATCACCCTTTGGTAGGCGGCGATCATTCCATTCCGGGGAGTCTCCATTGGCCAGTGCCGCCGCGCCTGTCCCCACACCAGCACGAGGGCTTCGTCTATTGGGGCATCCTGCGCACTGCGCACCGCCTCGGTGAATGCCTCGAGAACGCTTTCGGACGCAGGCCGTGCCGCCACCCGGCGGCACAAGTCCTCGACCAAGCGTTGAGGAAGGGCGGCGATGACGTCGTCCCGAGCAGAAAAGTATCTGAAGAAGGTTCGGTTCGATATCCCGGCGCTGGCGGCGATGCGCTCAACCGTGACGTTCTCAGGCCCCTCGGCCGCGATGAGCTCCAGGGCGGTGCGTTCGATGTGGAGCGCAATACGCTCGCGCCGCTTCTCCCAGCCCTCGCTCCGGCGCGACTCCGTGGCGGGTTCGGTCGCCATGCAGACATTCTGCCAGAGCGAACTGATATCGAGCAGAGGACGTCGCGGCGATCGTTCTCTGCCTCTGGCCTCGACAGCCGTGGTCGGCACTGGAACCCGCCGTCACATCTCTACCCGATACCGCGCAACATCATCAAGGGTCGTGTCACCCGATGTGGGGGTGGCCGAAGTGCAGCGGGGCGCGGGTGAAGATGACCGTTCCCAGCAGGCGATTCGCGGGGATCGTTGAGACGACGACGGCGAGTCGACCCGAGGGACGGCCCAACGGGGCGGACACTGACGCCGCGTCGAAATTGCCCTCGAAGGCGATCACACAGACCCGCTGAGAGCTGGCACGCGTCGCCAGTTTGTCGAAGAGATGCGGCGCCTTGTGTTGGAGTGCCGTCAGGGTGAACAAGTGCACACCGAGCAGTCGACCGTGGCCCTCTACCGCCTTGGTCGCCGTCGGCAAGGCCAGGTAGCACGAGCTGTCGGACGTGCCGAGGCCGCTCCGCACGGAGGTGCAGCCAGCCAGAACGGTGGCGAGGAGGATGCAACCCGCCAGCGCGCCGGCAAGGCGGCGGGTGCCGCGCCGTCCGGTCGTCGACGTCACGTTCCCGCCACCGACGATGTTTCGATTCTGGGCGAGACGGAACCACCGCCGGAGACCCCAGCCTCGACCGGCGCGGTGAGGGCCCGGCGACTCCAGCGCCCCCTTCGAACCTCGAGTGCGAGCTCACCCCACAGCGCCCAGCCAATTATGAGGACGAGCCAAAAGCTGATGATCCGATACATGAGCACTGCATCAACCGTGGTCACGCGGGCACCACCGAAGGCGACCAGGGCGATCGTAATGCTCCCCTCGACGGCGCCCAATCCGCCAGGGGTGATCGGCAGGGTGGCCGCCAGCTGCCCGGCTCCGTAGGCGAGCAGGAGGCCCTTCCAGGGAATGCCCGAGTGGACCGCGAGGAACATCATGGCGAAGCATGCGCAGTCGAACAGCCAGTTCGCCGCGCCCCAGAGGACCACCCTGGAGATTTGCCGCCACCCCAGGCGAACTGTGGTGACCCACCCGATGATCGTCTCAATGTGAGTGGCCACGTCGCCGTGGGGTCGGCCGGTGACCCGGCGCGAGGCTCGAATGGCCCACTTGACGACGACCGCCAGGGGGCGTTCGTAGACGAACAGGGTGCCGGCGGCCACGGTCACCAGGAGTGCACCAATTATGACGGGGATCAGGTCGAAGGAGGCCCCCGCCTCCGTGGCCAGCACCAGGCCTGCCGTCGCCACCAGGGAGAGCGAGATGATCGAGGCGACGAGCGTGCCCACCATCGACCAGGCCGCCAGCGTGTCGTCAGCGCCGAAGCGCCGATACCAGCGGAACCCGTAGACCGTGGCGGCCGCGCTGCCCCCGGGGATGGAGTTGGTCAGGGCCTGCGACGCAACCGTCATCCTCAAGAGCGGCCCCGTCGGGGCGTCGAGACCTCCGCTCCTCAGGAGTTCATATTGCAGCCCGGCAAAACAGACGAATGAGAGAACCTCGGCCACGACGGCCGCCGGCACCCACCACCAGTTGAGCGTTTCGAAGACCTGAGAGAGTCCCGAGAGCTCGTCGCGGTGGGAGGCCAGCGCCCAGAACACCAAGAGGGCGATTCCCACGCCGAGCAAGAGTCGCAGCACCGGCCAGAACCGGCCGTGCGTCACGTGACGTCGGAGTGCGCTCAGCCGACCCGGCGACTCGGTCCCCGTGAGTGCGGACTTGACCGGCTGCCCGGTCGTGACTGCGATTCCGCCCGGCCGGTGCGAGGTGCTGTCGGCATTGGCGTCGCTCTCGTTCGTCACGTGGCCACCATCACGAGCCGAGCACCGGCCCCGATGCTAACCATGGGCTCTCGGATTCCCTTGTCGCTCCGCAGCGGGGACCGATGTTCACAACGCCGGATCTGTCCTGCCCACCGATGACCGCGCCAGGGCGAAGACCCCGGCACCGACCAGCGCCAGGCCGAGTATTTCGAGGGCGGGCGCCAATCCACGCGAGTCGATGTGCTCGCCGAAGAGGCCGAGCCCGATGGCACCGGCCACCAGGGGCTGGGCCGCCGTCAACATGGGAAGCGACAGGCGCAGCTCTCCGGCGTGAAAGGCGCTCTGGGTGAGCAGCAGGGCGGCAACCGCCCCGATCACCAGCGCGTACGGCACCCAGGTGGCGAGCGTGTGCAGAGCCCCGCCGTCGAGGAGGTGTCCGGTGCGCTCGGTCAGCGCCGCCACGTACCCGAACGCCATGCCCGAACCTGCCGCCAGGAAGGCGGCGGCGCCGCGCCGCGACGCACCGCGCGCGGCTAGCGCGCTCGCACCACAACCCGCGACGACGATGATCGTCAAGAGCGTCCAGGCTTCTCCCGATGCTCGGGGGTGACCCAGCCCGGGATGTGCCGCCCCGAGGAACATGGCGACCCCTGCCGCGATGGCTCCTGTCGACGTCCATTCGGCTGCGGAGAGTCGCTCATGGTCGAGCCAGGCAGCCAATGGAAGAGCGAGCACGAGACTCAGGACGAGAACAGGCTCGACCAGGATGAGCGAGCCTCTTCGCAGGGCGAGGAACTGGAAGAGGTAGCCAACGACGTCGAGAGCGTTCCCCACGAGCCAGCGGGGCCGGCGGACCAGTCGGACGAGGAGGCCGGCACGCATCGACAGCCCCGCCGGCTCCCGGATCGCTGCCCGATGCTGGAGCACGGCCGCGAGCCCGTAGGCGGTCGCGCTGGCCATCGAGAGCAGGACGATGGAGACGAGACCACGCCCGATGTGGTGGTGGAACGCCGTCAAGCCCTGGGGCACCAGTACCGACAACGCCGTCCTCCCGCCTCACCGTGATCCCGAAGGAGCCCACGCTCGATCCCGAGGCTGTCGAAGTTTCCTCCGAATCGGCCGAGCGGTTCAGTGAACGGTTGTCGGTTCCGTCGGGACAACCGAAATTTCCAGTCGGGCTGGGTCAGCTAGGTGATTCAGTCGGGTGGTCCGACCTGGATATGCCGTCGGAGCACACTCTCAAAGGCGTCGGGATCATCAGGCGTGAGAAACGGGATGACCCGTTGGCCGACGCCGACAAAGAACCCGACCGACTTTCGGGGACGCTGTGGATCGAGGTTCGCCCAGTGCGTGAGGTCCCCGGAGCCCCAGATCCGACCCTTCCCTCGGAGGGCGGACATGGTGAAGCGCTCCAACGAGCGAACCGACGTATAGGGAATCGTCTTGGTGCCCCAGGGGAAGTAGTACCCGCGGACTCGCACCGAGTGGTCATCGCATTCGATCCAACGGTCTTGGTATTCGCTCATGCGTCGATATGGTCGCGCGTCAGGCGATCTGCCGCCGGAAAGTCCTCCTGTAGCGTCCGGGGGAGGTCCCGACGATCCGTTGAAACTGATCGCGCAGCGCCGGTGTACCCATCCCGCACTGCTCTGCAATTGCCTCCACCGCGAGGTCGGTTGACTCGAGGAGGCGCTGGGCCAGCAGGACCCGCTGGCGAAGCACCCAGCGGTACGGGGTCGTGCCGGTCGTGTCACGGAAGCGCCGAGCGAATGTACGAGGACTCATGGTCGCTCGATGCGCAAGGGATTCCACCGTCACCTGCTCGTGCAGATGTTCTTGGACCCATTGGAGCGTGTCCGCGAACCCGTCATCGGGTTGTGCCCCGGTGAGCGGCGTCTCGATGAACTGAGCCTGGCCACCGTCACGATGCGGGGGCACGACCATGCGCCGGGCCACGGCGTTGGCGATCTCGGCGCCGAAGTCGAGAGCGACGACGTGCAGGCAAAGATCGATGGACGCCGCGCTGCCGGCCGAGGTGAGGATGTCACCGTCGTCGACGTACAAGACCGCGGGATCGACCTTAATCAGTGGGTAGCGCCGTACTAGCTCGTCGGCGTGGCGCCAATGGGTCGTCGCCCGTCGCCCGTCGAGCAGCCCCGTGGCGGCCAGCACCTGGGCCCCCGTGCACAGCGTCATCAGCCTTGTGCCCCGCCGGTGCGCGCGCCGGAGCGCGTCAAGCAATGCCGCGGGCGGTTCGGTGCCGTCGCCCTGCGGGACGATGACGATGGTGTCGGCGCGGGCCAACGCGCGGAGGCCGTGCGGGGCTGTGATGGTGAAGCCGCAAGAAGTGGTCACCGGGCCCGGCTCGACCGCGCACACGCCGAAGCGATACCAGGGCACCCCAAGCTCGGAACGATCGATGCCGAACACCTCGCACGCGACACCGAACTCGAAGGGGGAGAGGCCGTCGGCGACCACGACGGCCACCGTACGGCGCTTGGCAGTATTCACGCGCACATAGTCAATCCTACCACTGTCGAACGATGCCGTGAACCTGCACACTGGTGCTATGACAAACGCCACCAACCACCATCACCATCACGCCAACCACGATTGGAATTCCTCCAGTGACGCGCTGCTGAGCCGCTCGGTCCGCCGGCTGGTTGCGTCTGTCCGACGCGGCTGGAACGACGCCACGTACCTCAACGGGCGCCTGCTCGAGCGTCCGTAGCGGCCGGTTCGCGATGCCACCGACACTCCAGCCGGCCCGGGCGAGCGCCGGGCGGGCTCGAGTGTCAGAGCACACCGGTCAAAGCGCGCGCGCACTCACACGTGGACCGGGGCGACTCCTACATCGGCTGCCCCTTGGCGGATGAACGGGCCGGTCGCGGCGCCGATCAGCGCGACGACCCCACCCACGATGACGGCCACGTGGAACCCCGACATGAAGGCGGCGTGGCTCGCGGTGGCGATGGCACGACGGAGGTGCGGCGGCGCCCCGGCACCACCGGCGCTCAGCCCCTGGCTGACCCGCCCTGCGCCGGCCAACAGCCGGTGTGCGGTCGCCGCCGGCACACCGACCAGCGCCAGCTTCGCCGGGAGCACGCTGGCGGAACGGCTGGCGATGACGGTCCCGAGTACGGACGCCCCCAGTACCCCGCCCAGCTGCACCGCGGTGGCCTGCAGTCCGCCCGCCATGCCTGAGTCGTCCACGGGGACATTCCCGATGATGGCCTCCGCGGAGGCGACGACGACGAGTCCGAGACCGATCCCGAGCGCGACTAGCGAGGGGAACAGCGCGAGGTAGGCCGAACTGGGCTCGAGGGGGGCGAGCCCGAACAGAGCCAGGGCCACGAGTCCGAGGCCGGCCGAGATGGTCACCCCGATGCCGAGGCGGGTGGTCACCCGCGCCGCGAAGGGGCTCATGGCGGCGAAGCTGAGCGTGAGCGCCAATGTCCGCGTCCCAGCGCCCACGGCGCTGACTCCCTGAACATCTTGCATAAACAGACTGACGAAGAACAGCACGGCGAAGAGCGCGAAGAAGCTCAACATCACCGTGACCACCCCGAGAGAAACCGAACGGATCTTGAAGACGCGGGGCGGAACGAGTGGGGCGTCAACTCGAAGCTCGATGAGGACGAAGATCGTGAGGAGAGCCAGGCCGCCCGCCAGCAGGCCGAGGATGGTGGAGTCACCCCAGCCCCACGATTGCGCCTTGACGATGCCGAACACGAGAGCGAACAGCGAGGATGCAAGGACGACGACACCGGCCAGGTCGACCCGTTGGCGCACCGTCTCACGGCTCTCGCCCAGGACTTTGATCCCGACGATGCAGGTGATCAGCGCGACGGGGATGTTGAGATAGAAGACGCTCTGCCACGACACGTGTTCGACGAGGATCCCGCCGACGATTGGAGCACCGGCGATGGCCAAGGCGGAGCTCGAGCTCCAGATGCCGATGGCGCTATTGAGCTCGTCTTCGGGGAAGGCCACCCGGAGGAGGGCGAGCGTGTTGGGGAGCAGAAGTGCGCCGAAGGCGCCTTGGATGCCGCGGAGCACGATCACCCCGACGATCGAGCCGACGAGCCCGACCCCGGCGGATGCCACCGCGAAGCCGACGACGCCGATGAGGAAGACCCGTCGACGCCCGTAGCGGTCCCCGAGCCTCCCGCCGACGATCAGGAGCACCGCGAGGACCAGGAGATAGGAGTTCGTGATCCACTGCAGGTCGGGCAACGAGGCGTGCAGGCTGGCGCCGATGTAGGGGTTGGCGATCGCCACCACGGTGCCGTCGAGGCCCACCATCACGACGCCGAGGGCGACGGCCAGCAAGGTCAACCACCGGTTGCTCCCGGTGGCTCCGTCGCCGGCTGCGGTGTCGAGCGTGACCGGTTCCTGGAGCATTCCCGCCATGATGTCGTCGCTGGCGACGAGATTGGTAATCGACCTCTGCCAGGTGTGGCCTATCGATGGATCGGGCACCTGTCTTCGGCGCCCCCGGTGTCGTCGCGTCCGACCTGAATGGTGGCTGAGAGACCACCACTTTCCGGACAACTTCCTCCGGGGAGCGGCCGTACGCTGATTGGTCGCCGAGGTCACCATCCCGTTTCGATGCGTTTGGCTGCCGCGGATCGGACTTGCAATGATGAGTCATGACCACGATCTGGAAGAAGATCACCGCTGGTGACGTGAAAGCTGGCGATCGGATCAGGCACGCATCAGGCACCGAGATGACCGTGTCCCGGATCGAGCCCGACTTCTTCGACATGCCGGAGATGATCGCGTTCATCGAGGACACACCCGAGCGGTGGCTCAAGGCTCCGTCCCCCAAGGGCGCTGAGGTCGAGGTGCTCGTCGAAGGTTGACGCGAGCGGCGGCGATCGGATGTCGCTTCGATCCATATCGGAGCGGCGCTCGTCACCAGGTGACGGGCGCGGCGATGTCCGGCCGGCGGCCTACGATTTCCTGACGATGGCGACCCGACGGTTCGACCGATGAGCAGTTGGCCCGAAGGGCGATCTCTGCATGGCGGGGTGGATGAGGTCCCGCTCCCCGGCGGAATTCCTGGCCGCCTGTGGTTGTGCGGGAAGCATTTCATCGCTCCGGATCCTGAGGCGGCCCTCGCACAGGTCAATGCCACGACCGCCGTCTGCCTCAGCGAGCGCACGGAACTGGTCCAGCGGTTCCCCGCCTACGTCGACTGGCTTGACGCTCAGCCGTCCGATCGGGCGCTCTGGTGGCCCATCCCCGATCTTCACGCTCCAGATGTCGACAGCGCCCTCGACCTGCTCGAACAACTTCGGTTGCGTCTGGAGAGCGGCCAGACGTTGCTGCTCCATTGCGGCGCCGGCATCGGCCGGGCCGGCACGATCGCCGCGGGACTGTTGATCACCCTCGGCTCTTCCCCCGCAGACGCTGTCGCCCACGTCGCGGCGCACCGACCGATGGCCGGACCCGAGGCCGGAGCCCAGACCGAGCTGCTCGATGCGCTCTCGGTGCGGCTTTCCCCGGCCTAAGGACGTCTCGCGGCTCTGGCGGGCGGTCCACTGCCCGGACGGACCGGCGCCCCGAGCGGGTCCGGTACCGCCGGTGGCCTGGGCAATTTAGGGTTGGCGCATGCAAGCAGCTCGTCTCCACGCCTACGGCCCACCAGACTCGCTCGTCATAGAAGAGCTGGCGGATCCCGTCGCCGGACCGACGGAGATCGTGGTCGACGTCCAAGCCGCTGCCGTGAACTTCTCGGACATATTGATCATGGCCAACCGCTACCAGGTCTCCACGGTCCCGCCGTTCACGCCAGGCAGCGAGTTCGCGGGCGTGGTGGCCAGTGCCGGCGCGGAGGTCTCAAACCTGTCCGTCGGCGACCGGGTGTTCGGGTCGTCGATGGTGGGCGCCTTCGCCACCCAGATCGTGGTGCCGGCGCGCAGCGCCCGACGGATACCGCCCCAGGTCGACCTGCAGGAAGCGGCAGGATTCTGGGTCGCGTATTCGACCGCCTATCACTCGCTGCGCTCGGTGGCCGCGGTTCGAGAGGGGGAGTGGGTCGTGGTGCTCGGCGCGACCGGCGGTGTCGGCACGGCGGCCCTCGACGTTGCCCAGCTGCTCGGAGCCCGGGTCGTGGCCGCCGCTTCCACCGACGAGAAATTGGAGATCTGCGCAGGACGCGGTGCCGAGGGGTTGATCAACTACTCGACCGAGGATCTCAAGACGCGCATTCGTGACATCACCGGGCTCGGGGCCGATGTGGTGCTCGACCCCGTCGGCGGGCCGTACTCCGAGCAGGCCCTGCGCGCCACGCGGTGGGGCGGTCGTTTCGTCTGCATTGGGTTTGCCAGCGGAGACATCCCACGGATCCCGCTCAATCTGGTGCTGCTCAAGGGCGTGCACATCATGGGATTCGACGTGCGAACCTTCCACGACCACGCACCCGATGAGTCAGAGCGTGACGATGAAGAGCTCTTCGACCATTTCGTGAACGGTCGGGTCCGCCCCAACGTGTCCCGCGCGTTTCCGCTGGCGGACGCGGCCGCTGCGCTTCGCACCGTGGCGGACCGCCAGGTGGCCGGCAAGGTCGTCATCGTCCCCTGACGACCGCGCCCGTGGATTTGGTGTCCCGCACCCCCTCCAGCAGCCGAACGAACGCGGGTCCACGTTCGATTGGATACCCGGGACGGGCGGAGAGGTGACGTGATGGCTCCGAGCGAAGGTGGTGCTGTGCCGGAAGAGGCTGCGGGTACCCAGATGCCGATCATGAACTTTCTCGACATCCAGATCGACCCCCCAACCGAGGACGGGGTGTACGCGGCGTTGCTCGAAGCCTCCCCGAACACCCTCAACGCCAACGGCGTCGTTCACGGGGCGGCCATCGCCGCCTTGGTGGACCACGCCGGCGGCTACGGCGTCCAGAGACTGATTGGCAGACGAGGGGTGACGTCGGACCTGCACATACGGTTCCTGGCCGCCGCGCGTGGGCCGGATCAATCCTCCGAGCGGAGGCCCGAGTCGTCCGGGCGGGCCGCTCCCAGATCGTGATGGAGGTCAGGGTGACCGACGAGAGTGGGCGCGCCGTCGCCGTCGCGGACATGGCTCTGGCCGCGCTAAACGGGCAGCCGCCCCCTCCGTAGGCGAGACCCGGCAGCCCGGACTCGGACTGCCGCCAACCGGAGGTCCGGGCAGATAGGTGGTTGGGCACGCTCTCATGGCGTACCAATCTGCTGTCCGACGCTCGGAGATCCCACGGCCGCCCGCTGCGTCCTCGTGGCCCCATGTGCGTGGGAGATCTGAGACGAGATTCGGTTAGGTTGGCCGCCGTGACCATCCCGCTTCGCCATGGCATCTTCCTGGCGCCGTTCCACTCCGTCGGCGAGAACCCGACGCTGGCGATGGAGCGAGACCTCCAACTGTGCCAGTGGCTGGACGAGCTCGGATTCGACGAGGCGTGGATCGGCGAGCATCACTCGGCCGGCATGGAGACGATCGACTCGCCGGAGATGTTCATCGCGGCCGCAGCCGAGCGGACCAAGCACATCAAGTTCGGCACCGGGGTGATCTCCCTGCCCTACCACCACCCCCTCAACGTGGCCAACCGGATCATCCAGCTCGACCACATGACCCGTGGCCGCATCATGTTCGGCGCGGGGCCGGGCCTGCTGGCATCGGACGCCTTGATGATGGGCATCGAACCGGAGGTGACCCGGGACCGCCTCGCAGCAGGGGCTCGACGTCATCCTGCGGCTGTTGCGCGGCGAGGTGGTCAACGAGAAGACCGAGTGGTACCAGCTGCGGGACGGCCGGACCCACCTGCGTCCCTACACCCAGCCGCACCCCGAGGTGTGCGTCGCCAGCGCCGTGACGCCGTCGGGCGGCCGGTTGGCCGGTCGCTACGACCTCGGCATGCTCTGCGTGGCGGCCGGCGAGCGGGCCGGATTCGATGCCCTCGACACCAACTGGAAGGTGGCCTGCGAGATCGCGGCCGAGCACGGGCCGGGAGATGGACCGCAGCCGCCTGCGCTGCGTTGTCAACATGCACCTGGCCGACACCCGGGAGCAGGCCATCGAGGACATCCGCTACGGGTGCGAGGAGTTCATCCGCTACTTCAACAACAACCAGCCCCGCTTCAACGTGCCCGAGGGTGCCGACTACGTCGAGTGGGTCCTCGAGAACGACATCGCCGTGGTCGGGACGCCCGACGACGCCATCGCGCGGATCGAGCGGCTCTATGAGAAGCAGGGAGAGTTCGGCTGCGTGCTGCTGCAGGTCACCAAGTGGGCCGACTGGCCGGCCACTCAAGCGCTCGCTCGAGCTCTACGCCAACCACGTCATCCCGCACTTCTCCGGGGCCAACGACAACCGGTTCGCGTCGTACGACTGGGTCACCGAGAACCAGGACGAGCTGGTCACCAAGCGGGTGAACGCCGCCAACCAGATGTTCGCCAAGCACGAGGCGGAGCGCGGTTCCAAGGCGGAAGCGTCGGCCCGAGCAGACGCAGTCCGCGACCCTGTCGTAGAAGGCTCGCGGACGACCCGGCGCCGCGCGAGCGGCGACCGGCCCGGCCCGAAGGCAGTGAACGAGGACCTATCCGAGCGTCGGTGGCGCGGGTGACGCGCCGCTGGCCCGCAGGCCTGCGATCTCCTCCGGCGAGAAGCCGACCTCGGCCAGCACCTCATCGGTATCGGCCCCGATGAGGGGGGCGTGGCGGCGCAGCGATGAGGGCGCGGCGGAGAACCGCACGGGTGGGGGGATGTAGTGGTAGTCGCCCGCCTGGGGATGGGACGCCACCGGTAGTTCGTCGACGATGTCGTCGAGGGAGCCCACCGCGGCGGCCGGGATGTCGTGTTGCCGGCAGAACTCGAGCCACGCTGCGCTGGTCCGTGTCCCGATGATCGCGGCCACCTGGGCGTAGAGGAAATCCGAGTTGTGGATCCGAGCTCGGGCCGAGCCATAGCGCGGATCGCCGAGGAGGTCGTCTCGCCCGCCCTCGGCGAACAGGGCCGCGTAGTTGGCGGGTGTGTAGGGCAGGACGTTGATCCAGCCGTCGAGGGTCTGCTGCGGTCGCCGGTACGGCGTCAGGATTCGCGGGTACCCGGCGGGGGCCAGCGGCGGCACGGGGATGGCCCCGGCGCCGTGCTCGACCAACATCCAGGCCTTCACCGTCTCGGCCATCGGTACCTCGACGTGGTCGCCCTCTCCCGTCCGCTCCCGTCGCAGCAGCGCGGCCATGACCGCGTAGGCGATCGTCAACCCGCAGACCTTGTCGGCGACGAGTGTCGACGCGAGAAGCGGTGAACCGTGCTGTCGGCGGGCGGCGTCCGCGACCCCCGTTTCGGCCTGGATGATGTCGTCGTATGCCGGGTCGTCCTCGCGGGGGCTGCCGAGGGGGAAGCCGTGGGCCTCGCAATAGACGATGTCCGGCCGCACCTTGGCCAGATCGGCGTACTCCAGCCCGGCTCGGCGCAGCGCACCCGGGCGAATATTGGTGACAAAGACGTCGCAGGTCGCGGCGATGCGGAGCAACGCGCCCCGCCCCGCCGCCGACCGGATGTCCAACGACACGTTTCGTTTGTTGCGCAGGAGATTGAGGGAGACCCCCGAGAGCTGAGGGTGGGGTCCGGGACCCATGACCCGGTTGGTGTCGCCGTGATGGTTCTCCACGACGATCACGTCCGCCCCGAGATCGCCGAGGATCTGTGTCGCCAGCGGCCCCATGACCACCGCGGTCAGATCCAGCACGCGCCAGCCCGAGAGCGGTCCCGTCGATGTCGTCGAGGCGGAAATTTCTTCAGGCATGAGGGCCAGGATGATAGGCGGCGCCGAGTCCGCCCGGCCTCCCTGGAACGGAAGCCGGGTGTCAGGCCCCAGGGGGAGACACCTAGCCTCGCCCGAAGGCGACTGGCCATCAGGCCGGTGGGCCGAAAGCGACGACGGCCGAGCGTGCATGGCGGCTGGGCTGGGGCGTGCCGGGCGCGGTTGTTTCCGACTACCTCTACTGTTATCAAGGGGTGCTAGCCACCTGGTTCGCGACCGGGGACCTCCGGCGCCATCAGGGATGTTCGGGGACGAGAACGGGAGAACGAACGATGACCTTGGCGCCTGACACGAAGGCACCGCTGCGCCACGCTGACCGCTTCTTCATCGGTGGCGAGTGGGTGAAGCCCTCCTCTGACGCGATGATCGATGTGATCGACTCGGGGACCGAGCAGCTCTTCTTCAGCGTGGCCGAGGCCAGGGAGGCCGACATGGCGCGGGCCGTGGCGGGAGCACGGCAGGCATTCGACGAGGGTCCCTGGCCGCGAATGACCCATGCCGAGCGGGCCGAGTTTCTCCGAGCGATGGCCGCCGGCCTGCGCGAACGCGGCGACGACGTCGGTCAGATCTGGCCGCGCGAGTCCGGGGTGCTGTACAAGGTCGCGCGAACGTTCCGCGTTGGGCGCGGCCGGCACATTCGAGTACTACGCGGGCCTGGCCGATACCTACCCCTTCGAGGAGCTGGCCCAGCCCACCGGGGGTGGTCAGTTCGGCCTCCTCGTCCGTGAGCCGGTTGGCGTGGTCGGGGCGATCATCCCGTGGAACGCCCCGATGGGGCTCATCAGCAACAAGATCGCACCGGCCCTGCTGGCGGGGTGCACGGTGATCCTCAAGTCCTCGCCGGAGGCCCCCGGCGAGGGCTACCTGGTGGCCGAAACGGCAGAAGCCATCGGGCTGCCACCGGGCGTGATCAATGTCGTGACGGCCGATCGTGAGGTTTCCGAGCTCTTGGTCCGCGACCCGCGCGTCGACAAGATCACGTTCACCGGCTCGACCGCGGCGGATCGCCTCGCTGTGCGGGGAGCGCATTGCCCGCTGCACCCTCGAGCTGGGCGGCAAGTCGGCCGCGGTCGTCCTCGACGACAGCGACATCGCAACCGTGGCCGGGACGCTTTCCCAGGCCGAGTGCTTCCTGTCCGGCCAGGTATGTTCCTCGCTCACCCTGATTGTCGTCACCCGTGGCCGCCACGATGAGCTTGTCGAGGCCCTGGCCGGGACGTTCTCTCAGGTGAGGGTGGGCGATCCGTTCGATGCACAGACGCAGATGGGTCCGTTGGCGATGCGCCGTCAGCGGGACCGGGTCGAGGGGTACATCGCCAAGGGCATCGCTGAGGGTGCGACGCTCGCCACCGGCGGAGCCCGGCCGAAGCATCTCGAGCGTGGGTGGTTCGTCGAGCCGACCGTCTTCGGCAACGTCGACAACGCTTCGAGCATCGCCCAAGAGGAGATCTTCGGGCCGGTCCTGAGCGTGATTCCGGCGGACGACGAGCAGCAGGCGATCGCCATCGCGAATGACACCATCTACGGTCTCAACGCGTCGGTGTTCACCAACGATGTCGACCGGGCCCGGGCTGTGGCCGGGCAGCTGCGCTCGGGCACCGTCGGGCACAACGCATTCCGCACCGACTTCGGCATGGCGTTCGGCGGGTTCAAGCAGTCCGGAATCGGCCGTGAAGGCGGGCGCGAAGGACTGCTCCCCTTCCTCGAGACCAAGACCGTGATCCTCGAGGGCACCCCGGCGGGCTACGCGGGGTCGGCGAACTGACCGCCGGCGTCACGCAACACCGGATACCTCCCGTCGGGTGTCCCGGCCGGGCGCTGGCGCGGTGAAGGACGCGACCGCGCGGCCGAGGGCGGCCGAGTCATGGGCCTGCACGAGTGGTTCGCCGAGGAACGAGTGAGCGACCCGGTTCGATTTGGAGGACGACGATGACCGACACATGCAGGCATCTCGACGAGATCAGGGACGTCGAGCCCTCGGGCACAGGATGTCTGGATTGTCTCGCGGCGGGCCGGCACGACTGGGTCCATCTGCGGGTGTGCCAGGAGTGCGGGCACGTGGGCTGTTGTGACAACTCTCCGGGAAGGCACGCCACCGCCCACTACCACTCGGGCCGGCACCCAATCATTCGGTCCTACGAGCCGGGCGAAGATTGGTTTTACTGCTACGTCGACGATCTCATGTTCGAGCTCGACTCCGCCCCGCCGGCGCCCTCGCATCCGTAGTCTCGGCCCACCGCGTCCGCCGCCCCTCGGGGGGCGAGAGGGTGGCCGCCGAATCGTCAGTCGGGTCGGAAGGGCGGCGACTTCGAGCCGCCCTTGGCGCCGACCCACTCCACCGCTTCAGCCACCGTCGTGACCCGCTCGCCGTCGGCGAGCCGCGGGCGTCGGACCATGATCACCGGAATCCCGAGTCGATTCGCGGCGACCAGCTTGGCTTCGGTGGCGGGACCTCCGCTGTTCCTCGCGACGAGTACCTCGATCCGGTGTTCGAGGAGCAGTGCCGACTCGGCTTCCACGGTGAACGGACCCCGGGCGAGCAACACGGTCACCTGACCCGACGGCACAACCGCCGGGGGCTCGATCGTCCGCAGGATGAGCCGGACACCCCGCAGCTGCGCGAACGCCCGTACCTGCCCCGCACCGATCGCCAGGAACGCTCGCCGTGCACCGAGTTCGGCCAGGCGCCCGGCCGCCAGCTCGACGGTGTCGACCTCGTGCCAGGTGGCTCCGATCGGCGCCTCCCACGGTGGGCGCAGGAGCCGGAGACAGGGGACACCGGCGAGACCGGCAGCCTCCCGCGCGCGATCAGCCATGACGGTGGCGAAGGGGTGCGTCGCGTCGACGAGCAACTCGTAGCCGTCGCGCTGGAGCTCGTGCGCCAGACCCGCCGCGCCGCCGAATCCCCCGACTCGCCTCGGCAGCGCAGGCAGATCCGCCGGATTCGTCCTCCCGGCGAATGACAGGACCGCACGATGGCCCCTCGACGTGAGCTCGCGGGCCAGCCCGGTCGCCTCGCTCGTGCCACCGAGAACGAGCACGGACGCTGCGCCAGCGGTCACGGCGTTCTTCGCAGCAGGTAGGTGTCGAAGACCCAGCCCTTGCGATCGTGGGCCTCGGCACGCACCCGTTGAATCTCAGCCCCGCAGGCTGCGATCGTCCCCGAGATCAGGACCTCGTCGTCGGTGCCCAGATAGGCCCCCCAATAGATGGTGGCGTCTTGGTCCGCGAGCTCCCGGAACGCACATTTCGCATCGAGCATGACGACGACGTCATTCACTCCATGGGGCCATCCGTCCGCCAGCCCCCGGGCCGTCGTCACGAGCAGCGACCCGCCGGTCGGGGTGAGCGGAATCTGGTGCCGGGCAGCCAACGCCTGGACGGCGCTGATTCCGGGGATCACGTCGAGTTCGAATTCGACCACGCCACGGGCGCGGACCGCGTCCAGAATTCGCAGCGTGCCGTCGTAGATGGCCGGGTCCCCCCAGGCCAAGAACGCGCCGACCTGGTCCTCGCCCAGCTCAGTGCGCAGCAGTTCCTCGAACAGAACGGTGCGCTGCTCACGCCAATTGGCGACCGCGTCGCCGTAGACGGGTCCCGCCAGATCTCGCACCGGGTCGCCCGCTTCGACGATCCGGTACCGCTCGTGCCCGATGAATCGCGCGCAGACCTCGCGCCGCAGGCCTAGGAGGTCGTCCTTCTCCTCTCCCTTGTCGAGGAAGAAGAAGACGTCGGTCTGGTTGAGGGCCGTGATCGCCTGGACGGTGACGTACTCGGGACTGCCGGCCCCGATCCCGATGACATTCAGCCGCCTCACCCAGGTGGTCCCCTCGAATCAGCGCGAGTTGCTCCCGCCCCATGCGCGGGATCCCGGGCAGCCTGCGAACAGCCAGGCTCCGCGCAGCTCGGCCCGTTGCAGGCTAGGTGATACTCGGCAGCGCCCCGCTCTCGGCACCAGGGCGGTGGCGCCGACCGGTGCCCAGGTCACGGGTCGCGGCGGAAGGCGGACGTGGTCGTCGGACTCAGCCGGAGTCGGCTCCCCTCCTGGCCCTCAGGGCCGCCGCGGTGCCGGCCCGCGAGCGTCGGCTGGTAAGAACCACGGCCAACGGCCACAGCGCCTCGGCGTCGGCTGCGGCGCGCTCCGCCAGTCCGCGCTCGCCGCCGTGGATCTCGGCCGCGAACCACACCAGCAGTCCGAGGAGCGCCACCGTGGCCGCCGTCGAGGCGGAACCCGTGAGCAGGGCTGCCGTCGGCCGCGGACGAGTGGCGAACACCGGCCACGCGGCCAGGCTGACGAACGCCAGCGTGGCCGCCACCGTGTGCGAGACCGAGTTCCCGTGGGCAGGCTGCGGGAAAGCGGCGACCAAGATCGTTGCCGCGCCGCCGCCGCACAGGATGGCCCGCCCGGCCCGGCGCGCCGGACGCAATCCGAGCGCGGTGATCATGTAGCACGCGCCGAGGCCGGCCAGCGCCGAGGTCATCACCCAGCGATCCGTCGCCCCCCGGGCCGCCAGGGCGCTGATCGTGTCGCGGATGGGGCTGTAGCCGGGCGGTTGGCGCGCCTCGGCGACTGTCCAGCCGCCCACCAGCAGAACGGGCGCGGCCACAGCCGACGCCAAGGCCCAGCGAGGGATCCGGTTCACCACCCGATGGTAGTGACACGCACGCCCACCATCTCGTGGTCGGGACGCTCGCACGTGCGATCCGTTCACCGGCGGCCGACGACTTCGCTCGCTTTCGGGCTATCGCCCGCAGTTAATTTTCGAACCTTTTGCCCCGCCGCTGCGTCTATGAGAGGGAGAGGAGACGCACGGCTCATGACACATGGTTCGAACGACGCCGGGGATCTGGGCGGTTGGCTGGCCGAGAGCTATGACCGGTCCTTCCGCACGGCGTGTCTCCTGCTCGGCAATCGGGCCGACGCCGAGGAGGCCGTGCAGGAGGCCTTCCTCCGGGCCTGGAGGTTCCGGGCGTCGCTCGGGACCGGAGCCAGCCTCACCCCCTGGCTGTACCGGGTCGTGGTCAACACCTGCTGGTCGAAACTCCGTCGAGAGGTCCCGCACCGGGACCGGAGGGCCGACGCATCCGGACTGGACGGGATCGCCTCGACGGGGATCTCGCCGGAGGAACACTCCGGGCGCAACGAGCTGTCCCGCGGCATCGTCCGCGCCCTCGGCGAGCTCCCACCGCACCTCCGGGTCGTGGTCGTGCTCCGCTACTACGCCGATCTCAATGACAGCCAGATCGCCATCGCCATCGGTCGTCGTCCGGGAACGGTCAAGTCCCGGTTGCACGAGGCCCGGAGCCGCTTGGCCGCGAATGCCGAGCTCCGGGGGCTCGCGGTCGAAGGCGACGATGCAGCCGAGGAGGCGTTCTCATGACGATGATCGAGGAACGGGCGCTGCGAGCCGCTCTGCGCGAAGCCGCCGAGTCGATCCCGGTGCCGGACCAGGGCGCCGAGCAGATTCTGCGAGCGGCTCAGCGTCTCGACGCCCGCCCGCGGATCGGGTCCGCGTCGAGGTCCGATCGGGGCACCGAGACGGGCGCGTCGGGGTCGCCCGACGAGCACCACCAACCGCCAGCGCACCACCACCACCCGGCCTCGGCGGCCACGACGACGAGTGCTGGCGGTTGCGGCGGCCATCGCCGCCGTCCTCGGGATCTCGTTCGGAGCCTTCGCGACCCTCCACGGCGCCCGGTCGTCGAATCTGACCGCGTCGAGCACGCCGCGGATCGCCGTGGGTCGGGCTCCTGCCGTCACACAAGGCCCGAACGGCCACTCCTCCGGGAAGCGGGGGCGTCGCCTACGGCCCCCTGGCGGGGGCCGCCGCCGGGGCCCAACCGACCACGCCGACCCTGCCCACCGGCGCGGTCGGACAGTCGTCGGAGGTCGAGGAGACCGGCGAGGTGGACCTGACCGTCGGCCCGGGGCAACTCGGGCCGGTGCTCACGAGGTTGACGAACCTGGTCGCGGCCCAAGGGGGGTTCGTGGCCAGCACGCAGGTCGAGGCGGGCGGCGCCAGCACCACGCCCCGTCGTCGGGGAGCATCACGCTGCAGGTTCCCGAGGCCAGCTTCGGGCCGGTGGTGGCCCAGGTGCGGACCTTCGGAAAGGTCACCCTCCTCACCACCAAGGGGACCGACGTGACGGGCCAGTACGTCGACCTGCAGGCTCGCATCGCCGCGTTGACCGCGAGCCGCCAGCAGTACCTCACGATCATGACCAAGGCCAGCTCGATCAGTGACATCCTCGCCGTCCAGGCGCAGCTCGACAGCTTGCAGACCCAGATCGAGCAGCTCCAGGGGCAGCTGCAGGTCCTGACCGGCGAGACGACGTACGGCACCCTGGTGGTGGCCCTCTCCGAGCACGCCGGTCACCCGGCCCCGGCGCACCACCGGCCATCGGGGATCGACCGCGCCTGGCACGGCGCGGTCAGCGGTTTCGCGGCCGCCTTCGATGGGTTGATCCGTATCGCCGGTCCGGCGCTCTTTGTGCTGCTGTGCGTGGCGGCGCTCGCCGTTCTCGGGCGCTGGGCCTGGCGGGAGACTCGCCGGCGGACCCTGTGAGGCGCGGGACTGGCGACGGGCCCGCGTGGCGGACGCCAGGCCAGCAGCCGGACTCAGGTCTGTCCGAGCGCGTCGAGCAGGCGACGAGTGACCCGGGCACTGTCAAAGTTCGAGTGGATGTTCGACTGCAGCGCTTGCCCCCACTCGCGCGCTTCGACCCGGTGCTCGAAGACGTCGCGGAGCAGGCTCGACGCGTGGGGGACCCGAGCCTTCGCCCAGCGTTCGCCGGGTTGGGGGCCCCACCAGTCATCCGGCTCCTCGAGCATGGTGGGCGTCAAGTCGTACTCCACGCAGTAGGGGTAGCCGGCGGGCAACATGTCGAGCGATCCGCCCCAGCCGGTGATCACCACCGGATTGCCGTGGCTGCCGGCATCGAATGCGCCGAGTCCCCAGCCCTCGCCGCGACTGAGCGACACGAAGCAGTCACTTCCCGCGTGCAAGGCCGCGATCCCGGCCCGGTCGAGCGTGCGCGTGCTGAGCACGATCCGAGGGAGGTCGGCGCGGCCCGCCAAGGCATTGGCCAAGTTGAACCAGGTCGACTCCCGGTTCCGAATCCAGGGCTGCACGCCACGAATGACGCGACCGCGGGCGATGTGGTCCTCGGCGGTCGTATGGATGACGAGCGTCACGTCGTCGGCGGCCGTGAACTCGTTCACGAACGCACTGACCGTGTCGAGGACGGCCTTGCGCGCGGTCCAGGTGGCGATGCTGTAGAAGACGAAGGGGTCCGACGCGAGCCGAGCGGGTCGCAGCGCGGGCCGAACCGGGGCGGCGATGTGGGGGACGACGCTGACCCGGGGCGCGACGCCGGCCGCCACGAACGTGTCGCGATTGAATCGTGACGGAACCAGCACCTGGTCATAGCAGTCGAGGATCTTCAGCCACCCGTCCGGGATCCGGTCGGTCTCCCACGTGGTGAAGGCCACCAACCGGCGGCCGGTGTTCACCTCACGCTCCAGTCCGTCGTTCCAGATCGGTGGCGACGCGACCACGACGGTGTCGTGTTCGATGGCCGCGTTGGTGAGGTCGGCGTGGACAAGGCCGTCGACGTTGATGTCATCGAGGGGACCGAGCGGTTCGCGCCAGCGGCCGTCGAACCACCCCATCGGCGTCCAGCTGACCGGTACGCCGGCCGCCCGCAGTCCGCTCAGGTAGGCCTCGCTGGCGTTCCCGTACCCCGAGCCGGGTGGGAACGAGAGCCACCGGATCCCGACCGTCAACGGTGGCGACCCGGCGTCCGAGCGCGGCTCGGGGCGATCGCCCCGGACGCCCCGGTGCTCCTCGACGGCCGATCGGAAGGCGGCGGCGATGGCCTCGGGCCGATAGCGGTGGCGGATGTCGCCCGCCAGGGCCCCGGCCTGTGCCGCGGCTTGCTCGCGCTGATCGAACACCGTGCGTAGGAGCGCCGCGCCGTGGTCGATGTCCGGCGCGGCCCATCGCTGGTCGGGTGCGTAGGTCGGATAGCCGGCCGGGTCCTGCACCGGCACGAGCCCGAAGTCCACCAGGTAGGGCGAGTCCCCCAGGTAGTCGAGCTGGCCGCCGAAACCGGTGATCACGACCGGCTTGCCGTGCGCGGCGGCGTCGAATGCGCCGAGCCCCCAGCCCTCGGCGCGGCACAACGAGACGAAGCAGTCGGCGCGGTGGTGCAGCCGGGCGATGTTTGCGCTGGTCATCGGCCAGGGGGAGAGACGGACGGCCGGGGGGTCGCGGTGGCCCGCCAGTAGTTGCGCCAACGACCAGGCGGCCGTCCCCGGTTCGACCGGCCGGCGGCCGATCGGCGGCGGCGAGCGGAAGTCTCTGTACGAGGTCTTGACGATCAGGAGGACTCGGTCCCGGCTCGTAAAGGCCCGCAGGTAGGCCTCGATCGTCTTGAAGGGCGCCTTGCGTTCGTTCCAATCGGCGATGGTGTAGAAGACGAAGGTCTCCGAGGACGCACCGAACGCTTCGACGGCCCGGGTCGGCACCGTCGTCACGACGTGTGGGACCACGGCCACGGGACTGACGACCGGCGACGAGGCGATCGCGTCGGCGGCGAATCGCGACGGGACAACCAACAGGTCGGCCGCGTCGAGGCATTCCACCCAGTGGTGGGGGATTCGATCGGTCTCCCAGACGGTGTGCCCGACCAGGAAGGCATCAGGGGCGCGCTGGCGGACGAGGGGGAAGAACTCGGGCACCATGTGGGCGACGAGGACGGCGCTGGCGCGGCCGTCCGCCGCTTCCGGCGACGTACCCGGTCGGTGCTCCTGCTCGGCCGTCGCGCCAGCTGGGGCGTCGGATGATTCCCACGGATCGAGCTGGACCGCCGGCTGGTAGCCGACGCCCCAGCCGGCACCGGGGACGAAGGGAATCCACTCGATCTCGAGACCGGACCCTTCGAGCGCGGCGCGGCACCGATCGGCCGCGACGCCGTATCCCGACGTCTCATCGAGGGCGAGGTAGCGCCACGCCTCTCGACCGTCGTCCGAGGTGCCGTCCGTCGTCGATCGCCCGGTCCCGTTGATGGCGGCTCCCTCCGGCCCCAGGTAGGGGCGTGCCATCTCGGCGAACGTGGTGCGGGCGCGCCGGATCACCGAGGGCGTGCACCATCCGGCGTGCACGGCGGTGTGCTCACGGTTCTCGGGGTGCCACCACATGTGCGCCCACAGGTGGACGCTCAGAGCCGCCGGTTCGGATGGGCCGCCGTCGTTCGAAGAGGTCGGCTATCCCGGTCTTGTTGGCCGGGAACGAGAAGAACGTGACCTCCGGCTCGATCCGGACCTCTCCGGGGAGCTCTTCGCTCAATGCCTGCGCGAGAAAGCCGCTGTGGTTGCTCCAGGTGCCGTTGAGCGCACCGGCCATGCGCGCTCGCCACTCACGGGCGAACCGAGACCCCTTCTCCGCCATGAGCAGCGCGTTGCACAGCGATGGGCGCAGCTCGCCGGTGTGCTCGTCGGCGACCGGAGTCTCGCGGCCGATGACGAAGGGAGCGTCGAAGAGGTCGTCTGGAAACGGGCGGACGAAGATCGTGTCCATATCGGCGTAGACGCCACCGTGTTCGATCAGCGCGTCCAGGCGGATGAAGTCGGCGTGGTGGGCGTAGCGGAAGGGGGCCGGTACACGACCGTCGGAGTAGTCGGCAGCCAGCACCTCGTCGACGAGATCGACCTCCACCAACGTCAAATGCGGGCGGATGCGCTCCCAGTAGGGTCCCCACGGCAGGTGCTTGTGGTGGAAGTAGATGGCATCGGGCTGGAGGACCCGGCGGCATGATTCGACCGCCATGTAGTGCACCGGGTGCAACGGCTCTTCTTGTTCGGCCAGTCCGAAGACGAAGTGGGCCACTCTGGGAACCATGGGACCTCGACGGGATCAGAAAGGCAGCCGGACTGCGCCGTACGATAGTGCCCCCGTGTTCGACAGCCGAGAGGTGGGACGACCCCGATGACCCCTGAACGCCCGACGATCGCCGAGGGTCTCGACCTCAACGAGACCGACGACGGGTTGATCATCTACGTTCCAGCGACCGATCGCGTCCACTACCTCAACAGCACGGCGTCGGTCGTCCTCCAGCTGTGCGACGGAAGTCGAACGCCGGCCGAGATCGCGGCGGAGGTGGGCGAGGTATTCGGGCTGGAGGCATCGCCGGTCGCCGAAACTGAGGATTGCCTGGACCGCTTCGGGCGAGAGGGCCTCCTGTCCTGACCGGAGCTCGGTGTCTCAGCTGACGCCGCCCCGCTCGGCCGCGGCCGCCAGAAACGCGCGGACGATCGGCCGGGTCCGTTCGGGGAAATGGTGTTCGCCGACGTACGCGGCTGCCGCGGCGGCCATTCGACGGGCCGCGGTCGGCATCTCTGAGCAAGGTCACCGTGTGCGACACCAGCTGGTCCTCGTCTTCGGCCACGAGGAGGTGGACCCCGCTTTCGACGCCGAGACCCGCCACCCCGGCCGGGGTCGTGACCACCGGCACCTGGTTGGCGAAGGCCTCCAGGAGCTTGATCTTGGTTCCGCTCCCGGCGTAGAGGGGCACCACGGCCACCGTCGCCCGGTCATAGAGCGGTTGGAGGTCTTCGACGAAACCGCAAAGCCGCACGCCCGGGTGGGTCGCCAGCCGGGCGATCGTCTCGTCCCCCGAGTAGTCGCCGACGATGGTGGCGGTGACGGGGAGGCCGCTGCTCCTTCGCACGGCGGGCAGGATGGTCTCGGCCAGCATCTTCGCGGCGAGGGCGTTCGGCGGGTACCCGAGATTGCCGACGAAGAGCAGGTCGGGTGCCGGGTCTGGCGCCCGCACCAGGCGGGTCGGCGGATGGACGGTGTTGGGGAGAACGCTCACGCTGACTCCGTGCCGTCGTTGGAGGGCGGCGGCGTCATCGGGCGACGCGGCGGCGAGGCGGGCGAACGACGGGCCGAATGTGGCCACCAGCCGTCGATAGGCGGCGGCCTCGGCCGTGTCTCCGCTGGCGGCGTGGAACGCCTCATCGTCGTCATCGAGGTCGAGGGTGGCCCAAGGTGCGCCGAGCCGCTCGGCCACCGCCAGCCCGAGCGGTCCCAGGTAGGAGCGAAGGACGTGCACCGGGACGCCGTCCATCGGCCGCAGCTCCCCCACCGCTCGCGTGACCTCGGGCGCCATCGTCGGCGGTGCCAGCCTGGCGGCCCAGGGCAACGGCGTCGCATCGCTGAGCCGTCGAAGCCAGGCGGGATTGGCGAGCAGGGCCGTCATGGCGACACCAACGGGCGTGAGTGAGGGTGCCCCCACCAGGACTGTTGGCACCGCAAGGCGGGCGCTACCCGGTGGGCTGCCGGCAACTGGGACCACGGCCACGACCACCTCGAAGTCCCACTGCGCCGCCTCGATGAACTGCGCGAGGCGCATGGCCATACCGTTCCCGTGGCCAGTCGGCACAATCGGGGCCAGGACGAGAAGGGGAGGGCGTCCGGTCCGAAGTGGGTTTGGCGGCTCGATGCCGGGAGATCATTACATCGTTGACCGCACTGGGCTAAGCGATAGGATCGGGCCGAGCAGCGGCACCGCCGAGGGGAGAACTCATGACCGACGAAGAAGCCACCGGTTCAGCGGACCTCTCCCGCCGCGCCTTTCTGAAGAGGATGGCCGTCGTCGGGTTCGCAGTCCCTGTCGTCACCTCCTTCGCGCTCGACGGTGTGGCCTCCGCCGACGAGCACCGCCACCGTCACGGCAACCAGGGGTATGGGAACCAGGGGTATGGGAACCAGTACTTTCCGAACCAGTCGCTGGCCAACCAGGTGACTGAGGTGCTGGACGACATCCTGGGCCAGCTTTTCCCGAACCAGACCGTTTAGTACCGCGCGCACCCCGACGCGCGCCCGAGTGTGGGCGCGGTGACCACCGAGTTCGTCGGGCGAGGGTTCGACACGAGCTCCCCTTGTGGCGATCGATCGTTGGTGCTGATGCGATGACAGCGCTCGTCTCTGCTGTGCTCATCGTCCGCGACGAAGAAGCCGTTCTTGATGACTGCCTGGGCTCGCTGTCGGGGGTTGTCGACGAGATCGTCGTCGTGGACACCGGGTCGGTGGATGGCACGCTCGACATTTGCCGCGACCACGGCGTCCAGTTGTCGCACTCCGCGTGGCACGACAACTTTGCCGAGGCTCGAAACGTCTCGCTCGATCGCGCAACAGGGGACTGGATCCTCTACATCGACGCCGACGAGCGAGTGATCGACGCCGACCGCTCCTCACTCGAAGCCGTCCTCCGAGGGGCTGAGCATGTGGCGTTCCGGGTGCTGCTGCGGCCGCATCTTTCGATGACCCCGTACCGGGAGTACCGGCTGTGGCGCAACGACCCCCGCATCCGCTTTGAGGGACGGATGCACGAACGGGTGGTTCCGGCGATCCACCGGGTCTCGGTGCTCGACGGCAAGCCGATCGGCGACACCGATCTCCTTCTCGAGCACGTCGGTTACGAAGGCGACCAGACGCGCAAACATCGAAGGAACCTGCCGCTCCTTCGACGCTTCCTCGAGGACGAACCCGATCACCTCTTCGCACTGCACCACTTGGCCACGGTCCTCGAGGGGTTGGGTGACGACGAGGAGGTTGATCCGATACTCGAGAGGGCAATCGGCATCGTGCGCAGCCAGACGCCGCCGCACCCCGTGGGGACCCTGTCGTTCGCCGACCTGATCCGGCGCCGTCAGGGGCGGGGCGAGGACGCTCAGGCCCTGCTCGACGAGAGCCTGAGGCTCTACCCGAGCAATTGCGTGCTGCTCTTCACCGATGGGCGGGTTCAGCTGGAGCAGGGCAACTTCTCGGCGGCATTGGCTCGCTTCGACGAGATCCTGCGGCAGGCGCAGATGCCTGTCAGGGAGGGAACTCCCGCCTACGACCGGCGGCTGATCGGTGAGCTGACCTATGCCCAGCAGGCGCTCTGCCTGTTCCGGCTGGAGCGCTACGCCGAGGCCGCGCTGTCCTATGAGCGAGCGGTCGAATGCGCCCCCGACGAGCCGACCTACCGGATCAGGCGTGACCTGGCCCGGAGTCGGGCGCGCCAGGCGAGTCCGGCGCCTGTCGGGGGAGCGGGCTAGAGGTCAACGCCGCGACGGAGACGGCAGGGGCTCGTTGTCCTCGGGTCTGGGCGCCGGGCCGTCCAGGTTGCCGTTGCCTCCGGTCCAGGCTGCGTACAAGGCGGCGTAGCGCCCGCCCTGCGCCAGCAGCGCCGCGTGGGGACCCAGCTCGAGCAGTCCGCCGGCGTCGACGACGCCGACGCGATCAGCCCGCTCTGCGGTCGACAGGCGATGGGCGATGACGATGACGGTTCGTCCGGTCATCAGGGCCGACAGGGCACCCTCCACGACCGACTCGGTCCCCGGGTCCAGGTTGGAGGTGGCTTCGTCGAGGATGAGGACGTCGGGATTGGCCAGGGCGGCCCGGGCCAGCGACACGAGTTGGCGCTCGCCTGCCGAAAGGCGGGCACCGCGTTCGCGGACCTCGGTCAACAGGCCGTCGGGCAGCGCGTCGAACCGGTCCTCGCAGCCGATCGTTCGCAGTGCCTGTCGCACGTCGTCTTCGGAGGCATCGGCGTCGGCCAATCGGACGTTGTCGAGAATCGTGCCGTGGAACAGGAACCCTTCTTGGGGCACCACTGCGATCCGCCGGCGAACAGAGGTGAACGTGGCGTCCTTCAGGTCCACCCCGCCGTAGCTGACGGACCCCTCGATCGGGTCATAGAAGCGGGCCATGAGCTTGGCCAGCGTTGACTTCCCGGCTCCGGTCGGCCCGACCAGGGCGACCCGTTCGGCCGCCGACACCGTGATGCTGACGTCGTCGAGCACCGTGTTTCGCTCGCCGGGGAGGTAGGCGAAGCTCACGCCGTCGACGACGAGTTCACCGACGAGGGGGAGGTCCACCGCCCCGGGCCTCTCGGCGACGGCGGGCTCGGTGTCTAGCAGGCCGAAGATCTTCTTCAGCGCCGCGCCGGACTGCTGCACCAGATTGAAGAGCTGGCTGAACTGCTGGATCGGGTCGATCAGGTAGGCCAGGAACAGGACGAAGGCGGCGACGGTACCGATCGACGTGCGGTGCCAGTGCACCAGCAGTCCACCGAACCCGATGATCACGGCGGTGGCTAAGGCATTCGTGAACTCGACGATCGGGAAGTAGCGGGCCGAGAGCCGTACGGCGTGGACGTTGGCCTCGTACTGCGCCCGGTTGTGGCCGACGAAGCGGGAGAACTGCTCGTCCTCGCGTCCAAAGGCCTGCACCACGCGTATTCCGGCCAGGGACTCCTGCAGGGTCGACAGTGTCTGGCCGATCCGGTCGCGCACCACGAGGTACGCGTCGTTCGAGCTGCGCCGGAACTTGCGGCTGGAGACGATCACGGGGGGCAAGACGACCAGCGTGGCCAGGAAGAGCAACGGTGACTTGATCGCCATGATCACGAGGACGCCGACGAACAGCAACCCGCTGGTGACGAAGATCACGATCCCCTGCTGGACGAGGTTCTCGAGGGCGTCGATGTCGGAGGTCATCCGGCTGACCAGTCGCCCGGTCTGCTCCTTGTCGAAGAAGGACATCGAGAGGGACAACAGGTGGGCGAAGACCCTCTTGCGCAGGTCCCGCAGGAAGGATTCGCCAATGCGGTTGACCATCACGATCTGCGCCCGCTCGAAGAGGGCCATGGAGACCGCGACGAACAGGTACACGAGGGCGGACCACAGGACGACCCGCCGATCGAAGTGGTGGATCTGGAGCCCGTGGTCGATCGCGTAGCCCACTATGAGGGGGCCCGAGACGGTCATGGCGGTGAAGCCGATCAGAACTGCCGAGGTCGCGATCATGCTCCGCTGGTAGCTCCGCATCATCTGCCACGTGCGTTTGATGATGCGGCCGGCTTCGCCGGCGTCGACACGGTCCTCGTCTTGGACGGCGCCCTGGCTCCATCCCGGACCGCCCCCCATGCCACCCACGCCGCGCATCAGTGCGGAATCTCCTCGAGCGGTTCGCGCTTCAGTTCGGTCCGTGCAGCCTCGAGTGCAGCCGCCTGAGCCAGCACTTCTTGGTAGCGGGCGTTGGTGGCGCTGAGTTCGTCGTGGGTTCCCTCCGCCACGATCCGGCCCTCATCGAGCAGGACCACCCGTTGGGCGAGGGCGATCGTCGCCGGCCGGTGGGCGATCACGATCGTGGTCCGGTGCTCCATCACCTGGGTTAGGGCGGCGCGGATCTCGTGTTCCTTGTTGGCGTCGACCGACGAGGTGGCGTCGTCGAGGATCAGGACCCGCGGCTCGGCGAGGATCGCCCGGGCCAGCGCGATGCGCTGGCGTTGCCCGCCGGACATCGAGAACCCGCGCTCGCCGAGCAGGGTGTCGTAGCCATCGGGGAGCTCGGAGATGAAGGCGTCGGCGCCGGCCAGCCGCGCCGCGCTCTGCACCCGCTCGAAGGACGCGGCCGGTTCTCCGAACGCGATGTTGGCGCTCACGGTGTCGGTGAACAGGAACGTGTCTTCGAACACCACGGCCACCGCCTTGCGCAGGTCGCGCAGCTTCAGGTCGCGTACGTCGGTGCCGTCGAGCGCCACCCGGCCCGAGTCGATGTCGTAGAAGCGGGGGATGAGGCGAGCCAGGGTCGTCTTGCCCGAACCAGTTGAGCCCACGATCGCCACGGACTCCCCGGCCGCGATCGTGAGGTCGAAGCCGTCGAGAATCGGCGCGTTGTCCTCGCCATAGGAGAACCGCACATTCTCGAAGCGGACTTGCCCGGGCCCGCTGGCCAACGGCTGGGCGCCGGGGCGATCGGTGACGAGCGGGGCGGCGTCGAGAATCTGGCTCACCCGCTCGGAGGACGCGACGGCCCGCTGCGCCTGCGCGATGATCTGCCCGATCGAACGCAACGGATTGATCAGCATGGTGATGTAGAGGTTGAACTCGACCAGCTGTCCGACCTGGATGCGGCCGTCCGCCACCAGCAGGCCGCCGTAGGCGAGGACGCCGACCATGGAGATCGCCGGGATGACGTCGAGCAGCGGTTGGAAGAGGGCTCGTATGCGAGCCAGGTGAACGATGCGATCGAAGACGTTGTCCGCCTGTCGGGCCAGCTGACGATGCTGGCCCGCTTCCGCCCCGAAGCCCTTGACGACCCTGATCCCCGTGACGGTCTCCTCGACGATCGTCGACACCGTAGAGAGCTCCTGTTGGAGGGACATCGCGACGGGGTGGAGCCTCGTGGAGAACCGCTTCGCCGCGGTGTGCACGAACGGCAGGCAGAAGAGCGCGACGAGCGCGAGCTGCCAGTCGACGGCGAGCAGGATGACCGAGACGAGCACCACGGTCAGGAAGTTGGCGATGGTGATCGGGATCATCGTGGCGAGCGCGTTGATCTGTTGCAGGTCGGTGGCTGACCGCGCCATCAGCTGCCCCGTCTGGGCCTCGTCGTGGTACTGGAAGTCGAGCTCCTGCAGCCGGCCGAACATCGCCTGACGGAGGTCGGTTTCGACCGCGTAGGACACCTTGAAGGCCAGATACCGACGGAAACCGGAGCAGGTCGACGAGAGGGCGCCCAGCACCACGATGGCGAGCGCGAAGAGGAGCAGGCTCGTCGGGTGCCACCCGTTCTCGATGTCCCTGTCGATGGCGAGGCCTGTGAGGCTGGGCACGATGACCCGAATGGCGCTCCAGAGCATGCCCACCCCGACGCCCGTGAAGACGGCGGTGCGGTGACGAAGAATGGTCCGCACCGACAATTTCCACCCAACAGACCTGCCAGACCTGCCAGACCTGCTGGCTTCCTTCTTGGCGCGGGCCACAGCCACATCCGTTCGATTGACGCGTCCCACCAGGGTCCCCCGCCCCGGCGGTCCTCGAATCTTAGAAGGACGGGCCGGGTCGCCCCGTCTGGCTCAGATGGCCGGGCCGTTGGAGCACCAACGCGCTCGACGCGACGGCCGCTGGCGTCGACCGGCGCCGAACCTCAGGCGTGGCGGCTGGCCACGAGCACCGGGATCTCTCGTGAGGTCTTAGCCTGGTACTCGGCGTAGGGAGGGTACGCGTCGACCGCCCTGGCCCACCACTCCGCCCGCTCCGGTCCGGCGACTTCCCTGACGTCCACGTCGAAGGGATCCGGGCCGTCCTGGATCGTCACGGCGGTGGGGCTGGCGACGAGGTTGAAGTACCAGACCGGATGCTCGGGTGCTCCGCCCTTGGATGCCACTAGGGCGTACTGCCCGTCGTGTTCCACCCGCATGAGGGCGAACTTGCGGATCTTGCTGGTCTTGTTGCCGAGGGTGGTCACGATGATGATGGGCAGTCCGGTGTCGCGCAGGGTGTTCGCCCGCTGACCGCCCGAACTCTCGTATTCGGCAACCTGGTCGCGCACCCATTGCATCGGACTTGGCTCGTAGTCACGGTGGAGGGGCATTTGGCGATCCTACGGCCTCTTGCGTTCGTTGGCTCACCCGCGAAACGGCGGCGGGACCCGTCGCCCGGGACGGGGCGAAGCCGGTCGGATCGCTGCGCGCAGCCCGCTGACCGGGGTCTGCGGATCCAGCGGATGTGGTGAGGTCGCCGGTGCTCCGAGCCAGATTGTCGCGCCGCCCCGACGCATCCCTCGGCTGGCTAGGGTTCCGACCGGCGTGGTCACCGCATTCTCGAAATCGTCGGGCACGGGCGCCCCGGCACCGAACGCTTCTGGGGCGCCGGAGCGCTGGATCGGGTGGGAGCGGTGACCGTCCGCCGGAAGCAGCGGGCGGACGACCGCGGCCAGCCGGCCGGCAACCTGCTCCGGACCTCGGAGTGGGCCGGACTGCACAAGGGGGACGCAGTCGACGTGAGTGACACGCGGCTGCGCTCCGCCACCTGGCAGTTCGTGGCCCACGTGCGCAACGTCGCCTCCGGCGATGAGTGGATCGAAGTGGTGGGTGGCCGGAGCGGAGATCGCAAACTGCGCTCGTTCCCTCCGTCCCGGGTGTTCGCGCCGACCAAGAAGGGCCGCCGGGGCGGCCCACCACCGGTCTCCCTGGCTGATGCGCCCAGGCTGCCGCTGGAGTGAGGGCCGGGAGCCCCGGCGACCGCGAGCCCCCGCGGAGCAGCGCCGCACCCCTCTGGTAGACCGAGCCGATGGATCTGCAGCTGCGCGGTCGGAGGGCACTGATTACGGGCGGTAGCCGGGGCATCGGCTTGGCGGTGGCCCGAGCCCTACTGGCCGAGGGCGTCGATGTGGCCATCGCCGCGCGCGATGGGGAACGCCTGGAAACAACCGCCGCCGCCCTTCGAGCCTCGAGCACGCAGACCGTCGTCCCGGTGCAGATCGACACCGGGGACGACGCATCCGTCCGAGCCGCGGTGGCGGTCGCCGTTGGCGCGCTTGGCGGGATTGACATCCTGGTCAACAACGCGGCTCAGCCCGGCGGGCAGGCACCGCCGCCGAAGCTGGCCGGCATCACCGACGACGCCTTCTTCGCCGATGTGAACGTGAAGGTGCTCGGCTACCTCCGGTGCGCTCGGGAGGTGGCGCCGTTCATGATCGAGCAGGGCTGGGGCCGGATCATCAACGTCAGCGGTCTGGCGGCCCGCCAGACGGGGTCCATCATCGGCTCGATCCGCAACGTCGCGGTGGCGGCCCTGACGAAGAATCTGGCGGACGAGCTCGGTGGCTACGGCATCAACGTCACTGTCGTCCACCCCGGATTGACGCGGACCGAGAAGACGCCGGGCGTGGTCGCTGCCCAGGCGGAACGGCTCGGGGCGGATGCCGCCGCGGTCGAGGCCCGGATGGGGTCGCACGTGGCGATCGGACGGATCGTCGACGCCGCCGAGGTGGCCGACGTCATCGCCTTCCTCGCCTCCCCGCGCAGCGTCGCCATCACCGGGGACGCGGTGGTGGTGGGAGGCGGGGCGCTCGGCTCGATCCACTACTGATCGCGGCCGGGCACCGGCTCTACGACGCGCGGCCTCCTAGGTGCTCCGCAGGAACTGCCGCAGCTCCTCGATCCGGTTGCTGACGATGGCGTCCACGCCCGCCCGGGCAACCCGTGCCATCTCGTCGGCGTGGTCGACCGTCCACGTCGACACCTTCAGCCCCAACCCATGGACCGCGGCGACCAGCTCGGGCGTGACCAAGCGGGCCGTGGGATTCCAATACTCGGCTCCGAGCTCTTCGAACAGCGCCGGGGAGGGCGCTCCCAACTCGGCCCAGGTGAGCCCGACGCGCGCCTCGGGAGCGAGGGCTCGCAGTTCGCGCAGGGCATCGACGTTGCCCGAGACGAACAGCGCGCGATCCATGGCGCTGCGATCCCTGACGGCCGCGACCGCGCCCGGGACCACCGTGCGGGTCGTGAAGTCGACCATGAGGGGGAGCTCGACGGCGTCGAGGACCTCGAGGAGGGTGGGGATCCGGACTCCTCCGTGACCGATGCTCTCGAGTGCGGCCAGCTCGAGATCGTCGACGGCCGCGTCCACTTCCCACAGGCGGGACAGGGTGGCGTCGTGCAGGACGACGATCTCCCCGTCTGCGCTCCGCCGCAGATCGAGCTCGACCATGTCGGCCCCCGCCAGCACCGCCGCTTCGAACGCGGGCAACGTGTTTTCGCGCTGGGCGATCGGGTCGCCGCGATGGGCAATGGCAATCGGCACCGTACTCATCTCACAGACGCGGCGCCGGTGTCGCCAGGCCACGACGGTCCGCGGCCGCGAGCCGCGCCTTGTCGGCTTGGCGCGCTCAGGGCCAGAGCGTCCTGAGCGGTGCGAGCAGGTCGTCGACCACCTTCGAGGTCTCGTCGAAGACCATGGTGACCCGCTCATCGGCGCGAAACGGTGGCCACCCGGCGTCGTTGTCGGTGACGAACGCCGCCCACGCTCCGTGCATCTCGTCCGCCAGGTCCTGGGGCGCCTCGTCGCCGGCCACCAGCTTGGCGTGATCGTCATCCAGCCGGTCGAACACGAAGGGCAGGTCCAGGCAGTGCACGGCGCCGAGACCACCGAGCTCGGCCGTGCCCCAGGAGAACTCGTAGTGGTAGGTCGGCGCCGAAGCCGTCGCACGGGCCTCGGCCACCCGGAGGGCGGGGATCCGGAACATGCGGTCGGTCACGGCCTGCCCGATCTGCTGTCCCGGGTCGGCGCCACCGGCCCGGTAGGCCGCGATGCCGGCCGCGTCGAGACCGAGGGAGGTCAGGGTCTTGGTCGCGCTGCTCGTCGTCGGCTTCTGCCGCCCGGGCGCCGGCGTTGAATTCCTCGCGGGTCGTCCCGATGAGGAACGGAAGCGTCGAGCCGGCTCCCGCAGAAACTGCGTGCATGGGGGGCTGGGTCACCACCTCACCGTCGACGAACGGGAAGAAGTCGAGTCCGCCCCCGAACCGATCGGCCACCGATGCGTCGGGCCTCGAGGTGGCGGCGATCTGGGCCTCGACCAGTGCGCCCGGGGCCACTCCCGCGAACCCGGCCCGGGTGGGGGCGACGCCGAGCACGTCGGCCATCCGGCCGGTCAGTCGGCGGGTGGCCTCGGCCGACTGCGACGGAAAGACGGAGCCGCTCATGGGAATCGCCGCCCGGAACAGACCCTCGGCGCGCGGGAGCGTCGTGAGCAGCATGGCGGCGGCGCCGCCGGCGCTCTGGCCGGCGACCGTCACCTTGCCCGGATCACCACCGAAGGACGTGATGTTGCGCTGCACCCACTCCAGCGCGCCAATCCAGTCGAGGACGCCGCGGTTGGCCGGTGCTCCGTCGATGTTGGCGAAACCCTCGGCCCCCAGCCGGTAGCCGGCGCTCACCACCACGACCCCGTCCCGGGCGAACCGGTCGCCGTCGTACCAGGTGGACGACGGGGTCCCGTTGATGAACCCCCCGCCGTGGATCCAAAAGAGCACGGGGAGGCGGGCGGACCCGAGGTCGGGCGTGAACACGTTCAGCGCCAGGCAGTCGGGCGCGTCCCCGCCGTCGATGGTGGGCTCCGGGATGAGCGTGAAGCCGGTCGCCGGTTGGGGCGCCGTGGGCGCGGCATCGACGGCCGGGCGGTCGCCGTCCCAGGGGTCCGTCACCACCGGGGCGCCGAACCGCAGCGCCCCGAACGGGGGCTTGGCGAACGGGATGCCCCAGAACGCGTAGCCGTGAGGGGCGGGGGCGCCGCGCACGCGGCCCCGGTCGGTGGACGTGACCGGCTCTGGCATCGTTGCCCCCTTGGGGTGGTAGCCGGTGCTGGCCGGCTCCCTACTCGTCCAGGCCGACCGGCATCCCGTCGACGATCTGGTCCAGGTACTCCGACAGCCCGTAGCCGATCCGCCCGTCGTCGAGGGTCCAGTCGGTGAGCCCCTCGGAGATGCGGGTGACCAGCTCACGGTCGTCGGGATCCGTTCGGCGGTTGCGCAGCGGGATGAGGTTGAGCACCGTGCCGCGCACCAGCCAGGTCCGCTCCGCGGTGACGAGCTCGGCCTCGACCGCGCGGTGGTAGCGGGCGTCGCCCTCCCAGGTGGAGCGGATGCGGAAGTCGCGGCAGAGATGCAGCGTCGCCGTCCCACACGAATCCGCCGCGGGTGCCCGGTCCGTCGCGGCGGGCGATCCGCGAGCCCATGAACCCGAAGTCCGATCCGACGTTGCCGGTCAGCCAGCGGTAGTACCACGGCGCCTGCCAGTAGCGGGGACCCCAGCTGTGGTCACGCAGGCCGTAGCCCGTTGAGCTCGAAGCGCTCGTCGCCCACCCGCACGGTGCCGGTCGCCGCTCACCAGCTGCTCGTAGTGGCCCCGGGCGAACTCCTCGCCCGGCCGCTCGCGCCGGCTGATCGGGCTCGCCGCCGAACATGGCGGAGCGTCCCCCGGTAGACGAGGTGCACGGCGCACTCGGTGTGGGGGTTCGCGGTGAAGGCCCGCCGCGGGTCGGCCATCTCCAGCGGATCGTCGAGCAGGACGACCGTGCCCTCGTAGCTGATCCGCAGCTCGACGAAGGGGTCGACCACCTCGAAGCGCATCCCGGCCGCGTCGAAGGCGTCGTTCGTCGTGACGTGCGGACGCGTGAACATGAAGGCCACCCGGCCGTCGGGGAGGTAGAGGCAGATCGTCATCTCGCCGCTTCCCTCGTTGGCCCGGTTGCCCAGCCGGAAGAACGCCGCCCAGGCGGGATTCGGGATCGTAGGCGTTGAAGTACATGGACTCGTTGAAGTTGGGCTCGGGGCCCAACTCGTGCATGTACTCGTCTTCGGGTTCGAGGCGGAGGGCGATCGGCGCAGCCTACCGGCGCGGCCACGGGTCGGTCGTTAGTGTGCGCGGATGGACCAGACGGACCTGGCCGAGCGTCTGCGCGCCGCCGTCGGCCGGGCGCTCGGGAAGCCCGGTCGTGATCGAGGCGCTGACCCGGTTGCCCGGTGGCGCGTCGCAGGAGACCTGGAGCTTCTCGGCTCGTGGGCCCGACGGCTCGGCCCAGCGGTTCGTGGTGCGCAGCGACCGCGACCGGGGGGGTTGTCGGCCTCGGGCCTCGGGCTCGAGGCCGCGCTGCTTGACGGCGGCGGCGGCGGCCGGGGTGCCCGTGTCCCGAGCGTCGTGGCGGTGGGCGACGACGACGCTCCGCCGGGCCTCGGGCGCCGCGTTCCTCGTCATGGAATTCGTCGAGGGCGAGACCATCCCGCGCCGGATCCTGCGCGACGAGGCGCTGGCCGGCGCTCGGGCCGGTCCTGGCCGCGCAGTGCGGCCGGGTCCTGGCCGCCATCCACCGCATCCCGCCGTCCGACGTCCCCGGCCTCGCCGGCGGCGATCCGCTCGAGCAGCTGCGCGGCCAGCTCGACCGGCTCGGGCCAGCCGCACCCCGCCTTCGAGCTGGGGCTCCTGCTGGCTCGCCGCGACCCGACCGCCGCCCGGTCGGCCGCCGGCGGTGGTGCACGGCGACTTCCGCAACGGCAACCTGATCGTCGGGCCCGACGGCATCCGGGCCGTGCTCGACTGGGAGCTGGCCCACCTGGGGGATCCCCTCGAGGACCTCGGTTGGTTGTGCGTGAAGGCCTGGCGCTTCGGTTCGCCCCTGCCCGTCGGCGGGCTTCGGCACCGTCGAGCAGCTGGTCGCCGCCTACGAGGCGGCCGGCGGCGGGCCGGTCGACGAGGCGGCCCTGCACTGGTGGAAGGTGCTCGGCACGCTGCGCTGGGGGATCATCTGCATCGTCCAGACCCTCACCCACCTCACCGGCGCCGTCCGCTCGGTCGAGCTGGCGGCCATCGGTCGCCGTGTGTGCGAGGTCGAGTGGGATCTGCTGGAGCTCCTCCCTGGACCGGCGCCGGGCGGGAAGGCCGAGCGCGGCGCCGAGCCGCCCGGCGAGCACGAGGCCGCCGCGGAGCTCGGTCCGGCCGACCGCCGCACGACGCCCCGTCGGCGGCGGAGCTGCTCGAGGCCGTGCGCGAGTTCCTCGACTCCGACGTGCTCGCGGCACCGAGGGCCGGGTGCGCTTCCACGCCCGGGTGGCCGCCAACGTGGTGGCCATGGTCGGCCGCGAGCTCGCAGCTCGGGACGGAGCAGGCGGCCGCCCACGCCGCGCGCCTGGCGGCGCTCGGCGTCTCGAGCGACGCCGAGCTGGCGCGGCCATCCGCGCCGGGGCGTTCGACGACCGCCGGGGAGCCGTAAGCGACGCGGTGCGGGCGACCGTGGCGGACAAGCTGGCGGTGGCCAACCCGGCCTACCGTCAGGGGCCCGCGCCACCGGTGGGGGAGTAGCGGATGGCGTGGGGGTGATGACAGTGTGGGACGACCGAGGCTCGGGAGGAACAGTGACACCGCCCACCAGCTGTGCGATCGCCGGCGGAGTGGCGACGATCACGCTCGACCTGCCGGCCAAGCACAACGCGCTGACCGCCGAGATGCTCGACTCGCTGGGCGACCACCTCACCTCGGCCGGCGCCGACGAGTCCGTCCGGGCCGTCATGCTGACCCACACCGGTCCGACGTTCTGTGCCGGTGCAGATCTCGGTGCCGTCGGATCGGTGGCACGCTTCGACCTGGTCGGCGTGCTCCGGCTGATCCAGGAGATGGAGAAGCCGGTCGTGGCGCGGATCGCCGGCCGGTGCCTGGGCGGCGGCGTGGGTCTCGCCGCCGTCTGCGACATCTCCGTGGCTGCCAGGGACGCGCAGTTCCGCTTCAGCGAGGTCCGCATCGGCGTCGCGCCGGCGATCATCTCGGTGGTCTGCCTCCCCAAGATGCGACGGTCGGACGCGGCCGAGCTCTTCTTGAGCGGCGAGCCGTTCGACGCCGGGCGGGCCGCCGAGGTCGGCCTGATCACCCGTGCGGTCGAACCCGACTGCGCTCGATGACGCCGTGGCCCAGGTGGTCGACCGGCTGCTGCTGGGCGGCCCCAAGGGGTTGGCCGCCGCCAAGGCCCTGATCGCCACCGTGCCCACGATGGAGCGTGATGCGGCGTTTGCCTGGACGAAATCGCTGTCGGAAGCACTGTTCGCCTCGGCGGAGGCCACTGCCGGGATTGCGGCGTTCCGGGAGCGTCGCCCGGCGCCATGGGTGGACCCGCCGGCGTAGCCGGCCCGGCGTCAGACCGGGTGCACCCCGTGGCGCTTCTGTACGGGCTGCCGGTCGACGGGGTCCGCCACCGAGTAGCGATTGATGAGCTCGTCGCGCAGCGCCTCGAACGGCACGACGGCATCGACGTGCAGATCGCCGGCCAGCCGGTAGAGGTCGACGTCCTCCTCGTACTCCCGGCGTAGCTGTGCCACGTAGGCGGCGCGCTCTGTCGGGGTCCTCGATCGCCGCGATCTTGTTGGCGTACACGGCGTTCACGGCGGCGTCGGGCCCCATGACGGCGATCTTGGCGGTTGGCAGGGCCAGGGTGGCGATCGGCGCGAACGCCGGCCCGCTGATCGCGTAGAGCCCGGCGCCGTAGGCCTTGCGGACGATCACCGAGATCTTGGGCACGGTGGCCTCGCTCACCGCGGCGACCATCTTCGCCCCGTGCCGGATGATGCCCTGCCGCTCGACCTGGGTGCCGATCATGAACCCGGGCACGTCGGCCAGGAAGAGCAGCGGGACGTTGTAGGCGTCGCACATCTCAGATGAAGCGGGCCGCCTTGTCGGCCGAATCGACGAACAGCACGCCACCCTTGTCCGCCGGATTGTTGGCCACCACGCCGATGGTGTGGCCATCGAGGCGGGCGAAGCCGGTGATCAGCTCCCGGGCGAACAGCGGCTTGATCTCGAAGAGGCTGTCGGCGTCGATCAGGCAGTCGAGGACGCCGTCGCATGTCGTAGCCGGCCGCCTCCTCGGCGGGGAGCTCGGATCGGGACAGCACCCGCAGCGGTCCGGTGCTCGGCACGACCGGTGCCACCTGCCGCCACGTCGTGGGCAGATAGGAGAACAAGAGGCGCGCCTGGTCGATGGCATCGGCGTCGTCGCTGGCCAGGTTGTCGCCGCAGCCCGAGATGGTCGCGTGCATTCGAGCCCCGCCCATCTCCTCCAAGGTGACCTGCTCGCCGATGACCTCCTCGGCCATCCGCGGAGACCCGAGGTACATCGAGGCGTTGCCCTCGACCATGATCACGACGTCGCAGAAGGACGGGATGTAGGCGCCCCCGGCCGCCGACGGGCCGAACAGGCAGCAGATCTGGGGAGCCATGCCGGAGAGCTTCACCTGGTTGGCAAAGATCCGTCCCGCGCCGCGCCGGCCCGGGAACATGTCGACCTGGTCGGTGATGCGGGCACCGGCCGAGTCGACGAGCCAGAAGATGGGGAGCTCGTGCCCGAGCGCATGCTCCGTCATGCGGACGATCTTCTCGACCGTCCGGGCCCCCCAGGAGCCCGCCTTCACGGTCGGGTCGTTGGCGATGACGCAGACGGGCCGCCCGTCGACCCGGCCCGTTCCGGTGACCACGCCGTCGGCCGGAAGATCCGCGATCGTTGGTGTTGGCCAGCAGGCCGTCCTCGACGAACGTGCCCTTGTCGATCAGCAGGGCCAGCCGGTCCCGGACCGACAGCTTGTGCTGGCGGGCCAGCTTCTCGGCGTCCCGGCCGGCGTTGCCGGCCAGCGCCCGGTCGATCCGGCCGCCGAGCTCGTCTGCCGGTGCGCTCACGAGACCGGCAACCCGAGCCCGCGGGCGATGACCAGGCGCTGGATCTCGGAGGTCCCCTCGCCGATCTCGAGGATCTTGGCGTCGCGGTAGAACCGGGCCACCGGGGACTCCTCCATGAACCCGTTCCCGCCGAATACCTGCGTGGCGACGCGGGTCGCCGTGACCGCCGCCTCGGTCGAATAGAGCTTGGCCATCGCCGCCGGCTTGCCGGTAGGGCTGCCCGGCGTCCTTGCACCACGCCGCCTTGTAGGTCAGGTTGCGGGCGTTCTCGACCGCGACGGCCAGATCGGCGATGGCGAAGGCCACGGCCTGGAACCGCCCGATGGGGCCCCCGAAGGCGGCCCGCTGTTTGGCGTACTCGAGCGAGTGATCGAGGCAGGCCTGCGCGCAGCCGACGGCCAGCGCCGAGATGGCGATCCGCCCGTCGTCGAGGATCGACCGGAACTTGCGCGAACCCCGCCCCGAGCCCGCCCAGCTGCGCGTCGCCCGAGACCCAGCAGTCGTCGAGAGCGAGGCCGTGCGTGTCGCTCGCGTGCCAGCCGAGCTTGTCGTAGCGCGGGCTCGACCACCAGCCCCGGTGTTCCCGCCGGCACGATGAACGACGTCACCTCGTCCTCGCCGGTCCTGGCGGTCAGCGTGATGACCGACGTGATCGGGGTCCCCGAGTTCGTGATGAACGCCTTGGCCCCGTTGAGCATCCAACCCCCGTCTGCGGTGGTCGCCCTCGTGCGGGTCGCCCCGGCGTCGCTGCCGCCGTCGGGCTCGGTGAGACCGAAGGCGGCCAGCGCCCGGCCGGTCAGCAGGTCGGGCAGCCAGCGATGGCGCTGCTCGTCGGTGCCGAAGCGGTAGATCGGGCTGGCGCCGAGGCCGACCCCCGCCGACAGGGTGATCCCGACCGACTGGTCGACCCGCCCGATCTCTTCGATCGCCAAGCACAGGGACAGGAAGTCGCCCCCGCTGCCGCCCCACTCCTCGGGGAACGGCAACCCGAAGAGCCCGAGATCGCCCATGGCATGGATGATCTCCACCGGCAACGCGCCCGCCAGGTCCCACTCCTCGGTGTGCGGCGCGAGCTCGGCGCGGGCGAAATCCCGGACGGTCCGCTGAAGGGCGAGATGCTCCTCGCTCGGCTGGTAATCCATCAGCTCTCCTTAGGGATCACTAAGGATACTATCGACACCATGGGTGCCGAGGTCGTGACCGCCGCGCCAAGCGCGTACGCGGGTCCCGGCACGACGACTTCCTCCGGGCCGCGGCCCAGCTCTTCGCCGAGCGGGGCTACGCCGGCACCTCGGTTGATGAGGTCGGGAGCTGTTTGGGGGTGTCGGGGCCGGCGGTCTACTGGCACTTCGCGAGCAAGGAGGCGCTGCTGACCGAGATCTTGTCGGACATCAGCGAGCGCCTGCTGGCCGGAGGTCGCCAGTGCGTCGCCGCGGCGCGACGACGACCGCGACGCCCTGCGGAGCCTGGTGCGCTGGCAGGTCCAGTTCGCGTTGGACCATCCGGAACTGATCACTGTGCAGGCACGGGATCTGGCGCACGTTCCCGTTCCCGCTCGGCGCCGCATCCGGCGCACACAGCGGCTGTATGCCGAGTTGTGGGTCGCCGCCCTCGGGGGCATCGGCCCGGGCGTTCCCGAGTCGCTCCGGCGGGCGGGCACCCATGCCGCCATCGGTCTCATCAACTCCACCCCGTATCTGGCACCCAGCCTGCAGCGGAGGTCCGTCGAAGCGTTGTTGGAGCGAATGGCGGTCAGCGCGCTCTACAGCGCGATCGGTCTCGGGCCCCCCGAGGCCGATGTGCGGGACGGAGCCGAGACCGATCGCCCGGGCGGCGAGCATGCCTGACGGGGTGCCCCCGATCTCGATCCGCGAGGTGGGGCCCCGTGACGGCCTCCAGCGCGAGGCGCCGCTCGACGTCGCCCGCCGCGTCTCGCTGATCGAGGCGCTCGCCGAGTGTGGTCTCGGTGCCATCGAGGTCGCCTCGTTCGTGTCGGCGCGAGCGGTTCCGGCCATGGCCGGGGCGGCCGATGTGGTCGCCGCGTTGCCGGCGACCACCGGCTGCACCTGGTGGGCGCTCGTCCCGAATATGACCGGCGCAGATCGGGCCCTCGCCGCCGGCATCGACCACGTGAGCGTGACCGTCTCGTGCTCGGAGGAGTACAGCCGGCGTAATGTTGCCATGAGCGTTGCCGAATCGGTGGCCCAAGGGCTGGCGATCGCGGCCGCCGTCCCGGTGGCCGACGTCGTGCTCTCGTGTGCGTTCGGTTCGCCCTACGAGGGGTTCATCGACCCGAGCGTCGTCGCCGCGTTGGCGGAACAGTTCACGGGCGCGGGAGCCGCGGTCACCCTGGCCGACACCACCGGCGTGGCCACCCCCCGTCGGCTGCGCGACGTCGTGACCGCGGTCGGGAGCCAGGTGGGGCTCCACCTCCACGACACTCGGGGGACGGCGCTGGTGAACGCCTACGCGGCGCTGGACCTCGGGATCACGAGATTCGACACCTCGGTCGGCGGGCTGGGTGGATCGCCGTTCGCGCAGGACGCCGGCGGCAACCTGGCCACCGAGGACATCGTCTACCTGCTTGACGATCTGGGCCTGGGCACCGGCATCGACCTCGATCGGCTCATCGCCGTCAACAAGCGACTCGCGGAGTGGCTGGGTCGCCCGCTGGCCAGCCGCGTGGCCGAGGCGGGCCCCGCCCGGTGACCAGCCCCTGAGAGGACGGTCGGGCCCTCGCGCGGTACCGTCACCGGGCGACTTTCGCCCGGCGCCGTCCGGCCCCGCGGAATTCGGCCCGCCTCAGAGAATCCGGAGGGCTCATGCCTGACACGCTGACCTACGACGTCGCCGATGGCGTGGCCACCATCACCTTGAACCGGCCCGACCATCTCAACGCGTTCAACCGCACGATGTTCGCCGAGCTGCTCGACGCGTTCGATGCCACCGACACCGACGACGCCGTGCGCGCGGTGATCGTGACCGGCGCCGGTCGAGCCTTCTGTGCCGGTGCCGACCTCGGTGCGGGCCGCAACACCTTCCACTCCACGGTCGAGATCGGCCATGGTCCGGCGCCTCGCGACACCGGCGGCGAGCTCGTCCTTCGCATCTTTCGCTCGCTGAAGCCGGTCATCGCCGCGATCAACGGCCCGGCCGTGGGTGTCGGCGTGTCCATGACGTTGCCTATGGACATCCGGATCCTGGCCGAGGGGGCCAAGGTGGGCTTCGTGTTCGCCGGCGCGGCATCGTGCCCGACGGCGCGGCCAGCTGGTTCCTGCCGAGGGTCGTCGGGATCAACCGCGCACTCGAGTGGTGCCTCACCGGCCGGGTCTTCTCGGCCACCGAAGCACTCGACGGAGGCCTGGTCCGCAGCCTGCACCCGGCCGACGAGGTCGTCTCGGTCGCGAGGGGGCTGGCGCTCGAGATCGCGGCCAACGTGGCGCCTGTCTCCGCCGTGCTCACCCGCCAGCTGCTGTGGCAGATGCTCGGCGCCGACCACCCGATGGTCTCGCACCGCATCGACTCCCGCGCGATCTATGACACCGGGCGCATGGCCGACGCGGCCGAGGGGATCGCCGCGTTCTTGGAGAAGCGCCCGGCGCAGTGGTCTCTCACCCCCGGCCACGACCTCCCCGACTGGTTCCCCTGGAGCCCGGAGCCGCCGTACGCGGGGTGAGCTCCCACACGGGCAACCGGCAACCGGCAACCGGCAACCGGCGCCAGGCCAGCCATCCGGTCGCACGACGACCGGGCCGATCCTCCCGGGCGGGCCGCCGGAAGGGCAGTGGCGAGTTCGTTACGCTCGAACTGAGTGTCCGTCCGCGACCCGAGGAGGTTGCCTTGACCGTCAAGCTCGTTGCCTTGTGGGGCACGCCGAACGATGTCGAAGGATTTGAGAAGGACTACGAGGCGATCCACCTGCCCCTCGTGGTGGCGATCCCTGGTCTGAAGGGCGCCGTCGCCTCCAAGGCCCTCGACGGCAAGTACTACCGAATGGCCGAACTCGTCTTCGACGACTCGGAGAGCATGGGAAGCGCACTCGGTTCCCCCGAGGCCGAGAAGGTCCTGGCGGACGCCGGTCGCCTCCAGGAGGTGTTCGGTGCGAGGCTCGACGTGCTCACCGTCGAGGAGCTCGCCAGGATCTGAGCCCCTCGCCCGGGAGGCACAGCCACCCGCGCCGCTGGCGGCGAGTCGGTCGCCGCCGCAACGTTCCAATCCGATTCGTTCGTCGTCAAGCCGGGAGGTAGCGCAGTGATCGCGCAGACGGATGCCGGCAGACGAGCGAGGGGCCGCCGCAATGGAGCCGCGGTGGCGGCTTTGGTCTTTCTGCTTGTCGCCTGCGGTCTGACCGGATGCTCGATCGTGAACAAGGCGCGGAACATCGCCCACGCGGTGGAAGGCAACAGTTCCATGGTCGATGCCTTCACGGCCAAGATGCAATCCGGCCAGCCCCCGAACTTCGAAGCGACCTACACGACGACCGGGACCACACCGGCCACGATCGTCTATGCAGTAGAGGCCCCGAAGGGCCTCGCATTCACCGATACCCCGTCGGGGGGCGACAACCCCACCAGCGTGGACATCGTCGTCAACTCCTCGGGCGAGTACTCGTGCTCGCCGACGGCGTCCGGCTCGCCTCCGACGTGCCAGAAGATCGAACCGGCGAGCCAAGCCAACGAGAACCAGGTTTTCGACTTCTACACCCCGGCCCACTGGGTGACGTTTTTGAGGGACTTCTCGCTGGCCGCCGGCTTCGCCGGTGACGAGGTCCGCTCGTCGTCGATGACGGTGAATGGGTTCGCCATGTCCTGCGTCGACTTCGTCGCGTCCGGCGTCGCGGGCACCAGCACAATTTGCACGACCGCCCAGGGAATACTCGGCTATGTGAAGGTCGCATCGGACTCGACCAGTTTCGAGATCACGCACTTCTCGACGTCCCCCTCACCGTCGTTGTTTGAGCTACCGCCCGGAGCGAAGGTCACGACGGTCCAGACCCCTACCACGACGACGTAGCTCTCGAGCAAGCGAGCGTGCGGGCGGCAGCGGTGCCGAGGGCGATTCCCTGCCGGACCAGAGTCATGGATACGCACGGAGTTAGCCGTCTAAAGCGCTGACTCGGCTCTTTGGGACGATCGGTCGTGCCCGGGCTGTCGCATGGACCCGAGCAGCGAGGAGGGGAGCCGGCTTCACATCTCGGCATACGTCACGGGCCACGGCCAATCTCCACTCTGCCGAATCTCCGTGATTGCGGCGCTCATGTTGGGGAGCGCATGACTCGAAGCAGCGAGAATCCGCTCCTCGAAATCGACGAGAAACTGCCGCTCGGATTGCTGACTGTGATGGGCACGCTTCGCCAGTTGGAGGATGTACTCCGCCAGCGGAGTCATCGGGGCGAGACCCTAGCGATCGACTGGGAGCACCCGGGGAGTGGCTGCGGCAGCTGCTCTATCGTGACGGTGAGACGCGAGTCGCGCCACTGCTGGTGGTGAACGATCGGCGCCGGCGCATTCGCCACTTTCCGGCTCTGCACACATAGGACAAAGTCGGGGCTGAGGGCGGAGAACGCCGCCGTATGGCAACCGGCGATCATTGACCCAGCGTGCCGCTTTGTTCGTCCGTTGAGGCGGGCGATTCTCTGGCTGACACGGTTGCCGGCACCGCGGCCCCTTCAACCCTGCGCGTCGCGCAGAGACGCGCGATCAGAGTGCTGCTCGGGTCACCAAGGTCCAGAGTGACAATTTGTGAAAGTGAGAGTACACGCTGCAGGCACAAATTGGCTGCTATGTCATTTCGGTTCTGTTTCCGACCCGAACCAGCTTCATCGGCGTCCGACCGGCAGTTCGCCGCTATCCCTCAGGTCGAACCCAGCTGGGGTCGGCCGCGTCTTGAATCTCGGACATGGCCGACCGGGGCAGGCCCACGCTGGTCCGCACCCCCTGTTTCACGTTCCGAGGCGCGGGTAAGGTACCAGCGCACGAAAGTAGACAAGCCGTGCAGGGGCAGGAGCTGCTGGCTCGGCAGCGACACTCCGGACCCAGGCAGTGCGCCGCTCGACCGGGGACGTAGGCGGGGGTCCGGGTGGTCGAAGTAGAACGACGGGTCCGGCTCTTGGAGCGCCTGGTCGGCGGGGACGCAGTTCTCGGGACCAGGCGGCTCTGCGAAGGGTGCGCCGAGATCACCGATATGAGCGGTGCCGGAATCATGCTGATGTCCGGGGACCTGCCTCGAGCGTCGGTCTGCAGCACCGATGCGGTGAGCAACCTCATCGAGGAGCTGCAGTACACGTTGGGCGAGGGTCCGTGCGTAGACGCCATCCGCGAGGAACGGCCCGTCTTGGAGCCGGATCTGGTCCACCCCGCAACGTCGCGCTGGCTGGGCTTCACGCCGCCGGCCATCGAGGCCGGAGCGCGAGCGGTGTTCGGGTTCCCATTCCTAATCGGCGCCATCCGGCTCGGGGCGCTCAATCTCTATCGGGATCGCCCGGGGCCACTGACCGACGAACAGCACGCCGACGGGTTCGTCCTCGCCAATATCGCCGCTACCGCCATCCTCGTGCTGCAGGCCGATGCGCCACCTGGGCAGGTCGCCGCAGCGATACTGGCCGGTACAGACCTCCAGTATGTGGTGCACCAGGCCTCCGGCATGATCGCGGCCCAACTCGAGGTCAGCGTCGGTCACGCTCTCATCCGGCTGCGGGCCCACGCCTTTGCCACGGAACGCCGGCTGAGCGAAGTGGCCGAAGACGTGGTGGCCAGGAGGCTGCGATTTGACGCCCGTAGCGACGGGAAGAACCAGGCCAGCTAAAGTCCTGTTCACAGCAACGAACCCGCGGGTAATTCGGAGTTGCGCTGGTCGTGTCAGGGCGCTCCAGTCGCGGGGAGGTAGTCAATGACCGGGACCGATTTTTCTGAGAGTCCGTCGCCTCGAGAAGCGATGCTGGCGCAGACCTTCGTGGAGCTGGCCGATACCCTCGTGGCCGACTTCGACGTGGTCGAGCTGCTGACACTGCTCGCCGATCGCTGCGTGGACGTGCTCCATGTCGGGGCGGCCGGACTCATGTTGGCCGCACCAGACGGTGAGCTGCGGGTGCTGGCATCATCCAGCGAGGCGATGCGGGTCCTCGAGTTGTTCGAATTGCAGGCTCGCGAGGGTCCCTGTGTGGATTGCTACCGCACGGGCCGGACGGTGGTTAGTCGCGACTTGGCCGCCGACAAGTCCCGTTGGCCGCGGTTCACAGCCGAAGCGCTAGGTGCGGGATTCCACTCCGCCCACGCATTGCCCATGCGTTTACGCGGCAAGGGTATTGGCGCGCTCAATCTCTTCCACATCGGTGAAAGCGAGATGGTGCCAGCCGACATCAGTGCCGCACAGGCACTGGCGGACGTCGCCACCATCGCCATTCTGCAACACCGCGCCACGCTCGAAGCACAGGTGCTCAACGAACAGCTGCACCATGCGCTCAACAGCCGCATCCTGATCGAGCAGGCCAAAGGGATGGTCGCCGAGAACCAGGGCCTCAACATCGAAGAGGCGTTCGCCGTTCTGCGCAATTACTCGCGGAACCACAACCTGCGGCTCGCTGACGTCGCCGACAGCGTTCTCGGCGGCTCGCTGCCGGCATCGGCGCTGGGGCCTCCGGGTCGCGGGAGACGCGTCTGAGCGCACCAGTCCCGGATGGTCGCCCGTTCGAACCGCTTCGCCGGAACAAGCCGAGCGGAGTTGGCTTGAGACCCTGCCGTGACGCAGACGCGCTATCGATCGATGCCGCGTGCGATGCTCACCCAGTGGCCGCCTACGACGACGTGGCAACGTGCTACGACGCCACGCGGGGCGGCGAGGAGCGGGGGGACGAGTACGCGGCCGAGCTCGATCGTCGGCTGCCCAGCGGCGCGTCGCCAATCCTGGAGGTGGGTGTCGGCACCGGTGTCGTGGCCCTCGGGCTCCGTCGCCGCGGCCGGACGGTGATCGGCGTGGACCTCTCGCCCGCCATGCTGGCCCGCGCGACGTGGCGCCTCGGATCGGGCCTGGTCCTCGGCGACGCCCGTCGCCTGCCGTTCGCCGACCGCTCGATCGCCCATGCCGTCTCGGTGTGGGTCGCCCACGCGGTCGACCCGCCCGAGGCCATGTTCGCCGAGGTGGCGAGGGTACTGCGGCCGGGGAGCCGCTACCTGGTCTGTCCGACGAACCGGCCTGGGGTGGGGGAGGTCATCGGTCCGGCTCTCTCGGCCATGTTCGACCGGGCCGAGCGTGTGCATCCGACCTGGCGACGCGCCGACGTGAGCGCGGGCGACATCGTGGCCTGGGGGGCGCGGGCCGGATTGGCCGGGCACATCGAACCGATGCAACCCCGGTCGTGGGTGACGAGCGCGGCCGATCAGATCCGGTCGATTCGCGATCGGGTTTGGCCCGCCCTGCGAGGCCTCGACACTGCGGACTTCGAGGCGGTCACCCGGCCCGCGGTCGAGGCGCTGGCCTCGCTCCCCGCCGGACCGATTCCCCAGCACGCCGAGGCCGACATCGTGGTGCTGTCGCGTCCGTAGATCGATCGAGGTTTCTCCGGGGCCGACAAACGTGTCTGTGCTGACGGTGGCCGACCTCGGTGGTTCCTACGACGCGGAGGCGACCGCCTCGAGCGCCGGGGCCAGCAGCCCGCGCCGGGGCGGGATGATGTCGTCGATCAGGCCGTAGGCCATGGCCTCCTCGGCGCTCATGAAGTAATCCCGGTCGATGTCGCGCTGGACCTGCTCGGTCGGACGTCCGGAGTGGTGGGCGATGATCTCGGCCATGCGTTCGGTCATCGCCAGTACTTCGCGCAACTGAATTGCCATATCGCTCGGGGCACCCCGGGTGCCGGCCGAGCCCTGGTGGATCATGATGCGAGCGTTCGGCAGGGCCAAGCGCTTGCCGGGCGTGCCGGCGCACAGGATCATCGCCGCGGCGGACATCGCCATGCCGACGCAGATCGTGCTGACCTCGGGTCGGACGTGCTGGATCGCGTCGTAGATGGCCATGCCCGCGTAGGCCATCCCGCCGGGCGAGTTGATGTAGAGGCAGATGTCCTTCTCGGGGTCCTGGGCCTCGAGGAAGAGCATCTGGCTGATGATCAGGTTGGCGATCTGGTCGTCGACCTCTTGGCCGAGGAAGACGATGCGTTCGCGCAAGAGCAGCGAGTAGATGTCGAAGGCCCGCTCGCCGCGGCTGCCCTCTTCGATCACCGTCGGAATGAGTGTCTGGTTCACCGTTGGCCTCCGCTCGCCGCCGGTGCGACCCGTGGGTTCGCGCCCGGTGATATCTCGAATTGAAGATATCACCTTCGGTATTGCCCTCGTCCGGCGGGCGGAAAGCGAGGGGCGCGACGTGAACCAGCGGCGGCACAACACCCCGTTCCCGGGGTTCACCCAGATGGCCGAGCGGCGGCGGGCCCTGAGCACCCAGCTGGTGGCCCGTCGGGTGGACCTCGGTCTCACCCAGACGCAGGTCGCGGCCCGTATGGGGACCTCCCAGTCGGCCGTCGCGCGCCTCGAGGCCGGCACCGACGACGTCCGACTCTCCACACTGGACCGCTACGTGGCGGCCGTCGGCGGTCGCCTCGACTGGCAGCTCCGGGACGCCGCACGGTGACCGGGTCGTGGCGGCCGGCCGAGACCGGGCGCCCGCCCTCCGGGTCGGACGGGGCGAACTGGATCGAGGGGATCCGGGCCTCGCTCTTCGACCGACGGGTGGTGCTCCTCTCCCGGCGGCTGGACGCGGAGACGACGAACCGTGCCGCCGCCGAGTTGATGACCCTCGACGCGTTGGGGGACGAACCGATCGAGCTGCAGATCGACTGCGCGGAGGGGGAAGTCGAGGCGGCGCTGTCGCTGATGGACGTGATCGACCTCGTCGGCGTCCCGGTGCACGCGACCGCCCGCGGGCTCGTAGGCGGTCCGGCGGTCGGCGTCCTCGCGGTCTCCACCCACCGGCAGGCGACCCGGCACGCCTCGTTCCGCCTCTACGAGCCGAAGGCGAGCTTCCGCGGCAACGCCGTGGACCTCGCGCAGTGGGCGGACCACTCCCTCGACCGCAGCCGGCTGTTCTGTCAGCGCCTGGCCGCGGCGGTCCACCGCCCCGCGGAGCACGTCGAGGCGGATGTCGCCGCCGGCCGCTTCCTCTCGGCCGAAGAAGCCGTCGCCTACGGGCTCATCGACGAGATCTCCGGGTCGAGCCGGAGCGAGGGTCCGGGTCGGCCCATCGGCTTCGCACCGCGCTGAGGGCCGCGAGGAGGCTCGTGTTTGCGGGCGGGCGCCGCCGCCGTCATGCTCGGATCACCGGCGCGTCGAAAGGACGTCCATGGCGAGCGAGGCCACACCCCTCAAGGCGCAGATCACGGCAGGCAAGTTCGACAATGTCGATCTCCGGGCCGCGCTCGTCACGGCTGCGCCGCTGGCCGAGGGCACCCGCTACCCCTGCCGGGTTCTCACGCTCGATCTTGGCGCACTGGGCGAGCGGGTCAGCGTCGGGCAGTACGCACTGATCGAGGAGGCCGACCTGGTCGGTTCGTTGGTCGTGGCGTGCGTCAACCTCGGCGGGCGCGAGATGGGCGGCTATAGATCCGAGGCGCTGGTGCTCGGCACCCGGCACCCGGACAGCCCCGCGGAGCAGGGCCAAGCCGTCCCGCTCTCGATGGATCCCGCGACCGTTCCCGGCACGCCCATCTTCTGAGCGGGCGCCGCATGGGTTGACGTCGCCGCACGTCGGGGGCACCGTGGGACCGTGACCACGCCCGAGCAATCGGCCCCCGCGGCGCAGCCGGAGGCACCACCCGACCTCGCGGTGCCGCGGCCCCCCGAGTCGGTCGCCGCCGACGAGATGACCATGGCCCGCGCCTGGCTCGTCCATCTCCGCGACAGCGCCATCTTCAAGCTGGACGACCTGAGTGACGAGCAGCTCCGCTGGAAGCCGGCGCCGACTGCCAACTCGCTCGGGACGATCGTGGTGCACCTCGGTTTCACCGAACGCCTGTGGCTGCGCGTGATCTTCGCCGGGGAGGCGATGGACATGTCGTGGCGCCGTTCGATGTTCGACGACCCGCCGCCGGGCTGGGGCGTCGACGAGGTCGTGGCCTTTTACCTAGCCGAGACGGCCGCCACCGACCTGGTGCTGGCCTCGGCCTCGTCGTTCAACGAGCCGTCCCGTGGCGACATCCGACCACGCTGCGCTGGGTCGTGACGCACGTCATCGAGGAGACGGCCCGCCACGCCGGACACATGGACATCACCCGGGAGCTGCTCGACGGCCGAACCGGTCGCTGAGCGGTCGGCCGACGCGGTCGGCCTCTCCTCGGATCGCCGCCGCTACGGCACCGCCTTGGACTGGGAGAACTGGTCGGCCAGCATCGACTCTCCTCTGAAGATCGGCGATTGGCGGACCTGGCGCTCGATGGAATGTGCGGTGAGCGTGTAGCCGAGGAAGAGGAACAGGGAGAACGCCTGGATGCCCACCCACGGCCAGAGCGAATTGGTGTGCGAGAGGATCCAGTCGTTCAGGGCGTGCAGGATCGCGACGATGGAGACACCGGCGACGATCAGCTGCACCCGCCGGCGGGCGTAGTTGATCCCCATGCCGATGAAGAACGCGGAGATCCCGGCCCAGATGGCGTGCTGAAAGCCGTCGACGAACACGCGCTCGGCGAACGACAGGAGGTCGACGATCACGAGTCCCGGGTGGTGGTTGATCCCGAGGACCGCTTCCGCCGTGTACTGCGAGGCCTCGCGGACGCCGAAGGTGAGCCCGGCGATGGTGCCGAGGAACATCCACATCCGCACGTCCCATTTGCTGTGGCGGAACCGGAGGAGCACGAGTGCGATGACCAGGATCGGCACCGCCTTCGTGAACTCCTCGTTGTAGCCGACCCCGAGCGCATCAAGAACCCGGGCCGGATTCAGGTGGTCGTTGATGGTGATCGTCACCACCTGCATCCACAGGAGCACGCCGCCCACGACGAGGACGGCGGCCAACAACTCCTTGCGGCCGAGATGCCCGGGCCGGATCAGCATGTAGAACGCGATGGCCCACAGCGGCGCCACGTAGAGGCTGTAGGCCCAGCCGGGCGTCGTCGGGTTGAGGCTGTTCGAGTAGAGCTGCAGGAAGACGAGGGGCAGGAGGGCGTAGGGGATCACGAGGATCCGCCACCCGGTCCGCCAGCCGCGGTTGGTCAGCCAGCTCTTGATGGGCACGAGGATGTTCAGCGCCGACAGGAGCTCCTGTGTCGTCGCCGGGTGGTGCGCCGGCTGGCCGGCGGCGTCGATGGCGGGCATCGCCACGGCGGGCATGGCGGCAGCGGGGGAGCTGGCGGCGGCCACGGCGGCCGGTATGGCGCCGGCCGGGCCGGGTACGACGGCCCGGGCCGGCGCGTCCGCGGGTTCGATGTGGAGCAGCGGCCCGGACGGTGACGCCAGGTGCAGGTCGAGCGGCTGGGCGATGCGCAGCTGGCCGATGACCTGGCCCGCCGAGAAGGTCCGGCCGCGGCCAACGTCGGTGAACAGCCATCCGTGCTCGTCGCAGCGCAACTGCGCGTGCTCGCGTGAGACCGTCGGGTCGTCGACGACGACGGCGTTCTCCGCGGCGCGCCCGATGGTGACCGTGGTTCCCGGCGCGAACTGGTAGGCCCTGGGGCCGTAGACGACCCGAATGTCGCTCATCTGTCCACCCTCGGCTCGACTCGGACTCGCCGGTCCGTCCTTGGTCGGCCGAATCCTGACAGCTGGCCATCCGTTCCGCCACCGGCTCCGCGTCGATCCGGGGGCCTGTGACGTGGGGCGGACAGCGGCTCGGGGGCCGTCGGACGAGGAAGGGTCGGGGGGTCTCCAGGTATGATCCCGCTCCAATCGGCCCCCTTTCGCCGGTGCGAGCGGGACGTCGAGCACACGAAGGAGGACCGTGCCCGATCCAGTGTGGGATCCATCCGGGAAGGCCCGGGGCGCGCTCGCCTCGGTCGTCTCGGACTTCGGGACCCGTGCCCTCTCGAGCCCGTCGATCCTCGACAACGTGCTGCACGACCTGCTGCCGGACTCGCCCAAGCAGATCAGCCTCATCGTCGCGGCCGGCGGGTCGACGGTGGCGTCCTCGCTGCAGGAGCACGTCGCGCAGGGGATGGACGCCGATACCGCGGTGCGGCTGGCCTCGACGCAGCTGGCCGAGCAGACCCCCTATGACGCCGCCGGGTGCCGATGGGTCACCGGCGAGTTCGCCCGGGCCCTTGGGTACGCGGTGTCCGACGCGCCGGTCGTCCCCGAGGTGCCGGTGGTGCCCGCCCCGCCGACGGCGATCGGTCCTTCGCCGATCACCCCGGTCGTGCCGGTCACGGACGGCCTGCCCGTGCGCCCCGACCAGGCGCCGACCGTGTTGCCGGGCCCCGCGCCGTGGGAGGCGGCGGCCCCGGCCGCCGCCGACGCGGCTCCGCGGAGCCGCCGCCGGAGAGTCTCCATCGTGATCGCGGTGGTCATCGTCATCATCGGCGTCGTGGTCATCATCGGGGCGGTGGGCCACATCGGACCGTTCAAGCAGGGATCCACGACGGCTCCCTTGAAGAAGCTCCTGCCCGCGGAGGCGACCGGCTGCACCAGCAAGTTCTCCACGTTCAAGACCCTCCAGGGGATTTCGTCGAAGTTGGTGTGCAACGAGTCGCCCATCAACGGTGTGGTGTTCGCCTACCAGTTCGACAGCAGTGCGGACTATCAGGCGAGCTTCGCCGCCTTCAACAAGGCGGAGGGCTTCGTGCCGAGCAAGGCATCGGGCGGCTGCCCGACCAAGAGCGTCGACGGCAACGGGCTCACGAGCTGGAGCAGCAAGCTCTACCGGGCGACGGCCGGACAACAGCTCGAGTGCTTCTCCGTGTCCTACAGCGGGTCCAGTGGGGTCCTCCAGCCGACCTACGTCTGGACGGCCCCGACGGAGGACGCCGTCTTTCAGGCCGTCGGGGGCAAGCAGACCTCCATGAAGACCGTCGACACCTGGTGGCAGAACCATGCCGGCCCGTTCATCAAGTGATCCATGGCGATGACCTCCGAACCCGCTGAGGGATCACCGGTCATGCCGGGGGGTGGCGTCGCCCGCCGGCCCCTGCACTTCATCGTCATGGCGGACTGCTCCGGATCGATGACCGGAGAGCGCATGCAGGCGCTCAATTACGCGATCGCCGACATGCTGCCGCAGCTGGCCGAGTGGGAACGCGATCAGGTCGTCGCCCAGGTCTTGGTCCGCGTGCTCTCGTTCGCCACGGTCCCCGTCTGGCACGTGCGCGATCCCGTTCCGGTGGGTGAGCTCCGTTGGAAGCCGCTCCAGGCCGTCGAGGGTGGTTACACCAACATGGGTCCCGCCCTGCGTGAGGTGGCCGCCGCCATCGGCCCGGACAAGTTGGAGAACCGGGCGCTGCGCCCCGCGATCCTCCTCGTGACCGACGGGCGACCGACCGACCTCGGCAACGAGTTCGCCGCCGGGCTCGACGCGCTGACCTCCTTCCCCGCCGGGCGCGCCTCTCTGCGCCTCGCCATCGCCATCGGCCACGACGCCAGGTCCGAGTTCCTCGACCAGTTCATCGGCGACCCGACGGTTCCCGTCATCGTGGCGGGTAACACCGAGGAGATCGCCGAGCGGCTCGTCGCGGCGTCGATCGCGGTCTCTCGACTCTCCGAGAGCGGGGCCGACCACGGGGCGCTCGTCAGCCAGCTGCTCGGGTCCGGCTCCGCCGGGCCGAGGGAGTCCGAAGACCACACCATTGTCTGACCAGATGGCGGCCGACGAGCAGGGCAGCTCAGCCAGCGAACGCAGATCCGATGCGCCGTGGGCGGTGTTCGCGGCGAGCGTGCGCGGCGTCGCCCACGACGCCATGGGACTGCCCAACCAGGACGCCCAGGCGTCGGTGTCTCTCGCCGAGGTCCCGGTGGTGGTCGCCGCCGTGGCCGATGGCCACGGGCACTTCCGCCATTTCCGCGCTCGGCGGGGCGCGGAGCTGGCGGTGGCGGTGGCCTGCCGGTGCGCGCAGGGACTGGGCCCGCAGTTCGAAGCCCTCGGCACTCCGGCCGAGCGGGCGGCCCTCGCGCGGAGCACGCTCGTGCCGGCCATTGTTGAGGCCTGGCGGGAAGCGGTGGCGGCCGACCGGGCCGAGTCGCCGTTCACGCCCGAGGAGGACGCCGTCCGGGTCGCCTCCGCCGACGACCCCGTGATCGCCTATGGCACGACGCTCTTGCTGGCCGTGCTCGCCGAGCAGTGGGTGCTCGTGGCCCAGATCGGCGACGGTGATGTGATCGCCCTCCGGGCGGACGGCGAGGTCGTGGTTCCGGTGCCGGGCGACCCCACGCTCGACGGCCTGTACACGACCAGCCTCTGCCAGGAGACCGCGGTGGGCTCGTTTCGGATCGCGGTGATCGACCAGTCGGCCGAGCCGCTGCTCGCGCTCTTGGTGGCGACGGACGGCTTCGGCAACGCGCAGGCGTCGGACCCCTGGCCGCCGGCGGTCGGCGCCGACGTCATCTCGATGCTCCGCTCCTACGGCAGCGCCTGGGTGGGCGAGCAGCTGCCGGCCTGGGCGGAGCGGTGTGCCTCGAAGGAGGGCAGCGGTGACGACACGACCGTGGTGCTGGCGGTCCGCCGAGCCATGAACCGCCTGCCCTCGGCCGGTGACACGCTGACCATGACGCGCGCCGGCTCCACGCTCACGGTCGGGCGCCGGCTCCAAGAGGGCGGCCAAGGGGTCGTCCACGAGGCCTTCGTCGGCGACGGCGTGTTCGCGCTGAAATGGCTCCGGCCCTCCGAGCGCACGGCGGCGCTGCGCACTTCCATCGCCGCGCTGGTCGAGCGGCCGCGCCCGCACCCGGCGTTCGTCTGGCCCATCGACATCGTGGTGAGCGACCAGGTCGAAGGATTCGGCTACGTGATGCGACTCCTCGAGCCCCGGTTCGTGTCGTTCGCCCGCATGCTGGGAGACCAGCCCACGTTCCGCAGCATCGTAACGGTCGCCCGCAAACTGGTCGATGCGTTCGCCGCGCTGCACGCCTCGGGCCTGTGTTACCGCGACATCAGCTTCAACAACCTCTACGTCGACCCGATCCGCTCCGAGGTGGCGATCATCGACAACGACAACGTGGGCCTCGACGGCGGCGACATCTTCGTGCGGGGGACCAACCAGTTCATGGCGCCCGAGGTCGTGCGCGACGAGGCGCTCCCGTCGACCGTGACGGATCTCTACTCGCTGGCCGTCTTCCTCTTCATCCTGTTCATGCGGGGCCATCCGCTGGAGGGGAAGCGCACCATCTCGAGCTACTCGTGGACGCAGTCCGATCACGTCTCCGAGTACAAGCTCCTGCTCCGCAACTACGGCTTCGAGCCTCTCTTCGTCTTCGATCCGAACGACGATGCCAACCGGCCCTCGCCCGAGAGCCCGCTCCTCGTCTACTGGCCGATCTTTCCCCGCTTCTTCCGGGACCTGTTCACCCGGTCCTTCACCGACGGGTTGGCCGACGCGTCGTTGTCGGGCCGGATCACCGGGAGCCTGTGGCGACGCGCCCTGCTGCGCCTGGCCGATACCCACGCCACCTGCGTGTGCAACGCCGCGATCTTCTTCGACCCCGACGAGCCGGGCCGGGCCTGCTGGCGCTGCGGTGCGGTCCCGAGCGCCCAGCCGCTCCTGCGCCTGCCCGGCCGGACCGTCGTGCTCTCCGAGGGCGCGGTGATCACCTCGGACCACCTGCGGCGAGATCACGCCTACGACGAGTCGTTGGCCGTGGTCGAGGCCCATCCCGACCGGTCGGGGTCGGTCGTGTTGCGCAACTTGAGCGGAACGACCTGGACGGTCGAGCCGGAGGCCGAGGAGGCGAAGTTGGTGGCGCCGACCCAGCGCCTCGGGGTCCGGCCCATGTCGATCGACTTCGGTCCGGTGAAGGCGAGGATCGCGCTCAGCGAGTGACCGCCCCGGGTCTCATGCCCGGTCCGCGGGAGGACTCCGGTCAGGCCGCCTTCGCCCGTCTTCGGGGCGTCAGTGGGCTTGTTTGGCGTTGGCCACGATGGCGGCGATGACCTCGGGCCACACGGCCTCGGGCAGGTCGTGGCCCATTCCCTCGATGATGAGGAGTTCAGCACCGGGCACGGCCTTGGCGGTGGCCTCCCCACCGGTGGGCGTGACGAGCGGGTCCGCATCGCCGTGGATCACGAGGGTGGGAACGCCCACCGCGCCCAGCGCGGCGGTGCGGTCCGGGGCGGCAAGAATGGCCGCGATCTGCCGAGCCGGGCCCTGCGGGTAATAGGAGCGGTCGTAGGCGAGCCCGCTCGCCGCCCGCAGGTCGGCCTCGTCAGCCGGGTAGCGCGGCGAGCCGATGATCTTTGATCCGCGCACGCCCGCCTCGATCACCTCCGCGCGGGTGGTGGGCGGCGGCGCGAGGAGCACGGCGATGGCTTCGGGCGTCGGCTGACCGACGGATTGGTCTCCCGTGGTCGACATGATCGAGCACAGCGAGCGGACGGCACCGGGGTGCCGGATCACCATCTCCTGGACGATCATGCCCCCCATCGAGGCGCCGACGATATGCGCGGGGGTGAGGCCGAGTCCTTCGATCAGCGCGATGCCGTCGTCGGCCATTTCGCCCAGTGAGTAGGGCGCCGACACGGGCTCGCCGCTGGCCAGCGCGCCCATGAGGACGGCCAGGTCCGGCGTGCCGGCCTCCTCGAACTTCTGGCTCAGGCCCACGTCGCGGTTGTCGTAGCGGACGACCGCGAAGCCGTGGTCGGCCAGCTGCGCGGCAGAAGGGGTCGGGCCAGGAGATGAGCTGCGCTCCGAGGCCCATGACGAGGAGGAGCGCCGGATCGGCGAGGTCCCCGATGATCTCGTACTCGATGGTGATGTTGTTGGCGGTGGTCTGCGGCACAAAAGGGATGCTTGTCCCTGCCGGTGGCCCGGTCAAGGGAGTTTTCCCGGCGGTGCCTGGGGAGCCGTCGCCGGGCCCGCCGCCCGCTCCCAGCTACCCTCTGTCGTGCGTTGGCGCCGTTGGCGGGGGCCGGGGTGGCGATCGCGATGGATCTGCAGTGGTGCGGCGGTGCTCGTCGCGGTCTCGCTGTGGTTCGTGCCCCAATCGGCGGGGGCGACGGCCCTCTCCCGTGCGCCGTTCCGGGGCCACGGTTCGATCGATGAGGCCTACGCCCTCGGGGCAGCGTCCGGCCAGCGTCTCCGCCTGGTCGACGCGGCAGGTGCGACGGTCGGCAGCGGCGTGGTGGACAAGCTCGGCGGCCTGATCGTTCGCAATGTGACGCCGGGGAGCGGCTACCGGTTCGAGGCGCTGGCGGGCGGACACCCCACCGCCAGTGCGCCGTTCGCGGTGCTCTCGACGCGCTCGACCCCCGCCCCCTCCTTCTATGCCGATCAGCACCTGCATGTCGGGCTCAACTACGTGACCATGCGTGACGGCATCAGCCTGGCGGCGACGGTGCGGCTGCCACCGGGAAAGACACTGGCCGACGGTCCGTTCCCGACGGTCATCGAGTACTCCGGGTACGCCATCGCTGCACCGCACAGCTTGATCGCGGCTGAGGAGGGCCAGGCACCCAGCAATGACCCGCTCCTCCCCGACACGGCGACGGTGGTGGGGTCGGTGATCGCCCCGGTCCTCGGGTTCGTCACGGTGAGCGTCCAGATGCGCGGGACCGGGTGCTCCGGCGGGGCGTTCGACCTCTTCGGCCTGCCGACGGACTACGACGGCTACGACATGATCCAGACCGTGGGGGCCCAGCCCTGGGTGCTCAACCACAAGGTCGGGATGGTGGGCATCTCCTATTCGGGGATCTCCCAGCTCATCGTGGCCGGGACTGACCCCCCCGACCTCGCGGCCATCACCCCGCTCAGCCCGACCGACGACCTCTTCTCCACCGGCTACCCGGGCGGCATCTACAACGACGGGTTCGCCAAGGCCTGGACCGAGCAGCGCATCTCGGATGCCGAGGCCGCGCCGGGGGGCGGCCAACCGTGGGCGACGGCCGAGATCAAAGCGGGGGACACCACGTGCCTCGCCAACCAGGTACTGCACCCCGAGGCGGAGCAGCTGGCCAAGCTGACCGGCCCCGGCCTCGAGCGGACCCCGTCGCTCTTCGACATCCGCTCGCCGGTCGACTGGGCGAAGCACATCACCGTTCCCGTATTCCTCGCCGGCTCGCTCGAGGACGAGCAGGTGGGGCCGCAGTGGCCGGCCATCATCCCTGCGCTCAGCCACGACAAGAACGTCTACGTGACGATGCAGAACGGGCTGCACATCGACTCGCTCGATCCCGACATCATCACCCGTTGGCTGGAATTCCTCGACATATACGTGGCCGGCCGGGTGCCGACCCCGGCGCCGATCCTGCCCCTGGTGGCGGCGGTGGTCTACGCCAGCGCGACCGACCACGCACCGACGGCCCCGCTGCCACCCATCCGCTTCACGACCGAGCCGACGCTCGCCGCGGCCAAGGCCGCCTACGCGGCACAGGACCCGAGAGTCCGGGTGCTCTTGGACAGCGGCGGCGGCAGCCTCGGTCCGGGTGCGCTCCAGTCCACGGCGTCCGCCGGCTACGCCAGCTGGCCGCCCAAGGGCGCGGACTCCACGCTGTACCTGTCGGCGGGGGGCCGGTTGACCACCACCCCGGGGAGGGCGCGGTCGCAGGTCACCTTCGTCCCGGATGCGAATGTGCGGCCGGCGACGGATCTGCCGACGGGCAATGCGTGGGCCGCGCAGCCGCCCTACCGGTGGACCACCGTCCCGGCGGCCAACGGCGTCGCATTCCAGACGGCGCCCTTCACGCAGGCGACGACCGTCGTCGGCCCGGCCAGCCTGGACCTCTCCCTCAAGTCCAACGTCGCAGTGACCGACCTGCAGGTCACCGTGACCCAGGTGCAGCCCGGCAGTGCCCAGGAGGAGTACATCACCTCGGGCTTCTTGCGCTCGTCGTTCCGCGTGCTCGCCGTCGGCTCGACCGCGCTCGTCCCGCTCCCGGTGTACCTCCCGGGCGATCGGCGCGCCCTGTCCAAGACCGCGTTTCACCCTGGTCCGGATCCCCGTCGACCCCATCGCGCACATCTTCCGCCCGGGGACGAGCCTGCGCATTGTGATCTCGGCCCCCGGCGGCGACCGTCCGTCGTGGGCGTTCGACACCCTCGACACCGGCACCCACATGCGCGACACGCTCTCGCTCGGCACGAGCACCGGGTCGATGCTGGTCGTCGACCGCGTGGCACCGGTGCAGGATTCGGTGCCGCTGGCGGCCTGCGGTGCGCTCCGCGGCGAGCCCTGCCGGCCCTACGCGGCACTCGGCAACCAGGCGTAAGGCGCTCGTCCCCGCCGGGAGTGCGGGCTCAGCAGCCGGCGGCGGTGGCGACGTTGTGCAGCAGCATGGCGATCGTCATCGGACCCGCCCCCCCAGGAACCGGGGTGATCCAGCCGGCGACCTCGGCGACCTCGGCGAAATCGACGTCGCCCACCGTCGTGCCGTCGGGCATTGGGTTGGTGCCGCAGTCGATCACCGCCGCGCCGGGCTTCACCATCGCAGCGGTGACCGTGTGCGGCCTCCCGGCACAGGCGACCACGATGTCCGCGGTGGCGACGTGGGCGGCGAGATCGACCGTGCCCGTGTGACACAGGGTGACAGTCGCATTGGCGCCACTGCCCTTCTGGGAGAGCATGATCGACAGCGGCCGCCCGAGCAGGAGCGATCGCCCGATGACAACCACGTCCTTGCCGTCGACCGGGATCTCGCAACGGCGCAGGAGTTCGACCACGCCGAGCGGGGTGGCCGGCGCGAAGCCGGGCTCGCTCATGGCCAGACAGCCCTGGTTGGTCGGGGTCAGCCCGTCCACGTCCTTCGCGGGGTCGATCGCCGATAACACGCTGAAGGCCTTGGCAGGGGACTCTTTGGGGAGCGGCAGCTGGACCAGCACGCCGTGGATGGCGGGGTCGAGGTTCATCGTCTCGATGGCCTCGATGATCTCGGCCTCGGTGGCGGTCGCCGGGAGGCGCCGGTCGAACCAGACCATCCCCGCCCGCTCGGCCGCCCGGTTCTTCATGCCCACGTACTGCACGGAGGCCGGGTCGTCGCCGACGAGGAGGTCCACGAAGCCGGGTCGCGCCCCGGCCCGCGACACCCGCTCGGCCACCTCGCGCCGCACCTCGGCGGCGATCGCCCGCCCGTCGATCACCTGCGCCGTCACGGCGCCCCCGCCGTGGTCCGGGCGCGTCGACAGCGCAACAAGAAGGCTCGGTCCACGTGCCGATTCAATCAGATCCGCGGACGAACCCAGATCCGTCGAACCAACCCCGCCGGGCACGTGGCCGCGGCTCGACTCAGCCCGCGGGGCCGCGGCGAGTCGACGGCCGCTACCAGGTCGGCCAGGAGCCGCCGCAGCTCGAGCGTGCTCCGGTCGGCCCGGGTGTGGAGCTCGGCGGTGGGATCGAGCGGCAGCCCGAGCTGGTCGAAGGCCTGCTGGACGCGGAGATCCTCTTCGAGGACCCGCACCTCGAAGTCGACCGCGGCGGCCATGGCGGACGGGTCGCCGTCGAGGTCGTTGCGCCACAGCGTGGTGTAGATCCGGGCGGAGTCGTCGGTCTCGGGTTGCAAGAAGAACCCGATCACGTTGGTCCCGCCGCTCTCCACAAAGTCGATGCGCAGCTGCAGGTGGAACGGTGCGTCGAGCCGATAGGTGAGGCGCCGCGACTGGATCAACGGGCGGATCCCGGCCGCCACGCCCGGGTCCTCGCGGTTGGCGAACTGGTGCTGATGGCGCGCCGTGAACGCCCAGCCGTCACGGGCCACCTCGAAGCGGGGCACCTCGGCCGCCTCGTCGGCACCGAAGGTCCCCCGGTGGACGAAGGGGAAGTGCGCCATGTCCAAGAAGTTGTCGGCCAACAGACCGACCGACGCCCGGGCCCGGATCGGCGCGAGCTCGCCCACCGCGAACGAGTCGTCGTCTGCTTCGGCGATGCGCCCGAGCGGCGCCACCGGCGTCTTCGGCGCGACGAAGACCATCCCGTGCCGCTCCGTCACCGCGGCGACCCCGGTGAGGCGGGCCTGGCTCGGCACCGTCGCTCCGGCGCCCAGCGCCGGGATCTCGACGCACCGACCATCACCGCCGAATCGCCACCCGTGATACGCGCACTGCAGGACGCCACCCTCGCAGGCGCCGAGCGACAGGGGTGAATGGCGGTGTGGGCAGCGGTCCTCGAAGCAGACCACGCCGCCGCCGCTGCGATACAGCACCAGCGGCTCGCCGAGGAGCAGGACGCGCGTCGGTTGATCCGAGATCTCGTTGCTGCGGGCGACCGGGTGCCAGCAGTGCGCGAGCGCCGGATGCGTGTTGTGCAGCAGCCCTGCGGCGCTCACCGGCGGGTCGACCCGCGACCGGTCACGGTGTCGGTCCCGACGAGTCGCCCCCGACGTGGACCGCCAGCCAGCTGGTCGGCGGCTCGGTCGTCCGGACCCGGTGGGGGACCCCGGCCCGCAGGTGGACCCAGTCCCCTTGGCCCATCGTCAGGGCTTCGCCCTCCACGTCGAGCACCGCCGCCGCCGGCCAGCACCACCACCCACTCGTCGTGGTCGAGCAGGTCCTCGACGGGGGCCGAGAGCGCGCCGGAAAGTATCTGCTCGACCCGCCACCCGGGACCGCTGGCCAGCACCGAGATCGACTCGCCGCTCGCCGGCGCGCGCCGCGGCTCGTCCAGGTGTCCGCGCGCGGTGGCCATCGCCAGACTCTAGGCACGGCATCGCGCGCCGGGATCCGCCCCGACGCCAACCGCGGGCCCTGGCTAGCCTCCTTCTCGTGCGGGTGGGGGACATCGTGATCGAGCCGGTGCTCGACGGCGTGGCCCGCATGGAGGCCAGCGCCGCCTACCGCGGCATGGGCACCGACGTCCTCGGTGCGAACCAGGAGGACTGGTCGCCGCACCTCGACCTCCTCGACGCCGACGGGATGCTCGAGATGGCATTCGGCGGGTTTCCTGTTGCGCACCGGCGAGCGGGTGGTCCTCGTCGACACCGGGCTGGGCGACACCGAGCAGGGTCCGCTGCAGGGCGGCCGGTTCCTGATCGAGCTCGCGGCGTTGGGTGTCCGCCCCGAGCAGGTCACCGACGTGCTTCTCACCCACCTCCACTTCGACCACGTCGGCTGGTCCACCCACCACGGCGAGGTCGTCTTCCCGAACGCCACCTACCGCTGCGACCTGCGGGACTGGGAGCACTTCGTCGGCCCGGAACCCGGCGCGACCGAGAAGCTGCTCCCGCTCGAGAGCCAGCTCGAGCCGTGGAACGCGTCCGGGCCGCTGCTCCCGGGGATCGACACGATGTCGGCGCCCGGGCACACGCCGGGCAGCACGATCCTGGTCGTGTCGTCGGGGACCGACCGCGCCATGCTGCTGGGCGACGTCGTGCACTGCCCGGTCGAGCTGATCGACGACGAGTGGGGCGGGTTGGGCGACGTCGATCCCGAACTGGCCAGGCGCACGAGGGTGGCGCTCGCCCGCGAGCTCGAGGGTTCCGACATCCCGGTGGCGGCCGCCCACTTCCCCGGGATGCAATTCGGGCGTCTGCTCACCGGGAGCGGCAAGCGCTCCTGGATCCTGAGCGACCCCACGGCCTAGCGCAGGCCGAACACCCCGCTGTCGGAGATCGCCCGGCTCCACGGGCGGACCAGCGTGCGCAGGCGGGTGGCATCCTCGATCGAGAGCGTCTCCCAGGGCGCCAGCGCGGCCTGGTCGGTCTGCTCTTCGATCCGGGCCCGCAGCGCGTTGCCCTCGTCGGTGAGCCGCGCACCGTCGAACAGCCCGCGCCGGCTGAGTCGGTCCTTGGCGGCGTTCCAGTCCTCCTCGGGCCAGGCCCGGGAGCGCTGGAGCACGTCGGACCCGATGCCCGAGTTGTCGGCGGCGGCGTGTGTGATCAGCGCCTCGCACGGGTCCAGCTGGGCCGTGACCAGCGCGGCGATGTGGCCGTCACCGCGGTACTCGCGCAGGAGCGTGATCGCGTGCCAGAGGGCGAGGTGCGGCTCGTCGGGCCAGGGGAGCTGCGCGTGGCCGGCGTAGAGGGGACGGCCCCCCGGCGTGCAGGCGCGCGCCGCCGTCTCGGCGAGCGTCGCCGCCTCGATCACGTCGTCGCCGTCGATCGCGTCACCCAGGACCTCGCGCAGACCGGCATCGGCGGCGGCCAGCCGGGCCGCCAGGACCTCGGCCGGGGAAGCCTGCTCCCAGACGGCGGGGATGGCGTGGTGGATGAGCGGCGGGTGGAAGTTGTAGAAGGTGGCGATCACGACCTCCGGGCCGACCGCCCCGAGCGGCGCGGCGCGGGAGGCGAAGTAGCCGTCCCTCCCGTGGATCCCGAGCTCGGCGTAGGCGGCGGCGGCGTGGGGGGTGAAGTAGACGAGGCCGTGGTAGGGCTCGAGGGTTCGCCACATCTTGCGGGCTAGTTCGGCGTCTGACATGCGGCGATGGTAACGCTGCGATCCGGCAGTAGCCCGGTGCCGGAGCGATCGGGCCCGGCTCTTGGCGCTCATTCGGACCCGGGCGATCCCCCCGGCCCCGGCCGGCGCGGGCCTACGGGAGAGCGGCCCGGTACCCGACCATCGGGTCGTGGGTGGCGGGAGACCGAGAGGCGGGACCAGTGATGGCTGAAATTGTCATATCTATGTCATTGCAGCCATGGGGGCAACCGGTCATCATCGACGGATGACCCGGCGCGTGGTGTTCGTGGCGTTCGACGACTGCCAGATCCTCGACCTCACCGGGCCGCTCGAGGTGTTCGCGATGGCCTCGCGGGTCGATGACGGTCCCTCGCCCGCCTACCGGGTCGAAGTGGCGACCGAGAGCGGGGAGCCGTTTCGGGCATCGTGCGGATTGGAGATCCGGCCCGACCGGGCGCTGTCGAAGGTCCTCGGCCAAATCGACACGCTGGTCGTCGTCGGCGGATTGGGCACCCGGCGCGCCATCGAGTCGGCCGCGCTGGTCGGGTGGATCGGGCGGGCCGCTCGCCGGTCGCGTCGGGTCGTCTCGGTCTGCTCCGGCACCTACCTGCTCGCGGCCGCCGGTCTCCTCGACGGGAAGCGGGCGACCACGCACTGGGCCGAGTGCGCCCGGCTCGCCCAGCTGTTCCCGTCGATCACCGTCGAGAGCGATCCGATCTTCGTGCACGACGGGAGCGTGTGGACCTCGGCCGGCGTGACGGCGGGGATGGACCTCGCGCTCCGCCTGGTCGAAGACGACCTCGGCGCCGCCACGGCGCGGGCGGTTGCCCGAGAGCTCGTGATGTTCGTCCAGCGGCCGGGCGGCCAGGCGCAGTTCAGCACCCAGCTGGCGGCGCAACGGCCGTCCGGCTCGGCGCTGCAGGCGCTCGAGTCGTGGATCCCCGACCACCTGGGGGAGGACCTGTCGGTGCACGTGCTGGCGCAGCGCTGCGCGATGAGCCCGCGCCACTTCGCCCGCGCCTTTCGGCGCGAGCTCGGCGTCACGCCGGGAACCTACGTGGCGGCGATGCGCATCGAGGCGGCGCGACGGCTGCTCGAGACGACCGGGCGCGGGATCGGCGACATCGCCAACACCTGCGGCTTCGGAACGATCGAGACCCTGCACAGATGCTTCAAGCGGGCCCTCGGGGTGACACCGGGCCACTACCGCGATCGCTTCAGCCCCGTGCGGCGATCCGCCTGAACGGAGAACCCGTGCGCATTGTCATCCCCCTCTACGAGGGGTTCACCGCGCTCGACGCGGTGGGTCCCTACGAGGTCCTCTCCCGGTTGCCCGGCGCGGAGATCGTCTGGACCGCCCTCGAGGCGGGTCCGATCCAAAGCGAGCCGGGCGTGCTCAAACTGGTGGCCGACATCGCCACGCGGGATGTCGATGGGTGTGACGTCCTCGTCGTTCCCGGCGGGCCGAGCTCGCGCCGGGCCGGCGAGGCCGGACTGGCCGACTGGGTGCGGGCCATCCACCCGACCACCCAGTGGACGACGTCGGTGTGCACCGGGGCCGACATCTTGGGGATGGCCGGCCTGCTCGACGGGCTTGTCGGCGACGACTCACTGGTCCGCCGCCGGTCGCCTGGCCGACTACGGCGCGACGTACGCCGAGGAGCGGGTCGTCATCCAGGGCAAGGTCGCCACCGCGGCCGGCGTGTCCGCGGGCATCGACTTGGGGTTGCAGCTCGCCTCGCTCATCGCCGGTGACGACGTGGCCAAGGCCATCCAGCTCGGGATCGAGTACGACCCGCAGCCTCCGTTCGACAGCGGGTCTGTCGCCAAGGCGGAACCGGCCACCGTCGACCGGCTGCGCGCGTTGATCGCCGCCCGGAGCGACTGAACCCGCTTCCGGGGAGGCTCACCGGCCTGGCCTACCGTGGCGCGGTGTCAGCTGACATCGGGCCGCGGAGCGAGCCGCCGCCCTCCGGGCGGCGCTGGCGGGCCGACGTCGGTCCGCTGCGCCGGTCGCGCCAGTTCCGGCTGCTGTTCATAGGCCAGGGCGTGACGATGCTCGGCAGCATGATCACGGCGGTCGCCATCCCGTTCCAGGCCTACGCGATCAGCCATTCCTCGTTGGTGGTCGGGCTATTCGAGCGCGGCCGAGGTGGTGCCGTTGCTGGTTGTGAGCGTCGTCGGGGGCTCGCTGGCCGACACCCGGGACCGTCGGCGTGTCGTGCTCCTCTCCGAGGTGGGGCTCTGCGCCTGTACGGGCGTGCTGGTGGAGAACGCCAGCATCGGGCACGCCCACCTCTGGGTGCTGTTCGTCGTGGCCGGCCTGACCGCGGTGCTGGGTGCCCTCGGACGCCCCTCGCTCGACGCGCTCGTGCCGCGCGTGGTCTCGGCGGCCGACCTCTCCGCCGCGACCGCCCTCACGTCCGTGCGCGGGACGTTCGGGCAGGTGGTGGGTCCCGCCGTCGCCGGCGGGCTGATCGCCTGGATCCACCTCGGCCCGACCTACGCCATCGATTTGGCCACGTTCGCCGTGTCCATCGTGGCTCTGTCGCGGATGGACCCGGTCCCGCCGACCGCCACCGGGGACGAGTCCGGCGGCCGGGCACGGGTGCGGGAGGGCTTCCGCTACGCGCGCTCGCGCCAGGACCTGCTCGGTTCCTATGCGGTCGACATGGCGGCCATGTTCTTCGGCATGCCCGAGGCCCTCTTCCCCCAGCTGGCGTCCCGCTTCGGCGGCGCCGGCGTGCTCGGCCTCCTCTACGCGGCACCGGGTCTCGGCGGGTTCCTGGTGGGCGTCACGGCCGGGTGGGTGGCGGCGGTCCGCCGGCGCGGCCGCGCCATCGTGGTGGCCGCGGGATCCTGGGGGCTGGCGGTGGTGGCCTTCGGTTTCGCCCACTGGCTCTGGTTGGCCCTCCTCGTCCTCGTCATCGCCGGCGGCTTCGACATGGTGAGCGGCCTCATGCGGATGACGCTGTGGAACTGGACCATCCCCGACGCCCTGCGCGGCCGGATGGCGGGGATCGAACTCGTGAGCTTCTCGTCGGGTCCGGCCCTCGGCAACGTCGAGGCCGGCATCGCGGAGAGCCTGGTCGGCTTGCGCGCGTCCATCGTGTTCGGCGGCATCGCCTGCGTCGTGGCCACTGCGGTCGTCGCGTTCTCGCTCCCGGGGCTGTGGCGCGCCGAAACCGATCCGGTGTCGGGGGTGCCCCCGCCGGCGTGAGCTACGGCCGGAAGGCGCAGCCGTCCCAGTAGGCGACGGGGTGCTTCTTCTTCCGGCCTCGCAGCTCGATCGTGAGCTCGTCGGGACCGCGGCCCGCTGACGCGAACATGACCGTCATGGCGCCAAGCGCACAGGCGCGGTAGCGGTCCAGATCCGGCGGGGTCTCCGTCGTGGCCTCGAGCATCGTGATCGGCCCCGAGCAGCAGCGGTGCGAGCGCGAGCGGACGTAGAGCACGCCGCCGGCCGCCGCGATGTGGGCTTTCGCCTCGTCGCTGGCGACGATCTGCATGGGGGCCACGCTAGCGGCGCGCCCTGGCCGATTGGCAGTGGTGGGTCTGCCATGGCGGCGGGCAGCGCCGACCGCGCCAGGTCAGGGGGAGATCGCTCGTCCGCCGGACTAGGCCCGGCAGGCGAGCGCGTAAGCGGCCTCGCTGCGGACCTTCATGTTCGGGTCCCCGGCAGCGAGGTCGATCAACTTCTCGGTGACGTGCGGCGGCAGGTCGCTGCTCCACTCCGGCTTGCACGCCACGCAGCCGAGCGCATGCGCGGCGAGGCGGCGCACTCGCGGTACGGGGTCAACAAGGAGGCTCGCGATTGCCTCGACGGCTCGCGGATCGGGAACGTGGTCGAGCACCTGGACACACCACCAACGGACCCGAGGATTCTCGTCGGCCAGTCCCCCGACGACGGCGTCGAAGGCGCCCGGCGTCAGTTGGGTCTCTCGGAGGTGGGTGGCCGTCACGCCGCCGGCGAGGCCGCGGAGGGCCTCGACCTCAAGACCCCGCTGGCCGAACTGTTGCACGAGGAGTTGTTCCGGTGTCATCGATCAGAGGATAGGCCCGGCGTTGCGCCGAGCCGGTCGAATCACTCCCACGTCACCCCCGTTACGGCCCCGTTGGCTCGGGCGCGGGCGCGCGGGCGGTTTCGACGAGCTCGGGACTGCGGGCGTCCATGATGGCGCTGGTGAGCCCGGTCGCCATGGCCGCCCGCAGGAATGCCCGCGACGTCGCCGAGCGCTCGCGCATTCCGTAGGAGACGTTGGAGGCCCCGACGATCGTATTCACCCCCAGCTCCCGGCTCACGAGGCCGATCGTCTCGAGCGTGCTGTCGACGACGGAGCGTTCGGCGCCCGGGAGGGCCACCGCGTCGATCACGATGTCGTCGAGCGCCATGCCGTAGATCCCCGTCGCGACCTCGACGATCCGGGTGGCCAGCTCGAGGCGGCGCATTGGGTCGGCCGGGATCTCGCCGCCGTCGATGGGCAGGCCGATCACGGCCGCGCCGTGCCCGGCGACCAGGGGGAGGATCCGGGCCAGGTGGCTCTCGGCTGCGGTCACCGAGTTGACGAGTGCCTTGCCGCGACAGGCGGCGAGCCCCGCCGCCAGCACCTCGGCCGTCGCCGAGTCCAGGCACAAAGGGAGGTCGGTCAACTCTTGGACACGAGCCACCGCCCGGCCCATGAGGGTGGCCTCGTCGGCCGACGGTGCTCCTACGTTCACGTCGAGGACCATGGCGCCGCCGGCGACCTGTTGGGCGACATCGACGTCGAGACGCGACAGGTCCCCCCGACGCAGCTCCGCCTGGAACATGGCGCGACCGCTCGGGTTGATCCGCTCACCGATGATGCAGAACGGCCGATCCCACCCGATCGCGACCTCGCTCGTCACCGAGCGCAGGACCGTACGCGCCCGGTGCGTCGGCTGCGGGAACGTCAGCTGGCTCCAGACGTGGCGTCGCCCGGGCTGTAGGAGTGGGCGCCGGTCCCGGCCAGGTTTCCCTTGTCCACGATGAGGTACTCCTCGCGGATCGGCCGATCGGCGAACCAGCACTCGAGGATCTCGCGGGTCCCCGCCGCGTAGCGGGCCTGGGCCGAGAGGGAGGAGCCCGACACGTGCGGCGTCATCCCGTGGTGGGGCATCGACCGCCACGGGTGGTCGCTCGGCGGGGGCTGGGGGAACCAGACGTCACCGGCGTAGCCGGCCAGCTGGCCGCTCTCGAGGGCCCGCACGACGGCGTCGCGGTCGCAGATCTTCCCCCGGGCGGTGTTGATCAGGTAGGCACCGCGCTTCATGCGACCCAGCATGGCGTCGTTGAAGAGGCCCTCGGTCTCGGGATGGAGCGGGGCGTTGATCGTCACCACGTCGCAGTGGGGGACCATCGACGCGGCATCCTGGTGGTAGGTGAGCCCGAGCTCGCGCTCGACCGACTCGTCGAGGCGGTGCCGATCGGTGTAGTGGAGCTGCACGTCGAACGGCGCCAGGCGCCGCAGGACCGCCAGCCCGATGCGGCCGGCGGCCACCGTCCCGACAGTCATGCCCTCGAGGTCATAGCTGCGGGCGACGCAGTCGGCGATGTTCCAGCCGCCCTTCAACACCCATTCGTGGGACGGGAGGTAGTTGCGGACGAGGGAGAGGATCATCATTACCACGTGCTCGGCGACGCTGATGCTGTTGCAGAACGTGACCTCGGCCACCGTGACGCCGCGCTCCATGGCCGCCTGCAGGTCCACGTGGTCCGACCCGACGCCGGCCGTGATGGCCAGCTTCAGGTTGGGCGCCTTGGCCAGGCGTTCGGCGGTGAGGTAGGCGGGCCAGAACGGTTGGGAGATGACCACGTCGGCGTCGACCAGCTCTCGGTCGAGCACCGAGTCGGGGGCCTCCTTGTCCGAGGTCACGATCAGCGTGTGGCCGGCCGCCTCGAGGAACCGGCGTAGGCCGAGTTCGCCCGAGACGCAGCCCAGCAGCGCGCCGGGTACGAAGTCGATCGCCGACGGGCTCGGCGTGGTCTGCCCGTTGGGGTAGTGCTCGATGACCGGAAGGTCGTCGCGCACGGGCGGCGGCGGGTAGCCGTCGACTGGGTCGTCGTAAAGGACACAGACGATCTTGGCCATGGTTTTTTCCCTCCGCGGCGCCTCGGTTCGCTCACTCCGCGTCGTCGGTTATAGCGCCGTTGGTGGCGTCGCAGGAATTCGCCGCCCGAGTTCATCCGGACGGCCCGATGGTGCCGAACAGCCTCCGACGGTCACGTTGCCGTCGCTACGAGGGCGATCGGATGGATCCGGGTGCACCGGCCCTCCGAGAGGGAGGTTGGAGATGGAGCAGGTCAACCGCAGGACGTTCATGAAGCAGGCCTCCGCAGCCGTCGGCGTCGCCGGTGCCGCCGCCGTTCTGCCGGGGCTGCCCCGGGTCCTGTCGACGGGTGACGGCCTGGTCACCGTCCCCTCGCAGCCATCGGGTGTCTCGGAGGGGACGAAGCTCGACGGGCCGATCGTGGCTCACGTGGCCAACCTGCAGACCGGGGAGATCCACCTCTACTTCGGGACCCGCAAGGTCACCCACCACGACCGCGCTTTGGCCGCTCAGCTCTACAAGGCCACCAAGAAGTAAACGGCGCCCGCGCCAGCATCGAAATCTCGTCCACCAGGCGCCCGCGGGGTGCCTGCCGTCTGCACCCATGCCTGAACCCATTGAGGAGCGTCATGTCGTCACACCGAGAAGCCCCCGAAATCGCCCAGGACCCCGTCGCCGACAGCACGGACCTGTACGCATTCGTCAGCCCGGACTCGCCGAGCACCGTCACCCTCATCGCCAACTACGTCCCGCTGCAGGGACCGGCCGGCGGGCCGAACTTCTACCAGTTCGGTGACGATGTCCTCTACGAGATCCTGATCGACAACAACGGCGACGCCCAGCCCGACATCACCTATCAGTTCCGGTTCACCACGTCGATCCAAAACCCGAACACCTTCCTCTACAACACGGGTCCGATCGGCTCGCTGACGGACCCGAACTTCAACCGCCGCCAGACCTACTCGGTGACCCGGATCGACGCGTTCGGATCGCACGTCTTGGCGACGGGGCTTGCCAGCCCGCCGTGCAACATCGGGCCGCTCTCGACGCCCAACTACGAGACGGCACTGGCCAACTCGGCCATCCACACACTGAGCGACGGCAGCCTCGTCTTCGCCGGGCAGCGGGCCGAGGGCTTCTACGTCGACCTGGGCTCGATCTTCGACCTGGGGGACCTGCGCAATTTCTCGGGGGCGCACGCCCCCGTCGGGTCGCTGGCCAGCACCCAGGGGATCAACGGCACCAAGAACGTCAACGTCCACAGCATCGCCCTGCAGCTGCCGATGCAACTCCTCACGCGCGACGGATCGACGCCGTCGAGCGTGACCGACCCGCGCGCCACGATCGGCGTGTGGACGACCGCCAGCCGCCAGCAGGTGGCGATACGGGGGTCGGCCTTCGGCGCCTTCGAGACGGGGCCCTGGATCCAGGTCTCGCGGCTCGGGAACCCGCTCATCAACGAGGTGATCATCTCGATGGGCCAGAAGGATTACTGGAACTCCCAGCAGCCGGTGAACGACTCGCAGTTCGCGTCCCACTACACCCAGCCCGAGCTGGCTGCGCTCCTGCCCGTCTTGTACCCGGGGTCGACGTTCTCCACGCTGGCCGGTCTGGTGGCGTCCAAGGCGCCCCGCAACGACCTGGTGGCGATCCTGCTCACCGGGATCCCGGCGGGCGTCGTGGCGGCGAACTACCAGACCCTGACCGGTTCCGTGCTGGCCGACATGCTGCGCCTCAACATGGCCATCCCGGTGAACAACTCCCCGAGCATCTTCGGGGTCCTGGGCGGCGACTTCGCCGGCTTCCCGAACGGTCGACGGGTGTTCGACGACGTCGCCACGATCGAGTTGCGGGCGATCGCCGGTGCGGTCTATGGCCTGGTGGCGATGTACACGCCCGACCCCGCGGCGCTCGGCATCTACGACGTCGTCGGCGCCAACGACGCAACGGTGTTCGGGACCGAGCACTACCTGTCGGACTTCCCCTACCTCGGGCAGCCCTACGCGGGGTACGACGTCCCGGCGGACAACACGCCGGCGACCGTGTCGTCCTACTGAGATGCCGGCGTAACGGTCGAGGTCGCGCGCGGCGAGGCTCGTCTCGCACCCAGCACCGTCGGCAGCGTCCTGATCGACGTCGGCGGGGATATGGGGGCGCTGATCGTTTCTGCGCTCGCCGAACAGTGCGGCGAGGAGATCGAGTTGGTTCCGCACCGAGCGGGTCTGCCGATGACCCACACCGAGGTTCGGGAACGACGCCTCCCCGGGGGGTCGATGTATGCCGCCGTCTTCCCCGGGGTGCCCTCCGGTGCCTATGACCTGCGCACGGCCGGGGGCGTCGAGCGGTCGATCGTCATCGTCGGCGGTGAGGTGAGCTCGGCGCCCTGGCCGACCGCCTGAAGAACTCGGCACCGATCGGTCTGCGTCCCGAGCCCCCCTACGAGGAGAGCCGCCGCTCGAGGCCACCCTCGGCCTCGACAGCCGCTGAGCGCAGCCTCGGCGGTCTCCTGTCTCGTGATGCCGAGGGAGGAGGCCGCCCGGACCAGCAGGCCGTGGAGGTAGAGACACAGGCTGCGGATGGCCAGCGCCTTGTCCCGCGCGATCAGCGGCACGGGTTCGGTCGCCTCGTCGAGGGCCGAGACGGCAACGAGGGCCCGCCGGAGCGCGAGTGCGCTGCGCTCGGCGTCGGCCAGGTCGGTGCCGGACCGACGCAGCCAGGCGCTCACGCCGAACTCGAGGCTCAGCGTGCTGCGGGCCAGATCGCCTGGTTCGAGCTCGGCCAGGCCGAGCGCGAGGAGGGAGGCGAACGGGGGTTCGGTCTTCCTTGTCGTCGCAGGCACAAACCCAGTGTGACGATGCCCTGTGACAATGTGGTGGATTGGCCCGTGAGCTGGGTAAATTAGAGGACATGGCCCGAACCATCTGGACTGGATCGCTTAGCTTCGGGTTGGTCAACGTTCCGGTGGGCCTCTACCCGGCCACCTCGGACAAGACCATCCACTTCAACCAGTTCCAGGCCGGCACCTCCGACCGCATCCGCTACAAGAAGGTGAACGAGCGGACCGGGGAGGAAGTGGCCCAGGGCGACATCGTGAAGGGCTTCAACGTCGGCGACGGCGAGTACGTCATCCTGAGCGACGACGAGCTCACGGCGGCCGACCCCGAGCGCTCGCGCAGCATCGGGATCTCCGACTTCGTGGACCTCGACGCCATCGACCCCGTCTACTACCGCTCCGCCTACTACCTCGCGCCCCAGGGCGAGGGCGCGCGCAAGGCTTTCGCCCTCCTGCGTCAGGTCCTGGCCGACGCCAACAAGGTCGCCGTGGCCACCCTCGTCATGCGCAACAAGGAGTACCTGGTCACCATCAGGCCCGACGACGAGGCGCTGGTCCTCCAGACGATGTACTTCTCCGACGAGGTCCGCGACCCCGCCGAGGAGCTCCCGAACCTGCCGATCGCCGAGGAATTCAGCGAGCGGGAGATCGCGATGGCCCGCATGCTGATCGACTCCATGGCGGTCGAGTGGTCGGTCGACCGTTACCAGGACAGTCACCGCCAGCGAGTTGAGGCACTGGTCGAACAGAAACTCCGCGGCGACGAGATCATCGCCGAGGCGCCGGCACCCAAGCCCAAGGTGGTAGACCTGATGGCGGCGCTGCAGGCGAGCGTCGACGCCGTGGGGGCCCAGGGTAAGGCGGCCGCCCCGGCCGGCGGGCCGGCCAAGCGCAAGGTCGCCGCGGCGACGTCGTCGGCCGCCAAGGCCAAGACCACCAAGCGGGCCGAGCCCGAGAAGCGCGCGCCCCGGAGGAAGGCCTCCTAATGGGGGTCGACCACTTCACTGCTTGAGCAAGTGAGGCTGGTCAACCGAGCCGCCAGTAGGTGAGCACTGAGGGCTCCAGGACCTCGAGTCCTAGGGTTAGATCGTGCCCCTGCAGGTCGGTGAGGTCTCCTTCGACGGCTGGTGGGATGTCGTGCCTCGAGCACTGAACCATTAGGAAGCTGCTGGGGTCCTCGGGCTCGACGAAGGTGCCGTCGACGAGAGGAGCCAGATGATCTTTGTTGGTGTGGACTGGGCCGAGGCCCATCACGACGTGCACGTGATGGACGGCGATGCCCGACGTCTCGGGGTGGTCGGCTGCCCGAGGGCGTTGAAGGGATCGCCCGGTTCCACGAGCTCGTCGGCGCCCACGTCGAGGAGCCGGGTGAGGTCGTCATCGGGATCGAGACCGACCGGGGGCTGTTCGTCGCTGCGCTCGTTGCGGCGGGCTATCTCGTGTTCGCTGTGAACCCGATGTCGACTTCGCGATATCGGGACCGGCACTCGACCTCGGGGGCGAAGTCCGACCCCGGTGACGCCAAGGTATTGGCCGACATGGTCCGCACCGACCGGCACAACCACCGCCTTGTCGCCGGGGACTCAGACGTGGTCGAGGCAGTGAAGGTCCTCGCCCGGGCCCACCAGTCGATGATCTGGTCGAGGGGCCGACAGACCAACACGTTGCGCTCGACGTTGCGCGAGTTCTACCCGGCGGCGCTCGTGGCCTTCGACAACCTGGCCAGCCCAGACGCGCTCGAAGTGCTGCGGGTGGCACCAATGCCAACGCTCGGGATGGGTCTGTCACTTGCGAAGATCGCCAGTGCGCTCCGTCGTGGTGGTCGGCAGCGTCGGATCGAGAGCCGAGCCGGGGAGATCCAAGATGCACTGCGTGCTCCCCAGCTCCACGGTTCGGCTGTGGTGGCAACCGCCATGGGAGCGTCGGTCGAGCGCGTCGGTGGCGGTCATCGCCACGATGGTCGTCCAGATCGCACTGCTCGAAAAAGAGCTCCAAGCGGGTTTTGAACAGCACCCGGCCGCCAAGATCGTCCACTCCCTGCCAGGATTGGGGACGATTCTCGGCGCCCGGGTGCTCGGCGAGTTCGGGGATGACCCGGACCGCTACGCCACTGCCAAGTCTCGCAAGAATTACGCCGGCACGTCGCCGATCACGAGAGCGTCGGGCACCAAACGGACCGTGCTTGCCCGCTACGTCCGCAACGTGCGACTCGCCGACGCGATCTACCAGTGGGCATTCGCCAGCCTCACCACCTCACCGGGAGCCCGCGCCCTCTACGACGCCCACCGGGCCGCTGGCGACACTCACCACGCCGCGCTCCGATCGCTCGGCAACCGGCTCGTCGGCATCCTTCACGGCTGCCTAGCGAACGGCAGCTTCTACGACGAAACGATTGCCTGGGCACACCGGACGGAATCCGATCTCGCCCGGGCCGCTTGACAAGTTAGGAGCGTGGGATATCTAACTCCTCCGTCCGGCCGGGCAGTCGCCGCTGGACCGTCCCCAATAGTGTTCGCCCGCTGGTCTCCGAGCGGGTCAGGCAACGCATATTTACCCGCTTGACTCGCGGGTAGGGTGGATGAAGGGGACCGTAGGAACCGTTGCGGATGGTTGCTGTGCTCGACGATGGGAGTCGATGATGCAGGTCCGAGTCGTGCAAGGTGAAGCCGCCCCTGTGCTGTCCCCGTCCGAGCGACGCCAGTCCGTGATCAAGGATCTGGCCGGGCTCGAGGAAGCCGCGGCGACGGTGCGGGCCAGCCTGGCGCAGCTCGAGGACCGGGTGAGTCTGGCCCGCCGACACCTGGAGAGCGGCGGTCCGGCCGCGGACCTGCCGCGCGTGGCGCATGTGATGGAGGAGCGGGCCGCCGTCAACGCGGCCCTGGCCGAAATGCAGCAGGCTCGCCACCGGTCACAGCGCAGCCTGTTCCTTCTGGCCGCCGATGAGGGCTTCTCGCTGGCCGAGATCGCGCGCACCTGGGGCATCTCGCGCCAGCTGGTGTCCCGCATGACCAAGGAGGAGCCCGGTCAGGGCGCACCCGCCTGACCGAGCCGTTCGGAGCGTCGACCTCGTTTCCCCCGGGACCAGCGCCTCGGGAGTTCGGAGGCGGGATGACACCCGCAGATCCGAGCGAGCCTGGCCCGGAGATTCGCCGCGGCGACCCGGCAGAGTACGAGGCGCTGGCGGCCGTCGAGTTGGCGGCCGGTATCCGGTTCGAAGCCATCGGATTCGACTTCGAGAACTCCTCGCCGGTCGCCCGCTCCGGGCGGACCCCGGCAGTGGTGCTGGTCGCCGGCCGTCCGGCCGTCGGCTTCGCCTGGGTAGAGATCCTAGACGGGCACGCCCACCTCGAGGAGATCGCCGTCCTCCCCGACCATGGCCGGGCGGGGATCGGCCACGCGCTCGTCGGGGCGGTGGTCGACTGGGCCGGAGCGGCGGGCTTCTCCTCGGTCACGCTCGCGACGTACCGGGACGTGCCCTGGAACGGCCCGTTCTACGCGAGCTGCGGCTTCGCCGTCCTGCCCCGCTGGCGCTGGACGCCGGGCCTGCGCCGCATTCGCCGTCGGGAGCGGCGGGCGGGGCTCGACGACTTCGGCGTGCGGGTGATCATGACCCGCCCGACAGCGGCGCCCATCGGAAGCACGACACCAGGTGGTCGTTGACCAGGCCGGCCGCCTGGAGGTGGGAGTAACAGACGGTGGGACCGACGAAGCGGAAGCCGCGTTGCTTGAGGTCCTTGCTGACCGCCACCGACAGTGGTGTGGTCGCCGGGATCTTGTCCATCGTCGGCCACGCGTTGCGCACGGGGGTGCCGTCCACGAAATTCCAGAGGTAGGAGTCGAAGCTGCCGAACTCGTCGCGCACCTCGAGGAGGGCCCGGGCGTTCCCCACCGCCGACTCGATCTTCTGGCGGTTCCGGATGACGCCGGGATCCGCCAGGATCTTCTCGATCCGCTTGGCGGAGAATCGGGCCACGGCCTCCGGGTCGAACGCGGCGAAGGCCCTGCGGTAGCCCTCGCGGCGCTTGAGCACGGTGAGCCAGCTCAGCCCTGCCTGCGCCGCCTCGAGGACCAGGAACTCGTAGTGGCGGTGGTCGTCGTGGACCGGCACCCCCCACTCGTCGTCGTGGTACGGCGTGAGCCATTCGCCCGTCGCCCACGCGCAGCGCGTGACTTCTTCGTCGTCAACGCGGGGCGTGGTCAATGGGTCGGCATCGCCTCGTTTGGCCATAGGCGCGGATGGTAGATGAGTACCGGAACTGTCGCGGCGGGCGGGCGCGTCGGCGCGTCGTGGTTGGGGATCACTTGGGGAATGTGTGACTGGTGTTGGGGATGATGTGTGTCGTCTTGGGGACGTTGCGACATTTGTGGGGATACGTTCGGGATATCGCGAACAGACCTTGACCTCTCACATCGAAAGGTTCAGGCTTGCCATCAGTTCGGGTGGCTAAAGCCCGCCACAGCGCCAGAGGAACACCGCAAGGTGAACCGAAGGAGCAAGACCGAAGAGAAGCCGCAAGGCGGATCAGAGGAGGATCCAAGGGGTCGTCGCAAGACGGTCCGGAGGACAACCGGAGACACCGCAAGGAGTCGAGGGTTGGGGCGGAGGAAAGGTGCCCGAAAGGGTGGCTGCACGAGCCGGTGACTTCCCTGGAGTCGCAGGCTCGGTACCGGGTCGGGGTTGTCCGACACGGCTCCGGCTGCAGGTGGCAGCAGACCGCCTATGGCGTGGCCCCGAGGGGCTGGACGGCTTCGGCCGGACGGTTACTCGGGGCTGCGCCGCGTCTGGGGATCGATGAGCACGGTCACGCCGGGCCGCCGGCCGACGCCGACGCCGATCTCATCCATGTCGCAGGGGTCGCCCTCGTCTTCGCAGCGCTCGCACTCGAGAGCGAACGTCGTGTGGGCGATGTCGAAGCGCCCGGAGATCTGCGTCCGGACCTGCTCACCGACGGCCTGCGCGGCCTCGAGGCTCGGATGGCCCGACAGCACCAGATGGGCGCTCAGCGCCCGGACGTCGCTCGAGAGACTCCAGACGTGGAGGTCGTGGACCTCGGCCACCGCATCGACCCCCGTGATGGCGGCTCGCAGCGCGCCGAGATCGACGTCGCGCGGAGTCGACTCGAGGAGCACGTCGGCGCTGGTGCGGATGAGGCGGGCGGCCTCGACGCAGATGAGCACCGAGACGAGGACCGAGGCGATCGGGTCGGCGCGGTCGAGGCCGGTGCCGAGCGTGAGGATGAGGACACCGGCGACGAGCACGGCGAGAGACGACAGGGCGTCGGCCGCCATGTGCACGACGTTGGCGCGCATGTTGTGGTCGGGGCCGCCTTCGCGCAGGGCGAGGACCGCCAGCAGGTTGGCGGCCGTCGCGACGGCGGCCACCACGACGACCACCGCCCCGTCCACGTGCGTCGGGTGGACCAGCCGCTCGACGCTGATCGCCAGGATGGCGACGGTCACGACGCCGAGGATGGCCGCGTTGGCCAGCGCGGCCAGGATCGTGCCCCGGTGGTTGCCGAACGATCGCTGGTCGCTCCGCGGTCGCAGCGCCCAGCGCACGGCCAGCAGTGAGATCGCGATGGCGACGACATCGGTCAGGTTGTGCCCGGCGTCGGACAGGAGCGCGGCCGAGTGCGACGACAGGCCGGTCACGGCTTCGCCGATCACGAGTGCGCCATTGATGGCCAGCGCCAGCACCAAGCGGGTGGTGCGAGTCACCGGCCCAGCGTAGGGCTACCGGGGCGATTCCACGGTCGACCAGGGCTCGGCCGCCCGCTCCCCGCGTCCGACCTGACGGGCGATCGCCGTCTGCACCAGCGTGAGGTCATCGGGGTGGGTGACCCCGACGCACGGGGTCGACGCCCTCAGCACGCGGAATCGCTCGATGGGCGCCGGACCGACGACGAGGGTGGAGACGACTTCGGGGAGGAGCACCTCGGCGCTCTCGCCGGCACTGGCAGCCAGGGCGGCCTCCAGGTGTGGCCGCACGCCCGGCGTGAACCCCCAGAGGTTCACCGACACCAGCGAATCCGCGGACAGCTCGGCCGGTTCCCGGCCGTCGCCGGCGCGGAACCGTCCCGGTCCGTCGGGCACGACCTGTCGCCGCTCGTCGATGGCGGAGAGGAAGCCGTCCGCCGACACGGTGCAGACCCCCCGGGTCACCGGTGCGGTGCCGATCGTCGCCAGCGAGAGCGGGAAGCCCACGAGAGCCGGCTCGCCCCCGTCGGCCGCCAGGTGTGCGGCCAGCAATCCGAGCGGTTGGGGCCCGTAGAGGTCGTCGGCGTTGGCCGACGCCGTAGGGGGCGTGGGCGTCGAGCTCGCCCCAGGCCGAGGCCACGGCGTCCACCGTGCCGCGCGGCGTGGCCTGCTCGGCGAAACGGACGTCGACCCACGTCGGCCACCCGTGCTCGACGTGGTACCGGATGGCGGGCCCGGTGCTCGGACTGAGCACGAGCACGATGGTCGAGAAGCCGGCGGCGATCGCGTCGCTCGCCAGGAGGTCGATGATCGCCTCACCCCCCGGGCCGACCGGCGCCAGTGGCTTGCAGCCGCCGTAGCGGCGGGCCTGACCGGCGGCGAGGACCACCAGGGCGGGCCCGGACGAAGCTTCGGTCACCCGCCCCAGCGTAGGACGGCGCTCGCCCAGGTCATCCCGCCCCCGAACCCGGTCAGCAGCAGGAGATCGCCGTTGTGCACACGGCCGTTCTCGAGCGCGTCGTCGAGTGCGAGCGGTATGGAGGCGGACGAGGTGTTGCCGTAGCGGTCGATGACGACGGCCGTCTTCTCTATCGGTATGCCCAACCGGTCGCAGGCGGCCTGGATGATGCGCAGGTTCGCCTGGTGGGGGACGAGCATGGCGATGTCGTCGACACCCACGCCGGCGTCCGCCATCGCCTGCTCGGCCGACTCGACCACGACACGCACGGCCTTGCGGAAGACTTCCTTGCCGTCCATCGCCAGGTAGCCACCGTGCTCGCAGGTGAGGAGACGGCGCAAGGACCCGTCCGAGTGCAGGTTGTGGCTGAGCAGGTCGCCGGGGCCCTCGACGCTCTCGATGAAGCACGCGCCGGCGCCGTCGCCCACGAGGACGGCGATGGACCTCTCGTCCCAGTCGGTGATGCGGCTGAGCGAGTCGGAGCCGATGAGCAGCACGCCGCGCGACCCCACGGCGATCAGCCCGGCCGCCACGACGAGGCCATAGACGAATCCCGAGCACGCCGCATTGAGGTCGAAGGCACCGCCCACGACGCCGAGCTCGTGTTGGACCGTGGCCGCAGTGGCCGGCACCAGCGCGTCGGGCGTCGTGGTGGCGAGCACGATCGTGTCGACGTCGGCCGCCGTCTTGCCCGGCCGCTTCCAGGGCGGCGCGGCCGGCGTCGATGGCCATGGTGGATGTCACGCCGCCCACCCGGCGCTCGCGAATGCCGGTGCGTTCGATGATCCAGTCGTCGTTCGTATCGAGACTGGCCGCGAGGTCCTCGTTGGTGAGCACCTTGTCGGGGACCGAGATGCCGCAGCTGCGGACGGCGATGCCTCGCACGGCCTCAGCGACCGCCTGCAATGGCCGCCATGCCGACGAACCCTGCGTCTCCGTTGATGATGCCGCCGGTGTTGACAGCGACTCCGAGGCGGGCGCCCTCCACCTGGCGGGCACCGGCGGTCCAGCGCAGCTGCGTGACGAGCTCGACCACCTGGGCGATCCCGGTCGCCCCGAGGGGGTGGCCCCGCCCCACCAGTCCGCCGCTCGGGTTCACCGTCAAACCTCTGCCGCCGATGGTGGTGTCCCCCGACAAGGTCGCCGGACCGGCCGCGCCCGGTTCGAAGAACCCGAGGCACTCGAGCGAGTAGAGCTCCTCGGCGCTCGTGGCGTCGTGCAGCTCGACGCAGTCGACGTCGTCGGGTCCGAACCCGAACGTGTCCCAGGCCACCCGAGCGGTCTCGGCCAGCCGGTCGTGGTAGTCGATGCTGCCGTTTCCGGACCGGGCCACGACGCCGACGATATGCGGTACGCGGGCTGCGGTGGCAACCGACGGTCCGGCGAGCAGGGCGGCCGCCGCACCATCGGTGAACGAGCTGCACATCAGCCTCGTGAGCGGGGAGGCCACCGTTGCCGAACCGAGCACGTCGTCGAGCGTCACCTCGCGCTGGTGCTGGGCCAACGGGTTGCGGGCGCCGTGGCGACGGGCCTTCACCGTGGCGGCGGCGATCTGCTCGAGCGTGGTGCCGCGTTCGGCCATCATCTGGGAGGCCCAGCGGGCGTTCAATCCCATCAGGATGCTGCCGGCGGGGTTGGGGTCCGCCGCCAGGCGTTCGTGCATGTCGGACCGGTAGTCCGCGGGGAGCCCGTCCTCGATGCCCGCCAGTGTGGCCGCTCGATCGCCCGTCCACATCTTCTCGACGCCGACGATGAGGACCGCCTTGTCCGCCGCTCGGGCACTGAGGGTCCCGAGGTGCAGGGCCGAGGCCCCGCCGGCACAGGAGTTGTCGACATTGACGATCGGCACGTCGCCGAGCCCACCCTTGCGCAACCAGGACTGCCCGCGGAGGCACCCCTGGTCGTTCAGGCGGCCGCCCGTGGCGTTCCCGACGATCACCAGCGACAGGTCGGCGGGCTCCGCCCCGGCGTCGGCCATGGCAACCGAGACGGCCTGGTGGGCGAGTTGCTCGGGGGTCATGTCGCGCCGGCTCAGGTCCGTCATGCCGATGCCGGTGACGGCGACCGCGCCGCTCGCACTCATGGGTACCACAGGCTCGTCGGCGGGTGCGTCACGCGGAGACCTCGATGGGGGACCGGCTGGCACCGGTCCCGAGCGCGGTGCGCAACGCCTCGAAGTGCTCCAACGCGTCCTCGGCGGCCACCATGACGACGACGTGCTGCGCTCCGGCTCGCCAGAAGGCGTCGATGGCCTCCGCACAGTCCTCGGCCGGTCCCGAGACGATGTGCCGCTCGAAGGCGCGTGGCGGGATGCGGTAGAGGGAGGAGAGCCATTCGGTGCCGTCGGTGGATGCCGCCTTCGACTTGCCGACCCGGGCGAAGAGGACGACGGCCCGGACGATGTCCTCGGGTACTCGCCCGGCGGCCACCGCGGCCTCGTCCAGGCGGTCGAGCCCGGCGCGGTATTCCTCGGGGGAGAGGAACAAGGGGACCCAGCCGTCGCCCATGGCGGCCGTCCGCCGCAGGACCGCCGGCGCTGAGCCGCCGAACCAGACGGGCACCCGGGGTGCCGGATCCAGCCGGTAGGGGTCGTCGGGGGCGGCTTCCCACGCGCGCGCGAACTCGGCCAGGGCGTCGTCCATGTGGCGACCCCGGCCGGCGAATTCCACGCCGGCGGCGGCATACTCCCCGGCATGGCTTCCCACGCCGAGCCCGAGCACGAACCGACCGTCGGCCAGGTGTTGCAAGGTCGCGGCCTGCTTCGCCACGCTCGCTGGATCGCGCAGTGGCAGCTGGAGGACGCAGCTGCCGAGCGCCACGGCGGTGGTCGCGCTGGCGGCGATCGCCAGCGCACTGAAGCACTCGATGATGGGACGAGGCCAGAAAAGGTGGTCGGGCGCCCACAGCGCGTCGGCTCCGAGGTGCTCGGCCTGAGCGCAGACCGCAGCCAGGGCGCTCGCAGTATTACCCGGGTAGGCGTCAGTACTACCTTCGGTAGTAATGGATTTAGCTGGGACTTTCCCGACCGTGATCGTCGGGAGCATGAGTCCGAGGGTTCCTGGTCCGCCGCCAGGTCGCACCAGAGGCACATCACATCTTAGGGTGTTCCCCAGTTGCGGCGCCATAGGCCCCGTTGCGCCGGAGGAAACGTTCGCCCTGGCCCGCGTCACCCGGTCGGTCGATCCGTGAGCACCGTTCTAACCCTTTCCGAGCACCCGGCGCGGTCCCCGCCGGCGACGCCTTGATCCGTAACTATTCCCCGAGGGAAGCGGTCTCAGTCGTCGGCTTCCACGACCGGGCCCCGGCGTCGGTGGTGCCCGCGGTCGACGCCGCGTCTCGGAGCAGTGGGCGAGCTGGCGCGCCCGGCGGCGCGCCGGATCGATCGTGGTAGACCCCAGGCGTGGGTCCGCTGGCGATCTTCGACCTCGACAACACCCTGGTTGACCGCTCGTCCGCCTTCGCGGGCTGGGCCGGGGCCTTCGCTCGGCAGCACGGGCTGGGCCGCCACCGCTGCGGCCTGGCTCATCGCGGCCGACGAGGACGGTTTCGCCAACCGATCCGGCGTGTTCGAGCAGGGCGCGAACCCACTTCGGCCTCGACGAGCCCGTCGACCGTTTGCTGGCGGCCTACTCGCTGGACTATCCCGACCGCTTTCGCCCGGACCCCGCGGTGATCGGGGCGTTGGCTCGGCTGAGAGAGGCCGGTTGGCGGGTGGCCGTTGCCACCAACGGTGCACCGACCCAGCGGCGGAAGATCGACAACGCAGGTCTCACGCCCTGGCTCGACGCGGTCTGCGTGTCCGGCGAGCTCGGTTTCGCCAAGCCCGACCGGCGCATCTTCGAAGCGGCATGCGCGCAAGCCGGCTTGCCGCTCGAGGCGCTCCGGCGTGCCTGGATGGTCGGCGACACCGCCCGCGTCGACATCAAAGGGGCCCACGACCTCGGCATGCGCTCGGCGTGGCTTCACCGGGGCCGCCGGTGGGAGGAGCCCGCCTTCACTCCCGACGTCGTCGTGGGTTCGATCTACGAGGCCGTCGAGCACCTGCTGGCGAACGACTGACGAGGGGCCGCCGGTAACATCGTCCGGCGTGTCGTCCGTCGTCGATCTCCGGAGCGACACCGTGACCCGGCCGACCCCCGAGATGCGCCGGGCCATGGCCGACGCCGAGGTCGGCGACGACGGCTACGGCGAGGACCCGACCGTCAACGAGCTCGAGGCCGTCTACGCGGCGCGGACGGGCAAGGCGGCCGCCGTGTTCGTCCCGTCCGGGACGATGGCCAACCAGATCGCGGTCCGGGTGCTGGCCGCCCCCGGTTCGGTGGTGGTGGCCGGCCGGCGCCAGCACATCGTGGCCTACGAACTCGGCGCCGCCGCGCGCAACGCCTCGGTGCAGTTCCACACGGTCGACGACACCGACGGCACGATCGACCCGACCGAAGTGCGCTGGGCCCACGAGGCCGCGGCGCACCACTATCCGACCGCCGGGCTGGTCTGCATCGAGAACACCCACATGGCGGCCTGCGGGGCGCCCTGGTCGACCGAACAGCTCGGCGCCATCGAGGCGGCCGCCGGTGACCTGCCGCTCCATATGGACGGCGCCCGGTTGTTCAACGCCGAGGTGGCGACCGGCGTGGCCGCCGCCGAGATCGCCCGCTGCGCCACGACCGTCATGTCGTGCCTGTCCAAGGGCCTGTGCGCACCGGTGGGTTCGGTCCTGGCGGGGCCCGCCGACGTGATCGAGGCCGCCCGCATCGAGCGCAAGCGCCTGGGTGGTGCGATGCGGCAGGCGGGCGTGCTGGCGGCTGCCGGCCTGGTCGCCATCACCAAGATGATCGACAGGCTGGCCGAGGACCACGAGCGGGCCCGCCGGCTCGCGGATGCCGTCGCCGAGCGCTGGCCGGAGTCCGGACTCGACCCGACGACGGTGCGAACCAATGTGATCACCTTCACCCACGCTGCCCCGGGCCGGCTGCTCGAGGCACTGTCGGCCGAGGGAGTGCTGGCCGGCACGATCGCGCCGGGCGTGGTGCGGCTGGTGACCCACCGAGATGTGGACGACGCCGGGATCGACCAGGCGTGCAAAGTGATCGCGGAGGTCGAACGATGAAGGTCCGGATCGGCATCGGCGCCGGGAGGTTCGGCGCAACCGGAGACGAGCTGGCGGCTTTCGTCGACGACATGGATCACTTCGGTTTCGACTCGCTCTGGCTTCCCGAGCGGCTCACCGAGTCGGCGCTCGACCCGATCGTGGCGCTGGCCTGGGCCGGGGCACACCATCGCGCGGCTCAAGCTCGGCACGACCATGCTCCTGCCCGGTCGCCACCCCCTGCGGCTGGCCAAGCAGGTGGCCACCCTCGACGCGCTGTCGGGGGGTCGGCTGCTCCTCACGTTCGTGCCCGGGATCGCCCAGGGCGCCGAGCGCGACGCGATCGGCGTGGCTCCCGCGGACCGCGGCAGGGCGATCGACGAGATGTTCCCGATCCTGCGGGCGCTGTGGGCCGGGGAACGGGTCGCCTACGACGGCGAGTTCGGCAGTTTCTCGGAGACGACCATCGCACCGCTCCCGGTGCAGCAGCCGATCGACGTGTGGCTAGGCGGGATCGCGCCGGCATCGTTGGTGCGCTGCGGGAAGCTCGCCGACGGGTGGCTCCCCGCCCTGTGCACCCCGCTCGAGGCCGAGCGCGGCCGCCAGGTCATCGAGCAGGCGGCCGCCGATGCCGGACGCACCATCGATCCCGAGCACTTCGGCGTGAGCCTCGGCTACGCCACCGGCCCCATCGATGAACGCGTGGCCGCGAACCTGGCGGTGCGGGCCAAGGGCCGGCCGATCGAGGAACTGGTGCCCGTCGGCTATGACCAGCTTCGGAAGCTCCTCGGCGCGTTCATCGCCGTCGGGTTCTCGAAGTTCGTGTTGCGACCGCTCGCCAGCGGTGCCGGGTGGCACGAGGAGTTGGAATCGCTGGCCGGCTCGGTGCTGGACCTTCAGACCTGACTGTGAGGGCCGGCCAGCCACGCGCTGGTCACCCGGTGGGCGACGGGCCGCCGGCACCACGGTTCCCGGCGAACAACAGGGCCTCGCCGCCCCGGGTCACCTGAGGTACGCGGTCGGCCGGCAATCTCCCGGGGTCGTTCGGCCGTATACCCGTCGATGGGAGTATTGAGCGTGGCGCAACCGTCGGATGAGGCACTCCTGGCCGGGATGGCGACCGGGGACGAACGCGCCCTCGGTCGAGTTCGTCCGCCGCTACCAGCGCCGCGTGTTCGGCCTGGCCTACTCGATGATCGGCGACGCCGACGCCGCCCAGGACGTGGCCCAAGAGGCGATGCTGCGGGTATGGCGCCACGCGCAGGTCTTCGACGCCCGCCGCGGGTCGGTCACCACCTGGGTGCTGTCGATCACTCGGAACCTGGCCATCGACTCGCTCCGCCTCCGTCGGGCGGTCCCGACCGACCCCGACCACTTCGGGCAGCTCGGGCTGGTCAGTCTCGCCCAGTCGCCCGAGGACCGGGCCGTGGCGTCGAGCTCGATCCCGAGGATCCGCTCGGCGTTGGCCGCCCTCCCGGCCGACCAGCGGCGCGCCCTCGTGCTCGCCGCCGTCTACGGCAAGACCGCAGCCGAGATCAGCGAGGGGGAGTCCATTCCCCTCGGGACGGCCAAGACCCGCATCCGGGCCGGCCTGTCCAAGCTCCGCACGGCGATGGCCGAGGAGCGGGTGGACCATGAGCACTGAGCAGCCGTGCGAGGTGTTCTCCGACGACCTGGCCCTCCTCGCGCTCGGGACGCTGACCGGTCGCGACCGGGCCGTCCTCCTCGCGCATCTCGAGGGGTGCGCACAGTGCACCGACGAGGTCGAGCAGCTGTCGCTGGCCGCCGACTCGCTGCTGCCGCTCGCGCCCGAGGTGAATCCGCCGGCCGGCTTCGAGGTTCGGGTGTTCGAGCGCATGGGAATCGAGGTGCCGTCCAGGGGTCGACCCGCACTCTCGGGTCCGCGCCGCCTCGTCCTCGGCGTGGCGGCGGCGGTCGTCGCCGTTGGCGGCGCCTTCGGTGTCGGCCTGTGGGTGGACCGCGGACCGGCACCCGCACCGACGCAGGCCGTGGCGCGCCTGTTCGAGTCGGATCTCACGTCGGCCAACCAGAACCGAGGAGAGCTCTATATCGCCCAGGGACACCCGGGCTGGCTGTTCATGACCGTCGACGACGCGGGCATGACCGGCTACGTGACCTGCCAGTTGGAGACCGAGAGCGGCGGACACGTCACCGTCGGGCGCTTCTGGCTCTCCGCCGGCCAGGGCACTTGGGCCTCGGCGCTCTCGGTCCCGGCGGCGACCGTGCGGACAGCGAGCCTGGTCACGAGCGACGGGACCGTGCTGGCCCGCGCCGCGGTGCACGCGTAGCGGGCCGGCGCGGCCGGCGGCGGCCTCACCGGCCTTCGGTCACGGTCGCGATGAAGGCCCGCCACGCGTCGAGTCCGTCGATCGATCCGTTGTCGATGTCCTCGATCAACTCGCCCACAAAGTTGAGCTCGGCCACGAGCAACCGCTCCTCGTACTCACCCTCCAGCCGGAAGAGTCGCGAGACACCCAGGTCGGCCGCGACCTTGTGCTCGCCCCGGACGTGGGCGAGGCGGATCTCGAGGGCCGTCGCCCGTTGGCGCAGTGCCTCGACCGCCTCTTCGGGAGGGAGGGCGCCGAGGAAGGACAGGGCGGCCATGAACTGGGGGAACTCCTTCACCGGGGCGGCCAGCAACTCGGACAGCCAGTCCGTCAGCTCGCGGGCACCGTTGTCGGTGATCGCGTAGACGGTCCGCTCCGGGCGTCGACCCTCGCGGACGGTCTCGCCGGCGCGAATCAGGTGTCGGCGCTCGAGCGAGTCCACCACGCCGTAGAGGGAGCCGTAATTGAGGCGGACGCTCTCCTGCTTGGCCCGCGACCGGAGGGTCTGGGCGATCTCGTAGGGGTGCATGGGGCGCTCGTAGAGGCAGACCAGCACACCGAGAGCCAGGGGGTTCGCACGCGCCGCTCGGGTCACCGGCTCAGGATGCTCGATCCCGACCGACCCATCAAGGGCCGACGGACGCCTTGGTGAGTCGCACCTCGAGCGATATCCCGCCGCGCTGATGTCAGCAGTGCCAAAGGCGCTCTCGGCCACCAGGTTGGCGAACTGGGTGGTGGAGTAGGCGCGACGGCGGAGCTGGCGCAGCGTGAACCTCGTGGTGACCGCATTGAGGACGCCGAGCGCCATCCCCTGCACCTCGTGCGCGATGTCGCCGCGAGACGCATCGCCGCTCATGTCCTCGATGATCGCCGTCGCACCCGGGCGCAGGACCCGGTGCATCTCGTCGAGGGCCTGCAGGGGTCGGGAGAAGTTCTTGAACGCGGCCTGGCACACGATCAGATCGAAGGAGTCCGCGTCGAACGGCATGGCTGCGGCGTCCCCTTGGCGAAACGCAACGCCGACACCGGCCCGTTCGGCTTGCTGGCCGGCGATCTCCACAAAGGTGTGGCTGCTGTCGAGCCCGGTCACCCGACTCATGCCGAGCCTCGCCATCTCGACGGCCAGATACCCAGGCCCCGGCGCGACCTCAAGCACGGCGGCATCGCGTGGGAGTCCTTCGACGAAGCGGGCGGCGTCCCTGCGCCAGCCGTCGGCCTGGCTGCCCGAGCCGCGGATCCGCGTGTACCACCGCGCCACCGCTCCCTCCATCTGCATTCCCTTGGAGGGCTTGGGGGTGTGGATTCGCACGGTCATGGTGACCCTCCCGCTCAGACACCGGAACGGCACGAAGCAGAATATTTGGTAACGGATATTCTGTCAAGGGGCGGCGGAAGGCCCCGACGACGAGTGTCCTCCCCCGAATACGACTCGCGACGAGCGCCTCGGTGCCGCGGTCGACCGCTCATTCCGAGTGCAACACGAGCGCAGTGGGCGTGCGGGCGGCGATGCGTCCCGGAATTGCCCCCACGACATTGGCGAAGACCAACGCACCGAGAGCGATGAGAACCATGGACAGCGCCGGCACTGTGGGGTCGGGCACGGCCGAGATGCCATCGGCGAACAACCTCCAGAGCCATCGTCCAAGGACGATGCCGATCGGCATGCCGATCGCGACCCCGACGGCGATCGACACCGAGGACTGCCAGGCCACCGAGGCTCCCAGCTGGCGACCGGTGAATCCGAGCGCCTTCAGGAGGGCGAGCTCCCGACGGCGGCGTCGGACGGAGGCCACGAGGGTGAGGCCGAGGGCTCCGAGTGCTCCACCGGCCAGCACGGAGGCCAACAGGGTCGGGGTCGACCCGATAGCGCCATAGTTTGCGATCTCGGCCGGTCGCAGGACCGACACCACGCCCCCGACCGGACCGTCCGCGGACCCGTTGAGGACCCGGTCGACGCGTTGGAGCGAGCGTCGCGCCGCCGACGAGCTCACTCCCGGCCGGATGGTGATCAAGAACGCGTCCGGACCGGGCACCGGGCTCCCTTGCGTATTCAGGTATCCGGGCGGGAACAGGGTTGAAGCCATGACGGCACCGCTGCCCATCTGGAGATCCGGACTGCCCGAGCCCCCGATCGTGGGCAACGTCGCCGTCCCCACGATGCGCAGACGTACCGGCCGCCGCCTTCCGGTGTCGGCGACGACGACGGTATCGCCGAGGTGCTTGTGGAGCGCGGCCAAGGTCGCACGTCCGAGGACCACCTGGTCCGTCGACTGCACCGGGTGACCAGTGAGCGGCGTCGGGACGATGGCGGCGTTCGGGCGAACCGCGAGGACGCCCACCTGCTGCCCGTCGATCTCCGCGTCCTCGAAGTACACCCCGGCCCAGTGCTCCACGTCGTGGTCGTGGTCGAGCAAGGTGGCGGTCTGCGCGGCGGGCAGGTCCTCGGCCCCGGAAAAGCCGGACAACAGCACGTAATTCCAGTTCCACCCGTAGAGCGGGGGACGGGAGATCAGGGACGTGAGGCTGGCCCCGAAGATGATCGAGGTCACGACCACGACGACGGCAAGCACCGAGCCGAGGATGGCCGAGCGCACCGGAGCCACATCGCGTCTCGGACCGGAGCCGAGTGCCGAACGGATGCCGGTCGTGGCCGCGGGTCCCAAGCCGGACGCTGCCGCCAGACGCGAGAGGGTCGGAGCCCGCTCGGCGCCTCCACGGCCCGCCAGGTCGCCACGGTGCGGGGCGGCCCGGTACGCCAAGAGGACCGACGCCATACCGAGCACCACAACCAGGACTGCGAATCCGAGGCCGAGGACGGTCCAGTCGAAGGCGACGCCGAGGTCCGGGTAGAGGGGCCGCACGGCGCCGAAGGGGGCCAGCGGGGAAAGACCGATGGCCACGACGACCGCCAGGACGGCCCCAAGCACGACCGCGCCGAGGACGCCGACCAGCCCGTCGGCGGTGGTCATGACGGGCTCGGCTCCGAGCGCCCGCAGCACCTCTCCGTCCTCCGCGTTGACGCGCAGGAGGCGTCCGACCATCTGGCCGCCGATCAAGAGGGCCGCAAGCGCCGCGATGAGCCCGAATGCGCCGAAGGCGATCGACTCGGGCCGGATGGACCGCTCCACGAGGGCCACGGTCGAGGCGTCGTCCTGGGCTCCCCCGACAGAGCTGATCGCCGGCACGAGCCGCTCGATCGCCCGGGCCACGGCGCCCTCGTGCCGGGTGCCGCCGTCGAGCTTCAGGGCCACATAGGAGTAGCCGGCGCAGCACGGCGCCAGCCGGCGGGTCAGGGCCGGGCTGAAGACGCCGAACTGCGACCCCAGGGCGGCATCGTCGTCCTCGACGACCTGGGAAGTCGACTCGACGATGCCGACCAGCTTCAACCTGATCGACACGTGGGGTCCGTCGGGAAGCACGCCAGTGGCTATGGCCGAGCGCACCTGGGCGTCGGAGTAGACGTCGATGGCGAAGGTCGACCCAACGTGGAGTCCGTACTCGGCGGCGCCACTCGCCGACATGACGAATTGGTCTTGGGCGTTCGGGTTGAACATCCGACCCCGGAGGACGGTCGCGCGATCCACGCTCGTGTACTCCCCGTTGAGGCTGCCCTCGAATGCGGGTGGTTGCGCGCCGGCGACGGGGTCCACGGGTATCTTGCTCGTCTGGGTGAGGGTGGGATCGAACCCGATCACGTAGGTGGCGCGCTCGACGTACGGCAGCCGGGCGATGGCGCGGTCGACCTTTGCCGAGTACCCGGTACCCGTGATCGAGACGTACTCGTCGAAGATCTGCACGTCCGAGGGGTTGGTGCTGGCCAGGTAGACGGGAAAGGCCCCTTGGGTGCGCCGGGCGCCCGCCACCGCTCCCATGGCCACTCCACCCACGATGCCCACCACCAGGATGACCCCGAGGTATCCGCCCCAACGGCGAGCGAAGGTGGAGCGGAAGCGCCACCAGGACAGCAGCGCTGCCCGTGCCACCTCAGCGTCCCTCGGTCGCGCTCGCCGGCCTGGGCAGGCTCGGCACGCGGGTCGGGTAGTCAGCGGGCCAGGCGTCGGTCCCGCCGCGTGAGTAGCCCATCGCTTCAGCTGTCCAACATCGGCAAGAGCGAAATGGTCCGCGACCACCATCGACGCCGCAACTCGGCGCGCAACGCCGGCGGCACGGCCCCCAAGACGCCCTCCTCACATCAACGATTGGATCCAGTGTGGCGAGTCGAAGGTGGGTTGCCAAGGTGGTCAGCCGGTGTGACCGCCTCGTGGCTGCACCACGCCCAAGAGGGGCAGAGCAGGAGACGGGGTACAGAGCAAAAGGCCCCAGGGAGCCAGCCGGCCAAGGGGAGTGGCCGTGGACAGTCACCGAGTGACAACCCGGCTTCGTGTTCCCCTCAAGACGTTCGTAGCAGCTCGGCGGGCTTGGACCGTATTGCCACCAGCGCAGGTGCCACGGCGATCAGGTTGGCGACCACGAGGACGCCCGCCACCAGCACGGCGATGAGCCAGATCGGTACGACGGAGACCGGGACAACACCGAGGTTGTTGGCGAATGCCCGTCCATACCGCCCGACCGACCACCACGCCGAGCGGCACCCGATGACGATTCCGACCAGGGCCAACGTCGTGGCCTGCCAGGCCACGGCTGCGACGACCTGACCGTTCACGAAGCCCAGCACCTTCAACAGCCCGACTTCACGTCTCCGGCGGGTGACGCTGACCACGAGGAGATGGAGCAGCGTCGCCGCACCGAATACGGCCAGCATCGCCCCGAAGATGAGCGGGAAGTTGACTGCCTCTCCGAAGTTGATGAGCGATGTCGGAGTGATGGGGAGTGTGGCGTTTGCGACAGGGCTATCGAGATATTGCTTGATCGCCGCTTGACCCCGGGGGCCGGACACGACGCTGGCCAGGATCGCACCGTCGTCGGATCCCGCCACCGCCCTGTCGGCACGCGGCTTGGCCGGGACCCGGAGGGCACACGGCTGCTTCGTAGCCAGCGATCGTGAAGGCGACCCCGGTGCCCAGGCCTACGACTTCGGCGATCACCGGGAAGGAGATCTGGATGACCACCCGGAACGGCACGGTTCGTTTTCCACCTGACGGCAACGACACCGTGACGTGGACGATCGAACCCAGATGGGCGCCCGCCTGGCGCATCGTCGTCGCGCCGAGACCGATCTGGTCGTCGCCGCTCGGAAGATGCCCATCGACGGCAGAGAGGAGCAGTGGACCCCGGATGGGCGTTCCGGCGATGCCGCCCACCAACACCTTGTTGACGGAGATCTCGAGTGAGAGCGATCCCCTCCATGATCCCGGTGACGGCCCTGTTCTGTTCGAGGCTCCTGAAGGACGGCCGGGTTCGGTCCACCGGTGTTCAAGTCACCGAAACTGAGCTGGAACGCATCGCCGTACAGCCTGGGGGTCGCCGTGAGGTGCGAAAGGCTGGCCCCGAAGACCGCCGTACCGCACAGCGCGATCACCGCCAGCACCGTGCCAAGAAGGGCGCTCCCCACCGGAACGGGCGCCCCACCGCTCTTTCGCTCCAGGGCGTTGCGGACACCGATCACCGCGCTCGGCGGTGCACCCGTCGCTGCGAGATGGCCCACCACCGCTGAGGGGTGGGGCGCAGCGAGTTGGTCGGTCCGGCGGCAGGGTATGGGCCGCCCGCAGGGCCGGCCAGATGCCAAGAGCGAGGACGACTGCCACGGTGGCGAGTGCCCCGAGCAACAGGACCGGCGTGTCGAAGGCGACGCCGGTCGAGGTCTCGGCGATGCGCGCCTCACCGAGCGGGGCGATCGGGGACAGGGCGGTGGCGATCACCACGGCGCCGGCCGCGCCGGCCAGCGCCACCACCAGGTTCCGCGCCATGCCGAGGGTGACCAGCTGTCGGCGGTCGGCGCCGATGGCTGCCATCGTCGGATAGTCCTCGCTCTCGACGATGCTCTGGCGGGCCAGCGCCTGGCCGATGACCGCCAGTCCGACGAGCGCGGCGAGCGCGGCCAGGATCCACCACCCGATGGCCTGGGGATGGATCGATCCTTCGACGGACGTGACTTGCTCTTGTTCATTTTCGGTGTACTCGACGCCGGACCCGCTCAGGGCAGCTGGCTTGAGCATCGAATCGGGGAAGGTCAGCCACGCCGTGACGCAGGCGGACGAAGTACTCGTAGCCGAACGCCGTCCGCGGGACCACGGTGCGGGCGAACGCTTGGGTGGCGTACAGGTGTAGGTCGGGGTACCACCGGAGGGAAACTCGTCTTCGGTGGCTTCGAACCCGACCACGTGGAAGGCAACGGTCGGACCCGTGGGTTTGAGCAATGCGGTCGGAGTGGTGTTGTAAGCCGAGGCTTGCGACGCCGCGTAGAACGGGACGTGGATCACGGTCCCCAGCTGCACGCCGTCGTCCTGTTGAAGGCTGAACGATGCCAGCACTTGGTCGGGGGCCGACGGATCAGGCAAGTGGCCCGAGACGAGCTTGAACGGCGATCTGCCATTGGGAGGCGCGACGAGAACGCCGAAGTCGTTCGGGTTGATCGGGTGGCTGCAGTCGCAAGTCGGCTGACCGTTGTCGGGGCCGACGAGCTCCGTGACCGAGGCGACCCCGGGAAGCCTGGCGAGCTTCGGCACCGGCTGGGCGGTGTACACCAAGGCGTCGAAGCCGTGGGCCGCGACAAATCGTGGGAACGCGGATTCCGTACGGCGGCCGGCGGCGGTGGCGGCCAACACGAGCCCGCCAACGACGCTGATGAGGAGCGCAATGGCCAGCCAGGATCGCCATCGGCGGCGCAACTCGGCGCGAAAGGCCAGCCTGACAGCCCCCAAACCCCGCTCCTCACCCCGTTGATGCCTCAGTGTTGCGGGTGGAGGGCGGACTGCCAAGGTGGTCAGCCGGTGTGCCCGCCTCGTGGCTGCACCACGCCGGTCTCGGGAGGAGGACTGGCTTAGTAGCGGTAGGTGTCGGGCTTGTAGGGCCCGTCCACGGGCACGCCGATGTAAGCCGCCTGCTTCTCGGTGAGGGTCGTGAGCTTCACGCCCAGCGCGTCGAGGTGCAACCGGGCGACGCGCTCGTCGAGGTGCTTGGGCAGGACGTAGACCTGGTTCTCGTAGCGGTCGGGGTGGAGGTAGAGCTCGAGCTGCGCCATGGTCTGGTTGGTGAACGAGTTCGACATCACGAAGCTCGGGTGCCCGGTGGCGTTGCCCAGGTTCAAGAGGCGGCCCTCGGACAGCACGATGACCGCGTGGCCGTCGGGGAAGACCCACTTGTCGACCTGGGGCTTGATGTTCACGCGCTCGATGCCGGGCGTCGCGCTCAGCCCGGTCATGTCGATCTCGTTGTCGAAGTGGCCGATGTTGCCCACGATCGCCTGGTGCTTCATCCGCGCCATGTGCTCCGCCGTGATCACGTCGCGGTTGCCGGTGGCCGAGACGAAGATGTCGCCGAAGGCGACCGCGTCGTCGAGGGTGATCACCTCGTAGCCCTCCATCGCCGCCTGCAGCGCACAGATCGGGTCGATCTCGGTGACCACGACCCGTGCCCCCTGGCCGGCCAGCGATTCGGCACACCCCTTGCCCACGTCGCCGAACCCGCAGACGACCGTCACCTTGCCACCGATGAGCACGTCGGTCGCCCGGTTGATGCCGTCGATGAGGGAATGGCGGCAGCCGTACTTGTTGTCGAACTTGGACTTCGTGACCGAGTCGTTGACGTTGATGGCGGGGAAGAGCAGTTCGCCGGCCCGCTGCATTTCATAGAGACGGTGGACCCCGGTCGTCGTCTCTTCCGTGACCCCCTTGATCCCGGCGGCGATCGAAGTCCACTTCTGCGGGTCGGCGGCCAGGCTGCGGCCGAGCAGCGCGAATACGACGGCCAACTCCTCGGAATCGGCACCGGCCGGATCCGGGGCAGCTCCCGTCTTCTCGGCCTCGACCCCCTTGTGTACGAGCATGGTGGCGTCGCCGCCGTCGTCGAGGATCATCGTCGGGCCCTCGCCCGGCCAGGACATCGCCTGCTCGGTGCACCACCAGTACTCCTCGAGCGACTCGCCCTTCCAGGCGAAGACCGGAATGCCCTGCGGGTCCTCGGCCGTCCCCCCGGGGCCGACGGCGATCGCGGCCGCGGCGTGGTCCTGGGTGGAGAAGATGTTGCAGCTGGCCCAGCGCACGTCGGCTCCGAGCGCCGTCAAGGTCTCGATGAGCACCGCCGTCTGCACCGTCATGTGCAGCGACCCCGAGATGCGGGCGCCGGCCAGGGGCTTGCTCCCGCCGTACTCCTCACGCATCGCCATCAGTCCGGGCATCTCGTGCTCGGCCAGCTCGATCTCCTTGCGGCCGAATGCGGCCAGCGAGAGGTCGGCAACCTTGAATGCGGGGCGGGTCTCGGTCGTGGTCATGAGTCCTCCTTGCTGGGCTCCACCGGAAGGCTATTGCCTGGCGGACGAGCGCCGAGAACGACCGCGGTGGACGGGGGTGGCGCGGCACCCGCTGGCGACGCCGCGGTACGGCCGAGTTGAATCAGACGGTGGCCGATCCGAGCGTCGACCCGGAGCGTGGGCCGTCGGGAAAGGGCCTCGTCTTCGGCGAGGTGGCCGATCTCTATGACCGCGCCCGGCCCGGCTACGCCGAGGTGCTGGTGGACGACGTCTTGTCATTCGCCGGCGTCGGGGAGCCCGAGATCGTCGAGGTCGGGTCGGGCACCGGGAAGGCGACGGTGCCCTTCGCGACGCGGGCGGCCCAACTTGTGGCCCTCGAGCCCAATGTCGAGATGGCGCGGGTCGCGGCGCGGCGCTGCGAAGCCCTGGACCAGGTGACGATCGAACAGACGACGTTCGAGGACTGGGAGCCCGGCGGGCGACGCTTCGACGTTGTCGTCTCGGCCCAGGCCTGGCACTGGGTGAATCCCGCCGTCGGCTACCCGAAGGCGCACGCCGTGCTCCGGCCGGCCGGCGTGCTGGCGCTTCTGTGGCATCGCTCCGCGTGGGCCGAAGGCCCCCTGCGCGACCGGATGCTCGCCGTCTACGAGGCCGTGGTGCCCGATCTCCTGGCGACGACGCCCACCTTCCCCGGGCTGGTCATGACCGAGGCCGATGGCCGACGCCCCGCCGAGATCGAGTCCTCCGGCTTCTTCGGCGAGGTCGAGGTGCGTTCGCACGCCTGGGAGCAGGAGTACACGACCCAGGAGTACCTCGAGCTCCTCGGCACCCAGTCCGATCACGTGCTGCTCGACGCCCCGACGCGCTCGGACCTCTTCGGGCGTGTCGAGTCCGTGCTCGATGGTGCCGGCGGCCGGGTGACTGTTCCCTATGTCACGCACCTCTTCTTGGCCCGACGGTTGCCGGCTTGCTGACGCCGCGCCGCCACCGGCTCACTGCCGTTCGGACGCCGCCCGGGTCGATTTCCAGTCCGCCATCCGGCGGTCGATGAATGCGCTGTAGTCGGCGCTCGTCCGCAACGCCCCGAGGGTCTCGCCCGTCGGCAGCCGCGGCCCCGGGACCGGGAGGCCCGCGGCCAGTTCGGCATAGATCTTCTGAATGTGCGAGGGCGCGGCGCTGGCCGGATCGCCGGCGCCGGGCGGGGGCGGTTGGACGCCCGAGAGGGGATTGTCGGTTCGTGGGCTCGACTCCGTCAGGACGCCGCCGAGGTCGGCCGCCGCTTGGTCCCGGGCCGTGAGCGCCGGAAGACCGAAGCGTCGCTCGACGGTCGCCAGGATGGAGGTGTGGTCGAGCGGGGCCGACACCGCCGGCGCGCGGAAGACGGTTCCCGGCGCGATCCACGGCGAGACCACGACGGCGGGCACACGGACGCCGAAGCGGCGGAAGTCGAACCCGAACTCGCCGGCGCTGAGGTCGGGGGGCGTCGCCCCGGCCGGCGGCGGGACATGGTCGTAGCAACCGCCGTGCTCGTCGTAGGTGACCACCAACAACGTCTGGTTCCAGCCGGGCCCCGCTCGCAGCGCCGTGTAGACGTCGTGGATCAGCGACTCCCCTTTGGCGACGTCGTAGTTGGGGTGTTGGCTGTTGCCGGTGGAGGACCAATCCGGTTCCAGGAACGTGTAGGGCGGGAGCGCGCCGGACGATGCCGCGGCCTGGAAGTCGCCGAATTGCCCGAAGTGGGACTCCGGTGCGTTCGTGGTGTCGGGGAAGTTGAGCCTCGTGAGCGGCGGGGAGCTGTAGCCGTAGATGCGCCAGTCGAGGTTGTGAGCGCTCAAGAGGCCGAAGATGGACTGGCTGGTGAAGGTCTTGCTCTTGTCGTCCATGTGCCCTTGGCTGGTCGCCGCGCAGGCGAAGGCCCGGTTCGGCATGGTCTCGGTGGGCACCGGGGAGAACCAGTGATCGCACACGGCGTAGCCCCGGGCCAGTGCCGAGAGCACGGGCAGCATCTCGGGTGTGTACACGCCCATGATGTCGTCGGCCGCCGAGCCGGGGACGACGTGCCAGCTGGGTGACTTCGCCTCCCAGGCGAGTGTGGCGGCGAAGTCGGTGACGAAGCCGGTGTTGGTGGCGACGGGAGGCGTCGGTGCGGTCTGGGTGCCGAAGAGCTGTGCGTTGGTGGCGAGATACCCCTCGCCGGGATCGGCCCCGGGCATGAGGTAGGCGTTGGGCGACGCACTCGTGATCTTGAAGATGGGCACGGGCTTGCCGTCGGCCCCGGGATTGGTCTCCGTGCCGGTCAGCCCCTCGAAGGGTTGGCCCGCCGGCGATTGGTTGTCCTCCGCCGCGTACAAGAAGCCCAGCATGTGGTCGAAGGATCGATTCTCCAGCATGAGAACGACGATGTGATCTATCGCTGCGAGTTGGTTCCCATCCGCCATGGGCACCTCCTTGGTCGGTGGCCGAATCTAGTGCTGAATCGGGTGATTTTCCCGACCTTTTTCCGGCGAATGAAGGGGTCTCGAAGTGTCGAAAACAACAGCCAAGGGCCCTGTAACCCGGCTGTAACCAGCGTGCAATCTGGGTAGTGCAATATCGAAGAAGACTCGCCGAATTCGCGCCGAACGGCGGCAATGCGGTGGACGGAAAGACGGGAGACGACCAATGGCTAGCGATGACATCGTGCACGTCGAATTGTCCGAGCACGTCGTTGACGGCAAACGACTTGGCCGGCATGTGCACCACGATCCCCGTTCCTGGAATTTTCAAGCGGAGGTGGCTCCGAGCGTGATCAGCGTCACCCACCAGGCCACCGGACTACCCCTCAACCAGGGCAACCTCGGTTCCTGCACGGCCAACGCGCTGTGCGGGGCCATGAACTCGGCTCCCGATTTCGCCGGCCCGACTCCGCTCGACGAGGACAACGCCGTGAAGCTCTACAACCTTGAGACGCAGCTGGAAGGAAAGCCCCATCCGCCCAACGATCCGGGTGGCAGCGGGCTGATGGTCTGCAAGGCGGCCCAGCAGGAAGGATTGATCACCTCCTACACCCATGCATTTGGTGTTCAGCAGGCGCTGGCCGCCTTGGTGCTTCGTCCCGTTATCACGGGCATCAGCTGGTACACGAGCTTCGACACGCCGGACCCGACGGGGCTGGTCGCGATCGCACCCAGTGCCACTGTTCGGGGCGGACACGAGGTCGTCGCCGACGGCATTGACGCTCCGAACGAGCTGGTTTGGTTCTGGAACAGCTGGGGGACCCAGTTCGGAGTGGCCGGCAAGTTCTGTATGAGCTTCGCCACATGGGAACAGCTCCTGCAGAACCAGGGAGACGTGACGGTACCGATCAAATAGTCGGCGAAGTCGAGACAGACGAGCAGGAAGGCCGGACCGGCACGAGAGGCCACGGACGGAAGCGGCCCTGGATGCTCTGGCACCGCGTCGATGAGAGGCAGACTTGAGCTCGGCAGCCAGGAGGGGAGTACTCGCGCCCTCTTTCCGCCCCAGTAGCTCAGAGGATAGAGCGTCGGTTTCCTAAACCGTGCGTCGCAGGTTCGATTCCTGCCTGGGGCGCCTTTTGATGAAGCGCAACACACGAGCGGTCCCCATGTCGCGCGACCTCAGCGACACACGATCCGCTGGAGGTTGGCGAAGTGACCGCACCTGTTCGACAGGCCAATCCGTCGCCAACGTAGGGTATGAACAGCAGGAAGAAGGGAGCCTTGATGCCCGGTCGCCCACAGACTCGTGGTTTCAATCACGTGGCCACCATGACCGCCGACCTCGATCGTTACCTCGCGTTCTACGGGGAGATCTTCGGTGCAGAGGTGCTCAGCATCATGGAGGCGGAGGGTGATCACCCCCGGATGGCGGTGGTGAACATGGGTGGGGACGGCGCCCTCAACGTCTTCGAGGTTCCCGCAGAGTCGATCGTCGGAGACCGAACGAAGATGGGTGATCGCGGTCCGATCGACCACTATGCGTTGGCCGTTGATTCCGAGGAGAAGCTGAAGGAGATCCGGGACCGCCTGGTCGCGGTCGGGAGCCTCACCCGGTGAGATCACCCAGTTCGGCCCCTCTCTGCTCTCGGTGTTCTTCCGCGATCCCGACGGGGCCGAGCTCGAGGTCGCCTACCTCAAGACCGGTTCTGCGAACTGAGGCGCCAGGCCTGACTCGAGGTGTGCGGACCTGTTCGGGGGCCTGCGCCATGAGAGCACACGTTCGGCTCCGCTCCTACTCCTCCAGCAACTTCGCCGCGACGTCGGGGACGTACGTGTAGATGTCGAGTGGTGGGCGGACGTAGCCACCCTCCTTCTGGCGGGGCGGCAGCTTCACCGGTGGCTCGAGCACATCTTCGTAGGGCACCTGGCTCAGCAGATGCGAGATGCAGTTGATGCGGGCTCGCCGTTTGTCGTCGGCCTCCACCACGTGCCAGGGCGATTCGGGGTTGTCAGTGCGCTCGAACATGATGTCCTTGGCCCGCGAGTAGTCGACCCAGCGGCGGCGCGATTCGAGATCGATCGGGCTCAGCTTCCAGTGCTTGAGCGGATCGGTGATCCGAGTCTCGAAGCGCTTCTCCTGCTCGTCGTCGCTGACCGAGAACCAGTACTTGATGAGGAGCAGTCCCGAGTCGAGGAGGAGTCGCTCGAAGATCGGGCACTGCTCGAGGAACAGCTCGTGCTCCTCGGGCGTGCAGAAGCCCATGACGTACTCGACACCGGCCCGGTTGTACCAGGAGCGGTCGAACAGGACGATCTCGCCGCCGCGCGGGAGCTGTTCGACGTAGCGCTGGAAGTACCACTGGGACCGCTCTCGATCCGTCGGCGCCGGCAGGGCCGCCACGCGGACGACGCGCGGGTTGAGATACTGGGTGATCCGGCTGATCGTCCCGCCCTTGCCGGCCGCGTCGCGGCCTTCGAAGATGACGGCGACTCGCCGGTTGGTGGAGCGCACCCACTCCTGCATCTTCACGAGCTCGGCCTGGAGCCCGAGCATCTCGGCCTCGTAGCGCTTGACGCGCAGCTTCTTCCGGCTGGAGCCCGCGGTGGCGGTCACGTCAGCAGCAGTTGGGGGTCACGGAGGATCCGGCCAGGGCGATGATGAGCACGACGAGCACGAGCGCGATCCCCGCGAACCCGATGATGATGCCGGCGAGCGCCATGCCGTCGCCCGATTGCCAGCCGCCCGTTCGGCGAATTCTGGCTATACCAGAGGCGGCACCAGCCGGTCAAGCACCGCAGCGTCATCCGCCGAAGGCCAGCACGGGGTAACGGTCCACTCCCCCGGGTTCCAGTGCTTCCGATCGCCTGGCTTGCGCTCCGGCGCACGCACTCAAGCTTGTAACGAACCCCCAGCCGCACCAGCCAGAGCCGCAGCTCTTCGTAGCTTTCGGCGCTGCCTTCGTCGCTCAGACGCGCCCATCGCTCGCCTGCCGTTTCCCCCGTGGGCGTCCACATGTCGGCCGCACCTTCGGCTAGCAGTGCCTCCGCTTCGCTCAGCAACTCTGCCTGCCGAGCGAGGTACGCGTCACGACTGAGGGTCTTCGCCGCAAGCTTGCTCGTCAGCCAAATCATCTCGTCGTTGATCTTGCGGGCGCACTGCTCGCGGACAGCATTCGTCAAGCGCGCCTCTATCAGGTAGTCACAGCGCATGTGCGCAATGTCGCACGTGATCGCTTCATCGATCACGTCATACGGAACCATAGGCAGGTCACACCGGCACCTAGTAAGGCAGCCGCACTTGGCGCCGTGAGCTGGGCGAAGGGCCTGGTGTGGTTGACGTGGCCTTATTACGAGATGGGCGGGTGTGAGCGCAGCCGCCTCGTGATCATGCCTGTGTGACGAGTACAAGAACAGAGGCGGCTGCTGCCGTCAGGATAGGCGCCGGGCTGGCGCTGCGGAAACGCTCGGAGCTGCTGGGGCTGCTGCGGCCGTGTTTTGCCCGGACCGAGCCATGGCTGCAGGCGGGCAAGTATGTGTCGGCGCTGGTCAGCGAGCTGCCCCGGGTGAACGGGTGGAGCATCGCCCGGCACGGCGGGGACCAGACGCCGGATCGGACGCAGCGGCTGCTGAACCACGCGGTCTGGGACACGTTCGCCGCGATGAGCGTGGTGCGCCGGTTCGCGGCCAAAGGCCTGGAGGAGGCAGCGCGGCGCGGCCGCCGGCGCCGCGGCCTGGTGATCGCAGCGATCGACGAGACCGGGCAGGAGAAAGCCGGCGAGGCGACCGCGGGAGTCAAACGCCAGTACATGGGATGCGCGGGCCGGGTGGCCAACGGGATCAACACCGTGCACCTGTCGTACGTGCGGGAAAAGACCGGGCACGCGCTGATCGGCGCCCGCCAGTGGATACCGGCCGAGCACATCGACGATCCGGTGAAGTCCCTGGCCATGGGCCTGCCGCCGGATCTGGAGTTCCGCACCAAGGGGCAGCTGGCCATCGACTTGTGCGCGGAGGTGTACGCCGACGGCCTCCGCTTCGATTTCGCCTGCGGCGACGAGGTCTATGGCAGCTGCACCCAGTTGCGCGAGTTCTTCGAGGACAACGGCCAGGCGTACGTACTGCGCGTGCCGTCGAACTTCACCCTCACCCTGGCCGCGGGCACGAAGCTGACCTGCGCGCAGGCCGTCAGCCGGCTGCTGAAAGACAGGCGGCGCTGGGAAGTCCGCTCCGCCGGCCGCGGCTCCAAGGGCGAACGCTGGTATGCCTGGGCGTGGATCGCCACCGCGTCGGCACGCCACCACCTGCTCATCCGCCGCCACCTGAAGACCGGGGACCTGGCCTTCCACTACTGCTGGGTGCCCGAAGGGCAGGTGCTGACCAAGACCCGGCTGATCCACGCCGCCGGGCTCAGATGGCCGGTGGAAGAAGATTTCGCGTTCGGCAAGGACTGCTTCGGCCTCGACCAGTGCCAGGCCCGGCTCTACACCGCGATCGCCCGCCACACCGTACTGGTGATCGCCGCCCTGGCCATCTGCGCCATCACCGCCGCCCTGGTCAAGGACCGCACCGACACCCAGGCACCGCCCCCGGTCCGGCCCGGTCAGCCGCCGCCCGCCGAGCCCGGCATGATCCCGCTGACCATCCCGGAGATCAAGCGGCTGCTGGCCGCCCTGACCACCCGGCCCCTGCCCCGGTGGCTCGTCGTCCACTGGGACGCCTGGACCCGCCGCCACCAGGCCCGCTCACGATGGTTCCACAAACGCGCCAGACTCGCCCGTGACGCCGGACCTTCCCTGGTCAGCTAGCGAAATGCGGCTGCCTTAC
>CAWHYR010000008.1:0-92859 GCA_963833735.1 uncultured Actinomycetes bacterium | reverse complement strand
CCAAACCTTTTGGCCTGAGCCGAGAGCAGCGATGGCAACGGAGCTAAACTCGTCTATCGCATTCGAGCTCCGGACGAGCCCTTAGCAGTCCAGAATGCGTCCGATGCCGACCGCATACATGCCTAGCTGAACGCTCCCACCAAGGTACGATTGGGCGTGCCGTTGGATGTGCTCCTGGCTGATCTCCTGGCACTCGGTGCTGGAACTGCAAGCTTTGTGTGGGCCATGCGCAACCTAGCCCGCGGACATCGCAACAGTCTTCTGCTGGTTATTGTTGCTTTCGACATTTTGTTCATCGCTCCATTAATTTTGGACATGACCTACCGCATCCCCGGGTATATTGAACAACCTGGATTCGCCTTAGCAGTTCAGGACAAGGTCACAGAGCTTACTTATGATGGGCTCGTAATTTGGGTGTCAGGTCTCTTCTGGATGGTTGCCAGCGTTCGGGTGAGGCGCGAGCACCTTGTTGCCCGGATCGATTCTGTAGCGATCGATAACCGACTGACTAACGGCTTTGACTCCTATCTGCCCCGGTTCTTGCTCTGGATCGTTATCGTCTTACCAGTTGCCGTTACCGCCATGGCCCCAAATCCTTCGGAGTTCTTGACATACGCAGCAAGCGCCCGTGGACTAATCACTGGACAGAACGTCAGCTACGAACATGTCCTTACCTTTGTGACAATCGGATCGGTCGTAGCCAGCGCTCTGTTCGTACTTACTAACCCTGCTCTCTTCGCGTCTATCTTATCAGTAAGTCCATTCTTAGTTGTAGATGCCTGGGTTCAGGGAAAACGCTCGATTGTCCTAATAATCCTCGTCCTATTCGGCTTTGTATTCCTCAGGAGGGGCCGTCTTACCGGAATTCGTCTTCCTCTCGCGTTTTTTGCAGGACTTTCATTTGTGGCCGTCTTTTCCTCCACCTACCAGCACTCGCTCCGCGGAAATCCCTATCAGTACAATCCGCACACCTACGATGATATCCGTACCGACTTTGGTCGAGACGGCGTTACCAAACAGACACTCTACGCTTTGGTCCATCCAAAATCCCGGCAGATACTTGAGCATAGGGGCGAAAGCGTCATATATGACGTGACTTTCTTTGTTCCTCGTAGCGAATGGCCTAACAAGCCCTACCCCTACTCTGTGTATGCAACGAGCGCAATGCTTGATATTCCTGTGCAATCGCTAGGTTGGGGTGTGACGACGAGCCTCATTGAAGAAATGATCGCCAACTTTGGCTGGTGGGGGATACTCGTTGGTCCGCTTCTTCTGATTCTAATGTGTCGGGCTGGAGACAGTTTTGAAAGTGAGATGCTCACGGCACTTACAGGCCTTGTAGCCTGCTTACTATTGGCCGTCCAGTTCAGCGCAATTTCTGTCTTAGTATTGGTTTGGGTGGCCGCGATGATTGTCCTTCGAGTCCGGCGGCGAGAGCGTGTGAGTGAGCCCAATCAATCGGTTTGCAAACCGAATACTGCAGACATCTCTTGAATCTGAGGGATCGAAGAGACGTGGCGGTATCTTCCGAAACTATGCCATTTGTGGATGCGCCATGACCAATGCGGCAGGCTTCGGATTCAGGGCTGCAAGCGTCGGGCCGGTCAGAGTCTTGCAGATTTTTGGATCCCTTGACCGTGGAGGTGCTGAGTCGCGGGCTATTGAGATTCTGGAAGCGCTTCCTCGAGGCCTCGTTGAGTCACATTTCTTGCTTCTTTCGGGCCGGGAAGGTGACATGGCTGCCATTGCTCGAGGGCTGGGGGCGGGGATCCATCCCATGGCTCTTTCGCCGCCTTTGGTGTTCCGCTACTGCAGATTGTTGGGTCGTATCCGTCCCGACGTGGTCCACTCGCACGTTCATTTCTCGTCGGGCCCCTTCCTGATGCTGGCCTCGCTGATGAGAGTTCCAGTGAGAATCGCCCACATTCATTCGACGACCGATGTCCGTCAAGGTCGGCGGATAACTGGCGTGGCCAAATACGGCGTCGACTCTGCCGGTGGATGATCTACCGCTACGCGACTGACATCGTCGCGGTCAGCCAGGCCATCCTTAGTGCAAACCCTCAGTTGCGTAGCAAGCGCGGGCGGGCAAGTGTTCTTTACCAGGGTGTGGCGACGTGGGGACTCGAGAACCACCTCGCGGAAGCGGACGAGCGAAACCTGAAGATCGTCCAAGTAGGTCGTTTGGATCCCGAGAAGAATCAACTATTCGCGTCTGGAAGTGTTCTCGGAGCTGCTCGGCACGCGGCATCGACGCGGGAATTCTGGATGGTGGGGCGAACGAGCGACGACTATGGGACCACAGTGGAACGGCGGATCGGGGAACTCGGGCTCACCAGCTCAGTCCAGATGTGTGGTCTGCGATCGGACGTGATGACGTCGATCCTGCCCACCTCGGCGGCCATGCTCCACCCCACTCGGGTTGAAGGACTGCCGGGCGTTGTCCTCGAGGCGTTAGCGACAGGGACGCCCGTCGTTGCCAGCGACATACCGCCGGATCGGGAAGTCGCCGGCCAGTTGGGGGGCGTGACACTCCTCGGTCTTGATGATCCGGTGTCGAAGTGGGTGGACGCTCTTCTTCCGTTGCTCGCGACTCCTCCGACCAAAGGCGACCGTCTCGAATGTTTGCGAGCCTTCCGAGCATCGGAGTTCTCTCTTGAGAGATGTATCCCGAAGCTGCTCGCGCTGTGGGGCGGCGTGCGTCCGGCTAGTTCGGAGACGTAAGGTGTCGGCCCCAATTGATTGTCGCCTCAAGACCGTCTCGAAACGGGACCGCTTGAACGTCGGGAAAGAGGATACGGAGGCGTTCACCGTTCGCCTGAGAGTCCCGCACGTCGCCGACTCGCGGCTCGATGTGCCGCCTTTCCAACGGTGTACCGAGGATTCCTTCGAGCTGGGCGATGAGGGCGAGAAGCGATGTCCGCTCGCCGAATGCGAGGTTAACCGGTCCGCTGTGGGTCACCCTCCGGCTGACTGCGTCCGCAAGGACAGCGGCCACGCTCCCGACGTACGTGAAGTCTCTGGTCTGCTCGCCGTCACCGTGCACAGTCAGCGGCCGATTGGCCAGAGCCGCAGCGATGAATGCCGGAATCACTGCGGCGTACGCATGACCGGCTGTTTGAAGGGGTCCATAGACGTTGAAAAATCGCAGGGCTAGGACATCGAGGTCGAAGCACTGTGCGTAGGCCAGTGCGTAAGCCTCAGTGGCCAGTTTCGACACCGCGTAGGGGCTGGTTGGCATGGGCACCAAGTCTTCGCGCTTGGGCAGCACCGGGTTGCTCCCGTATACCGACGACGACGAGGCCACGACGACATGTGGAGAGCCGTGTCGCCGCGCGGCCTCGAGGACCTCAAGGGTTCCGTTGACGTTGGAGCGATTCGTCGCGACCGGGTCTTCCAGGGATCTGGGTACCGAGGGGCGGGCCGCTAGATGGACGACAGCCTCGACGCCGTCCATGGCCCGGTCGAGGAGGGGTCGATCGAGGATGGACCCCTCCAGCACTTCCGCTGATAGCCCCTCGAGGTTGCCGCGGTCACCGGTCGAGAAGTCGTCAAGCACGACCGTCGCTATTCCGCACTCGAGCAGGTACCGAGTGAGATTCGCACCGATGAAACCGGCACCGCCGGTGACGAGCACTCGCAACTGCCGTCGCCCTACAGGTATTCAGCTTGCGGAGCGGTGATCGTGCGGCGGGTATCAAAGATAAACCGAGCGTGTCGCACGACCAGTTCGTAATCGAACGAACCATGGGAGGTGAGCAGGACGACTGCGTCGGCCGCAGCCACCTCGTCCTCGTCGAGTCCGACCCGGGCGACTCGGTCGGCCAGAAAGTCCGACGGCACGAAGGGGTCAGCCGCCCGGACCTGGACTCCGAGTTCCAAGAGTCCTTCGGCCACAGCGACTGCCGGCGATCCCCTCACGTCCCCGGTGTCGGCCTTGTAGGAGAGACCGAGTAGCAGAATCCGGCTTCCCTTGAGCGCCTTGCCGTCGCGGTTCAGCGCGAGCGACAGGCGACGGATGACGTAGGTAGGCATCTGGTGATTGATGTCGTTGGCGTGCTCGACGAAGGGAGAAGGGGCGCCGGATTGTCGCCGAACGAGCCATGACAGGTACGTGGGATCGATGGGCAGGCAGTGACCGCCCACGCCTGGTCCTGGCTCGAATCGCATGAACCCGAACGGCTTCGTGGAAGCAGCATCCAGGGACTCCCAGATACTCAGCCCGAGGTCATTGGCGGCCATAGCGAGCTCGTTCACGAGAGCGATATTGACGTGTCTGAAGGTGTTCTCGAGCAGCTTGGAGAGCTCGGCCACACCTGTTCCCGAGACCGCGACCGTTCGCTCGACCAGGCTGTCATAGAAAGCCTGAACGGCGACGAGCGACGAAGCGCTGACTCCCGAGACCACCTTCGGGGTCTTGGCCAACGTCCATTCTCGATTGCCCGGGTCGATCCGCTCAGGGCTGTACCCGAGGTCGAAATCGGTGCCCGCCTTGAGTCCGGACTGCGCCTCGAGGATTGGACCGAGCAGTTCCGCGGTCGTACCGGGGTAGGTGGTCGACTCGAGAACGACGCAGGCGCCGGGTCGCACGAATGGCGCCAGCGTGTGGCCGGCGTTCTCAATGTTCGAGAGGTCGGGTGCATAGTCCGCGAGTGGTGTCGGAACTGTGATCACGGCGACGTCGAATTCGGCACAGTCGTTCGGATCCGAGCTCGGGCGATATCGTCCGCTGTCCAGTGCCTCGCCGAGCACGGACGATCGCACATCTTCGACGTAGCTCTCCCCGGCCGTGAGGAGCTTGGTCCGATTGACGTCGGTGTCGTAGCCGACGACTCGATAGCCAACCTCGACCGCCCTCATTGCTAGTGGAAGACCGACGTACCCCTGCCCGACGACGACGACCGTGGTTTCGAAATGGGTCAAGGTCTCACCGAACCTGTACGGAGGATCTGCTCCGGTCGTCGAAGGAGCCGGTGGGGGCCGCGTCCGGGGCGAAGCAGAGGGCTCGCAGTTCTTCGCTGACAGCCGTTGCCGTCCTGTGCCGCCCGAGAGTCTCGATCAGCGCGGTGTCGATCGGGGGGACCGGTACGTGTGAGATGAGTGGGTGCTTCGGCCGAAGGTCGGCCTCGCCGCGGCCGAACAGCACCTCGTTGAGCTTCTCGCCGGGGCGCAGGCCGGTGAAGACGATGTCGACAGATCTCTCGGCCAGGGTGATCAGCCGGCGCGCTACTTCGGCGATGCGGGCCGGGCTCCCCATGTCGAGCACCAAGACTTCTCCATTGTCTCCGATAGCTCCGGCCTGCACGACCAGCTGCACGGCCTCTTGAACGGTCATGAAGTACCTGGTCACGTCCGGGTGGGTCACGGTCACCGGTCCGCCGGCCTCGATCTGGGCGCGGAAAGTAGTGAGGACTGATCCGCGGCTCCCGAGAACATTGCCGAACCGAACACTGAGGTAGGCGCCGCCGGCCCCACTGGCTGCCGTGGCCGTCAAGCGCTCAGCAATCCGCTTGGTGTAGCCGAGGACGCTACATGGGTCGGCTGCCTTGTCGGTCGAGATGTTCACCAGACGCTCGACGCCATAGCGGAGCGACGTCGAGAGGACGTTCCACGTACCGAGGACGTTCGTTTTCACGGCCTCAGTCGGCCACATTTCGAGCAGCGGCAGGTGCTTGAGGGCGGCTGCGTGGAACACCACCTCGGGTCGATGCTCCTCGAAGACCTCCTCTAGCGCGGCAAGGTCCTGGATGTTGCAAACGACAAGGCTTCGCTCGTCGAGGAGTGCCCTTTGCTCGATCGAGAGCTGCAGCTCGTGGAGCCCGGATTCGTCGCGGTCGAGTTTGACCAGGGTGGCCGGAGCGAACCGATGGATCGCTCGGCACAGCTCAGAGCCGATCGAGCCGCCCGCACCGGTGACGAGCACGCGGCGACCCGTCAGATATCCGGCAATAGCGGCGACGTCGGTCTCGATCTCGTGGCGGCCCGAGAAGGTCCCGTTCGGTGACAGCGCGAATGTGCGACACGCCCAACGAGGGAAATGGCAAGAGCTCGGAGGGGGGCGGGAGCACGCGAATGTCCAGACCGGCCAACGTCGCCCGGTGGGACAGGTCGCGGATCAGCCCCGACGTTGCGCTGGGGATCGCGACGATCAGGGTGTCGGCCTTGAGCGAGCTTGGCCACCGCCGGGATCTCGTTCTTGCCGCCGGCGACCCGAAGATGTCGAATCTGCACATGGCGCTTGGCGGGGCTGTCGTCGAGCAGTGCCACCGGCAGGAACAGGCTGTGGGACCCTCTCAGGGCGTCGATCGACCTGTTCGCCACCTTCGCCAGCGCCGAAGACGATGGCTCGTTGGGGGCGAGTGACGTCTTGGGTCTGGTGTTCGCGGACGAGTCGCCACATTCCACGCACTCCGGCGCACCCGAAGAGCGTGTACGCACCTGCAGCCACCACTGATCGCGTGGGTATGACGTGCTGCAGAAACAGGATGTTGCATATGAGCACGATCGTCGTAACGTTGGCAACGGTGGCCGCGAGGGCAATGGTCTGTTCGAAGCTGGCGTTTTTCCATCGGACCCGATAGAGGGAGATGGCCCAACCGACCAGCAATTGGGCTGCCAGCGCGATCACAATCAGTTCCGGAAAATGCGTAGTAATGAAGTGTCGGTCGAGGCTCTCGCTCAGCGCCGCGACGAAGACCAGGGAAGCGATCCAGATGACCGCGTCCGCGAGTGGTTCAAGGAATCGCGCGATCCCGTTCGACCAGATGTTGAACGTCGCGCATCTTGTCCCGGCTGGTCGTCACCTCGGGTCCTAAGAGACCGTCCTGCGCTGCGACCGTTGGGAGCGCAGCGAGCGTTGCGCGGGTATGGCTGGCCTAAGGCCATTCGTGCTGTGCACCAGTTCAGGGGCTCGGTTCGGCGAGTAGCCGTACTTATATCCGTAGCCCCGCGTGTACTCGGCGCTGTTCCCGGAACGATGCGTGACCTTGTTGAGCACGATACCGACGGGTCGGGCATCGACCTGTACCAACAGCTCCGTCGCCCGAAGTACCTCGGCTTCCGTTGTCCGACCGACTGTTACGACCATGAGGACGGCATCGGCGTAGTTGGCGAGCACCTGGGCGTCGGCTACGGGCAACAGCGGCGGGCTGTCGATGAGCACGATGTCGCAGCCGCCCGCGAGCTGGCGGAAGATCTCCGCCGCCTTTTCCGACCCGAGCAGCTCGGCGGGGTTCGGTGGAATGGGACCGGTTCCGAGGAGCGCAAGATTCGGCATGCTCTTGGCGGGTTGCAGCGCCTTCCATAGCTCGGCTTGGCCCACGAGTACCGATGTGAAGCCGGGTACCTCGCTTCGCCCCAGAAACTCTCCGATCCGGGGACGTCGGAGATCACAGCCGACGACCACGACCCGCTCACCAGCCTTAGCCAACACCATCGCAAGGTTGGCCACGGTCGACGTCTTGCCGTCGGAGCCCGACGGGCTTGTCACGAGGACGGTCTTCAGGTTTCCCTCGTGCCCGGCAAACTGCAGGGAGGTTCGCAGTCCGCGATATGCCTCAGTGGCCGGCGAGAACGGATCGACGTCCGTGATGAGGATCGGACCGCCGTGCTTCTTCCAGCCTTTCATCCTGGGAATCAGGGCTAGGACCGGTACCCCACCCGTGAGTCGTTCTACCTGGTCCTTTGAGTACACCTTGTTGTCGAAGTACTCGATCGCGAACGCCGTAGACGCCCCGAGGACGAGGCCGAGCAAGAGTGCCAACACCACGTCTCGAATTGGCCGGGGCGAGCTGGGCGATTTGGGCACAGCCGCCGGAGAGACGACCTCGATGCCACCTGGTGACTCAGCACCGGAGACCTGGAGCTCGGCCAACTGATCCTTGAGGGCCACTTCCTGGCTACTGAGCGCGGCCACGGCTGCGGCAGTCTGCGGCGACGGGTTCCTTTGGCCCTCAAGCGTCTGTAGCTGGCTGTCGGTGGCCTTGATCTGGGATTGCAGTTGTTTTTCGGCGACGGTGAGAGCCGTAATCGCGTTCGTTCGCTCGTACGAGACGAATACGGTCGCGTAGGTGTTGGCGGCACGAGCGGCCTGGATCGGTGATGTCGCGGTGACCGTTACGGCAATCACGTTGGTCTGCCCGACCTCACTGTCCGTCACGGACGGGAAGAAGCCGAGCTTCTTGGAGGCGGCTGCATTGACGGGTGCGCTCGTGACAAGCTGGAGCTCGGTGAGCACATCGGTCGGCGACACCGTCGCCTGGGTGCCCGAGATTGGCAGGTCGCCCGACGCGGGCTGAACGAGCAGCTGGGTGGTTGCCGAGTACTCCTTGGTTTGGACCGAGTTGAACGCGAACGCAATGGCGACGCACAGGACGACAACGGCAAGTAGCCAGTGGATCCGACGACCGAGGATCCGGACGTACCCGTGCAGGCTGGCGTCTGTGGATTGGGTATCGGCCATGGTCAGAATCTCGCCGCCTCCAGGCCCCCCGGTTGGCAGTGTCGCCAATCGTACGCCGAGCGCCTCGCGAAATTGGGGTTGGTGACGCGAACGAATCGTGGTCGGGTGCTACGTCAGGTCGAACCGGGTGCCCGCAATGAGAGTTGCGTTTGGATGCGAGCAGGTGCGCCGGATGTGCGTCCGAGCCCGGTGGAGACGAGTGAACGCCTGACGCCGGGGCGATTCCCGATTCTCCAAGGGGGGACCGCAGGAGCGCGATCCCAGGGTTGGAGCGCCTCGACCGGCGAGGTGACCCGCATCGAAGCCCCCAACCGTTCCGCCCACAGAACCGTTCTGCCCACAGACCAATGGGACGCCACGCGCCTGAATTCGGGAGCCCTCGACGGGATCACCGGAGGTCTCTTCATCACGGAATACGCGAGCCGAGGACACCAATTTGTGGAGGACACCAATTTGTTAGGAAGAGAGCAGTGATATCAGTGCCGAAGAATGCGCCCATCTTCGTCGCAGGCCATTCCGGCTTGGTCGGCTCCGCAGTGCTCCGGAAGCTCAAGGCTCGAGGGCCATACGACTCTGCTAGTCGCTCGGCGCGACCAACTCGACTTGCGAGACCAGGCGGCAGTCAACTACTGGTTCCGAGCCAACCGGCCAGAGTACGTGTACCTGGTGGCGGGCACGGTCGGGGGCATCATGGCGAACTCCACCCGGCCCGCAGAGTTCCTCTACGACAACATGATGATTCATGGCACGGTCGTCCACGCGTCGCATCTTTACGACGTGAAGAAGCTCCTGTATCTCGGAAGCTCCTGCATCTACCCCCGCCAAGCCACCCAGCCGATCGCGGAGGACCAGTTGCTCACGGGCCCGCTCGAGCTGACCAACGAGAGCTACGCGTTAGCGAAGATCGCCGGCATCAAGCTGTGCTCGTCGTATCGCGCCCAGTACGGCTGCAACTTCATCTCGGCTATGCCGACCAACCTGTACGGGCCGCACGACAATTTCGACCTCACCAGCGGTCACGTCCTGCCGGCGCTGATCCGCAAGTTTCACGACGCGAAGGTGAGCGCGGCGACCGAGGTCGAGATCTGGGGAACGGGCAGCGCCATGCGCGAGTTCCTGCATGTGGACGACCTCGCCGATGCGTGCCTGTTCCTCATGGAGCACTACGAGGAGGAGGGCCACATCAACGTCGGTACCGGCGAGGACCGCAGCATCCGGTCGTTGGCGGAGCTCGTTCGCGATGTCGTGTACCCCGCAGCCGAGCTGGTCTTCGACGCGAGCAAGCCCGACGGCACGCCCCGCAAGGTGCTCGATGTCTCCAAGCTCCGCGTCGCTCGGCTGGTCCCCCTCGATCGACCTGGAGGACGGCATCCGCTCCACCTACCAGTGGTTCCTCGGCGCGCTGCAGGCGGTCGCGTGCGAGGACAAGGAGCGGCTCCCACCTCGACCTGAACGACCGAGCTGGCTGTCTGCCCTACGGACCCTCGCCACCGCCCGTGGTGCACGAGCGGGGGTCCCACGGTTGCAGCGCCTCGACCGGGGCGGTGACGGCGTCGAAGCCCTCCGGGACGGTCGTCGTGGTCGTGGTCGGGACCGGCGGGGCGGTCGTCGAGGCCCCGGCAGGCCGCGTGGTGGTGGTCGGCGGAGCGCTCGCGGGCAGCGTTGACGGCGAAGTCCGAGCCGGTGACGACGGTGACCTGGGCGTTGTCCGTCGTCGGGCCCATGGCCATGACCACCTGGCCCGGTGAAGGCGTGGGCGACGGCCTGGGCCGCCGCCTCGTTGGCCGGCGTGTCCTGGGAGTACTCGACGACGGTCTCGGCCTCGTTCGCCGACGGGCGAGGCGTAGCCGCTGCCCACCACGTTGAACCCGAGCGCCTGCAGCCCGCTCGCGGCCGTCGTCCCCGCCGACTGAGATCCCCGAGCCGTCGAGGATGGAGACGCTGACGGTGGCCGGGTTCGGGCAGCGATCCGCCGTTCATGGTGTCGGTGGACGAGCTCACCCCGAGGAACTGGTCGATGACGGCCTGGTCCTGGGGTTCGGAGGGGAACTCGACGTCGCCGTAGCCGCCGCCCTCGTAGTAGTACTGCCCGAACGAGCCCACCATGACGGGCAGGGTCAGTTGCGGCACGTCGTAGGCGTTGGTGGCGTGGTACGTGAGCGCCAGGTTGACCATGTTGGAGGTCGAGAACCCGCTGTCGACGACGAGCTGCGGGGCGACGCTCGAGATGATCCGCTCGTCGGTGAGCAGGTTGCCGAGCCCGCGTTGGGCCACCGCCGTGGCCAGCACCCGCAGGAACTCGTGGTCGCGGCGGATCCGGGCCAGGTCGCTCTCGCCCTCTTGGGGCCAGTAGTAGGGGTCGTCGCTCGTGACCCCCGGGCCCTTGTACTGCAGGTGCCGGGCCCGCACGACCTGCAGCGCGTGGATGCCGTCGAGGTGGATGCAGCCCGTGGTCTGGACGTTGAGCCCCGAGTACTGGTCGAACACCGGCTCGGGGAAGTACATGTCGATGCCGCCCGAGGCGTTGACCACGTTGGCGAAGCGTGTCGAAGTTGAGCTCGACGTAGTGCTGGATGGGAATGCCGAAGTCCTCCTGGATGGCGTTCACCAGCTGGCTCGGGCCCTCGTAGAGCGCGGCGTCGATCTTGTTGGCGCCGTCCGCGGCGCGTTCGGAACGAAGAGGTCGCGGGGGATCGACAGGATCGCGATCTGATGCAGCGCCGGATTGAGGTGCAGGATCATGATCACGTCGCTGTTGACCCCGTTCACCCCCTGCGAGCACAGCCCGTAGGCGGGGTTCTGCACGTCAGCACGCAGCGCGACGTCGAGCCCACCATCAAGATGTTCTCCTCGGACGCGTCCGTCCCCTTCTTGGGCGCCGGCTTGAGGTTCTTCACCGTGATGCGGACGATCTTGGAGTTGAGGTAGATCGTGTAGCCGCCGACGGCGGCGGCGAGTAGGACGATCACGCTCCCCAAGATGCCCAGGGTCCACTTGAGCTTGCGGTGGCGTCGCCGACGTCGGTGCCGGCCGCCGCGGGCAGCGCGCCGGGGCGTCGGCCCGCCGGGGCCGCCGGTGTCGGAGACCGTCGGGACCGCGGCCGCGCCCTCCGGGTCCATCGTCGAGGCGGTGTCAGGCGGCTCGTCGGAATCGCTCGCCGACATGCCCGGGCAGGGTACCAGCGACCTCGTCCCGCGCCTCGGGCGATCGGTCCGGCCCGGGAGTGGGTCCGCCCCCGCGCTCCCGCGAGCTCAGGGCGGTCCGGGCCGCCCAGCCGAACGAGTGGTCAGGGCCGAGTGATGAGCGGTCCGGCGTCGGCGAAGCCCTGCCGGATGCCCTGGCCGGCCCGGCGGGTCAGCTGCTCGGGCTCGTAGAGCATCCAGTAGGCGTTGCGGGCGTGCTTGCGGGCCCGGTCCGCGCAGACCGCGGCCAGCACCTCGGGGTCGTCGCTCTCGTCCTCGTGCACGAACACCTCGAGGATGGGGGTGGTCGTGAGGAGCTGGGCCCACATGATCCCCTGGGACGCCTCGTGGGCGCAGACCTTGTCGACCTCGGCCTTGCCGGGCATGCCGAGGACCACCACGATCCGGCAGCCCTCCCGCTCGATCATCGCCTTGGCGGCGACCGCCAGGTCCTTGAACCCGGGCACCGTCTGGTGCAGCGTGTCGAACCGCTCGCCGTAGCCGGGGCACGAGGAGAGCTCGTCCAGCGCCTCCGCGCCCATGTCGTAGCGGGCGAACATCGTGTCGATGACGCCGATGCGCTCCACGGCGGCTCCTCTCTTGGCTGTCCTCATTCTCGCGCAGCCCCTCCGGCGGCCGATCACCGGATCCGGGCTGGCCCCCGGGCCCGCCGCCGTGCTTAGAGTTGAGGCGCGGTCCGGCTGCGGCACCGCCGCAGGGGACACAGCGCATCGACGGCGGTGGCCGTGAGGAGGATGCATCGATGGCCTGGGACTTTTCGACGGAGCCCGACTTCGAGGAGAAGCTCGTCTGGATGCGGAGCTTCGTGCGCGAGGAGATCTTCCCCCTCGAGACGCTCGACCTCACCTACGAGCAGGTGCTGACCCTCATCCGCCCGCTGCAGGAAGAGGTGAAGCGCAAGGAGCTCTGGGCCGCCCACCTCTCGCGGGACCTGGGCGGCATGGGCTTCGGGCAGGTGCGCCTCGGCCTCATGCACGAGATCCTGGGGCAGTCGCCCTACGCGCCGGTCGTGTTCGGGAACAACGCGCCGGACTCGGGCAACGCGGAGCTGCTCGCCATCGGCATCGAGGCCACCGGTCGCCACGACCAACGGGAGCGCTGGCTGCAGCCCCTGCTCGACGGCAAGATGCGTAGCGCCTTCTCGATGACCGAGCCCCACACGGCGGGCTCGGACCCGACGCTGCTGTCGACCCAGGCGGTGCGCGACGGCGACGAGTACATCATCAACGGGCACAAGTGGTTCACGTCCAACGGGTCGGTGGCCGATTTCCTCATCGTGATGGCCGTCACCAACCCCGACGTCCACCCCTACCAGGGCTCGTCGATGATCATCGTCCCGGTCGACACGCCGGGGGTCGACATCATCCGCGACGTGGCGACCATGGAGGACCCGGTCTCGCACTTCGGCAAGTTCGGGAACCACGCCGAGATCACCTACACCGACGTGCGTGTGCCCGTCGAGAACCTGATCGGCCGGGAGGGGGAGGGCTTCGTGCTCGCCCAGGCGCGGCTCGGTCCGGGTCGCATCCACCACTGCATGCGCTGGCTCGGCCAGTCGCGGCGCGCCTTCGACATGCTCTGCGAGCGGGCGGTGTCGCGCTACACCCACGGCTCGCTGCTGTCGGACAAGCAGACGATCCAGAACTGGGTGGCCGATTCCATGGCCGAGATGCAGGCGGCGCGGCTGATGACGCTGCACGCCGCCTGGAAGATGGACCAGGAGGGCGCGGCGGCGGCCCGGCTCGACATCGCCATGATCAAGTACTACGGCGCGACCGTGCTCTACAACGTGATCGATCGGGCCATCCAGGTGCACGGCGCGCTGGGCTTCTCCTGCGACCTGCCCCTCGAATCGATGTACCGCAACGCGCGGGCCGCCCGCATCTACGACGGCCCCGACGAGGTCCACAAGCAGACGGTGGCCCGGCGCACGCTGCGCAACTACGCCGCCACCGAGGTGCCGACCGAGCACATCCCGACGCGTCGGCTGGAGGCCAAGGCTCGCTTCGCCGACCTGTTGGATCGGGCCACCGCCGACCATTGAGCACCTCGCCCCTGCGGATCCTCCTCTCCGAGACGGCCGCCCGCGCCCACGGCGACTCCCTGCGCGCCGCGCACGACGACATCGAGCTCGTCACCATGGGGAGCGACGGCACGCTGCACCTCGCTGACGGCACGCGCGCTCGAGCGGGAGGCCGCCGGGATCGAGGTGGCCTGGGGCACGTCCGACCTCTTCGACGACGGCCCGATCCGCCCGTTCTTCGGGCTGCTCCGGCGCGCGGAGACGCTGCGCTGGTTCCAATCGGCGGCCGCCGGCTACGACACGCCGATCTTCGCCGAGCTGGTTCGCAACGGTGTCTCCCTCACCACGTCGGACGCCAACAGCATCTCGATCGCCGAGTACGTGCTGCGCTGCGTGCTCGAGCACTTCCAGGAGTCGGCGCGGTGGGCCGAGGCGCAGGGCGAGCGACTGTGGGCGCGCCACGACTTCCGCGAGGTCGCGGGCACCACCTGGCTGGTCGTCGGCCTGGGGTCGATCGGCACGGAGGTGGCGCTGCGGGCCCGGGCCTTCGGCGTCCACGTCGTCGGGGTGCGCCGGCCGCCGAGCGGCGACGAGCCGGTCGCCGAGCTGGTGACGCCCGAGGGCATCTTGGCGGCGCTGCCCCGGGCCGACGTCGTCGTGCTCAGCGCGCCGGCCAACGCCTCGACACGGCACCTGGTGGACGCCGCGTTCCTGGACGCCATGTCCGAGAGCGCCCTGCTCGTCAACGTCGGCCGGGGCTCGTTCATCGACGAGGCGGCGCTGGCGGCCGCGCTCGACCGCGGGTCGATCTCGGGCGCCGTCCTCGACGTGTTCGAGGTCGAGCCGCTGCCGGCCGACCACCCCTGGTGGGACGACCCCCGGGTGGTGGTGACGCCGCACAACTCGGCCGGCGGGCTCGGCCGCTACCAGCGCGGCGCCGACCTCTTCTCCGAGAACCTCGCCCGCTACCGGCGGGGCGAGCCGCTCCTGCGACTGGTGACCGAGGCCGACCTCGACGGGTGATCCCGCGGCCGGGGTCGGCGGGGTCAGCCGATCGGGGCCAGCCGGTCGAAGCCGATGGCGGCCTCGAGGGCGACGGCCGCGGACAGCACGAGCGCGTCGCCGTGCTGGGGACCGACCAGCTGGATCCCGACGGGCAGGCCGCCCGCGGTCAAGCCCGCGCAGAGCGTCGCCGCCGGCGAGCGCGTCATGTTGAACGGGTAGGTGAAGCGCACCCAGTTGGCATTGGCGACCCCGTTGATGAGCCCGATCCCGCCCGAGCTGATCGGCGGCGGGGGCGCGGCCACGGTCGGCGTCAGCAGCAGGTCGACGGTCGCGAACAGCTCGGCCAGCCGCACGTTCATCCGGTGGCACTCGTCGAAGACGTCGACGACCTCCAGCGCGCTGATCGAGAGGGCGCCGTCGACGATGCTGGCCAGGACCGGATGGACCTGTTCCCAGGCCGGGTCGCCCCGGTACTCCTGCATGCTGCGCAGCAGGCAGACCGAGGTGAGCTGGAGCCAGATGTCGAGGGGATCCGTGGCGAAGACGCTGTCGACCTCGACCACCTCGACCCCGAGCGACTCGAGCGTCCGGACCGCCCCTTCGCAGATGGCGAGCACCTCGTCGTCGACCGGCGCGTAGCCGAGCGTCGGCGACCAGGCCACGCGGCGCGGCAGCGGGGTCCGGCTCACGACGTCGCCCCACGACTGCTCGGGCCGGGGCAGCGACCGCAGATCGGTGGGGTCGGGATCGATCACCACGTCGAGCGTCGCCACCAGGTCGGCGATCCGGCGCGTCATCGGACCCTTGGTCGAGAAGTCGATCCAGCCCGGCGGGTTGGGCCCCCCGGAGGGGACCCGGCCGAGCGAGGGCTTGAAGCCGGACAGCCCGCAGCACGACGCGGGGATCCGGATCGAGCCGCCGCCGTCGGAGCCGGTGGCGAGCGGCACCATCCCCGCGGCCAACGCCGCGGCCGTGCCACCCGAGGAGCCGCCCGGGCTGTGCTCGAGGTGCCACGGGTTGCGGGTCTGCCCGAAGACGGCGTTGTCGGTGTTCGACGTCCAGCCGAACTCGGGGGTGTTGGTCTTGCCGACCACGATGCAGCCGGCGGCCCGCAGTCGCGCCACCAGCGGCGAGTCCGCCGCGGCCACCGGCGGCGGCGAACAGCGGTGACCCGTGGCTCGTCGGGAAGCCTTGCCGCGTCGTCGAGGTCCTTCACCCCGATCGGGAGGCCGGCCAGCGGACCGGGGTCGGCGCCCGCCGCGATCGCCTGGTCGAGCGCGGCCGCGTCCTTCGAGCGCGCGGTCGCCGTCGACGGCCACGAAGGCGTTCACCGAACCGTTGAGCGCCTCGATGCGATCGAGCGCCGCCTGCGTCAGCTCCCGGGCCGAGATCTCCCGCCCGCGCACCTGGGCCGCCAGTGCGGCGGGCGTCGTTGTCCGAAAGTCCATGGGACCTGGGTACCACGAATCCGGCTGTCGCGCCCCGGGACGGACATGCCGGATCGGATCCCTATGCCTCGGGGTCCCCCGCATCGGCCTCGGGCTCTCCCAGATAGAGCGCCGAGCGCGGGTCGAGGGCGGCGTGGCCCGACCACGGCTGCTGTTTCGCTTCGCTCTCGATGCGCCGGCGAACCCCGATCGGGTGCAGGTCCACGTAGAGCTTCCCGTTCAGGTGATCGAGCTCGTGCTGGAAGCACCGGGCGGCCAACCCCTCCCCCTCGTAGGAGACCGCGACCCCGTCGCGATCGACGCCCCTCACGGTGCAGCGGGCCAGGCGGGTCGTCACCAGGCCGAGCTCGGGCAGCGAGAGGCACGCCTCATACCCCTCCTGGAGCTCGCGGCCGCCGGGCGACAGGACCGGGTTGACGACGTGGCCCCGGCGGCCGTCGTGGAAGTCGAAGACGAACAACCGCTGGGTGTGCCCGACCTGGTTGGCCGCCAGCCCGACCCCGTGGTCGGTCGCGTCCAGGGTCTCGAACATCTCGTCGACGAGGTCGCCCAGGGCGGCGCCGAACTCGACCACCTCGTGGCATTTGGCGCGCAGGATCGGATTGCCGAGCAGCGTGATCGGCAGGACGTGATCCGCCGGTTCGGCGGGCACCGCGCCCGGGTCAGCCGGGGGCCAGGCGCCGGACGGTGTCCTCGAGGTCGACGCCGACCGGCACGACCATCGGGGCGGGGATGGTCACCCCGTTCTCGACGTAGCGCAGGATGTGCTCGCGGCACTCCTCGGCCGGACCGTGGACGATGAGGTCGTCGACGACCGAGTCGGGGATCGCCGCCAGCGCGCCGCGCCGGTCCCCGGCGCTCCAGAGGTCCCACATCCCCTGCAGCTCGGGGCCGCGGCCGAGCCAGCGCTGGAACTCCGCGTAGGCCTCGACGTTCATGTAGGCGGTGATCATGCGGCGGCCGATGGCCCGGGCGGTGTCGGCGTCCGGGGTCACGATGACGAATATCCGGGCCACCACCGGGAAGTCGGGACGGAGCTCGGCGACGGCCGTCTTCACGTCGTCGGCCGACAGCCAGTTCAAGATGGCGCCGTCGGCCTCGCGGGCGGCCAGGTGCAGCATGCCGGGGCGCAGCGCGGCCAGGTAGAGGGGCGGCGGGACCGCGGGCACCCGCGCCAGCCGGAAGCCGTTCGAGGTGAATGTGTCGAACGGGCCCTCCACCTTCTCGCCGGTCAAGGCCTGGCGCACGAAGCGGAGCACGTCGCGGACCTTCTTGTAGGGGTCCTCGAAGTCGATGCCGTTCCAGCGCTCGACGATCACCTGCGACGAGGTGCCGAGCCCGAGCGCGAACTTGCCGGGGGCCGCGTCGGCCAGGGCGGCGACGGACTGGGCGATCAGGGCCGGCCCGCGGGTGAAGGCGGGGGTGATGGCGACGCCGAGGTTGAGGGTGGGCGCCCAGGCGGCCGCCAGCGCGAGCGGCGTGAAGCCGTCGCCGCCGTCGACCTCGGACGACCAGACGTCGGTGTAGCCGAGGTCGACCAGCAGCTCGAACCAGCGGCGGTGCTCGTGCAGCGGCACGTCGAAGGGGACGGTGATGCCGTAGCGCTGGCCCGGAGCGATCGAGGTGGTCACCGACACACTGTGGCACCGCCGCGGGCCGGCCCGCACGGCCGGCGGTCAGCCGGTGGGGCGCAGACCGGCCTCGCCCAGCGCGGCGGTGACGCGGGCCACCGTGCGCCGGGCACCGGCGACCACCAGGTACTCCAGGTTCTCCAGGTGCGACACGGTGCCGACCTTGATGCCGGCCGGGTTGTGGATCCCGATGCGCGCCCCGACGTAGCGGGCGGAGGGGAAGCCGAGCGTGTGCACGGCCTCGTGGTGTCCGCACATGTCCACCAGCTCGTCGAGCGAGAGCCAGGACTCGTCGTTGTAGGAGAGGACCAACAGCTCGCAGGACAGGTCCCGTACCAGCGCGGCCAGGGCCGGCACCATCGTCCGTTTGGAGTTGAAGACGCTCTTCGTGTGGTCCTCGCGCGCGTCGACGCGCTTGCAGGCGACCCCGTAGTGCTCGGGCGCGTCCCAGGCGACCAGCGTCTCCCAGACGTGGTAGTTGGTGAAGTAGCGGTGCTGGTTGTACGGGGGGTCGAGGTAGGCGAGGTCGAAGTGGCCGAGGGCGGGGCCGAGCTCGCACGAGTCCCCCAAGACGGCCGTGCCGGCGCCCGCCAGCAGCTCGGGCACGCGCAGGTGCAGCGGCGCGAACGAGCGGGACGACCACTGCTTCACGTAGGCCATCTGGAGCCCGGTCGTGGAATCGACGCGGTCGGCCGCCTCGATCAGGCTGGTGAGCAGGATCGGGTACAGGGCACTGCCGGCGAACTCGGACTCGATGGCGTCGCGGATGGCGTCGATCCGCTCCCCGTTGAACGGCTGGAAGAACCGCGAGCGCTCGCAGAAGGTCTCGGTCACGTAGCCGGGCCGGCCGGCCAGCCCGTCGAGGTGGGCGATCGCCTCGTCCAGCGCGCGCGTGTCGACCGACGCGGCGTCGGTCTCGATGTAGCAGCGGGCGAACACCTCGGCGTAGCGCGCGGAGTCGACCGCGGTCACGGCCATCCCCTGCCCCTTGAACGCCTGGGCGACGCGCGTGGTGCCGGTGAACAGGTCGAGAGCCCGACGGGCCCGGCTGGCCGCCGCGATCGAGGCGAGCACCGGGACGAGACGGCGCTTCGAGCCGATGTACTTGATCACCGCGCCGACCGTTCCATCAGGCGGGGAGCGCCGTCGGGATCGACTGCGCGAAGTGGAAGACGTCGTCGGGGTCGACCGCTCGTTTCACGTCGACCAGCCGCGCCAGGTTGGTCCCGTAGTAGGCGGTGAGGTAGTCCGGCTGCGCCGGGTCGATGTAGTTGACGTAGGCCCCCTGCGTGTACGGATCGAGCGCGCTCGAGGTGCTGGCCAGCCAGGCCGTCGCGGCGTCGACCACCGACCCCGGCGCAGACGGGTCCCACGACGCGTAGTACTGGATGCCGGCGCTGGCGCCGCGGTGGGCGAACGCGGTCGCTTCGTTCGGGACCCGGGCGATGGCGCCGCCGTAGGCGCTGAAGATCAGCGCGCCGCCGAAGGACGTGGGGCTCGCGTCGGCCACTGCCTGGGTGGCGGCGTCGAGCGCCGCTGCCGGGAACGGTTCGAAGACGTAGGCCGAGGCCGCCGCGAAGGTCGAGCGGTCGAGGGTGCCGGCGGCGTTCTGCGACGGAAGGTGGCACTGGGCCACGCTGAGGTCCTCGCAGCCCGCCTCGATCATCATCGCCCGCTCATAGGTCTCCGGGCCGACGAACTGGTCGCTCGGGGAAACACCGACCGCCGAGATCAGCGGGGCCAGCGCGGCGGCGCAGTCCGACACGGAGCCGGCGTAGACGCCGGTCACCTTCACCGACGGCCCACCGCCCGCCCCGCCCGACGAGTCGAGCTGGCAGTTGGCCCACAACTCGTCGGGGGTCGAGGGGAGCCAGCGGAGCCAGGCGTCGAGGACGGTTCCGGCGGACACCCAGGGCCAGTCCAGGGTGAACAGGGCGATGTCGGGGATTGGATGGACGTCGAAGGTGAACGACGTGACGATGCCGAAGTTCCCCCCACCCCCGCCCCGGCTCGCCCAGTAGAGGTCCGGATTCTGCTCGGCGTCGCAGGTGACCAGGCGTCCGTCGGCCGTCACGATGTCGAGCGACGAGACGCTGTCGCAGGCCAAGCCGTAGCGGCGCCCGAGCACGCCGATGCCCCCGCCGAGGGTGAGCCCGGCGATCCCGACCGTCGGGCACGACCCGCCGGGGAGCAGCACGCCCGCCGTGCCGAGCGTCCCGTAGATGTCGATCAGTCGCGCCCCGGCTCCGACGACCGCGGTGGTGCCGGTGGCGACGGTCACGTCGGCCATGCCGGTGACGTCGACGATGAGCCCGGGGCAGGTCGAGTAGCCCGCATAGCTGTGCCCGCCGCTCCGCGCCGTGAGCTGGACGCCGGATCGCCGGGCGAAGTCCACGCAGCGCTGGACGTCGGTCGGGGACCGGCAGAACGCGATGGCGGCCGGGCTGAGGCCGTCGAAGCGGGTGTCGAAGAGCAGCTTGTCGGTCGCGAATGTGGCGTCGGTTGGCAGGACGACGCTCCCCTGGAGCGACGAGGCCAGCTCGCCCCAGTCGGGCGGTCCGCCGACCGTGGTCGGGACCGTGACCGGAGGTGGTTCGCCGCGGCCGCAGGCCCCGAGGACGATCGCGGGACCGGCCACCGCGGCCAGGGCACCGGCCCGCCGGAAGAGTTGGCGCCGGTCGAAGGGCTGCGCCAGCTGCACTGCGGTCACGTTAGGTTCGCGCCGGGCGCGGCCGTGGGACACCTACGGCGGACGAGGGAGGTAGGAGTGTCAGTACGCAGCGTGGCCATCGTCTCGGTGCCGGTGAGCGAGCCCGAGCGGGCCAAGGACTTCTACATCGACGTCCTCGGCCTGAGTGTCCAAGAGGATGAGGCGATGGGCGAGTCGATGCGCTGGCTGCGCCTCGCCACCCCGGAGGGGGAGGCCACGATCACCCTCGTGACCTGGTTCCCGACCATGCCTCCGGGGAGCCTCAAGGGCCTCTTGCTGCGCGTCGACGACCTCGACGCCATGGTGGCGCACCTCGAGGACAAGGGCGTGCCGACCGCCAACGGCATCGAGACCGCTCCCTGGGGCCGCTACGTGCAGATCGACGATCCGGACGGCAACGGACTGGTGCTGCAGGAGCCGGTCACCCAGTAGGGAGCAGTACCTTTGGCCTATGAGCACTCAATGGCAATACAGCATCGAGCAGTTCGGGGGCGCCGACCACACGTACAAGAACACCGGCGGCAAGGGTGGCCTCCAGCTGTTGCTGAACGACAAGGCGAAAGAGGGCTGGGAACTCGTTGAGCAGCAGGCCGCCTTCGACGGGAACGGCCATCTCTACATTTTCCGGCAGGAGGTCTCGGCGTAGGTCGCCGAGACGCCCGCAGTGCCGCTACTTCCCCGCTCGGCGTGGCGGTGCTGGAGCAGCCGGTGGCAGCGTCCTCAGAGCTGGAGTTGGCACGCCCGACTCGGTCGAGAGTGCGGACACGGAAGAACCCGGCGTCATCGGTCCTCGAACTGTTCCACTCGGGCAGCGCGCGAAGCTGGCCAGGTGGAGCGTCCGGACACGCGCAAGCTCTGGAACGCCAACGCGGCCGCGTGGACGACGCTGTCGCGCGCCGGCTTCGACGTGTACCGGGATCTGGTCAACACTCCGGCGTTCTTCAGTCTGCTTCCGCCGATCGATGGTCTCTCCTGTCTCGATCTGGGCTGCGGCGAGGGACACAACACCGCTCTGCTGGCCGAGAGGGGTGGTCACGTCGTCGCCCTCGACATCGCCGAGCTGTTCATCGAAGCGGCCGTTCGCGACGACCGGTGGGGTGTGCGCTACGTCGTCGGCGACGGGGCGACGCTCCCATTCGGAGCGTCAAGCTTTGAGGTGGTGACGGCGTTCATGAGCCTCATGGACGTGGCCGATCCTGAGCGAACGTTGGGTGAGGTGGCGCGCGTGTTGCGGCCTGGTGGGTTCGTTCAGTTCTCGGTGGCTCATCCGGCGACATCGACCCCCATTCGGCGTTGGGTGGACGATGAGTCAGGAGTGCGCCAAGCGCTGACCACCGGCGACTACTTCTATGAGGGCCCGCTCACCGAGACCTGGACCTTCGGGGCAGCGCCGGAGGAGGTGAGGGACGGTCTGCGGCCGTTCACGATCACCTACGCCCGCCGGACGCTGACGGGGTGGCTGAACGCCGTACTCGGGGCCGGCCTCACTGTTGAGGCGATCGCCGAGCCGCACGCCGACGAGGAGACCGCCGCCCGCCATCCCGAGGTGGCTGACACCCGGATCGCCCCGTACTTCCTTCTGCTGCGGGCCCGAAAGGGGGACCACTCCTGAGTTGGGTGCCTTGGAGCGTCAGTACTCAATCCCCGAACCGGCAGCGCTACATCTGGTGCGCCACCCAGATTGTCCCCAATTTTCCCCCATACGAACGTTTGGGTGGTAAATAAGGAGGCGTGGAACAGGTCGCCCCCCCGGTCTCGAGGCCCGCTGCCCCGGCGTCCGTAGGGTTTCCCGTGTCGGTCCTGGCCCAGCGCACCGGGGTCTCGGTGCCCACGATCCACCACTACCGCAGGCTGGGCCTGCTGCCGTCGGCGACCGAGGCCGCCCCGAACCGGTTCCTCTACGACGAGCGCCACGTGGCCGCGCTCACCATCATCCGCCTGCTCCGGGATCGCCAGCACCTGCCGCTCGAGACCGTCCGCCAGCTGCTCCCCGATCTCCTCTCCGTGAGTTCCGAGCAGCTGGCCCCGGAGGCCTGGGATGCGCTCCTGGCGTCGCGCCTCGATGACACGGCTTCCGGCCAGCCCCGGGACCGTTTGCTCGCCGTGGCCCGGGTGGCGTTCGCCCGCCGCGGCTACGAGGGCGTGAGTGTCGGCGAGATCTGTGACGCCGCCGGCATCGCCAAGGGTTCCTTCTACCGCTACTTCGACTCGAAGGACGACATCTTCGTGGCGGCCGCCGGCTCGACCGTCGAGGCCGTCGGCCAGGCGCTCGACCAGCAGCCCGGCTCGCTGAGCGAGGCGGAGGCGGTCGGGGCGCTGCGCAGTCCTGCTCGAACCCCTCGCCCCCCTCCTCCTCGAGGCGGCGACCCGCGAGCTGCGGTCCGAGGTCGCGGCGCCCGGGGTGGTCGCCGGGGTGGCCCAGGGCCTGGCCGCCCGGGTGCTGCCCCGGTTGGCGGCGCGCGGCGCCCGAGCGATTCCGGCCGCCCGCCGGGTGGTCGACACAGTGTTGGTCAGCCTGGTCCGCCCGGCTCTCGGGCTGCGCTCGCCGACGTACTAAGCGGTCTCCCACCAGGTCCGGGACCACCAGGTCCTGCGGGCCGTGTTCGTTCGCGCGTCCGTCCGTGCTTGACGAATCGGCTCGCCACGTATAACAAGGGTGGCCCGTTGGTCATCGGCGCTACACGAAGGAGGGGCCGGTGGTGTCACCGTCCACGAGCCCCGCCACGCCCCTGGTGCCCTCCGAGGACGCCGTCCTCGCCCAGGCCGGTGCCGAGAACTTCCCGGTCGCCTCCCGGTTCTTCCCGCCGGCCGTGCGGGCCGACCTGCTGGCCATCTACGGGTTCGCCCGGCTGACCGACGACATCGGCGACGAGGCCGAGGGCGATCGCCTGGCGCTAGCTCGACTGGCTCGAGGCCGAGCTGGACCGGGCCGCCGCCGGCTCGGCCACCCACCCGCTCCTCCAGCGGCTCGGCGCCACGATCGAGCGCGCGGGCCCTGCCCCTCGAGCCGTTCCGGGCCCTGATCGAGGCCAACCGGCAGGACCAGGTCGTCACGCGCTACGAGACCTTCGACGACCTGGTCGCGTACTGCATGCTCTCGGCCGCGCCGGTCGGCCGGCTGGTGCTCGGCGTCCTCGGTGCGGCGACGCCCGAACGGGTGGCGCGCTCCGACGACGTCTGCATCGGCCTGCAGCTCGTCGAGCACCTCCAAGACGTCGGCGAGGACGCGCGGCAACGGCCGGGTCTACCTGCCGGCCGAGGACCTCGACGCGCTCGGGTGTCCCGAGAGCGACCTGCTCGCGGCGTCGGCCAGCCCCGCGCTGCGCGAGGTGGTGGCCGAGCTGTCGACCGGGCCCGGACCTGCTCGCCGTCGGGCGCGCCGCTGTGCCGGACCGCTCCCGCTGCGCTTCCGCGGCTGGCCGTCGCCGCGTTCGCCGCCGGCGGGCTGGCCGCCCTCGACGAGATCGAGCGGCACTCCTTCGACGTGCTGGCCGCGCAGTGCCGGCCGCGCCGAGCGCAGCTCGCTGCGCCGCTGGGCGGCGACGGCCGGACCGTCGTTCGGGCGCGGGGTCGGGCGTGAACACCGACGCTCGCCTACAAGGAGTGCGAGGCGATCACCCGGCGCGAGGCCAAGAACTTCGCCTACGGCATCCGGCTGCTCCACGCGCCCGAGCGCCAGGCCCTCTCGGCCGTCTACGCCCTGGCCCGCCGCATCGACGACATCGGCGACGGCGATCTGGCGCCCGAGGACAAGCTCGTCGGCGCTGGCCCAGGCCCGCAAGGACCTCGACGACCTCGGTCGACGCGCGACGACCCGGTGCTGGCTGGCCGTGGCCGACGCCGACGCGCCGCTACGACCTGCCGCATGGGCGCGTTCGGCGAGCTCATCGACGGCTGCGAGATGGACGTCGCACGGCACGGCCTACGAGACCATCGACGACCTGGTCGGCTACTGCCGCCGGGTGGCCGGCTCGGTCGGCCGGCTGTCGCTCGCCGTCTTCGGCGCCGACGACGCACCGTCGGCCGCGGTCCGCTGGCCGACGACCTCGGCGTCGCCCTGCAGCTGACCAACATCCTGCGCGACGTCGTCGAGGACCGCGGCACCGGGGCCGCGTCTACCTGCCGGCCGCCGACGCGGCCGACGGTCGGGTGCCCGGCCGACCTGTGCGGGCCGCCCGAGCCGGTCGCCGCGCTGGTCGCCTTCGAGTGCGCCCGGGCCCAGGAGTGGTTCGACCGGGGCCTGCAGCTGCTCCCGCTGCTCGACCGCCGCAGCCGGGCCTGCGTGGCGGCCATGGCCGGCATCTACCGCCGCCTGCTGGTCCGGATCGAGCGCGACCCGATCGCGGTGACCGCAGCGCCGCGGTCTCGTTGCCGACGTCGCGAGAAGGCTCTGGGTCGCCGCCGCGCAGCCTGGCCGGGGTGACGTCGTGAGCAGCCCGGCGTCGTCGTGGTCGGGCGGCGGGCTGGCCGGCGATCGCCGCCGCGCTGGCGGCGGCCGACGGCGGGGCCGAGGTCACCCTGTCGAGCGCCGGGGCAAGCTCGGCGGGCTCACCTGGTCGTTCCAGCGCAAGGGCCGCTGGTTCGACAACGGCCAGCACGTCTTCCTGCGCTGCTGCACCGCCTACCGGCAGTTCCTCGACCGCATCGGCGCCGAGCGACCAGGTCGTCTTGCAGCCCCGCCTCGACGTGCCGGTGCTGGCCCCGGGCGGGCCGCGGCCCGCATCCGGCCGGTCGCACCTCCCGGCCCCGCTGCACCTGGCCTGCGTCGCTGGCTCCGCTACCGCCACCTCTCGCGTCGGCCGAGCGGCTCCGCTCGGCCCGGCCGCGCTCGGCGCCTGCGCCGCCTCGACCCGGACGACCCGGCGCTCGACGCCGTCACCTTCGGGCAGTGGCTGCGCGGCACGGCCAGAGCCGCGCGGCCATCGACCGCCTCTGGAACCTGATCGCCCTGCCGACGCTCAACGTCCCGGCCGACGAGGCCTCGCTGGCCCTGGCGGCCATGGTCTTCCGCACCGGCCTCCTCGACGGCGCCGACGGCGGCGACATCGGCTGGTCGCAGGTCCCGCTCGGCCGAGCTGCACGGCGACAACGCGGCCAGGGCCCTGGCCGCGGCCGGCGTCGAGGTGCGTGCTCGGGGCGCCGGTCGACGGGTCGACGCCGCCGGCCGACGGGCCCGGTCCTGCTCGCGTCGGCGACCAGACGCATCCGAGGCCGACGCGGTGATCGTCGCCACCCCGCCCGACGTCGCGGCCGGCCTGCTGCCCGGTGAGCTGGCGCCCGACCGGTCGAGGCGCTCGGCGCCTCGCCGATCGTCAACGTCCACCTGGTCTCGACCGCCGGGTCACCGACCTGCCGATGGCCGCCTGCGTCGACTCGCCGGTGCAGTTCGTCTTCGACCGGACCGGCGTCGGCGGGGCCGAGCCGGGGGCGAGCAGTGCCTGGCCATCTCGCTGTCGGCGGCCGACGCCTACATCGGCCGGCGGCCCGAGGACCTCGTCTCGACGTTCTTCGCCAGGCCCTGGGCGACGCTGTTCCCGGCGGCCCGGCGCGCCCAGCTGGTCGACGGCGTCGTGACGCCGCGAGCGCGTCGGCCACCTTCCGGGCCGTGCCCGGGACGGCCGCGCTGCGGCCCGGCGCTCGCCACCGCGCTCGCCCGGGCTGGTCGCTGGCCGGCGCGTGGTGCGACACCGGTTGGCCGGCCACCATGGAGGGGGCGGTCCGCAGCGGCGCAGCGCCGCCGGCCGTCGGCTGGCGCATCGGCAGCGGCCCGGCGTCGCAGCCGAGCCCGCAGCCCCGAGTCCTGCACGAGGGCGATCGGCGTGAGCGGCAGTGCAGGCCGATCGCGCGCCAGGTGCCCGTGACGGCCGCCGCGACGCCCTGGCGCGCGGCCGGTGCGCTGGTCGCCCCGGCGCTCGACGCGGCGGTGAGCCGGCTCGAGCCCCGAGCTGCGCGAGCCGGTGCGCCACCACCTGGCCGGCGGGGGCAAGCGGGTCCGGGCCGCCCTGGCGCTGCTCTCGGCGCCGCGGCGGCCGGCGGCGCCGAGGAGCCGACGGGCATCCCGGGCGCGGTCGCCATCGAGCTGGTCCACAACTTCTCGCTCATCCACGACGACATCATCGACGGCGACCGCGAGCGCCGGCACCGCCCGACGGTCTGGGCCGAGTTCGGGGTCGGCCCGGCCATCATCGCCGGCGACGCCCTGGCCACCCTGGCCACCCAGGTCCTCCTGGAGGACGCCGACGCCCGAGCGGGTCGGGCCGCCGCCGCGCTGGCCGACGCCACCCAGGCGATGATCGCCGGGCAGGCCGACGACATGGCCTTCGAGACCCGGGCGTCGGTCAGCGCTCGAGGAGTGCCTGGCCATGGAGGCAGGGCAAGACCGGGGCCCTGCTCGTCGTGCGCCGCCGCCATCGGGGCGGTCCTGGCCGGTGCGCCCGACGCCGACGTCGTCGACGCCCTGGCCGACTTCGGCCGGCACCTCGGGATCGCCTTCCAGGCCGTCGACGACGTGCTCGGCATCTGGGGCGAGCCCGGCCGGACCGGCAAGCCGGTCGGCAGCGACCTGCGCCCGCACAAGAAGACCCTGCCGGTCGTCGATCGCGCTGGCCGGTCCGACGGGCCCGGCAGGCCGAGCTGGCCGCGCTGCTCGGCGGCCGGCTCGCCGACGCCGACGTGGCCGAGGCGGCCCGCGCTCATCGAGGCGACCGGCGCCCGCGACGCGGTCATGGCGCATCGCCGAGGCGCACCTCGCCGCCGCGCTGGCGGCCCTCGACCGGGTGCCGCTGGCCGAGCGGCCCCGCGCCGAGCTGGCGGCCGATCGCCCGCTTCGTGACCGAGCGCGACCGATGACCGTCGCTCGCGCCGCCCGAGGCCGCCGTGGCCCACGAGCGGCGACGAGCGCGCGGCCGAGACGCTCGCCGCGGCCGTCGACGCCCTGTCGGTCCCTGCAGCACCCCGAGGGGTGCTGGAAGGGCGAGCTCGAGACCAACGTGACGATGGACGCCGAGGACCTCCTGCTCCGCCAGTTCCTCGGGCATCCGCACCGACGAGCGAGACCGCAGCCGCGGCCGCGCTGGATCCGCTCCCAGCCAGCGCGACGACGGCACCTGGGCCAACTTCTACGGCGGCCCGCCCGAGCTGTCGACCACCGTCGAGGCCTACGTCGCCCTCCGCCTGGCCGGCGACCCGGTCGACGCCCCCCACATGCGCGCGCGCCGCCGAGTACGTCCGGGACGCCGGCGGGGTCGAGGCCACCCGGGTGTTCACCCGGATCTGGCTGGCCCTGTTCGGGCTGTGGTCCTGGGACGAGCTCCCGGTCATGCCGCCCGAGATCGTGCTCCTGCCCGCCGTGGTGCCGCTCAACATCTACGACTTCGCCTGCTGGGCCCGCCAGACGGTCGTCGCCCTCACCGTCGTCGGCGCCTACCGGCCCGGTCCGGCCGCATCGCCGTCAGCATCGACGAGCTCCGCACCGGCGTCGCGGCGGCGCCGGCCCGCCGACCCGCGGCTCGTGGGCGGCGCGCTTCGCGACCGCTCGACCGGCTGCTGCACCGCTACGAGCGCCGGCCGATCCGGCTCCTGCGCCGGCTGGCGCTGCGCCGGGCCGAGCGCTGGATCGTCGCGCCGCCAGGAGGCCGACGGCTCGCTGGGGCGGGATCCAGCCGCCGTGGGTGTACTCGCTCATGGCGCTGCCGCTGCTCGGCTACCCGCTCGACCACCCGGTCATGCGGGCCGGGCTGGCCGGTCTCGACGGCTTCACCATCGACGACGAGCGCGGCCGGCGGCTCGAGGCCTGCCAGTCGCCGGTGTGGGACACCGCGCTGGCCGTGATCGCCCTGGCCGACGCCGGCGTCGACCGCGACGACCCGGCGCTGCGTCGCCGCCGGCCGCTGGCTGGTGGCCGAGGAGATCACCGTGCCGGGGCGACTGGACGCGTCCGCCGGCCCCGACCTGGCGCCGGGCGGCTGGGCCTTCGAGTTCGCCAACGACCACTACCCCGACATCGACGACACGGCCGAGGTGGTGCTCGCGCTCGACCGCGCCGGGCCGGCCGGACCGGAGCGCCGCTCGAGCCGGGGCAGTCGGACTGGGTGCTCGGCATGCAGTGCGCGCGACGGCGGGTGGGCGGCCTTCGACGTCGACAACACCCAGACCCTGTGCCGCGAGCTCCCGTTCTGCGACTTCGGCGAGCTCATCGACCCGCCGAGCGCCGACGTCACCGCCCACGTCGTCGAGATGCTGGCCGCGCTCGGCCGGCCGACGCCCGGCCCTCGACCGCGGCGTCGAGTGGCTGCTCGGCGCCCAGGAGGCCGACGGCTCGTGGTTCGGCCGCTGGGGCGCCAACTACGTCTACGGGACCGGCGCGGCCGTGCCGGCCCTGGTGGCCGCCGGCCTCTCGCCGCGAGCACCCGGCCGTGCGGCCGGGCCGTGGCCTGGCTGGAGGCGCACCAGAACGACGACGGCGGATGGGGCGAGGACCTGCGCTCCTACGACGACCCGGCGCTGGCGCGGCCGCGGGCCCTCGACCGCCTCCCAGACCGCCTGGGCCCTGCTGGCCCTGCTGGCCGCGGGGGAGCGCGGCCCGGCGACCGACGCGCGGCGTCGGCTACCTGGTCGACACCCAGCGCCCCGACGGCACCTGGGACGAGCCCTGGTACACCGGGACCGGGTTCCCGGGCGACTTCTACATCAACTACCACCTCTACCGGATGGTGTTCCCGGTCATGGCCCTCGGCCGCTACGTGCGGAGGGTGGCCCATGGCTGAGCTCCGCGTGCTCGGCCGCGCTGCGCATCGAGGCGCTGCGCCGTCGGCGGCGACGTCGTGCTCTCGGGGATGGGCCGCGACAAGGCGCGCTCGGCGCCGGCGGCGGCACCCGGGCTTCGACGGCGACGTCGCGGTGGCCGTCGCGGGCGTCGCGGGCGGCCTCGACCCCGCGCTGCGCCCCGGCGACATCGTCGTGGCGACCGAGCTGCGCAGCACCGAGGACGAGACGCGTGCGCGCCGATCCCGGCCGGCCGGCGCTGGTCGCCGCCGAGCTGCGGCGGGCCGGCCTGCGCGTGCGGACCGGGCCCGATCGTCTCGTCGCCCACGTTCGTGCGAGGCCGAGCAGCGGGTCGGCGCTCGGGGCGACCGGCGCGCTGGCGGTCGACATGGAGTCGGCCTGGTTCGCCGAGGCCCTGGGCTCGGTCGCCCGTTGAGCGTGGTGCGGGCGGTCGCCGACACGACCGACGGCCAGCATCGTGACCGGCGGGCCCCGGGCGCTGGCCTCGCTGCTGGCCAGGTCCGCCCGCGCTCGAGCGCTGGGCCCGGGCCGACGGGGCCGCGCCGGGTGCGTGCTGGCCGCGCCCCGCTCGTTCTGCGCCGGCGTCGAGCGGGCCATCGAGATCGTCGAGCGGGCCCTCGACCGCTACGGCGCGCCCGTCTACGTCCGCCGCCAGATCGTGCACAACGCGCACGTGGTCGCCGACCTCGAGGCCCGCGGGCGCGGTCTTCGTCGAGGAGCTCGACGAGGTGCCCGATCGACGCCGACGGTGGTGCTCGCCGCCCACGGCGTGTCGCCCGAGGTCCGCAGCCAGGCCGCCGCGCGCGACGGCCTGCTCGGTGATCGACGCCACCTGCCCGCTGGTCGCCAAGGTCCACCACGAGGCCCGCCGCTTCGCCGCCCAGGGCCAGCGCATCGTGCTGGTCGGCCACGGCGACCACGAGGAGGTGATCGGCACGATGGGCGAGGCGCCCGGCGGGATCCACCTGGTCGAGGGAACCGACGACGTCGAGCGCCTGACGTTCGCCGGCCGACGAGCCCGTCGCCTACCTGACCCAGACCACGCTCGCCACCGACGAGACGGCCGAGGTCGTCGCGGCGCTGCGGGCCCGGTTCCCGGCCATCGTCGGGCCCACCGCCGACGACATCTGCTACGCCACCCAGAACCGCCAGGACGCGGTGCGCGCGCTGGCCGCACGACTGCGACCTCCTCCTCGTGGTCGGCTCGGCCAACTCGTCCAACGCCGCCCGCCTGGTCGAGGTGGCGCGGCGCGAGGGCTGCCGGGCCGAGCTCATCGAGGACGCCAGCGGGCTCCGGCTGGGCTGGCTGTTCGGCGCACACACGATCGGGCTCACGCGCCGGAGCCTCGACCCCCGATGTCTTGGTGCAAGAGGTCGTCGAAGCCTTGGGCACGCTCGGTCCCGTCGGCGTCGAGGAGCGCCGAACCACGCAAGAAACCGTCCACTTTGCCCTCCCACAACAGGTGCGCTAAATGCCGATTCCCCTCCGTCAGAACCTCCGAGTCGGGGCCCACTTGCTCCGCCAGCGAATCAAGGGGGTGAAGTACTACCCCTTCATCGTCGAGATCGAGCCGCTGTTCGTCTGCAACCTGTCGTGTCCGGGCTGCGGCAAGATCCAGCACCCGACCGACATCCTGCGCAAGCGGCTGTCCGTCGAGGACATCGTCAACGCGGTCGAGGAGAGCGGGACGCCGATGGTGTCGATCGCCGGCGGCGAGCCGCTGCTGCACCCCGACATCGCCACGCATCGTCGACGAGCTGATCAAGCGCAAGGTCTACGTCTACCTGTGCACCAACGCGGTGCTGCTTGCGCCGCCGCCTCGAGCGCTTCACGCCGTCGCACTTCTTCTCCTGGGTCGTCCACATGGACGGCCTGCGCGAGCGCCACGACGCGGCGGTCGACCGGGAGGGCGTGTTCGACGAGGCGGTGGCCGCCATCAAGGAGGCCAAGGCGCGGGGCTTCCGGGTCACCACCAACTCGACGTTCTTCAACACCGACTCGCCCAAGACCGTGCGCGACGTCCTCGACTTCTTGAACGACGACCTCGAGGTCGACGCCATGATGATCTCGCCGGCCTACGCCTACGAGAAGGCGCCGGACCAGGAGCACTTCCTGGGCGTCGACCAGACCAAGCAGATGTTCGCGGAGGCCTTCGGCGACAAGCGCCGCAAGAAGTGGCGGCTCAACCACTCGCCGCTCTTCCTCGACTTCTTGGAGGGCAAGGTCGAGTTCTCCTGCACCGCCTGGGGCATCCCCAGCTACTCGGTGCTCGGCTGGCAGCGGCCCTGCTACCTCATGGCCGACGGCTACGCGTCGAGCTACAAGGAGCTGGTCGAGACGACCGACTGGGACGCCTACGGGCGCGGCAAGGACCCGCGCTGTGACAACTGCATGGCGCACTGCGGCTACGAGCCGAGCGCCGTGATCGCCAGCATGGACTCGCTGCGCCAGTCGCTGCGGGCACTGTCAGCACCCACTGACGGTCGAGCCCCTGCCATGAGCACGATCGAGATCGACACCACCGGGGCGGCCACCGTGACCGACGCCGCGTCCGTGTCGCTCGACGCGCTCAGCCCGGGTGCGCTGCGGGCGATGGACCCCGGGTCGAGCTGGCCGCGCTGGCGGCCGAGATCCGGCGCTTCCTGGTCGAGCTCGTCGTCGGTCACGGGGGGCCACCTCGGCTCCAACCTGGGCGTGGTCGAGCTCACCCTCGCCCTGCACCGGGTCTTCGACTCGCCGCGGGACACCATCGTCTGGGACACCGGCCACCAGGCCTACGTGCACAAGCTGGTGACCGGCCGGGCGGGCGACTTCGACCGGCTGCGCCAACGCGACGGCCTGTCGGGCTACCCGAGCCGGGCCGAGTCGGTCCACGACCTGGTGGAGAACAGCCACGCCTCGACCGCGCTGTCCTACGCCTACGGCCTGGCGAGCGCCCGCCGGCTGCGCGGCGAGTCCCGCCGCACCGTGGCGCGTGGTCGGCGACGGGGCGCTGACCGGCGGGCTCGCCTACGAGGCGCTCAACAACATCGGCGTCTCGCAGGCCCCGCGTGCTCGTCGTGCTGAACGACAACGGCCGCTCCTACGCGCCGACGGTCTCGCCGCTGTCGACCGCCGGCGGCCGATGGGGGGGCTCGGCCCCGGCCGCCTTCTTCGAGTCGCTCGGCATCGAGTACCTGGGCCCGGTGGACGGCCACGACATCGGCGCCCTCGAGCCGCGCGTTGCGCCGAGCTCGCCCGTCGCCGGCGGCCCGGTGGTCCTCCACGTGCACACGACGAAGGGCCGCGGCTACGCGCCGGCCGAGGACGACGACGAGAAGTGCCTGCACGACGTGCAGCCCTTCGACCCCGACACCGGCCGGGCCCACGTGCGGCCCGGTGCGCGCCCGCAGCTACACCGAGGCCTTCGGCACCGCCGCTGCTGGCGGAGGCGGCGCGGCGGCCCGACGTGGTCGCCATCACCGCCGCCATGCCCGGGCCCACCGGCCTCCTGCGCTTCGCCGAGCGATTCCCGGACCGGTTCTTCGACGTCGGCATCGCCGAGCAGCACGCGGTCGCGACGGCGGCCGGCATGGCGATGGACGGCCTGCGGCCGGTGGTGGCGATCTACTCGACGTTCCTCAACCGGGCCTGGGACCAGGTGTACTACGACGTCGGGCTGCACCGGCTGCCCGTCGTCTTCTGCCTCGACCGCGCCGGGGTCACCGGCGACGACGGGCCGAGCCACCACGGCCTGCTCGACCTCGCGCTGTTGACCAAGGTGCCGGGGATGACGGTGCTGTGCCCCTCCTCCTACGAGGAGGTCGCCGACATGCTGCGCTGCGCCCTCGCGATCACGACCGGCCCGGTCGCCATCCGCTGGCCGAAGACGGAGGCCCCCGCGGGCGAGGTCGGGCGACGGGCTGGCGGCCCGCCTCGTGCGGACCGGGAGCGACGTCTGCCTGCTCGGGGTGGGCAAGCTGCTCGCCGCCTGCGAGGACGCGGCGGACGTCCTGGCCGCCGCCGGGCGTCTCGGCCAGCGTCTTCGACGTGCGTTGCGCCGCGCCGCTCGACCCCTCCATGATCGCCGCCGCACGCCGCCACGGCCTGGTGGTGGTGGCCGAGGACGGGGTGGTCGAGGGCGGCGTGGGCTCGCTGGTGGCGTCGGCCCTCGCCGGGTGCGGGTCGCCGGCCCCGCCGGTGCGCTCCCTCGGCCTGCCCGTGGCCTACGTGGCCCAGGGGCGGGCGGCCGACATCTTGGCCTTGCTCGGGCTGGACGGCGAGGGCATCGCCCGCCAGGCGCTCGACGGCCTCGCCGACGGTCGGGCCGCGCGTTAGCGCTGCTCGTCGACTGCTGGTCGCCGCGGGGTCGACCGGCTGAGACCGGCCGAGACCGGCTGGCGCACCGGCTGAGACGGCAGACCTGGGCGTTCGGCTTGCCGGTGCGACGCTCCGACCAGGCACAACGCCGCCGTCGGGTGCGCAACGCATGTGGCGTCGATCCCCGAAGTTGGGCTCCCGGTCTGATAAACCGGAACGTCTCCGCGAGCCACGGTTCGCGCCCACAATGGCCACAACGGTTGGAGATCGGTGCCGGCAAGGACGAGAACCCTGATTCGCCGGTTCGGGGTCCAGAACTCGGGCCCGGCGGGCCGGCCCCATGCGCTCGACGGAGTCGGTCAATCAGTGCGCCGGAGTGTGGATGCCGATTGACCGCCAGGCCGATGCCGTCGCCAACGGTGCCCGCGACGTGCCCGGCGACGAGGAAGACGCGCTCGAGTCGGCGCCCGCCGGTCCAACCGGGCGCCGCCGCGGCGGAGCCCGCCGTCCTCCTCGGCCGAGCACTCGAGGCGCGCGCCACCGACATCGCCCAGATGGTCCTCGAGACCTGGGAGGCGGGGAAGACCGAGTCCTACAACGAGGACGAGCGCGTCCGCCAGGATGTGTTGCGCTTCGTCGTGTCGGGCAGCGCGCAGGTCACCCACTACCTGATCACGGGTGAGCGTCCGACCGCCGAGCAGGTCCGCTCCCAGTCGGCGCCCGGTCGGGCCGCGGCCAACGAGACCGTCAGCCTGGGCGACCTCACCAAGCTCTACCTCTACTGGCGCGACGCCCACCTCGGCATCATCCGCGAGGAGGCGCAGCGGCTCGGCATCCGGGGCGAGGCCGTCCGCCTGGCCGAGGCGACGGTGCGCGCGGGATCCGACAGCGCGCTCGTGGGGGTGGCCAAGCAGTTCGACCACCGCCGCAAGGAGCTCCAGGCCCAGCTGGCCGAGGAGCAGGCCCGCCTCGCCCACCAGGCCCTCCACGACGCGCTGACCGGCCTGCCCAACCGGGTCTTCTTCCTCGAGCGCCTGGCCCAGGCCGTCGACGCCGCCACCCGGCGCTCCATCCGCTCGGCCGTCCTCTTCGTCGACATCGACCGCTTCAAGGCCATCAACGACGTGGCCGGCCATGCGGCCGGCGACCAGCTGATCGTCGGTGTGGCCAATCGGCTCCGCGAGATGCTGCGCCCCGGCGACACGGTGGCCCGCCTGGGCGGCGACGAGTTCGTCATCTTGTGCGAGAACCTGCTCGACGCCCAGAGCGAGGCCATCGGCATCGCCGAGCGCATCTGCTCGACCCTGGCCAAGCCCTTCAGCACCCCCCACTCCGAGCTCTTCACCTCGGCCTCCATCGGCATCGCCTTCGTGAAACCCGGCGACGACCCCCACGTGCTGGTGGCCCGGGCCGACAGCGCCATGTACATGGCCAAGCAGCACGGCCGGGCCCGCTACGAGCTCTACCACCCCGCCTTCGACGAGCGGACGACCCGGCGGGCCGAGCTCATCAACGGCCTGCACACGGCGATCGAGCGCCAGGAGCTGGTGCCTGCACTACCAGCCGGTCAAGGCGCTCGCCTCGGGCCAGGTGGTGGCCATGGAGGCCCTCTGCCGCTGGCAGCACCCGACGCTCGGGCACCATCGCCCCGACCGAGTTCATCCCGCTGGCCGAAGAGACCGGCCTCATCGTCGACATCGGCCGCTGGGTCCTGGCCGAGGCGTGCGCCCAGTGCCGGCAGTGGCGGGCCGAGGGCTTCGCCACCATCGACGTCTCGGTCAACGTCTCGGGCCGCCAGCTGGCCGAGCCCGACTTCGCCCTCGACGTGGACCGGGTGCTGCGCGCCAGTGGGCTGCCCCCCCGGCCCTCACCATGGAGGTGACCGAGAGCGTGCTCGTCACCGAGGGCTCGGTCGCCCACGCCGTCCTGCACGACCTGCAGGCCTTGGGCATCCGCATCGCCATCGACGACTTCGGCATCGGCTACTCCTCCCTCTCCTACCTGGCCAAGCTGCCGGTGCACTCCCTCAAGGTGGACCGCAGCTTCATCGCCGGGCTGGGCAGCCCCGGCATGGACGCCTCCATCGTCACCGCCATGGTCGAGCTGGCCCACAAGCTGGGCCTGGCCGTGGTCGCCGAAGGGGTCGAGACCGAGGCCGAGCTGGCCGAGCTCAAGCGGGCCCACTGCGACGAGGCCCAGGGCTTCCTGCTCGGGCCGCCCCGCCCCCTTCGGCAACCTGCGCCAGGCGGGGGCCCTCGGGCCCCGGAGCTGACCGGGGGGCGGGGGGCGAAACCGCGGCGGCGTCCGGCGGTCAGGCCCCGCCCGGGCATGGCGGCGAACCCCCCGTGCACCGCTGGCTGGCGTGCAGCTCCGACTGGATGGTCGGCAGGGCGACGATCACGATGGTGATGTCCAACAGCAGCATGAAGGTGGCTGCGCACACCACGACCAGGGTCCACCACTTCTTTTCCATACCGACAGCCTGTACCCCAGACCCCCCGGCCGCCATCGAATTCCGATATCTGCCGGTTAACGCCACTCACTAGGATGAGCTCCGTGGGATCCATTGCAGTTGACCTGTTGGACCGAAGATCATCCAGGCCCTCTACGTCGATCCCCGGGCGCCCTTTCAGCCGCCTGGCCGAGGTCCTCGGCTCCTCCGAGCAGACCGTCTCCCGGCGCTCCCAGCTCTGTTCGACGGTCGCATCCTGCGTGTCGTCGGCCAGCTCGACTCCCAGCGCTCGGCCAGTCCGGCGCCGCTCACCGCATCCGCTGGCTCCGGGGTCTGCACCGACCGTCGCCGCCACCCTGGCGCAGCTCCGCATCTCCTGGGTGCAGCTGACCTCGGGGGGGACCGAGATCTTCAGCACGATTCACTCCGCACGGCGAACAGCGGACGCCACTGCTGCTCGGCCAGCTCCCGGTCGGTCGACAGGTCGTCGACCTCGAGGCCTACTGCCTCCTCCACCTCTTCACCACCGGATTGTCGGCCCCGCCCGGGCCGAGCCACCTCAGCCGCCGGGAGATCGCCCAACTCCACGCGCCGGCCCGGGACAGGCCGTCGATCGACCACCCGAGGGCCACGCTGGCGGACTCTGACTGGCCACTCGTCCAGGCCCTGGCGGACCACGGCCGCGCTTCCTACCGGCAGCTGGCCACGCGCACGCACTCGCACGAACGACCGTGCGACGACGAGTCGAGGAGCTCATTGCCTCAGGCGTGCTCTTCTTCGACCTGGACCTCGCGCGACACCTATGGGATCCGCTCCCAGGCCCTGTTGTGGAGGACCCCCGTAGGGAGAAGCCGAGCTGACGGGTGGGACGACTACGCCGGAGGCCCGTTGGCCAACTGCACGCTGGCGGTGTGCGATTGTCCGGACTCGTCGGTCCAGCCGATCTGCACCGTGTCGCCCGGGTGGTCTGTGATCAGAGCTGCGGTCAGGTCCGACGGAGTGGTGATGGTGGTGCCCGACAGACTGGTGATGACGTCACCGGCGCTCAGGCCGGCCTCGTCGGCGGGATCACCGGTCACGACTCCGGCCACCGTGACGCCGGACTCCCGTGCCCCTGCCGCCCTGGCCAAAGCCGCTGCTGCTCGTCGGTTGGACCTCGACGCCCAAGAAGGACGTCAGGCCGACGTGGATGGTCGCAGAACCCTGACCCCGTTCGATCTGCTTGGCGATGCCGATCGCCCTGTTGATGGGGATGGCGAAGCCGCTTCCGCTGCTCGATTGGACCTCGAAGCTGCTCGACCCGGCGGTGTCGATGCCGATCACCTCACCGCTCTGGTTGACGAGCGGGCCGCCCGAGTCTCCCGGCTGAATGTCCGCGTTCATCGCGATGAGGCCGTTCAGCTGCTCGGAGGTGTCGTTGCCCGCATCGCTGGCGGTGATGGATTGATTGAGAGCGGTGACGGCTCCTCCGGCGGCGCTGGGGGTGCCGCCGATGCCACCGGCGTTGCCGACCCCGACCACCGACTGACCGACGGACACGCTCGACGAATTGCCGATCGACACGGTTTGCAGCCCCGACGCTGCAGTCAGCTGCAGGACCGCGACGTCGTCGGCGACGTCGTAGCCGACCACGGTGGCGGCGTAGGTCTTGCCGTTGCCGATGTCAGTCACGCTGATGCTGGTCGCTCCGTCGATGACGTGGTTGTTGGTCAGGACCTCTCCAGACGAGGTGAGGACCATTCCGGTCCCGGCGGCCTCCTCGTCCTGGTAGCTCAGCGTGGTGTTGATGTCGACCAGTCCCGGGTCCACTTTCGATGCAATCGCAGAGACGTCGGTCGCAGCCGAACCCGAGCTCGAGCCGCTCTTCGGCGAGGCCTGGGCCGAACTGCCGACGGACGTCGAGCCGGCCGCCGCATTCGATGCGGGCTGCGACAGGCCGTGGCCGAGGCCAACCCCGGCGCCGAGGAGCACCAGCGCGCCGAGCGACAGCACGGCGGCTCTGGGCCCGCGGTGTCGGCCCTTCGTATCCGGCCGACGGGGGGGTGCCCAGTGCAGCCCGGCCCCGCCCGGCGGGGTGGGCGCCGCGGGGCCGCCTCCGACGCCGGACCCGAGCGGTTCGGCGGTCGTCACGGGCCCCGCAGTCGTCACAGGCTCTGCGGTCCTGAACACCCCATCGGGAGCGGTTGGCTCGTTCGGGATCGCCGGCTCGCTCGCGTGGGCTGCCAGCCCATCGCTGTGCGCCACCGGCACGTCGACGGCGTGCTCCTCAAGTTCTCCTCTGCCCCACGTCTCGTCCATCTCGTTCTTCTCCGCCATCTGGTCCCGGACGTCCTTGTGGAGCCGGTTGTGTCTTCCAGTAGAGCGGCGGTACCTAAGCGCTCCGTGAGGAACAAGTACGAACTCGCTAATTCCTGCGGGGCGGAGGCCATTTCGAGGAGTTTTACGATCGGACCGCTTCGCCAGCCCGCCCAGGGCAGCTGGTCGCCGGTCTTCCCCCGGGTCGTTGCGCCGCAGCTGGGACACGAAAGTGAGGGCCACTACCCGGGGAAGCGCCCTTGTAGTGTGACGCCGTGCTGAGCCCCGAGGAGCTCCGGAGGGGGGCCGACGCGCTCGCCTGGTATCACCAGATCGACCTCGGCCAGGGGGTCACGACCCGCGGCCAGTCGAAGGGCCCGTTCCTCACGGCCGAGCACATGCCGGATCTCGCGGGCCGTTCCGTGCTCGACATCGGGGCCTGGGACGGGTACTACTCCTTCCTGGCGGAGCGGTTGGGAGCGGCGCGCGTGATGGCGCTCGACCACTACGTCTGGGGCGTCGACATCGCCGCCCGCCAGCGCTACTGGGACGAGTGCGCCGAGCAGGGCGTCCTGCCCGACCACGACCGGGACCTGCGCGACTTCTGGCTGCCCGATCTCCCGGGCCGTCGCCCCTTCGACTTCGCCCGGCAGGCCCTTTCCAGCGCGGTCGAGGCGACGGTGGCCGACTTCGCCACGGTGGATCTCTCGACCATCGGCACCTTCGACGTGACGCTGTATCTCGGCGTGCTGTACCACATGAAGGAGCCGCTGCGGTCGCTCGAGCGCCTGCACGCCGTCACCGGTGAGGTGGCGGTCATCGAGACCCAAGCGGTGCACGTGCGCGACCTCGAGACCGTGAGCCTGCTGCAATTTTTCGCCGGCGGTGAATTGGGGGCCGACTACGGCAACTGGTTCATCCCGACCATCGAAGCGCTGCACCAGATGGCGCGCGCCGCCGGGTTCAACCGGGTCGAGACGGTCGTCGGTCCGCCCGAAGCCAACGCCGGCCCGAGCCGGCTGCGCCGGGCGCTCGGCCGGGTGCCGCCGGTCGTGTCGACGAACCACCCGCACACGACCTACTACCGGGCCGTGGTCCATGCGTTCCGCTGAGAGGCGCCGGCCCCTGCGCCCGAGCGCGCTCGATCGCGCGGGTACCGACCGCGGACGGTGGGGCGCCGCCCAGCTACTGATTGCCCGGCACGGGCCGCCTTGGGAGCGCGCGGCCAATCCCGGTATCGTCGGATCGGGCACGCCGAGGGTGGGGGAGGGGCACATGCGCAGCGCCGTCGCCAAGGCCGTCGGCGCCCTGTTCCTGGCGGCCTGCTGGACCACGCTCGCCGCCGGACCCGCCGCCGCCGACGTCGTCTCGCCGCCCGGCGCCTGCACGGCCACCGGCCAGTTCAGCCACCCAACGCAGACCGATCGCTCGACCACCTACGTCCCGAGCGACGTGATCGTGGTGCCGCAGAGCGACGTCGTGCAGTGGTCCGGGCACGAGCACGACAAACCGATCGGTTACGTCGGGGCGAAGCGCCCGATCGAGGGCGCCGTCCAGCTGGTGCTGCCGGGGTCGTTCGACGTCTCGATCTGGCACTGGGGTGAGGCCGAGAGCACGCGCTACTCCAACGCCGGCGCAGAGTCCTACCGCCTGCCCTCGATCCTGATCGGGGTGAAGCTGCAACTCACCGGCTACGAGAAGGACGCCGGCCGGACCGTCTGCTCGGGTTCGGTCTTCGTCGAGGTGGCCGGCAGCAAGTTCCAGAACCCCCTCGGCTGGGTGGCGGCGGCGGGCAGCGTCCTGTTCCTCGGGGGGATCGTGGCGGCCGGCTTCCGCAAGGTGCGCCTGGCCGACGACGACTCGGATTCGTAGGCGGGGCGATGGCCGGACGACAGAAGCGACAGCGGGGACGACCGGTGCTCGGCGGGTTCTGCGGGCTGTTCTTCGGGTTCTTCCTGTCGATCGCACTGACCGTCTACGCCGGGGTGGCGCTGAACAGCCCGCTGCACATCGAACTGGTGGCGGGCGGCGTGGTGCTCGGGATCGCGGTCGGGCTCATCGGACCGCTCGGCCGCAGCCGGTCCGGGGCCCACGCGCCCCGCCGAACCAACTGAGCGCGGCTTCGGGCGGCTTGACCCGCCCGGTCGGGTCGCCCAGAGTTGGGGCAGCAGACCACCACACGACGAGCGAGATTGCGAGCAGCGATGAGCGACCGGCAGCAGGCGGAGTTCTGGTTCGACCCGGTGTGCCCCTGGGCGTGGATCACGTCGCGCTGGATGCTCGAGGTGGAGCAGGTGCGACCCGTCAGCACCCACTGGAACATCATGTCCCTCGCCTATCTCAACATCCACCAGCACGAGGGGAAGGACCTCTCAGAGGAGTACCTGAAGCGGATGGAGCAGGCCTGGGGTCCGGTGCGCATCTGCGAGGCGGCCCGGCGCGAGCGCGGCGACGAGGTGCTCCTGCCGCTCTACACGGCCATCGGCACGCGCTTCCACAACGACCAGAATCGGGGGCTGCCCGCCCTCCAAGAGGCCGTGGCGGAGGTCGGGCTGCCCGAGTCGGTGCTGGCGGCCGCGGAGAGCGACGAGTTCGACGACGCCATCAAGGAGTCGCACCACCGGGGGATGGACCTCGTCGGCCTCGACGTCGGCACCCCGGTCATCAGCGTCGAGGGGTCTGCGTTCTTCGGTCCGGTGGTGACCCCGATCCCGCGGGGCGAGGCGGCCGGCAAGCTCTGGGACGGGGTCGTGCTCGTGGCCCAGACCGACGGCTTCTTCGAACTGAAGCGCACGCGGGACCGCCGACCGACCTTCACCTGAGCGAGGGGCACCTGGGCGCCCGCACCTGAACGAGCGGCGCCCGGCGGATCGGCCGGGGGAGCGGGGGGCGGCTCGATGGGGGTGGGTTCACCGGGGCCCGGTGGCATGACCGCGGCGGCGGGCGCGCCGAACCGGGCCGAGCCCCGAGGCGCGACCCGGTCGACGACGAGCGGCTCGTCCGCCGTCACTACCAGCGGTAGAAGCGGTGGGTGCCGGCCGACGCGCCCGCGACCGAGGGCGAACCCGACGACCCACAACGCCAAGCCGATGACCGCCACGATCCACAGCAGGTGCACGGCGAAACCCAGCCCGAAGAACAGTGCGACGAGCACGAGTGCAAGCACGATCACCATGGCAGACGACCTCCCTTGTTCGTTTGTGTCTTGGTCAAGATCCTCTCCACTACGCCGACGGCCGAAACGTTGGCCGGTCCCTCCGGTACCGGAGCACACGCCGAGTAGTTTGTGAGGCCGTGCGGCGGGTAGGTAGTGCTGGGAACCAGGAAGAATGACCATTCACGCGGGCGGCACTGCGGCAAGGCGAACCAGTTCGTCCGGGCGACGGGGCTCGGCCGGTGCGTCTTCCTTCCGCCACGAGGCTCTCCTCTACGAGGACTTGGACGCGTTCGTCGACGGCGCGCGGGCGTTCATCGAGGGCGGGCTCGACGAGGACGCGGCAACGCTCGTCGTCGTGCATCCGGCCAAGATCGACGCGCTGCGCGCCGCCCTCGGTGCCAAGGCCGCGTCCGTCGAGTTCGCGGACATGGCGGTGGTCGGTGCCAATCCTTCCCGGATCATCCCGGCCTGGCGCGACTTCGTGACGCGGCACGCAGGAACGGGTCGACCGCTGCGGGGCATCGGCGAGCCGATCTGGGCGCAACGGACCCCGGCCGAGCTGGCGGAATGCCACATCCACGAGTCGCTGCTCAACCTGGCCTTCGCCGAGGGCCCGGCGTTCTGGCTCCTGTGCCCCTACGACACCAAGTCGCTCGACGCGGCGGCCCTGGCCGGGGCGAGGCGCAACCACGCGTTCGTGCAGTCGGGGGCCGATCACCACCCCTCCGAGCACTTCTCGGCCTCGGTCGCCGACCTGTTCTGTGAGCCGCTGCCCCCGTCTCCCGGGGACGCCGAATCGCTGCACTTCGGCCGCGACGACCTGTCCGACGTTCGCCGGTTGGTCCGTCATCGAGCGCGTGACTGTGGGCTCGACGGGGACAGGGCCACCGATCTGATCTTTGCGATCAACGAGCTCGCCACCAACAGCGTGATCCATGGCGAGGGACGGGGGACGCTGGTTGTGTGGCGCGAGCGCGACACGCTGCTGTGCGAAGTGCGCGACGACGGGATCCTCGACCGTCCGCTCGCCGGTCGCGTGCGCCCGAGGGTCGACCAGCCGGGCGGCCGCGGCCTGTGGCTGGTGAACCAGTTGTGCGATCTCGTGCAGGTCCGCACCCTGTCGGCGGGAACGGTCGTCCGCGTGCACCAGCACCTGACCGCCCGCGGCTAGACGGACACAGCGTCTCTTCGGCAATGCGGTACGCGCCGTGATGCCGCGCGCCCGGTGCCGCGATGGTCGCTCACACCCCTCCGCTCGATCGGGCACAGACGGAACGGCGGCACGGAGGGGTGCGCAGTGGCCGGGCGATGTGGCCCGGCCAGCCGGATCGGCGGGGTGCCTATGATGCAGCCAGATCGAGTCAGGAGCGCCATGGCGTCGAAGAAGCTCCTCGCCGCCGCGGCCGTCGCAGTCTTCTCGGTGGCGCTCGCCGGCTGTTCGTCGGGTGGCGGCCACGCGGCGCCGCAGGCACCCGCGACCGGCTCGACCAACACGACGGGCTCGACCAAGCCGGCCGCCTCTTCGACAACGACGACCGCGCTCTCGACGCAGAACCTGGTGGTCACCCCCGCCGTCCGGGCCGCCCTGCTGGCGGCCGGGGCGGGCTCGGAGAATCTGCCGGTGTCCGACTTCGTGGGACTGGCGCCGGGCCGGACCTACTACGCCTACGACGCCACGACGGCGACGTACTGGGCCGGGGCCCAGCTCATCCCGACGTCGACCTCGCTCCCGGCACAGATCGCCAGCCAGGACGATGGCGCGTACCTCCTCTTCGACCGGTCGGGGACGGGCGCCTGGAAGGTGACCGACGACGGGGTCGGCGGCGAGCCCGGGTCTTCCTGCCCGGCGCCGGTCCCGGCGGACATCCTGGCCCTGTGGAACTGGCCGGCGGGCACCTGCAACCCGCCCCCGCCCCCGGCCTGATCCGGCCCTCGCGGGATCGCTCGTCGACCGGTCGCGTCAGCCCCCCGATCGGCACGCGACGGTCAGACAGGGACAAGCCGGACCCGGACCGGGTATCGTCCCGTGACTATTCGCGAGCCCTGACCCGGGACGGGTCACCGAGGGCTCACCCGGCCAACGTCATCCTGGAGCGCTGAATCCCCGTGAGCGAGCACCTACTGAGCACCGTCGGCCTCTCGCACGCCCACTGGCTCGCAGTCCTGCGGATCGGCCTCGGCCTGTGGTGGCTGGAGAGCTGGCGGCACAAGGACAAGCGGGGCTGGCTCGAGCGCGGGACCGGCATCGCCTGGGCCCAGGGCGTCGCCGAGAAGCATCGCTGGGGGGCCGTCAAGACCGGCTTCAACAAGGTGGTGGCCCCCCGACCCAAGGTCATGGCCTACGTGGTCGTGTTCTCGGAGCTGGCGGTCGGGCTCGGCATCACCCTCGGCTTCCTCACCCCGGTGGCCTTGATCGGTGGCGCGCTGCTCAACGTCCTCTACTTCTTCCTGATGATCCATGACTGGGGCGAGCAGGGGCAGAACTGGATGATGTTCCTGGCGAGCGTGGTCTGCCTCTTTGCCCAGGCCAACCAGACCTGGTCGATCGACCACCTCCTGCACATCCTGGGTGCCGGCTAGGCACGAGTCGCTCGACGCATGGCAGGGGGAGCGACTCCACCGCCGCACACTCGGCGCGCCCGGCAGCCCCGGCTGGGTGCGACGGAGCTCGCGGAGGGCGGGGGCACGCGTTTCCTTCCCCCGACCGGCTCGTGATCCGGTGAGTGCCGACCCGCCGCCGGGCGACCGCCGCCTGGCCATGTTCCCGCTCGGGACCGTCCTGTTCCCGGGCGGCGTCCTGCCGCTGCACATCTTCGAGCCGCGCTACCGGGCGATGATGGACGACTGCCTGGCCGCGGAGGGCACCTTCGGCGTCGTCCTCATCTCCCGGGGCTCCGAGGTGGGGGGCGACGACCAGCGGGTCGGCCTCGGCACCGAGGCGCGCATCGAAGAGGCGTCCCGCTTCCCCGACGGCCGCTGGGCCGTCATCGCCACCGGGACCCGCCGGATCACCGTCGAGTCGTGGCTGCCCGACGACCCCTACCCGCTGGCCGTCGTGCGCACGGTGCCCAAGGCAGCCCTCCCCGTCGACGCGGACGCGCTCGACCAGGCCGCCGCCGCCGTGCGCCGGGCGCGCGGACTGCTCTCCGAGCTCGGTCAGGTCCCGGCCTGGGACGACTCGCCCCGGACGCCGATCGCCGACGAAGACCCCGAGGCGCCGGTCTGGGAGCTCTGTGCCTCCGCCCCTCTCGGTCCGCTGGACCGCCAGCGGCTGCTCGAGATCGACGACGCCACCGAGCGCGTCGGCGCCCTGACCGAGCTGATGCAACTGGTGGCCGAGGACCTGCACCGGCTGCTCGCCGAGGGCGGCGCCTGAATCCGCCGGCGCCTGAATCCGCCGGCGCCGGCACGCCCGGCGACCGCGCCACGGCGGCTTCGAGTCCCGCCAGAAATCGCCAGCCACCTGCGGTTCTTGCGCTGTATGCTCCACCCACCATGGCCCATCCCCGCGACATCATCTCCGCTGAACGGGTGATCCACGCCCCGCCCGCCGCGATCTTCGACGTGCTCGCCGCGCCCGACCGGCACCCCGAGTTCGACGGTTCCGGCACGGTCGTCCAGGTCCGCGCCGGCGCCCCGGCCCGGCTCTCCGAGGGGGCGGTCTTCGGCATGGACATGAAGCAGGGCATGCGCTACGGCATGGTCAACACGGTGACCGAGTTCGATGAGGGGAAGCGCATCGCGTGGTCCCCGAAGCCGGCCAACGGCCGCGGCGCCCGCGCCGTCGGGCGCATCTGGCGCTACGAGCTCGAGCCGGTCGACGGGGGTACCCGGGTGCGGGAGACCTGGGACATCTCCAACGAGGGACTTCGCTTCGTGCTCCGCTATGTCGCCGGCTCGCGCACCAAGCGGAACATCGCAAAGTCGCTCGACCGACTCGCAGACCTGGTCACCACTTCCTCCTGAGTCCCGGCAGGCCGCCCGACGGCCCGAGTGACGCCCGCCCCGGCGGGTCCGCGGCGGCCCCGGCGAGTCCCCGAGCGGCGTTGTGGAGCCTGTGTCAAAGTTGGCGCCTCGACAGCGCGTTGGGGGGTCGAAATGAAATTCACCTGGTTCAACCTGATGCCGTGGCCGCACCTGCCGGATGACTTCCGGGAGAACCACCATTCGGTGTGGGTCGACATCGACAGCCGCCTGTTCGACCCGGCGAAGGCCAACGCCATGTACCACGAGTACATGGACCAGTTGGAGTACGCCGAGTCGCTCGGGTTCGACGGCATCGGCGTCAACGAGCACCACCAGAACGGCTACGGCCTGATGCCCTCGCCCAACATCATCGCGGCGGGCCTGGCCCGGCGGACGTCGAAGGCCGCCATCTGCGTGATCGGCAACTCCATCGCGCTCTACAACCCACCCATCCGGGTCGCCGAGGAGTTCGCGATGCTCGACTGCATCTCGGGCGGGCGCCTGGTGGCCGGATTCCCGGTGGGAACGCCGATGGACACCAACTTCTGTTACGGACAGATCCCGGCGCTCACCCGCGACAAGTACGCCGAGAACCACGACCTCATCATGAAGGCCTGGAGCACGCCGGAGCCGTTCGCCTTCGACGGCAAGTACAACCAGCTGCGCTACGTGAACTGCTGGCCCCGGCCGATCCAGCAGCCGCACCCGCCGATCTACATCCCGGGCGGCGGGTCGGTCGAGACCTGGGACTTCTGCCTCGACCACGACTACAACTACTCGTACCTCTCCTTCAGCGGCTATCTCCGGGGCAAGGCGCTGCTCGACGGCTACTGGGAGCGCGTGGCCGAGCGGGGCAAGGACGACTCGCCCAACCGGGCGGCGTTCGCCCAGGTCATCTGCGTGGCGGACACCGACGCCGAGGCGGAGCGGCTCTACGCCGAGCACATCTTGTACTTCTACAACCGCTGCCTCCACGTCTTTCCCGGGTTCGCCGACCCGCCCGGTTACCGGACGATCAAGACCATCCAGGCCGGCGCGCTGAGCCAGCTCACCCAGGCCTCCATGCGCAACTTCTCGAACCTCACCTGGAAGGACCTCGTCGACGGCGGTCACGTCATCGCCGGGAGCCCGGCGACCGTGCGGGACCGGATGACCGACATGATCGAGGGCCTCCGGATCGGTCACGTCTTCTGCCTGATGCACACCGGCAACCAGCCCGACTGGAAGACGCGCTACTCGACCGAGCTCTTCGCCACCCAGGTCATGCCCGAGCTGCGCAATCTGTGGCCCGAGTACCGCGACGACGACCGCTGGTGGATCCATCCGCTCGAGGACCGGGTGGACCCGACCGCCGGATCGCCGCTCGAGCCCGCCGCGGTGCCCGAGTTGCAGCGATGACGGTCGCGACGGACCTGGTGCTGACCGCCCGCGGCGCCGAGTGCACGGTGCGCAGCTTCGGCGACCCGGCCGACCCGGCCGTGGTCTTCCTGCACCCCGCCGTCGGGGCGGTCGGCGACGAGGCGTTCTTGGCGGCGTTGGCGGTCCGGCGGCTACCGGGTCGTGGCGCCCGAGTGGCCCGGCTACGGGTCGTCCACCGGCGAGGAGCTGCTGGAGGACATGTTGGACTTCGCGCTGCACGGGTGGGACGTCGTGAACAGCCTCGGTCTCTCGAAGGTGGTGCTCGTCGGCCACTCCATGGGGGGGATGATCGCGGCCGAGATGGCGGCGCTCTGCCCCGAGCGGCTGCGGGCGCTCGTCCTCGTCTCGCCGAACGGGCTCTGGGACGACGACCGGCCGATCGTCGACCTGTTCAGCCTGCTGCCCTTCCAGTTCGCCGAGGTGCTCTTCGCCGATCCGGTCGCCGGGGCGGCGCTCCTCACCGGCGGCGTGAACTTCAACGACATGGACGCCCTCACCGACTTCTTCGTCGGCAACGCCCGCCGCCTCGGCACCGCGGGCAAGATCCTCTTCCCGATCCCCAATCGACGCGTGGCCAAGCGCCTCTACCGGGTGACGACGCCCGCCCTCATCGCCTGGGGCAGCGACGACCGGTACATGGACCCGATGTACGCGGAGCGTTGGCGGTCCTTGCTCGAGAACGCCACCGTCGCGTCCCTCGACGGGGCCGGGCACATGGTGCCGTTCGAGCGTCCCGAGGAGCTCGCCGCCGCCATCGGCGACTTCGTCGCGCAAAAGCCCTGACGGTGGCCTGATCCGCGGCCCAGTTGACGTTTACGTCAACTGTTTGTACTGTCCCAAAATCGTCACCCGCCCGCTGCTCTCAGCCAAGACAACGATGCCCCCCCGACCGGCGACGGCCGAGGCACCCCGGTGACCGACTCGTTGCCGCCGGTCTCCCTGAACGGGGCCGTCGCGCGATCCGACCGCTACAAGTGGATCGCCCTGGTCAACACCACCATGGGCGCGCTGATGGTGACGATCGACGGCACCGATCGTGCTCATCGCCATGCCCGACATCTTCCGGGGGATCAAGCTCAACCCGCTGCTGCCGGGGAACAGCTTCTACCTGCTGTGGATGATCCTGGGCTTTCTCGTGGTCACGAGCGTGCTGGTGGTGAGCCTCGGCCGATTGGGCGACATGTACGGCCGGGTGAAGATCTACAACCTCGGGTTCGCCGCTGTTCACCTTCTTCTCGCTGCTGCTCACGGTCACCTGGATGTCGGGGACCGACGGCGCCATCTGGCTCATCGTCATGCGGGTCTTCCAGGGGGTGGGCGGGGCCATGGTGTTCGCCAACTCGTCGGCGATCCTCACCGACGCCTTCCCGGCCAACCAACGGGGCATGGCGCTCGGGATCAACGGCGTGGCGGCCACCAGCGGCACGTTCATCGGGCTGGTGCTGGGCGGTCTCCTGGCGCCGATCAACTGGCGGCTGATCTTCCTCGTGTCGGTGCCCATCGGGCTGTTCTGCACCGTCTGGGCCTACACGAAGCTCCACGACCTGTCTCCGCCCCGCAAGACGTCGATCGACTGGGCCGGCAACGTCACGTTCGCCCTCGGGCTCATCTCGGTGATGGTCGGGATCACCTACGGGATCGAGCCCTACCGCAACCACACCATGGGCTGGACGAGCCCGGCGGTCATCGGCGAGCTGAGCACCGGCGTCGCCCTGCTCATCGCCTTCGCCATCATCGAGCGGCACACGGCCGAGCCGATGTTCCGCCTGCCGCTGTTCCGCATCCGGGCCTTCACCGCCGGGGCCTTGGCCAGCTTCCTGTCGGCCGTCGGCCGGGGCGGGCTCATGTTCATGCTCATCATCTGGCTGCAGGGCATCTGGCTGCCCCTGCACGGCTACGACTTCGTCCGCACCCCGCTGTGGGCCGGCATCTACATGCTGCCGCTCACCGTCGGGTTCCTCATCGCCGGCCCGATCTCGGGCGTGCTGTCGGACCGCTACGGGGCGCGGCCCTTCGCCACCGGGGGGATGTTGTGCACCGCCGCCGCCTTCCTGCTGCTCGAGTTGCTCCCGGTCGACTTCAGCTACTGGGCGTTCGCGCCCCTGCTCCTGCTCATGGGTCTGAGCAACGGCCTGTTCATGTCGCCCAACCGGGCCGCGGTGATGAACAGCCTGCCGGCCGAGCACCGGGGGGCGGGCTCGGGGATGATGACGACGTTCCAGAACTCCGCCCAGGTGCTCTCGATCGGGATCTTCTTCTCGCTCATGATCGTCGGGCTCTCCGGCGTGCTGCCGGCCAGCATGTACCACGGCCTGGTCCACGAGGGCGTCTCGCCCCAGGTGGCCACGCGGGTCGCCCACCTTCCGCCGGTGTCGACCCTGTTCGCCGCGTTCCTCGGCTACAACCCGATGCAGCATCTCCTGGGAGCCCCCGTGCTGGCCCACCTACCCGCCGGGCGGGCGGCGATCCTGGAGGGTCGATCGTTCTTCCCCAGTCTCATCTCCACCCCGTTCCGGCACGGCCTGCACGCCGCCTTCGACTTCGCCATCGGGGCCTGCCTGCTGGCCGCCGCGGCCTCCTGGCTGCGGGGCGGCCGCTACGTCCACGCCGACGGCGAGATCGCCTCCGACGACGAACTGGCCACCGACGAGCCGGTGCTGGGGGAGGTGGCCGTCCTGTGAGCGACCCCGTCGGTGAGCGCGGAAGCGCCGCCGCTGCGGATCGGCGAGCTGGCCAAGCGGGCCGGACTCACGACGCGCACGCTCCGCTACTGGGAGGAGCTCGGCATCGTCAAGCCGATCGATCACCTCTACTCCGGGGAGCGGCTGTATCTCCCGGCCGAGCTCGAACGGGTGGTCCACATCCGCGAGCTCCAGGAGCTGCTCGGCCTCACCCTGGCGGAGATCCGTATCGTGCTCGAGTCCGAGGATGCGGTCGAGCGGGCCCGCAACGCCCGGCTGGCCGGTGCGTCGACCGTCCGGCGGCTGGCCCTCCTCGACGACGCCATCGAGGCCCACACGCCGGTTGATCGAGAAGATGGATGACCGGCTGGCTCGCATCGCCGCGTTCCGCGACGAGTGGGTCGAGCGGGGCGAACGTATGCGGGAACGGTCCGTCGAGCTTCGCCGCGAGGCAGACGCCCGGCCGAAGAGTTCGAAAGGACGGTGAGCATCCCATGGTGATGACCGACGACGAGGCTGCAGACTACGACGAGCTGGCTTTCCTCCAGACCTATGCCGAGTACGAGGGCATCCCCTGGAAGGGCCGCCCCGAGGTGGTCCGGCGTTCCTATGCGGTGGCGCCGGACCAGCGGGTGAGCGCGCTCGTATGGGGGAGCGGGGAGCCCGAGCTCGTGCTGTTCCATGGGGGCGGTCAGAACGCCCACACCTGGGACTCCGTCGCCATGGCCCTCGACCGCCCGCTGATCGCCGTCGATCTCCCCGGGCACGGCCACTCCGACTGGCGGGAGGACAAGGAGTACTCCCCCCAGGCCAACGCCGCTGCGGTGGCCGAGGTCGTGGCGCAGGCCGCCCCGCGGGCCCAGGTGGTGGTCGGGATGTCGATGGGCGGCCTGACCACCATCCACCTGGCGGCCCACTGGCCCGACCTCGTGCGCCGGGCCGTCATCGTGGACGTGTTGCCGGCCACCGGCGAGCGGACCCAGGCCATGACCCCCGAGGAGCGGGGGGCGGTCTCGCTCGTCGGCGGCCCGCCGATCTACGACTCGTTCGACGCCATGCTGCAGGCGACCGCCGCCGCGGTGCCGGGCCGGCCCATCGAGTCCTTCCGCCCCGGCGTCCTGCACAACGCGAAGCGCCTCGAGGACGGACGCTGGGCCTGGCGCTACGACCGGCTGCGCCGGGAGGGGGGCGAGCCGCTGGACTTCTCCTCGCTCTGGGACGACATCTCGGTGATCCAGGTCCCGCTGATGCTGGTGCGGGGCGGCCGGTCGGTCTTCGTCCACGACGACGACGAGACGAAGATGCGGGAGCTGCAGCCATCGGCGCGCGTCGAACACGTGGACGGTGCCGGCCACTCGGTGCAGAGCGATCGCCCGGTCGTGCTCGCCGGCCTGATCACCGACTTCCTGGCGTCGACGGGCTGATGGCGCCGGTGCTCTCGGGCCGGACGGTCCCGCCCGGCCGCCCGAGCACTGACGAACTAGGCCCGGACGAACCGGACCCGTACCTGCCCAGCCCGCCACTGTGCTGATCGTCGGACTGACCGGCGGGATCGGCGCCGGCAAGAGCACGGTGGCCCGTCTGCTCGCCGAGCGCGGCGCGCAGATCATCGACGTCGACGAGCTCGGACGACGGGTGCTCGCCCCCGGCGGGAGGGCGCAGGCGGCCGTCGGTACGGCCTTCGGCCCGCAGATCATCGCTGCTGACGGGACCATCGACCGGCCGGCGTTGGCCAAGATCGTCTTCGCCGACGGCGCGGCGCTGTCCCGTCTGACCGACATCAGCCATCCCGCGATCAACGAGGAGATCGTCGACGAGCTGTCGGCCCTGGATCCCTCGAGCATCGCCGTCTTGGACATGGCGGTCCTGACGGAGAGCACGCTCGGGCAGGTCGCCCACCCCTACCGCTATCGCTTCGTGGTCACCGTCGAGGCCGATCCCGCGCAGCGTGAGGAGCGGGCGGTGGCTCGCGGGTCGGGTCGCGACGACGTCCGCAACCGCATGGCCCGCCAGTCCGACGAGGCCACCCGTCGCCAGGTCGCCGACTTCGTGATCACCAACGACGGGAGCCCCGAGGATCTCGTCGGTCAGGTGGATCGCCTCTGGCAGCGCCTGTCGGCCCTGCAGGCCGCGGAGGCCCCGGCACCCTGAGTCGCGAGGTGGGGAGGGTGCGGCCCGAGGCTGCGGCGCCTCAGTAGACCCAGCCGGGCGTTCCGGGTTCGGGCAGGGAGTCGACGTGGAAGAACTCGAAACCGGCCAGGTGGGCATAGTGCTCGTCGACGAAGGTGTCCCCGATGTGGATGAGCCGAGTGCATTCGTACTGGTCGCGGGTCGACTGCAGGTGGTGCTTGTGGCTCACGAAGTCCACCTCGATGCCGGCACTGCCCCACATCTTGCGCTGGTGGGCGAGCGTTCGGTCCGACGCGCTCCCGATCACGTACCCCCGTCGCTTCGTCTCGCGCACCATGTCGAGCGAGATCGGCCCCGGGGGGTCGCCGGTGGCCAGGGTGCCGTCGATGTCGAAGCTCACGAGCAACATGGGCACAGTCCTGACCGGGGCGGAGGGGCGGGCGATGACGGCGCCCATTGTGCCCTGTGGAACGGGGGTCTCCGGACAGGCCCGCGGCTGCGAGGGGTCCCGATCTCCGAATCGGCGATGCCGCGCCCGCCGGCCACTCTCCTCCCGGCCCCGTCCGGGCCGTCGGGTGAGGCCGCTCCGAAGCGCATTCGAGCAGGTGGCGGACCGTAGTGTGGGGTCATGGCCGAGACCGCCGCCCGCCCGTTCGGCTCCCTGCTCACGGCGATGGTCACGCCGATGGCGGGCGACGGGTCCGTCGACTTCGATGCTGCGGCCTCGCTCGCGGCGCACCTGGTCGAGCACGGCCATGACGGCGTCGTCCTCAACGGCACGACGGGGGAGGCGCCGACCACCCACGCCGCGGAGAAGGCCGACCTGATCCGGGCGGTCGTGGGGGCCATCGGGGACCGGGCGGTCGTGGTCGCGGGGGCGGGGTCCAACGACACCCAGCATGCCGTCCGCATGGCCGAGCAGGCCGCCGACGCCGGGGCGCACGGGTTGCTCGTCGTCTCGCCCTATTACTCGCGGCCGTCCCAGGAGGGCATCTACCAGCACACCGTGGCCGTGGCCGAGGCCACGGATCTGCCGGTCATGCTCTACGACGTCCCGGGCCGGTCGGTGGTCCGGTATTCACCGGCGACGCTGCGGCGGCTCGCCGAGCACCCCCGCATCGTGGCGGTCAAGGATGCGACGGGCGACGTCCCGGGGGCCACCCGGGCCATCGCGGAGACCGGACTCGCCTACTACAGCGGGGACGACGATCTGCTGCTGCCCTTCCTCGCGATCGGCGCCGTCGGGCTCGTCAGCATGGCGGGGCACCTCGTCGGCGACGCACTCGCGCAGGTGATCCGAGAGTTCGACCGCGGCGAAACGGGAGAGGCCAGGGCCACGTTCCTCTCGGTGCTGCCCGTCGTCACCCTGATCTGCGGCTCCGGCAACGGCGCCCTGCGCTCCAAGCTCGCACTCGCGCTGCTGGGCCGGATCCCGACCGCGACCATGCGGCTGCCGCAGGCCGCCGCGGAGGAGGACGAGATCAACGAGGTCCGTGCAGCACTGATGGCGGCCGGGCTCTTGGACCACGCCCAGGCTTGACCCTCTCCACGATCCGGCCGTTCACGGCCGGTCCACCCGTTACTCCGTCTCCGAGCCCGCAGCACCTTGTGCGATGCGCTCTTCTGATTCTTCGAGGATGGCCTGCGCCTGTGCCATCGGGTCGGCGCTGGACGCTTCCTCCGGAGGTCTCCCGTCAGCACGATCGGCCACGGCCTTCGGGTCCGGAATGCCATCAAGGTCGTCAGTTGCCCGGTCTTCACTCATCGCGTTACCTCCTCGGGTCATTCTCTCCAGCTACTGCCAACGGCTAACACGGGTCGGGTCCCGGAGAACGCCCTGGACGCACCCGGCCGCAGCAAGGACTCAGGCGTGCGGGCGCGGCCATTGCCTTCATCCCGTGTCCACGAGTGATCGGCCCAGGGCCGCGCACTTCGCCTCGCCGGTGGACTGGTGGTGCCAACTGGCATCTCTCATGTCGTCATCGAGGGCGATCGCGGTCCCGCAGTAGTGACACTCAAAGATGAGTTGGGTGCGGTCCGTTCGGAAGTCCCAGCTTCCAGGCTCCGCGTAGGTACCCGACACGACCGACGATTTCAGTTGAGAGCGAGTTCGATCGCCTGGGTGGGCCCGATACCCACCAGGTCGGCCAATCCCGTGAGTTCGAGGACACGGAGAACCGTCTTGGAGGGGGAGCGGATCGTGAGCAATCGGCCCAGGAGACTCAAGCGCTCTGTTCCATCGGCGATCACACGCAATCCCGAAGCGTCCATGAAGTTGAGTTGGCCCAGATCCAGCTCGACGGAGCCCGGCCCACAGTCGATCACCGCGGCCAGGAACGATCGGAACTCCGGTTCGGTGAGGAGGTCGAGTTCCCCCAGATGGTGAGCACCGCCCGCTGACCGATGAAGCTGGCGTCAAAGCTGGCGTGCGGGCGGCGGGCGCCGGCCACGCGACGACGGGAGTGTGGGGTCGCCGAGCGAGCGGTGGTGTCGCGCCCCGCGCCGTTGGCCGAGGTATTGGTTTGCTGGGCAATGCCGAGAGGCACGGACTTCGTCACGGGTGGGTCGCCTGACTGCCGGGCTGCTGGAGCCCAATGGAGACCCTCGGTGTCGAAGGGGACCCAAAGGGTACTCCCTGGCCGGCTTCTCCGGTGGGCGGCACCGTCCCGACGCAACACGGCGGGAAACGTGGCCGGCCCTCGTCGGTTCGCGTCGGGCCTGTTGGAGTTGTCTGAGGCGGGGGACGAGCGGCGAGCACTACGCACGGCCGAGAGGCGCCGGGCGCACGCCGACGGTCCCAAGAACGCCGAGTCGAATTCGCGTTCTGTCGCTCCGAATTTCGAATTCCCGCTCTGTCGTTCCGAATTTGGGTATCAGGCAAGGAATCGCCGAGGACGACGGCCGGGCGGGGTGCCTGGTCGTCCTGCGATCGCGATGAAGGAGCTAGGTCAATGTCACAAGCGACGGTGCACGGCGAGGAGCGTCAGGGAAGCTCGCTGGACCTCTTAGAGCTGGAAGATCGCAAGATCACGGATCTCTACGCGCAGATGAAGGCCCACGCGGGGTCCGGCGTGGAGGACAGAGCCGAGTACGGCATCTTGGGCAAGGAGCTCGTTCGGCGCATCACGACCCGCGAATCCGCCCTGGTCGATGTCGCCACAGCGGCGGCTGAAATCCCGGCGGTCGCGGCAGTGGGGGAGCGGCTCGGCGCGGATCCGATCGAACGCCGTGAGCGAATCGAGGGCCTGGAGAGGATGTCCCGCGGGGTCCAGGGCATGTACCTGAACACCGGCATGGACTTCGACGGCGAGTTGGCCGACCTGATGACGGTCATACGCCCGCAGATCTCCTGGGAGTTGGATGAGGCGATTCCCGCGCTTCGGCTGGCGCTGAGCCCGATGGTCGCAGCCGACGCTCTGCACAGCGCCAGGTACGTCTCGAAGCATTCGCCGACCCACGTACACCCGGCGGGTTCCCGTTGGTACCACCGGGCGCCGGTCATCGCCCGGCTCATCTCCCTTTTCCACCATTGGAGCGATTTCCCTCGCGCCAGCCGCGGAGAACGCCCGAACTCGAGCTAGCGCCGCGGCGCCGCCGCCCGCCGTGCGCCGCGCCGCGCCCCCGGGTCAGCGGACCGAGCTGATTTCCGCTCAGGTATTCCCGAAGTGGTGCGCCGCGAGAGGTAGAACGGTGACGCCATGTTCGTCTGTCACTGCAGGACGGTCACCCTTTGGGCCATTCGATCGGCGATCGCGTCTGGAGCCCGGAGCGTCGACGACATCACGGCCAACTGTCGTGCCGGCGATGGCTGCGGCGGATGCCGGCGCCTACTGCAGGCGTTCCTCGACGCCAGCTGGGGCCCCGATGAGTCGACAAAGTCCGGGTCCCCTTGTGCGGCGACCCAGCCCACGCCGCGCTCGAGGCGACCCGCCCGTTCCCAGCCGCGGGAGCCGAGCAAGCGTCGTCTGACGCGTTGAGTCCGGGCTGGCCGCCGTACTGCGGCTGGCTGGCCGGCCCCGTGGGGTCGGTGCTTACTTGTCCTGGATGAGACCGAGCACGTTGCCGTCCGGGTCGGTGACGGTGGCCACCAGGCGGCCGCCGCCGACCTCGCCGGCGGGATCCTTGACCGTGGCACCGGCGGCGGTCACCTCTGCCAGCTTGGCCTCGATGTCGGGCACGTGCCAGTAGGTCACCGGCGACGTCAGGTGCTGCGGACCGCCACCCGGCACAAGGCCGATGTGCTGGCCGGCGACATCGAAGCCGACGTAATAGGGCTCGTCGGTCTGAGGGGGTTGGCCGAGCAGTGCCGTGTAGACGGCCTTGGCGCTCTCCAGGTCGGAGACGGGATGAAGCACGGTCTTGATTCCCTCGGTGGAAGAGCTGGTCACGGGTGCTCCTAAGGTCACGGGTCACATTGACCGGGTGGGTGTCGTCAAGAGGTATGACGACCACGAACCCGAGGATGTGACCGTGAACGACACCGACCTGCTCGCCCAGCAATTCGAGGCCCACCGGGCCCGCCTCCGGGCGGTGGCGCTCCGGATGCTGGGCTCGAGCCACGAGGCCGACGACGCCGTCCAGGAGGCCTGGTTGCGGCTCCACCGGTCCGACGCCGAGGCCGTGGACAACCTCGGCGGCTGGCTCACCACCGTGGTGGCCAGGATCTGCCTGGATATGCTGCGCTCCCGGGCCAGAAGGGAAGGGTGTCTCGCCGGACCCAACCGCCGAACCGGTCGCCGCGACCTCCCCCGAGGAGGAGGCGCTTCTCGCCGACTCGGTAGGACTGGCGCTGCTGGTGGTCCTCGACACCCTCGAGCCGGCCGAGCGGCTGGCCTTCGTGCTGCACGACATGTTCGCCGTCCCCTTCGAGGAGATCGCCCCGATCGTGGGACGGACCTCGGTCGCCGCCCGGCAGCTGGCCAGTCGGGCCCGGCGGCGGGTGCAGTCGGACCCGGCCGTACCCGACACGTCCGCGGCCACCCAACGCGAGGTCGTCGCCGCCTTCCTCGCCGCGGCCCGCCATGGCGACTTCGCGGGATTACTGCGCCTGCTCGACCCCGACGTGGTGCTGAGGGCCGACGCCGTGTCGGTCGAGATGGCCGCCGCCCGAGCGAGCGCCGGCGCCCCGGCGCTGAGCGAGGAGATGCGCGGCGTTGATGCGGTCGCTCGAGTCTTCGCCGGCGGGGCGAAAGCCGCCAGGCTGACGTTGGTCGACGGCTTGGCCGGAGCGGTGGTGTCGGTCGGCGGCCGGCCCATGGCGGTGTTCGGCTTCACCGTGCGTGCGGGGCGCATAGCCGGCATCGAACTGCTCGCCGACCCCGAGATCCTCGCCGTACTCGAACTGGAAGCGGTGCGCGGGTGAGACTCAACCGGGTATCCGTGAATCGATGGAAGAAGGAAGGCGAAGACCATGACCGATGCCTCCGAAATGATGGACCAACGGATCAAGGAGTTGGGCGACTGGCGCGGCAAGACGCTCAGCGAGGTGCGACGGATCATCACACAAGCCGATCCGGACATCGTCGAGGAGTGGAAGTGGGTGAAACCCACGAACCCCGGAGTCCCGGTCTGGTCCCGCAGTGGGGGCATCTGCACCGGTGAGACCTACAAGAGTGCGGTCAAGTTGACGTTCTTCAAAGGCGCTTCTCTCAAGGACCCGACCGGTCTCTTCAACTCCAGCCTCGACGGGAGGGTACGGCGGGCGATCGATATCAAGGAGGGTGAGAAGATCAACGAGAAGGCTCTGAAGAACCTCGTCCGCGAAGCGGTGGCACTGAATCTGGAGAAGTAGACGACAGTCTCTTGGGGCACTGATTCGGTATCGACAGATGACAACGTTGCCAGTCCCGATGCACACGAACTCCCAAGGTTGCCGCGCCGATTGTGTATAAGTGTGTGCATGGCGAGGATCAATGTCCACGTTCCCGACGGGCTGGCAGAAGCGGCGCGGCGTGCCGGACTGAACGTCTCTTCACTGACTCAGGGCGCGATTCGGGCGATGCTGGCCCGAGGCTCGACGGATGCGTGGCTGGCCTCGCTTCGCCCTGAACCACCGCACAATTCGACGCATGAAAGTGTTCTCGCCGCACTTGACGCGCTGCGTGACGAGGCGCCAACCCGCACTGGCTGAAATCGTCACTCGGCTGCTCCAGGTCTAGGTGAACCGATCACCGGCAGTTCGAGCAGTGGCCCATCACATCCAACGCGTGAGAGGTCGGGTCGAAGCCCTGCTTGTGCAGCCAGCTCCTGCACCATCTTGGCCACCGTCCGCTCGAATGCCGGCGTCGGGGTCACGTCGATGACCCGGCCGCAGCTCGTGCAGAGCAGATGGTGATGGTGTTCGGTGAGGTCCTCGGCCAGTTCGAACCGAGCGAACTCGTCGCTGGCGGCGATGCGCCGGACCAGCCCGACCGCTTGGAGATCGAACAGGTGCCGGTAGGCGGAGCTTCTCGGTACTTCGGGGAGCTCTGCGGCGATGTCGGAGATGCTCATCGGATGGCCGTGGGATGCCAGAAGTTCGACGATGGCTCGTCGACCAGACGTATAGCGCAGATCAGCTCGTCTCAGCCGCACCTCGACGAGGTCGTGCAGGTCGTCACTTGCCGCAGACTTCAGCGACACTCCGTCTCCCATTCGGTTCTACCTCGTGCACGACCACCGTCGTGCTCGCCCGGCCAGCTCACCTGCGTTCAGCGTATCCCAAGTCTCAGTTGTAATGAGACTCAGTCCCGTTCTATGTTTCGCGCCATGGTCGGTTCACCTCGAGCGTCAGCGTCAGTTCAGCCGATCGCGGTCTCTCGCAAGGCGCACCGCAACGGCAGCCGGTGCTGGGCATCGCTCTCCTCCTCGTCGGCGGTGGCCCTGGGCGCCTCGGCCAGCAGCGACCAAGTCGGGCGTCATCAACGCGGTCGGCGCGGAGAACGAGTACGCCAACGTGCTCAGCCAGATCGGGGGCGCGTACGTCAACGTGTCCTCCATCCTCAACAACCCCAACACCGACCCCCACACCTTCGAGGCCAGCACGAGCGTGGCCGAGGAAGTGAGCCATGCCGAGCTCATCGTGCAGAACGGCGTGGGCTACGACGGCTTCATGAACGACATCGAGTCGGCCTCGCCGAACCCCAGTCGCAAGGTCATCGTGGCCCAGAAGGTCCTCGGGCTTCCCAACAGCACCCCCAACCCGCACCTGTGGTACAGCCCGAAGACGATGCCGGCCGTCGCCAAGGTCATGGCGGCCGATCTCGTCGGAGCTCGACCCGAGTCACCGGGCGTACTTCCAGGCGAGACTGCAAGCCTTCGACAAGTCGCTCAAGCCCTGGTTCAGCGCCATCGCCGCCTTCAAGGCGAAGTACGCCGGGACCCCGGTCGCCACGACCGAACCGGTTGCCGACTACCTCCTCGACCGCCATGGGCATGAAGAACCTGACCCCGTTCGTCTTCCAGGCCGACATCATGAACGGAGTCGATCCCGCGCCCGAGGACATCACGCTCGAGAACGGTTTCTTCACCAAGCACGACGTGAAGGTCTTCTGTTACAACGAGCAGGTGGTCGACTCGCTCACGACCTCGATCAGACAGACGGCGCAAGCTGCCGGCGTGCCGGTCGTCGGCGTCTACGAGACGATGCCGACCCCGGGGTACGACTACCAGTCCTGGATGGTCGCCGAGGTGGCGGCGATCAGGAGCGCCGTCGTGCACGGGACATCGACGGAGCACCTGTGATCGACGCCCCCGTCCTCGAGGTCGAGGACATCGGCGTCTCCTTTTCCGGCCGGACCGATCCTTGACGGCGTCTCGTTCCAGATCCGCAAGGGGGAGTTCACCGGGCTGATCGGGTCCAACGGGGTCGGCAAGACGACGCTCCTGCGCGTCATCCTCGGACTGCAGCGGCCCGACACGGGCCAGGTCCGCGTCCTCGGCGAGCCGTTGTCGGGTGGCGGACGCTCGCTCGGCTACGTCCCCCAGAAGGTGGTGCTCGATCCCGACATCCCCATCCGCGCTCGCGACCTGGTGGCCCTCGGCCTCGATGCGGAGCGCTACGGCTTCCGGCGGCGCACCAAGGCGCAGCGCGAGCTGGTCGACAAGATGCTCCACGACGTCGATGCCGAGCGGTTCGCCGACGCCCGCGTGGGGAGCCTCTCGGGAGGCGAGCAGCAGCGGGTCCTGATCGCGCACGCGCTCATCAGTCGACCCAAACTGCTCCTCCTCGACGAGCCCTTGGCCAATCTCGACCCCAAGAGCGTGCAGGAGATCGTGGCCCTGCTCCACCGGGTGGCCAGCGACAACGAGGTGGCGATCCTCCTCTCTGCGCACGAGATGAACGCGCTGCTGCCGGTCATGGATCGGATCGTCTATGTGACCAAGGGACGGGCGGCCAGCGGCACCACCGACGAGGTCGTGCGGTCGGAGGTCCTGAGCAAGCTCTACGGACATCACGTCGACGTGCTGAAGCTGCACGGCCGGGTGCTGGTGGTGGCCGAGCCCGGTGCCGAGGCGCCCGACATCCCCGATCACCCTGCCCTGACGGTCTCCTGAGGCCGCATGCACCTTCTCTTCGAACCCGGTTTCTTCTCCAGCGGGCCCGTCCACACCGCGGCCGTGATCGGGGCGGTCGCCGCGCTCGTCTCGGCGATCGTCGGCATCTTCACCGTGGTCAGGAGCCAGTCCTTCGCCGGCCACGCGCTGACCGATGTCGCGACCACGGGAGGATCCGGCGCCTTCCTCCTCGGGCTCAGCCCTCTCACCGGTTTCATCGGCGGCGGGATCGTCGGCGGGGGTGCGATGGAGCTGATCGGGGTCGAACGGGCACGGGTCCGGGACGTGGCGACCGGGATCGTGCTCGGCGCCGCCACCGGGCTTGTCGGCGCTGTTCCTCTATCTGGACACCACCAGGAGCGCGACGACCGGAGCGACCCAGCAGATCCTGTTCGGGTCGATCTTCACCATCGACCAGTCCATCGTTCCCATCGTCGTCATCCTCAGTGCGGCCACGCTGGTCATCGTGGGCGTGATCTACCGGCCGCTGTTCCTGAGCTCGGTCAGCCCGGAGCTTGCCTCGGCTCGGGGCATCCGCCTGCGCGTCGTCGGCCTCTTGTTCATGTTCGCCCTGGCCGTCTCGGTCGGCCTGTCCTCCATCGCCATCGGGTCGATCCTCTCGACGGCGCTCCTCATCGGACCCGCCGCCACCGCCCTGCGCCTCACCCGGAGCCTGCGGACCGCGATGGTGCTGGCCTGCTGCTTCGGGATCGTCGACGACGTGGCTCGGCATCCTCTTCGCCTACGACAGCGCCTACTGGGACCCGTCGAGCCAGGGTCTCCCCGTCAGCTTCTTCATCGTGGCCATCGTCGTTCTTCCTCTACCTCGCCTCCGGCCTCTCCGTCGTCCGCCGACTCGTCGGCCGCCGTGACGGCAGGCCGGCCCACCCTGGGTGCCAGTCCAGCCCGACCGCGGACGCGACAGCCGGTCGCTGCGGGGCGTCTGATGTTCTCGGGCTTCATGGCCAATGCCTGGGAGGTGGGCACCATCGTGGCCATCGTCGCCGGCGTGGTCGGCTTCTTCGTCGTGCTGCGGGGCTCGGCCTTCCCGGCCCACGCCATCCCCAACGGCGCATTCGCCGGCGCCGCCGGCGCCAATCTCATCGGCATCAACCCCCTCGATCGGCCTGGGCGTCTTCTCGCTTCTGGCCGCGCTCGGGCATCGGGTCGCTCAGCCGGCGGGGCAGGGCCGACGTGGTGACCGCCCTGGCCCTGGTCATGATGCTGGCCCTCGGTGCCGCGTTCCTGAGCCAGAGCACCGAGTACGAGCCGCAGATCTTCTCGCTCCTCTTCGGCGAGATCCTCGGCGTCAGCTCGAGCAAGATCCTGCCGGTGGCCGTCCTGGGCCTGGTCTGCGTCCTCGCCGTCGCCGCCCTCTATCGACGGCTGATGCTCACCTCGATCGCTCCGGAGATCGCGGCGGCCCGGGGCATCCGGCCGCATCGCACCGAGATGGCGTTCCTGGTGGTCCTGGCGTGCGCCACCACCATGACCGTGCCGGTCGTCGGGGCGCTCTTGATCTTCACCCTGATGATCGGACCGCCCGCCGCCGCCCGCTGTTTCAGCGACCGGCCCGGTCTCGCCATGGCGCGTTCGGTCGCCATCGCCCTGCTCACCGTGTGGGCGGCCCTCGCCAGCTCCTACGAGATGAACTGGCCGGTCGGATTCTTCGTCGGCACCTTCAGCGCAGCGTGGTACGGAGTGGCACGGATCTACGCGTGGTGGCATCGAACCCGCGGCTCCGGCTCAGCGGGTTGGCCCGAACGTCGTTCGGTCGGTCCTACGCCGATCCGGGCCCCGAACGGCTGAGGACCTCGGTACCGGACCCGAGGTGGCAGAGGGTGGGTACAGCCCCAGGGCCGATCTGGCTGCCGTGACCGAAGGGCACAGGACGCAGGCTCTGGTCTGGTGGGACCCCTCACTTGTTGTCGTACCTCGATCGAGCGCACCAGCCAGGGCGGTCACGGTGCTCGCATCCACCCCAACGATGACGGACTCGACATAGGCGATCTTGCGAGAGCGCGCTCGACGAACCAAGGCCCGCCCGCTCGCTGAGAGATGCACCGCACAGACTCGACCATCAGTTGGGTCGGGACGGCGAACCACCAGCCCGTCGCGCTCGAGAGCATTGACCAGCTTGGTGATCGTCGGCTGACTGACATCCTCCGACTGCGCCAGCCGACTCACATTCTGTGGGCCCTGATACCGCAGAGTGGCCAACAGCGAGAAGCGGGCAGGGGATAGTCCAAGGTCGTAGTCGAGTGGCACGGGCTGAGCGGTTCAAGTCAACGCTTTAGACGCGGAGCGATCGGTCCGTGATGCCCTGAAGAGCGAAACCATCGTCATGTTGGGGGTGTTCGTGGAGGTGATCGCTATGTTTTCGAACCCCCGAAGCGCCCCTCGCCGCCCTTCTTGAACGCGAGTGGGTGCTCAGGGCTCGACCGGGCTTCTCCTCCGCCCGCCGAACCGGCGACGATTCGGGCGATCTACCTCGGATCAGGACCGCTCCCGGCGCCGCTGCTTCCTTCTCCGCCGCTAGCTTTCGGCCCGCCCTTGTCGACTCGCTCTGCGCAGTGCCCCGCTGGTGAAGCTGAAGCGGAGTTGGCGCAGGATCAGCCCACGACGCGCGGCCATCACTGGCTCCGCAGCGGCCCGATCCATCGCTCGCTTCCTGGCAGCCCGTCGGGATGGTCGTGCAGCACCTTCTCGATTGCTCTTGCGAGCGCCGCGGTGGCAGCGCGAGTGCGGGACCGCTTCGTGGGTACCAAGATCAGACCGCAATGCATCCGTCCCTGCGCAAGCCGCTCAGCGGCGAGCGGCCGGAAGTCCTCGACGTTGCTGGTGACTACGGCGCGCCCTTCGCCGGTCGCGACCTCGAGGAGGGTCGAGTCGATACTTCCGACGAGGTCGCTACGCTCGGCGACGGCAAAGACGTCATAGCCCGCGTCGCGGAATATCACCGCTATCTGCGGCGAGAGGTGCTCGTCCAGGAGAGCCTTCACACACGGAGTGCTTGCTCACCGGCGGCGGCGGCGGCGCGACCCCTTTCGTACTCGGACTCGTTGCTCTCTATCTCACCATCAATCTCGCTGCGGTACTCGCCGTAGTAGGCCGCGGCGGCTTCCACCAGTCCCGCGGGGACCTGGAGATACTGTGCCGCCAGAGGGATCGACGCGTCGTTGTCTCGGACGGTGGCGATGACCTCCCAAACGTCCAGCCCGCGGCCGATCAGGCTGGCACGTCGTCCGCTGGGGCCATCGAGAAAATGAATCAGCGGGTGCATATCGTGCCGGAGCCCCTCCTCGACGTAGCGCTGCGCCAGGGTCCGTTCCGGCAGATGGCGCGGCGGGCCCGCTCGGTGAGCCGCCGTCTCGTGCCCGGTGCGAGCCGCAAGGTGTAGTGATCAGTCACGCCGCACACTGTACCACGATGTGCCACGCTGTGCCACGGCAGGGGATAACTCCCGTGCGCTCGCCGGGCTCCGGGGTCGGGACGCCGCCAACCACGTCGCTGGGTGGCCAGCGGCTTCAGCGCACTTGACCTTGACGGCAACCTGGTTTGCGGCGTCGGTGAGACCTCGGCGGAGAGCACCTGCCCGCAAGGGACCAGCCGGGCAACGGCAGCGGATGACTCGAGCTGAGCGAGGGACTTGAGCGGCTCGGGGTCGGTCGCAATCAACTGCCGCCCGTCCGACCGCAGCTCGTCGGGTCCGTCGGAAATCCGAGCCGCTAATGAACGGATATCCGATCTGCCTCACCCGTTCGTTTGACACAGGTTGGTCGAATTGGCCTCTTCGGGTGTCACACCCGGGTCATAGTCTCTGCTTATATCCGGTCCGAGCCTCCCGTCACCGACCGGGTTCCCCGAGGTAGCCCAAGCATGAAATACGACGAAATAGACGAGCTTCGGACGCACCACCCGGCCTGGGCACTCCTCCGGTCGCACAACGTGGCACTCGTGCTGAGTTTCCTCGGTCGTGTTTTCGTGGACCGCAACGCCGGAGACGCCGCCGCATCGGCATTGGCCAGCGAGCTCGACGAGGAGCTGTATGCACTCAACCAGCGTCTCGGCGAGGACAGATTCCCGAAACCGGCGTCCGCGTATCTGGACGATTGGGCCTCACCGGACCGCGGATGGCTACGGAAGTTCTACCCGCCCGGCTCCGACGAGGCCCGCTACGACGTGGCCCCTGCGGTCGAGAAGGCGCTGCGATGGGTGGACGACCTGCGCACCAGGGAGTTCATCGGGACCGAGTCCCGGCTGAACACCATTTTCGAGTTGCTGCGCCAGATGGTCTTCGGCGCGGACGACGATCCGGAACGCCGGTTGGTCGAGCTGCGGCGTCGCCGGGCCGAGATCGACGAGGAGATCGCCCGGGCCGAGCGGGGCGAGGTGATGGTGCTCGACCCGGTGAGCCAGCGGGACCGCTACCAGCAGTTCTCTCGCACCGCCCGCGAGCTGCTGTCGGATTTCCGCGAGGTAGAGGAGAACTTCCGGCGCCTCGACCGCAACCTGCGCCAGCAGATCGCCGGCTGGACGGGTCCAAGGGCGCCCTCCTCGACGAGGCGCTGGGGAGCCGCAACAGCATCGCCGAGTCCGACCAGGGCCGCAGCTTCCAGGCGTTCTACGACTTCCTGCTGTCCCACCAGCGCCAGGCCGAGCTCACCGATCTGCTCGAGCGGCTACAGGAGATCGACGACATCACCGACCAGGACGATCGCCTGGCCCGCATCCATTTCGACTGGATCGACGCCAGCGAGCGGACCCAGGCCACGGTCCGGCTGCTGTCCGAGCAGCTGCGCCGCTTCCTCGACGACCAGGTGTGGCTGGAGAACCGGCGGGTGTTCGACCTGCTGCGCAGCATCGAGGCCAAGGCCCTAAAGGTCCGGGACCTCAGCAACCCGCGTGACCATGGAGATGGACGACACCGGTGTCTCGGTCGGACCTGCCGACCGAACGACCCTGTACCGTCGCCCGACCGCACCGCCATCGAGAGCGGCTCAGGTGCAAGCAGGGTCGACGACTTCGACTCGTCGGCCCTGTGAGCCAGATGTACGTCGACCGCGACGACTTGCTCCGCGGGTCTGGGCGCTCGGGCCGCGGGACCAGGTCGGCCTGCGCGAGGTCGTGGCCGGGGCCCGTTGGAGCAGGGACTGGCCGAGCTGGTCGGCTATCTCTCGCTGATCGAGCCGGGCCTGGCGGTGGTCTTCGACGAGGAGCAGCGGGAACAGATCACGTGGACCGCCGAGGAGGTCGACCGGGTGGCCGAGCTGCCGCAGGGTCAGCTTCAGCCGCGACCGGATCGGAGGCGCCGATGAGCGATGATCGATACATGTACCAGCGTCGCCGGGCCGTCGGAGCTGTCGGTGGTGGTGATCAACCTGATGAAGGGTCCCGTCTACCGCGACACCCACGAGAAGCCTGGGCGCTCCTGCTCGGTCTGCGCAACCAGGTCAGCGACTACGTGCGGTGCTGGGGCTCCAAGTGGTCGTGGACGAGGCCGAGGGCTACGCCTACCTGCGCAGCCGTGCCGGTCGACGACGGGGTCGAGTTGCCCCGGCTCGTCGCCCGGCGGACCCTGTCATTCCATGTCAGTGTCCTCTTGGCGCTGCTGCGCAAGCGGCTGGCCGAGTTCGACGCCAGCAGCTCCGAGACCCGGCTGATGCTCAGCCGCGACCAGATCGTGGAGATGCTCCGGCTGTTCCTGCCCGAGTCGACCAACGAGGCCCGGCTGGTGGACAACATCGACACCAACATCAACCAGGTGGTCGACATGGGCTTCCTCCGCCGCCTGCGCGGCGAGGAGGACCTGTTCGAGGTCCGCCGGATCCTCAAGGCGTACGTCGACGGGCAGTGGCTCGCCGACTTCGACGCCCGGCTCGACGAGTACCTGGACGAGCTGAGCCGCATCGGGGAGCGAAGGCTGATGTCTCGGAGCTGTTCAGCCTCATGGACCTCGACGGCATCCAGCCGGACCGCCTGCCCGGTGCCGCCTGCAGCGGCTCGAGGTCTACAACTGGGGCACGTTCGACAAGAACGTGTGGACCTTCGACGTCGGGGCCGCAACGCCCTGCTGACCGGCGACATCGGATCGGGCAAGTCCACCCTGGTCGACGCCATCACCACCCTGCTGCTACCCGCCCACAAGATCTCCTACAACCGGGCGGCCGGCGCCGACACCCGCGAGCGGGACCTACGGTCCTACGTGGAGGGGCACTACAAGTCCGAGCGCAACGAGACGACCGGAGCGTCCCGCCCGGTGGGACTGCGCGACACCCGCCATTTCTCCGTGATCCTCGGCGTCTTCGCCAACGTCGACTATCGGCACCACGGTCACCCTGGCCCAGGTGTTCCGGGCCCGCGAAGCCGGCCAGGGCCAGCCCGAGCGGTTTTTCGTCGTGGCCGACACCGACCTTGTCCATCACCGCCAACTTCTCCGACTTCGGGACGGAGCTAGCCGGGCTCAAGCGCCGGTTACGCGATATCGGGGCTCGGACCTACGACACCTTCCCCGACTACGGCAAGGACTTCCGCCGTCGGCTCGGCATCGAGTCCGAACAGGCCATGGAGCTGTTCCACCAGACCGTGTCGATGAAGGCGGTCGACAACCTCAACGACTTCGTCCGCAGCCACATGCTCGAGCCCTTCGACACCAAGGCCCACATCGACTCGCTGGTCGAGCACTTCGAGAACCTGACCCGGGCCCACGAGGCCGTGGTGCGGGCCCGCAACCAGCTCGAACTGCTCGGACGCCGCTGATCGGCGCCTCGACGCCTACGACGGGCTGGGCGACCGTCTCGCCACGATCGGCCGCCAGCAGGAGGCCGTGCCCTACTACTTCGCCGAGCGCACCCGCTCGCTGCTACAGCGCCGATCGAGGAGCTCACGGCCCGGCTCGAGGAGATCGACACCGAACTGGCAGCGCAGAGCTCCGCGCTGGCGAGCGCTGCGCACTGAGGAGACCAGCCTCAACATCCAGATCGCAGGCAGCGGCGGCGACCGGCTGGCGGCCATCGGAGACGGAGATCGAGCGCCACGAGCGGGAGAAACCCGGCCGTCAGGCGAAGTTCGAGCGCTTCAACCAGTCTGCTGGAGGGGGCGGGCCTCGACCGGTCGGCAGCGCCGTGCAGTTCGCCGCCGCCAGGGAGCGAGCCGGCGGTCCGCGAACCGAGCTCGAGCAGGAGCAGGCCGAGGTCCAGAACCAGTCTCACCGACGAACAGTTTCGACATGCGCCAGATCGACGAGGACGCCAAGGCGATCAACGCCGAGCTGCGCAGCCTCGAATCCCGCCAGAACATGCCCAGCACCAGCCTGGAGCTGCGGGCCAGCGGCTGTGCGCCGACCTGACCATCGACGCCGACGACTCCCCTTCGCCGGCGAGCTGATCCAGGTCCGGGCGGACGCCTCCGAATGGGAAGGGGCGGCCGAGCGGGTGCTGCACAACTTTGCCCTGTCGCTGCTGGTTCCCAACCGGCATTACGAGCGGTCGCCTCGTGGATCGACGAGCGCCACCTCGGAGCCCGGGTCGTCTACTACCGGGTGCCTGACACGTGACGGCAGCGCAGCCGCGCCGGAGCGCCGGACGGGCCACCCGCTGCTGTCGGACATGCTCGAGATCAAGCCGGACTCGGGGTTCGAGACGTGGCTATAGGCGAGCTGGGCCGCCGGGCCAACCATGCCTGCGTCGACACCATCGCCGAATTCCGCGCCCCGGCAAGGCGGTCACCCGGGCCGGGCAGATCAAGGACCGGGAACGCCACGAGAAGGACGACCGCCGCCGGATCGACGACCGCCGGGAGTACGTGCTCGGCTGGAGCAACCAGCAGAAGATCGACGCCCTGATCGCGCACGCCAGCGCGCTCCACCGACGCCAGTCCGGCTATCGGCGGCCGTCGAAGGATTGGACAGAGGACGAGTCGGCGGTATTCGGGCAGCTCCAATCGCTCGCCAGCCTGGACGAGTACATGCGCTGGGAAGATCTCGACTGGGAAGCTCTGGTCAACGCGATCGCAGACCTCGAGCGCCGAGCAGGAGCGGATTCTGGCCGCGTCCAACCAGCTGGCGGCTCTCACCGAGGAGTTGCAGCGGATCAGGAAGCAGATCGGCGACTGCGATGGAACGCTCGAACATCTGCAGAGGCAGCAGGGCGGTGCCGAGATCGCAGCAGCGAGTCGGCCGAGGAGGAGCTGGCCCGGGTCGACGCGCATTCTGTCCGACCCACGGGCGGCCGAAGTTGCTGCGGAGACGTTCGAGGCGATCGATGTCCTCCTGGCGCCAGTAGCTCGGGCAGATGACTTACCGACACGGCGGCGATCGCCGACGCTCATCAGGCCGTTGACTCGACATCTCGCGCGAGGAGCAGTCGAAAGCACTGTCGAGCCAGATCGGGTGGGGCAGCGGATCATTGCCCTGATGGGCCAATTCCGGACGTTGTATCCGCAGGAAACCGTCCGACCTCGACGTCTCTGTCGAAGCCGGGGCCGAGTACCGCCAGCTCCACCGGCGGGTGGCCGAGGACGACCTGCCCCGATTCGAGCAGGAGTTCAAGGACTACCTCAATCAGAACACCATCAGGGACATCGCCGGCTTCTCCGCCCAGCTCAACAAGCAAGAGAAGCTCATTCGGGACCGGATCGAGACAATCAACGGCTCGCTGGTGGACATCGACTACAACGACGGCAGGTACATCCGCCTGGTTCCCGACCACACTCCAAACACCGATGTACGAGAGTTTCGAACCGAGCTGCGGGCCTGTACCGACGACGTCGTCGGTGGCGGACAGAGCGAGCAGTATTCGGAACAGAAGTTCCTCCAAGTCAAGCAGATCATCGACCGCTTCAAGGGCCGCGAAGGCATGACTGACCTGGACCGGAACTGGACCCGCAGGGTCACTGATGTGCGGCAATGGTTCGTGTTCTCCGCCTCTGAGCGCTGGCGCGACGACGATCGCGAGCATGAGCACTACACCGACTCGGCCGGGAAGTCCGGAGGCCAGAAGGAGAAGTTGGCGTACACGATTCTGGCTGCGTCATTGGCATACCAGTTCAAGCTGGATTGGGGGGCTGAGCGCTCCAAAGCGTTCCGCTTCGTGGTCATCGACGAGGCATTCAGCCGCGGCTCAGAGGTGTCGACCCGCTACGCCCTCGGCCTGTTCACCCGACTCGGTCTGCAGTTGCTGATCGTGACCCCTTTGCAGAAGATCCACGTGATCGAACCACACGTGTCGGCGGTCGGATTCGTCGACAATCCCAATGGCAACTATTCGCGGCTGGAATCCCTCACCATCGCCGAGTACCGCCGCCGCCGCCTGGACCGCGACGTTGGCGAGCCGGAGACACCGACGCTGACGCAGCGCAGGGTCGTGGGTCGAGCGTGAGCTCGTCGACCCGGGCTTGGACCAATGTCGAGCAGTTGGTATCGACGCTGCAGAAGCGGTGGGACACCGGCCGCTACCTCCGGGCCTATGCCGCGGGTGACGCAATGGGCGTCGATCATTCTCCCGGTCAGGGGTCCCAGTGCCAGGGATCTCTTGGACCTCTTTGACGAGACCCGGAAGTGGACCGCCGAATTCGAACGAGATGCCCGTGTCCGCGCCACAGGGTCATTTTCCGTTGAGTACCGGACGCTCCGAGGCCGCAATGTGGGCGTCAACCGGATACCGGCCCGGATACGGATCGACTCCTTCGAGCAGCTCTGCGATCTACTGGACCGGACGAGCGAGGTTCGGGCCCTCGACAGCCTCCTCGAACAGACCCGACAGCGCATTCCGGCGGCCTCGCCATGGGTCGCCGGTCATCCCACTGGTCGCTCTGAACCACCGGGACGTCTGGGACAAGGTGCTCACCACCGTGCAGTGGATAGCGACCCATCCGAACTGTGGGCTCTATCTGCGCCAGATAGACGTCCCAGGCGTGGACACGAAATTCGTGGAGGGGCACCGCAAGCTGCTGGACAAGCTGCTGACCGCTGTGCTGCCACCCGATCGCATCGACCACTCCTGGCCCCGAACCGACTTCACCCGCCGTTTCGGGTTCCTCCCCAAACCGGGGTACACCCGGTTCCGGCTGCTCGGTCGGAGCCTGTCGGGTCTTCCCTCAGGCGTCACCGAGCTGATGCTTCGGACCGATGAGCTGGCCGAACTGGCGCCCGACGTCACCACGGTCTTTGTGGTGGAAAACGAGGTGACCTATCTGGCGTTCCCTGAGGTGGTTGACTCGATCGTCATCTTCGGCTCCGGATTCACTTTGACCACACTTGGGGACTTGCCCTGGCTGCAGGACTCGGAGATCGTCTACTGGGGCGACATCGACACTCACGGCTTCGACATCCTCAACCACCTTCGGAGTCGATTCGAATCCGCCCGGTCGATGCTCATGGACGCCGACACACTGCTCGCTCACGCCGAGCAGTGGGTCGTCGAACCGGCCCCGACCAGCCGGGCCCTTCCGCACCTCGCTGCCGACGAGGCGTCGCTTTACCGCGACCTCGTAGAGGGGCTGTATGGACCGGGCATCCGTTTGGAGCAAGAGCGGGTGCGCTTCTCGCTGCTGCATCAGGCCCTTTCGCCTTGGACGTCGAGGACGCCTCTCTGACGTCGCCGGGTGGGTCGGCGACGCGTTCAACGGCGCATGGGACCCCCCGGATCCCACTTCAGCCCTTGAGGTCGTATCGGCGGTCCTGGGTCATGCAAGCCTCGCGATCACGGCCGACGTCTGCGCGCGGGTGCAGATAGACGCCAAACGCAAAGGCTTGGCCGTCCTCGGAAGTACTCGGGGCCGCAAGCTGATCCGCTTGGCGTTCAACCGACATCTTCGGGCCAAGTGACCGTCCCGATAGGTCTTCTACCAGGCACTTTGGTGGAGGCGATGGGACTTGAACCCACGAACCTCTTGACTGCCAGTCAAGCGCTCTACCAGCTGAGCTACGCCCCCAAGGTGCGCGGCCACGTTATCAGCAGGTCCACCCAGCCCTACTCGACGCGGGCACGCAGCGGCGCGCCGGGGTCGTCCGAGCACGGAGACGCCAACGCTTAGCATCGGTGAATGGCCCAGCCCTACGACGTCACCGCGGTGGAGGAGAAGTGGCAGCGTCGGTGGCGCGACGAGGGCACCTACGAGGTGGACAACGACGACCCGCGCCCCCCGTACTACGCGCTGTGCATGTACCCGTATCCCTCGGGTGCGGCCCACCAGGGCCACGTGCGCAACTACACCTTCGGTGACCTGGTGGTTCGCCACCGGACGATGAACGGGTATGCCGTGCTCTCCCCGTTCGGGTTCGACTCGTTCGGGCTGCCGGCCGAGAACGCGGCCATCCGCACCGGGACCCACCCCCGGGTGTTCACCGAGGCGCGCATGGCCGAGCTGAAGGCCTCGCTCATCCGCCTGGGCGCCGTCTATGACTGGCGGCGGGAGATCACCAGCCACGACCCGGAATACATCCGCTGGAACCAGGTCATGTTCCTACGGTTCTTAGAGGCTGGACTGGCCTACCGGGCGAACGCGCCGGTGAACTGGTGCCCCGGCTGCCAGACCGTGCTGGCCAACGAGCAGGTGCTGGCCGACGGGACCTGCGAGCGCTCGGGCGATCTCGTCATCAAGCGGGACCTCGAGCAGTGGTTCCTGCGCATCACCGATTACGCGGACGAGCTCCTCGAAGCGCTCGACGGTCTCGACTGGCCGGACCGGGTGAAGGTCATGCAGCGCAACTGGATCGGCCGCTCGGAGGGGGCCGAGTTCGACCTCCCGGTCGTCGGGCACACGGCGGCCGACGGGTCCCCGCTCGCGGTCCGCGTCTTTACCACCCGGCCGGACACCGGCTTCGGGGTGACGTTCGCCGTGATCGCGCCGGAGCACCCCCTGGTCGACGAGCTCACGAGCCCCGATCGCCGTGAGGCCGTCGACGAGCTGCGCCAGCGCGTGGCGACGGCCACCGAGCGGGAGCGGACGGCCGAGGGCGAGGAGACCCTCGGCTACGACAAGCGCGGGGTGTTCACCGGGGCGTCGGTCACCAACCCGTTCAACGGCGAGCCGGTTCCCCTCTTCATCGCCGACTACGTGCTCATGGGCTACGGCACCGGGGCGATCATGGGCGTGCCGGCCGAGGACGACCGGGACTTCGCGTTCGCCCACGTCCACGGGCTCCCGGTCGTCCGGACGACCCGCCCGCCGGAGGGGTTCGAGGAGTCCGGTGGCGGGGCCTATCGCGGAGACGGGGAGAAGATCAACAGCGGCTTCCTCGACGGGCTCGACGTGGCGGCCGCCAAGGACCGTTCCATCGAGTGGCTGGAGACCCAGGGCATCGGCGAGCGGACGGTCAAGTTCCGGTTGCGGGACTGGCTCATCTCGCGCCAGCGATTCTGGGGCTGCCCCATCCCGATCATCTACTGCGAGCGGCACGGCGCGGTCCCGGTCCCCGAGGACCAGCTGCCCGTCCTCGCGCCCGACGACGTCGAGTTCCGGCCCAACGGGCAGTCGCCGCTCTCGTTCCACGAGGGCTTCGTGAACACCGTCTGCCCGATCGACGGCGAACCGGCCCGACGCGAGTCGGACACCTTGGACACGTTCGTCGACTCCAGCTGGTACTTCCTGCGCTTCTGCGACCCCTTCTCGCCCGACGTGCCCTTCGAGCCGGAGGCCGCGGCCCGCTGGATGCCGGTCGACACCTACATCGGCGGCATCGAGCACGCGATCTTGCACCTCCTCTACGCGCGCTTCTTCACGCGGGCCCTCATCGATGTGGGGCTGGCCCCCGGGGTCGGGCGGGAGCCGTTCAAGCAGTACTTCGCCCAGGGCATCATCCGCATGGACGGCACGAAGATGTCGAAGTCCAAGGGTAACCTGATCACGCCGGCCTCCTACTTCGAACGGGTCGGCGCCGACGCGCTCCGGCTCTTCCACCTCTTCGTCGGTCCACCCAACGAGAGCTTCGACTGGACGGACCAGACCGACGAGATCATCGACGGGTGCGGCCGGTTCGTCTCCCGGCTCTGGCGCCTCATCGACGCGGCCGCCCCGGCGCGTGCGGGGTCGTTGCTCGAACGGGACATCGCTGTTCGGCGCGCCACCCATCAGGTCATCAAGTCGGTCGGTGCCGACCTCGAGCGCTGGTCCTTCAACACGGCGGTCGCCCGCTGCATGGAGTTCGTGAACCTGCTCATGCGTGACGCGGCCGCCGACGGGGGATCGCACGCCGAGGTGGCCGCGGCGGCCTACGACGCGCTCCTGCTCCTCCTCGCGCCGATGGTGCCGCACGTGACGGCAGAGCTCTGGGAGGCCCGGCACCCCGGCGAGGCCAGTGTCCACCAGCAGCCCTGGCCGACGTTCGACCCCGAGCTGGCCAAGGAGGAGTCCGTCACGCTGGTCGTCCAGGTGAACGGCAAGGTCAAGGACCGCATCGACGTGGACCCCGACATCGACGCCGAGGAGGCCGAGCGGGTGGCGCTCTCGTCGGCCAAGGTGCTCGAGTTGCTGGCCGGGGCCGCGCCCCGGAGGGTCATCGTCCGTCCGCCCAATCTCGTCAACGTGGTCGTGTGAGCACCGAGTCTGCGCGCAGCACCGCGATCCAAGAGTCGCTCTTCCCCCTGGCGCCCGAGGCGGTCCCGCCGCGACCCACCCGGCGGCGCGGGCGGCGCGCCACGCCGGAGGCCGCCGCGCCCGGCGGCGCCACGCGGCCGCCCATCGAGATCCGCACCAGCAAGCGGCGGCGCAAGACGGCGACGGCCTACTGGAGCGACGAGTCGATCGTGGTGGTCCTCCCGGCGCACGTGCGCGGGACGGCCAAGACCGAGCTCGTGGACTGGCTGGTCGCCCGGGTGCTGGCCAACCGGCCGCGCTCGCGCGCGTCAGATGAGGTGCTGGCGGAGCGGGCCCGGGTGCTGGCCGACCGCTACGTGCCCGGCGCGCACTGGACGTCGGTGCGGTGGGTGACCAACCAGGAGAAGCGCTGGGGCTCGTGCACCGCCGAGACCGGCGAGGTCCGGCTCTCGCACCGGCTGCGCGGCGTACCCGACTGGGTGCTCGACGCCGTCTTGGTGCACGAGCTGGCCCACCTGGTGCACCCGGACCACTCCGCCGCCTTCCACGCGCTGGCCGACCGCTACCCGCGTCAGGCCGAGGCCTCGGTGTTCCTCGACGGGTTCGCGTTGGGCCTCGAGGCGCCCGGCGCGGCGACCCGCCACTAGCGCGGTGGTTCCTCGGGCCTAGTGGGCCCGGAACCCCGCCAACAGCTCGTGGAAGCGCTCCGGGGCGACCCGGTAGGGGGTGTAGAAGCTGAAGCGGTCGACGACGTCGCCGAAGCGCGCCACGACCCGGGCGGGAACCTCGTCGAGGGGGGCCACCACCGCGAACGCCTCGAGCACCTCGTCGTCGATCAGCTCGCCCATGGCGACCCACTCGCCCTGCTTGGACATCCGGTTGAGCTCGAGCCCGAGGTCGCCCCAGCCGTGGAGCTCGAGCACCGGGAGGTAGGCCGGGGTGGAGCCGTAGAAGGCGATCTGGGCCTTCGTCGCCCGAGCCGCGATGGCGATCGCCTCCTCGGTCTCACCGGTGACGACGAAGCCAGGGTAGGACACCTCGAGGTCGGCCCGGGTCTTGGACGCCTTGGCCCCGCCGCGTTCGAGCGCGGGCAGCGTCACCTCGCGTAGGTAGCGCTCGGTGGTGAAGCCGTGCACGATGAGCCCGTCGGCCGCCTCGCCGGCGACCTCGGTCATGAGCTCGCCGACCGCGGCGAGCAGGATCTTGGGGTTCCCGAACTTGTTCGGCCCCGGGTTGAACATCGGCGTCATGAGCGTGTGGGTGTAGTAGTCGCCCTTGAAGTCCAGTTTGGCGTCGGTGGCCCAGGACTCCCAGATGGCGCGGATGGCGAGGATCATCTCGCGCATGCGCGGCGCCGGGTGCGACCACGGCATGGAGAAGCGCCTGGTGATGTGGGCCTTGATCTGGGAGCCGAGCCCGAGGAGGAAGCGACCCTCGGAGAGCTCCTGGAGGTCGTTGGACAGCATGGCCAGGTTCATCGGGTTGCGGGCGAAGGCCACCGCGATGGACGTCCCGAGCTGGATCCGCTCGGTGGTGCTGGCGGCCACGGCGAGCGGCAGGAACGGGTCGTGGCCCGTCTCGGCCGACCAGATGCCGTCGTAGCCGAACTCCTCGGCCTGGACCGCCGCCTGCGGGATGTCCGCTGCGTTGAACCCGAGCCCACCGTCGACCTTCATTGCTGTCTCCTCACTGTTCCTCGCCGCGGAGGAACTGCTCGAGCTCCGCTGCGATTTCGTCCCCCGAGGGGAGATCGTCGAGGCCGAGCGCGTTGCCCTCCGACTCGTCGAGGGTGGCCTCGAGCTTGTGCACCATCGTGAGGTGCTCGGGGTTGGCGGCGATCACCTCGTCGACCTGGCGGCGCGAGCTGTCGGCGGCGCGGCGCAGGGCGGCCGAGTCGAGGGCCAGCCCCGACACGAGCGCCAGCCCGTCGACCAGCGCGGCGCTGGCATCGGGGAACGGCATGGCGGCGACGTAGTGGGGCACCCGGGCCCACAGCGTGACGGCGTCGATGCCCGCCGTCCCGAAGGCGAGCTCGAGGGCGGCCTGGACCCCCGCCGGGACCTCCATCTCGCCTTGGACCACCCCGAAGCGGGCCACGAGCTCCTTGGAGCGCTCGGGGCCGGTCGCGGCCAGCTTCACCGGCCGGGTGTGCGGCGCGGGAGCCGGGAACGCACCCAGCCCGACCACCATGCGCACGCCGTAGGCGCGGGCCAGCCCGACCACGGCGTCGACGAAGCCGCGCCAGTGGAAGTCCGGCTCGGGGCCGACCAGGAACAGGATGTCGGCACCCAACAGGTCCTTGCCGAAGCGGATCTGGGTCTGCGGCCAGGTGAGCTCGGCGGTCACGCCGTTCACGATGCGCGCCACCGGCCGGCGGGCCCGCTGGTCCAAGAAGTGGTCGTCGTCGAAGGTGACGAGGACGTCGTCGTCGTAGGCGCTGGCCAACAGCGAGGCCACGGCGGCGGCCGCGCCCAGCCCGGCGTCGACCCAGCCCTCGAGGGCGACGACCAGGACGGGCGCCTTGAACGTCCGCGGCAGTGCCACCTGGTAGAGCGGCTGCTCCTCGGGGGCCACAGCTCAGCGCGTCGCCAGCGAGGTCGCTGCGGTCTGCGCCAGACGGCGGATCTGCGCGGGGTACTGGTCAACCGGCGCCGAGTCGCCGGCCCCGGCCCCGTTGATGTAGCGGCAGTAGACGCCCTGGAGGATGCAGGCCAGCTTCCAGTAGCCGAACGCCGTGTAGTAGCCGACGGCGGACACGTCGCGCCCGGAGCTCTCGGCGTAGCGGTCGAGCACCTGCTCCTTCGTGGACATCCCGGTGGACGAGGTGGCCGACACGCCGAGGAGCGTGTTCGGGCCCGCCGGATCGTTCCAGTAACACATGAGCACGCCGACGTCTGCCATCGCATCGCCCAGCGTGCAGATCTCCCAGTCGAGGATCGCGCGCACCTTCCCGTCGTCTCCGATGACCGTGTTGTCGAGGCGGTAGTCGCCGTGGACGATGCTGACGCCCTTTTGCTCGGGGATGTTGGCGGCGAGTTCTGCGCCCACCTCGTCGACGATGCCGTCGTAGTCCTCGTCGTTCAAGAGCATGTCGTGGAACTGCTGGGACCAGCGGCGGAGCTGCCGGTCGATGTAGCCCTCGTGCCGCGCCAGGTCGCCCAGGCCGACGGCCTCCACGTCGACCGCGTGCAACGTCGCCAGCGTGTCGGCGATGCTGAGGCCGATCGCGCCGATGGTGACCGGGTCGAACGCCTCGGCCACCGCATCGGCCCCGCGCAGGATGTGGCCGTTCACGAACTCCATGACGTAGAACGGCACCCCGTTGACCTCCGGATCGGTGCTGAGCCCGACGGTGATCGGCACCGGCACCGGCGTCGGCCCGAGCGCGGTGATGATGCGGTGCTCGCGGGCCATGTCGTGGGCGGTGGGCAGGACGTGGCTCACGGGCGGACGCCGCAGGGCCCATTCGTGGCCGGCCGAGTCGGTCACCCGGAACGTGAGGTTCGACCGGCCCCCCGCGATGAGGGTGAACTCGAGCGGCGCCTTCACGTCGGGCACATTGGCTTCGAACCAGGCCGTGACCTTGGGCTGATCAATCCCCCGGGGATCCATCGTCCCGACGCTAGTGGCTGCCCCAGCCCCGTACCCCCCGAGCTGCCCCGGTACCGGGTCCGTGGACCACCGGGTATGGTCCCCCGACATGGTCGACGTGACCGATGCCACGTTCGAGCAGGCGGTGCTCGCCCGGTCGAACCAGGTCCCCGTGGTGGTCGACCTGTGGGCGCCGTGGTGCGAGCCCTGCAAGACGCTCGGGCCGATCTTGGAGCGAGTGATCGCGGCCACCGACGGCGCCGTCGAGCTGGTCAAGGTGAACGTCGACGAGAACCCCCGCGTGTCGGGCACCTTCCAGGTGCAGTCGATCCCGGCCGTCTACGCCATGCGCGACGGCAAGATCGTCGACGGCTTCGTCGGCGCACTGCCCGAGGCCCAGGTCCGTGAATTCGTCGGCCGACTCGCTCCGCCGCCGTCGGAGGCCGACCAGCTCGTCGCCCTCGGCGACGAGGCGTCGCTGCGGCGCGCGCTCGAGCTCGAGCCGGGCCACGCCGGTGCCGTCGCCGGTCTCGCCCGACTGCTCCTCGATCGGGGCGAGCCCACCCCCGCCCTCGAGCTGCTGGCCAAGATCCCCGAGACGGCCGCCACGCGGGCGCTCGCCGCCGAGGCGCGTCTCGCCGAACGACAGGTGGTCGTGGGGGAGGACGTCTCCGAGCTGCTCGACTCGCTGCTCGAGCGCGTGCGGGGCGACGACGAGGCCCGCCAGGAGTTCGTCGACCTTCTCGAAACGCTGGGGCCCGACGACCCGCGCCGGACCCGGTACCGCAAGGCGCTCGCCGCCCGGCTGTTTTGATGCGCCGCCGGTGGCGACACCACGGCCGATGATCGAGCTCGAGCTCGGCGGCAACACCTACGACCTGACGCATCGTGCGCTCGTCATGGGGATCTTGAATCGGACCCCGGACTCCTTCTTCGACCGCGGGGCGACCTATGAGCTCGAGGCCCTGCTGGTCCGCGCCGAGCAGTTGGTCGACGAGGGGGCCGACATCCTCGACGTCGGCGGGGTGAAGGCCGGTCCGGGCGACGAGGTCAGCGAGTCCGAGGAGCTCGACCGGGTGATCCCGGCCATCTCGGCGATCGCGTCGCGTTTCGACGTCCCCGTCTCCGTCGACACCTGGCGGGCCGTCGTGGCCAAGGAGGCCTACGCGGCGGGCGCGGTCATCGGCAACGACATCAGCGGCTTCGGCGATCCCGCCTATCTCACGGTCGCGGCCGAGGCCAACGCGGCCGTCGTGGCGACCCACATCCGTCTCGCCCCCCGGGTGCGCGATCCCGAGCCGGTCTACGACGACGTGGTGACCACCGTCGCCGACTTCCTTACGCAGCGGGCCCGCTGGGCCCGCGACGCCGGGATCCCCGACACCCGGATCGTGCTCGACGCCGGGCTGGACCTGGGGAAGACCGCCGAGCAGTCGCTCGATCTGCTCCGCGCCTCGGACGTGCTCGCCTCCCTCGGCCTGCCCCTGCTCCTGTCTGCCTCCAACAAGACGTTTCTGGGCCAGCTCTTCGAGCTCGAGATCACCGACCGGCGTGACGCCTCGCTCGCGGCGGCGGCCCTCGGCATCTCCCTCGGCTGCCGCGTGATCCGGGTCCACGACGTGCAGGGCACCCGTCGCGTCCGCGACGTCCTCGAGGCGGTCTCGCGGGCCCGATGACCCCGCCCCGGACCTCGGCGGCCAGCCGTTCCCGACCGACCCGCGCCGATCCCAAGACCGCTCCTGCGCCCGTCTATCTGGTGACCGGCGACGACGCCTCCCTGGTCGGCCAGGCCGCGCGCTCGCTCATCGAGGAGCTGACGGGGGAGCGCGACGCCTCCCTCGTCGTCGAGGAGCACGGCGCGCCCTCCGTCGACGACCTCGACGTCGGGGTCGTGCTGGACGCGTGCACGACGCCCCCGTTCCTCGTCGACCGGCGGGTGGTGGTCGTCCGGGAGGCGGGGCGCCTCGTCGCCCGCGACGCCACCCGCCTGCTGGCGCTGTTCGAGAACCCCGTCGAAGGGGTCGTGCTGGTGCTGGTCGCCGGCGGCGGGACCGTGCCGGCGGCACTGGTGAAGGCGGTCGGCGCCCTCGGCGGTGTGGTGGAGACCGCGGTCGGCACCGGCCGCGCGCGCAGCACTTGGCTCGCCGAGCGGGTGAGCGAGAGCTCGGTGCGCCTGGACGCGGCCGCGCGGTCGGCTCTCGAGGCGCACCTGGGCGACGACCTGGGGCGGCTGTCGGGGATCCTCGACACCCTGGCCAGCGCCTACGGGCCGGGTGCGTCCATCGGGCTGGCCGAGCTCGAGCCGTTCCTCGGCGAGGCGGGGTCGGTGCCGCCCTGGGACCTGACCGACGCCATCGACGGGGGAGCCACGGCCCCGGCGCTGGTGGCCCTGCATCGGCTGCTCGGGCCCGGCGGTCGGGCCGCGCCCGAACTTGTCGCCGTCTTGCACCGGCACTTCTCCAACATGCTGCGCCTCGACGGGGCCGGGGCCCGCTCCGGGGAGGATGCCGCGCAGCTGCTCGGCGTGCGGAGCCCCTTCGTCGCCAAGAAGGCGCTGGCCCAGGGGCAGCGGCTCGGCAGTGCGCGCCTCGGTCAGGCGGTCACACTCGTCGCCGAGGCCGACGTGGACGTGAAGGGGCGGACCGCCTTGCCGCCGGAACTGGTGCTCGAGGTGCTGGTGGCCCGGCTCACCCGGCTGGCCCGCGGTGCGGCAACGGCGGATCCCCGCCGCTGAGCCCGCTTAGGAGCCGGACTCGAGCTTCGCCACTCGCTTCATCAGGCGGGACTTGCGGTTGGCCGCCTGGTTCTTGTGGATGACGCCCTTGGTGGCGGCCTTGTCGATGCGCTTCAGGGCGAGCCGCAGGCTCTCGGCGCTGTTCTCGGCGCCGGTCTCGGCGGCGGTCACCGCGGACTTGACGCGAGTGCGCAATTCGGAGCGAACCGCCTTGTTGCGAAGGCGTCGCTTCTCGTTCTGGCGGTTGCGCTTGATCTGACTCTGGATGTTGGCCATGGGCGGAGGTCAACGGTAGCAGATGGCAGGCAGGGCGAGCCCGGCCGGAGTGGGCTGCTCGGGCGGCCGGGTTAGCTGGTGACCGACGCCGGGAGGATCTGGGACACGTAGAGGGTCCCGCCGCAGATGCCGCCCGAGAACGAGAACGTCAGGAGCCTGCTGTCCGTGGACGGCGCCTGGGGGGTCCGGAAGTCGAACCCGGTCGCGGTGTAACAGGGCGCGGTCGACGAGACGACGTCGCTCCATTTGAGGAAGAACACCGCGGCCTGGCCGGCTGCGACCGTGACCTGGCCGCCGGCGCCGCCGAGGTCGCCGAAGCCCGCCGGAATGGGACTGACCGTGAGCGGCAGGTCGGCAGTGACGGTCCCCCCGTCTTGGGGGAGGGGGCCGTCGGGGGAGATGAACGGCTCGCCGTTCATGCTGCAGGCTGCGCTGCCGCTGTTGGTCACCAGGAACCGCTGCACGAGCGTGCCCGCCGCCCCCTGGCCGGTCGACGACGTCACGGTGACGTCGCTGGTCGTGCACGGCGGGGCGGCCTCCGCGGTCGTGGTGGTCGAGGGGGGCGGAGCGGTGGTCGACGTCGTGGTCGACGTCGTCACGGCCGGCGCGTTGGGCGGGGAGGTCGAGCAGCCGGCGAGCACCAAGGCGGTGCCGACGACGACCGACGCCGTCTTGGCCGAGATACCGAGGCGCGTTCGCCAGTTCGGGGCGTGATTCCGCAACACTCGAGCATGTTCGCATACCCCACCCTCCATCCCGGCCACCCTCCGTGGCGCGCGCCGACGACACTGGCGGCAACAGTGGAACCCTCGTGGTTGGTGGGCACCACTCTGTCGACCACGCGCCGTAACGTCGCATGGCTGAGAGCGGCCGAGAGGCGATCGCCATGGCTGAGGAAATGCTGAACCGGATCGCGCGGGAGTCCGGCGTCGCCGACATCGTCGACCCGCTCAGCGACCGGCTCTCGCCGACGGACCTGCAGTCGCTGCTGCTCGAGGTGTCCCGCAGGAAGGCGGCCCGCATCGGTCCGGCCGATCTGCTGTCCCGTTTCGAGCGCGACCGGTTCGCCCGGCCCTCCGCGTCGGGGGCCGTAGCGGTGACCGCGTTCGACCAGCTGGCCTGGTCGCTCCTTCCGGACGGATACGACGCACTCCTGCTGTCCCCGTTGACCCCGCTCGGTTCGAGTTCGGTGGTGGGGACGGTCGATCAGAACAAGGTCGTGTCCACGGTCCGGACGGCCGAGGTGGTGGCCGACTCGACCAACGTCCTGGCGCTCGAGTGCGCGCTCCGCCGCCGCTTGCTGCTGGCCGAGGTGTCTACGCGCACGACGCCGGTGCGTCTCGCGACGTCCCAGCAGCAGGTCCGAGCCCAGGGCCTCGGGCCGGGCCAGACGGCGCACTTCCGGCTGCTGGCCTTGTGCTCGGCGAGCCGGGACGAGGGGTCCTTCGCCTTCGAGTCGGGCGCGCTGATCGAGCACGTCTCCTACCTGGCGGCGCTGGTCGCCCGGGTGCGACCGGGCTGGCACATCGACGTGGCGGTCACCGATCTCGCCGGATCGCCGGCGCGCCTCGAGCGCCAGGTGCTCGCTCCCCTCGCCGCGCTGCTCCCGACGGCCACGATCCGGCTGGACCCGGGTCGCGCCTCGGGCCGGGGCTACTACGTCGACGCCTGCTTCAAGCTCTTCGCGATCCCCGACGGCGGGCAGGGCGAGGCGCTCGAGATCGGCGACGGCGGGTGCACGACGTGGACCCGTCAGCTGCTCAGCAACGAAAAGGAGCGGCTCGTCATCGCCGGCCTCGGCGTCGACCGGCTGATCGGCGGGTCCGCCTAGGGTCGCTGATTCCAAGGTCACCGCGCTCCTGCGGACGGTTATACCTCCGGGTATGGCTCACCGAGTGGGTCCGAAAGGGCAGGTGGTGATCCCGAAAGCCATGCGGGACCGGCTGGGGATTGCCCCGGGTGACGAGGTCGACTTCTCGCTCGAAGACGGTGCGGTGCGGTGCGAGCTGAGGCGGGGGCGGCCGAGCCTTCGCGGACAGTTCGCCGGCATCGGCCTCACCGCAGCACTCGAAGCCGACCGCCGGGCCGAGCGGGATCGTTGACCGACTGCCTCGACTCCTGGGCGTCCTTCGATGGCTCGAAGGCCAGCCAGCGGCCCGTGTCGAGCTCACTGGAGACTCGGCCGGTCATGAGTTGGATCAACCTCGGTGAGGTCTTCTCCGTGGTCCATCGAGCGACGGCGCCGAAAGAGCGCGAGCAGTCGTCGGCGACCTGCGACACCGCCTCCACCTGGACCGACCGACAGAAGCCCGGGTGCTCGAGGCAGCGTCGATCAAGGCCAAGCACGCACTGGCGTACGCGGACGCCTTCGCCATCGCCACCGCGATTGCCCACGACGCCAGCCTGCTGACCGGAGACTCCGAGATCCTCGATGCGGGTGAGCCGACCTGGCAGGCGGTCGACCTCCGTCGCTAGACGGGCCCAGAGGGTCGTCGGGCCGACTACCCCTTGGAATCAGTCGTCACGCTGCAATTGGGTTCCAGGGATCGTGACCGGTGCGTGGCGCGCCCCCTCGTGGCACCGGACGGGCGTCCGGCAAGCGTCGCGACGGACGGGGGAACCGTGACCGGCACGGGCGCCGGTACGATCGTGGCACCGTGACCCCCGTCGCCCGGCCCGGCCCGGTCGCCACAGACCGCATCCGCAACTTCTCGATCATCAGCCATGTCGACCATGGCAAGTCGACGCTCTCGGACCGCATCCTCGAGCTCACCGGTGCCGTCGACCCCCGGTTCATGCGAGAGCAGTACCTCGACTCGATGGACATCGAGCGGGAGCGGGGGATCACCATCAAGGCCCAGAACGTCCGCGTCCTGCACGACGGCCACGTCCTGCACCTGATCGACACACCCGGCCACGTCGACTTCGGCTACGAGGTGAGCCGCTCGCTGGCCGCCTGCGAGGGGGCGGTCCTGCTGGTCGACGCCTCCCAGGGGATTCAGGCCCAGACCCTGGCCAACTGCTACCAGGCGATGGAGCACGACCTCGAGATCGTCGCCGTGCTCAACAAGATCGACCTGCCGGCGGCCGAGCCCGAGCGCTGCGCGGCCGAGATCGAGCAGGTGCTGGGCCTCGCCCACGAGGACATCATGCACATCTCGGCCAAGACCGGGCAGGGCGTCGAAGAGCTCCTCGACGCCATCGTGGCGAGGATCCCACCGCCGACCGGGCACCGCGAGGCCCCGCTGCGGGCGCTCATCTTCGACTCCTCCTATGACCAGTACCGGGGGGTGGTGAGCTCCATCCGGGTCGTGGACGGGACCCTTCGCTCCGGAGCCCGCCTGCGCTTCATGAACGCCGGCACCACCTATGACGCCGACGAGGTTGGCATCCGCACGCCCGAGGTGACCCCCGCGCCCGAGCTCGGGCCGGGCGAGGTCGGGTACCTCATCGCCGGCATCAAGGACGTGTCGGGCGCCCGTTCGGGCGAGACGGTGACCGACGCCGCCTCGCCGGCACCCAAGGCCCTGGCCGGCTATCGCGACCCCAAGCCGATGGTGTTCTGCGGGCTGTACCCGATCGACGGCGACGAGCTGCCCGATCTGCGCGACGCGCTCGACCGCCTGAAGCTCAACGACGCCAGCTTCACCTTCGAGCCCGAGTCGTCGCACGCGCTCGGGTTCGGGTTCCGCTGCGGGTTCCTCGGCCTCTTGCACATGGAGATCGTGCGCGAGCGCCTCGAACGCGAGTTCGACCTCTCGCTCATCGCGACCGCGCCCTCGGTCGCCTATCGCGCCTTTCTCACCGACGGCTCGGACATGGACATCGATAATCCGACCGACCTGCCCGACGCCAGCCGGCTCGACCACATCGACGAGCCGATGCTGACCGCCACCATCCTCACCCCGTCCGAGTACACCGGCACGGTCATGGAGCTCGCGCAGTCCCGTCGCGGCGATCTGCTGCGGATGGAGTACCTCTCGCCCGAGCGCGTGGAGCTCGTCTACCGCATTCCGCTCGGCGAGGTCGTGGTCGACTTCTTCGACAACCTGAAGAGCCGGACCAAGGGCTACGCCAGCTTGGACTACGAGCCCGACGACTACGCCACCGCCAACCTGGTGCGCGTCGAGATCCTCATCAACCACGTGCCGGTCGACGCCTTCTCGACCATCGTGCATCGTTCCGCCGCCGACACCTACGGACGCAGGATGGTCGAGAAGCTGCGCCAGATGATTCCCCGCCAGCTCTTCGACGTGCCGATCCAGGCCGCCATCGGCGGCCGCGTCATCGCCCGCGAGACGGTGAAGGCCAAGCGCAAGGACGTCCTCGCCAAGTGCTACGGCGGCGACATCTCCCGCAAGCGCAAGCTCCTCGATCGCCAGAAGGAGGGGAAGAAGCGCATGAAGAACATCGGGCGCGTGGAAGTCCCCCAGGAGGCGTTCATCTCTGCGCTGCGGATGGAGGAGTGAGCCCGGGTGATGGGTAGTGTCAGCGCCCATGGAGACCTGGGACGCCATCCGTTCCCGCCGCAACGTCCGCCTCTACACCGACGCCCCCATCGCCGCTGAGCATCTCGATCGCATCCTCGAGGCCGGGTGGCGCGCACCGTCCGCCTCCAACCGCCAGCACTGGGACTTCGTGCTCGTCACGGAGCCCGCGTCGCTCGAGCGGCTGTCGACGGTGTGGCAGGGGGCCCGCCATCTGGCCGCCGCCACCGCGGCGATCGTGCTCGTCCTGCCCGAGCCCGACGAACCCCGGTTCCTCACGATCGACCAATACGACCTCGGGCAGGCGACGATGGCCATGATGCTGGCCGCCGCCGATCTGGGCATCGGGAGCGGGCACTCGGCCGTCGGTGACCAGGACGCGTGCCGCTCGATCCTGGGCGTGCCGGCCGATCGAACCTGCGCCTACATGCTGGCCCTGGGCTACCCGGCCGACCGACCGCTGCGGCCGATCGCCGAGCCCGACCGGCGGCCGTTCGAGGAGGTCCTCCACCGCGGCCGGTGGTGATCCGGCGGCCGCGCCGGTATCCGGGCGTTGCACCAACCGGCCACCCCCAGCTGGCGGTCGGTAGACTCGACTGCCAATCCCTCTAGCGGAGCCCCCCATGACGAAGGTGCACGACAGCAAGGAGGCCGACGAGGCGTCGGCCGGCGGCGGGGCCCTCGGTTCCCGGCGCGCCGCCATCCTTGAGGCCGTCGTGGCCGAGTACATCGGGACGGCCGTGCCCGTCGGTTCGAGCCACGTTGCCAACGCCCCGGGTGTCCACGTCTCGTCGGCCACCGTGCGGGCCGACATGGTGGCCCTCGAGCAGGACGGCTACCTCGTCCAGCCGCACACGAGCGCCGGCCGGATCCCGACCGACAAGGGCTACCGCTTCTTCGTCGACCACCTGACTGAGCCCGGGGTGCTCGGCACCTCGCAGCGCCTGAAGGTCCGGCAGTTCTTCGACCAGGTGCACGGCGAGATGGAGCAGTTGCTCGAGCACGCCTCGGGGCTCCTCTCCGAGCTCACCTCCTGCGCGGCGGTCGTCGTCGGCCCGTCCCACGAATCGGCCTGGTTCCGCTCGGTCCAGCTGGTCGGCCTGTCGCCCCACCTGGCGCTGCTCGTCGTCGTCCTCTCCGACGGCGCAGTCGAGAAACGTTCGATCGAGCTGACCGACGCCGTGTCCGACGACCTCCTGGCCGACGTGACCGCCGAGTTGGCGCGCCGACTGAACGGGCGCCCGCTCTCCGACGTGGACCAGTTGGAGGGTCCCGCCGAGAGCCACACGGCCGACTTCTCCGCCGTGTTCGTGGCCGCGGCCCGCACGCTCGGCGAAATGGTGCGGCCGGGCGAGCCCGAGCAGGTCTTCGTCGGGGGCCCGTCGCGTCTCGCCGCCGCGTTCGACGCGATGGAGACGGTCCGCTCGGTCCTCGGCATCCTCGAACAGCAGCTGGTCGTCGTCACCTTGCTGCGCGACGTGCTCGACAGCGGTCTGTCGGTGGCGATCGGCGCCGAGCACGGCTACGAGCCGTTGGCCTCGTGCGCCGTGGTGGTCGCCCCGGTGGTCATCGATGGGCGCGACGGGGGGGCCGTCGGTCTGCTCGGGCCCACGCGCATGAACTACCCCCAGGCGCTCGCCGCCGCCCACCTGGTCGGCGAGGGGCTGAGTCACTGGCTGCGGGACCCCGCGGGGCGCACGGCCGGCGGGCGACCACGGTGAGCCGGCCGGTCCGCGGTGGCGCAAGCACGGCCTCGCTCGGGAGGACCCATGGCGGCCTGATCCCCAGCACGACCTCTACGGGCTGCTCGGCGTGCAGCCGACCGCGAGCGATGACGAGATCAAGCGGGCCTACCGGCGCAAGGCGCGCCAGTTCCACCCCGACGCCAACGACGGGGACGCCGAGGCCGAGGCGCGCTTCAAGGAGATCTCGCTCGCCTACGAGGTCCTCCGCGACCCCGAGCGGCGCGCCCGCTACGACCGGTTCGGTCCCGAGGGCGTCTTCGGCCAGGGCAACGGCTCGCCCTTCGACTTCGAGGGCGGGTTGGGCGATCTCTTCGAGGCATTCTTCGGCTCGGTGGCGGGTGGGGGCCGCGGTCAGCGGCGAGGGCCGATGCCCGGCAACGACGCCGAGGTCGGCATGCGCCTGGAGTTCGCCGAGGCCGTCTTCGGCGCTCGCAAGGAGTTCTCGATCCGCCTGCCGGTGGGCTGCGACACCTGTGCGGGTTCGGGGGCGCGGCCCGGCACCCAGCCCGTTCGCTGCCCGGACTGTCAGGGGGCGGGCGAGATCCGTCGCATCCGCCAGTCGCTGCTCGGCCAGGTCGTGACGGCGGTCGCCTGCAGCCGCTGCCAGGGCCTGGGGGAGCTCACGCCGACGCCCTGTCACGAGTGTCGCGGCGAGGGACGCCGGATGGAGGACCGCAGCTTCGTGGTCGAGGTGCCGCCCGGGGTGGAGGACGGCTCGACGCTGCGCCTGGCCGACCGCGGCCCGGCCGGACCACGCGGCGGGCCGAACGGTTCGCTCTTCGTCAACCTGACGGTGGCCCGCGACGAGCGCTTCGAGCGGGCCGGGGACGAGGTGCACACCACGCTGCACGTGGGCGTGGCCCAGGCGGCCCTCGGCGCGCAGGTCGAGGTGGCGACGTTGGAGGACCCGGCAACGGTCACCATTCCCGCCGGCACCCAGGGCGGCCACGTGATCCGCCTGAAGGGCGCGGGCGTGCCGCATCTGCGCGGACGCGGCCGGGGCGACTTCTTGGTGCACGTGGTGGTCGACACGCCGACCGGTCTCAGCCCGAAGCAAGAGGAGCTGCTCTTGCAGCTGGCCGCCGAGCGCGGTGAAGAGGTCGGCGCGACCGAGGAGCACGAGGGCGTGCTCTCCCGCATCCGTTCCGCCTTCGGCTGACCCGTGGGAGGACCCGGCGACGGCATCGCCGTTCGGGCCGGCGCGGCCGCCCAGGTCTTCGTGGCGGACCCCGCCCGCCCGGTGCTGGCGGGGGGCGACCTGCACCATCTGACCAGGGTCCTGCGGCTGCGCAGCGGCGAGGAGGTCGTGGCCGGCGACGGCCGGGGCACCTGGTGCCTGTGCCGCTTCCGGGGCGGGCCCGTCGACGAGCGCACGGCGCTCGAGCCCGACGGCGACGTGCGGCGCGAGGCCCCCGAGTCGGCGCCGGTCACCGTGGCGTTCGCGCCGGCCAAGGGCGACCGTCCCGAGTGGGTGGTGCAGAAGCTGACCGAGGTGGGCGTCGACCGCATCGTGCGTGCTGGCCGCCGACCGCTCGGTGGTCCGCTGGGAAGGCGAGCGCGCCGGCAAGGCCGTGGCGCGCCTCGAGCGGGTGGCGAGCGAAGCGGCCGCGCAGAGCCGTCGGGTCTGGCTCCCCGAGATCCTCCCGCCGCAGTCGGTGCGCGAGAGCGGGGAGGCTCGCCGGCCTGGCCCTGGCCGAGCGCGGGGGCGAGGCGCCCGGCCCGACGGTGCGCGCGCGTGGCCGTCGGCCCCGAGGGGGGCTGGAGTCCGGCCGAGCGGGCGCTCGGTCTCGAGACGGTGGGCCTGGGCGAGCACGTGCTGCGGGCCGAGACGGCGGCGGTGGCCGCCGCCGTCCTCCTCTGCGCCGGGCGCTCGCAGCGCCGGGCGGAGGGCACGGTGGGCCCGGCGTGACGGCCCGGCGGGATGGCCGCCGGCCCCATGTGATGAGCGCGACCGGCCGAGTTCTAGGCTGGCGTCGCATGGGTAATCGGTCCTGATGTCGAAGGCCGTCCGGTGGCTCAGCACCAAAGAGGCCTCCGATCGATTGGGAATCACGCTGCGCAGCCTGTATCGCTTCATCGATGAGGGAGAGCTCGACGCCTACCGCTTCGGCCGCGTGATCCGCCTGAAGGAGGCGGACCTCGACGGGTTCATCGAGTCCTGCCGCATCGCGCCCGGTTCCCTCGAACACCTCCATCTCCCCCGCAAGGCCTGACCAGTGGACGACTGTCTCTTCTGCCAGATCATCGAGCGCACCATCCCGGCCGACGTCGTCGTCGAGACCGACACGACGCTCGCCTTCCGTGATCTGCACCCGGTCGCCCCCACCCACGTGCTGGTGGTGCCGAAGCGCCACATCGTGAACGCCGGCACGATCGGCCCCGAGGACGCCGAGGACCTGGCGGCCGTGCTGGTCGACGGCCCGGGCGGTCGCCGACGCCGAGGGCATCGGCGGGGACGACCGCGGCTACCGGCTGATCTTCAACGTGGGCCCCGACGCGTTCAACTCGGTGCCCCACCTGCACCTTCACGTGATCGGCGGCCGGCCGTTGACCGGCCCCCTCGGATGAGCGCGTCTTCGGGGGAGGGGCCCGTCGGCACCGGGCTGCAGACCACGCCGACCCAGGCCGAGACGGTCGTCCCCCACAACCACCTGATGGCTGGGCTCCTCGGCCAGCGAGACGAGCTGCTGCGCGTCATCGAGGCGGCGTTCCCCGACACCCAGATCGCGGTCCAGGGCAACCGGATCAGCACGACCGGGCCCGACGCCGTCCGCGTGGCCCGGCTGTTCGACGAGCTGGTGATCGTGCTGCAGTCCGGGCCAGGGGCTCGACGGCGCCCAGGTGTCGCGCACGATCGACATGGTGCGCGACGACCTGTCGCCCTCCGAGGTCATGAACGCCGAGGTGCTCCGCGCGGTCACGCGGGCGGACGGTGCGGCCGCGTTCGGCCGGCCAGAAGCAGTACACCGACGCCATCGCGCAGAACGTCGTCACGTTCGGCATCGGCCCGGCCGGCACGGGCAAGTCCTACCTGGCGGTCGCCCTGGCGGTGCAGGCGTTGCAGTCGCGCCAGGTGTCGCGCATCATCCTCACCCGCCCGGCCGTGGAGGCCGGCGAGCGGCTGGGCTTCCTGCCCGGGCGACCTGATGGCCAAGGTCGACCCCTACCTGCGCCCCCTCTACGACGCCCTGTTCGACCTGCTCGACCCCGAGGGGGCGCAGCGGCTGCTCGATCGGGGGACCGTCGAGGTGGCGCCGCTCGCGTTCATGCGGGGCCGGACCCTCAACTCGTCGTTCATCATCCTCGACGAGGCGCAGAACACGACGCCCGAGCAGATGAAGATGTTCCTCACCCGGATCGGCTTCGGCTCCAAGTGCGTCGTCACCGGCGACGTGACCCAGATCGACGTGCCCGGCGGGCGCTCGGGGCTGGTCGGCCTGGAAGAGGTGCTGGGCGGCGTCGAGAACGTCGCCTTCGTCCACCTCACCCGGCGAGATGTCGTGCGCCACAAGATCGTGGCCGACATCGTCGGGGCCTACGAGCACGCCGAGCAGCGCCGCCGACCCCCGCGATGACCGTCGACGTCTTCTGCGCCGACGAACAAGCGCGACCGCCGGTCGAGCTCGAACCGCTGGAGCACGCTGGCCCGCTCGGTGCTCGATCGAGCGGGGCGTGAAGGGGGCGGCCGAGGTCTCGCTGCTCTTCGTCGACGAGGCGTCGATCGCCGCGCTGAACGAGCGGTTCCTGGGGCACACCGGGCCGACCGACGTGCTGGCCTTCCCGGTCGAGGACGACCCGCTCCCGGCCGGGCGCTTCCCCGACATGGGCGGCACCGGCCCCGGGGCCGACGTCGCCGACGAGCCGCTGATGCTGCTGGGCGACGTCGTGGTCTGCCCGGCGGTGGCCGCGCGCAACGCGATGGACCACGAGTCGACCTACGAGGACGAGATCGCGCTCCTGGTCGTGCACGGGCTCTTGCACCTGCTCGGCATGGACCACGCAGGTCGACGCCGAGGCCGAGCGCATGGAGGCGCTCGAGCGCTCGCTCCTGGCCCGGTTCTACAAGGGCGTCGCGTGATCGTCGCCGCCACCGGCTTCGAGCCGGTCGACACCGTGCTGCTGGTCGTGATCCTGGCGCTGCTGGCTCGGCTCGGGCGTGCCTGGCGCTGGCCGAGACCAGCCTCGTGCGCACGAGCCGGGTGAAGGCCAAGGCGCTGCTCGACGACCACCGCCGGGGCGCCCGGCCGCTGGTGCGGCTGGTCGAGCACCCCGAGCGGTTCTTGAACCCGTCCTGCTGCTGGTCCTCATCTGCCAGCTGGTCTCCGCCACCCTGGTCGGCGTCCTGGCCGAGCAGTGGTTCGGGCCCATCGGGGTCGTGGTCGCCACGGTCTTCGAGGTCGTGGTGATCTTCGTCGTCTTCGAGGCGATCCCCAAGAACTGGGCGGTGCACAACCCCGAGCGCGCCGCCCTGTTCAGCGCGCCGCTGGTGGCCGCGGTCGTGCGCTTCCCGCCGGTGCGGCTGGTCTCCTCGCTGCTCATCGGTCTCGCCAACGTCATGATCGGGCGCGACAAGGACGACGAGGCCTCGCCCACGCGAGCGTGACCGAGTCCGAGCTGCTGGCCATGGCCGACGTGGCCCACGCCGAGGACGTGATCGAGACGGCGGAGCGCGCGTTCATCCACTCGATCATCGACTTCGGCGACACGGTCGTGCGCGAGGTGATGGTGCCGCGCCCCGACATGGTGACCGCTCGAGGCCGATGCCACGGTGACCGAGGCGCTGGAGGCGGCGCTGGCGGCCGGCTACAGCCGCCTCCCCGTCTACCGGCACAACGTCGACGACGTCATCGGCATCGCCTATACGAAGGACCTGATGCGCATCGAGCGCGCCGGCCGCGGCGCCGAGCAGGTGGAGGGCCACGCCCGGGCGGCCCACTACGTCCCCGAGACCAAGCGCGTGGCTGGCCTCCTGCGCGAGATGCAGGACCGCAAGTTCCACCAGCCGATCGTCGTCGACGAATACGGCGGGACGGCCGGCCTGGTGACGCTGGAGGACCTGATCGAAGAGCTGGTCGGCGAGATCGTCGACGAGTTCGACGTGGAGGAGCCGACGGTCGAGCGCCGGGCCGACGGGAGCGTCGTCGTGGCCGGCCGCATGCCGCTCGAGCGAGGCCGACGAGCTCCTCGACGCCGAGCTGCCCGAGGGGGCCTGGGACACGGTCGGCGGCCTCGTGCTCGACCTGGCCGGCCGGGTGCCGCACCAGGGGGAGTCGGTCGAACGTGGACGGGTTCCGCCTGGTGGCCGAGCGGGTGCAGGGCCGGCGGATCGGCCGGGTCCGCATCGAGCGTCGCCCGGTCGCCGAGGCGCCGAGCGCCGGGGACTGAGCCGTGAAGACGGGGTTCGCCGCCGTCATCGGCCGGCCCAACGTGGGGAAGTCCACCCTCCTCAACCAGATGATCGGGACCAAGGTCTCCATCACCTCGCCGCGGCCCAACACGACCCGCTCTCGGCATCCGCGGCATCCTGCACCGGCCCGACGCCCAGGTCGTCTTCGTCGACACCCCCGGGATCCACCGGCCGCGCAGCCCGCTCGGCACGCCGCCTGAACGCGACGGCGGCCGGCTCGCGTGCGCGACGTCGAGGTCGTCCTCGCCATCGTCGACGCGACCGCAGCGGTCGGCCCGGGCGATCGCCGGGTGCTGACCCAGGCGCTCGACGCGCTCGGCGGGCGGGACGATCCGAGCGGGTTGCTGGTGGTGGTGAACAAGGTCGACCGGGCGCGGCCCGCCCAGACCCTGCATCGGTTGAACGAGGCGCAGGCCGCCCTCGAGCAGTTGGCGGCCGACGGTCACGGCCCGGCGGCCCAAGAGGCCGCCGAGTTCTTCCCGGTGTCGGCCACGACCGGCCGCGGCGTGCCGGCGTTGGTCGAGGCGGTGGTGGCGCGGCTCGAGGAGGGCCCGGCCTACTACCCCGAGGACATGGTGTCGGACCTGCCCGAGGCGGTGCGGGTCGCCGAGCTCGTGCGCGAGCAGCTGCTGGCCCACTGCCGCGAGGAGCTGCCCCACTCGATCGCCTGCCGGGTGACCGAGTGGGAGGGCCCCGTCATCCGCTGCGAGATCCTGGTCGAGCGCGAGTCGCAGAAGGCGATCGTGATCGGCAAGGGCGGCGAGGTGCTGAAGGCGGCCGGCATCGCCGTGCGTGAGCAGCTCGAACCCGGCATCCACCTCGATCTGTTCGTCCGGGTGGAGTCCCGTTGGCAGCAGCGGCCCGAGGCGCTCGACCGGCTCGG
>CAWHYR010000007.1:0-247029 GCA_963833735.1 uncultured Actinomycetes bacterium | reverse complement strand
CGACATCGTCGTCAACGCAAAGAAGCCGCCGCCGCCGCGCCACTCGCCGGCACTATGTGGCCGGTCCGCAACGCATGGAACCGGGCGACGGAAAATCTCTATTCGGCCTGGATCGCCAAACTGTTCGACGCGCCGCTCGACCAGGAGCTGTCGTGGAAGGCGTGGCAGGACGTGCTGCGCGACCGCTCGCGCAATCTCCTGTTCAACTATCTGGGGCTTGGCGAAGACAATGTGACGATGGGCCTTCGCCCGGACTGCGCCGACTTCGTCTATTTTTTGCGCGCCTATTTCGCATTCAAGATGGGGCTGCCGTTCGGCTATTCGAATTGCTCGCGCGGCATCGCCGGCACGCCGCCGAAGTGCTACCAGTGGTTCGATATCGAGCATCCTGAGGTGACGCGTCCGGCGCCGCCGCCGGAGCAGGACAGCCGCGTCCGTACAAAATGCCGCGCCCGCTGCCGCCGCCCCCGCCACCGCCAACATCGAGCTTCTTGCAGCGGTTTTCGCGCCGCAGCCGCGCCACCGACGCCGGTCGCGCCCGCCCGCAGAACCGCCGGCGCCGAAGCCGGTCGGGACGCCGGCGGCGTTCGCCGCCTATTTGCGCGACGTCGGCGACGTCGTTCATACCGGATCGGTGCGGGTGGCGGCCACGACGACAACACCGATTTTTACACCGTTCCGCTGACGCAGGCAGGCGCTGCGCCCGGGGACCGTCTATGCCGACCCTTACGGCCATGTTCTGATGCTGGTGCAGCGCGTGCCGGAGGCGAATGGCGCGCCGGGCGTCTTCCTCGCCGTCGACGCCGAGCCCGACGGCACTGTCACGCGCAAGCGGTTTTGGCGCGGCAATTTCCTGTTCGTGCACGATCCGGCGCTCGGCAGCCCCGGTTCAAGCGCTTCCGGCCGATCATGCGCGAGAAGAATGGCGCCTTGCGGCGGCTGACCAATGCCGAGATCGCGAAAGACCCGGAATACGGGATTTCTCGCTCGAGCAGACGCAGATCAGCGTGCAGGATTTTTACGATCGCATGGATGACGTGATGTCGCCCGAACCGCTCGATCCGGTGCGGGCGATGGAGGACGCCATCACCGCCCTCGACGAGCAGGTCAAACCCGCGTCACGGCGGTCGAAAACGGGCGCAAATATCAGAACAAGGCGCACGGCGACGCCGACATGCCGGACGGCCCGTCGATCTTCGAGACCACCGGCGCGTGGGAGGATTATTCGACGCCGGCGCGCGATTTTCGGCTGTTGATCGCGATCGATGTGGTGCGCGGCTTTCCCGATCACGTGGCGCGGCGGCCCGAGCGCTACGCGATCCCGGCCGGCAAGAGCATTGACGACGTCAAGGCCGATTTGCAGAGCGTGCTGGCCTCGGAGCTTGCCGCGCGCAAATTCTCCTATACGCGCAGCGACGGCTCGCAGTGGACGCTGTCGCTCAAGGACGTGATCGACCGCGCGGCCGATCTCGAGATGGCGTATAATCCGAACGACTGCGTCGAATTGCGCTGGGGCGCGCCGGAAGCAGCGAGGAAGCGTCGACCTGCAAGCGCCACGCGCCGGCGGCGCAACGCGCCAAGATGACCGACTATCGCACCTGGTTCCGCGAGCGGCACTGGCCGCATGCTTGAACGTGGCTGCGTCTGAACGCAGCGGCTCGCTTCACTGGGTCTGATAAAGCTCTTCGCCGCGGGGATTGAGCACGCGAACCGCGTCGCGCCTCTGCCGCGCCATGCGCTCCACAGTTGGTCGGCCTTGGTTTTGGCTCGGCGCGGGCTGATCTCGTCGATCGCCGTCCGGTGCAAAACCTCCCCGCCGTCCGCTCTCGATGGCGCGGACGACCTCGATGGTAAACTTCATAGGAGATACGCCGCCCCGTTGTACCAAAAAACAAATGTCGGCGGTCGCACTTAGTTCCTTTTAGTTGCTGAAAAACAAAAATATTATTCTGGAATAGCGGCAACGACGGACGCTAATTGTGTTGGAACTTTTTTCAGCGGGAGCCGCCGTTAGCTGTCGAGGGGCCTGTCCCGCCTGTATTTTTCTGCTAGAAAGATTGGCGGCACGTCCTCTGCCGTGTGACAGCGGGCGAGATTTCGCTGTCTTTCCAGCGAATAATCGGGTCCCGTCTGTAAATGACACCGGGATTGAATCCCCCGCGGCCGGTGACGATTACCCGGCGTGACGATTTCGGAGAGAAAGATGGCCGCAAACGAGACGACTGTCCTGGCCGCAATGGTCAGCGATCATGAAAAGGCGATTTTGCCGGAATGGGTCGAACTGCAGAAAAGGGCCGGCACGCTGCAGACCGGCCGCATCACCGAAGCCGAGCTGCCTCGCAATCCGCGGAGTTTCTGCATCTGCTGCGCGCCGGGCTGGCCAAGGGCGGCACCGACGTCGCCAATGCCGCCTACGAGCCGGCGCGCGATTTTCTCGCCAATCTTCGCGCTCGCGCGCGCTGCAGGGCTTCTCGCCGACCGAAACCGCGACCTTCGTCTTCTCGCTGAAGCAGCCGCTGTTCAATGCGCTCAATCGCGACAAGGCCTGTCGCCGGCCGACGTCGCCAAAGCCACTGTGGCCGTCACCATGCTGCTCGACGAGCTCGGCCTCTACACCTTCGAGATCTTCCAGAAGAGCCGCGAAGAGGTCATCCTGCGCCAGCAGCGCGAAATCACCGAGCTGTCGACGCCGGTCGTCAAGCTGTGGGACGGCATCCTGGCGCTGCCGCTCATCGGCACGCTCGACAGCGAGCGCACGCAGGTGGTGATGGAAAACCTGCTGCAGCACATCGTCGACGACGGCGCCGAGATCGCCATCATCGACATCACCGGCGTGCCGACGGTCGATACGCTGACCGCGCAGCATCTCCTGAAGACGGTCGCGGCGGCGCGGCTGATGGGCGCCGACTGCATCATCAGCGGCATCCGGCCGCAGATCGCGCAGACCATCGTGCATCTCGGCGTCGAGCTCAACGTCGTCTCCAAGGCGACGCTGGCCGACGCGTTCGCGGTGGCGCTGCGGCGCACCGGCCGCACGGTGACGAAAATCAAAGTCCGGCGACCGGCGAGAGCGCAAGGCCGAAGCCTGCAGCCGAAAGGGCGAGTGACGATGGACCGCATTCCGATCCTCAAGCTCGGGGATGCGCTGCTCGTCACCATCCAGGTCGACATGCACGACCGGCTGGCGACCGCGCTTGAAGAAGATCTGACCACCAAGATCGTCGCCTTCGGCGCCAAGGGCGTGCTGATCGACATCTCGGCGCTGGAAATCGTCGACAGCTTCATCGGCCGCATGCTCGACAATATCGCCGCGGTCTCGCGCATCCTCGATGCCGAGACGGTCGTCGTCGGCATGCGGCCGGCGGTCGCGATCACGCTGGTCGAGCTCGGCCTGTCGCTGTCCGGCGTCAAGACGGCGCTGAACGTCGAACGCGGCATGGCGCTGATCCAAAGTCGTCTGGGGGAAGTTCGATGCCGACGACGAGGACTGAGCGCCTCGACATCCGCTCGTCGGACGACGTCGTGAGAGTGCGGCAGCAGACGCAGGACGATGGCGGTCGAGGCGGGGCTGAGCCTCGTCGATCAGACCAAGATCATCACCGCGGCGAGCGAACTGGCCCGCAACACGCTGGACTACGGCGGCGGCGGCGACGTGCGCATCGAGGTGGTCGAGGACGGCGGCCGCCGCGGCGTGCGCCTGACGTTCGAGGATCGCGGCCCCGGCATCGCCGATATCGAGCAGGCGATGAGCGACGGCTTCACCTCCGGTTCGGGGCTGGGCCTCGGGCTCGGCGGCGCCAAGCGGCTGTCGAACGAATTCTCCATCGAATTCGAACCCGGCGTCGGCACCAAAATCACCATCGCGCGCTGGAAAGCATGATGATCTCCATCGCCGTCAACGACGAGAGCCAAGTCGCCGAGGCGCGGCGCGAGGCCGCCGCGATCGCCGCGCCGCAACGGCTTTGACGACGGCGACGCCGGCCGCGTCGCGCTTGGTCGCGACCGAGCTCGGCACCAATCTGATCAAGCACGGCCGCGGCGGCGAGATGCTGGTCGGCGCCTTATGAGGACGACGACGGCAGCGGCATCGAGCTTCTCGCGCTCGATCGCGGCCGCGGCATGGCCAATGTCGAGGCCTGCCTGCGCGACGGCTATTCCAGCGCCGGCACCGCAGGGCAACGGCCTCGGCGCCGTCATCCGGCAATCGCACGTCGTCGATATCGCGTCCTGGCCGGGCCTCGGCACCGCCGTGCTGGCGCGGCTTGAGCCCGGGCACGCCCAATCCGCACGCGACGCCATCGCATTCCGGCTGGGGCGCGGTGTCGATCGCGATGCCGGGCGAGGATGTCTGCGGCGATTCCTGGGCGTCGCTGGCCGAACGGCAGCGTCACACTCTATTCGTCGCCGACGGACTGGGCCACGGCCAGGACGCCGCCGAGGCTTCGGTCGAGGCCGTGCGCCTGTTTCATCGCTTCGACGGCCATCAGGTGCCGACGCTGCTCGATTACGTCCATGGCGGCTGCGCGCGACGCGCGGCGCCGCGGTTTCGATCGCGCGGTTCGATCCGGCAAGCCGGCGGGTCGCCTTTCGCCGGCGTCGGCAATGTCGCCGGCGCGCTGGCCTCGGCGACGGGCAGCCTGCAGCGCATGGTGTCGATGCCCGGAACCGCCGGCCACAACGCCCGCAAAATCCAGTCCTTCGACTATCCGTTCGACCAAGGCCTCATCGTGCTGGCCTCCGACGGCAAGACGACGCGACGTGATTCGAGGGAGGCGCAATGAGCGAGGTTGAATGTATCGACTACGACGAGTTCGGGCTGTTTCACGAGAACGCCGAAGAGTACGGTCTGCCCTACCCAGGCCCGCCTACTGTCCGGCGCGAATTCGTCGACCTGCCAGATCACCGCCGGTTGAGCGCGCTGGTGTGGGGGATCGGCGATCCCGAGTTGGTCCTCCTCCACGGCGGCGGCCAGAACGCTCACACGTGGGACACGGTGGCATTGGCCCTGGGCCGCGCGCTCGTTGCCATCGACTTGCCCGGCCACGGGCACTCCGACGCTGGGCGAGAGTCCTCGCTTGTCGGTCGAGAGCAATGCCGAGGACGTGGCGACGGCTATCGGTGCGCTGGCCCCGAACGCCGATGGCGTCGTCGGAATGTCCCTAGGCGGCATAACGACCCTTGCCCTGGCCGGCAGTGCCCCTGAGCTGGTGAAGGCTGCGGTCCTCGTCGATGTGACGCCCGGCGTCAACCGGAAGAAGTCGAAGATGATCAGCGACTTTCTCAACGGACCGGTCACATTCGCCAACTTCGACGAGATCCTGGCCCGGACCATCGAGTACAACCCGACCCGGACGGTGAGCTCGCTGCGCCGAGGCATCCTCCATAACGCCGAGCAGCTGGAGGACGGCAGCTGGGTGTGGCGTCATCAGAGGCACCGCCTAGTCGAAGGGCGCGGTCCGCAGGCGCAGGCCGATCCATCGGCTCCGATGTTCGGTCAACTGTGGGATGTGATCTCGACGATGAAGGCGCCGCTCCTTCTCGCCAGAGGCATGCTGTCCCAGTCGGTCGTCGACGACGAGGACGAGGCCGAGCTGCTCCGGCGCAATCCGTCGGCGAGGGTCGTGCACTTCGAGGCATCTGGCCACAGCCTGCAGGGCGACGAACCGGTGGCGTTGGCCGGTGTTATCAACGAGTTCATCCCGTCTCGAGGTTCGGCTGCCAGCTAGCGCACTCGGTGGATAGCAACCCTTACCAATTTGGCGGATCGGATCATGCACACCGGGCCACGGTCGAGATCTTCAACGAGGTTGGCCGTGTCGGCGGTAGCCATCCTGGGGGATGAAGGGTCCGTAGTCGACGGCTCTTGAGAATTGAGTGAGGATCGCCGACCCGCCGACCCGCCGACCGACCGATCGCACGCCAGCAGCGCCAAGGGAAGGCGCGGGAGGACGGATAGAGGTCGATCTTGATGCTGAATGCACAGAACGACCCCCCCGCTCGCAGCATCCGGATGCGGGACAGACGAGCGTGATGGGCTGAACACTTGACGGCGGTGCCTTTCGTCGGGGATCGCTATTCCGAATTGGCTCGAGACTGAGATTCTCGGAGAGGCGCGTGTCCGGAAGCCAGCTGCTCCCGGTCCCAGCGGGGGGCATGTTTTGTTGCCCAGCGTTCCGTTACCCATCCCTTTAACATTGACCGCATCGAATCAGGGTGCGTGAGAGCGAACGCAATATGCACGGTTACCACGGCGAAAACCGCAAAGGCGAACGTGTCGTGAACAAAAGTCGCTCCGGTGCGCCATGAAACCGGGAAGAACCGGAACCATTGAAGAACGGAACCGGTGCCCAACATCACGACGATCACACCAACGGTGAAGATGGCGTTCAACTTTTGACCAGGATTGAACTTGTCCAACTCGGTGTGATTTCGTCCGAGGGTCCGCAGCCAGCGAATCTCGTCCCGGGTCCAGCGGTTGATGCGCCTAGCGTCTTGACGCATTCGGGCGCCCCATGGCCCCACCAACGAGACGGCGATGGGGAAGGGTAACGCGATACCGGCCCACAAGTGGATCTGCTCGACCACGTGACGTCGACCGACAACGTCCGCCAATGCGCCGAAGTACAGCGGAAGCGCCGTCGCCATGAGGATTCCGAACAGTGCAGCGTTGACCCAGTGAGCGCCTCGCTGGACGGCGTCAAATCGCAAGATATGAACCGCAGATGTGACCCGGGTCGGGCTGTCAGCCATGTCCTGGATCGACGTCACCGGTTGAACCGTCGCTCCATCCGTTAATCGGGTAGCCGTTCATCTCCCAGTATCCGGGCTCCACCCGGTCGACCACTCGGATTGCCGAGAGCCACTTGAGCGACTTGTATCCGAACATGGGGGCCACATAGAGCCGTACTGGTCCGCCGTGCTCGGTGGTAACCGGAGCGCCAAGCATTTCGTACGCAACGATTACATCTGGCAGGCGAGCTTGATCCAACGTGAGGCTCTCGGAGTCGGCGCCGTCATAGGAATCAAAGCTGAGGGCGACAGCATCTGGCGAAACGCCGACCAACTGAAGGAGGTGGGACAGCTTTACTCCCTTCCAATGGACGGCTGGAACCGTCCAGCCAGTTACGCAATGAAAGTCCCTCACCAGCTTTGTCGGTGGCATGGCTTGAAGGTCCTTCAGTGTGAATGTGGTCGGCCGCTCGACGAGCCCGCCTACGTGCAGGCGATACTTCTTGCGTGAGATGTTCGGATAGGAGCCGGTGATCGTGTAAATCCGAAAATGATCGCCAAACGGGAAGATCCCGCCGAACCCGGATCCCACGACGTTTGCGAGGACACTCTGCACCTTTGCCCCAAACACAACGCCGGCAACACCGAGTCCGACCATGCCGAGAAACACCCTGCGTCCCACCGTTATCGGCTTGATCGGCCGATCCCCCGAGCCGTCGGTGCTTCGGCTCGAGATCACCCGACGAGCATACGATCGACGTTCTGTAAGCGGGTGTCGGGTCCGACTCTGGCGGATCTAATGACTGGCAACGGTGTGGTTCCGAGTCTGGGGCATGGAGAAGCGGAAGCCGCCGATGTTTGTCTGCTGTGGCGAGTGCTCGCAGCCGTGATGAGGGCGCGGGGACACAGGTTCGGGAAGGGGTTCGGGAATTGCCCGAGCCTTGGCAGTTTCCACGACGCCGGGTGGGGGCAACTATTGCGGTCGCGTACTGGAATAATTCGGACGCGAATTGATTGCGGTGGACCCGCGCCACACATCGCGGCGTGGCTCGTCCTGCGGGCACGTCGGGGAGGTTCCTGGGCGGAGTTCCGATGTTGTTCCTGCATCAGGCCGGTGCCGACGTGAACGTAGCCCACAAAATTCTGCGGGCCCGGTCGGGCCCGACGGGAGCTCGCTCCCGTGAGGGCTTGAATATGAGCCAGTACCCCGTGGCACACTCGATTATGGCAACCCTCGGGCGGGAGGAGGAGGCTCCGCAGCCCCTGGCGGGCCTGCTAGTCGTCGATCTCAGCGAATGGGTGGCCGGACCAAACTGCGCCAAGATCCTGGCCGACTTCGGGGCGCGGGTGGTGAAGGTCGAGCGACCGGGCGGCGATCCGGCGAGGCGACTCGGGCCTTTTCCCGACGACGTGCCCGAGCCCGAAGCGAGCGGCCTGTTCCTTCACCTCAACACCAACAAGGAGAGCATCGTCGTCGATCCGTCAAGGCCCGACGGCGCCGGGATCGTGCGGGAGCTCGCCTCCCGGGCCGATGTGCTGGTCGAGTCGTTCCGGCCGGGCACGCTGGCGTCGTGGGGCATCGCCCCGGCCGAACTCATCGCTCACAATCCGCGTCTCGTGGTCACATCGGTCACGCCATTCGGACAGACGGGCCCCCTATCGCGACTGGGAGATGACCGAGATCGTCGCCTTCGCGATGGGCGGCATGAACGTCAGTGGCCTGGCCGACCGTGAACCGGTGAAGCTGGTTGGCAACGTCGTCCTAATGCAGTCGGGCGCGACCGCCTGCGTCGCGACGCTCGGCGCGCTCTTCTTCGCCCAGGAGCAGGGCGCGGGCCAGCACGTCGATGTCGCCACGTTCGAGACCCAGAACGGGAGCCTCGATCGGCGTCGGTACTACCTCTTGTCCTACGAGTACTCCGGGACAGTGGCCCAACGCGCTGCGGTGGTGGGGGCGGGGCGCCCGGGGGTCGGGGGTCGATTCGAGTGCGCCGACGGGAAGTTGGTGACGACGGGACGGGTCTGGCCCGACCACGTGGGCCGGATGGTGCACGTGCTCGGCGAGGCCGACCTGACCGCCGTGTGGGAGGCCCGGGGGGTCGCGGTGATGAGTGAATATCCCGAGTTGATCAACGGGCACCTCGCCCGCTGGGCGGCGACGCGCGAGTCGCGCGACGCCATGCGCGAGGCGCAGGCGGCCGGGTGGCCGGTCGTGGTTGTGAACGACCCGCTCCTGCTCCTCGACGACGATCACCTCGCGCGCCCGGGGGTTCTGGGTGACGGCACCGCACCCGGTTGCCGGCTCCCTCGTGCACTCCGGTGCCCCCTGGCGACTCGACGGGGCAGGGTGGGCGCTTCACCGCGCCGCCCCGACGCTCGGGCAGGACACCGACGAGATCCTGGAGCACGTGCTGGGCATTGGCCGCGGCCGGGTGGCCCAGCTCCGGAGCGAAGGGGTGGTCGCGTGACGGCGGAACCCCAGCCGCCGTTCGGGCCGCTGGCCGGGCTGCGGGTCATCGACCTGACGGTCGCGCTCGCCGGCGCGTTCTCGACCATGTTCCTGGCCGACCTCGGGGCGGAGATCATCAAGGTCGAATCGCTCCAGCACTACCCGGCACCGACCAAGGGGCCCCGCCATCCGTCCCGGGGTACCGATGCGGTGGCGATGTCGACGGCCCGGGACTACCCCGACAACGACCCCGGTGACGATCCGTGGAACCGCCTCAGTTGGTTCAACTCGCACGCCCGCAACAAGCGGGACATGACGATCGACATCACGCGGACAGAGGGCCGCCAGCTCTTCCTCCGCCTGGTCGAGCGCTCGGACGGGCTGGTCGAGAACAACGCCGCCGGGCTGCTCGAGAAGCTGGGCATCGGCACCGATGTCCTCCACGAGGTCAACCCCCGGCTGATCGTCGTGCGGATGGCGCCGTTGGGGCTGTCGGGCCCGGACGCATCGGCCACGGGCTTCGGCTGGCACTTCGAGGACCTGGCCGGATTTCTGCGGGTGCAGGGCTACCCCGACGGAACGGAGGTCGGCTCCATCTTCATGGACGGCTCGTCGGGTCCGGGCGGGGCGAACGCCTTCCTCATGGGCCTGTTGCAACGCCGGCGGACCGGCCACGGTGTGGTCTGCGAGCTCTCCCAGGTGGAGAACATGATCTGCCACATTGGCGACCTGACGATGGAGGCGGCCATGAACGGTCGGGTGCCTCAGCGATGGGGGAACCGGAGCCCGGACTTCGCGCCCCAGGGTTGCTACCGCTGCGCCGGGGAGGACAGTTGGGTCGCCCTGTCGGTCCGCTCGGATGGCGAATGGCGACAGCTCCGCTACCTGTTGGGTGAGCCGCCCCTGCTGGCGGGTACGGACCTCGACACGCTCGCCGGTCGTCATGGCGCCCACGACCGGATAGACACCGAGATCTCTCGCTGGACGCGTCGGCGAGCCCCCATGGCGGCCGCGGCGACGCTCCAGGCCGCCGGCGTTCCCGCCGGACCGGTCCTCAACGAGGCCGACGCTGCCTCGGATCCCCAACTCCACGAACGCGGCTTTTTCCACCTCCTCGAGCATCCTTCCTGCGGCGCCCACTTTCATGCAGGGGCTAACTTCCAGATGGACCGCACCCCGCCCCGGCTGTGGCGGGCCGCGCCGACGCTCGGGCAGGACAACGAGTACGTGTACAAGGACATCCTTGGCGTGTCCGCTGCGCAGTACGACGACCTCGTGGCGCAGGGCCACGCTGGGACCGAGTACCTCTAGGCGACAGGAGCGTGACGTGAGCGCTATTGAAGGCACGTATCAGGGCTTTGAAGTGGAGATCCGGGACCCCGGGATCGCGGTGATCACCTTCACCGAACCGGCCCGGCTCAACGCCATGGGGTCCGGCACACGGCGGGACGTGGTCGAAGTGCTGAACATCGCGCAGCTCGACGACGCGGTTCGGGTCGTCGTGTTCACGGCGACCGGGCGCGGCTTCCTGGCCGGCGTCAGCAACCAGAACCGCGGGCCGGGGGACCCGACCCTGGTGCCACCCATCCCGACGCACGAGCATGTTCCGGTTGATCTGTACGGCCGGCTGCGCCTCCACGCCCAGGAGCTCCCGCGGACCGTCCGGCGGCTGGACAAGTTCAGCATCGCCGCGGTCAACGGGTTCGCCATTCAACTGGGCCTCTCGCTCGTGCTGGCCTGTGACTTCGCCATCGCCGCCGATCGGCCCAGCTCGGCAGCGCCACGCTGCGGATGGGCTGGCAGCCCGACGAGGGCGGGCATTGGCTGCTGGTCGAGCACCTGGGGGTCAAGCGGACACTCGACTTCTTGATGCACAAGCGAATCGTCGACGGCGAGGAGGCGGCCCGGCTCGGGCTCGTGAACGAGTGCGTCGAGGACGATCGCCTGATGGAACGGACGATGGAGCTGGCGACGGAACTGGCGAACGGCCCCCAGGTGTCCATGCGCCTGCTGAAGCGGGCCGTCTACAACGCGGCCAGTCTCACCTTCGACCAGGCCGGCGACGACATCGCCTCCAAGACGGCCATCAGCGACTTCCACCGGGACGCCGTCGAGGGGGCACCGGCCTTCTTCGCCCGGGAGCCGGCGCACGTTCAACAAGTGGCTGACCGGGGACGATCAGAACCCCGAGTCGCACTAGGCAAACTGGATCTTCCGGAACCTCCCGCCACCCGGGGAGCGGCTACCGGGCGGAGACTGCTGGAACTAGTAGATCCTCGCGATAATAACACTGATGTGATTTTATGGAGGGATGCGGCTCCCACCACTAAAACTCCGTCGAGGTGACCGCCCTGAGCTCGAAGCGCGCGTGCGGTCCAACACCATCGAAGCCCGAGCAGCCAAGCGGGCGCGCATGATCCTGCTGATGGCCGATGGCGAGTCGAATCGGACCATCGGCGAACTGGTCGATCTGCACTACAACCAGGTCGGGATCTGGCGGAAACGCTACGAGGAGTTCGGTCTGGCTGGCCTCGAAGACGAAGATCGCCCGGGCCGCCCTGTCGTCTATGACCATGACGACGTCTTGCTCTTGGTGAAACTGGTCACCGAAGATCCGCCCGAGGGCGCGACCCGCTGGACGATGGAGGCACTGGCTGGTGCCATGGCGCAGCACGGGGTGGCCATCTCGGCCTCGCAAGCCTGGCGGATCTGCAAGTCCTTGGACCTCAAGCCCTGGCAAGTCGAGTCCTGGATGACCAGCCACGACCCGGACTTTTGGGCCAAGGCGTCCGATGTGTGCGGCCTCTACCTCAACCCGCCCACCAACGCCGTGGTGTGGAGCGTGGACGAGAAGTCAGGCCTGCAGGCCAAGTCGAGGATCAATCCGACCAAGCCGGCCATTCCCGGCAAGAGGACCCGACGGGAGTTCGAGTACCAGCGCCACGGCACCGCCGTTCTCTTCGCCGCCCTCGACGTCCACGATGGCGGCATCGCCGGCTGGGTCACCGATTCCACGCGCTCAGAGAACTTCGTGGAGTTCCTGGCCGACCTGGTGCGTCAGACGCCCCCTGGTCTCGAACTGCACTGCATCGCCGACAACCTGAGCGCGCACAAGACTGGAGCAGTCGCGACCTTCTTGGAGCACAACCCCCATGTGCACATCCACTTCACGCCCACCCACGCCAGCTGGCTCAATCAGGTCGAGCTGTTCTTCTCGATCCTCGAACGCCGACTCCTGCGCCGTGGCGAGTTCGCTTCGGTCGACGAACTGGCCGATCGCATCATCGCCTTCATCAAGGACTACAACCGCCGGGCCGCACCGTTCCGCTGGACCTATGACGGGCGCCCTCTACGAGTCGCGTAAGTCACAATGACTTACGCGCGAGAGCACTAGCTGACCAGCGGATCGCGGGGCAAGCCGAGGATTCGTTCGCCGATCTGGTTGCGCTTGATCTCCGACGTGCCGCCGGCGATCGACATGGCGCGGTTCGACAGGACGAGGTTCCCGGCGAAGGCGCCCGGGCCCTCCAGGAATGCGGTCTCGGGGCCGGTCAGGGCGGCGATCATGGACGCCATCTCCTGGCCGTTCTCCGACAACACGAGCTTGGTGATGTTGCCCTCGGCGCTCGGCCCCCCGCCGGCGACCGCCCGGTGGGTGCTGCGCAGGTTCAGGACGTCCATGGCCTGGGTGTTGGCGATGTAGCGGCCGATTCGTCCCGCCCCTCCCGGGAGACGCTCGGGATGGGCTGTCGAAGAGCGTGATGACGGCGTCGCCCGGCGTCGCCGCCCCGTACTGCCCGCCGCCGATGCTCACGCTCTCGTTCCCGAGCGTGGCCCGGGCGACCGTCCATCCGCCGTCGATCGGGCCCGACCACGTCATCGTCGGGCACGAACACGTCGTTGAAGAAGACCTCGTTGAAGCCCGACTCGCCGGTCGGCATCTTGAGAGGCCGGACCTCAACCCCCTCGCCCTTCATGTCGATGACCATCGTGGTGATGCCCTGGTGCTTGGGAACGTCCGGGTTGGTCCGCACCGTCGCCAGGCCCTGCTTGGCCTGGAGCGCGCCGCTCGTCCAGACCTTCTGGCCGTTGACGAGCCAGCCGCCGTCGACCCGGGTGCCCTTGGTCTGCACACCGGCGGCGTCCGATCCGGCGTTCGGCTCGCTGAACAGCTGGCACCAGATCAGTTCCTGGTTGAGCGCCGGATGCACCCATCGGGCCACCTGGTCCTCGGTGGCGTGCTGGATCAGCGTGAGGATCACCCATCCGGTGATCCCGTAGACGGGTCGCTGCACCTTGCCCGCCAGGAATTCCTGCTGGATCACCAGCTGCTCGATCGGGCTGGCATCGCGGCCCCAGGGCTTGGGCCAGTGGGGCATGACGTAGCCGGTCTCGATCAGCGCGGCGCGCTGGGCGTCGGCGTCGAGACCTTGCAGGCTCGCCGACGAACGCGCGCACCGTGTCGCGGATCGGCTCTGCCTCGGGCGGCAGATCGATCGAGCGGGCCCGCCGGGTGCCGCCGCGGACCAGGTTGGTGATGTCCGCCGCCGCCGCCTCGGCATCGACGACCGCCTCGATCGCCGCGGCCCGCCGCAGGTAGAGATGCGCATCGTGCTCCCAGGTGAATCCGATCCCGCCGTGGACCTGGATGTTGAGCTGCGCGTTCTGGACGGCGGCCGGGATCGCCAGCGCAGCCGCCATGGCGGCACGTGTACGACAACTGATCGCCACCGACGGAGACGGCGCGGGCGGCGTCCCAGGCGAGCGACGTGGCGAGCTCGGCCGCGACGACCATGTTGGCGCAGTGGTGCTTGACCGCCTGGAAGGTGGCGATCGGGCGGCCGAACTGCTGTCGGACCTTGGCGTACTCGCTCGCCGACTCCGTGACCTGCCGGGCGACGCCGATGGCCTCGGCCGCGAAGATCAGGCGAGCCAGGTCGACGAGCGTCTGGCGGGCGCCGGGCAGCACCTCGACCGGTGCACCGTCGAGCGTGACCCGGGCCGCGCGCCTCGATCGGGTCGAGGTTCGGCGGGACCTCGACCTGCACCCCGGGCCCGGAGCGATCGACGATGGCGACGTCGTCGCCGACCGGCACGAGCAGGACGTCGGCCAGGCCGCCACCGATGACGACCCCGACAGAACCCGAGGCGGCCCCGTCACGGATCTCGACGGTGCCCCCGAGCGCCACGGCGCCGGTGAGCGAACCGTCGACCAGGCCCGGCAGTCGGCGCGCCTGGACCTCCGAGGGAGCGGCGGCGGCGATGATCGCGCTCGCCAGCACGGTCGGCACGAACGGACCCGGCGCGACCCCCCTCCCCATCTCTTCGACCACGACCACGAGCTCCTCGAGCGAAAAGCCCGATCCGCCGTGCTCCTCGGAGATGTGCAGGCCGAGCCAGCCGAGTTCGCTGAGGTCGCCCCAGAATGCCGGTCGCTCCTCGGTCGCGGATTCGAGGAGCGCACGGTTCGGCCCCGCGAGAGTCGTGACGCTTCAAGAAGTCAGAAACGGTTTGCGCGAGAGCGTGGTGGTCATCAGTGATGGCGATCGACATTTGAACATCGTATTATTTATTCGGTAGGTGATCCACCGGAGGAGGAGCTCACGAAGCTCGGTTCCACGATTGGCATGCCGCGATCGTCCCGAGACGTTTGCCCAGTACGCGAAGAGCCTCGAGGACGCCGGCGTCGACTTCCTCTGGGCCGGCGAGGCGTACAGCGCCGATGCGGTGTCGACCCTGGGCTTCCTCGCCGCGGTGACGACGCGAGCGACGCTCGGATCGAGCATCCTGCCGATCTACTCCCGCACGCCGACGCTGCTCGCCATGACGGCGGTGGGCCTCGACAAGCTCTCGGGCGGTCGGTTCATCCTCGGCCTCGGAGCGTCGGGGCCGCAGGTGATCGAGGGCTTCCACGGCGTGCCCTACGACAGCCCCGTCGGTCGGACCAGCGAGATCATCGACATCTGCCGGTCCGTGTGGCGGCGCGACCGCCTCGTGCACGACGGCCCGCACTACCAGGTGCCACTGCCCGAGGGCACGGGAACCGGCCTCGGGAAGGCCGCTCAAGATCACCGACCACCCGGTGCGAGATCGCATCCCGATCTACGTGGCGTCGCTCGGACCAAAGAACGTCGAGATGACGGCCGAGCTGCGCCGAGGGCTGGCTGCCCCTCCACTTCTGGCCGGATCGGGCCGACCGCGTGTGGGGCTCCGCGCTGCGCGCCGGGCGGTCCAAGCGCGCCGCCGACCTCCCGCCGCTCGAGATCGTCGCCGGCGGCCCCCTGGCCATCGGCAACGACGTCGACCACCTGCGGGATCAGGCCCGCCCCACCCTCGCCCTGTACTTCGGCGGCATGGGCGCGCGCGGCCAGAACTTCTACAACGACGTGCTCCGGCGCTACGGATTCGAGCAGGTGGCCGACGAGATCCAAGACGCCTTCCTCGGCGGCGACCGCAAGGCGGCGGAGTCGATGGTGCCCGACGCGCTCGTCGAGCGAGATCTCGCTCGTCGGTGACAGCGGATTCGTGAAGGACCGGATCGCCGCCTACCGGGAGGCGGGGGTCACCGTGCTCAACGTGCAGCCCATCGGTCCGAACGGCCTGCGCGACGTCGAGACCATCGCCGGCTGGCTGGATTAGCCGGATAAGAAGGACGCAGGGCGGGTCTCAGGCCCGCCGAGCGCTATTTCGGCGCGAAGCGCTGCCCGCCGTCGAGGCGGATCGTGGATCCGTTGAGCATCGGGTTCTCGACGATCGCCACCGTCAGGCGGGCGTACTCGTCCGGCCGCCCCATCCGCCTCGGAAACGCCGCATCCTTGGTCAGGGTCTCGGCGTGCTCGTCGGAGATGCCCTTCGTGATGCCGGTGCTGAACAGGCTCGGCGCGACCGCCACCACCCGGATGCCGAGCGAGCCCAGGTCCCGCGCCATCGTGAGGGCCATGCCCGCGATGCCCGCCTTGGAGGCCGAATAGGCGACCTGACCGATCTGGCCCTCGAAGGCGGCGATCGATGCGGTGTCGATGATGACGCCGCGCTCGCCGTCCTCGGGCTCGTTGGTCGACATGTGCAACGCCTGCAGGCGGTTGAGGTTGAACGTGGCGATGAGGTTGAGCTCGACCACCGATCGGAAGGCGGCCAGCGGATGCGGGCCGTCCCGACCGAGGGTGCGGGCGGCGATGCCACCGCCGGCCGTGTTCACTGCGATGTGGAGGCCGCCGAGCTGCTGGACGGCCGCCGCAAGGGCGTCTTCCACCGCGGTCTCGTTGGTGATGTCGAGGGGATGGAAGGAGCCGCCGAGTCTGGCGGCCACCTCTGCGCCGGCCGACGTCGGGAGATCCAGGATCGCCACCGAGGCACCCCGCTGCGTGCAGCAGCTCCGCCGACGCCCGGGCCATGCCCGAGGCGCCGCCCACGATGACGGCCTTCTTGCCTTCGATTTCCACGGTGTTCCCTCCTGGTGGAGTCCGAGACGCCTGGACGTCACCGAGAACGCGACGTGAGAGTACGCCAAACTCGATTTCGGCTCAGCCGCGTCGCCGGCGCTCCTGCCTCGGCACCGCATCGGGGGTGGACCACGTCTCGAGGTGCGTAGGCGCGATTTTGAAAAGTAGGCTTTCGATTGTTTCTGGGCCTGCGGCGTCGAGCGAGGGAGGGTTCCGTGAGCATTCGAGATCAAGCGGCGATCGTGGGCATCGGGGCCACCCAGTACTACCGACGCGGGCAATCGGTCCCCGAGACACAGCTGTCCATGGCCTGCACGGCGATCATCGCGGCCCTCGAGGACGCCGGGCCTCGGCGTCGACGACCTGGACGGATTCTCGATCTACTCGAACTCGATCGATCCGGCGCAGGTGGCGTCCGTGCTCGGTGTGCCCGAGGTCCGCTTCGCGGCCTCGTTGACCTCGGGCGGCGGGGGTTGTGCCGGCTCGCTCGGCCTCGGCGCGGCCGCCATCCATGCCGGCATGTCCGAGGTCTGCGTGACGGTGATGACCCTCCAGCAGAGCACGCGCCGGCTGGGTGGCACGGCGGTCGGCGGCCAGTCGATGTACGGGGGCGGCGGTGGCGGCGGGCAGCCCCTACGGCGGCGGCGGCGTCCCACCGTCGGCCGCCTTCCTCAGCGCGGCCGGGTTGATCTCGCCCGGGCACAGCTTCTCCCTGCTGACCCAGCGCCACATGCACCAGTACGGGACGACGCCGCGAGCATCTCGCCCAGGTCGCCATCACCCAGCGCCACTACGCCACCACGCGGCCGACCGCGCTCCAGCGGAGCCGATGACCGTCGACGACTACTTCAACGCCGCGGATGATCAGCGAGCCCCTGTGCCTCTACGACTACACCATGGAGACCGACGGCGCGGTGGCGGCGGTCATGACCTCCGCCGATCGCGCCAAGGACCTGCGCCAGCCGCCCGTCTACGTCCTGGCCTCGGCCAACGGGGGCATGGGTCGTTGGGGACCGGCGATCTTCAGCTACTTCCAGCAGCCCGACGAGTACTTCGCATCGTCGGGCCACCGCCCGGTCGCGCAGCGCCTCTACGAGATGGCCGGGGTAACGCCCCGACGACGTCGACGTGGCCCTGCTCTACGACCACTTCTCCCCGCTCGTCCTCATGCAGCTCGAGGACTATGGGTTCTGCGGCATCGGGGAGGGTGGTCCGTTCGTGGCGGAGGGCAACACCCGCATCGACGGGAAGATCCCGACGAACACCCATGGCGGCCACCTCTCGGAGGCCTACATCATCGGCATGACCCACGTCCGCGAGGCGGTCGAGCAGCTCCGCGGCGTCGCCGTCAACCAGGTGCCCGACGCCGAGATCGCGCTCGTCACCGGGGGCCCCGCGTCCCTTCCCGTCAGTGGCACCCTTCTCCGGAGGTAATGATCGACATGCAAGAGCTCACCCGAGGTGTCTTCCCGACGGCGATGACCGATCCCTTTGCCGACGAGGCGACGCAGCCGTTCTGGGACGCCGCCCTCGAGGGGCGCCTCGTCGCGCCGAGGTGCACCAATTGCGGGACGTTCGTCCTGCCACCGGCAGCCGCGGTGCTTCAAGTGCAGGGGCGAGACGTTCGAGTACGTCGAGTTGCCCGGCACCGGGACCATCTACTCGTTCACGGTGGTCCGCCACCCGCTGTCGCCCCACCTGCAGGAGATCGTCCCCTACGTGTCGGGAGTGGTGGACCTCGACGGCACCCAGGGCGCGGGGCGCGGCTGATCGCCAACTTCATCGACGTCGACCCCGAGACGGTCGCGATCGGCGACCGGGTGGAGATCTGGTTCGACCGGGTCAGCGACACGCTCGCCGTGCCGAGGTTCCGGCCGCTGTAGGGCTCGGACCGCCTGTCGGTCGTCCGAGCGGCGGTTCGCCGGGCCTCTACGACACCGCCATCGCCGCCGGCGGCCGCCCGACGTGGGGGAACAGGTCGAGGAAGGCGCCGATGGTGATGCGGTCGCGAACGGCGGCGTCGACCCCGTCGAACAGCTCGTGCAGACCTTCTGGGTGTGCGGGAACGTGCCCTCGAGGTGCGGGTAGTCGGTGCCGAACAGGACGTTCTGCCAGCCCATCGACGTCACCGTCGGGACGGCCGTCACGTCGTGCTGGAACGACGCGTAGACCTGCCGGAAGACGTACTCCTTGGGCAGCATCGTGAGCTTGCCCTCGTCGAACATGTTGTGCTGGCGGACCGCCTCGTTCATGCGGTCACCGAGGAACGGGCCCCAGGTCGCGCCGCCCTCGGACACGAGCACCTTGAGATCGGGGTGTCGCTCCAGTGCTCCCGAGGCGATCATCATCACGACCGCGACCTGGCCACCGAAGGTGGTGTTGACGTAGTTGAGGATGTAGCCACCCGGTCCCCGGTACTTCTGCGGCTTCTCCCCGGACTCGGTCCCGATGTGGAAGGCGAGCACGGTCCCGGTCCCCTCGAGCACATCCCAGAGCGGCTCCCACTCGTCGGCGTTCCACTCGCCGTGCATGGTCGGCGGCTTGGTGGGCAAGAAGACCGCCTTGAAGCCCTTCGCCGCGCAGCGCTCCACCTCGCGCACCGACAGCTCGATCGACTGCAGGGGGAGCGTGGCGCAGGGCACGAGGCGCGGCGACAGCGACATGATCTCCTCGGCCACCCAGTCGTTGAGCACTTCGGCTGCGGCCTGGGCCAGGTCGGTGCTCTCTATCTCGCCGTACCAGAGGCCGAGCGACGGGAACACGACCTCGCCCCAGACGCCCTGCTCGTCCAGGTCGCTCATCCGCTGGGAGTTGTCGTTCCCGCCCTGGGCGCGCATCGCCTCCATCATCTTCATGTTCGCCCCACCCGGCGCCTTGCGGGTAATGACCTTGCCATCGATGTGGGTGGTGATGGTGCCGTCGACCCACTCGCTGCGGGGCATGCGCTCGGCGTAGTGCGCCGGCATGTTGTCGGTGTAGAGGTTCGGGGGCTCGAGAGAGTGAGAGTCTCCCGAGTTGGTCCAGATCAGATCGCTCATTGGGGCCTCCTTGGCCCCGGCGACGGCCGGGGCGGATTGTCGAACGAAAACGGGATTCTCAGTGATGCAGCGTAGAGGCTGCCCGGCCGGGTTGCCACCACCGCGACCGCCGTCGCACTGACCCGGTCGATCCGCAGCCGGCGCTCAGGCGGCGCGGGCACCGTCGACGGCGCCCAGGAGACTGGCGACATCGGCGAGCGCCCGGAGCGCGTCGTTGAGGTGCGTGCAGCAGTCGATGCCCTTGAGCATGTCCAGCACGCCGAGCCGCAGCTCCGCCAGGGGGAGGCCGACCAGCCGACCGACGTTGGGCGCGGCCGCGGGGCATTCGGCGTAGGGGAGCACCCTGGGCGTCGCCGCGCACGTGCGTGAGCACCAGCGTGCCGGCGTCGATGGTGGCTTCGATCGAATACTCGTGGACCGCCACCTCGGTCAGCTCGGGATCGCTGCACGAATCCCGGAAGTGGGCGTCCACCCGGTAGGCATCGCCGTCCCGCCACACGTCCATCCGCCGGGCCCGGCGCATCGCCACCTCGGGCATCGCCGCCAGCGGGTGCCAGCCGATGAGGTCGGCGGGATCGGTGAGAGCGGGCACCGGCACCACGTTGTGCCCGCCGCCCTTGGGAGTCCCGTCCGGCAGGAGGGTCGCCGCCCCGGGCCGGAACCCGGCGCAGATCCCGACCATGGTGCGACGCGGGATGACCACCTTCGGCGTCGTCCGTCTGCCGGGCGAACCCGGCCATCCAGTCCGGGCTGTGCCGGGACCAGGCGAAGCCACCGACCAGCGAGGCGCCGGCGATGTCGTCCAGCAGGAGCGCGAGGGGCGTTCGCCGGCGCCGGTCGTCGGGCAGCGCCTCGTCGACAGCGCTGCGCAGGCCTCCGCCGCCCCGGGCCCCCACCAGCGCGCGGATGCCCGCCCGGTCCGGGGCGCAGGCGATGGCGGCGATGGTCCGTTCCGGGCCGATCGAGGCATCCATGGTGTCGTCGGCGAGCACCCGGACGTCCCCGTCGGCGGCGGTGGCGATGTCCCTCGCCCGGCCCTGCAGGCGCATCGGTGTGCCCGGGCCATCCGGCCAGCTCATGTCGATGGAGCTGGTGCGCCGCACCGACCCCGGCCGGCGGTGGGGCGGCCGCGACAGGGGGTCGCGCGGGGGAGGGGGGAGCGTGTCGTCGATCAGCTCGATCGCGGCGGACCGTACGCTCCAGCCTTCCTCGGGGTTCGCCGCTTGCGTCACGTCGGCAGCCCTACCTCGCCCTTGCGACCCGGGGGATTCCCAGGTAATGATTAGAGAAGAGCATTTTCAACACAACCTAGCGTGCGCTGCGTCGCCGACGCAACGACGCGGAGCGCTCGCACTTCGGCGGCGGGCCGGGAGGACGATGATGGCGAGCGCCCTGGGCGATCCGGTCTGCGCGGCCGGCGGTCGCCCGTGCCCGAGCGACGGGTCCACGAGGCGGCGCCAGGTGAGCGCCGCTCTCGGCGGACTGAGCGTGCTCGACGTGTCGAACACGCTCACCGGGACCCAGATCACGCAGCTGCTGGCCGACTTCGGCGCAGACGTCATCCACGTTGAGCCGCCCGGTGGCAGTGTCCTGCGCACGCAGCCGGCCTGGCCGTTTTGGGGGCGGGGGAAGCGCAGCATCGTGCTCGATCTGAAGGACCCCGACGACGCGGCGGTCGCCCGGTCCCTCGCCGGCCGCAGCGATGTCCTGGTCGAGACGTGGCGGCCCGGGGTGGCCGAGCGGCTCGGGCTCGGGTATGCGGAGCTGGCCGCGGTGAACCCGAGATTGGTCTACGCCTCGGTCACCGGCTTCGGTCGCGAGAACCGCTGGTCGGCCATCCGCGGCTACGAGCCCGTGGTGATGGCCAAGATCGGCGGCCTCGACGCGTTCTCGAGCCTTTCGCCGCGAGAGGGACCGTCGTTCGTCTCCTCCCCGTACTGCTCGTTCAGCGCCGCCCAGTTGGCCGTGCACGGAATCCTGGCGGCCCTCGTCGAGCGCGAGTCGAGCGGTTTGGGCGACCGGGTCGAGACGACGCTCGTCCAGGGCATCCTCGCCCACGACACCTGGAACTGGTTGATCCGGACGATCGTGGCGCGCTATCCGGACGCGTTCGCGGCCGCGCCTCCGGCCGACCCCGACACGTTGGTGCCGAACTCGCCGCTGTTCTTCCGCCTCATGGTCGGGCTGTCGGCCGACGGCCGCTGGCTGCAGTTCTCCCAGACGACCGAACGGCTGTGGCAGGCCTACCTGCGGGCCGCGGGACTGGAATGGACCAAGGAGGACCCGGTCCTCAAGAACGGCCCGAGCGACGAGGATCCGAAGGTGCGGGTCGCGTTCTGGGAGACCGCGCTCAACGCGGTGCGCGAGAAGACCTACGAAGAGTGGACGAAGGCGTTCGAGGAGGAGCCCGACGTCTGGGCGGAGATCTTCCGCAACGGCACGCGAGCTCCTCCACCACCCCCAGATGGTGCACAACGGCGCGACGGTGGTGATTGAGGACCCGGCGGTCGGGCCCGTGCTGCAGCCCGGCCCGCTGGTGCAGATGTCGGCGACCCCGGCCGAGCTCGGGCGACCGGCCCGCTCGATCGACCAGGACGGCGACGCCATCCGGGCCGCGCAGGACCCGAAGGCGGCATCGAGCGCCGCGGCGCCGGGACGGCCGGTCGCCAGCGGCTCGAAGCCCCCGCCGCTCGCGGGGGTGACCGTCATCGAGCTCGGAACCTTCTACGCCGCCCCGTTCGGCGCCACCATCCTCGCCGATCTCGGCGCCCGGGTGATCAAGATCGAACAGCTCGACGGCGACCCGATGCGCCACATCATCCCCTTCCCCGAGGCCGGGGGGGCCAAGGTCCTGCAGGGCAAGGAGAGCGTGGCCGTCGACATGGCCTCGGAGGCCGGCCGCCGCATCGTCTTGGAGCTGGTCCGTCGGGCCGACATCGTGCTGCAGACGTTCCGCGCCGGCGTGGCCGAACGGCACGGCTACACGGCCGCCGACCTGCTGGCGGTCAACCCCGACCTCGTCTATCTCAATGCCCCCGGCTACGGCGTCGATGGTCCGTGCGGTCACCGGCCGGCGTTCGCCCCGACGATCGGCGCCGGATCGGGCCTCGCCTACCGCAACGTCGGCGGTCCCGAACAACGTGCCGCGCGGTCCGGAACTCACGCTCGAAGAGGTCAAGCGGAACTCCATCCGACTGAGCGCGGCCGCCATGGGCGTCGGTCACGCCGACGGGTTCTCGGCCCTCGGCGTCGCCTCCGCGCTCCTCGTGGGCCTGCTCGCCAAGAAGCGGGGCGCGCCCGGCCAATCGATGATGACGTCCATGCTCTCCACCATGGCCCACACGCTTTCCGAGGACATGGTGGAGTACGACAACCGGCCGCCGCTGCCGACGCCCGGCGTCGAGCTGTACGGCCTCGGGGCCCGGTACCGCCTCTACCGAGCGGCGGACGGATGGGTGTTCCTGGCCGCCCCGAGCGACAAGGAGTGGCGCGCCTGTGCCCGGGCGTTCGAGCTGAGCGACACGCTGGACGAAGCCGAGCTCACAGCCGTGCTCGAGGAGCGCTTTGCCACCCGGTCGGCCGACGAGTGGGAGCGAGAGCTCGCGGCCCACGACGTCACCTGCGCCGCAGTGGTGGCCGGTCCCATCGAGGAGGTGGTGATGCTGAGCGGCGGCATGGGAAAGGAACTCGGGATCGTGACCGAGACCTCGAACCCGGTGCTCGGCGACTACCTGCGCCTGCTCCCGCTCGTTCGCTACGAACGCCTGGGCGGGGTGGCGGGCCCGGCACCGTTGTGTGGGGCCCAGACCGATGCCGTGTTGGCCGAGCTTGGCTACGACGCCGAGGAGATCGATCGCCTGCGCGAGGAGCATGTGCTCGGCTGAACCGGCTCCCGATCCCGGAACTCGGGTCCGGCAGGGGACAGGGTCCAAGAAGGTACGGCGGCCCAACAAGAAGGAGACCATGGACAACCACAGCGACAGCCGTCTCCGCTATGTGGACCCTCGGCACGGGACGCACGCCCCGACCACGGGGAGCCCGGCCCGCCGTTCGGGCTCGGTGCGGCGGACGACGACCGTCGATGCACGACGCCCGGCGGGAATGGCGGCCGGACTCAGCCTGTTCGGGGCGGGCCGCGATCTGGTCACGCACGCTGACGGCACTGCCCGCGTCGTCGCGCGGGCGGCCACCGAGGTCGAGGTCCGCTACACCGCCGGGCCGGTCGTCCACGCCATCCGCACCGATCCACCGGTCGAGGGCGTCGAAGCACTGATCGGCCGGGTCGCCTCGACCGGGTTCCGTGCGGTCATCGACGAGGCGGTCGACGCGACCCCGGGATCGATCCTCTACCTGCTCCTCGACGAGACGCCGGCCTCGGTCCTCGTCTCGGGCTACGCGATCGGTCACGCCGCCTCCCGGGGCGAACTCGACGTCCAGGAGCTGGCCCGGGTGCGGCCGCCCGGGCCGCCCCTCCAGATCCCCGATCTGTGCGCGGGATTCCGGGTCGGCGGGGTCATCCAGACCAACATCGAGAACGAGGGCCGAGCTCCCCTCGTCACGGGTCCGCTGGCCACACCGACGGCCGACCCCGACGACGAGCTCAGTTGGCACGAGACGACCGAGCTGGGCGCGAACGACATGCGCCGCGCTCGCCGCCACGATCTGTGGCGCGACGAGGACGGGACCCTGCGGGTCGACGCGTTCTTCCGGGACAGCCACATGGCGTCCGACGGCGTCGAGACCATCGTGCACGAGTACACCGTCGAGGCGGTCATCGACGAGGAGCGAGGCGTGGTGCTGGCCTGCGAGGCGACGCCGCGCGTCCTGCCCTGGTTCGAGTGCCCGGAGGCGGCGGCCAGCGCCGGTCGACTCGCCGGCATGACCCTCCGAGGACTGCGTCCCCGTGTGCGCGCCGAGTTGATCGGACCGACCACGTGTACGCATCTCAACGACACGCTGCGCGAGCTCGAGGACGTGCTCGCCCTCGCTCCGCTGCTGGAGAGCTGAGGGGCGAACCGTGCGGCTCCTGGCTGGGCTGTGCCACCCCCCTGGCCCGTTTACCAGGAAAAAGGCCGAGTAGAGTCGAACGATGCAATCCGGTGCGCGGCCCCAGTCACCCGTTCGTCCCCCCGGTCGACCGCGGCTCTACGAGCCCGACGCCGAGCGGGCGCGGATCCTGACGCAGCGCGCTGGAGGTGCTGCAGCGCAGCGGGGGCCAGGAGGCCACGGTGGCGGACATCCTCGAGCGGTCCGGCCTCTCGACCCGTGCGTTCTACCGTCACTTCGAGACCAAGGAAGACGTCATTCGCGCGCTGTACCGACGCGACGCCGAGTCCTTCGGGTCGCACCTCTCCCGCCGCGTCGCCGCCGCCAAGCCCGAGGACGGCCTCGAGGTCTGGGTGAACGAGATGCTGGGCTTGGCCTACGACCGACGCCGGGCGGAGCGCGTCTCGACGCTCAGCTCGCAGATGGTCGAACGTGTCCTCGCGGGCAGCGAGGAGCAGCGCCTCGGCGCGGCCATGCTGGCCGAGCCCCTCCACGGCGTCCTCGTCGCCGGCCTGGCCGACGGCTATTTCCCGGCGGCCCGCCCGGACGTCGACGTGCTGACCATCAATGCGATGGTGTGGGCGGCGATGGCCTGGGCGCGGGCCGGGACGGTCACGTTGTCCCGTCGCCAGGCGGTCGAGCAGATCCTGCGGTTCACGGTGCCCGCCCTTCGAGGAACCGGGCCCGAGACAACCTGATCCCTCGGAGCGCCCGCCGATCGCGTTCGATCCGGCACTGGTCACTCGGCACCGGTCAGCGTCCGTCGGCGAGATGGACGACGGCGCCGGCCACGAGGGTGGCGACGACCGAGGGCGAGCCTGATCGCCAGGGTTTCGTCGAGAGGGTTGGCCAAGATCGTGAGGTCGGCCACGCCACCGGGGGCCACGGTGCGCAGGAGCGTCGGGCGCTCGGGCCGGCCCAGGAAGAGTGCGACTGCCTGGCGCGCCGCGATTCGCTCCTTCGGGCCGAGGGTGCGGCCCTCGGCCGTCCGCCGCGCGGCCGCCACCGCCACCGTCGTCCAGGGGTCCTCGGGACCGAACGGCGCATCGCTGCTGAGGGCGACCGGGATTCCGGCATCGAGCAGCGAACGCAGGCGCCACAGGTCGCGTCGGTCGTCACGGTCGATGTCGGCGAGGTAGCGGTCGCCGCGTTCGAGGACGAAGCCGGGTTGGGTGACGACGGTCACCCCGAGCGCCCGCAGGGCCGGCAACAGGTCGGACCCGAGGACGGCGCCGTGCTCCATGCGGTCGCCGGGCAGCGGACCGGCCTCGCCGAGTGCGGACGCGGTCAGGACCGCCTGGGTTCGCGTGACGCAGTGGACCGCCACTGGTCGCCCGCCGCGATGCGCGTCGCGGAACGCGGCGACGAGGTCGTCGAAGTCCGGGAGCCGGGCGTCGTCGAGGAGCAGCTTCACCGGTCCCGCGGTCACGAGCCCCCCGGACTCGTCCGGACGCCGACGGGGAGGCTCAGCTCGGCCTCCCACCCCGCCGGGTATGGCTGAGCGGTCTCGATGGGCCCGGTCGAGCGCCGACTGCGCACCGGTCATGAGATGGAGCCGCTGGAGGATCGAGCCGTCCCGCTGGGCGTCCACGAGCGCCGCCCCGTCGTCGTCGGAGTCGGGCGTGGCGTCGGTGAAGCCGGTGACCCCGGCGGCGGCGGCCCTCCGGCTGATCGAGCCGAGGTCCAGTGGTGGCGCGGCGCCGACGATGGTCAGCCGCTCGTGCAGCCAGCGGTCGGCCCGCCAGACGCGTCCCGTCGCGTGGCCGGCGGCGTCGACCTCGACGCCTTGAGGCAGCGGCTCCCGGCCGAGCCGCTCGTGCCCAGCGGGGCCCGTCGGCGGAGGCCCGCCGGCGTCCAGGCCCAAGGCCTCGACGGCCCGGGAGTTGAGGATCCACAGCGCCCCGCCGCGGTGCTGGACGCGCAGGGGGCGATCCGGCAGCAGGCGATCGAGCCCGCCTCGATCGAGATCGCCTGCCACCGACTCGTGGTAGCCGACGGCGCGCACCCAGGAGCCGGCGCCCCCGGGGGCCGTCTGGAGCCGCCGCGCGAGCTCTGCCCCGTTGTGGACCTCGGGCGGCCCGGCCCGCACCGACGAGGCCATCGCCGCCCAGGCCCGCAGGTGGACGTGATGGTCGTGGAACCCCGGAAGGACCGGGCCGCCGCGGCCGTCGACGACGTGGTCGTCGGATCGCTCAGGAAGGCGGGGGGCGATCTCGGCGATCCGGTCTCCGATGATCCGCAGGTCGACGGTATCGGTCCGCCCGGGGTCGCTCTTCGGGGGCGGAGGCCAGACCCTGTCGAGAACGACCCGTTGGATCAGGACGGACACGCCGGCCCCCTCCTGCGGTCCCGTCCCCCCGGGCGCGGGCAGCGGCGAGATCCCTCCTCGGTCACAAGACGTCCGGGACGGGAGCGACTGCACCGCGGGCGACGGCGGCCGCCGCACCGGCGAGGGACAGGTCGATGAGGTGGCCGCCACCGCCGGCGAGCGAGCGCAGCACCGCCGCCGCTCCCAGGAGGCCGGTCACCGGGTCGGCGACGGCGTCGGCACAGAAGACCGGATCCCCCTCGTCGCTCCTGCCGGTGAGGCCTCCCGCCACGGCGGCGTCGTCTCCGAAGGCGATCCAGTGCGCCCCCGGCCCCGTGCGGCCGTATCCGGTGATGCTCAACCACACCCGCCCCGACCGGGCGCGGATCCGGCCCGGCCCCGTGCCCAGTTGCGCGAGGGCCCGGGGTCGCGACGCCTCGATCACGACGTCGGCCCCCTCGAGGAGGTCGATCAGCTCGGTCCGGCCGCCGGGCGTGGACAGGTCCAACGCGACCGTCGGCTGGTCGGGGGTGTGCAGCTGCCGATAGAAGTCAGGAATTTCCCGTGCGCCGTCTGGTCGCGCCACGGACTCGACCTTGGTCACCGTCGCACCGGCGCTGTGCAGTATCCGAGCGACCAGTGGTCCGGCCCACAGCGACGAGAGGTCGACCACCGAAAGGCGATCGAGTGGCTGCGCGGCGCGTGATCGCCAGTGGCGGGTCAGGCCGAGGGGGGACGGCGTGTCGGGTGCCAGCGTCCCGTGGCGGGCCGCGGCCATGTCCAACAGCCGGGCGCGGCTCACGACCTCGGCGCCGGGCCGATCGGCGACCCAACGGGCGAGGGTTGCCCAGTGGTCGTCGTCGACCGTGCCCTCGACGAGTGCCGGCAGCACTTCGTGATCCCAGGCCCGCGCGACCGTGATGGCGACCCACTCGTCGGCGGCACGGAGCACGCGGCAGGCACCACTGGCCGAGATCGGCCCATCCGGCTGCAACCCCGAGATTCGGGTGCGAATCGTCAGTTCGTCGCGCCAGTCGACCGTCACCGGGTCGCCCAGGGTGGCCGACCAGCGGTGTATCTCTGCGGCGGCGTCGTCGAGCACGGGGGCGGCCGCCCTCGCCGAGGGCGGCGTGCTGGGCGAAGCAGCACCGGTCGCTCGACGCACCATGGACACGCGAGGTTAACGGAGCGACGGATCTTCCTGGTCGGGGGCCGTAGGCTCGGCAGGCCATGACCGAGTCGGAGTGGTCTGGAGGGCGACGCCACGCGGGGCTGCCGCCGCGAACCCCCCGGGCCCGATGCCGAGGGTGCCCCCGGCGGACCTCGAAGGCCTGCAGCCGGGGAACGTCACGGCCGTGCTCGACGATCGGGCCCCGGTCGTCGTGGTCGATCTGGACGAGCCTGCGCTCTCGCCCCGGCACCTCCCGGTTGCCCTTCCCGGGGTTGTCGTCGGCGTGAGTCGGACGGGATGGCCCGCCGCGGGTCGTTCGGCGTCGGGGGCGCCGTCACCTGACCCGGGCCTCTGGGTGGGCTTGGACATCGTCCTCGTGGCCGGATCGGGCGCCCCGGGTGCACCGAGCCGAGGGGCTCCCTGGGTGGTGGTGGAGGATGTGGATGCCGAGTTGGCCCGCATCCGCGAGGCCGCCGCCCGATCGCCGATGGCTGCCGTCACCCTGATGCAGGTGCTGCGATCCGGGACGGCCGACTCGCTCGAACGCGATCTGGTGGTCGAGTCGCTCGCCTACAGCGCGCTGCAATCGGGGCCGGAGTTCCACGGGTGGCTGGCGAGCCGGCCGGCCCCCAAGGCGGGCCGACCACAGGCCGGCCGACCCGTGATCCTCGAGCGCGACGGAGCGGCGCTGACCGTGACGCTGAACCGTCCGCAGGTCCGCAACGCCTACAACGTCGAGCTGCGGGACGGGTCTCGACGAGGCATTCGACCTGGTGGCCGCCGACCCGAGCATCGAGCAGGTGCTCCTGAAGGGAGCCGGTCCGAACTTCTGCAGCGGCGGGGACCTCGACGAGTTCGGGACCGGTCCGGGACCGGTGGCCTCGCACCTGATTCGCACGACGCGCAGCCCGGCCCTCCGGTTGGCCGGCGTGGCCGACCGGGTCACCGCACAGCTCCATGGGGCGTGCGTCGGCGCCGGCATCGAGATCCCGGCGCTGGCCGGCCGCGTCGTGGCCACCCCCGACACCCGCGTCCGTCTGCCCGAGGTCGAGATGGGCCTGATCCCCGGCGCCGGGCGGCACGGCCAGCCTGCCGCGTCGCATCGGTCGGCACCGGACGGCCTGGCTCGGGCTCAGCGGAGCCTGGCTCGACGCGGCGACCGCACTGGCCTGGGGCCTGTTCGACGAGGGGCTCTGACGGTCGACGAAGACGGGATCGGTCGGAGCCCTGAGGGCGTCCCTGGTCAGCGGTGCGCCCAGGATGGCTCGTCTTTCAACTATGTATAGTTCTGTGGCCCTCTCGGGGCGCTCGACTGGAGCGACGGGGGTCGGCGAAAATGTCGTGTTCGATTTGGCTTGACGGGCTCGGGAGCGTGTGATGGCGAATCAGATCCCATTGGTGGACTACCTGGTGCTGGGGGACGACCCCCACCTGGTGGCCCAGGAGTGCACGCAGTGCGGGGCCCGCTACTTCGGCCGCCGCAACGCCTGTGCGTCAACTGCTTCGGGACCGAGTTCAGGACGGTTCGGATCGGGTCGACGAGGGGACGCTGCAGACGTTCACCATCGTCGCCCAGGCCGCGCCCGGGCATTCCCGTCCCGTTCGTCTCGGGTATCATCGATGTCGACGGCACCTCGGTGCGGGCCAACGTCGTCAACGTCGACCCGACGCCCGAGAACAGTCACCTTCGGCATGAAGCTCCGCTTGACCACGTTTCCGATCGGCACCGACGACGCCGGCGTCGAGGCCGTCGGCTTCGGATACGAGCCGGTCGGCTAAGCTCCGACCCGAGGAGGAAAGCGACATGACAGAAGACGTTTGGATCCTCGGGATCCACATGACCAAGTTCGGGAAGCACCCGGACAAGGACACGGTCGACCTGGCGGCCGAGGCGGTCACCGGCGCGCTCGCCGACGGCGGCGTGACCATGAAGGACATCGGCGTGATCGGCGCTCGGCAACCTCATGGGCGGGGGCGGCATCGGCCAGGCCCTGCAGAAGCAGATCGGCCAGACCGGCATCCCCGTCTACAACGTGTCCAACGCCTGCGCCACCGGGGCCACCGCCCTGCGGGTGGCGGTCATGGCCGTCAAGTCCGGAGAGGTCGACTACGGCCTGGCGGTCGGCGTCGAGAAGCTCGCCGGCGCCGGCCTGCTGGCCGGCGGCAACCGCGGCGGCGGACGCCAAGACCTGGACGCCCCAGGGTCGCCAGGGTGCGGTGGCCGCCCTCGACGGCCGGATCGGGACCGACACGATGCCGGGCGTGTTCGCCCAGATCGGCATGGAGTACGGCCACAAGTACGGCGGGACGAGCTTCGAGCTGTTCGCCAAGATCAGCGAGAAGAACCACGCCCACTCGACGCTCAACCCGATGGCCGCCTACCAGAAGAGGATGACGCTGGAGGAGATCATGAACGACGTCATGATCGCCTACCCGAACACCCGCCCGATGTGCTCGGCCAACTGCGACGGGGCGGCGGCCGCGGTGGTCGTGAGCGACTCGAAGCTGAAGACCCTCTCGGCCGAGCAGCGCCGCCGGGCGGTCAAGATCTCGGCCTCGATCCTCACCACCGACCCGTGGGAGGAGGCCTGCCAGGTCCTGCCCAACGTCAACACCCTCACCCGCAACGCCGCGCGTCCAGGCCTACGAGCAGGCCGGCATCGGCCCCGAGGATCTCGACCTGGTCGAGCTGCACGACTGCTTCGCCACGGCCGAGCTCGTGCACTACGACAACCTGATGCTCTGCGAGGAGGGCGGCGCGGTCGACTTCTTCAACAGCGGCGCCACCTGGCGGGACGGCAAGACCCCGGTCAACGTCTCCGGCGGCCTCGAGTCCAAGGGCCACCCGATCGCGGCCACCGGCATCGCCAACATCTGGGAGGTGTGCACCCACCTGCGCGGCGAGGCCGGTCCCCGCCAGATCGAAGGCGCCAAGGTCGGGCTCGCCCACGTCATCGGGCTGGGCAGCGCGTGCGGCGTCCACATCCTGGAGAAGGCGGCGTGACGGTGGCTGAACCGAAGTACATCACCTACGAGATCGCTCGGCCGAGGGCAAGGTCGCTCGGATCATGCTCAACCGGCCCGACGCCCGCAACGCGCAGAACCGCGGCCTGCTGGTCGAGCTCGACGACGCGTTCTTGCAGGCCGAGGCGGACGACGCAGGTCCGCGTCGTGATCCTCGGCGGGCGTCGGTCCGATGTTCTCGGCGGGCCACGACATGGGCTCGAAGGAGGCGATCGCGGAGCGCACCGACGGTCCCGACCGCCACCCCACCACGCTGATCAACGGCGGCACCCGTCAGGGCGCCGAGGCGCGGATGCTCCAGGAGTGGCACTACTTCTTCGAGAACACGAAGCGGTGGCGGAACCTGCGCAAGATCACGATCGCCCAGATGCACGGGACGGTGTACGCGGCGGGCCTGATGCTCATGTGGGCGTGCGACCTGATCGTGGCGCCGACAGAACACCCGGTTCGCCGACGTGGTCGGCACCCGCCTCGGCATGTGCGGCGTCGAGTACTTCGCCCACCCCTGGGAGTTCGGCCCCCGCAAGACCAAGGAGCTCATGCTCACCGGGGACTCGCTCGACGTCGAGGAGGCGCACGCCCTCGGGATGGTGTCCAAGATCTTCCCGCCCGACGAGCTGGCCGAGCGGACGCTCGAGTTCGCGCAGCGCATCGCCGAGCTGCCGACGATGACCGCGCTCCTGATCAAGGAGTCGGTCAACCAGACCGTCGACAACATGGGCTTCTACAACGGCCTGCAGGCGTGCTTCACGCTGCACCAGCTGAACCACTCCCACTGGGCGGAGATGCACGAGAACAAGTACCCGGTCGGGCATGCCCGAGGACGGCGTCGCCAGCTGGCGGGAGGCGCCCCCGGTCGTCCCGGCGGTGAAGGATCTGGTTCGGGCACCCGCCCCGGCGAGATAGCTTCGCCGCCCCGTCGCCGGCGCGGCGACCGTGGCTCGCTCAGACTTCGATCTGGACCACGTCGTCGACGACGCGCGTGGAGAAGACCATCAGGTCCTGGCTGAACCCATCGGTCGCCGGCTCCACGCAGGCGCCGGTTCGAACGTCGTAGCGGCTCGAGTGCTGCGAACAGGTGATGTAGCAGTCATCGAGCGGCCGGCCGCCGAGCGTGGTTCCCTGGTGCGGGCACAGGCTCTGGAACGCGAAGTACTCACCGGCGACGTTGGCGACGGCCACCGGGAAGCCGTCGACCGACACCACCGTCGTCTCACCGGGCTCGATGTAGTCGGTCGGCAATGCGTCGTGGAATTGGGGCACAGAGGGCGATGGTAGCGGCGCTGTCGGGCGCCGATCGCCAGAGGGAGGGAGAACAGGCCGTGAAGGTTCGCATCGACACGGAGGCGTGCACCGGACATGGGCGCTGCTACACCTTGGCGTCCGAGGTGTTCGACTCTGATGACACGTGGCTATGGCTTCGTCATCAGCGAGGAGTTGAGCGACGACCTCCGCGACAAGGCGCTGATCGGCGTCCAGAACTGCCCGGAGCAGGCGATCTCGATCGTCGACGAGTAGCACCGGGGCGTTCGATGGAGACTGACGACCTCCGCGACCTGCTCGACATCAAGGAACTCGATCGCGACCTCTACGAGGCCCCGGTGTTCTCGGACCGGGACCGCCCGCACCTCTTCGGCGGGCAGGTGGCGGCCCAGGCGCTCCGTGCGGCGATCCTCTCCGTCGAAGCGGATCGGCAGGTGCACTCGCTGCACGGGTACTTCCTGCGCACCGGCACCGCCGGCCGCTCGTTCGTGCTCCAGGTCTACCGGGACCGTGATGGCCGATCCTTCTCGTCGCGCCGGGTGCTCGCCATCCAGAACGGCGAGGTGCTCTTGTCCGCCGCGGCCTCGTTCCACGTGGCGGAGCCGAGCCCCGAGTACCAGGTGCCCATGGCGGCCGACGTACCAGATCCCGACACCTCGTCGGTCGACATCTTCGCCGGGCCCACCCAGTTCTTCGAGCTCCGGGGGGAGCCGAGCATGGTCGGGCCAGACGCGCCCAGGTTCACCACCCGTCTGTGGGCCCGCTCGCGCGTCGCGCTCGACGACGACCCGGGGATCCACGCCTGCGCGCTGATCTACGTGACCGACATCGGCTCGGGATTCGCCGCGTTGGGCATCGACGGCCTGGCCCCGGCCGGACCGAGCCTCGACCACTGCGTCTGGTTCCACCAACCGATCCGCCTGGACGACTGGGTGTTGGTAGACCTGTGGCCGTTGCGGGCCTCCGGATCGAGGGGGACCTATATGGGTGCGGTGCACGACCGGCAGGGCGCGCTCGGCTGCATGCTGGCCCAAGAGGCGCTGCTGCGCCCCCGCCGCGGCGCGACCGGGCAGGGCGACAGCTCGTCTCTGCGGCCACCCGCCGGCTGACCGGAGGGCCGGGCGGCCGGTCAGCTCCAGGTGATCGACTTCACCTCGGTGAACTCCTCGAGCCCGTGGCTGCCCCACTCGCGGCCGATCCCGCTCTGCTTGAAGCCGCCGAAGGCCCCGGTCTGTCCGATGCCGGCCATCGCCTCGCCCCACCCCGGGCCCTGCCCGCCGCCGGGGCCCGAGTCCGCGGCGGTGCCGCCGACCCCCTGGGCGCTCATGCTGCCGGCGCGGATCTGGCGCGCCACGTTGAACGCACGGGCGGTGCCGTTGGCCACGACCCCGCCGCCCAGGCCGTAGGCGGAGTCGTTGGCGATGCGGACCGCGTCGGCGTCCGTCCCCGAGTAGGGGACCACCGTCAGCACCGGACCGAAGATCTCCTCCTGGGCGATGCGCAGGTCGTTCGGGCCGATGAACACCGTGGGCTCGTAGAAGAACCCCTTCTCGAACCCGTCGGGCCGCTTACCACCGGTCAGCAGCTCTGCCCCCTGCTCGATGCCCGACTGCACGAGACCTTCGACCCGCGTGCGCTGCTGCTCGCGGATCAGCGGTCCGAGGACGGTGCTCGGGTCGCGGGGGTCGCCGATCTTGATGAACGGGACGGCCGCCGCCACCCCCTCCTTGTAGGCGTCGAGGAGGTGCTCGGGGAGCAGCAGCCGGGTCTGCAGGACGCATCCCTGCCCGCAGTGGATCACGACCGCACCGAACCCGATCGAGCGGGCGTAGTCCTCGCTCACGTCGTCGAGGACCACCTGGGCGCTCTTGCCGCCCAGCTCGAGTTGAAGGCGCTTCATGGTGGCCGCACCGTTGGCAAAGATCCGTTTGCCGGTGGCGGTCGAGCCGGTGAACGTGATCATGTCGACGAGCGGGCTGGTCGTCATCTCCTCGCCGACCTCGGCGCCGCCCGGGATGACGTTGAACACCCCGGGGGGGATGCCGGCCTCTTCCGCCGCCTGGGCGATGAAGAACGCGTCGAGCGGGGTCCACGGGTGCGGCTTGAGCACGACCGTGCAGCCCGCCGCCAGCGCCGGCGCCACCTTGACCGTGTTCAGCATGAACGGGAAGTTGAACGGGGTGATCGCTCCGACCACCCCGACGGGCTCCCGGGCGATCACGCTGCCGGACATCCCGGTCGGGCCGCCGGTCGGGGAGCCGACCGACTCGACCCACTCCAGCACGTGCTCCACCTGGGCCGCGTTCGACCGGAACATGCCGATCGATCCGAATCCCTGGATGCCGTCGGTCATGAAACCGACCGAGCCGGTCTCGGCGACGATCAGCTCGTGCAGCTCGTCCGCCCGGGACTCGAGGTTCTCGGCCATGCGAACGAGCGCCGCGGCTCGCTCGGCCGGCTTGGTCCACTTCCAGGGGCCGTCGTCGAAGGCCCGGCGGGCGGCCTCGATGGCCCGCGTGGCGTCCTTCTGGCTGGCCTCGGCGACGCTGCCGATGACCTCTTCGGTCGCCGGGTCGATGACCTCGATGGACGAGTCGCTGTCCTGCCAGGCACCATCGATGAATAGCTGGTACTCCCATCGAGCCACGGGCTGACCCCTTTCTTGAACAACGTCTAATCCTTGAGTGGGACATTATCGTCGGGCTTTCACCGGCGCGTAGGCCGCCCGTGCCGTGTCGCCCGCCAGCCCAGCGACCCGGGCGCGGGACCATGCCCGTCGCCGTTCACTCAGGGGGGCGCACCGAGAGGACGCAATCCCATGCCCGAGGACATCAGGAACACCGCAGCGGCGGACTACTGGAAGGAGTTCGAGCACCGCTGGACGAGCCTCCTCAGCTACCGCTACCTCGGTCGGGTCAACGAGATCCTCGACGCCGGGGTGGAGGGCGCCTCCATGCCCCTGCGCCACGACATGCGCAACGCGCTCGGCGGGATCATGGCGGCACCGCTGTGCATCGCCTCACCCGAGTCCGGCGGCATGGCCGACGACTTCTATGTGCCGAACCCGGTGATCGCCTCGATGCAGATCGTCGACGACGCCCGCGACGTGCGCAGGGTCCAGGTCCTGAGCGAGACGGTGCGGATCGGTCGCCAGATGGGGTTCAGCCGGAGCCGGATCGTCGACGCCGACGACCACTCCCGGCTCATCGCCCTGTCGGAGGGGATGGGCGTGAGCCTCGGCGGCACGCCGGAGGGATTCGCACCGGTCGAGAACCCCTCCATCGACGTGGTGGACTCCCCGGACCTGCCGCCGCTGCACCAGGTCTTCGGCGCCTCCCGCCGCGCCGACGGGTGGATCCTGCCCGAGCTGACCCTCGAGCTGGCCTCTCCGGACGCGGCGCTCCATCTCGGTCCGATCCACGTCGTGCTCGAGACTGCGGCGACGGAGGCGGCGGCGCAGCTGGGGGGCACGGACGCCCTCCAGATCGAGGACTGGCACGTCATGTTCGTGGCGCGCGGCAAGGTTGGTCCGTTCCGGGCCGTCGCCGACCCCTACGCAGGCAACCTGGACCGGGTTGGCGTGCGCCTGTCGCTGCACGACGAGGGGAACGACGACCGGGTCGTGACGACCGGGTCCGCCACCTTCCGGCGCGCTGTCTCAACCGGCGCTGCCTGAACCGGCGCTGCCGGAACAGGCACGGACAACGTTCCGGCGCGCGCCGCGGCCCTGGTGTCGCGGGCGAGCCCGCCGTCGGTCCGCGATCTACGAACGGCGCTCGCCGGCGCGCGCCGGTCGCGGGTGGCTAGACGACGCCGCCGGAGACCTTGGCGTCGATGATCGCGGCCTCGTCCATCCCGAGAGCGGCCAGGATCGCGTCGGTGTCGCCGGCGAACTCGGGCGCGGGTCGCAGCTCGGGCGGCGTCCGGTCGAACTGCACGGGGTTGGCCACGAGCGGGAGGCTCCGGTCCGCGCCGTAGTCGACGTTCTGGATGAAGCCGTTGAAGACCGCTTGGGGATCCTGGCCGACCTCTGAGACGAGGCGCACCACGTCCCACTGACCGCGCTGGCGAGCGAGCGCCTCCCTCCAGTGGGCGAGGGACTCGGTCGCGAAGGTCTTGTCGAGCTCGGCGATGATGTCCGCCCCGTTGGCGGTTCTGTCGTCGGGGGTGGCGAAACGCGGATCGGTCACGAGATCGCCCCGGCCGACCGCCTCGCAGAGGCCCTCCCAGTACAGGTCGCGCTGCAGCATGCAGAGGGCCACCCAGCGGTTGTCGGACGTCTTGTAGTTGTTGACCAGCGGGTTGGCGACCCGGGGCACCGCGGACGCCGCGGCCGCCGGCCCGGCGGCCGCCACCGCCGCACCCACGATCCCCATCTGCATGGCCCACATGGCGGTCCCGAGGAGTGACCCGTCCACCACGGAGGGCTCCCCGGTCCGGGCCTTGCGGACGAGCGCGGCGGCGATGCCGCCGGCCAGCGCCATGCCGCTGATCGAGTCACCGAACGCCCCGGCCGGCATGCCGACCGGTCGGGGGTAGTCCGGAGGTGTGACGGACGCCGAGATCGACCCTCGCGACCAGAAGGTGATCGAGTCGTAGCCGCCCCGTTCGAACTCGGGCCCCTGGGCCCCCTGGCCGCTGCCCGCGGCGTAGATGATCCCGGGGTTCTGCGAGCGGATCTGATCGAGGTCGACGCCGAGCTTGGTCCGCACGGGCGGGAGCAGGCTGGTCACGAAGACGTCCGCGGCGGCCACCAGCTGGTAGAGGACCTCTTGCGCCTTCGGATTGGTCAGGTCCAGGGCGATCGACGTCTTGTTGCGGTTGAAGATCTCCCAGGTGAACGTGATGCCGTCCATCGGGCCGACGCCTGCGTTGACGAGTCCTCGGATCGGGTCGCCCTGCGGGGACTCGACCTTGATGACCTCGGCTCCCCAGTCCGCCAGGACGGCCGCCGCCGACGGGACGTAGGCCCACATCGCCAGCTCAACGACCTTTACTCCCTCAAGGGGCTTGCTCACTGATTGACTCCTGTCGTAGTCGTCGTCCGATGACCGTTCCCCGCCCCGATCGCGCCACGCGGGGAGGAGGTCCGGTTTCGCAAGTTCCGCCATCCTCGCGGGCGCGAACGACGCCCGCCAGCCGATCGGGGCCCGGCGGTAGCGTGACGACCCGTGCTCGATGCCGCTATTCTGCGCCGCCTGCTCAGAGCGGGGTCCACGGTGGCCTTCGGCGACGGCGCCGGGGTGCCGGCCGAGGCGGCGCCCGCGCTCTCGGCCGCGGCGGCGGAGGTGGGCGACGTCGAGCTGCTGCTCGGCTGGCTCCCGGGCCCGTTTCCCCACCTGGACGTCAGCGCCTTCGGGTCGGTCCGCGCCTTCATGGGCGGCTACGGGCACCGCCGCCCGATCGACGAGGGCGGCGTCGTCTACGTTCCGGCGCGGCTCGGGGCGGTCCCGGCCCTGCTGCAGGGGCCGCTCCGCCCGGACGTGCTCGTGGCCTCCATGCGCCGGGGGAGCGAGGGGGGCTGGTACTTCACCACCGAGGTGTCCTGGCAGCGGGCCGCCGTCGACGCCGGGGCCGTGGTGGCCGCCATCGAGCGGCCGGCCAGCCCGTGCGCCGACGCCGGACCGCCGGTCGCAGAGGACTGTGTGGTGGTGCTGGGTGCGTCGCCCGACCCCCCGGCCGAGATCGACTGGGCGGGGCCGAGCGACACCGATCGGGCGATCGCCGAGCGATTGGTGCCGTTGCTGCCCGACGGGGCGAGGCTCCAGGTGGCTCCCGGGCCGATCGGCGAGGCCGTGCTCGAAGCGCTTCGCCGGCCGGTGGCGCTCGACACGGGCGTCCTCACCGACGCGGTCGTGGACCTCGCCGAACGGGGCCTCTTGGCCGAGCAGCCCGTGGCCCCGTACCTGGCCGGCACGAGCCGGCTCTATGGGTGGGCCGACGGTCGGGCCATCCTCTACGGGATCGAACACACCCATGATCCCGTGCGCCTCTCCGCCGGCCGGCCGTTCGTGGCGGTGCAGACAGCCCTCCAGGTCGACGTCCACGGCCAGCCCAACGTGGAGTCCGTCGGCGGCTCGGCGCTGGCCGGGATCGGCGGCCAGCCGGACTACGCCTACGCCGCCACCCGGTCGCCGGCGGGGCTCAGCGTGCTGGCGGTGCCCACGACCCGGCGCGGCCACCCGACCCTGGTCGACGAATTGGATGGCGCCGCCAGCACCCCCTCGCACGACGTCGACGTCGTGGTGACCGAGTTCGGCCTGGCTGATCTGCGGGGGCTGGATCGGGCCAGCCGTCGGCGGGCGATCGCCCGGCTGTGGCGCCCCTGACTCGATGACGCGCGCCGTAGAACGCGGTTCTAGGATCCCGTCGATGGTCCGCTCTGGACGGACCCGTCCCTGGGGCACCCGATGCTGCGAACCGACCGACCGACCGGCAGAGTGAGGTGGCGGTGACGGCAGCGCCGAGCACGGTGGGGCTGGCCGATCTGCGCGGATCGCTGCATGACTGGCTGGAAGCCCACCGCGAGGATTTCGTCGGCGCGCGCCGGGGGACCGAGCCGCAGAGTCTGGAGGGGGCCGTGGTCCCCGAGGTGGTCCTCCAGCGCGCCCTGTGGGAGGCCGGCTTCAGCCGCTGGGGATGGCCCGAGCACTGCGGGGGCAACGGGGGCTCGGCCGTGCTGCGCGCCGCGGTCTACGAGCAGCTCGTGCTGGACGGCTACCGCATCCCCCAGCCGATGCTCACGATCGAGACGCTCGGTCCGGCCGTGGTGGCGTTGGCGCCGAAGTTGACGGCCAGCCACCTCGGCGCCTTGCTCCGCGGCGACGAGCTCTGGTGCCAGGGGTTCTCCGAGCCCGAGGCGGGGAGCGACCTGGCGTCGCTGCGTTGCCGGGCGACCGCCGCGGGCAACGACTGGGTCGTGTCCGGGCAGAAGCTGTGGTCGAGCCTCGGCACGGTGGCGCAACGGACGGCGATGCTCGTGCGCACCGGCGACGCCGGCCACCGGGGCATCACCATGCTGCTCGTCGATCTCGACGCGCCCGGCTGCGAGGTCCGGCCGATCCGGGCCAGCAGCGGCCGCACCGAGTTCGCCGAATTGTTCTTCGACGAGACGCCGGTCGGTGGCGAGCGGGTGGTGGGCGAGGTCAACGGCGGCTGGGCCGTGGCCATGTACCTGCTCCAGTGGGAGCGGGGCATGTACGGCTGGATGCGGCAGGCCGTGTTGCACGCCCGGCTGGCCGATCTGCTCCGTGCGGTCCCGGACCCGTCGCCCGAGGATGCCGATCGGGTGGCGGAGGCCTGGGTCCGCGTCAGCGCGCTGCGATCGTCCACGGCACGCACCGTCCAGCGCTTGGCCGTGGGCGAGAACCCGGGGCCCGAGGTGTCGGTGGACAAGGTGGTGCTGGCGACCGCCGAGCAGAGCGTGCTCGAGTGCGAGCGGCGGATGCTCCCGCTCGACTTTGCACTCGGCGACGAGGTCGCCGACGAGGTGTTCCGGGGCGACTGGTTCTTCTCCCGGATGGCGTCGATCTACGGCGGCGCCATCGAGATCCAGCGGACGCTGGTCGCGGAGCGCGTGCTCGGCCTGCCCCGGAGCGCCCGATGAGCCAGGCGGGCTTCGTCACCGACGCGCTGCGAACCACGGCGGCCCAGCTCTTCGAGGGCGGCGACGGCCTCGTGCCCCTGGACGTCCTTCTCGATCTCGGCTGGGCGGAACTGGCGGCCGACGACCTGGAGACCGCCGTCTCGGTGCTGGCCGAGGAGCAGGGCCGGCGGCTCGGGGTGTCCCGGCTGGCCGAGCTCGCAATGTGCGCACCGGCACCCGCCCTGTTCGATCCCGCCGACAGCGCGCTCGTCTTCGGCGTCGGCCCCGGGGCGTCCTTCCCCGACGGCTCCACCTTCGACGGCATCGTGCTGGCCGACGCCCGGAGTGCGGCGACGTTCGTCGTCCCGCTGAGCACGAACGGACGGGTTGCGTTGTGCCGGCTCCCCGCCGCAGAGGTCGAGGCCGTGCCGGTCGGCGGTATCGATCCCGACGCCCGCGCTGACCCGCGTGCGCGGCCGCGTGGACGGTGGCGTGCCGGTCGAACCGGGCGCCTGGGAGGCCGCGGTCGCGGCGGGCTCCCTCGCCATCGCCCACGAGCTGCTGGGCGTGGCCCAGGAGATGCTGGACCTGGCGGTGGCCCACGTGAAGGAGCGTCACCAGTTCGGCGTCCCGATCGGATCCTTCCAAGCCGTGCAGCACCGGCTGGCCGACGTCCTCATCGACGTGACCGCCGGGCGCGCCGTCTGCCGGACCGCGTGGGTCGACCGTGACCGCTTCATGAGCGGAGCGGCCCGGTCGGCGGCCGGTCGGGCCTTTCGAGACCGCGACGGTCCACTGTCAGCAGGTGCTGGGCGCCATGGGCAGCACCTGGGAGCACCCGTTGCACCGCTACCAGCGACGGGGCCTGCTCCTCGACCGGTTGCTCGATCCGGCGCCGACGCTGCGAGACGCGCTGTCGGCGGTGGTGGCGACCCAGCGGCGAGTGGAGGTCCTCGACCGATGAGCGACCTGGTGGCTCGAGCGGCGCATCCGCCGGCCCGGCGAACGAGTACCTGAGGAGACGCACGAGGCATGACCGACAATCCCTACGCGCCCGAGCTCCTGATCGAAGAACGCGGCCCGGTCCGGATCGTCACGATGAACCGGCCCGAGGCCATGAACGCGGTCACGGCGAAGCTGCACGACGGGCTGGCCAAGGTGTGGGCCCACCTCGCCGAGGATCCCGACCGCGCGGGCGATCGTGCTCACGGGCGCCGGCCGGGCGTTCTCGGCGGGTGGCGACATGGTGCTCTTCCAGGAGATCCAGGACGATGTCGAAAAGCGCAGCATGCTCATCGACCAGGCCCGCAGCTTGTTCCTCGGTTTTCTCGATTGCCCGTTGCCGGTCGTCGCCGCGGTGAACGGCCCCGCAGTCGGGCTCGGCTGCACGTTGGGTGTGCTGTGCGACCTCGTCTACATGGCCGAATCGGCCTACCTGGCCGATCCGCACGTGTCGGTCGGCCTGACCGCCGGCGACGGCGGCGCGCCGTTCTGGCCCCTCACGATGAGCATCGCCAAGGCGAAGGAGCTGCTGTTCTTCGGCACCCGGATCTCGTCGGCCGACGCCGTCGCCCTGGGGCTGGCCAACGGGGTCGCGCCGGACGGCCAGGTGCTGGACAAGGCGGTGGAGGTGGCCGAGCGGCTGGCCGCCCTGCCGCCGCAGGCCCTCCGGACGACGAAGCGGGCGGTCAACCAGTACATACGGCAGGCGGCCACGCCGATCCTCGACTACGCACTCGCCGCCGAGTACGTCTCCTACGACATGCCCGAGCACCGGGCGGCAGTGGAGAGGTTCATGGGCAAGTGAGCGCGCGGCAGCGCCCGCCCGCGCCCGTGTCCCCGGACACCGGGCGCCGACGGATCGCCAGGGGATGGCCCCGTGCGAGCTGATCTGGAGCACGGTTCGATACCCCGCCTGGCGCTGCACAGCGCCGAGCGTTTCGGCGACGCGCCGGCGATCATCGACGGGGCGACCACGATGTCGTTCGCGGACGTCGGCGCCGAGATGCTCACCGTCGGTCGGGCGCTCATGGCCCGCGGCGTCGAGCCGGGCGACCGGGTGGTGCTGTGGGCACCGAATTCGGCCCGGTGGATCACCTCGGCCCTCGGGATCCTGGCCACCGGCGCCTGGCTCGTCCCCATGAACACGCGGTTCAAGGGGACCGAGGCGGCGTTCATCCTGCAAGAAGACCGGTGCCCGCGTGTTGCTGTGCGCCAACGAGTTCCTCGGTGCGGACTTCGTCGGGATGGTCCGGGAGGCCGATCCGAGCCTGGGGGCGCGGCTCGACATCGTGGTCGTGGACGGGTCGGTGCCCGTCGGGGCCACCTCGTGGGACGACTTCATGGCGGGGGCCGACACCGTCGACGAGGCCGCGCTGCGCGAGCGCATCGAGGCGATCGGGTCCGACGACGTGTCCGACATCGTCTTCACCTCGGGGACGACGGGCCACCCGAAGGGCGTCATGCTGCGGCACGGGACCTCCATGCGGGCCTTCGAGGCCTTCAACGAGGGCTTCGGCCTGGGCCGGGGCGATCGGCTGCTGATCGTCCTGCCCTTCTTCCACACCTTCGGCTACAAGGCCGGCTGGATGCTCGCGCTCATGGTCGGCGCCACCAGCGTGCCGCTGGCGGTGTTCGACCCGGAGGCGGCGCTGCGCACGATCGAGCGGCAGCGGATCACCCACCTCGGTGGCTCGCCCACCATCTTCGCCGCCCTGCTGGACCACCCGGTGCGCCACGACGTCGACCTGGCGTCCATGCGGGTGGGCGTGGTGTCGGCCGCCTACGTGCCGGTCGAGCTCGTCTACCGGATGAAGGACGAGCTCGGTCTCGACTACTCCATGACCGGCTACGGCCTGACCGAGGCGCACGGCATCGTGGGCGTGACCTACCCGGACGACCCACCCGAGACGGTGGCCAACTGGTCGTGCCGACCGCTCCCGGACACCGAGGTCCGGCTCGTCGACGGCGACGGCAACGACGTGGCGCTGGGCGATCGGGGCGAGGTCCTCTTCCGCGGCTACAGCGTCTCGAACGGGTACTTCGACGAGCCCGAGGCGACGGCGGCCGTCTTCGGGCCCGACGGGTGGCTGCGCACCGGCGACATCGCCTACCAGCGCGAAGACGGCTACCTGAAGGTGTGCGACCGCAAGAAGGACATGTTCATCATGGGCGGGTTCAACGTGGCACCGGCCGAGGTCGAGGGCATGCTCATGGATTGGGAGAAGATCGTGGCGGCCGCAGTCGTCGGCGTGCCCGACGACCGCTTCGGCGAGGTCGGCGTGGCCTTCGTCGTCCCGGCCAGCGGGAGCACCCTCACGCCCGAGGAGGTCATCGAGTACGCCCGCTCCGTGATGGCGAACTTCAAGGTTCCCCGCCGGGTGGAGATCGTGACGGCCCTGCCGATGAACGCGACCGGCAAGGTCATGAAGGACGAGCTGCGGGCCCGCGTGAGCGCCCCCATCTGACGGCCCCGGTCCCGCGACCACCTGAGGACCGGGTGATCTGGTGCCACCTCGGGCGACCTTTGCGTCGTTGGTGGCATGACTCGGACCGGTGCCCTGAGCCTCAGCCTTCTGAGTGGCTCCAGGCAACTCGTTTCAGCCAACTCGAAGTCCGAGTCAGTCACCGCCACACTCGCCGAGAAACGCTCGGGCCGCTCGCTTCGAACTGAGCGTGTGAAGCGCCGCGTGCTGCCCGTGCTCGGAGATGATCGCGCGTTCGCGCTCAGGCTCCGTACGACGATCCCGCCAGTTGGCCCAGACCGATCGCCACTCGTCGGGCAACCGTTGGATCACAGAGTCGTTGCAACCGTCGGGCATCACGGTGCCAGCGGGCCTTCGAACTCCGCGCACGAACGCCCGACCGGCGCACACCCACCACGGCGTATCGAGGACGACAACGGTGTCCGCTCGCTCCAGGCGAAGATCGAGCGTTTGGTGATAGTTGCCGTCAGCGATCCAGGCATCGCCTGCGAGCAGGTTGCGTTGCTTCTCTCGCCACTCGTCATCCGACGGCCTCACCCATCCCGGCTTCCAATAGTGGAGGTCGAGATGGATCACCGGAAGGCCGGTCTTCGCCGACAGGGCTTTCGAGAACGTGCTCTTCCCGGAGCCGGGCATCCCGGTGACGACGACGCGACGGCCGACGGCCCCCGATGCATGGCCCATCAAAGCCAGTGTCCCGGAGCGCGCCGGAGGAGGGCAGACGTTGCCTGCCGTGGCACTCGTCGCAGGGCGATCTAGAGCGACACCCAGCCCGCCCCGTCGCTGCTGCGGCGGGCGGCGTCGACGATCCGCTGCACGCGGTGTCCGTCGAACAGGGTGGGCGCCGTGCTCGACTGACCGGAGAAGGCCGGCAACCAGTCCTCCAGCATGAGGGCCAGGGAACGAATCGCGGCGCCGGCCCGGCGCTGCGGGATCTCGCCGCCGCTGCGGGGCGCGCGGACGCCGGCGGCCTCCTCCAGGGGATCGGCCCCGACGGTGGCCACCCGCACGGCGGGGGTTTCGTCCCCCATGAGCGCACCGCCGAGGCCGAGCGATCCGAGGCTGCCGAACATCTCGATCGACCGGAAGCCCTGGCCCAGCGCGATGGCGGTGACCGTGACGGTGGCGAGCATCCCGTTCTCCATGCGCAAGAGCACGGCGGCGGTGTCGTCCGCGTCGACCTCGAGGACGCCGCCCTCCTCCCGGGGCCGGCTCGGCACCGAGGTGCGGACGTCCGCGCAGACAGCGGCCGGTTCGCCGAAGAGGGTGCACAGGTAGTCGAGGTCGTGCGAGCCCATCCCCATGAGGTAGCCGCCGCCCTGGTCCCGGCGGTACATCCACTCGGACTGCAGGCCGCGGGTCGGGTGCCAGAAGTCGCCGCCGCTGCGGGCCGCCGCGTAGTAGGGCTGGCCCAATCGGCCCTCCGCCACGAGCTCGGACAGCCGCGCCCGCGACGGCTCCCAGCGGTTCTCGAAGCACACGGCGTGGCACACCCCCGCCGCCTCGGCCGCCTCGAGCATCTCGCCGGTCTCCGTCTCGTCGAGACCCACGGGCTTTTCCACCAGGACGTGTTTGCCGGCGGACAGGGCGGCGAGCGTCTGCGCGTGGTGCATGTCGACGGGCGTACAGATCGAGACCAGGTCGAGGTCCTCGCGGCGGACGAAGGACTCCCAGTCGGTGCTCAAGTCGGAGATGCCCAGCCGCTCGCCGGCCGCCGCCGCCCGCTCCGGGCGCCGGGCGCACAGGGCCACCACCTCGAACTCGGGGACCAGGCGGAACGCCGGGACCTGCACGGCGGAGCCCCAGCCCACGCCGATCAGCCCGACCCGGATTGGAGCGCCGCTAGGCATGCGACACGTCGGTGTCCGTCACTCCGGGATCGAAGCGCCCGGGCGGCATCAGCGCATCCTTCCCGGATCGGGGAGGTCGACCAGACCCCGGCGCCGGCGGATCCGCCACGAACCGTCCTCTCGGACGAGGTCGTCGACGTGGCGTCCGGCCATCGTCGCGGCCATGGTGCCGTCGGCCTGGCGGGCGAACACCGTCCACATCACTTCTGAGGTCGCGACGTCTCCGTCGAGCGCGACGGCCGGACTGCTGATGACGTGGACCGTCTCCCCGACGCTCCCCCCCAAGGTGGCCTCCATGAGGGCCTGGACCTCCGGGCGACCCTTGGCGCGCCCGATCGGCCCGAGCAGGATCTCGCCGTCGCTGGCGAACAGTCCGGCGAAGGCTGCGAAGTCACCCCGATCGAGGTGGCGGCCGTAGTCGACGAAGAGTTGGTGGATCTCGAGCAGGTCCTCCACGCGACGGAGTCGGGCCTCGATGTCTTCCTGCGGTGCTGGCGGCATCGTGATCAGAATGCCGAGCGGTGCAACCCGCCGTCCACTTCGATCCACTTGCCCGTGATGTAGCCGGCGAGGTCCGAGCACAGGTACACGATGAGCGAGGCGATCTCGGCCGGCCGGCCCATCCGACCGGCCGGGACCTTGAAGCTCTCGGCGGCCCACGAGTCGCGCTCGGCATTGGTCTCCAGGCCGAGGTGCTTCGACGTGTACTCCTCGACGTTCTCGGTGAGGATCCAGCCGGGGGCGACGGTGTTGATCGTGATCCCGAACTTGGCGTTCTCGTCGGCGACCGTCTTGAGGAGGCCGACCGTCGAGGGCCGGGCCGCGTTGGCGACCGCGTGGTGGATGAGGCCCACCGGTTCCTTGGCGGTGGCCGAGCCGATGTGCACGAAGCGGCCCCAGCCCGCCGCCTGCATGTCGGGCAGGACCTCCTTCAAGAGGTAGAGCTGGCTGATCGTGTAGGTCCGGAAGGCGTCCATGTAGTGCTGCGCGTCGTCGATGTCGGCGAAGTCCCCCGGCACGATGTGCTTCGTCTGTCCGATCACGATCAGGGGAGGTCCGAACGCCTCCCGCACGGTCGCGACCGCGTCCGCCACCTCCTGCTGCACGGTGACGTCGGCGACGACCCCGATGGCCTCGCCGCCCGCGGCGGTGATGTGTTCGACCGACTCGTTGACGGCCTCGCGGCCCCGGGCCACGATGGCCACCCGGCAGCCCTCGTCGGCGAGCATGCCCGCGGCGACGCGTCCCATGCCCTTGCTGCCGCCGACGAAGAAGACGGTCCGTCCGGCGATGCCCAAGTCCATGTCCACCCCCGACGTCTCCGGCGTGCTGGTCGGACCACCCGAAGGTCCGATCGCCGGTCGTAGAACAGTATTCTACGATCGGCCATCATGACGACCCGGCCCCTTCGCCAGCTCGACGACGAGACCGAGCTCGCCGCAGCCCGCCGTGCCTTCGTCGACGCCGCGCTCGAGATCGTGTCGGGCAAGGCGACGCTCGACGTCGCGGTGGTCGACGTGGTCCGCAGCTCGGGTTGGCACAACGCCGCGTTCTACCGGGTCTTCGGCTCGAAGGACGCCCTGCTCCTGGCCGTCGCCGAGGAAGCGGTGCACCGGGCGGCCGACGTCCTGGCCCAGCACGTCTCGGAGGCGCACGGCGCACCCGCCCAGGTGCGGGCCTGGACCACGGTGCTCCTCCATCGAGCCTCCACCTCGACGGCCGCGGCGGCCACGCAGGCGTTCGCGCTCGACCGACACCGGCTGCTCCACCGGTTCCCCGACGCCGAGGAACAACTGACACTGCCGATCCGGGCGGTGCTGCACGCCGTGCTGCGGGGCGCCGGGAGACCGGACGCCGTCGCCGCCGGTGATGCGGCCACCGAGCTCGTGCTCAGTCAGCAGGCGACCTGGCTCGCCACCCACCACCGACCGTCGGAGCCCGAGATCGAGCAGTTCAGCGCGCTGATCCTGCGGCTGGTCGGGCTCGCCCAAGACGAGGGAACCAAGGAGGACACGTGAGCAACCCGCAGGTCACAACCGAGCAAGCCGCCGAGTCGGGTGTCCGAGGGCGGCTCCGTCGCTTCGTCGATCCGGCGACGACGGCGCTGCTCACGATGGAGCTGCAGCGCGGTGTCGTCGGCTCCGGGGCGATGCTGCCCCAGCTGGCCGACGAGGTGGAGAGGATCGGCATGCTGGACGTCGTGCGAGCGGTCTGCGCAGCCGCGCGCCAGGCCGGGGTGCGCGTCGTGCACTGCACCCACACCACCCGCCCCGACGGTGCCGGTCTCACCGAGAACTGCCGGATCTTTGCGATCAGCGAGCGGCAGCGCCGGGCAACGGGTCACGCCGCCACCGAGATCGGGACGCCGGGTGTCGAGCTCGTCGACGGGCTCGAGGAGCCCGGTGACCTGATCGTGCCGCGCCTCACCGGGATGACACCGTTCACGTCCACCTCGCTCGACCAGATCCTGCGGAACCTGGGAATCAAGACGGTCATTGCGACCGGCGTGTCGGTCAACCTCGGCGTCTACGGGATGATCCTCTCCGCCGTCGACCTCGGCTACCAGGTGGTGCTGGTTCGCGATGCCGTCGGCCGGCCTGCCCGCCGACCTGGCCCAGGCGGTGATCGACGAGTCCCTGTCGCTCGTGGCGACCGTGGTCACCTCGGCGGACCTGCTGGCCGTGCTGGCGGACGGGACCTGAGGCCGCAGGGCAGCGCAACCCTCGGCGGATTGGGCGGCCCGACGGGGTCGGCCATCTGGCCTCTCACCAGGGCGAGCACCCGGAAACGAATATCGTCGGGGCGACCGTTCCAGCTACGCTTCGGACCCAATGCGCATCGGAATCTTCTTTCCCAGCATCGAGCACGGGACCCTCGACGAGATGGTGGGTCGCGTGGGAGCGGTGGCCACGCAGGGCTTCTCCTCGGCCTGGCTGCCGCAGAGTTCCAGCTTCGACGCACTGACCGCCCTGGCCGTGATCGGGCGGGAGGTCGGTTCGATCGAGCTCGGGACGTCGGTGGTGCCCACCTACCCGCGCCACCCGGTCTCGCTGGCGACCCAGGCGCTGACCACCAACGCGGCGGTGGGGGGGCGACTGGCGCTCGGCATCGGCCTCTCGCACAAGATGGCGATCGAAGGTCGATACGGGTTGTCCTACGAGCGCCCGGCCCACCACATGGCCGAGTACCTGAAGGTGCTCCTGCCGCTCATCCGCTCGGGGAAGTCGGACTTCGCCGGCGACGGCATCGTCGGGCGGGCCGAGCTCTCGATTCCCGGCGCCGCGGCGTGCCCCGTCTACCTCGCCGCCCTCCAGCCCGCCATGCTCAAGCTGGCCGGGGCCGAGGCCGACGGCACCATCACCTGGTGCACGGGTCCGATCACGCTGGAACAGCAGATCGTGCCCGGCATCACCAAGGCCGCGGCCGACGCCGGCCGTCCGGCGCCTCGCGTCGTCGTGCCGCTGCCCTGCTGCGTCACCGACGACGAGGCAGACGGCCGGAGCAAGGCCGACCGCCAGCTGCAGGGATACGGCCAGATCCCCGTCTACCGCGCGGTGCTCGACCGCGAGGGTGCGGCCTCGCCCGGCGACGTGTCGGTCGTCGGGAATGAATCCTCGGTCGCCAGCCAGCTCCGGCACCTCGAGGACGTCGGGGCGACGGATTTTGTGGCCATACCCTGTGGGTCCGACGACGACCGCACGAGGACGATCAGCCATCTGGCGAGCCTTGTGACCCGTGCCTGAGACCCGCACGCCGCGGCGGCGCTCGGGGCTCCAGCAGGAACGTTCCCGCCAGACACGCCAACGACTCGTTCGAGCCGCCCTCGAACTCTGGACGGAGCGGGGGTTCGAGACCGGGATCGAGGAGACCACGGTCGAGGAGATCGTTCGGGTGGCGGGCGTGACGAAGGGGACGTTCTACTTCCACTTCGCCCGCAAGGAGGAGATCCTTCTCGACATGGGTTGGGAGACGGCGGCGATCGTCAACGAGGAGGCGCGGCGGTGTGTGAAGGCCGAGCGCACCCTGGAGGACTCCCTGACGAGGATGCTCGCTGCGCTGACCGCCCGCATCCGGTCGGCCCCGCCGGCGGCGGTGGCCCGGTCCATTGCCGAATTCAACAGTCGACCTCAATACGAGGTGGCGACAACGGCCCGGCCCGGCTTCTACCAGGGCTTCGAGTTGATCTTCGCGCGCGCCCAGGAGGTCGAGGAGCTGCCGTCCACGGTCGAGCCGTCGGAAATCGCCAAGATGCTGCAGGCGATGGTGATGGACTCCATCCTCGACTGGGCGGCGTCTCACTCCGACCTGCGTGCGTCTCTTCGCCTCCGCTCATCGATCTTGGTGGCCGGGTTGAAGGAGCCGGCCCTCCTCCGTTAGGAATCCGGGTTCGACAGAACCTGAGGAGTGTCCACGCTCCCGGTGACGGAGCGGGCGAGCTGATCCCTCGTCAGTGCGGAGGGATCGACGGAGTCCCCAGGGAGCCGGGCCGTCCTGACGGGCGCACGGTGTCCGTGTCGCGTTCGGCCCGCAGGAGCGTTCCCGGCAGATCGCCGGAGAGCTGCCCGTTCTCCACCAGCACACGACCGTTCACGATGACCTGCTCGATGCCCTCCGCGCTGGAGAACAGGCGACCGGCGCCGCCGGGGAGGTCATGGATCGTGGTGACCCGGCCGGGACCGATGGTGTCGGGGTCGAAGAGGACGAGGTCGGCGAACCAGCCCTCGGCGATGCGGCCGCGGTGGCGAAGGCCGAAGTGGCGAGCGGGCCAATCGGTGATCAGCCGTACCGCCTCTTCCAGGCCGAGCAGGCGGCGCTCCCGTACCGCCTGCGCGAGCAACGTGGTGGCGAAGCTGAACGTGGCCAGCATGTCCATGTGTGCGCCGGCATCCGACGCTCCGAGGAGGACGTCCGGGCTGCGCCACAGATCCGCTCTCATGGCCCAGCTGGCGTCGTCGTCACCCACGGGGCGCGGCATGAACACCGTTCGGAGCTCGTCGGCAATGGCGATATCAAGCAACGTGTCGAGAGGGCTCGTTCCTCGCTCGGTGGCGATTTCTCCAACCATTCTCCCCGGGAGATCCCCCAATTCCGAGGCGAACGTCTCGGTCACGTGGTGGCTCGCCCAGTCGCGGAGCTCGGCCCGCCGTGGGCCGGCCAGCTCGGCTCCGCGCTGGAGGTGGACCCTGGTAGACGGATCCGCAAACGCCGACATCCGCTCGCGGAATCGGGAGCTTGATCACCGCGTCCCATCCGGGGAGCGCGTCGAAGATGAATCCGGTCCGCAAGGTGAGTCGCAGCTCCATGAGGCCCGGCAGTGTCAACCCCCGCACGATGGCGCCGACCGAGTTGGCATACGACGCCGCAGCCATGTCGCCTCGGACATCGTCGGCCCGACCACTACCGACTTGGAGGATGTTCCAGTTGAGCGGCCGGCCGGCCATCAGTGACATGGTCGCCATCCGGGCGATCTCGTCGGCGGCACGGAGCGGAATGTGCTCGAGCGTGGTGCCCTCGAACTCACCCACCACTGCACACAAGCGGTAGAGCTCCACCTCGTTCGCGAAACGCGACGGCACCGGGTCACCGGCAGCGTCGTGGTGCGTACCCGCATTCGACGACGAGAAGCCCAGAGCACCGGCCGAGAGAGCTTCCCTCAAGATGCGCTGCATCTCGTCCAGATCCTCATCAGTTGCCGTTTCGCCTATCGCCCGTTCACCCATGGCGGCTCGTCGAATTGCTGAGTGCCCGGCGAAGAAGCCGATGTTCGGCCCGATACTTCCTTCGATGCGAGCGAAGTACTCGGCGGTGCTCTTCCAGGTCCAATCGACGGCAACATGCAATGTCTCAAGCGGGATACCTTCGACCCTGGACAACATTCGGAGGAGATAGTCGGCGTCCTCCGGGCCGGCCTGGCCGAGGGTGAATCCGCAGTTACCGCCGATCATCGTCGTCACCCCATGGAGGGTCGACGGCGCCAACGACGAGTCCCACAGGACCTGAGCGTCGTAGTGAGTGTGCACGTCGACAAAGCCGGGAGCGACGACGAGTCCGTCCGCGTCCACAGTTCGGTCCGCCTGCCCGCTGGCCTTTCCAATTGCGACGATGCGACCGTCGTGGACGGTGATGTCAGCCGGGCGGCCGGGGGCTCCGGTCCCGTCGACAACGGTCCCGTTACGAATGATCAGATCCATGGCCTCACTATCCAAGCACGGTGCAAGGGTTCCCTTCTAGTGCGTTGCGCATCGAAGCCACGGGCGCCGGACTCCGCCACCAGGCATGACGCGTGTCGGACCAGACGGCGATGACGATGCCGTGTGAGCTGGCGATCAGCGGCATCCGCCCCAGGGTGTGTTGCCGCGCTCCCGGTCAGGAAACCGGCGGCCTCTCATCGCGCGGGTTGAGTTGGAGGAACGCTTGAGCGAGCCTAAGGATCTTGTCTTCACACCCCGGCCAGCCGATTATCTGAAGGCCGATGGGCAGGCCTTCGATGAAGCCGGCGGGAACGTTGACGGCGGGGAAGCCCAGCCAGTTGAAGATGTGTGTATGGCTCGTGTAGTGCGGTGCGAAGGTGCCGTGCGGGAACGGGACGGGACCTTGGCCCGCCCAGTAACTGGCCCAGTCCTCAACTTTGGGCGCAGTAATTTGGGCAGTCGGCGCAATCAGCAAGTCGTGTTGATCGAGGAGCGCTCGCAGCTTGTTCCAGTACCGACCTCGGATCTCGAGCGCGTCCCGGAAGACCGCCGTCTCTGGTTCGACGGTATTGCGAACCGCGCCGCCGCCGAAGAGGTAGCTGGTGGTGACGTAGCTGGGCCAGAAATCCTCGAACACCTCGTCGGTAACTTCGATGGTTGCGCCGACCGACCGCAGCGTCATCGCGGCATCACGGATGGCGGCGATGACGCCTTTGCTCTGCTCGAAGGCGTACATGTCGGCGTACCCGAAGTCGTCAGTCCAGGCGAGCCGCATTCCCTCTGCTCCGTCATCGAGGTGTGCGAGGACGTCGCTCGGACGTGACTGGATGCAGTCGAAGTCGCGCCCGTCGGGACCCGCCATCGCCTGGAGCGCAATGGCCGCATCCGTCACATCGCGGGTCATCGGGCCGATCGTGACCGTCGAGTCGCGCCGGACCTTGCGGGAGGGGTTGTAGGTGGGGATCATCCCGCTGCTCGGATGGACGGCGATCACGCCCGAGTACGCGCCGGGGAGTCGAGTCGATCCGCCCCCGTCGGAGCCAATGGCGATCGGTAAGAGGCGGGCTGCGGTCGTCGAGGCGCCCCCGGAACTCGACCAACCGGGCACACGAGTTGGATCCCAGGCGTTGCGGGCCTCTTTGTCCCAGTTGAATTGGCGGACGCCACCCTTGGAACCCGTGTACATCATGGTGTTGGTTCCGACGATCACCGCGCCGGCCTGGCGCAAACGAGTGACTCCAAGATCGTCGAACTCGGCGACGTGGTCCCCCTCGCCCGAGAGGTCCATAACCGGCAGGCCCGCGACCGACACATGCTCCTTGACCGAGATCGGAATGCCGTGGAGCGGACCCAATTCCCCGCCGTCGATGACCGCCTTCGTGGCCGCATTCGCTTGGGCCCGCGCACCCTCGTAATCGATGTTCGTGAACGCCTTGAGCACGGGATCATGCTCTTCTATCCGGCCGAGGAAATGGTCGGTCACCTCGACCGGGGACACCTCTTTTTTGCCGATCAGCTCTCGGATTCGCCACGCCGGCATCCACGTCAGTTCTTCGGACATGCCTCCCCTTTCGGGCCCGATCGATCGTGGCCGCTGTTGTAGCCAAACCTCGACAATTGTTGACAAGGTAGAAGATAGGTCGGTACGCGCTGTCCGTCCATCGTGCGAGGGCTCCGCCCGCTTGGGAGGCGTCGGAGCCCGCGGCGTCCGGCAATGACCCGAGGACGTATCGGTGTGCCGCAACCCGAAGGACCGTTTCATCACGAGCTGATCCGCTGCCTGAACCGGATAGGTCGGAGACGGACGAAAGGAACGAACTATGGCCGCTTCCAGAGCTCGACATCTCGTCGCATGTTGTCATCGAGGACTTCTTTGGGCCACCGTACGTCGATCTTGACGAGTGGCGGGAGGAGCCCACCCCTCATCGATATGTGCAGGGGGGCTTCCGCGACGCAGACACACGCTTGGCCTTCTGCTGTCCACCGGTAGACCGCTTCGGGGGACGATTGTTCCAACCCCTCCAAGGTGGCAATGCCGGAGACGGGAACGTCAACTCCAATTTCCACGGGGCCATCGTCACCCGGGAGTCGAGATGATCTTTCGGCTTGGAGGGTACGCGGTCGAATCCAATATGGGCCACATCGGCGACGTCTTGGATCCCCGCGCCGGCGAGGATCCGACCATCTACGGTTGCCGGCGGCTCGCTCCGCCCTCTCGGCCTCGCTCTGTGCTTGTCCGCCTTCCGGCCGTCCGGTTCCTTCTTGGCGTCCTTGGCGTCACCAAGAGGCCTTGACCCCCCATTCAGTGGGCCACTTTTCAGGGTCCAGGTCTAGAGCACAATTGGAGGTTTGCAAAGTGCTCCAGATGGAGAATTCTTTTGAGGTAGGGGAGGCAACCATGAGTCGAATGAGCATTCTCCGGGCGGTTCTGGCCGGATCAGCAGCGATCGCCGTAGTGCTTGCCTTTAGCGTGCCGGCATCTGCAAGCACCAACACCTACCCGGTCAACTACGACGAGGCTGCCGCTTTCGCGACGGGCTCCCTTCTGCCCGGCGTGCCACCGCCCGGGGCCAACAACCCGCAGTGTCGAAGCACCGAGCATCCCTATCCCGTCGTCCTGGTCCCCGGAACAGGAGGCAACCAGAATGACTATTGGCAGGCCATTGCTCCGGAACTGGCCAACAGCGGCTACTGCGTCTATACCGTGACCATCGGGCAGACCTGGTACTCCGGTGGCGCGGGCGATATTGCCAGCATGTACACCTCCGCCACCGAGTTGTCCTCGTTCGTGAACCAGGTGCTGGGCTGGACTGGCGCTTCCAAGGTTGATCTGGTCGGCCACTCCCAAGGCGGCACCATCATGCTCATTTATCTCCAATACGACAACGGCGCTTCAAAGGTCAACCAGGTCGTAGGCCTGGCCGGCGCCAACTCGGGCGTCGTCGGCGTGAGCGGGCTAACAGACGTCGTCGACTTCATTCCCGGCCTACGCACCGTGATCGGCCTCGGTTGTCCCGCCTGCGCCCAGCTCGACGACCCTGCCACCTACACTTCGCTCAACCCGAAGACATATCCGAACATCCAGTACACGAATATTGTCAGCACCGATGACGAGTTCATCACGCCCTACACACTGGCCTTTGAACCGACGGCACCCAACGTGATCAACGAAACCGTGCAGAGCATCTGTCCCAATGACAGCGTCGGGCACATTGGGATGATCTACGACCCGGCCGTCATCCAGATGCTCCTGAACGCACTCGACCCGTCAGATGCTCAGCCTGTCGTCTGCGATGTTGGGCTTGGTATCTAACAGCAGCCATCACGAAGGACGACCGGTGGACATTGTCCCTTCTCTGTTCCAAACGGTACGGATAGTTCGGTGAAGGCGTCTTGCCGGAGGTGCAACAACGGCGACGCTCCGGCCAAGTTCGCTCCGCTGGAACCCGGATCGCTGGAAGACCGTTTCAGGACTTTGTCGGAGCTCCGGCTCCGCCGAAGCCGCTCACCATCAACGTGGAGCCGTCGGTGATGCCCTCGAGTGCGGCATCAAGACTGGTCACGACCTTATCGATCGCCATCAGGCCTCCATCTGGGTCGGCCTGGTATTGCCCGGACCCATTTCCTCAAATCCCGACCCGCAAAGAACGACCGAATTGAAATCGACGGTGTTGCCTTCAAGGGTGCTGACCTGACGGAGGTCGCGGCATCGAGATAGAGGGCGACGGCATTACATTGCTCGGACCCACACCGTCGGGAGTTCGCAAGGCCAGAGAGCCAGCCCGCTCTACGCGATCGGAGAGCGAACTGCGCCGTCCGACGCTCTCGGGTTGCCCAACCAGCCTCATCACCTCACCGAACAATCGATGCTGCGATCTTGCGGCAGCGGCTGCAGTTCCGCGGATGCACAGGCTGATCCTCCGCCAATGACTGAAGGGCTATGCCAAGACATGATTCGCAATGAATCATCAGTGCGAACTCCGCCGTGGCTTGCACTGGTTCCACGAGAGTGGCCGTCCTGACAACATCGTGGCCGATCAGCCCGCGCCTCGCCCAGCGGCGCCTTTCTGTGGTGCTCCGTCACATGGGTGCCGACACGTGGTCCCACGCTCGTCGCTCCGCTGCGGCAGGGTCGTCGATGACGTGGCAGTCGTCGTCGAAGATCATCGTGGAGCGGTGGTCCGTGTCGTAGCGCGGCCAGGTAGGGAGCCCGGCATGGTTGGGGTCGCCGCTGCGAGCGAAGGAGAGCCAGGCGTCGCTTGTCCTATCGGCGAGCTTCTGCGTATCGGGTGTGTTTTCGACGAGGCCGAGCCCTTCGACTGCGAGGTTGTCGAACACGAAGGCGATGTCGATGCCGTGCGCAGCGCCGAGTCGGCCGCCGAACGCGGTGCTCTCGTAGTCGAATCGATACATGTACACCGGCGAGGGGCTAGCGGCCGCCCTCCGCTCCGCGATCCTGACCGAGCCAACGCGAAACCGGTCACTTGCGATTGCGATGTAGAGATCGAAGGGTGAAGCGTCGGGGCGTTCTTTTCGGTATATCGCGAGGGCTTCTTTGTGCTCGTCGCCGAACCGCTCCCTTGCGGTCCGCTCTAGAGCTCGTTCGCTGAACCGTTCGGGATCGAGGCCTATCGAGAACAGCGTCATCTCGTCGCGACACGAGCCAATGAGCAATGGGACGTCCAGGGAAGAAGGTGCCGCTTCAGGATCGAAGAAGTGGTGAGGCATCGTCCGACCGTCGAGCACGGGTCCAAGCGGCGCGCCCTCACCGAGGGCGTTGCCGAGTATCTCGAGCTGCGCGGCAACGAACTCGCTGACAGGGGTTCGGACCAGTTCCTCAATGGACGCGACACCGAGCTTGGTCATCATGTCCCGCGCCACTGCCGTCGCCGCGGCAGGCTCCACAGCGCGAAGCAGCGGCCCGCTCTGGACGATCGCTCGGTGAAAGAGGCCGGACGTCGACGGCATCCCGAGCAGCGTGCTGATCTTCCAACCACCACCTGACTCGCCGAAGATCGTCACGTTGTTCGGGTTGCCTCCGAAGGCGGCGATGTTGTTCCGGACCCATTCCAGCGAGGCGTGCATGTCGAGGGCGCCGACGTTGCCCGAGTCGGCGTACTCGCCGCCGCCCAGCTCGGCGAGATAGAGAAAGCCGAGGTACCCGAGGCGATGGTTGACCGTGACCACGACGACGTCACCGTGGGCCGCCAACCGGGAACCGTCATACTGAGGTCCAGAGCCAGATCCCACGGTCCAAGCGCCGCCGTGGAACCACACCATCACCGGACGCGCCGCCGTGTCGGCCGCAGGAGTGAAGACGTTGAGGACGAGGCAGTCCTCGCTCTGCGGCTCGGGCTCACGGCCGGTCACGCCGGGCACTTCTATAGCTGGCTGCGGGCAGGCTGGTCCGAACGTCGCCGCGTCTCTCACCGCCGTCCACGGCACTGGGGGAACCGGCGGGCGGAACCGTCCTAAACCTGCGGTGCTCCCGCCATAGGGGATCCCGAGAAAGCTGATCACACCTTCCACCCCAGAGCCCACGACGGGCCCTGAGGTCGTGATCACCGGATTCGACATAGCGCCTCCTTGCAGGGGAACTGGACCTGGCGTGGAGCTCGCTCAGCGGCAGCCTTGGTCGGCCCACATTCTTGCCGCCAGCGCCGGCAGAGACACGCGAACCCGTGCCTGACGCTGTTGTCCCGGTCGAACACCTGATCGAGCAGTAAGAGCACTTCTTGGCCATCCCGAAGCGCAACAGAGTCCGGAGAATCGAGATCTGTTCGGACGAGTCATCGATCCATTGGTTCTGCTTAGGGAAGTCCGACGAGCTGGCAATCCGTGCAAGCCTTCTTAAGGCTGCGAGGCGTCGTAACCCTGTCGACCAGGATCCGGCTCTTTGGAGCTGTTAGCAGTGGTGTGTTCAGGAGATAGTTCTCAGACCATTCGGGGAATGGCCAAGGCATTGTGACATCGGAGCCTCGCGCCCGGCGAGGTCGGTTTCGCAAAATGCAGATGTAGGGCCCGCACCACTCATGGTGAATTCCAGCTTCATCTGGGGTTCGAGCTCGACGACTACCACCCACTGGGCCAACTGCACGGCAACTCGATCATCCTTCCGGCGATGCTCGCTGCGGCCCGGCACGTGGGCAAGGTGTCGGGGGAGCGCTTCCTTCTGGGCGCCATCCTCGGGTATGAGTCCGGCCCCCAGGTTGGCCAAGCGCTGGGCGGTCTCGACATGCTCTCGCGTGGGTGGCATTCGGGGGTGGTCTTCGGCCCCATTCCTGCGGCGCGGCGGGACGCTGTACGGGCTGGACGCAGCGGATCGACATCGACATGGCCGAAGCGGCGTACTCCCACGGCGGGTGGAAGGCAGAGCGTCCGCTCGAGGTGATCGGCGCCCAGATGAACGTCGCCTACGCCGTGGCGGTGGCCCTTCTGGATGGCGACGTGCTCGTCGACCAGTTCTCGCAGAGCCGGATCAACAGCGATGACGTCTGGGTCTTGATCGATCGCACCATCACCCACCACGAAAAAGCCTACGACAACCTTCCGATCGACGAGCGGCTGATCACCCAGGTGCGCCTGACCCTCAACGACGGAACCACTCGCTCTGCCAAGGTCGTACACCCGCGGGTACCGGTGACCGAAACCTTACGAACCACGAGATTCGCGGCAAGTACGCCAAGTTGACCCACCGCGTCATCTCTGCCGAACGCCAGGCCGCAATCGAAAATGCCGTCCTGAACATCGACACTCTCGAGGACGTGGTTGAGCTGTCCGCTCTCCTCACACCGGCTGTGCGCTCGCCACTCGATTGAGCCTCCGACCGAAATGGCCCCGGGGCGGTGTGTGGTCCCGGGGTCGCCTCATGTCCTCATCCTTCTCGTTCGTTCCCCTTGGTATGAATGTCGACGCTTGTCAGCTTTCTTGACGAACGTCGACAAACATTCCTAATATCGAGCTGGCCACACCGCAACCGAGTGGGGGGAACTCAGTGAGCGAAAACGGACGACGTTCGTGGGCAGTCTGGTTCAGAATCCCATTGGCAGTGTCCTTTGTGGTGTCCATGGGGGTTTTGGGAACTTCTGTGGTCTCGGGATCGGCTGAGGCTGCGTCCACGTCCAGGGCGCCAATCGTGATCGGAAGCGTGAACTCCCTCTCCGAACCTGGGTTTCCTGCTGCTGATTCTCCCGGAGCGGCTCCGATTGAGGCATGGGCCAAATGGGTCAATGCGCACGGGGGCATCAACGGGCATCCCGTTGACCTCATCGTCAAGAACGACCAAGGCAACCAGGCCCTGGCGGTCACCGAGGTCGAACAGCTGGTTCAACAAAACCACGTCGTGGCCTTCGTCGCCAACCAGGACGGCTCACTCCCCGATGGATATTCCAGCTACTTGGACCAAGTGAAGGTTCCGGTCCTCGGCGGCAACGTCTACACGCCCCAGCCATGGGACAGCGACCCGATGTTCTATCCGATGGGAACCACCTCGGGGGCCAGCCAGCAGGGGGCGGTGACCTACTCGAAGAAGCTTGGTTTCAAGAGGATCGGCTCGCTGGCGTGCTCCGAAGCCGTCCAGTGCTCCCAAGGCAACGACTTGATCAGGTCCCTGACGACTGCTGCGGGTCTCAAGTTCGTCTACGGTGCGGTGGCCGCCTCAACCCTGTCTGACTACACGGCTAACTGCCTAGCTGCCCAGTCGGCGGGAGTGCAGGTGCTGGCTCTCCTCGTTCCGACTGCGACCGAAGGAGGCACGATCGCTTCGGACTGTGCCCGTCAGAACTATCACCCGACCTACATCATCGAGGGGATCGGGCCGGGCTACATATCCACCCCCGCGTTCAATGGTGCGTTTGACGTTTCGCAAACCCAGCCGTGGTTCTCGACCGCCCCCGTCATGAGCGACTACCAGCAGGCCATGAAGAAGTACACGACCATCAACTTCAAGACGGTCGAGGAGGCGTTCAATGCCCCGGCTGCTTGGGCGTCGGGCCTGATGCTGCAGAAGGCGATTCAGCTGAGCGGGGCTACGGGCAATCCCACCTCGGCCAACATCCTGGCGGGCCTCAAGAAGTTCAAAGCCCAGACGCTTGGCGGGTTCATCCCTCCGGTGACCTTTACCAATCCCCGGAACAAAGTCTCCAATTGCTTCTATGTGATCACCGTCAAGCACCAGCAGTTTGTGGAAGGCAATAGCGGGCAGTACGTCTGCAACGCTTCGTGATCTAGGCGCCGGCATCGGTGAGCAATGTGCCCGTGCGCCGAGACGTTCCCCTTCGCCCCATGTCGCGACTGAGCTGACGCGAAATGGGTCGCAATCCGGGTTTTCCGGAGAACCATAGCCAATGCATGACGTCCTCCCTTTCATTGTCATCGGGCTGACGTCGGGTTCCGTCTACGGCCTTTCGGCAACGGGCCTCGTCATCAGCTACAAGACCTCAGGCATCTTCAACTTTGCTTTCGGTGCCATGGCCGCGCTGTCGGTCTTCGTCTTCTACTGGCTGCACGACCAGAACAACGTTGCTTGGCCGTTAGCGGCGATCGTCTGCGTGTTGGTTCTCGGGCCGGTCATGGGACTTCTGATGGAGCTGCTGGCGCGCCGCTTGCAAGCCGTCAACCACACACTTCAGATCGCAGCGACGATCGGCCTCGTGCTTTGGATCGTGGGCCTCGGAAACATCTGGCTGGGCAACGTCAGCGGTAGCTTCCCCTCGTTCCTGCCCACATCCACGGTTGCCATCCTTGGGGTCAATGTCGAGTGGGAACAGATCATCGTGGTGATCGTCGCGTTGGTTGCCACCATAGGGCTGTACTTCTTCTTGCAGTTTGCCCGGCTCGGTCGGGCGATGCGCGGTGTGGTCGACGACCCCGAGCTCGTCGCCATGATCGGCGAGAGTCCGGCGATGGTTCGTCGGTCAGCCTGGGTCATCAGTACCATGTTTGCCGCGGCCGCCGGCCTCCTGATCGCTCCGAGCCTGCCGATCGACGCGACCACCCTCACCCTGCTGGTCGTGCAGGCCTTCGGCGCCGCTGCGATCGGCTACTTCTCGAATTTGCCACTCACCTACATCGGAGGCCTGGCGCTCGGTGTGCTGGGTGCGCTGTCCACGAAGTATGTGAGCTCTGTGCCCTGGCTCATCAATCTTCCGGTCGGACTTCCCTTCATCATCCTCATCGTCGTGCTTGTCGCACTGCCCCGGTCCCGACTCACGCTGCGACGATTCACTCTTCCGATCACCATGACGCCGAGCTGGCAGGCCCCGCCCCGTGTGCGGGTGGGAACGGGGATCGTGTTCGTTGCCATCCTCTGCGCCGTTCCGTCGTTGGTCGGTCTGAATCTCCTCGTCTACGCCAGCGCCTTGCCGCTGGTGATCCTGCTGTTGTCCCTCGGGCTGCTGGTGCGCACGTCGCGTCAGGTGTCGCTCTGTCAGTACGCGTTCGCGGCAATCGGGGCATCGGCGATGGGTCACTTCACCGGATTCGGCATCCCCTGGGTCCTCGCATTCCTCCTGGCGGGCCTGGTGGCGGTGCCTATCGGAGCCTTGGTGGCCATTCCGGCCATCCGATTGTCCGGGGTGTTCCTCGCCCTGGCCACCTACGGATTCGGCATCCTCCTCGAACAGGTCGTGTATACCCAGAGCTACATGTTCGGGTCCACCGGCAATGGCATCGCCACCGCCCGTCCCGACTTCAACATCGGGCCGTTTCACGCGGGCACCGACACGGGCTTCTACTTCGTGATCGTCCTGTGCACGGTCATTGCGGCGGTCGTGGTCGTCGTCGTGACCGAGAGTCGTCTGGGGCGACTCCTGCGCGCCATGGGCGATTCTCCTCTCGCCTTGGAGAGCTACGGGTTGAGTGTGAATGTGACCCGCGTCCTCGTGTTCTGCCTTTCCGCGTACATAGCGGCCATCTCGGGCGCATTGACTGCGTCACTCTTTCACTACGCCCTCGGATCGGACTTTCCCTCCTTCAGTTCGCTGACCTTGCTCGCTCTCGTCGTGATTGTTGTGGTGGGCGACCCTTGGTACGCCGTGATCGCCGCAGCCAGCCTCACGCTCCTGCCGCTGTACGTCACTTCGAGCAGCGTCACCAACTATCTGAACGCTTTCTTCGGGGTCGGGGCAGTTCTCACCCCCGCCTTCCGCGACAAGATCACCGGAGCACCTCCCGCCGTTCGGCGGCTGGCCGAACGTCTCGGCCAACGCCGACCTCGCGAGGCGGCGAGCCGAACTGATCAGGCTGTCGGGTCGATTCCCGCCGAGCCCACCAGGACGCCGAGGCCAGCCGGAGTGGCTGGCCTCGAGGTTCAAAGTCTGTCAGTGCGTTTCGGCGGGGCGGTGGCAGTGGACAAAGTGAGCTTTGCCGCCCCCTTGGGCGCGATCACCGGACTCATCGGTCCGAATGGTGCTGGAAAGACGACCACGTTCAATGCCTGCTCGGGGCTGCTCAAGCCCGATCAGGGCCGGGTCTTCCTCTTCGGCCAGGAGATCAGCGGTCTGAGCCCGGCTGCTCGGGCCCGCCGGGGACTGGGCCGGACGTTCCAACGGGTCCAGCTCTTTGAGTCCCTGGACGTTCGGACCAATATCGAGCTGGGCCGAGAATGCACGATCGCGGGCTCAAACCCATACCGTCAGCTCGTCGCCCGATCCCGCGATGTGCGGACGATCGCTTCGGCCGCCCAGAGCGCTGTCGAGATGGTCGGGATCGGCCCCCTTCTCGACACCTCGGTCCGGGACCTCTCAACCGGGCAACGGCGCTATGTCGAGCTGGCCCGAGTGCTGGCTGGCTCCTTCGACATGATTCTGTTGGACGAGCCGTCGTCGGGACTCGATCAAAATGAGACCGAACGGCTCGGCGAGATTCTGGTCACCCTGGTGAGGGAGCGAGGCGTCGGACTCTTGCTCGTCGAGCACGACATGTCACTGGTCCGTGAGGTGTGTAGCGACATCTACGTCCTCGATTTCGGGAACCTCATCTTCCGGGGTTCTCCCACGGAGATGACCCAGAGCGACGTTGTGAAGGCGGCCTACCTGGGGGCCGACGGTGATGGCAGCGACGGGCAGTAGCGCGAGCTGGTCCGGGCTGATTTGGGACTTGAGCGAGAACGTTCAATCGAAGGAGTGACCATGGATCTCGATACATACATCGTCAAGGACCCGTTTTTCGGGGAGCCGTACATCGACGTCGACGACTCGCGGGACCAACCGACGCCGCACCGCTATATCCATGGTGGCTTCGAGGGCACCGACACCCGATTCGCCTTCTACTTTCCACCCGCCGATCGTTACGAGGGTCGGCTGTACCAGCCCCTCGAGGGTGCCAACGCGGGCCACGAGGATGTGTTCGGGGGTCCGCTGGGTTCGGTCATTGGGGGCCTTGAGATGGCGTCCCGTCTCGGCGGCTACATGGTCGAGTCCAACATGGGCCACCTCGGCGACGTCATGGACCCCAAAGCTGGCCCGGATCCGACCATCTACGGGTGGCGGGCCGCGGCGGAGTCAGCTCGCCTGTCCAAGTTCGTTGCCGCCCAGGTCTACGGCACCCCGCCCGCCCATGCGTACGTCTTCGGGGGGAGTGGTGGAGCCCGGCGCTCGCCGCTCTGCCTGGCCTATGCGCCCGGCGTGTGGGATGCGGCACTGCCCTTCATGGGGGACGCCATGGACGGCGAACACGGCGACATGAGCCTGGTCCGCAACGGGGCCCCGAACTTCTCCTGCATGTTCAACGTGCAGCGGCTGCTCGGATCAAAGATCTATCGACGTCGTCGACGCCATGTCGCCGGGCGGGAGCGGGGACCCATTCGCCGGGCTCGACACCCACCAGCGCGAGGAGCTCGCCACGCTGTATCGGCTCGGCTATCCCCGAGGGGACGAGCTCATGATCGCCCAGCCCATGGGGCAGATCTGGCTCTGGGCCTCGATGGCGGAACGCCTGCTCGCGGAGTATCCCGACTACTTCGAGTCCTTTTGGACCAAACCCGGCTACGTCGGTCACGATCTCCCCTCCGTCGTCGAAGCGGATCTGATCGATGTCCGAGCGACCGTGCAGCGCGTGCTGTTCGCCTCCGACATCATCAAAGACTCGGCGTTCAACTCGCCAGAGTTCGCGGCCGCTGCGGGGGATGGCGGCCCTGTTCTCGGGTCAGGACGGGCGACCTGCCAATGGCGGTGGAGATCGCCGACCTTCCCAACGGTTACCGATTGGGCGCGGGAGTCAGGATGCTCACGGGCAGCGGTGCGGGACGCCAGCTGTACTGCATGAATGGCGTCGGCAACGTCCTGATGTGCGATGGAGCCGGCGAAGCCAGCAACCTGCGCTTCAGCGGTGTCCTTGCCGGCGATGAGGTCCACGTCGACAATCGCCCGTTTCTGGCCTACTGCTACTACTACCGCCACCACATCCGCCAGGGCGTCGAATGGGACTGCCTCCGGCTCGACGGCCAGCCGATCTTCGAGCAGCATCCCCAACCGGAGATGTCCCCCTTCATGGGGGTCCTTCACACCGGGCGCTTCGACGGAAAGATGCTCTGGGTCCACCACACCCATGACGCCTCACTGTGGCCCTCGCAAGGCATCGGCATGAAGAAGAACATCGAACGTGAGATCGGACCAGAGGAGGCGAGGAAGCAGTTTCGGCTGCGCTGGACCCAGAACGCGGAGCACGTTCCGCCGGCGATGGCCGGAGGCACCCCCGAGCGGGCCACCAACACCTGGCTCATCAACTATCAGCCGGTGATCGAGCAGAGCCTGGCCGACCTCACCGCGTGGGTCGAACACGGGGTCGAGCCGTCCGGAACGAACTTTGAGCTGCGAGATGGACGGATCATCCTGCCCGCGACCGCCGCCGAGCGGGCGGGCATCCAGCCGGTGGTCGACGTGACGGCCAACGGCGGCTCCCGGGCCGAGATCGCGGTGGGCGATTCGGTGGACCTGCAGGTGCACGCTGAAGTCCCGGCGGGGGCCGGAACGGTGGTGTCGGTGCGGTGGGACTTCGACGGATCCGGAACCTATCCCGAAGGCCTCGAGGTTGACGGAGTCTCGACCGAGGTGACCTTGTCGACGACCCACATCTACGATCGGCCCGGAACCTACTTCGCCACCGCGCTCGTTGAGTCACACCGCGACGGCGACCTGAAGGCGACATCACGCCGTATCCCGAACCTTGCCTCGGCGCGTGTCGTGGTCAGGTGAGGGTGGGGACAAGCGGGTGTGCTGCCGTCCCAGCCGGTTCAGACCTCGACCCCGAGATAGCGCTCGAAGATCTCCTTGCCGTCAAGGTCACCGGCCTGGCCCGAGAAGGCGATTCGGCCCCGGTTGAGTAGGTAGACGGTGTCCGCGAGTGCCAAGGCCCGGGTGACGTACTGCTCGACGATGATCAACGTCGTCCCCTCCCTACTCACTTGCCCCAGGAAGTCAAAGAGGCGGTCAACCACGAGCGGGGCAAGCCCCATGGATGCTTCGTCGACCAGGACCACCTGGGGATTCGCGACGTAGGCCCGCACGATGGCGAGCATTTGCTGTTCGCCGCCGCTCAGGCTTCCCGCCGTTTGGCTCAGGCGTCGACCGAGGATCGGGAACGTGGCCGCGGCCCGCTCCAAGGTCTCCGGGACCTTGCCCTTTGGTGAGAACAGGCTGAGGTTCTCCCGCAGCGTCAATGAGGGGAAGATGCCCCGACCTTCGGGGATATGGCACACCCCACGCCGAGCCATCTTGTTCGTCCGCAGACCAGTGACGTCGTCACCATCCAAGAGGATCTGTCCAGACGTCGGTTTCACGATCCCCGAGATCGTGCGCAACAGCGTGGACTTGCCTGCACCGTTCGGACCGAGCAAGGCCACCACGGTTCCGGTCGGGGCTGAGATGCTGACGTCCCACAAGACGGTGACATTGTCGTAACCGGCGGTGACGTTGCGAACCTCTAGCACGTTGGTGGGTGCCTCCGCGCGGCTCGGACGGTCCCGTGACGGGACGCGCAACAACCTGCTGCAGCGCAGCTCTGGGCAATCACGACGGGTTCCCTAGGCACCGGACGATTGAGCCGCGACGTATTCCTCTAGTGCCACGATCTGGCCACCTTCGATCGTCAGCATCTGGACGATATGGACGATGTCGTCGGCGCTCCCGATCACTGCCTGTATGACACCGCCGCTGGCAATCGCGTGGAACCGCAGCTCGCGGAATTCCGCCGACGTTCCCGCATCGGCTACCTGCTTCTCGACCATTCGCCGCTGCGCCAGATCCCGGCTCAGCCATTCCCCGTCGGTGCTGTGCCAGATCCGCGCGGTTGGCGACAGCAAGCCCTCGAGTCCGGTCATGCCGTTGGCGAGCCCGGTCGCCCATCTCGCCACAATGGCCTCGTTCTGCTGGAGGGTACTAGTCACCTTTCAGACGGTGAATCCGAAAACACGAATCGCGTTACCACGGACGATGTAGTCCACCTCGTATTCGGGTACACCAGCGAATTGCTTCTCCACCCACTCCTGCGAGTCCGGGTAGGCGCCTTCGTTGTGTGGGTAGTCGTTCCCCCACATCAGGCAGTCCAGCCCTGTCACGTCCCGGTTCTTCACGGCCACGGGGTCCCACATGAAGGTCGCAGAGATCTGGCGCTTGATGTAGTAGCTCGGCGGCGCCTGATCGGACCGGCCGGAGGTAAATCTCATGCCTCCGGCCCCGCCCCGGAGCTGCTGGTATCGGCTCGACCAGGCCCAGTCGAGGAAGTCGACGGTCCACCCCAGCCACCCGGCGAAGCACTCGGTCAGCACCACGCAGAGGTTGGGATGCCGGGCCAGGACCCCGTTCGTGGATCCATCCGCCCGCTCAATCCCGAACACCAGCTCGCAGATGGCATCGATGTGGCTGACGTTGGTCATGGCAAAGCCACGTTCGAGCGTGCCAGTCCACCGTCGCGAGATTTGCTCGTATTGCGGGTTCCCGGCGTGTTCATGGGCGTTCGTGGCCCGCGCCCCCGACACGTGCAACGTGATCGGGACCCCCAGGCGTTCACAGGTGTCCCACACCGGGTCCCACTCCTCGGCGTAGTACGGGCGCCCGGGGATACCGTCGGGGAGCAGAGCGGGCCGCAGACCCATGCCCGCGGCTCGCTCGATCTCGGCCGCCGCAGCAACGGGATCGTGGACGGGCACGTGAATGCCGGGAGCGAATTGGCCGAGGTGGTCCTTGAAGGTTTCGGCGAGCCAGTCATTGCAGACGCGGGCATAGGCGAGCTCGCAACCCGGATCGGCCGACGCTGGGCCGAAGCCCGACCGACCGATGAGCACGGCGGCTTCAACCCCTTCTCTCTCCATCTCTTCCAGACGGCGCTCGGGGAGCGAGGACGGGTCAACCGCCTCCGCACAGCAGTTACCGACGAGCATTCGGTCGACGCCCGGGTCGCTCAGATCGATTTTCGCCTCGGACGTCTCGGTCATGCCCATGCGCACCGCCCTCTGACCCGGAGGAGGCGGTGTCACCAGGTAGTCCCCGTCTTGGCGGTGGTCGACATGGGGGAGCATCTGTCGGTATTGCTCTGGCAACTGGTCGGCGAGCGACCACGGGACGCCCACGTGCGAATCCGTCGTGATCAGTCGGCGCATCTTGTTGCCGGCCGTCAGACGTCGAATCCGAAGAGCCGGCGGGCGGTGGAGAATGTCATCTTCTCCACTTCGCTCTCCGGCACACCCGCGAACTGCTTGTCCACGAACGCCTGCGAGTCGGGATAGACACCCTCGGCATGCGGGTAGTCATTGCCCCACAGGAGGCTGTCGGTTCCGGTGAACTCCCGGTTGTGGATGGCGACCGGATCCCACATGAAGGTGGCGTGGGCCTGGCGCTTCATGAAGAAACTGGGTAGCGCCTCCAAGTCGATCATTTGTCGGGATGCTGCACCAAACCGGCCCTCCCAGTGGTGGTCGCAAAACTGCATCACACCGGCCAGCCAAAAGGCATAGCCCTCGGTCATCACGACGTGGAGATCGGGGTACTTCTGGAAGACGCCCGAGAACGTCAGCTCAATGAGGGTCTTCCCCATCTCGCACGAAAGTCCGTAGAAGCCCTCGAAAAGTCGCCCGGCGTAATCCGGCGGTGGCGGAAACTCCCGCTCGGCTGCCTCCCGGTTGCGGATGGCAGCGATGTGCAGGGTGAGGGGCACCTTCAAACCTGCCGCGACCTCCCACAATGGCTCCCAGTGGGGCTGCCAATAGGGGTCGTCCCAAATCCCGTCGGGGAGGAGGCCCGGCCGCAGACCCATGGCGGCCGCCCGCTCGAGCTCCGCTGCACAAGCCGCAGGGTCGAGGTAGGGCAGGTACGCACCGGGGGCGAACTGGCTGAGGTGGTCCTTGTACGCGTCCGCGAGCCAGTCGTTGACCACCCTGCACCAGGCGATCTGAGCCTCCGTCTCCTCGGCGCCGCGGTGGAGCCCGAAGATCGGGTTGCCAATCAGCACGGCCGCGAGCACGTTCTCCCGCTCCATGTCGATGAGCCTGCCCTTGGGTTCAAACCATGGCGTGGCGTGCACGCCGTTGAAGATGGTGAGGTGCAGAAGCTTGACCAGCATCTCCTCACTCTCGATTTCCAGCTCGGCTGGCATTCCGGCGTCCGACATCATCGAGGTCAGACGATCGGGGAATCGGAGGTACCGCTTGCCATCACGCTCGACGTAGGTGGCGAACTGGCCGGTCACTTTGCCGCGGAGCCGTTCGGGCAGCTCGTTCAGCAACCAGGGCGGTGGCACTAGGTGGCTGTCGGTCGTGATCAGCTTGCGCATGGTCCCCCTGTGACTGACGGATCGCCTGGTGGCACCCGGCCAACTTTTCCCTTGGAGGCGACCAGGAACCCCATTCTTGTCAGTGATTGCCAAGTTCGTCAAGGTCTCCGTGCCTGGCTGGTGCCGTGTGACCTCCGATGAAGACGCGCGAACGAGCGAACGATTCGGGTCAGGTCGCCAGGTCTGTGCGGAACGATCGGTGGAGGCCGATCAGCGCTCGCCGGTAGAGGCCCTCGAGCTCTTCCCGGCCGCCTCCCTCGACCCAGTAGCGGACCACCGACTGGTTGAACGCGGAAATGGTGACAGCGACCACGTAGGCGCCGACGTCGTCGCGGTCCAAGTCCAAGGCGTCGGCGCAGAACGCCACGAGGAGCCGCTCCCACGCCGCAGCCTGCTCGCCCCGGATCCGGCTCTCGATCTCGGGTGCCCCGTGCACCGCCTGGTACCAGAGAATCACGGAATCGAGCGATTCGTGGAACTCGTTGCTGAGCATGATCATTGTCTCGATCACGTCGTCCAACGGCTGGTCGCTATGGCCGACACTCCCCAGCGTTTCCTCAATAATTTTCAGGCTACGGCGAGGCTGGGCAAGAAGGAAGTCCGGTTTAGTCGGAAAATATCGGTAAATGGTTCGCGTGGAGACGCCCGCTACTTCGGCGATGTCTTCGTAGGAAACGCTCTCGTAGCCGCGTTCGGCGAACATCCGTAGTGCAATGTCCTCCAGCGCGGCTGTCATCACTTCGCGCCGCCGTTCCCATCCGCCCGATTGGCGTTCAACGCTCCGCGCCTGGCCCACCGGGAACACTGTCATGCCCTTTACAGTAGCCCTGGCGGTTTATTGGGCCCTCAATCGCGGGGTAGTGACGGCAGAGCGTCAGCGCACGACAACCCGCGCCGACGCAAGGTTTGGGATGCGGCGGGCGACTGCGGTCACGTCTCCCTCACGATTCGACTCGACAAGGGCCGTGACAAAGTAGGTCCCGGGCCGGTCGAACGTGTGGCTGGTGGAGCACTCCACCGAGGTTGCACTGCCGTCAACGGTTGCGCGCTCGGGGTAGGTGCCCGAACCGTCGAAATCCCATTGGGCGGAGATAATCGTCCCCGCACCGTCTGGGAGCTCCGCTGTCATGCGGAGAGAAACGGCCGCGCCCACCTCGACTTCGGTGCGTCCCGCGCCGTTGGCAGTGACAGACACAACCGGTTGAATGCCGCCGCGCTCCTTGGCCGTCGGCGGCAGCACAATCTGACCATCGACCAGCTCGAAGTGGGTCTCGCTCGGTTCGATTCCCGACTCGACCCACTGCACGAGGTCCGCGAGACTCTGTTCGACCGGACCCAGGTAGTCGATGACCCACGTGTTGGGGGCGCGCCCGTACGCGGTCGGCAACGTCGATGGCGGGGTGTGTTCGGCGTTTTGGGTGAACCGGAGTCGGAAGTGCTTGCGCCCTTCCTCATGTCCGACCTCGCGCTCGACATTTCTGAGCATCCCGACGCCGTCGGACGGCCAAAGTGAGGCGTCGTGGGTGTGGTGCACCCAGAGCATCTTTCCGGGGAACTTGCCGGTGTGGGGTGTACCCATGAACGGAGACATCTCCGGCTGTTCGTATTGGATGTGAATCGGCCTTCCTCCAGGGCGGAGGATGTCGTACTCCTGCGAGTCGCGGAGGTGGTGTCGGGCGTAGTAGCAGTAGGCCAGGAATGCGTGGTTGTCGATCCGTACCTCGTCGCCTGCGAGCACGTCTGTGAATCGGAGGTTGCTCGCTTCACCCATGCCGTCACAGAAGAACCAATTGCCCGCCGGCACGAGGCAGACGAGTTGACGACCGGCCGCTTTGCCGCTCACGATGCGTACATCGCAGCCCAAGCGGTAGCCACCGCCAAGGCCTGAGACTTCGATCGCGCAGGGCAGGTCCAGTCCTTGACCGGTCGCGAGCGCCATGATCGTCGCCAACGTTCGCAGGTCCTCGTACTCAGGACCGGCCAGGCTCGGGTCCGCAGCCAATTCGCCGGCCGTGAGGACGCGCGACACGGTCGCAGTCGCGTCCAGCAGATCGCGAGCGAACAACTCGGGCTGGTCATGGCCGAGGTGGCCGGGCTCCGTCCAGAACGCCGCGAAATACGGGTCGTCCCTCTGGAACCGCTCCGACGTCGACGCCCACAGCCACATCTGTCCCATGGGCTTGGTGAGCATGAACTCATCGCCGCGGGGGTAGCCGAGCCGATAGAGCCAGGCGAACTCGTCCCTCGTATGGGAGTCAAGGCCGTCAAACGGATCCTGGTTCCCGCCGGGCCAGTTCGCGTCGATGACGTCCTTGACCTTCGAGCCGAGCAACCGCTGGACATTGAACATGGTGGCGAAACGCCCCGCACCCTGGCGGGTCCTCGTGAAGTCGCCGTGGTCGCCATCCATCGCGTCGCCCATGAACGGCATCGCCGCGTCCCAGGCGTCGGGCGCGTAGGCCAGGCACAGGGGGGAGCGGCGGGCACCCCCACTCCCACCGAACACGTACGAGTGATGTGGAGGCTCGCCATAGATCTGCTTCGCCACAAACTTCGACAACCGCGCTGATTCGGCGCTGGCCCGCCAGCCATACACCGTCGGGTCCTCGCCCGCCTTGGGATCGAGCACGTCGCCGATATGACCCTGATTCGACTGGACCGCATATCCGCCCAGCCGGAAGCACGCGCCCACCCCACCGATCATCTCGCCGAACGGGACATGGAAGAAGTCCTCGGTGCCACCATTGGCGCCGGACAGAGGATTGAACATCCGACCGGCGTATCCACTGTCCTTGGGCGGGAAGTGAAATCGAAAACGTGTGTCGGTGTCGGAGAAGCCACCGTGGATCATCCGGTGGGGGGCTGGTGCATCCCACTCGGCGTCTTCGTCGATGAACGGCTCACCAAAGAAATTGTCTGTCACTGTGTAGCCCGAAAGGTCGATCTCAGTCACGGTATCCCCTTTGTGTAGTAGGTCATTTCCTGCTCGAAGCGGTTCAATCTCGGGCGCCGCGATCGAGGTGTCGTGGTCAGATGTCGTTCATCAGCCGCCGTGATTTCTCTGGCGCAAGTTCCGATCGAAGAGATCGAACAGCCGCTCGTAGTGACGCTCGCACGAGGCCTTGTCATACGCCCCGGTCCGGCTCGGAAAGGCAAACCCATGATGGGCGCCGGCGTACCGCTCGACTCGAGCATTGAGGCCGAGCTCTTCGACGTAGCGTTCGAGGTCGTCGACCATCTCCGCCGGCGCGTACTCGTCGAGTTCGGCGCACCCGAAGTACAGCTCGCCCTTTACGTTGGGAGCGAGCGCCTGCGGCGATCGCTCCCCATGGAGTCGGACGCCGTAGATCGACGCGGCGGCTCGTATCCGTTCAGGAAACAGGCCCGCCATGGCATAGGCGAAGGGACCACTCATGCAATAGCCGACCGCTCCCACGTCAGGGCCAGCGGCGGAGTCGGCATCGACGTAGGCCAGCATTGCCGTTGTGTCGGTGGCGACCTTGTCGAAGTCGAGGGAGTCCATTAACTCTCTCATCCGACTGCCCGACCCCGCGAAGTCCTTGGACGCGTCGAATTCTCCGGCCGAGCGGTAGTACAGGTTCGGCAGCACGACGTAGTAGCCGACGGTCCCGATGCGTCGTGCCATGTCGTGCAGCTCTTCCCGCTTGCCCGGCGCATCCATGTAGAACAGAACGACCGGGTGGGGGCCGCGCTCTTCGGGGTGCGTCACGAACGTGTTCATCCTCCCGTCAGGGGTGTCAATGTCGACGTGCAGTTCGATCATGCGTCTCTCCTCTGTCGTCCTGCTCGCCGGAGCAGCGCCCGGGTGTCCATGACCTTGTCCCCCGCAAAGCGGGGGGCCTGGGGCGCGAAAGCCGCGCTCGATCTCCTCGTGTCGCTCGTCGGCGATCTCGGCAACCGGCGGGTGGGTGACGATGAAGAACTCACCGGCGGCCACACCGTCCACCACGCTCCGGCCCACGTCGTCAGCCGACATCCCCAAGCCGTCAGGGACGTTGCCGCCACCGCCAACGTCGAGCGCTCCGCCGAAGCGCTCCGGACGGTTTCTCATGGCTTGCGCGAGGCGGCTCGGGACCATGCCCGGGCACAGGATGCTCACCTTCACGAAGTCGGGTAGCTCATGGCGCAGCACGTCGGAGAGTCCCAGCACCGCATGCTTGCTGGCCGTGTAGATGCCGGCGTGGGTGTGCGGCATGCCAAGACTGTTCTCCGAGCCGGTGTTCACGATGTGCGCCGGTGTGCCTTGCTTGACGAACCGCTGGCCGAAGACCGAGCAGCCGAGCCAGACCCCGATCACGTTCACCTCGAGCACCCACCAGATGTTGGCCTCCTCCGCGTCGACAAGCGCCGACAGCGGTGGGAAGACCCCCGCGTTGTAGACCATCACGTCAACGTGGCCGAAGGTGGACCAGGCGTGCTCGGCGAGCGCCTCTACCGAGGCTCGGTCCGTGACATCACAGGTGACGGCGACCCCGCGGCCGCCCGGGAGCTGCGCGGCCGCCTCGGTGGCCGCGGCCGCATCGACATCGGCCACCACGACCGCGGCGCCCTCGTCGCTGAACGCACGGCTGATGCCGAGGCCGATGCCGCCGGCCCCGCCGGTGACCACCACGACCTTGCCTGAGAAACGGGTGCTCTCTGTCATCACATCGAGTTGATCATTCGGTACATGTCGTGGGGGTAGGGGAGCGGCTGGCGACTGGCTCGGTCGAGGGCGACGACGTGATCCGGCTCGAGTTGCCATCCCTCGGCGCCCAGGTTGTCCTCGAGCTGGGCGACGGTGCGGGCACCGAGGATGGGGGAGGTGACCCCGGGACGACCGAGTACCCAGTTCAATGCCACCTGGGCCGGAGACCGTCCGATCTCACCGGCCACTTTTCCAACGGCCTCGGCCACTCCGAGGTTGTGCTCGGTCAGCCTCCTCCGGGCCTGCATCTCGGAGTCACCCAACCTGGTGTCGGCCGGGACGGAGTCGGCGCTCGTGTATTTGCCGGTGAGGACCCCACCGCCGAGGGGGCTCCAGGGCAGCACGGCGATGGCATGTGACGCGCAGAGCGGCAGGGTCTCCAGTTCGATCTCGCGTGAGATGAGCGAGTACTGCGGCTGGTGGGAGACGATGGGCGCCCAGCCGTGCTGCGCGCAGGCGTCGATGCCCCGCTGGAGCTCCCAGCCGAGATAGTTGCTCAGCCCGACGTAGCGGATCTTTCCGGCGCCGACGAGATCGTCCAGTGTCGCCAGCGTCTCTTCGATCGGCACCGCCGGATCGGGCCAGTGCACCTGGTAGAGGTCGATCCAATCGGTCCCCAACCGGCGGAGCGACGCATCCACCGCCCGTGTGAGGTGCCGCCGGCTGGCGCCTCTGTCGTTTGGATCCTCGCTCATGGGCATCCGGCCCTTCGTGGCCAGGACGACGCCATCGCGGCGAGCGCCGAGGGCGCGGCCCGTGATCTCTTCGGCGACACCGCGCTGGTAGACGTCGGCGGTGTCAACGAAGTTACCTCCGGCGTCGAGGAATCGGTCGACGATGGCCTGAGCAGCCGGCTCGTCGGCCTCGTTGCCGAACGTCATCGTGCCGAGGCAAAGGGCGCTGACCTTGACGCCGGTGCCTCCGAGTGGCCTGAGTTCCATGTGTCGTGTCCTTCCTGGGCGAATAATGAGGGCGCTCAGGCCCTGCGTTTGAACGGGTCGGCGATCGTGCTACCGGTCTTGGCCCACTCGTTCACTGGGATCGAGCGAGGTGCCGGAGGGGCGGGCCGGTATAGGTCGGCAGCACGGACGGAGGCATCGGCCCCTTGAGGCGCGACGGCGCCTGGGTCTCCTCCCAGGCGTGGGCCAGGATGCCGACGGACCGACTGAGGACGAACAGCCCGCGACCGAGGACAGGGGGGATGTCGAGCTCGCAGAACACGACAGCGGTGACGCCATCGATGTTCATTGGGACCCGGCGCCCCGAGGCCGCAAGAGCGCCTTCGACTGCGAGGCCGATGTCGACGAAGCGTCCGCCGACATCGGTCGCCTGCGCGGTCGCTCGGACGAGGTCCAAGAGGGGGGTGACCCGTGGATCGACCGGATGGAAGCGGTGTCCGAACCCGGGGACGAGCTGGTCCTGGTCGCGGTACCTGGAAACGGCGGCGGTGGCCGTGGCGGCCAACTCGGCGCCGGTCCGGACCGAGTCGTCGATGGAGTGATAGAGCTCCATGCACTGCTGGCCGGCCCCTCCGTGGACATCGCCCAGAACGTTGACGCCGTTGGCCACTGCATTGTTGATCCCGACCCCGGTGGTGGCCGCCATTCGGGCCGATGCGATCGAGGGGGCCTGCGGTCCGTGGTCGACGGCGGCGACGAGCGCGGCCTCGAGGAGTCGAGCCCGGCCGGGCGAGGGCAGCTCGCCCATCGTCAGCAGCGTGATCATGTCGACGAAGCTGACGTTGCCGATGAGGTCCTCGATCGGATAGCCGCGGATCCGGACAATGCCGGGCAGGATTTCGGAGATCGCCGTGGACCACCAGTCGGCGCCGTCCTGCCACCCGCTCATACCACGCCGCCCGCTCGAAGCTTCTCGACCTGCTCGCGCCGCCCGATCTTGTGCAGCTCCTCGGCGGTGTGCTGACCGAGCGCCGGAGGCATGAAGGCCGGTCGGTTGGCCTTCCGATCGACCCGGAATCCGGTCGTGACCAAGCGGAGCGGTCGCCCGGTGCCGGGAATGGCGCCGACCTCGGCGATGACGCCTCGTTGTTCGACCTGATCGAGCTCGCACGCTTCACGAACCGTGACGACCCGCGCGGCCGGCACGCCGCAGGAATTGAGCAGGTCCTCCCACTCCCTGGCCGGCCGGGAGCCAAAGGCCGCCGTCAGCTCGCTCGAGAGGGCAGCTCGATTGGTCAGCCGTTGGGCCCGATCGGCGAACCGGGGGTTCGTCACCAGGTCGGGCCGTCCGACGGCGCCGCACAGTGCTTCGAACTGACCCTGCTGATTGGCGGCAATGTTGAGCAGGCCGTCGGCCGTGCCAAAGGTCCCCGACGGGCTGGCCGTGAAGTTGTCGTTGCCCATGCGCTGGGGCTCCTGGCCCGCGATCAGCCAGTTCGACGCAGCCCAGCCGAGGGCGCTGAGTCCGCTGTCGAGGAGGGAGATGTCGATGGAGCAGCCCTCTCCGGTCTGCTGGCGTCGAAAGAGGGCCGAGGCGATGGCGAAGGCGGCCGTCATCCCGGCGAAGGTGTCGCAGACCGGGAATCCCACCCGTGTGGCCTCGGCGTCGGATTCCCCGGTGACGTGCATCATGCCGGAGAGACCCTGGATGATCTGGTCATAGGCGGGTCGCGACGCCATCGGGCCCTCCGCTCCGAACCCGGAGATCGCGCAGTAGACAAGGCGAGAGTTGCACGCCCGCAGCTGATCCCATCCGAACCCGAGGGACGCCAGTACCCCCGGTCGAAAGTTCTCGACCAACACGTCGGAACCGGAGACGAGTTCGCTCAAGATCTCCTTCCCGGTCGGGTGTTTGAGGTTGAGCGTCATGGACCGCTTGCCCGCGTTCTGCGCCAGAAAGCTCGAGCCGGTGCCGCGCTCGTTCAGCTCCGGATCGGCCCCGAGCTGCCGGGCGAGGTCGCCCGTGCCGGGCACTTCGATCTTGAGGACGTCCGCCCCCTGTAGCGCCAACTGGTAGGTGCAGTAGGGGCCGGCCAGCACGTTGGTGAGGTCGAGGACGCGGACTCCGTCCAGCAGACCTGCGGTGCTCGTCACGGCGCGGCCGGAACGGCCTCGGGTCGCAGCAGGCCTTCGGTGGCGAGGTCACCCCACAGGTCGGCCGGGATGCTCGTCTCCAAGGCCAGGGCGTTGGCACGTACTTCCTCGGGGGACCGGCATCCGATGCACACGGTGGCGACGGCGGGGTGGGTGAGTGGGAACTGCAGCGCGGCCGCGCGTAACCCGACGTCGTGGTCTGCGCAGACCGCCCGGATGCGCCGAACCCGCTCGAGGACATCCGGCGGGGCCGGACGGTAGAAGAAGTTGGCGAACTGATCTCCGGCGTCGGGATCGGCCAGCACGCCGCTGTTGAACACGCCGGCCGCAATGACCGATGCACCGTGGGCGAGCGCCGCGGGCAGGAGGTCGTCAATCGCCGACTGGTCGAGGAGCGTCCAGCGTCCGGCCAGCAGCACGCAATCCACCAGCCCGGCCTCCACGAACCGGGCCAGTGGGAGCGAGTGGTTCATCCCGGCGCTGACCGCGCGGATCACCCCGGCGGCCTGCATCGAGCGGAGGGTCGGCAGCGTCACCGCCATGACCTCGTCCATGTGGTTGTCGGGATCGTGGACGTGCACCACGTCGACGCGGTCGAGCCCGAGCCGTTCCAAGCTGCCGGCGAGCGAGCGCTCGATCGCTTCCCTGCTGTACTCGAATGTCGGCGGGATCGTGCCGTCGTCGTCCTGGAGTATCCGGCCGATCTTGGTGGACACGACGACCTCGTCCCGAGGGAGATCGCGTAGGCCGGCACCGAGACGACGTTCCGACTTGCCGACCCCGTAGAGGGGGGCGGTGTCGAAATAGCGCACGCCCGACTCCCAGGCGGTGTGGACGGTGGCCGTGGTCTGGTCGTCGGGTACCACCGCGTACATGTCGCCGAAGGGGGTGCCTCCCAGGCTGAGACGGCTCACCGCGACGTCGGTGGGACCAAGCGTGGCGAGGGCCAGAGGGGGCACGGTCGCCAACTGTATACTGCCGCGTGCGATCCGGCCTTGGCCGGAACCGAGGGAGGTTCTGTCGTGGGCGAGCTCAAGACCCGGGCGCTGTACGAGCACCTCCGCGACGACCTCGTCGCCGGCAGTTTCGCTCCGGGCGACCGGCTCTCTGAGCTGCAGATCGGACTGCGGTATGGGGTGAGTCGCACCCCGGTGCGTGAGGCGTTCAGCCGACTGGAGAACGAAGGCCTTCTCGACCGCGCCGGGTCGGTGCTCACGGTCCCCAGGCCATCAGTCGAAGAGGTGCTTGACCTCTTCGACGTTCGGATCAGCCTGGAAGGCGCGATCGCGCGGTGTGCGGCCGAGCGGCATCGCGAAGGTGACCTCATCGTGCTCGAGGCTGCTGCGGCGAAGAACAAGGCGCTGCGCCGCGATGCCACACCCGACCAGCGTTTCCACTCCAACCGGGCCTTTCACAGGGCGCTCAGCAGTGCGGCCCACAACCATGTGTTGGCCGATCTGCAGGGCCAGCTCGATCTCCGGGTGGCCGCTTTGCGGGCGACCACGCTGACTGCACCGGGTCGGTGGAACGTGGCAAATCAGCAGCATGCACTGATCGTCGCGGCGGTCGCTGACGGCGAAGGTGACGCGGCCGCGGCTGACGCGGAACGCCACCTACGGGACGCTCGCGAGCTCTGGCTCGATCTTGTGCGATCAGGTCGGGTAGCGGCGGGAGCCCGGTGAGTTCGGCTGTTCCGGCCGGAGCACCCGAAATGCGCCGGGTGCCTCGCCGGGTCAGACTTTTCCTGACCAGTTCTTGGCGTCGCGCAGGACCTCGTTGAACGGCTTGTTGGTGTCGAAGCTCGGCTCGCGCGGCAGGCCCAGGGCCCGCTCGCCGATCCCGTTGCGCTGAGTCTCGTTCGTCCCCCCGGCGATCGACATGATGCGTCCGTTCAGGTAGCCGATGGAGACGTCGTCGCCGTGTTCGTCCTCGTCCTCCCAGGTCATCGACCCCGCACCGCCGATCTCCACCGCGATCCGGGCCCTGATCGGGTTGTAGGTGCCCATGAACAACTTCCCGTAGGCGGCGACGCCCGCGTTGAGCCGGCCCAGGCGGCCCAGCTCGCCGATGCGTGACGCCGAGCGCGCGGCCGACGAAGTCGTTGGTGTGGGCCCGGGCCAGCTTCTGGCGCACGACGGGCTCGTCGATACGTCCGGCCTCGCGGGCCATGCGAACGAGGTCCGGCGCCAAGGGCCCGGGCCCGCTGAAGCCCCGCCCGTCGCCGCTGCGACCCCCGCCTCGCTCGAGGACGAGCATCGTCTGGGTCACGGTCCAGCCCTGATTGAGATCGCCGACCCGGTTCCCGTCAGGGACGGCGACGTCGTCGAAGAAGTCCTCGCAGAACTCGGAGGTGTCGTTGATCTGCCTGATGGGGCGGATCGTGAGCCCGGGGGAGTCGCACGGCACCGCGAACCAGGTGAGTCCGCTGTGCTTGGGGACGTCCCAGTCTGTTCGGGCCAGGCACAGTCCCCAGTCGGCGAGGTGCGCGTAGGTGCTCCAGATCTTCTGACCGTTGAGGATCCATTGGTCGCCGTCCTTGGTGGCCGAAGTCCGGGCCCCGGCGAGGTCCGAACCCGAAGACGGCTCGGAGAAGAACTGGCAGACGAGCGCGTCACCCGACAGCACCTTCGGGATGAAGCTCCGGAGGAATTCCGGCGAGGCGTGCGCCAGCATGGTGGGGACGCACACCCCGAAGGTCGTCCCGGTCAGCACGCCGAAGTCGGGCGTGACGTAGCCGTGCGCCTCCTCGTGGAAGATCGACTCGAACGCGGCCGGCAGCCCGCCGCCGCCGTACTCCTTCGGCCAGGTGATCCCGGCGTAGCCGCCGTCGAAGAGGGTGCGCTGCAGGGCGCGGTTCTGCCGCGATGACATCCGGCGTGTAGTAGTCGACGTCGTGACGGATGACCGGCCCCTCGCGCCGCGCCACGTTTTCGGCGAGCCACGCCCGGGCCTGCTGGCGATATTCGTCCACGTCGGGGGCCGCGTCGGTCGCGGTCGCCAGGCTGTTCGTCATGGTCGTCTCCCTAGATCCCTTGTCCCACACAGATCTGTTCGCGGTGGCAGTCCGGCTGTCCGTACAGAAGGTTGTTCATCGTGATCCGCCGGAGGAAGAGATGCGAGTCGTGCTCCCAGGTGTAGCCGATGCCGCCGAACACCTGGAAGCACCCCTGGGCGATATCGATTCCGGTGTCGCCGACCCATGCCTTCGCCATGCGGGCGATCTCGAGAGCATCGTCGCGTTGCGATTGCGCCGCCCGGGTCGCCGTGGCGGAGATGGCCTTTCCCGCCTCCAATGAGAGGCTCATGTCGGCCAACTGGTGCTTGACCGCCTGGAACGATCCGATCGGGCGGCCGAAGGCGATCCGGTCCACCGCGTATTGGCGGGCCATCTCGAACAGCACGTCCATTGCGCCGACCGTCTCGGCCACCGACAGCAGAGGGCGAGGTGCAGCTGGCGCTCGACGTCACCGGCCGCCCCCCGGCGTCGCCGACCAGATGGGTGCCATCGACGCCGACCGAGTCGAATCGGACTGATGCGAAGCGCTGGCTCACGTCGTGGCTCTTGAGCGGCGTCACCGTGATGCCGTCCGTCCCGGTCGGGACGAGGAACTGACTGAGGCCGGCGGGACCACCCGCGGTGACGAGCAGCCATTCGGCGAGCACGCCGTCTTGGACCAGTCCGACCTCGCCCGACAGCACGAAGTCGGAGCCGCTGGCTGCCGCCGTGATCGACTCGCCGGGGGCCCAGGCCCCGGTCGGCGTGGCGACGGCCCACGTTGCGATGGCCTCTCCGGCCACGATGGCGGCCAGAGGTCCGGCCTGCTGTTCCGCGGTTCCGCTGCGGGCCAGGGCGTCGGCGATGACGTTCATCGGCACGAACGGCCCTGGTTGGAGGCCCCGACCGCGTTCTTCGGCGATGCTCGCCAGCTCGCGCACTCCTTCGCCCGAGACGCTGCCGCCACCCAGATCCTCCGGGACGAGCAGGGCAAACCAACCGAGCTCGCCGACCGTCCGGAGGTAGTCCGGCGGCAGCCCGGTCTCGCTGTCGCCGAGTTGGCGCACCGTCGGCAACGGGCAGGCGTCTTCGATGAACTTGGCGGCGGTGGACCGCAGCAGATCTTGGTCGCTGGTGAGTTCGAGTTCCATGTCGCTCGCTTACGGTTGCGGTTGAATGTGCCCGGACCTGCTTGGACTCCCCGCGCCGCCCGAAGCTAGTCGGAGCGCACGGCGCGGAGGCCCGCTCGGCTGGTTCGCCGTCTGGCTACATGATCGTCTTGTAGTCGGTGGTGTGGTCCTTCCCGTCGCTGAAACCGCGCACGAGGGCGTCCTGGGTGTAGGTCGCGACCAGGCGGCCGTCCTGCGTCCAGACCGTGCAGCGCCCGTGGGTGCGACCCCGCCCGGCCCAGACGCTCTCGTGCGCGAGGAGCAGCCACTCGTTGGCCTCGAAGCGGTCGTGGAAGTTGAGGGTGTGGGACAGCACTCCGGTCGAGATCGTCTTGTGGGCGAGTCCCTCGTTGTAGCTCTCGTGCGGCAGCATCGACGTGCCGATCAGGAATCCGTCTGTCGCCCACGAGAGAATGGCCTGGTTGATCGGCTGGGCGAAGGTGTCGGGGTAGCGGGTCCAGACGTCCTGGAGCGGCGGCCGGAGCGGCTCCTCGTCGCTCCAGGTGTTGAGTCCACCGACGATGCGGCCGTCGGCGCCGGGGAACACGCGGCGATCGGCGCGGTTGGCGGGATCGTCGGGACCCGCGACCGTGGGCATCGCGACCTCGGCGGTGTGACGGATGAGGTCCGGCTCGTCGGTGCTCCACAGGATCAGGCCGCGTGACATGACCTTGCCGTTCTGTGAGAAGTTGACGCTGTCGCTCCCGATCGTTCGTCCGTCGTGCATGCGCTCGACCTCGAACTCGATCGGCGCGTTGTAGTCCCCGGCCCGGGCGAAGATCGCATGGATCGACTTCACCTCCTTGTCGCGGCCGCGTTCGTCCTGGCGGTCGAGGTAGGAGGCCACGATCATCTGGGCGAGGATCTGGCCGCCGAAGACCACGTTGCGGATGATCTCGGAGCCCTCGTGCTCGGGCTTGCCCGCGTACGTGTGCTCGCCGACCTGCTCCATCTGCAGCACCGGGGGGAGCTCGGTGACATCGACCGTCATGGGATGGTCCCTTTCATCGGCAAATGTACGGCGCCAAACTTTAGGGCCACCGGCGGTGACCCGCATCCGGCGGGCCTTGGCGCGATGCCCCGGGAGAACGGGCGGGCCCCGACCCCGGCCAGCCTGCCTCGCATTGGCACAATCGAGAGATTTCGGCTCCCGAAGGGCCGCTCGCGGCTCTTCCTAGCTCAGTGGGGGCCACGTCCTCGTTCGCAGGGCCCCGGATGCATCTCGCATCAGGTAGTCGTCGCGTTTGGCCTGTCGCCACAGGTACTGCACGTAGGCGTCGTGTGAGACGCGCTGCGCACGCACCGCCTCGACCAACTCGGCCCGGCCCGAGGCAACGGATGCCGGTCCGGTACCCAGCAGACCGGTGATCTCGTCCAGATCGGCGGCATCGAAGTCGTTGCCGCTGAGGTCGATCTCCCGCAGATACTTGAGCGCCCGCGCCACGCCCTTCGTCCACTGCGACGCGAGCGGGTCCTCGATCCGAGGAACGATCGTCGACAGCGCCGCCAGGCAGTCGTCATAGACGCGGTGGTGGCTGCGCGGCTGTCCATCCGGGGGGAGTACGTCCGGGGGCAACTCGACGCCGGCGACCTCGGCCAGCGCCTCGAGGGTGAGACGGCGATGCAGCATGCCGTAGATCAGCCCGTTCCCGGGATCGCGGGGCACGTCCGCCGCGTCGCCGCCGCCCGCCCGCGCCGCGCCCCGGGAGCTGGCGGCCAACCGAGTCTCGGCCAGGAGCCGGTAGTACCAGACCCTGGCCGGATCGATGCGATGACCGGTCAGCTCCTCGTACTCGCGCAGGCGGTCCGGGAAGTGGGTGAACGTGTCCTGGACGGTCCGCAGCGACAGCCAGGCGATGTCGTCCATCGGGTCGCCCCAGTGGGCGAGCTCCCAGTCCAGCACCGCGGTCACCCGGCCCTCCTGGTAAAGGAAGTTGCCCGGCCCGGTGTCGCCCTGGACGAGCACGACGGGGCCGGCGTACTCGGGGATGTGGCTTGCCAGCCAGTCAATGCAGAGCTCGACGAACGGATCGATCGATCCGTCACTGCGCGTCGCCCGCTGCCGCATGCGCCCCAGCTCTTCGGCCACGAGCTCGGGGACCGGACGGGGCAGGCCGAGGCTCGGGATGTCCAACTCGGACGGGTCCAGCAGATGGAGAGCGGACAGGTTGCGGATGAAATCGCGGGCCACGGCCACCTGCTCGTCGGGGTCGTGGATCCGGTAGAACCACGTCTCACCGGGCATGCGTTCGGAGAGGAACGCCTCCTCGGTGGGGTGCACCGCCACGATCCGCGGCACGGTCACCCCTGTTCCGTGGAGCGCACGAAAGATCTCGGCCTCGACCCACAGCGTGTGGAAGGCGCTCTGCGGGTCGGTGCCCCCCCGGTCAAGGCGGAGATAGAGCGGTTCGGGAGGCCCGTCGCTCTCGATGTCGACGAACCAACCCTCGCGGCTGGCTCCGGCCGGGATGCGCGTCGCGGCCACTACTCGCCGGCCCGTCGCCTCGGCGATCCAGGCCTCCATCCCGTCGGGCAGATTCACGGTCGGTTCGGCGCTCGACGCTGGGTGGCCAGGTGCTCCATGCCGACCCACGCGTCGGGCGCGGCTCGCCGGTCCTGATGCCCGCGGACGCTGCAGCACATCTGCGTGACGATACAGGGAGTAATCGGCCAGGTCCTGGGGCCGGTGGGATCGTTCGACCGGCCGAGGAGTCGCTCGGTGCCGGTCCCGCCGAATCGTGACTCCCGGGCACGCGGACCAATAGTTCTCTAGCGGCACGACCCGCAAAGTCTTATACTCCGTACAAGTACTGACCGACGGGTCCAAGTGGGCGCCTAGTGCCCAGAGATGAGGACGGGTCTCATGACCACGCAAGCGGAAACAGTGAGCGAACTGCAGTACCGGGTCAACGACGCCGATGAGCATTCGACGCCGCGGGCGTCGGCCTACGAGGAGTACATCGACCCGGACAAGAAGGACATGGCCATCCGGACCGTGAAGAACGACGACGGCACGCGGACCCGTGTCTACAACGGTCGGCCGGCGCGCTTCACCTTCAAGAACTTCCAAGTTGTCGGGTCCTCCGAGATCCTCTCGGAGCTCGGAGTGTCGGGAGCGGGCAGCGACGACATGGGCGGCGGGGGTGTCATTCCGGGTTCTCTGCTCACCAGGTTGAACCCCCTCAAGGAACTGGACGCTGCCGGGCGCATCGAGTTCGCCAAGCACTACCGCGCACTGCAGGAGCAGCTGGACAACCCGTCCGACCGGCTCGTGGTGATGGATTCTCAGGGCATCGAGTGCGCCGTCAACTACGCGACGTTGCCCGGAACCGAAGCGGAGTTCGAAGGAGACCTCCCCGGGCTCTACGCCAACCTCACGGCCCTCAACCGCTACCTCGGTCACGAGTGGGGGTTCAACTACGAGAACCGGCTGTTCACGCCGCCGTTCATCTCCTTCGCCGATCCCGACATGGCGCTCGCCCAGCTCGAAGACGTGATGAAGATCGAGACGCCCCGGGTGATCCAGACCAGCACGGGACCCTCGATGCACACCTCGCCGTTCCGCCCCGAGCACGATCGGTTCTGGTCCATATGCAACGAGGCCGGCATCCGGCTGTCCACGCATCTCGCGTCGTTGACCCGCTACGCCGCTCACGGCGTCGAGTGGAACGAAGAAGAGGTGATGCTCGGGGACATGGACGCCTTCCAGTGGGTCTTCTACTACGGGGATCGGCCGGCCATGGAGACCGTCGGGGCCGCCATCCTCCAGGGGTGGTTCGCGCGCTTCACGAACATGAAGCTCCTGCTCTCCGAGCAGGGGACCGTGTGGCTGTCCTACCTGCTGCGGAAGATGGACCACGCCTACCTGATGGGCCGGCGGGCCACCTGGGGCAAGCTCACGATGCGCCCGAGCGAGTACTTCAGGGAGCACTGCTTCGTCGCTCCGTTCCCCGAGGAGAACGTCGATCGGGCGATCGAGGCGGCCACGGTCAAGCCGATCGTCTTCGGTTCGGACTTCCCCCACGGCGAGGGCCTGCCGGACCCGTCCATGTACCTCGGCCAGCTGAAGAATCTCTCGGCCGACGATGCATTCGCCGTGATGAGGGGAAACCTGGCGCGCTTCCTCGACACCCCCGTCTGATCGGCCGTGCCTGACCAGCAGTTCGCCATCGTCGAGGAGATCGTCGCCCCCGGCGAAGCGGGGAGCCATTACCACCTCGTCGACTACCAGACCCAAGAGCTTGTCTCGACGCTGTGGTCCGCCTACCTGGCGAAGGCCCGCGAGGGCCTCGGGCCGTCGTCGGTCAACCCCGCGATGCGGAGGGTCAGCTACTCGCTGGAGAGCGAGTGCACGCCCGGACAGCGGTTGCAACGGGGGATCCGGGTCGTCTCACGGAGCCGCCGGTCCTGCACGTTCGAGGCTGTGCTCTCCAACGCAGACGATGGGCGAGTCATCCACGCGGCGGAGATGGTCACCGTGTTCGTCGACCCCGAGAAGGGAGCCGTCGAAATCCCCGCCGACTTCTGGGCGGCCGTCGAGAAAATCGAGGGGAGATCCATACCGGTGGCCGAGCGGGCACCGGCCGCCGGCTGACGGCACAACGGGCTCGCCGCCCATCGCGGCCCGCGAGGGCTACTCGGGGCCGGAGGTAGGACGCAGCCGGAGGCTCGGGCGATCGGTCAGCGGCGCCGGAGCATTCCGCCGAGCGGGTGGCCGAGGTCAAACTCGGCATCCGCGAACTTGGCCGCTTCGGTCTGGAGCTCCTCGATCGGTCCAGAAGCCCTCCTTGGAGACCTGGTCGACGATCGTGAACGGCTGGAACAAGAAGACCTCGCCGCCCTGGACGAAGAAGACGCGTCCGTGGATCGGGCAGGACTCCGTCGAGAGGTAGGCGACGAACGGCGAGATGTTGGCCGGATGCATCGGCGTCCATTCCTCGTCGTGGGTCGTCGGGACCTCAATGTTGGCACCCGGGACGGTGGCGATCAGCCTGGTGGCGGCCGCCGGCGCGATGGCGTTCACCCGGACTCCGTAGCGGCCGAGCTCGGCGTCGGCGATGATCGAGAACGTCGCGATGCCGGTCTTGGCGGCGCCGTAGTTGGTCTGACCCTGGTTCCCGAAGAGTCCGGAGGTCGACGACGTGTTGACCACCGATCGAGGGACCTCGTTGCCCTTCTTGGCCTGGTCGCGCCAGTAGGAGGCCGCCCAGCGGGTCGTGCAGAAGTGGCCGCGGAGGTGCACCCGCATGATCGCGTCCCACTCTTCCTCGCCCATGTTGGTCAGCATCCGGTCGCGCAGGATGCCGGCGTTGTTGACGAGCACGTGGAGGTCACCGAAGGTCTCGACGGCCTGGTTGATCAGGCGCTGGGCACCCTCCCAGTCGGCGACGTCGTCGTAGTTGGCGACGGCCTGGCCCCCGGCCGCGGTGATCTCGTCGACCACCTCTTGCGCCGGTGTCTTGTCCGAGCCCGTTCCGTCGGTGCCGCCGCCCAGGTCGTTGACCACGACCTTTGCCCCCTCCTTGGCGAAGAGGAGGGCGTGCTCCCGGCCGATGCCCCGTCCGGCACCGGTGATGACGGCGACTCGATCCTTCAATGCGTTCACGACGCGGCTCCGTCCGTTCTGACGATATTTGACCGGCGATCATATCCCGCACCGTCGTCCCGGCGCCTATGCGGGCTCCGTTGGAGTAGCTCGGCGGAGAGGACTACGGCCTGATCAGGACCATGGCCCCACACTGCGGACCATGGGCGTTGCTGACGACTCCGACCCGGGCCCCATCGACCTGACGGTCCCCGCACTGCCCGCGCAGCTGCAGGACGGCCTCGGTGAGGAAGGCCAAGCCGTGCATCCGCCCCTCCGACAGCTGTCCTCCGTGGGTGTTGAGCGGCAACGATCCTCCCGGACCGATGCGCCTGCCCTTGTCGACCCAATCCCCGAACTCCCCGATTCCGCAGAGGCCGAGGGCTTCGATCCACGAGATGGTGATGTGCGTGAACCCGTCGTAGAGCTCCGCCAGGTCCACGTCCGCCGCGCTGACCGACGAGTTGGACCAGAGTCGCCGAGCGCAGTCCAGCGTGCCGCCGAACAGAAAGTCTTCCGGGTAGATCCAGTCCGGATTCGCCCCCGTGCCGTAGGCCATGGCGTCGACCAGGACCACCGGCTGAGCCATGTCGGCCGCTCGCTCGGCGGTCGTGATGATGGCGGCACAGGCCCCGCTGATGGGGTAATCGCAGTCCAGGATCACCAACGGATCGGCGATCGGGCGGGAGCTGAGGTAGTCGTCCATGGTCAACGGGTCGCGGAGGGCGGCCCGTTCGTTCATGCCCCCCCAGGTGCGGGCGTTGAGCGCGATGTAGCCGTAGTCCTCGTTCGACCCGCCCAGCTCGAAGATCCGACGTTGCTTGCGCATTGCGATCGATTGGATGATTCCGCCACCCAGCCCGTAGGGCACTGAGAACTGGGCGGGTCCGGCCGCCGGTACCGGCGCCGTCTGGAGAGCTCCCGAGTGACCGGCGTCGCGCGTCATGCACCGATACACGAGGGCGGTCTCGCAGGCGCCCGATGCCACAGCCATCGCCGCGTCCAGGGCGCTCGCCAGCCCCGACGGACCAGATCCCATGATGTCGTTGAAGACGTGCAGGTTCTTGATACCGAGCAAGCGCTGCACACCCGTCGCGATCGGTGAGTCACCCCGCCCGAACTGGTATTCGATGACCGCGTCGATGTCGTCCGGCTTGAGCGCAGCATCGTCCAGGGCGGCACGACAGGCCTGCAGGGCCAGGCGGCGAATATCGTGTTGACCGGCCCTCGAAACGGGGGAGTAGCCGACACCGGCAATGGCGACCGGTCGCGCGAGGCCGGCCATCAGGCCCCCTTTCCGGATATGCGGAACTGGGGCAGCTTGTACTCCTTGCGATCCTCGAAGGTCACTTCGACCGCCACGTCACTGGCCACTTCGTCCAACTGGGCACCGACGATGTTGGTCAGGATTCGAAGGTTGGCCTGCTCTTCGAGCTCCACGAGCGCCAGCACATAGGGGATGTCGTCGATGAAGGCGCTGTCGAACGCTTGCCGGGCGACGGTGTACGCGTAGATCTTGCCGCGGCCGCTCATCGGCGTCGGAACGAGGTCCTCGGAGAGGCAACGCGGACACACCACGTCGGGCGGATGCAGATAGTGCCCGCATGACGCGCAACGCTGGACGAGGAGCTGCCCCGACTGCGCTCCCTCCCAGTAGAACCAGGTCAGGCCGTCGGGCTCGGGAACGGGCTTCTCTCGGATGCTTCCTCCCCTCCTCGGTCAATGCTGCCGCTCGGCCGGGCCACGTTATCTGGGCCTCGTGCACATCTGCCGTGGGAGTGGCGGGCGCATGCCGCCGGGCGGCGGTCGGTGTGACTGGCTGGCCGCCAGGTTCGGGCCCGGATCTGCGTCAGGAGGGCTCGACCGGTTCAAACACGGGGACGTAGACGTCTTCGTGGTGCTCGAACACGACCCGCACCGGCATGCCGATGGTGACCGCATCGGGTTCGCAGTGCACGATGTTGGTGGTGAACCGCAGGTCAGCTTGATCGTCGAGTTCGACGATGGCGATGACATAGGGAATCGGCACACTCGGGTTGTACGGGTGGCGGTTGATCGTGAAGGTAAACACCGTCCCGATGCCGGTGGTCGCCTCGGGAGCCAGGGTGGTGGCGCCGCAGGCTGGGCAGGTGCCGGCCGGAGGATGGATCCAGAATCGGCAGGCCTGACAGCGCAGGATCCGGAGCTCGCCGGCCTCGCCGCCGGTCCAGAAGTGCCGGTTCCGATCGTTGACCGGGGGCATGATGCGCGGAGTCGGTACCTGGTCACTCATCGTGTCACTCATCGTGTCTCAGGCTAGACGATCAGATTTGGGTTCCTTCGGTGGCGAGGCTTGGGTCAGACCACAGAGGTCGGTCCAAGGCCCGGCGGAGAGCGGAAGCCGTTTAGTACCGTGAACGCCCATGGACACTCCAGAGCAACGGGCCATCATCTCGGGGATCGGAATCTCCCGTCTCGGACGCCGGATGGGCATCCCGGGTCTCGAGCTGACACTGGAGTCCTGCCAACTGGCCGTTGCCGACGCCGGATTGAAACTCACCGACGTCGACGGCATGGCCACGATGGGGGACACACCGCTCGATCAGGTGGCCAGCGCGCTGGACCTCGCGCCGCGCTGGAACGGGGGTGGCGTCACCACCGGCGGCCTGCTGTCGCCCGTGATGTCCGCGTTCCTCGCGGTCGCCGAGGGTCGGGCCCGGCACGCGATCGTCTACCGCACGGTGCAGATGATGGGCGGCGCAATCCTGCAGGCCGACGGGACCCCGCCCCCCCGGCCCGCGCCACGAAGAATCCGAAGGAGAGATGGGCGGCATGAGCGAAATGGCCAGCCTGCTCACGTTCCATGCCTACTCGGCGGCCAACTGGCTGGCGATGCACTGCCGCCGCCACATGTACCTCTACGGGACGACGAAGGAGCAGCTGGGTGCGCTGGCGGTCAACAGTCGGCGGAACGCCGGGCTGAACCCGCTCGCCGCCTACCGCGAACCCATCACGCTCGACGACTATCTCTCCGCCCGTCCCATCTCCGACCCCTTCGGCCTGCTCGATTGCGACGTGCCGGTGGACGGGTCGATCGCGATCGTCGTGTCGCCCGCCGACTACGCGCCCGACTGTGCCCACCCGGTCCGAGTGGAGGCGATGGGCGGGACGCCCGGCCTCGGCGGGTGGGATCAGCGGCCGGACTACCCCAAGATGGCGGCGACCGACGCCGCGACCGAGATGTGGTCACGGACCGACCTGCGTCCGGGCGATGTCGACGTCGCGGAGCTCTACGACGGGTTCACCTTCCTCACGCTGGCCTGGCTCGAAGCGCTCGGCTTCTGCGGCGACGGCGAGGCCGGGCCGTTTGTGGCGGAACCGAGCCAGATCAGCGCTGCAGGGACGGCTCCCCCTGAACACCTACGGGGGGCAGCTCTCGGCGGGGCGCATGCACGGCTACTGGGTGCTGCACGAGGCCTGTCTCCAGCTGCGCGGTGAGGCCGGGCCTCGACAGGTGAGCGACGCGGAGGTGGCGGTCGTTTCGGCCGGCGGTGGTCCGATCGCCGGCTGTCTGCTGCTGACCGGCTGAGCAGGCGGATTGGTCGGACCCCGACGAGGGGAGCGTGTCCGTGGCGCCGCCGTGGGCGGTGGCGACAGCTCGGCCGTTCCCCCCACTGGACACCGGCGCCCTGTGGATAGCATCGGCCGCATCTTGGGGGATCGGGAGGGGCGTCCGAACCGGTGATCGACGATGCATTGCGAGACGAGTGGCACCGCGTCGGGGTCTACGGCACCCGCACCCTGGCCGACGTCATGCGGGACGGTTTCGAGGCCAACGCCGGCAGCATCAAGGTGTATCGCTCGGCCGAGAGGCCTCGCGAGACCACTCTCGGGGAGATCGACCAGACGGGGCGTCGGCTGGCGTCGTCGCTGTGGGATCTGGGCCTGCGACCCGGCGACACCATCGCCCTACAGCTTCCCAACTGGTTCGAAAATGACGCCACGATCCGGGCCGCGGTCCAGCTGGGACTGGTGATCGTGCCGGTGGTGCACATCTACGGCCCGACCGAGCTCAGCTTCATCATTCACCACTCCGGAGCGAAGGCCCTCGTCGTCCCCGATCACTTTCGGGGCATCGACTTCGCCGAGCGTGTCGCGCAGCTGACCGGCACTCCGGGGCTCGAGCACGTGATCACGGCGGGGAAGACGATTGCCGCCGGCGCGCTGTCTTGGGACGAGCTGGCCTCCCGCGGGCGAGCGGAAGCACCGGAGCCGGCGCTGCAGGCCGATGATGTGTGCGCCATCGTCTACACGTCGGGCACGACGTCGGACCCGAAGGGCGTCCAGCACACCCACAACACGCTGCTCGCCGAGCGCGGCGGATCCGCGAACATCTCGACCGGACCGCGGTCGTCGCTCCCCTCGCTGCAGCTGTTTCCGGCCGGACACATTGCCAGCGCGTTGGGTTCGATCTTCATGTTCGCTGCCTCCACGACCACCGTCGCGTTCGACACGTTCGGCCCCGACCTGGTGATTCGCGCCATCGAGGAGTTTCAGCTGGCGGCGACCGCGGGTCCGCCGGTCTTCCTCGCTTCGATCCTCGATCTCATCGAGTCCGGTGAGCGTGACCTGTCTTCGCTGACCTCCTTCTTGGTCGGCGCCGCCAGCGTCCCGGGTCATCTCGTCGAGCGCGCCGACGACCTCGGGGTCAAGGCTTTCCGCTGCTACGGGTCGTCGGAGCACCCGACGGTGACGTCATCGGGTCCCGACCACCCCCTCTATGTCCGGGCGATGACGGACGGCCCGTGTCTCGCGAACAATCGGGTCCGCATCGTCGATGACGACGGGCGCGACGTCCGGTTGGGCACGCAGGGGGAGATCGCCACCCTCGGGCCCGAACTGTTCGTCGGCTATCGCGAGGCCTCGATGAACGAGGACGCCTTCTTGCCCGGAGGCTGGTTCCGAACCGGGGACTTGGGCCTGTTGGACAGCGACGGCAATCTGACCGTGACCGATCGCAAGAAGGACATCATCATTCGAGGGGGCGAGAACATCTCCGCCAAGGAGGTGGAAGACATCCTGGCTCGGCACCCGTCCGTGCTCGACACGGCTGTCGTCGCGATGCCCGACCCCCGTCTCGGCGAGCGGGTCTGTGCGTTCGTGGTCCTCCGTGAGGGCCGCGAACTGGGAATGGAAGACATCCGTGCCCACTTCGCCGACGCGGGAGTGGCCAGGCAGAAGACGCCCGAGCGCATCGAGGCCATCGATGAGCTTCCGCGGACATCGACGGGCAAGGTGCAAAAGAACGAGCTGCGGGCGCGCCTGCAGACCCTCGTGATGTGGTCACTCGCAGAGCGAGCCGGACTCCCGCTCAACCTATTCTTGAATCAATTCACAGTCGTGGCAGCGTCGGACCCGGTGCCCTCGGTCGCTGGTGCCGCAGTCGGCCACCTAGCCACCCGAGGAGCCTGCATGGAACTCAGCACCGCGATGCGTACCACGCCGTCCACCCGCGAGTTCACGAGTGACCCGGTGTCCGACGAACTGCTCTACGAGATTCTCGACGACGCCCGGTTCGCGCCAAACGGAGGCAACCGGCAGGGGTGGCACGTGATCATCGTTCGCGACCCCGAGGTAAAGGCGCGCATTGCGGAGCTCTACGACTCGGGAATGCGCGAGTACGCGGCGCACCTGCGGGCCGGTGTCGTGCCGTTCGTCGCCTCCGAGGCGATCTGGCGTAATCCGACAGACGGCGCCGCCAACCCGGCCGTCGACCTCGAAGCCGCTCGCCAGGTCCCGCTCGAGAGCGGTTTCCCCCAGTACCTGGCCGACGTGCCGGTCCTCTTGGTGCTGACGCTGGACCTGAGCGGCATCTCGGCCGTGGATAGCGGCCTCGGGCGGTTGAGCATCGCCGCGGGCGCGTCGATCTACCCGTTTGCGCACAACATCCTGCTGGCGGCGCGGGTTCGGGGGCTGGGCGGGCACTTCACCTCGGTACTGTCGCGAAGCGAGCCGCAGCTGCGGTCGCTCCTGGCGCTGCCGGAGCACCACGTGTTGGCGACCATGCTCCCGATCGGCCATCCGGCGAAGGAGATCACCAGGCTGCGACGGCGTCCGGTCGAGGAGTTCACGACGGTCGGAACGGCGACGGGGAGCCGTTCGGGCGCCCGGGCTGAGGCGCTGAGGGCGTCGGCGAAGGCCACGCCTGACCATCTGGGAGGACTGCCGCCGCCCGTCGGAGGGCGGGATCCGGCACTTTACGAAACCTCAACTTCGTGTAAACATTACGAACGAGTCGTAACACAATCGCGACGGGGGAAACCGTCGCTCAACATTGGAGGTGCGTAGTGAAGCTGGGCGGATGGCGGATAGCCGTGCTCGGGTCGATTGCCGCTGTGACTGTGACCCTGGGCCTGAGTTCGGTCGCGAGCGGAGCGGCGAGCGCTCCGGGCGTGACGTCGAAGACCATCAGCATCGGCTACATCACTTCGCTCACCGGGGTCGCGAGCTCCACGTTCGCGGACGGAGCAGCTGGGGCCCAGGCCCGCATCGACCAGCAGAACGCGGCTGGCGGGATCAACGGTCGCAAGCTCAAGCTCGTCGTGAAGGACGACACCTCGAACCCGACGACCGATGCGACCGTCGCCGCCGAGCTCGCGACCAGCACCTTCGGGGTCGTCGACTTCTCGGCGTTCACCTATGCCGGTGCACCGGCCCTACAGAAGGCGGGAGCCCCGGTCACCGGTGACGAGTTCGATGGTCCCGAGTGGGGCCAGCAGCCGTACTCGAACATGTTCACGTTCGGTCCGCCGGCCTACACCACGTACGGCGGGAAGTTCTACACCTACACCGACGTCGGCAACTTCATGAAGTCGATCGGTATCACCAAGCTCGCCAACCTCGCCTACGGCATCTCCCCGTCGGCGGTCCAGGCGGCCAAGAACGCCGCGTACGCAGCGGGTGTGGCCGGCGTCTCAGCGACTGACTGCTACGACGACTACAACGTGGCGTTCGGTTCGACGGACTTCACGGCCGATGCCCTTGCGATCAAGCAGAACGGCTGCAACGGGGTTTCATCGCCGATGGTCGACTCGTCGGACGTCGCGTTGGCCGGGGCACTCCAGCAGGGCGGCTCGTCGAACGTGAAGGGGATCTACTACACCGGGTACAGCAACGACGTCATCACGAACGCGGCTGCCAATGCTGCGTTCCAGAACTCCTACGTTGTGGCCGGCATCAACTTCACGACGCCGAGCGCCGGAACGAAGGCCATGCTCGCCGCCTTCAAGAAGTACGACCCCGCGTTCACGACGGGTGATATCCCGGACCTCGGCCTGTACGGCTCGTACATCGCGACGGACCTCATGATCAAGGGCCTGGAGCTGGCCGGTAAGAACCCGACCCGCCAGGCGTTCATCTCCAAGATGCGCCAGGTGACCGGATACACGGCCAACGGGGTCTTCCCGACCCCGGTCGCCTTCACCCACTTCGGGACGTTGGGCATGTTCCCGAAGTCGGGGTGCACCTACATGGTGCAGCTCAAGGGGAAGAAGTTCGTCGTGGCCAACAACGGCAAGCTGGTCTGCGGGAAGTTGATTCCCGTCAATCAGTAGCCCCGTCAATCAGTAGAAGGAACCCGAGCGGACCGTAGGGGGCTCGCTACGATCGGCAGCCCCCTACGGTCCGAGGGTGTTTCAACCCTCGGACCACGCGGGTCTTCCCGTCACGGTCGGCCGGGCGCTCCCAGTGAGCTGACGTTCGCTTCGTGACTCGGCCAGTCCGTCTCGACGAGGCCCGGCGAGCCCGAGGATGACGACGCGAGGCGTCGCTGGAAGCCGGCCGAGGGCCGGGGGGCTCCCGTCCGTGCGTTCACTCCCAGCTGAAGATCCGGCCTGGCGGCGCTGGCTGCTCGATCTCGACCGGGACCCGTTCTGGTTCGCGCGATCGACAACGGCAGCGACATCCTCCTTGGCGCCACTTCTGTCCCAGTCGTGGCCACCACTAATCGGCGTGAGGGAGCCCGCACTCCCCCCAATGGGTCAGACCTGGTGCCCGATTGCCTCTTAACTTTCGGTCAGCGGCCCGGCGATCTTCAATGCGTTCACGATCAACGACGGGTAGCCGGGATGGGCCAGAGAGAGGAGGACCGCCTCACTCACCGAGAACCAGGCGACGTCGTCGTGCTCGTCTGGCGCGGCGTTCGAGGGCGTACCCGCCCACTCCGTGACGAGCCATATTCGTAGGTCGAAGTCTTCTGCGCAGACGCGAAATAGCGACTCCGTCACCGGTTCGGTGACGACCACGCCCAGTTCCTCGCGAAGCTCGCGGACCAGGGCGCTGGCGTATGACTCGCCCGCTTGCACGTGGCCAGGAAAGTCCCAGACCCCCGGATACCACCGTGTCGACGCGGCTCGCCGGCAGAGAAGTACGTGGCCTTCTCGGATCAGGATCCCGGCCACGACATCTGGCTGCTCTGGTGCAGACGCCGTCATCGAGTCTCGCGCCCCAGAGCTTGGCAGCCCGGGCTGAGGGGACCGAGACGACTAGCCCCCGGGAGAGACCGTCCTGAGTAGCGAACCGGCGTCAACGCGGATCTGCTGACCCGTGATGTAGCGAGATTCGTCCGAGGCCAAGAAAAGCACGAGGTTGGAGATGTCGACCGGGTCCACGAACGGGATTGGCATCGCCTGGAACATCGTGAATGCCGGAATCGCGTCCTCCCGAGTCGGGTTCTCGAGGTCCGGCCGGAACACCTTGTAGAGGCCCTCATTGTGGAGAAGGTGCGTGTCGCAGTTCGTCGGGTGAATGGCGTTCGCGCGGATGAACCGAGGAGCCAGGTGCAGCGCGATCTGCTCGACGTAGCTGACGAGGATGCGCTTGGACCACGAGTAGCCGCTGCCACCGGGCCCCATCCAGGGGTTGTCGGTGGTTCCCGACATCAAGCCCGCTGTCGATCCCGTGACGACGATCGAAGAACGATCGGGCAGGTGCGGCAGGGCCACCGCCACGGCATTCATGACGCCGACCAGGTCGACGTCGACGGCGTCAACGAAGTCCATGGGGTCCGGACTGCCCATGGCCATCGGCAGGATGCCGGCGTTGGCGACGACGGTGTCGATGTGGCCGAGCTCGCCGATGCCCGCCTTAACGGCGTCGGCCAGCTCATCGCGCTCGCGCACGTCGGCCTGACGGGAGACGATCCGCCGGTCCAAGGCCTCGACGGCTCGCACGGTCTCGGCCAGGTCCTCGGGTGTGCTGAGCGGGTACGGATTGGACTCGATCTGCCGGCAGATGTCGACGGCGATGATGTCGGCACCCTCTTGGGCCAAACGGATGGCGTGGCTCCGGCCTTGCCCACGGGCGGCACCCGTGATGAACGCAACCTTCCCCTCCATGCGACCTGACATGTTTTCCTCCCCGCTGTCTGCTCAACGACGCGCGGATCGTAACAGGCCGCATTGGCGGGCGACACTGGGACGCGGGCCGGTGTGGCGGTCGGGTTGGGCCGGCTGACCTGCTCGGATACAGGCAAATCGCCGCGATGGACGCCGCAATGGCGCGCTGGAATAGTTGCTCCATGCCCAACATCGACCTCGAAAGCTAAGAGCAGGTCCGGCTCCACCGCGACGGTCCCGTGCTCGCCGCCACCATCACCAACCCGGAGAGGTAGAACGCGGTCAATCGGGGCAGCACGGGGGATTTCATTCGCCTGTGGCGCGACGTCGACGCCGACGAGGACGTCCGTGTGGTCATCCTCACGGGTGCGGGTAACGCGTTCTGCGCCGGGGTCGATCTCAGCACACTGGTCACGTCCCGGAGCTGAGCCGCGTCGGAGGAAAGCCAAGGCCACGGGAATCCGGGACCGCATTTTCGACATCTTGGACTGCGAGACCCCGGTCATCGCCAAGGTCCGCGGGCCCGCCTACGGCATGGGGGTCAATATCGCCCTGGCCGGCGATTTCGTGATCGCGGCCGATGATGCCCGGCTCTGCGACAGCCACGTCAAGAACGGGGTCACCGCAGGCGACGGGGGGAGTGCCCCTCATCCCGCTGATGATCGGCTTCCGGCGGGCGAAGGAGATGCTCATGCTGGGTGAGCCCATGAGCGGGAAGGAGGCGGCCGAGATCGGGCTGATCAACCGGAGCGCCCCCGAGGACGAGTTGGACGCCATGGTGGCCGAGTACGCCAACAAGCTGGCAGCGGGCCCGCCGCTCGCCCTCAGCTGGACGAAGCTCTCGCTCAACATCCTGCTCAAGCAGATCACCCTCGGCGCCTTCGAGACGTCGATCGCCTACGACATCCTCTCGTTGCGCACCAACGACGTCCAGGAGGGGAGCACGGCCTTCTTGGAGAAGCGGGCGCCCAACTTCACCGGGACGTGAGAAACCGAAGGTCCGGCGGCTGACGAAGTCCGCGAGCCGGCCGGCTCGCAGCGGTCTCGCCTACTCGTGCTCGGCTTGGTATTCCGCCAGCACCTGGCGGCGGAGCAGTTTTCCGGTCTCGGTCCGCGGCAGGGACTCGCGGACGACCACGTGCTCGGCGGCCTTGGACGTACGGAGGTACTGCCGCGACCACTCGGTGAGCTCGTCGGGTTCGACGGCCTGGCCCGGGCGGAGCACGACCGCCGCGGCGATCCGTTGGCCCCACTCTTCGTCGGGCAGACCGAACACGGCCACGTCGAGCACCGCCGGGTGTCGCAGGAGGACCTCTTCGATCTCGGCCGGCGCAATGTTCTCGCCCCCGCGGATGATCGTGTCATCGGCCCGGCCCTCGACGAACAGGTAGCCCTCGTCATCGATCCACCCGGCATCGCGGGTCGGGAACCACCCTTGGGCGTCGCACGGGGACTCCATGCCCGCATACGAGCCCGAAACCTGCTCGCCGCGGACCCAGATCTCCCCGTGCACGTTGGCCGGGAGCGGCACGTCGCCCTCCCGGATCTCGACCTCGATGCCCGGCAGTGGTCGACCGACCGACGACAGCCGCAGTCGGGCCAGCTCGTCGTCGCTCGCCAGGGCCTGGCGATGGTCGTCGGGTCCGAGGACCGCGATCGACGAGCTGGTTTCGGTGAGTCCGTAGGCGTTCACGAAACCCGTCTCGGGGAACAGCCGGAGCGCCCGTTCGAGCACCGTCAGGGGCATGCGGGCGCCGCCGTAGCTGATCGTCCGCAGCAGCGGCACGGTTGAGGCATTGCCGTCCAGCTCCTCGACGATGCGGGCCAACATCGTCGGCACCACCATCGCCTGGGTGACGCCCTCGTGTGCGCACGGTCGCCAACCAGTGGGCGGGCTCGAAGGCCGACAGGTAGATGATGCGCCGGCCGGCGAAGACGTTCGAGAGGAGGTTGGCGATGCCGGCGATGTGGTACGGCGGCACGCTCACCAGCGCGGCCTCGTCCTCGTCGGCCGACGCGAACTCGACCGAGCCCAGGATGTAGGCGGCCAGGTGACGATGCTCGAGGACCGCGGCCTTTGGCTCGGCCGTCGTGCCACTGGTGAAGAGCTGGACGGCGAACCGCTCGGGGACCTCGGCCCCACCCTCGTCTTCACCGGGCGGTCCGTCGATGAGCGTGCTCCACTCATCGGTCGTGATGAGCTTGCGACCCGGTTGCCTGAGATCGTCGGCAAACGCCGGTTCGCTGATGATCACGGCGTCGCCCACGCGGTCGATCAGGCGGTGCAGCTGGTCCGTGGCCAGGCGGTAGTTGAGGGGGACGAAGGGGACGTCGGCCCAGTTGCTGGCGAAGAAGGCGCTGACGAAGGCGTGCCCGCTTCGGCCGACGAAGACGGTGGCGGCCGCCTCCTTGCGGAGGTAGGCGCCGCCGGTGCCGGCCTGCCGCCGGAGGTCTTCGTAGGTGGGGCCGTCGGGCCTCTCGCCGAGGGCTTGGCGCTCGCCCAGGGCCGAGGCCGTCATGTCGAGGATCGTCAGCAGGTTCACGGCGTTGGGACCTCCTGGCTCCTTGGTAGCTCGTGCAGTTCGGTGACCGCCAGTTTGTCGTCGGACTTGTCGGTGTCGCTGACCGAAACGCCGCAGTTCGGTACGGCCAGGGTCCGATTGACGCCCACCCGGCACCGCCAGGTGCGTCGCCCCTCGCCCATCCCCACCGAGAGGGTAACCGTGCCGTCGGTCTCCTCACCCGACCGCGGCCGGTCGAAGAGGTCCCAAACGATCTCACCCACAACGGCATGCTCGACCGCCTGGACGGCTGAGCTCGACATGCCCGTGCAGCCCCGGTACTGGTGCAGGTAGCTCCCCACGGGCTCCGATCGGCTCACGATGCCCGACCGGGCGGAGGCGTCGAGGTACCCCCAGCAGGTTCCCTCGGCCAGGACGATGGCGGTGGGGGCGAAGCGGTGGCCCGCCGTGTGTCTGGTCCGCCGCACCCGCACATCCGCCGGCAGCCGTCCCGACACCACCGCCTCCGGGTGTAGGGCCGTTCCGAGCGCCCCGCGACAGCGGTCTCGTCGCCCGTGCCCACCGATCAGCAGGTCGGTGCCGACGACCTCCCCGTAGGAACCGGCCGTCCCGATGGGATTCACCTCCTGGTCACGACCCCAGCTGGAACAGCGCAGATCCGTTGGCACGATCACATTTGTACACGGCGCGAGAAGCCCGCGACAGCGACGAACACGGAACACCCCCCTCGGGCGGGGGCCGCCGGCGGATTTGGTCAGCCACCAATTTCGGACAGTTTCGGTCGCTCAGGCCGAGTAGGGTGCGTCGCCATGGCGACCGAGGAAGAGCGACTCCTCGCCGAAGAGGCGGCGACCCGCCTGCTCAGCGAGTACCCGCCCGCGACCACCGACAAGGTCGAATTTCTCCGGGCCCAGTTCGACGCCGGGCTCGCCTACGTGTGGTTTCCGAGGGGCCTCGGGGGGCTCGATCTCCCGATCGACGTCCAAACCGACATCGATCAGCGGTTGTCGGCGGCCGGCGCCCCGCCGAGCGGACGGGTGACCAACGCCATCGCGGCGGGGCAGGGGGCGGCGTCGATCCTGGCCTACGGGACCGAGTCACAAAAGGAGCGCTATCTGCGGCCGCTGTTCACCGCGGAGCTCATGGGCTGCCAGCTCTACAGCGAGCCCGGCTCGGGGTCGGATCTGGCCTCTCTTTCCACCCGTGCCGTCCTCGACGGTGACGAGTGGGTCGTGAACGGCCAGAAGGTCTGGACGTCGGGCGCCCACCGCGCCGACGTCGCGATCCTGCTCGCCAGGACCGACCCGACCGCTCCGAAGCACGCCGGGCTCACCCAGTTCGTCATCGACATGCACGCGCCCGGCGTCGAGGTCCGTCCCTTACAGCAGATGACGGGCGGGGCGGATTTCAACGAGGTCTACCTCACCGACCTGCGGGTCCCGGACTCCGAGCGTCTCGGTCCGACCAACGACGGCTGGACCGTGTCGCAGCACACGCTCGTTTTCGAGCGCTACAACATGCCCCAGACGTCGGGTCGGGGCGAGGGGCCGATGGTGCCGATGGTGGCCGCCTGGAACGCGCGCGGGCGGACAAGACGTCGCCGACGGCGCTGGCGTTGCGGGCCGAGTTGCTGCGCCACTGGGTGAACGCCGAGGTGGTTCGCCTGCTGCAGATGCGGGCCGGGGTGCTCCGAGCGCAAGGAAGCTCGGGGCCCGAGGGTTCGCTGGGCAAGCTGGCGGTATCGGTCCAGGGCCGCGCCCGGGCCGAGTGGGCTCCCGCCCTGCTCGGGCCGGCCGGATTACTGCTCGACGGTGAGGGCTACGACGCGGTGGCGAACGCGGCGACCATGCGGCTCGGGATGCAGAACCTGGTGATGGCCTGCGTCGGGAGTCCCGGCATGGCGATCGCCGGGGGAACCGACCAGATCCAGCGGAACATCATCGGGGAGCGGGTGCTCGGACTGCCGCGCGAGCCGGCCGTCGACCGCGGCGTTGCGTGGAACGAGACCCTCAGAAACTGACCAGTTCAGCAGCCTAAATTCCGTCCGCCTGCCGGTCCGCATCCGGCGCCGGTTCATCCGTTTTCGGGGCGCCGATTGCCTGACCGCCGAAGGGCGGTCTGTGCCCGAGTTCTATACAGTGTTCGAATCGGCCGACATCCGGGGGGTGCCGCGTGATCCAGTACATCATCGCCGGGTTGGTGCTCGGTGGGATCTACGCGATCGTGTCGGCCGGCCTCGTGGTGACGTACCTCTCCGCCGGGATCCTGAACTTCGCCTTCGGGGCGCTGGCCTACTTCATCGCCCGCTTCTACTACTACCTGCACACCCAGCTGAACTGGGGAATCCCCGCGTCCGCCGTCGTCTCGATCGTCGTGGCTGGACCGGTGATCGGCGTGCTGCTCTATCTCGTCTTGTTCAGGCTGCTCCGCCTGGCCTCACCGCTGATCAAGATCGTCTGCACGCTCGGCCTGTCGGTCACGATCCCGCCGCTCGCCGTCCTGGCCTTCGGCAACCAGACGATCGTCCAGGTGCCGGGACTGGCTCCCCAGCCGGTCCGGGTCTTCAAGTTCCTCGGGGTCCCCGTGACGATGGACCAGATCATCGTCTACGGCTGTGTCCTCGTGGTGGTGGTGGTGGGCAGCCTTCGTCCTTCGCTACACCGACGTCGGGCTGCGGGTCCGGGCGATGGTCGACTCGCCGGCCATGACGTCGCTGTCGGGGACCAACCCGACCGCGGTGTCGATCGGGGTGTGGGCCAGCAGCACGTTTCTGGCCGGACTGGCCGGGGTGCTGGCGGCCCCGGTCATCGGTCTCGATCCCGGGGACTACACCCTGCTCATGGCGGCTGCGTTCGCGGCCGTCATCGCCGCCCGGCTGCGCAACCTGCCGGTCGCGGTCGTCGTCGGCCTGATCATGGGCGTCGCCGGCGCGCTCCTCCAGCACTACCTGCCGTCGAACAGTTCGTTCACCCAGGCCGTGATCCCGAGCATCCCGTTCGTCGTGATGGCGGTGTTCCTCCTGTATCACCTGGTGCGCACGGGCCGGGTGAACGAGGCCGACGGTGTCGGCGGGACCCTCGACCGGGCGATCGCCGTGCAGGGCCAGGAGCGAGCGGCCCGCTGCAAGCGACCGGGACGAATCCTCGGGCCGTTCGGTCGGCTGGTCGGGCCGCCCCTGTTGGGCGTGGTGATCGTCGCCGCTGCTGCCGTTCGTTCCTCCACGGCTTCTGGATCGGCCTGCTCGCCGAGGGCGCCGCGTTCGGCGTCCTGTTCCTCTCCTTCACCCTCGTGACCGGCGAGGGCGGCATGGTGTGGCTGTGCATGGTGACCTTCGGGGGCGTCGGCGGACTGGCGACCGGCCAGCTGGCGACCGTCCATCACTGGCCGGTCCTCCTCGCGGTGCTGGCGGGCGGGATCGTCGCCCTGCCGATGGGCATCATCATCGGAATCCTCACCATCCGGCTGGGGAACCTCTACGTGGCCCTGGTCACCCTGACCTTCGGCCTCTTGATGGAGAACCTGGTGTTCAACCGGCAGACGTTCCTCAACAACGGGCTCGGCGAAACCTCAACCCGCCGGCCTTCGCCTCCAGTCCCCGCGTCCTCACCTACGTCTGTCTCGTCGTGTTCGCCATCGTTTCGCTGTTCATCGTCAACCTGCGCCGATCGACCACCGGCATGGCCCTCAGCGCGGTGCGATGGAGCGAACCGGCATCCAAGACCATCGGCGTGAGCGTCCTGCAGATGAAGGTCGTGGTGGCGGGAGTGGCCACCTTCGTCGCCGGCATCGGCGGAGCCCTGCTGGCGCTCACCATTGGGCACCGCCCTGCCGGGCAACTACGACACCCTGGCCGGCGTGATCTGGTTCGCCGTCCTCGTCACCATCGGCATCCGGTCCAACTTCGCCGCCCTCTTCGCCGGCCTGTCGTTCACCCTGCTGCCGGGGGTGGCTTCGGACTACCTGCCCATGTGGTTCGGACAGCTGCCGCCGATCCTGTTCGGCCTGGGCGCCATCTTCGTGGCCAAGAACCCCGACGGGGCGCTCACCGAGAATGCTCGCCAGCTGAACCTGCTGATCGCAACGGGTTCGTTCAAGGACAAGGCCGCCGACAGATGAACCGGCTGCCACTGTCCCCCAGGAGAAGAAGGAGGTGGCGGTCGGATGACCACGACGGTTGATGTGGCTCCCGTGGCCGAGCCGGTGTTCGAGGCCCGTGACGTGGTCGTCCGCTTCGGTGGTCTGACCGCGCTCGACTCGGTGAGCATCTCCGTGCCGCCGGCGTCGTTGATCGGCCTGGTCGGGCCGAACGGGGCCGGCAAGAGCACGCTCTTCGCCGTGTGCTCCGGACTGCTCAAGCCCGACTCGGGCCGCGTCGTTCCTCTCCGGGGTCGACGTGACCGAAACGAGCCCGCAGGGTCGGGCCCGCCGCGGGCTGGCCCGCACCTTCCAGCAGCCCGAGCTGTTCTTGGGACTGACCACCCGCCAACACCTCGTGCTCGCCTACCGGGCCCGCCACTCGAGGTCGCGGCTGTGGAAGGACATGTTCACCGGGGCGAGCCTGCGCAAGCCCGATGCGGCCGAAAAGGAGCGGGTCGACGTCGCTGCTCGAGCTCCTCTCGCTGACCGAGGTCGCCGACTCGCTGGTCGACTCCCTGCCGCTCGGCACGTCCCGGCTCGTGGAAGTCGGCCGGGCGCTGGCCACGAGCCCGACGGTGCTGCTCTTGGACGAGCCCTCGGCCGGACTCGACCAGCGGGAGGCCGCCGGACTGTCCGCCGCGCTGCACCGGACGGTCGTCGACGAGCGCATCTCGATGCTCCTCGTCGAGCACGACGTCGCGATGGTGCTCAGCCTTTGCAGCCACGTCTTCGTGCTCGACTTCGGCGAGCTCCTGGCCGCAGGGTCCGCCCGACGCCATCCGCAACGACCCGGCGGTGAAGGCGGCCTACCTCGGCGAAGGTTTCTCGACGGACGACGACCAGGACCCCGTCGGGGACTAGAGCGAGGCGGTCGTCGCCTCTCCGAGGTAGCGGTCCAGGACCTCGGAGCCCGCGTCGGCGGCGGGGCCCGCCCAACCGACCCGGCCCCGCGACAGGATCACGCAGTCGTCGGCCATGGCGAGGGCCCGGACGATGAACTGCTCGATCAAGAGGACCGAGATCCCGGCTTCGCGCACCCGCTCGAGGTTCTCGAACACGGTGTCGACCACGATCGGGGCGAGGCCGAGCGACATCTCGTCGGCGATCATCAGCTTCGGCTCGACGGCGAGGGCCCGGGCGAGCGAGAGCATCTGCTGCTCACCGCCCGAGAGGCTGCCGGCCCGCTGGGTGCGACGGACGACCCAGGATCGGGAACAGCTCGACGGCCCGCTCGATGGCCGCCTCGCGCTCGGAGCGACCGCCGGCCTGGCGGACGGCCATGCGGAGGTTGTCGATCACCGACAGGCCGGGGAAGATGCCGCGGCCCTCCGGGATGTAGGTCAGGCCGGCCAGGTTCCGCCGATGGGCCGGCATCTTGGATGATGTCGTGGCCCGCGAACTCGATCCGGCCCGACGTGAGGGGGACCAGGCCCGAGAGGGCCCGGGCGAAGGTGCTCTTGCCCGCCCCGTTCGGCCCGAGCAGGGCCAACACCCGGCCCGCCCGGATGTCGATGGACACGTCGAATAGCGCACGCGAGGTGCCGTAGCGCACGTCCAGGTTCTCGGCTTTGAGGAGGATCTCGTCGGCCGCCATGGTCCACACGATGCCACAACTGGTGCGCCGATGTCCCGCCTGGCCAAGGTCGAGTAATTTGACGGGGTCCAACAATGGTGTCGCATAACGGAGGTGGGGGAGTGCCCGTCGTTCCGGTTCCCGACCTGGACTACAAGCCGACGGTCGGGTCCGGCATCACCCGTGCGGCCGCCCTGTACGGCGACCAGGACTTCATCGTGCTGCCCGACCGGCGGATCACCTTCGCCGAGGCCGACCGGGCGTCGCGGGTCCTCGCCAAGAAGATGCTGGCCGCCGGGATCGGCAAGGGCACCCGGGTCGGGCTCTTCTACACCTACAGCGTCGAATGGGTCGTGGCCTGGCTCGCCGCCAGCCGGATCGGCGCCGTGGTCATGCCGTTCTCGACGATCTACAAGGCGCCGGAGCTGCGCACCGTGCTGCGGATCGGCGACGTGGCCGTGCTGATCGCGGGGCCGACGTTGCTCGGCAAGGACGTGGCGTCCTTCCTCGAAGACGTCGTGCCCGGGCTGGCGGACTGCCCCGGGTCCGCAGCTGTTCCTCGGCCGATCTGCCCTACCTGCGCTCGATCTGGATGAGCGGCGAGACGGACCGGCCGTGGGCGACGCGGGTGTCCTTCGACCCCGAGGTCCCGGGGCCCGACGAGATCAGTGACGAGCTCCTGGCCGCGGTCGAAGAGGACGGTGACGCCGGCCGACCTGGCGACGGTGGTCTACACCTCCGGCTCGAGCGCGCTGCCCAAGGGCGTCGTGCACACGCACGGGTCCATCATCCGGACCACCGCCTTCTTCGGGGCGATGCGGTCCGGCGCCGGCAGCATCTTCTGTGCGGCTTCCCGTTCTTCTGGATCGGCGGCTTCCTGGTCCTCGGTGGCGCGCTGCAGTCGGGCCTCACCGTCTGCTGCCTGGAGCGCTTCGAGGCGGAGGCGGCGCTCGACATGGTCGAGAAGCGAGGGCTGCTGCGATGGTGGCGGCCTGGCCGTCGTTGATCCAGTCCATGCGGACGCATCCCGACCTTCCCGGGCCGGAACCTCGAGCACTGCCCGATGCTCGTGGCGGGCCCGTCGGACGTGGCGTTGATCGACGCGCCCGTCCCCGGTATCCCCGCCCATCGGGGCATGAGCGAGACCGTCGGGAACTGGAGCGGCGTCGAGCGCAAGATGGTCGACCCCGAGACCGGCGAGACGCTGGCGGACGGGGAGGAGGGCGAGCTGCTCATCCGCGGCTACGGGGTGACGCAGGGCTACTACAAGAAGGAGCGGGAAGAGGTCTTCGACGCCGACGGCTGGCTCCACACCGGCGACCGGTGCTTCATCGTCGACAACCGCGCCTTCTTCGTCGGCCGGTTCTACGAGATGGTGAAGTCCCGCGGCGCCAACGTCTCGCCCCGCGAGGTGGAGCTGGTCTTGGAGGGCTTCCCCGACGTCGCGCATGCCCTCGTGTTCGGCCTGCCGCACCCCGAGATGGAAGAGGAGGTGACGGCCGTGATCGTCCCCGCTCCCGGTGCGACGATCGACCCCGATTCGATCCGCGAGCGTGCCCACAAGGAGCTCTCCTCCTACAAGGTGCCCACGCGCATCGAGATCCTCGACGATGAGTCCGCCATCCCCTGGCTCGGCTCGGGCAAGCCGGACAAGCGCGCGGTCCGGGAGCGCTTCGCCGTGCCGGCGGGGTGACGGCGGGCCTCGTCACGTCGCCGGCCCCTCGCCGCTAGCTTTCGACGGTGCCGCCTCGCGTCGGGTTCATCGGCCTCGGGAACCAGGGGGGCCCGATGGCCGCTCGGATCCTGGCGGGCGGCTTCGAGCTGTCGGTGTGGGCGCGGCGCCCGGCCGGCCTCGACCCCTTTGTGCAGCTGGGCGCCCAGCCGGCGTCCGATCCGAGCACCCTCGCGGCCGGGGTGGACATCGTCTGCCTGTGCGTTCGCGCCGACGACGACGTCGAGATGGTGTGCGGCGGCGCGGCCGGCGTGCTGGCCGGACTGCGACCCGGCTCGACGCTCGTGATCCACAGCACCGTCGCGCCGGCGACGGTGCAGGGTCTGGCCGAGCGGGCGGCTGCGATCGGGGCGGACCTCCTCGACGCGCCGGTGTCGGGGGGTGGGGCGGCGGCAGAGGCGGGGCGCCTGTTGACGATGGTGGGCGGGGATCCGCTCGTCCTCGAGCGTTGCCGACCGGTGCTGGCCGCCCACAGCGACCGGATCGTCCTCGTGGGCGACGTGGGGAGCGCCCAGATGAGCCAAACTGCTCAACAACGGGCTCTTCGCGGCCGGGGTGGCCCTGGCCCACAGCGCCCTGGCGGCGGGTGAGCGCCTGGGTCTGGACCGGGCCGCACTGGGGGAGGCCCTCGGCGGTGGCTCGGGGCGTTCCTTCGCCCTCGACACCGTGGCGGCGGCCGGCGGTGCCGACCTACGCGTGGTCGCCCGCGACCTGTTGGCGAAGGACGTCGCGCTGCTCGAGGCGCTCCTCGGCGACGGAGCGGACCAGCTGCTGATCGCGGCCCGCTGGGTGCTCGGGGGCGGCCCCGGGCCCCCGCCTGGCTGAGACGGGGCTAGGCCACCTTCATGAGCTTGGCCAGGTTCCCGCCCATGATCTTGGCCTGGTCCGACTCGGGCAGTTCGTCGATCTCGTCGACGAAGGTGATCGGGTCGAACATCCCCTCGGGGTGCGGATAGTCGGACCCGAAGAGCGACGTTGTCCGCGCCCAGGAGCTCGACCAGCCCGAGAGTGTCCTCCTCGTGGAACGGGTGGACGTAGACGCAGCGGTTGAAGGCCACCATCGGGTCCTCGTCGAACAACTCGGGCGAGCGTTCGTAGATCTTCTTGAACTTGGTGACGAGCGGGCGCACCCAGGCGCTGCCGTTCTCGACCGGGACGAACCGGAGCTTGGGGAAGCGGGTGGCCAGGCCGTGACCGATGATCGACGCCACCACGTCGGAGATGGTCCGGTAGTCGGCCCCGACGATCGCCGAGAACGCCGAGGGCTTCTGGGCGAAGGGGAGGAACTCGGAGTCGTAGCCCTCCCACTCGTTCAGGTAGCGCTGGAAGCCGCTGTCCGACGAGTGCATGCCGACCATGACGTCGGCCTCTTGGACCCGCTCCCAGAACCGGTCGTACTCGGGGAGCGCGAACGAGCGCCGACGGCCGTTGAAGTCAGGCACCGGCGCCGGGCGGATGAGGATCGCCTGGGCGCCGTGCTCGACGACGTAGTCGAGCTCACGCAGGGCCTCGTCGATGATCGGGAGCGTGATGACCGGCGTCGCGTAGATCCGGTCGTCGAAGCTGTAGGTCCAGTGCTCGTGCATCCACTCGTTGAAGGCGTGGACGACCACGTGGGTGGCGTGCGGATCGTCCCACAGCCGCTCCTCGAGCAGGCTGGCCAGCGTCGGCCACATCATGGCCCGCTCGATCCCGAGCTCGTCGAGCAGCTCGAGGCGCGGCTCGGGGTCGAAATAGGCGGGGATCGACGGCTCGTAGCGCGGCGGCGGCACGACTTCTTGTCGCCGGGCTTGGTCTTCGAAGACGGGTTCTTCAGCTTGAAGTCGATCTCCCAGGCACCCGGTGAGGCGACGACGTTGAAGGTCGGGTTGGGGATGTAGTCGCTGATCTGGTTCTTGATGGCGATCTTGGTCCGGCCCTTCATCTCGACGTACTTGATGAGGTTCGAGTACTCCTCGGGCAGGTACTTGGTGAAGGCGTCCGTGGTCTCGTACATGTGGTTGTCCACGTCGAATACCGGGAACGGCAGCTTCCGAGCCATGACATCTCCCCTTCCGCCCGTCGCCTGCTTGTGACGGGATCTGCAAAAACCTTACACTTAGTGTAATTCTCTCCCACCGTTCGAGCACGGGCCACCGCCCGGACCCGGGCAGGGCCGGCAGGCCGGGAGATCATTCGACAGAGCCTCGCGACGCATGTCGGCGTGGTCAGCAGAAGGAAGGGACATTCGACATGACGATGGCGGCTGGATCGCGCTGGCGCAGCGTGGTGGACACGACCGAGGTCGTTGTCGTACGGGCACCCAAGGACGCGGCCGACCTCGAGTGTGGGGGCCAGCCCATGGTCGCCATCGGGACCGACGGACCGACGGGTGGGGCGATCGACCCCGAGCACAGTGGCGGCACCCAGCTCGGGAAGCGCTACTGCGATGACGAGGTGGCCATCGAGGTCCTCTGCACCAAGGCCGGCGACGGGTCGCTGGCCGTTTCGGGCCGGGCGCTCCAGCTGAAGAGCGCCAAGCCCCTTCCCTCGTCGGACTGACGCACCGCGGTTGGCGGCGGCTCATCGGTCCTGAGCGGGACCGGCCTCGAGCGGAGCCTTCGCGCGGAGCGGCAGCCGGCCCACCAGCGACCGCACGACGCGCGCCTGCATGGCCAACCACCCATCGGGGTATCGGGCCACCCGGGTCGCCCCGAGCCCGAAGAGCAGCGGCAGGAGGCTGCCGTAGCCCGGCGGGAGGTATACGAACGCGAACTCGACCAGCAGCGTGAAGACGAGGCCGGCGACGAGGCTCGCCATGATCGAACGAATTCCGAGGGTCACCAGAACGGCGAGCCAGAACACGCCGCCGAGCGTCGAGAACGTCGTCGGAGTGGCGTTGGCGAAGGCGATCGCCAACATCGCCCCGCCAACTCCGGCGATGAACGCGGAGAGGCCGGCGACGAGGACCTTCACCAGCCATACGCTGATCCCGACGGTGCGGGCCGCCGACTCACTCGCCCGGGTCGCGTTCAACGCCAAACCGGTGGTGGACCGCCGGAGATTGATGATGACGAGGGCAAACATCGCGAATACGGCGAGCTCCAGCCAGGCGAGGGCCCGGGGGCCCGATGCGAACTGTGGGGAGGGAACGCTCACGCCCCGGTCGTCGTTGACGAAGAGGTTCTGGCTGAAGACCAAGAACTCGATCAGCAGGCCGAATGTCAAGGTGACGAGCGCCACGTAGAGATCGCCGAGTCGGATCGTGAGGGCACCGATCACGAGCCCGAGGCCGAGCGCCACCAGCCCGCCGACGAGCAGCGCGGCCAGCACCGGCCAGCCGTGGCGATCGGCCAGCTGTGCCGTCGTAAGCGCGCCGACGCCCGCAAAGGTGACCTGGCAGAGCCAGATCATGCCCCCCTCGCCCGTGACGAGGATGATGGAGAGGAAGATGATCCCGTAGGCCACACCTTGGCCCAGAAGACTCAGCCAGACGCCCGACAGGGCAATCGGCAGGAGCGCGACGGCGACAGTCGCCGCCAGCGCCGGACGCCAGGCCCACCTGCCGTCCACGCGGCGACTCGTGGTCGACGCCCAGACGTGCAACGACCCCCGGGGGCTGGCGGCACGGTCGATCGCCCCTCCGACGCCTTTCGCCTCGTCGATCTCCCGGCCCCGCAACACGAAGGTGACGAGGACGACCGCGGTGACGGCAAAGGGGACACTCGGGAGGACATCGGCCGTGAGCGGACTGCCCGACGGCAGAACGTACTGCAGCATGGCCTCGACGACCCCCAAGGCGAGACCCACCATGACGGCGAGCGGGAGATTGCGGAGCTTGGCCGTGATGACCGCCGTGAAGGCGGCCACCATCAACAGCGTGTAGTCACCGGAGTCCAGTCCGACGATCGGGGCCGTCAGCACTCCGGCCAGTCCGGCTAAGCCGCAGCTGGTTGCCCACACCCCGACCGCGACCAGGTTGGGGTTGGTGCCCGACAGGGAGGTCATCGCAGGCGAATCGACCATCGCGCGGACGCGCAGACCGACATCGGTGTATCGCAGGATGGCCGCTCCCAAGAGGACGACCGCGACGACACAGCCGTAATCGATCAGCTGGTCCAGCGTCACCGGAACGCCGATGAAGCGAAACACGTGCACCGGCTGGGGAGCCAGACCCGGGGCGAGCAGAATGGTCTGCTCGCCAAAGATGACGGACGCCGCCGCGGGAAGGACGACCAGCAGACCGAGCGTCGTCACGATCTTGACCAATGACGAGGACAGACGGAGGCGCCGGAACAGCAGGAGATAGAGGAGCGCCCCGAGCCCAGGACCAACACCCACGATCGAGACGGCCGCCGATGAGAGGATCGGCCAATGGTGCTGGGTATTCAAGAAGTAGTAGCAGCGGGCGACGAAGTAGGCCAAGGCACCGAAGCTGAAGTTCAAGATGCCGGTCGACACGTAGGTGATGACGAGACCGGCCGCCGCGATTGCGTAGATGCCGCCGAGCACCAATCCGGCGATCACGTATTGGAGCATGAAGACCTCTTCGCGGAGTTCATGGAGCCCTAACGTCGCGGGCACCATAAGCACTTCGTTGCTGCAAGCGAGGCGGCTCTGATCCCCGAAGGCGGCAGCACTCTAGTGTGGTGAGGTCAACGGAGCATGCTCGCACCGCCCTGCTCTCCGCCCGGCCCTTGCCGAGCCCGCGCTGATCGATCCGATGCATCGGGGCCGACGATGGCGCCATCGCCACGTGTCGAGGGCCGAAGGAAGCTGTGTCGTGCCGCCGTTGACCCGCTGAGTTGGGTGGAAGACCCAGCGGCGCGGTGAGCGCCAACGTTCGGCGCGTGCGAGTCCATTAGCTTCCCGCCATGCCCCGGCCGCCACGAGGTCGAAATCGAACTGGCGAGGAACCGGGCGGAGGTCGTCGAGTACTTCGCGTCGATGGATCCCGCGGTCCTCACGCATCCAGTCACCCGTAGCGCTGCCGATCCGAGCTTCTGGTGGAGACCCCTCGATCATTTGAGCCACCTCGTGCTCGTGGAACGCAACATGTGCGCCGTCGTGCGAGCCCATCTCGACGGCGACCCTGAGCCACTTCGTGCCGTCATACCGGACCTGGCAACGCGCGAGGAGACCATGCAGTTCGTCGACCGGATGAATGACGAGTTCGCCCTGCGCTGGGCCGAGGCGTCGCTCGACGACATCCTCAGGGCAGGTGAGGCCGCGTTGGCGGAGACCTATGCGCTACTCGGCGCGGTGGACAGCGAGAGGTTGGACGAGCAGATGCCGGGTGTTCCCTGGAGCGGCGGCACGATCGGGGCCGTGCTCACCCACAATGGCGGAGACCACTTCCGGCGCCATCGTGACTGGACCGAGACGGGACGCCAGTGAGCGGGGCAACGCCCTACCTTTGATCGTCGCTACGCGGGCTCATCCACGGTCGTCGCAGCAGCGCGCATCTCCAGATACGAATCGATCTGGGCTCTGATCGAGTACAGCTCGGCGTCGTCGGGGTTACGTTTGATGTACTCCTTGATGTAGTACCCGCCGAAGTGCTGCACGATGCCGGGGTAGTCGTCGATCACGAAGTCGGGAACCACCGGTATGCCGAAGCGGTCGAGGCCTTCGTTGAACTCCGAGAGCGGCTTGCGGTAGACGCCCTTGATGAATGGCTCGAGCCCGGCCCGCCGCACCTCGTCCCAGCGCACCCCGACGCCGGACCAGATGTAGAGATCGTGGCCCAACCCGATCAGCTCTTCGAAGACCTCGACGGTGCCCGGACGAAGGGATCCGTCCATCCCGCCGAAGATCGTGTAGTCCATGTCAAAGAAGACGTTCATCGCACTCGACCTGCTCGTTGCCGGGGCCCGCTTCGAAGTGGGCAGACTCTAACGGGGCGGCGGTAGGTCCCGGTGAATCCGGGCACGGGGGCGCTATTACTTCGACAAGGCGCCGAGGAGCTTGCTCGCCGACAGCAGGAGCCCGGCGTTGCCACCGGCCGTGGTGCTGCTCTCGCCCCGGCGGCGGGCGTTGCGGGCGATGAGCGCCCCGGCCGCCGCCTGCTTGTAGCGCACCAGGGCCGCGAACCATCCGAGATCGCGGGCGCTCACCCCGCGCGCCCTCGTACGCGCCGAGGAGTTCGTCGTCGCTCGGCATGCCCGGGGCGGCGACGCGGCCGAGCGATTCGTCCGGGTTCGCCATCATGAGGAACCACGCCAGATCGACCCGTGCGTCGCCCCGCGACCAAATCTCCCAGTCGATGACCGACGCCACTTCGCGACCGAACGACAGGGTGTTCCCCAATCGGTAGTCGCCGTGGAGCACCACCGTCGGGCCCATGGCGGGCAGGGAATCCGCCAGCTGCTGCGCCACGGGTTCTGACCCCTCGCGCAGGTCCTCGTCGCAGGCCGCAAAGGAGCCGACCCAGCGCTCCAGCTCCTGCTCCAGGGACACCACGGGTTCCGCCGAGAGCCCGATCGCCGCCGGGTCGATGGCGTGCAGCCGACCGAGGATGTCGGCCGCGTGCAGCTCGCGGCCACGGACCTCGTCGGCGGGCAGCTGTTCCTCGGGGGGCAGGAAATTTGGCTCAAGGCAGTCACCGGGTTCATGGGACATGATGAAGAACGGAGGGATCTCGGGTGGCGCCCCCGGGTGCTCGGCCAGCACGCGGGGGACCGGCACCGTGGACCCGGTCAGGGCCTGCAGCAGTCGGCCCTGGCGCAGCACGTCCCGATTCCTCGTCGGCTCCAGTCCCGCCGGGGCGACCTTCAAGACGACCTTGCTGGGTTCGGCGCCCGGCCCGTGGAACGTCGTCCAGTAGGTGACGCTCGAGGTCCCCCCCTGGAGCGGGACGATCGGGTCGACGCGGCACCCGGGGGCGACGCCGTCGAGCAGCGCGTCGGTGCGCGCCTGTAGTTCGGCCGTGTCGATGGGTGTGGCGGGCATCGGGGCCTACAGGTTCCCGGCGGTGGCGTCGAGGTACTCCTGCATCTGCTTCACCAGTTCGTCGGGGGCGGTCGAGTCGCGGAGGAGATCGCCGAAGGCCTGCCGGGTGCCGTCGTCGGGCACCCGGCGCTCGAGGGCCTCGTCGAAACGCCGGCGGGCCTGGGTCAGCTGGCGGGGCTTGAACGCGGTCGGCCAGGCGTCGGGGGCCGGCCGGTAGTCCTTCAGGACCTGCCGAGCGATCGTGATCTTGTGCACCTCGGTCGGCCCGTCGACGATGCCCATGGCGCCGCTCCCGCCGGTCAGGTTCATGAGGCTCGAGACCCCGAGGGCCCCGTGGATGTGCTGGGTCTTGGCGCCGATGTCGCTCAGCACCTCGGCCGCCAGCACCTTGCAGGCGGCGACGTATTGGCGGGTGGCCGCAGTGCTGGACTCGTCGATGAGCCACGCGGTGTAGAGGACCAGGAGCCGGAACTGCTGGATCTGGATCCACGAGTCGGCGACCGCCTCTTGGATCAGCTGCTTCGAAGCGAGAAGGCTTCCCTGTGTGGTCCGGCTGAGCACCCGCTCGCAGAGCATGTCGAACTGCCGTTTGGCGCCGGCGACGGCCCGCATGGCGTGGTGGATCCGGCCCCCGCCGAGGCGGCGTTGGGCCACGGCGAAGGCCTGCCCCTCACCCCCGAGGAGGTTCTCGTTGGGGACGCGCACGGCCTCGTAGCGGACGTGCGCGTGCATCCCCTCTCCGAACGCCTCGTTGCCCAGCCCGATGTTGGCCAGCACGCGGATGCCCGGCGTGTCGGACGGCACCAGGAACATCGACATGCCCTGATAGGGGCTCACGTCGGGATTGGTGACCGCCATGACGATCAGGAACGACGCCTCGCGCAGGTTCGACGAGAAGAACTTCTCGCCGGTGATGACCCATTCGTCGCCGTCGCGGACGGCCCGCGTCCGGAACTGCGTGGGATCCGAGCCGCCCTGGGGCTCGGTCATCGAGTAGCAGGAGAACACCTCGCCGTTGAGCAGCGGCTTGAGCCAGCGCTCCTTCTGCTCGGGCGTCCCGTAGGCGGCGATGATCTCGGCGTTGCCGGTGTCGGGGGCCTGCGTGCCGAAGACGATCGGCGCCCAGGCGGACCGACCGAGGATCTCGTTCATCAGGGCCAACTTGAGTTGGCCGTAGCCCTGGCCACCGAGATCCGGGCCGAGGTGGCAGGCCCACAGGTCCCGCGACCTGACCTCGTCCTTCAGCTGGTCGACGATCACCTTCAACGGGTCTTCGATCCGCCGGTAGGTGAGGTGGGGGAAGAGCAGGTCGAGCGGTTCGATCTCGTCCCGGACGAACTCGTCCATCCAATCGAGCTTCGCCTGAAATTCCGGCTCGGTCGTGAAGTCCCACGCCATGGGCCTGCCCCCGTTCTCGCCAACTATCCCAGCGGCCAGACTATGGTTCCCGAATCCCAGAACACAATTCTCGGCACTCGCGGGTGCGCGGAGCGAAGGAACTGCCATGACGGACAAACCGGCGGACCTGTTCAACCTCGGCGGCAAGGTGGCCGTCGTGACGGGCGGCAGCAGGGGTATCGGACGCGCGGTGGCGGAGGGACTGGCGGCCGCCGGCGCCGACGTGGTCATCGCCAGCCGCAAATTCGAAGCCTGCCGCCAGGCCGCCCAGGAGATCGAGGCGGCCACCGGGTCCCGGGCCCTTCCGGTCGAATGCAACGTGAGCCACTGGAAGCAGTGCGACCGGCTGGTCGATGCGGTCTACGACCACTTCGGCCACTGCGAGGTGCTCATCAACAACGCCGGTCTGTCCCCGCTCTACCCCGACCTCGTATCGGTGACCGAGGAGCTCTACGACAAGACCCACGCCGTCAACGCCAAGGGCCCCTTCCGCCTCTCCGCGCTCATCGGGGCCCGCATGGCCGCCGGAGGCGGAGGGTCGATCATCAACGTGAGCACCGCCGGCTCGTGGCGCCCCGGAGCAGGGGACCTGCCCTACGCGATGGCCAAGGCCGGCCTCAACGCCCTCACGCTCGGCCTGGTCGGCGCATACGGTCCGAAGGTCCGGGCCAACGTCGTGTTGCCCGGCGCGACGGACACCGACATCGTGAAGGCGTGGGCGCCCGGGGCGGTCGAGGGCGCCGCCGCAGCGAACCCCCTCGGCCGAATCGGTCAGGCGGCCGACCTGGTCGGGGTGTGCCTCTTCTTGGCGAGCGACGCGGCCGCCTTCGTGAACGGCGCCCAGGTGCTGGTCGACGGGGGAATGTTCAGGACCCTATGACGAGCCGGGCCGAGGCGCCGACGGACGAGAGCGCTCGATTGCGGGACGGCGGTCCCTCGCCTGCCGTCGCCCGCACCGTGCGGCGGGCGCTCGCCCAACGCGAATCGGCCTATGTCGATGAGGTCGAGCGGCTGCTCGACGCAGGCCTCGAGGTCATGGAGGCCGCCGGCGATCGTGCCGGTCCGCGGGTGGCCGACGTCGTCCGGCGGGCGGGCCTGTCCAACCAGGCCTTCTACCGCCATTTCGCCAGCAAGGACGACCTGGTGGCGGCGGTCGTGGAGGCCGGCGCCTGGCGGCTGGTCAGCTACCTGGACCACCAGATGGCCAAGGCGGCGGACCCGGCGTCCAAGCTCCGTGCGTGGGTGCTGGGCGTGCTCTCCCAGGCCTCCAACCCGGCCGTCGCCCGGGCCACGCGCGCGGTCCTGTGGAACAGGCGGCAGCTTCCGGCCGGGATGGGCGGCCAGGGCCGACCGGGCGCGATGGACCAGCTGCTGGTCGAGCCGCTCCGGGCGTTGGGCAGCGTCGACCCCGAACGCGATGCCGCGGCCATCTCGGCGGTCGTGTTCGGTCGGCTCGACACCTTCTTGTGGGTGGCGCCGCCGACCGATGGTGACATCGAACATCTGCTCGGGTTCGTGCGGGGGGCCGTCGGCCCCTGAACGGCGGTTCCCCAGTCTCCCCGCGGTGCCAGTCCGGTCACGGGGCGTCGTGCTCGCCCCCGGAATAGGCTCCGCCGTCGATCGCAAGGAGAGGGGTAGCAGATGGCGGGCCCGGTGGAGTTCGGGATCTACATCCCTCAGGTGGCGCTCGGCTTCGACGAGCTGCTGGCCCGCGCCCGGCTCTGCGAGGAGCTCGGCTTCAGCTCGTTCTGGCTCTATGACCATCTCTACGCGCCGGGCCTGCCCGATCAGCCGGCGCTCGAGGGGTGGACGCTGGCCACGTCGCTGTTGGCCCACACCTCGACGCTGCGGGTGGGGCACCTGGTCGTCAACAACAACTTTCGCCACCCGGTGCTGCTCGGCAAGATGGCCACGACGCTGGACGTCATCTCGAACGGTCGGCTCGATCTCGGCATCGGGAGCGGGTCCTACGAGCTGGAGCACCACGAGGGCGGCTTCGAGTGGGGGACGTTCCGCGAGCGCACGGAGCGACTGGCCGAAGCCCTCGAGATCCTCACCTCCATGTTCGCCGAAGAGCGCACGACGTTCGAGGGCACCCACTACCGGGTGAAGGACGTCCCGAACCTCCCCCGAGCCGTGCAGACCCCTCGGCCCCCGATTCATGTCGGGGGGATCGGGGAGCGCTTCACGCTGCCGCTGGTCGCTCGATACGCCGATGTGTGGAACGTCCCCACGTATGGACTCGGACGGTGGGAACAGGTCGCTCCGGTTCTCGACGCGGAGTGCGAGAAGCTGGGGCGGGATCCGGCCTCGCTTCGGCGCTCCCTCGAGGCGGTTCTGGTGTTGGCGCCCGACGAGACCAGCCTGGCCGCCGCCCGCTCCTGGGCCGAGCGCCGCTACCGGGGACCCGGATGGGGACTCGAGGAAGGCGGTTTCATCGGCACCCCCGCGGCCATCGTCGACCGGATCGCCGATCAGGTCGACAAGGGGGTGACGTTGTTCGTCTTCTTCCTGCACGATCGGGGGGAGCAGGACACGCTCCGCCTCTTGGCCGAAGAGGTGCTCCCGCACTTCTCCTGACCGTTCGCTTCTCCTGACCGTTCGGTCGTTGGCATTCGCCGCCCTGCCACGTGGCGAACCCGTCCCGAGCGAGTTGTCCGGCCCCAGAATGAGAGTGCCAGGCGGGTACAGTACGCGGCTGGCCCATGCGGAAACGGGGAACACGTGACTGATACCACCGCCGAAGTGAACGAGGAGGCGAGCTCCTACTCGCAGATGGGGATGCAGGCGCTGCTCGATCTGTCGAACCCGCAGCCGAACTACAAGGGACTGCTCGAGCAGGGGGGCTTCGTCCAGCCCGCCGAAGCAATGGCGCTCAGCTTCGACCGTGCCAACACCGAATTCGTCCTGCGGCATCACGAGCTGTTCTCCTCCAACGTCGCGATGAGCCTGGGCAACGTCCGGCCGTTGATCCCGTTGAACGTCGATCCGCCGCAGCACGCCAACTACCGCAAGCTCCTCGACCCGTTGTTCGCCCCCAAGCGCATGGACGAGCAGGAGGAGGACATCACGCGGCGGGTGAATGCCCTGATCGACACGTTCGTCGACAAAGGCGAGTGCAACTTCACCGAGGAGTTCTCGGAGTTGTTCCCGACGTCGGTCTTCATTGGACTCATGGGGCTCGACGAGGACGAACTGCCCATGTTCCTGCGGCTTCGCGACGGGATCCTGCACCCAGAGAAGATCGACGCCGACGCCATCGTCGACTTCGACGCGCGTCGCAGGGTGATGGATGCCACCGGCCAGGAGATCTACGACTACTTCGGCGGCATCATCGCTCAGCGTGAGCGCCAGCCGGCCAACGACATCATCACCCGGTTCCTGGCGGCCGAGATCGACGGCGACAGGCTGAGCCACAACGACATCCTCGACATCTGCTTCCTGTTCCTGATCGCCGGCCTCGATACGGTCAGTGATTCGTTGACGTGCTTCTATGCGTTCCTGGCCCAGCACCCGGAGCACCGCCGCCAGATCGTAGAGGACCCCGCCGTCATTCCCGCCGCCGTCGAGGAATTGCTGCGCTGGGAGTCGCCGGTGGCGGGAGGCGTCCCGCGGGTGGCCCAGCAGGATGTCGAGCTGCCCGGTGGTCAGTCCGTGAGCAAGGGAACGGCGGTGGTCGTCAGCTACGGCGCCGCCAACGTCGATCCGACCGCCTACCCGGACGCGTTCGACGTGCGGTTCGACCGGGGCAAGAACCCCCACATCGCCTTCGGTGGCGGCGTCCACCGTTGCCTCGGCTCGCACCTGGCGCGCCGTGAGCTCCGCATCACCCTGCGCGAGTGGCACCGCCGCATCCCCGACTATCACCTCAAGTCCGGCCACGAGGAGCTCGAGTACCCGCCCGGGCTGCGCCACGTGAAGGACCTCACGCTGGCCTGGGGCACGTAGCACCTGGGGCACGTAGCACCTGGAGCACGTCCGGCGTAGACCTGGAGCACGTAGCACCTGGAGCACGAGCAGCCGTCGGCGCGCCGGACCACGGCGTCCGAGAGCCAGGGTTGCGGGTGAATGCGCCCGCGACTCAGCGAGACTTCGTCATGAACTCCTGATGGCCGCGCAGCGCGTCCAATGCCGCGGCAAAGCTCGCCCGAGGGACCGGGGGAACGTGCGTCCACGTCACGCCGATCTCGGCGAGCTCGCCGATCGCGTTGATCTTCTGTTCGTCGCTGGCATCGGCCGGGAGCGGCTCGGGGCTGGCCCCGGCCACATCGAGTTGGCTCCGGTCGCGCCCCGCGGCCTCCATCTGGTCGCCAATGGTCGCGATGAGCTCGGCCAGTTCTTGCCGGGTGGAGATGCTCTTGGTTCGCGTGGTCCGCGTGAGCACGGGACCGCCGAGCAGCGGGGCCCAACCCTGTCCCCAGGCGGCGACCCGCTCGCGGACCACTGCCGCATTCCCGCCGAGCCACAAGGGGGGGTGGGGCTTTTGGACCGGTCCCGGGGTGATCACCACACCGTGGGCCTGGAAGTGGCGGCCCTCGTAGCGGACCTCGTCACCGGTCCAGGCCTGGCGCATCACGTCGACGGCCTCGTCGAACAGGGCGTTGCGTTCTTCGAACTCGACACCGAGCGCGGCGAACTCCGAGCGCAGGTATCCCGTCCCGAGCGCGAACGTCGCCCGACCTGCAGAGAGCCGGTCGAGCGTCGCCATGCTCCTCGCCATCATGAGCGGGTTCCGGTAGGGGACGACGGTGAGATAGGTCATGACCCGCATCGTCGTCGTGACCGCGGCCACGTAGCTCAGGGCGACGAACGGGTCGAACGTCTCGTGACCGCCGCCGTCCAGCCACTTGCGAGAGGGAGCGGGGTGGTCGGTGAAGGCCAGCGCGTCGACGCCGGCGCTCTCGGCGACCCGGGCGAACTCGGCGATGTTGGCCGGGTCGATCCACGCGCCGCCGTCCACGTCGCTCAGGATGGGGTACTCCATCATGAACTTCATGACGACGCGAACCTCGACGTGGGGGAGTACCAGTCGACGGAGACGAAGCGGTGCGCGATGCGCCACTGCTCTCCGACCGGCACGAAGCGATCGCGATAGCGACCCATGTGATCCAACCCGATCTCCGTGAACACGGTGAAGTAGGAATTCACCCTGGCTTCTGTCGGGGTGATCGATTCGAACTGGATGTTCGTGATGTTGTGCCGCACGATGCGCCGTGGCCCCCCGGCCGCTTGCTCCGAGCGAGCCTGGGCGCGAATCTCGGCGTCGGTCGTCCCTCGTCCTCCCGACAGCCGTTCGATGATCGCCCGGCGACCGACGACGGGAGGATTGCCTCGGGTCTCGAGCGTCCCGTCCTCGCAGAAGGCTGCCGCCAGCTCCTCGAGCATGTACCGGTCGCCGGCGTGGGTGTACTGCGCGATGGCGTCCCGGCACGCCTCTCGGATCACCAGCTCGGATGGTTCCATCGACTCCCCGCCGTTCGTCGTGCCTGCCGGGCGGCCTTGCTGTCGTGCCCGAGCCACCCCCGGTGCCACCGCCCAAATTTTCGACGGAGCCTAATTTCCTAATCTTCGTCGGGGGGATATGTTGATGCAATTCGCTCTCGGCCGACACAGGTCCGGCCGAGAGCCCCAGCTTGGGGGTTGCCACCGGTGTTCGAACGCAGTCCTGACCAAGAGCTTCTGACCGAGACCACGCGGAAGTTTCTCGAGGCCGAGTGTCCGCCGACCGCCTTGCGCGCCATGGCCGACAGCGCCGTCGGGTACGAGCCGGATCTGTGGCGCCGGGGCGCCGAGCTCGGGTGGTCGTCGCTGGTCGTGCCCGAGGCCGCGGGTGGCGGCAGCGTGAGCGAGAGCGGGGTCTTCGACCTCATGCTGGTGGCCTACGAGTTCGGCTCGCATGCGGCCCCCGGACCGCTGCTGCCGGTCAATGTGGTGGCGGCGGCGCTCGGCCGGTGGGGGAGCGACAAGCAGCAGGCCGATGTGTTGCAGTCGATTCTCTCCGGCGAGTCCGTGGCCGCCTGGGCACTGGCCGAACCGGCGCCCGGCGACGGGATCGGCGAGGTCGCATTGCAGGCTGTCAGCGACGGGGGCTCGATCGTCCTCAACGGGCGCAAGTCGCCGGTCGAGGCCGCCGCGCAGGCCGATTACTTCCTGGTGACGGCGCAACACGAATCGGGACTCAGCCAGTTCATCGTCCCTCGTGGCGCACCCGGCGTACGCGTCACCCCGCTGCGGTCGCTCGACATGACCCGCCGGTTCGCCAGGGTCGACTTCGACGGCGTCCAGCTCTCGCCGGACGCGGCCGTCGGGGAGCTCGGGGCCGCGGCGCCGGCGGTGGACTGGTTGATCGATCTCGCCGTGGTGATCCAGCTGGGCGAGATCGTCGGCGCCATGCAGTGGTCCTTCGACACGACGCTCGAGTGGGCGTTCAACCGGTTGTCCTTCGGCCGGCCGCTGGCGTCCTACCAGGAGATCAAGCACCGGTTCGCCGATATGAAGATGTGGTTGGAGGCCAGCCACGCGATCACGGACTCCGCCGCTCGGGCCGTCGAAGCCGACGCGGCCGACCGGGCGTTGGTCGTCAGTGCCGCGAAGTCCTACGTGGGGCGATACGGCCCCGAGCTCGTGCAGGACTGTGTCCAGATGCACGGTGGCATCGGGGTGACGTTCGACCACGACCTCCACCTCTATCTCAGGCGGGTCGCAACGAACATCCCGCTCTTCGGCACGCCGGCGCAGCACGCGGTACGCATATCGAGAATCCTTGAAGCCCTGGAGGGCGCGCGATGACCCGAAGACACGGAGCTCCTCGAGCCGATCGAGGATGTGGAGGCCTTTGCCGCGCGGGCCCGGTCCTGGCTGGCCGAGAACATGGAGCGGGAGGCCGGGGGCCGTAGTCTCGGCTTTCAACGGCTGCGCTCGGACGACGAGGAGTTGGCCGCGATCGCCCGCTGCCGCGAGTTGCAGCGGAAGCTCTTCGACGGGGGGCTGGCCGGCATCAGTGTCCCGCGCGAGTACGGCGGTCAGGGCCTCACGCCCGCCCACCAGGCGGCTCTCAACCGGGAGCTCGTCGGCTACGAGTACCCGGCGGAGACGCAGGTGCCCACGTTCACGCCGTGCATGGCGGTCATCTTGGAGTTCGGTACGGAGGAACAGAAGCGGAACCACATTCCGGCCATCTTGAAGGGCGAGGAGTTGTGGATGCAGTTCCTCTCCGAGCCGAGTGGCGGTTCTGACGTGGCCGGGGCGCAGACCACCGCCGTGCGCGACGGCGAAGAATGGGTGATGAACGGCTCGAAGATCTGGACCACGGGCGCCTGGTGGGCCGACTGGGGCCTCTGCCTCGCCCGGACGAACTGGGACGTCCCGAAGCACCGGGGCCTGAGCGTCTTCTTGATGAAGATCCACCAACCGGGTATCGAGATCCACCGCATCGAGATGCTCAACGGCTCGCGCGAGTTCTGCCAGGAGTTCATCACCGACGTCCGAGTGCCCGACAGCGACCGGGTGGGCGAGGTCGACCAGGGCTGGACCGTCGGGGTCCGCTGGATGTACCACGAGCGGACGGTCGGTGGCGGCTCCCCGTATGTGACCCGCCCCGCCAACGTGCGGACGGTGGAGACCGTCCCGGAGGGCCCCGCGCGGCTCCTCAAGCTGGCTCGAGCCCAGGGCAGTCTGGAGACGGGCAAGACCCGGGAGCTCATCGGCGAGTCCTACGCGGGCGACACGGTCGGCGCGGTGCTGACCAGCTGGGTCACCCGGCAGATCCGTACCGGCGAGACGACGGACCAGGCGGCGGCCATCACGCGCCTCGTATGGCGGCACCAACGCCGTTCGCAACTCGTCGATCGGCTTCGAGCTCGCCGGCAGCTCCAGCGTGGCCTGGTCCGAGGACGACACCACCGCGACCGGCATCTCCTACCTGATGCGCCAGGCGGCCTGCATCGCCGGCGGGACGACCGAAATGAGCCGCAACGTGATCAGCGAGCGCGTGCTCGGCATGCCCCGGGAGCGGAGCTCGGACCGCGACATTCCGTTCCGAGAGGTCCCGCGGAGCGCGCCGTCGTCGCTGAGCGGGTCCCGACCCAGACGCTATTCGGCGCGCGCCGTCCGTTCCCGGTTCGAACGGTGGGCCGTCGAAGCGGTCGACCGTCGCAAACTCGCGAGACCGGGTTGCGCCGCAGCCTCGTCACCTCGCGGGTCGGACGTCCGAGCGGGATGGTGCAGGCCAGCGCGTGGGCGTCGGGGATGTGCAGCAGCGCCTTCACCGCCGGTTCCTGGCGCACGAGCACGGTGGTGACGACCCCGCCGAATCCGCTGTCGCGGGCGGCGAGCAGGATGTTGTGCGCGAAGGGGTAGACGGACCCGCCGGCGGCGATGCTGAGGCGCCCGAGCCCGCTGTCCATGGCCGTCATCTTGCTCAGGTCGACGGAGATCACCAGCAGCACCGGAGCCGACGTGATGAAGGCTGACGCGGCGCCAAAGTTCCCCGACGCTGGGCGGTTCCGGGCCGCCTCGAGGTCGATCGGCTGGACGGACGGCTGCCCCGGGGGGTTCCGCCAGTAGGCCTCGGAGGCGACGAATGGCACCAGGCCCGCCTCGTAGAACGCGTGATCCTCCCGCTGGGCCAGCTGCCACAACTCGGCCAGCTGCCGCTTCAGATCGTCGTCCCGCACGACGGTCACGTGCCAGGCCTGCCGGTTCCCCCCGTTGGGAGCGAAGCGGGCGTGGTCGAGGATGTCGTAGAGGGTCTCGTCGGGGAGCGGGTCGTCCCCGAAGGCCCGGGTCGCCGGCGTCGTCGTCATGGCCCTGCGTAGCTCCATGGCCTCATTGTGACAGCTGCCCGGAGCACCGGAGCGGTGCCGGACGACCGGGGACGGGGCGCAGCGACAGGCCCTCGCTTCGCCGCGCTGTCGCCGGGCTAGATTTGACTCGAGTACAACAAAGGGGAACCGCCGTGGACTACAAGCTCTTTGACGCCGACAACCACTACTACGAGGCGGAGGATGCCTTCCTGCGCTACGGCGATGAATCGGTCAAGCGCTACGTCCACTGGGTGCAGGACGGGAAGCGACGGAACCTCATGTTCGGCAACCGCCTCTCGACCGTGCCGGGCAACCCGACGTTCAACCCGATCGCCAAGGCCGGTGCCTTCCACGCTCGCCTGAAGGCGCTCGAGGAGGGCAAGGCGCAGCCCGAGGTCATGAACGCGTTCGACAACACCCGCTACGGGGAGCTCGAGCCGCTGCCGGCCCCGTACCGCAACCGCGACGAGCGCCTCGAGGTGATGGACCGCCAGGGCGTCGAGCGCTGCTTCCTCTTCCCGACGCTGGGTGACTGCGTCGAGGGGCTCATGCACGACAACGTGCCGATGGCCTACAAGGCCTTCCACGCGTTCAACCTGTGGCTCGAAGAGGACTGGGGCTACGGGTACCAGGACCGTCTCTACGCGCCGCCCTACATCCCGATGCTCGACCCCGAGCTCGCGGCCCAGGAGTTGGACTTCGTCTTGAACAAGGGCGCGCGGCTCGTGTCGCTGCGGCCCGGCCCGGCGGGCGGCCGTTCGCCCGCGGACCCGGTGTGGGACCCGTTCTGGGCCCGGCTGAACGAGGCGGGTGCCCTGGCGGCGTACCACGCGTTCGGGGGCGAGACCCTCTACCAGGAGAACTTCGAGCGCATGTGGGGTCGCCAGCCGGTCACCGATGCCCGCTACCAGGCGACCCTGTCCGCGGCCCTGATCAGCGACCGGGGGATCCTCGACACCATCATCGCCCTCGTGCTCGGCAATCTCTTCGGGCGCTTCCCCAACGTGCGCGTGGCCAGCGTCGAGATGGGCTGCAACTGGGTGCCCTACTGCCTGCACGTGTTGGATCACGCCGGTGGGCTGCTCGAGCGTCGCATCGAGGCGTTCGGCGTCCGCTTGGACCAGCGCCCGTCGGAGATCTTCAAGGAGAAGGTCTACGTCTCGCCCTTCCCCGAAGAGGACGTCGTGGGCCTGACCGGTCTCATCGGTGCCGATCGGGTGCTCTTCGGTTCGGACTGGCCGCACCCGGAGGGCAACGTCGAGCCCATCGACTACATCTCGTGCCTGAACAAGCTGTCGGCCGAGGACGTGCGCAAGATCATGCGGGACAATGCTCTGTCCTTGCTGTCGGCGCCCTGATCCGGCCAGGCGAGCCCACCTCGGGAACGTGACTTAGCGATGGATCGGATCAACCACGTCAAGATCGTCACGCCCGACCCCGAGGCGGTGAACCGGTTCCTCACCCAGGTGCTGGACATCCCCGAGGGATGGTCGCTCGGCGAGGTCACGCTCCCGGCGCCGGCCGATCTGCGCTCGCCGGCCCGTGACGCCTCGGGGCAGTTCACCGCCGAGTCCGTGAGCGACTTTCGTGGCGCCACCGGCGGCGGCGGCATGATCGTCGGCAACGAGCAGAGCCGTCAGTTCCAGGTGTTCCAGGGTGAGACAGCGCACATCTGGGGCGTGGCGGTCGGGACGCGCCACCTCGAGCGCGCGCATGAGCGGTGTGTCGAGGCGGGGTTCCCGTGCACGGAGCCCGCGCTCACCCCCTGGGGGGACGCCGGGATCCGGTTCTTCTTCGCCGAGGTGGGCGGGGTCGTCTTCGAGGTCATGCGCGCGGAGTCCGAGGGCTGAGGAACCGGTCGGGCCGCGCGCCTCGGTCGGCCGCCGGAGGCGCTCGTTGCTGGGCGGGGCGTCGACACCAGGTATCGAGGGGGTGGGGCCATGGCTAGGGCAGAGGAGCTGCAGCAGGCATCGGCTGAGGAGTTCTGGGAGCGCTTCGAGGCGGTGATGGGCGGGCCCGACGGGCTCATGACCTACCGCTACCTCGGATCACGGGCGGACGTGGAGACCGGTGGCCGCGAGGGCACCATGAAGATCCGGCGCGACATGCGCAACGCCGCCGGCGGGCTCATGGTCGCACCCCTCTCGATCGCGCTGGCCTACGCGAGGGGGGTCTACACCGACGCCAACGGCGTGCCGGCGCCGGTCATGACGTCGGTGCACCTGCTCGACGCCGGCACGGACGTGCAGGCGATCCTCGTGCGCAGCGAGGACGGGGGGCACGCGGGACGGACCCTCTCGTTCGGCCCCGGCGCCACGATCGTGGACGCCGCCCGGCCCGACCGGCTCCTCGCGGTCACCGAGGGGATCGGCGTCAATCTCGGGCCCGCCCCGCCGGGCTACCGCTACGTCGACCCCGGAGACGGGGTGGCGGACACACCCGACCTGCCGTCGTTGCACGAGGCGTTCGGGGCTCGCCGCGGTGTGCAGGGCTGGGAGCTGCCCGAGCTCACCCAGCGGATCGGTTCGACGTCGGGATCGCTGCATCACGGACCGACCCAGATCCTGCTGGAGGCGGCCGCGTCGGAACTGGCCGCCGCGGCGGCGGGCACCGATCAACTCCAGATCGAGGACTGGACCGTGCTTTACACGGCCCGGGGGAAGATCGGCCCGTTCGCCGCCACCGGCACCGTGACCGGCGGTGCACTCGGCCGCTACGTCGCGCAGATGCAGCTGGTCGATCGGGGGAACGGCGACCGCCTGATCGCGACCGCCCTGGCCGCCTTCCGTGAGGTCGGCTGAGACAACCGGCACCGGCCCCCGCGGGGCCGGGTCGGCCGGGCGACCGGGGCCCCGGTCTTAGGGATCGAGCGGCCGCGTGGTCGCCTCGATGATGGCGGCGAGCCGGTCCTGACCGAGGTCGCGGACCTCGGCGCGGACGTAGGAGCGGGGCGCGCCGTGGTTCAGTATCTGGGCCGTGGCGCGGAAGGGGCCGACCCGGGCCGCTGCCAAGTAGTGCACCTCCAGGGAGTCGACGACCTGGCGATCCCCTATGGCCGCGGCGACGGCGCTGTAGGTCGCCGCTTCGCCGAGGAGCGCCGTCACCCCGCCCTGGAGGCTCTGGGTGGCATTGGTGAGGTCCGACCGGAGCGACGCGATCTCGGCGATCCCCGGTGCGGGCAGGGTCAGGCCGACCTGTTCGCCGAGTGTCCGGGCTCGGGCCACGTCGCCGCGGGCCCCGAACTCGGGCGGGAAGCCCATCGGCGCCTGATCCATCGGCCGCGGGGAGGCCAGGAACGTGCCGAGCGCCGTTCCGATCACCTGACCGGAGCGCTCGGCGACGAGGTCCGCCTCGCCGACCGTCATGGTGCGACCGACCTTCACGAGTCGCGCCCGGAACTCGATGCGCTCGCCTGCGGGTGGGTTGAACAGGCGAACCCCGAGGTCGGCGGTCACCGAGATGCGGGGGGCCGTGTGGTGCGAGGCCAGGCGACCGATCATGATGTCGGCCATGGTGAGCAGCGTCGCCAGGTTCGGCCAGGGGAGCCCCTCCGCCTGCAGGTAGGGGTCGACCGTGAGGCTCCCCCGGGCATGGCGATCGTCGGCCTCGGGATCGAACTCGAAGCCCAGGGTCGAGACGAAATGGCCGCGGGCATCGGCATGGAGATCCCCGGTCAACAGGTCAGCGTCCGACCGCGGCTGAGCGTCTGTCATGGCGGAGATCGCGTCCCTCTCGGTCCGGGGCAGGCGTGCGGCTGGGCACGGTCTACCGCAGTTTCATACAATGTCCAATTATGGCACCCGGGCAATCACAGGGGACTCGTGCCCCAGCGCAGGCGAGCGACCTCGACACCTTTCGCGCCAAGGTCCGCGGGTGGTTGGCCGAGAACGCCGACCGTTTCGTCGAGAAGCAGCGGACCGATCCGATGGCGAGCCGGGAGTTTCGGGGCGAGCTGTGGGACGCCGGACTCCTGGGGCTGACGCTCGACCCCGCCTACGGGGGCCAGGGCCTCGGCGGCGAGTACCAGAAGGTCTTCAACGAGGAAGCCGCGCGCTACGCCCTGCCTCCGATCGGCGAGGCGGTCACGACCGGGATCTGCGCCCCGACGTTGTTGGACTTCGGCTCCGAGGAGCAGAAGCGCCGCCACATCCCGCGCATGATCCGTGGCGAGGAGCCCTGGACGCAGCTCCTCTCCGAGCCGGGTGCCGGGTCCGACCTGGCCGGTTTGCAGACCAAGGCCGAGCGCGACGGCGACGAATATGTCATCTCCGGGCAGAAGGTATGGACATCGGGGGCCCTCGAGTCCGACTTCGCGCTCTGCGTCGCCCGCACCAATCCCGACGTGCCCAAGCACCAGGGCCTCTCCATGTTCATCGTCGACCTCCACGCGCCGGGCGTGAACATCCGGCCGCTGCGCCAGATGACCGGCGACGCGCATTTCAACGAGGTGTTTCTCGACGACGTGCGGGTGGCGGTGTCCGACTTGGTCGGCCAGGAGAACGACGGCTGGCGAGCCCTGACGGCGATGTTGACCCACGAGCGCCTCGCGCTGGGGGCCGGCACCGGGGCCGGGGGGAGCGGGCAGGGATGGACCCAACCGGCGTCGGCGCGTTTCATCTCCCTCGCCCGCCGGCGGGGTCTCGACACGGACCCGGTCGTCCGCCAGGAGCTGGTGCAGCTGTACATCGCCGAGCGGGTCCTCTCCTACATGGGCCAGAAGATGCGCGACGAGATCGCGGCTGGCATCCAGGTGGGGGCCAAGGGCTCCGTCGCCAAGTTGGCCACCGCGCTCATCTCGCGGCAGTCCGCCAGCCTCGGCATGCGCCTGGCCGGTGCGGCCTCCCAGGCCTGGAGCGCCGACGATGCCGACGGCGAGACATTGGCCCGGGCGTTGTGCTTCGCACCGATGACGGCGATCGCCGGGGGGACGAGCGAGATCCAGCGCAACACGATCGGCGAGCGGGTGCTCGGCCTCCCCAAGGAGCCTCAGCTCGATCGAGACGTTCCGTTTCGCGAGGTGTTGCACAACCCGGGTGCCCGTTGACGCGCCCCGCCGGGTCGATGACGCGGAAGACCGAGTTCGGCGCCCAGCGTGGCTGTCGGACCTGAGGAGTCGCCGCCCGTCGCAGAACGCCCACCCGATGCCCTGGCGCTGATGCGCCTGGCGGTGGGTGTCGAGGTCCTGGCCGAGGACCACGCACGGGGCGACACGGTCCTCGGTTCGGTCGGGAGGCGCGGCCTGTTCGGTGGCCAGATGGTCGCCCAGTCGCTGTCCGCCTGCGCCCACACGGTTCCGGCCGGCGCGGTGCCTGACTCGATCCACGTCAATTTTCTGGGCAACAGCGTCGCCGGCATCCCGGTCGACTTCCGCGTCGAGCGGGTGCGCGACGGCCGAGCCCTGCAGCACCGCGACGTCCGCGGCTACCAGGACGATGTCCCGATCCTGCACGCCATGATCGTCTCGTCGATGCCGAGCGAGGGCCTGAACTGGCAGCGGCCGTCCATCCCCGATGTGGGCCCACCGGACGACTCGTCGACGGCAACGCGCCCGTGGGCCCAAGCGCTCGGGTGGGGCGCGTTCGATGTCGTGTTCCCGCGCGCCGAGGGGACGCCCCCCGACTTTCCACTCTGGATCCGCGCCCGGGCGACCCCCGAGGACGCATGGCTCCAGGCCGCCGTGGTCGCCTTCTGGTCCGACTTCGGCATGAACTGGGCGGCCCGGGTCGATCACGGCGCCCTCGCGGGACCGATCGCCAGCGTCAGCGCGACCCACGGGCTGTGGTTCCACCGGGCGACCCGGGTGGATCAGTGGCACCTGTTCCACGCGGACAGCGACTCGTTCTCGGGGAACCAGGCGTTCGTGCGCGCCCTGCTGTTCGCCGGAGACGGCCAGCTCGTCGCCTCCGTCGACCAGGGTGTCTTCATTCCCCGCAGCACTGCGCCACCGAGCGAACAGGCCTGAACCGAGTCGCTCCGCGCTCGGGCCGGCCGGCGCTCATCGCAGCGTGCCCGGCTCAGGGGAGCGTGCCCACCCGCAGCTATCGTCGGGCTGGTGCCGATCGACGTCCGCCCGCTCGTGTCCCCGGACACGACAGCCCTGCTGCTCAACGAGGTGCAACCGAGCACGGTGAGCGGACCGGGGGACCTGAACGTGCTGGCCGCGGCCGTCCTCCCCAATATCGTGCGACTGACCGAGGCCGCGCGCGGCGCGGGCGTGCAGGTGATGCACTGCGTGAAGGTGTTCCGCCGCGACTCGCTCGGTCGAAACCGCAACATCCTGCTCTACCGCCGCCGCGGGCTGGTCCCCGGCGAGTCCGTCCAGCCGGACAGCCGTCCCGTTCCGGGATCGATCGTCGCCCCGGAGGTCGGACCCGACGAGCGCGACCTCGTGCTGACGCGGCTCCACGGCATGGGCGCCGTGACCGACACCGGCGTCGTCCCGGTCCTGCGCAACATCGGCATCACGACGGTGGTCGTGGTCGGCGTCTCACTGAACATCGGTATCCCGAACACCGTGATGGACCTGGTCAACCACGCATTCGAGGTCGTCGTGCCCCGGGATGCGGTGGCGGGCACCCCCGCCTCCTATGGCGAGGACATGTTGGAGCACACCATCAAGAACCTGGCGACCGTCACCACCACCGACGCGTTGGTGGATGCCTGGCCACCGCCTCGGGAATCCGGGGGTCGCTGAGGAAGACGACCGTCGAGCGGTCTGCCGGTGACCGTCGGCACCGGCTGGCCGGCCGTGCGCCGAAGCTGCGAGCCCCTCCCCGAGGGCGCCGCGCAGGATCGGGCTACGGCGACGCGTTTCCCCAGTGGTCGTAGAAGCAGACCTCGCTCAGGGGCCTGCGCTGTGCGGGCTGGAAGTCGTCCCCCGTGTAGTAGGCGACGGGGAGGAGGCAGGCCTGGACGTACTCGGGCGGGATGCCGAGGAGCTGCGCGGCTTCGTCCTTGCGGTAGAGGTGGACCGTCGTGATCACGGATCCGAGCCCACGGCTCCGGAGCGCCAAGAGGAAGCTCCAGATGGCCGGATAGATGGACGGCGCCCAGCCGGCGGCCCCGCCGGCATTGAGGATGCACGGCACCACCAACACCGGAACCTCGTGCATGTGGCGCGTGAGGTACAGGGCGGACTCCATGACCCGCTCCTGCTGGGGAGAGTTGGGCACCGGTGGTTCGGTGCGCGGCGCCTGGGGCCGGCTGGGCGGGTTCTGGTACAGCTCGGCCAGGGAGCGTCGCTGCTCGGGGTCGGTGACGACCAGCCACCGCCAGGTCTGCGCGTTCGATCCCGTGGGGGCCTGCAGCGCCAGCTCCAGGCACTCACGAATGACGCCGATCGGCACCGGCCGAGCCAGGTCCAGGCGCTTTCGCACGGCCCGCGTCGTGGTCAAGAGCTTGTCGATGGTTCCCAGATCGAAGCCGGTGCTCGGGCCGTCCATCCGGGGAAGCTATCTCAGGCACGTTGCCGCAGTCGTCCCGGAGGCGTCGGTTGACCGGGATGGATCCTGGCCCCGTCCATGAGCTCAGGAGCCGCCGGGTGCTCCCGTCGCTGCCCACGAGCCGGAGATTCGCACTCGAGGAGGGGACGCGCGGGACGACATCGTCGGGGAAACCTACAGTGGCAGGCGACAGCCGCGTCCGGTGACGAGGGGCGGCCCACTGCCTCGGAGGGATGCCTCGAATGGATGACAGCACGATCCTGCAGCGAATCGCCGAGCTGGCAGACGAAGAGCGAACGCTCGAAGAAGGACACGTCGGCGAGGCCCTGCCGCCCGACGGACTGGACCGGCTCCGCAAGATCGAGGTCGAGCTCGATCAGTGCTGGGACCTGCTCCGGCAGCGACGGGCCCGACGCTCCGCGGGCCAGGATCCCGATGCGACCGCTGCTCGGCCCGAGAGGGTGGTCGAGGAGTACCAGCAGTGACGACAGCGCGCCGGTCGGCACTAGCACCCGCGGTACGCGAGGGGCGACCCGGGTCGGTGTTCTGTCGGTAACCGCGGGCCCACCGGTCACTTGCCCGACGGCGACGAGTTCGATCGGCGCCCGCGGCCTGGTTGGTGACCGAAGGCGACGCTGACTCGCGGCAGAGCGATGATGTCCGGGCCCTGCGGCTCGCGCCCGAGCGCCGGCTCCCGAATGGCGCCATCCCGCCATCTTTGGCCCGCCTTCAGCTGACCGGGGGTCGCTCCGTCCGGGGGTTCGCCTTGGCGTAGGCCTGGGCGAAACGGAAGATGGTCGCCTCCGATCCCGGCCACCCCACCACCTGCAGGCCGACCGGAAGGCCGTCGAGCGATCCGCAGGGCACGCTGACGGCGGGGAAGCCCAGCCAGTTGAACATGTGCGTGTGGCTCGTGTAGTGGGGCGCGAAGGTCCCGTGCGGGAATGGGACCGGCCCCGTGCCGCTCCAGCGGGCCGCCCAGTCCTCGATCGTCGGCGCCAAGAGTTGCGTCGTCGGGCTGAGCAGGAGGTCAGACTCGGCGAACAACGAACGGAATTTCGACCAGTTTCGGTTCCGAAGTTCCATGGCGTCGATCCAGCTCTGGCGGTCGGGCCGCTCCGACGTCCCGGTCGGCCCCCCGAACAGATAGTTGGTGATAAGGCCGGGGAAGAAGTCTTCCCAGGCCGTCTCGGTGGTGTGCACGGTCGCCCCGAGGCCGGTCACGACCGGTAGCGTCGCGGCGCGGACCGCGGCGATGACCCTCGGGCTCTCCTCGAAGGCGTACATCTGCGCGAAGCCGTAGTCATCGGTCCAGGCGAGGCGGAGCCCGTCAATGCCCTCGTCGATCCGCGCCAGGTAGTCGTCGGGCGGACCCTGGATGCAATCGAAGTCGCGTCCGTCGGGACCGGCCATGGCCTGCAACGTGATCGCCGCATCGGTGACGTCGCGAGCCAGCGGCCCGATCGTCCCGGTCGGATTCCTGCGCATCTGGACCGCCGGGTTGTAGGTGGGCACGAGGCCCGCCGTCGGGTGCACGCCGACCACCCCGGAGTATGCAGCGGGCAGGCGGGTCGAACCTCCCCCGTCCGAGCCGATGGTGATCGGCAGCAGCCGTGCCGCCGCGGTGGCCGCGCCGCCCGAGCTCGACCAGCCGGGCGCCCGGGACGGATCCCACGGGTTGCGCGCCTCGTGCTCCCAGTTGAACTGGCCGGGGCCCGGAGGCGAGGTGCCCATCATGGTGTTCGTGCCGACGATGATGGCGCCCGCCTCCCGGAGGCGCGCGATGCCCAGGTCGTCGAAGCGGGCGGTGCGATCGGGACCGGACCCGCCCAACATCAGCACCGGCAGGCCGGCCACCGCGATGTGCTCCTTCACCGAGATCGGGATCCCGTGCAGCGGTCCGAGGTGGTCGCCCCGGTCGACGGCCTGATCAGCCTCCTTGGCCTGTTGCCGGGCCCCGTCGGCGTCGAGGTGTTTGAACGCCTTGAGCGTCGGATCGAACTCGTCGATGCGGGATAGGAAGTGGTCCACGACCTCGGACGCCGAGACCTCCTTGTCTCCGATCATCTCGCGGATGCGCCATGCCGGCAGCCAGGTCAGTTCGTCGCTCGTCATCGTCCCCTCCAACTCTCGCTTGCGATTCTGCCGCCGGCGGCGACGCGCCTACCAGCGGTTCCAGTGGACCCGTTCGCCGACCGGTGGTGTCCGGATCGGCTTGAAGTCGGTGCCCACGGTGTAGCCAATGGGGAACATCCCCGCCTGTGTGAAGCGCTCGTGGGGGATCCCCAGCACCTCGGCCGTCTCCTTCGCGCCCTCGGGGCGCCCGAGGTTCATCGTGACCCAGGCCGAACCGAGACCGCGGCTGCGCAGCGCCAACATGAAGCTCCAGACCGCCGGCAGGAAGGACCCCCAGAACCCCGCCTGGGCGCCGAGCGTCGCCCCGTCGATCGTGCCGGGACTGCAAGGCACCATGATCAGCGGCACGCGCTCGAAGTTGTCGGCGAGCCAGGTCGCGGACTCGCGTCGGCGCACCGCCTGGGTCTGGACCTCGGGATCGTCGTGGGTGGCGATCGGCATCACGCGGTAGGTGACGTCGAACTGCTTGCGGTAGATCACGGCCAGTTGCTGCTTGAGCCCGGCTTCTTCGACGAAGAGCCACTGCCACCCCTGGCTGTTGGCCCCCGACGGGGCCTGCATGGCGATCTCCACACACTCCTCGATGACGGAGCGCTCCACCGGCCGGTCGCAGTCGAGGCGCTTTCGCACCGTCCGGGTGGTGGACAGGAGCTCGTCGATGGTCAGGTCGAGGGCCATTGGTCGATCATGCCAGGCTTGTCCGTCGGGTGCCCTCGAGGGGGAGTTCCGGGCTCCGACTGCCCGTTGCGGGTGCGGGAGGTCGCTGGCGGCCGGGCGACGGGCGACGGAGCCTCCGCGAGGAACGGGATGCCATGACAGGAGAGCAGGACCTGATCGGCCAGGCCTGGACGGCGGTGTCTTCGGGGGACTCGGGGACACGCCTGGACCAACCGACCGGCGTGCGCCTCACGGGCGCAGCGGGGAGCCTCCCCTCCCACTTTGCCGTGGAGGACGTCGCGATCGGGAGCGTGGCTGCGGCGCTCCTGGCCGCCGCAGCGCTGACACACCAACGGGGTGGCCGGGCGGGCACCGTTAGCCTCGATCGCGGCCATGTCTCCGTCGCCGTCCGCAGCGAGCGGTTCTTCCGCGTGCAGGGGCGGCCGGCCGGCGCCGGCTTCGCTCCTCTGTCGCGGTTCTGGCGGGTCGCCGATGGCTGGGTCCGGACGCACGCCAACTACCCGTGGCACCGGCACGCGCTCCTGCTGCGCCATGGGGATCGCCGAGGGCGCCGACGCGGAGGCGCTGGCTCCGGTCCTGGCCGGTCTCCCGATGGAGGACATCGAAGAGCGGGTCTTTGCCGCCGGCGGGATCGCCACCGGGGTCCGCACGCCTCGACGCCTGGCTGGCCCATCCGCAGGGACGAGCGCTGGCCGCCGAGCCACTGATCGGCCATCACCTGGCGGGGGACGGCCCGGCGCGCCCGTCGCCCGCCGGCTGAGCTTCCCCTGACCGGTGTGCGCGTCCTCGATCTGCACCAGGGTGATCGCCGGCCCGGTCTGCACCCGCTTCCTCTCGCCCTCGGTGCCGAGGTGCTGCGGGTCGATCCTCCGAGCCGCCCGGACATGGCGGGCCGGAGCCGTCGCCGACACCCTGCTCGGGAAGCGCAGCGTCGTTGGTGGACCTCGGGTCCCCGGCCGGGATCGCCACCCTGCACGATCTCCTGTCCGGTGCCGACGTGGTGGTGTGCGGCTATCGCCCGGGCGCCCTCGACCGGTTCGGCCTCGCCGAGGAGGCATCTGGCGGAGCGTCATCCGGGCATCGTCGCCGTCTTCATCGACGCGTGGGGGCACACCGGCCCGTGGGCGCGACCGGAGGGGCTTCGACAGCGTCGTCCAAGCGCCGACGGGGATCTCGATGGGCGAATCGAGCCGGCGGGGACGAACCCGCTGCCCTTCCGTGCCAGCTCCTCGATCACGCCACCGGGTATCTGGCGGCGGCCGCCGCACTCGACGGCCTCCGCCGCCAGGAGCTGCAGGGCGGAACGCAGGTTCGGCGCCTCTCATTGGCGCGGACAGCGCTCTGGCTGACCTCCCAAGGCCGACAGGACGATGAGGGGGCGGGCGCGGGCCGCCGAGGAGTCACACGAAGGCCGGTGGCTCGTCGAGCTGGACAGCGGACACGGCCCGGTCAGCGCGGTGGCGCCGCCGGGCGCGCTCGGCGATGACCCGCTGCGGTGGCCCTTCGCGCTCACGGGCTACGGCAACGACGAGGCACTCTGGCGACGGCCTCGTGACCCGGGGTGGGACAGCACCCGTCGGCCGGCGGTCCCGCTGACATCTCGGGAAACGCTCACATCTCAGGAAGCGCTGGCATCTCAGGAAAGATGGAGGACCTGATGCCGGACCTGGCCCTCTCCTCTTCGGCGTTGGCCGGTGAGCGGCCGGTCAGCATCCACTACAGCCGGGAGGGCCACGGTGCCGCCCTCGTGTTCCTCCACGGTGGCTGGGGGTACGACATCTATCCGCTCGACAGTGGTCCGTTGATCCGAGACCACCTCGTCGTGATCCCGAGGCGGGCCGGGTACGGTCGCTCGACCCCACTCGAGGCCTTTCCGCCCGAGTTCCACCGCCGCGCCCTCCTCGAGACGGTCGCCGTCCTCGACGGCCTCGGTATCGACCGGGCGGTCTGGTGGGGTCACAGCGACGGTGCGGTCATCGCGGCGATGGCCGCGATTCACGCCCCGGGTCGGGTGCGGGCGGTCATCCTCGAGGCACTGCACTTCTACGCGGCCAAGCCGCGGTCGCGCGCATTCTTCGAGCGCATGGCCGCGGACCCCGACAGCTTCGGAGCACGGGCCCGCCAGACGCTGGCCACCGAACACGGTGACGATCGATGGCGCACGGTTCTGCGACTCGATGGCCAGGCGTGGCTCGACCTGGCGAACGAGGCGTCGACACCGCAGGCCGACCTCTACCAGGGAAAGCTCGGCGAGGTGAGCGCCCCTGTTCTCGTGATCCATGGCGGTGCGGATCCCCGCACCGAGCCCGGGGAGCTCGACCAGATTCTCGCGGCCCTCCCCGACCCGGTCCTCTCGTTCCACGGCGAGGCGGGCCACAGTCCGCACTCGGAGGCGTCGACCACGGACGCGGTCACCCGCGCGGTCACGGCTTTCCTCGGGAGCCTGGCGCCCTGAGGGAAGGAGCGTCCCCGAATGCGCTGGTCGAGCGCCTCTGACCCCGATCTGCCGCCTTCTCATGTCGTCCGGGGACTGGCCAACCCGAGGCGGGATCGCTGGTCATTCAACGGGTGGATCGACCCGTCGCAGCACCCACAAGTTGCTAGCGTGAGGGTGCCTTCGACAGCGCAGGGCTAAGTCCCGAGGCTCGCTGCCTCGCATAGTGAACGTTTGGCCCTGATGAACTGCGAGCGCCACCCGGCAGCCAGCTCTTCGCGTTGGTCCCAAGGATCTCGACCGACCCCGACCGCGTCGCTCGACGCACGGCCTGCCCCTCTCCTGATCGCAGCCCTGTGACGGTCGGTGCGTCGGCACTCGTCGATGCCCCCACCGATCTGATCGAATCCGGCCCGGTCGTCCCGTCGGAGGTGCCGATCGGACGGCTCCAGGGCGGCATCACGCTGCTCATCCTGGTGGGACCACTCATCGGGGTCGTGGCCGCCGCCATCTCGTTGTGGGGCCGATTCCCGACGATCCTCGACGTGGTGCTGGCCGTGGTGTTCTACGCGATCGCCGGCCATGGCGTGACGGCGGGGTATCACCGGTTGTTCGCCCATCGGAGCTTCCGGGCGAGGCGGGGCATCAAGATCGCCCTGGCGCTGGCCGGCTCGCTCGCCTTTGAAGGCGCCGTGATCAGTTGGGTCGCCAATCACCGTCGGCACCACGCCTACACCGACCGACCCGGCGATCCCCACTCGCCGTATCTGGCGGGCGACCGGCCCTGGTCACGGCTGCGCGGCGCGGTCCACGCCCACGTTGGGTGGTTGTTCTTGGGCCAACCGACCGACGCCAGCGCGTTGGGCGCCCGATCTGGTGGCCGATCCCGATCTCGTCGTGATCGATCGCCTCTTCCCCCTTCTCTGCGTGGTGTCGCTCGGCGCGCCCACCCTCATCGGTTGGGCCATCACCGGGACGGCGACGGGAGCGTTGGGCGCCCTCATCTGGGCGGGGCTCGTCCGGGTGTTCGTGCTGCAGCACGCCACCTTCGCCATCAACTCGGCCTGCCACATCTGGGGCTCCCGGCCGTTTCGGACCCGCGCCAGCGACCGGGCGACCAACTTCGCCCCCCTCGCTGTGCTGGCGATGGGCGAGAACTGGCACAACCTCCACCATTCGCTGCCCCGTTCGGCCCGCCACGGCGTGGGCCGCGGCCAACTGGACTCGACCGCACGGTTCATTAGATTGCTGGAGATGGGTGGACTCGTCTCCGACGTGCGGTGGCCGTCGTCTGAACTGCTCACTGCCCGACGTCGCTCGACCGGACCGATCGCCGGCGTCGAACTGCCGGCCGACCAGGCGGTCGGCGTTCGGGAGGGGGGAGTGGTCGGCCGGGCGGCGGTCCCGGAACACTCCACTGGACCAAGAGAACGAGACGAGCTCAGTTCGGCCCGTCGTTAGGTGTGCTTCTCTCCGCAGGCTGATCTCGTCGGTGGCGTCGTCATCGGCGCGATCGGGATCGATGCCGTTCGCCACACGCACAGTCGCCAGGGGCACATCGCGCTGGCCACGCTGCCGCTCCTCCTCGGCGTCCACCAGATCATCGAGGCGTTCGTCTGGCTGGGGCTGCAAGGACATGTGCCCCATGAACTTGAGCGAGTGGCAGTCTGGGCGTACCTGCTGATCGCGTTCGTCGTCCTGCCGATCTACGTGCCCGCCGCGGTCATGTGGAACGAACCGTTGCGGCGGCGCCGATCGGCCATGACGCCGCTGGTCGCGTTGGGCGTGCTGGTGGCGGGCGTCCTGTTCGCGGCGATGCTCCGCGGCCCCGTCGGGGTGAAGCTTCGCCCGTTCCATCTCGCGTACAACATCGAGCTCCACCACGGGGCGGTCATCATCTCGCTCTACGTCCTCGCGATCTGCGGAACGCTGCTCTTGTCGAGCCGACGCCGGGTCGTGGTGTTCGGCATCGTGAACCTGGTCGCCGTCGCCGTCATCGCCTGGCTGACGATCGATGGTTTCGCCTCCGTCTGGTGCGGGTGGGCGGCGATCACGAGCGGCGCCATCGCCCTGCATATGCGGGTCGGCCGGGTCCGCCGGGTGGCCAGGCCAGTCCCCGGCCCCGTTGAGGCCCACCTGCCCAGCACGTAGGCCCGGTTCCCGCCCGGGACCAGGGAACTCCCGACGGATGGCGGCGCCCCGTGAGCGGCGGTGGCCGACTGCGCGGCGGCCCGAAATTGCGCCGCCCCGATTCGACGCCCGAGACTCACCTACCGAGAATGGGAGCGAAGCCATGAGCAACCCGCGTCAAGCACTGAGGGATCTCCTGCGCGGCCCGGAACCCTTCATCGCGGCCGACTGCTACAGCGCGCTCAGCGCCCGCATCATCGAGCGCGTCGGGTTCACGGCGGCCTACATGGGGGGGCACGCCACCGGCATGATGCACTACGCGGTGCCGGATTGCGGCGTGCTGACACCGACAGAGATGATCGAGCAGGCCGCCCGGGTGGCCGAGAGCATCTCGATCCCCCTGATCGTCGACGCCGATCAGGCCGGTGAGTCGGTGGCCGACGTGTACCGCTCGGTCGGCGCGCTACGAGCACGCGGGCGTGGCCGGCGTCCACATCGAAGACGAGATCGCCCCCAAGCACTCGCCGTTCGACGGTCCGTTGCTCTCCATCTCCGACATGCAGGCGCGGATCGCCGCCGCCATCGCCGGTCGGCACGATCCGGATTTCGTGATCATCACCCGGACCGACGAGCTCTACAGCGAGGGTGGTGGCGGCAGCGGGTCGTTGGAGGAGACGATCAGGCGGGGCGTGGCCTACGCCGAGGCCGGCGCGGACGCCTTCCTGCCGACCTTCGCGTCCGAAGAACAGCTGCGCGAGATCGCCGCCCACGTGAAGATCCCGTTGGGCGCCTACGGCAAGCTGGTGCCGGGTCTGCAGTTCAGCCTGTTCACCGGATTCGGGACCGCGTCGGCGGCGCGGGCGCACCACGAACTGGCGACCCACCTCTTCGAGCACGGAGAGCTGCCGCCGTCTGCGTTCGGCTTCCCCGACAAGGACCTCCTCATCGGCCAGGATCGCTACGACTCCGTCATCCGCAGCTGGGTGGAAGCCACGGGACGCCCGCTGCGGGGCCGGGACTGACGCCTGGACGAAGCGGACAGTCGTCGCGGATCAGTCGCCCTCCCGCACCCGGCCCCCTCGGGGCTGTGTCTTCGGTGAGGGCCGTCGATGCATCAGTGGAGGAATCGCAGTGAGTGGTCAACCCGAACGTCGGGACCCCTATCGGGGCCGGGTCGATGAGGACGCGGTCGCGGCCTACGCAATGGCGACGAACGACCCCAATGTCTTGTACCTCGAGGGGACGGCCGTTCCGCCGCTGTTCACCGTGACGATGGTCCTGCCGTCCCAGTGGGAGTCGTCCCGCTCGACGAGCGATCGGGTGACCATTCAAGGGGCTCGGGGCGGGGTGCACGGCGAGCATGACGTCTATTTCTGGGGGATCGTCCGGCCCGGCATGTCGCTGCAGTGGGAATCGGGCCTCCACAGCGTCAAGCAGACGAAAGGTGGGGTCCTCTCGACCCAGAGGATCCTCGTCTCCGACATGGACGGCACACCGCTGGTCGAGCACCTGTGGTCCAACTTCCTCATCGGCGCCACGATCGACGGCGATGAATTCGGCCCCGACCTGGTGGACCACCTCTTCCCCGAGGAGGGCCGGGGCCCCCTGATCGGCCGCCAGACGGTGCCGGTCGATCGGGATCAGGCGTTTCGCTATGCCGGCGTCTCTTCGGATCATGCCGGGCATGCCATCGATGACGCGATCGCCCGCGAGCAGGGGTATCCGAGCAAGATTCTCCAGGGCCTCTGCACGTTCGCGCTGTGCGCGGGAGCGGTCGTCGACACCGGGCTCGGACGGCGATCCGCGCCGGCTCCGGCGCCTGGCCGGCCGTTTCTCGGCGCCTGCGTTCCCCCGGCGCGACCTGGTGGTGCACCTCTACGACGCCGGCCGCACGGCCGAGGGGGGCCGGGCCATGGGGTTCGAGGCGATGCAGGACGGCGTGGCCGTGATCAAGCACGGGCGCGCCGAGCTGCTTCCGGACCCGATCTGACGCGCCGCCGCCGGGCCCGGTGCGGACGGGCCGCCGTCGGCCCCGTGCGTGCCGCGGACCGGCCCGGCCAGCGCGTTAGCGGCGTTCGACGGCTGGGTGGGCGAGGGTGGCCGCCGCGCCCGCCATGAGGCGGGCCGCCACCCGCATCGACTCCTCGTCGATCGCAAAGGTCGGGCTGTGGTGCATGCCACTGGTGCCGTCGGCCAGCGCGCCGCCGACGAAGAAGTAGCAGCCCGGCAGGCGCTGCAGAAAGACGCTCATGTCATCGCTCGGGGTCACCGGCGGCATCGTCAGCACCTTGTCGGCCCCAATCTGGCCCCGGGCGACCTGCGCCACCGTCTCGGTGATCGCCGGGTCGTTCGTCACCGCCGGCGCGCTCCCCGGAAGCTCGAGCCGCACCGTGACACCGTGGTCGCGGCCGACCCGATCGCACAGCGCCTGCAACCGGTCGAGGGCCTCCCTCGTCTGCTCCGGCGTGAACGTCCGCAGCGTCCCTCGCAGCGTGGCGTGGTCGGGTCGCACGTTGGGGGCGGTGCCGGCGCGCACCATTCCGGCGCTGCAGACGCAGGCGACCTGCTCGTACTCGAGCCCCGCCACCACCGCACCGAGCTCGCCCACGGCGTCGCAGATCGCCACCACGACGTCGCCCGCCTGACCGGCGACCGCGCCGTGCCCGCCCTGGCCGTGCACCACCAGGGTGAACGCGTGCACCTCGGCCATCGCGATGCCCGGGCGCAGGCCGACCAGCCCGACGGGCAGCACCGACGTGACGTGGTAGCCGAGGGACACGCCGCCGGCCAGACCGTCGAGCACGCCACCGTCCACCATCTGGCGCGCCCCGTCGAGCAGCTCTTCGGCCGGTTGGAAGACGAACGTGTAGCTCCCGAACAGGTCCTCGGCTCGTCGCTGGAGGACCTGCGCGACCCCCAAGAGGACGGCGGTGTGGGCATCGTGACCGCAGGCGTGCATCCGACCCTCCACTCCCGAGGCGAAAGGGAGGGCGACCTCTTCTGTGACCGGGAGGGCGTCCATGTCGGCCCGAAGCACCACCGGACGTCCCGGGTGGCCGCCGGTCAGGGTGTAGGCGGCACCGGTCGCGGTGACCACCGGCCGCTCGGCGAACCCGAGGCCGGCCAGCCGGCTGCGGACGAGCGCCGTCGTGTCGACCTCTGCGAACCCGAGCTCGGGGTGGCGATGCAGGTCCCGCCTGACGTCGACCATGTCGTCGAACACCAGGTCGATCTCGTCGGGCAACCCGGAGATGAGCCCGCTCATGGCGCGGACGGTAGTCGTTCTCGACGGCGCGCGAGGATCCGCGTCAGGCCGTCGCGATCGACTCGGCCGTTTCGAGGCTGAGAGCGGTCACGGCGTCGCGGCGGAGGATGAACTTCTGGATCTTGCCGGTGACCGTCATCGGGAAGTCATCGACCAGGAACACGTGGCGAGGCACCTTGAACCGGGCCAGCCGCTCGCGGCAGAAGTCGCGGACCTCGTCGCAGGTGAGCTCCGCGCCCGAGACGGGGATCACGAAGGCGGCCACCTCCTCGCCCAACCGCTCGTCGGGAACGCCGACGACCTGGACCGATTCGATGGCCGGGTGCGTGAACAGCACCTCTTCGATCTCGCGGGGGTAGATGTTCTCCCCGCCCCGGATCACCATGTCGGTCAGTCGGCCGACCACGTTGACGTTCCCGTCGCCGTCCATCGTCCCGAGGTCGCCCGTCCGCATCCACCCGTTGACCACGGCGGCCTGAGTCGCCGCATCGTCGTCCCAGTAGCCGGTCATGACCAGGTAGCCCCGCGTGCAGATCTCGCCCGGCTCGCCCCGGGCGACCGGGACGAGCGTGAGCGGATCGGCGATCTTGATCTCGGTGTGGGGGAGCACCGAACCGACGGTCGACGTCCGGACGGTCAGCGAGTCGTCGATCCTTGTCAGCGTGGACACGGGAGAGGTCTCGGTCATGCCGTAGGCGATGGTCATCTCCGACGCGTGCATCTCGTCGACGACACGGCGCATCACCTCGATGGGGCACGGCGCCCCCGCCATGATGCCGGTGCGCAGCGACGTGAGATCGAACTCGGCGAAGCGCGGGTGTCCCAGCATCGCGATGAACATCGTGGGAACGCCGTAGATGCTGGTGCACCGCTCGTCGGCGATGGCCTCGAGGGTCGCCAAGGGGTCGAACGCCTCCGCCGGGTAGACGATGGTGGCCCCGGTGGACAGGCAGCCGAGATTGCCGATCCCCATGCCGAAGCAGTGGTAGAGCGGCACGGGGATGCATACGGCGTCCGCTTCGCTGTAGCCGAGCTGGCCGCCGAGGATGGCCGCGTTGTTGACGATGTTGTGATGGGTGAGCGTCGCGCCTTTGGGTCTGCCGGTCGTGCCGCTCGTGAACTGGATGTTGACCGGATCGTCGGCGTCGCAGCGTCGCTCCCGCTGGTGCACGTCGTCGACGTCGACGCTCCCGGCTGCCTCGAGCAGGTCCGACCAGGTGAGGTCGGAGCCGATCCCCGTCCCGGCCGCGTCATCTGTGCCGATGGCGATCACCTGCTCGAGCGACGGGCACTCCGCGCGGACGTCCTTCAGCATGGCGAAATAGTCCGAGTCGCGGAACCCCTCGACGGCGGCCAGGAACCGGACACCCACTCTCGAGAGCGCGTAGGAGAGTTCCCCGGCGCGGTAGGCGGGGTTGATGTTCACCAGGATGGCGCCGACCATCGCGCTACCGAGTTGCAGATCGGTCCACTCGGCCCGGGCGGGGGCCCAGATGCCGACCCGGTCCCCGGGCTGGGCGCCGAGGGCGAGGAGCCCGCGGGCGACCACGCTGGCACGCTCCTGGAGCTCCGACCAGGTGAGGCGGAGCCCCTGGTGCCGGCTGACCAGCGCGAGCCGCTCGCCACTGGCGGCGACCCGGCGCTCGAGCACCCGCCCGACCGTGTCGCCGGACAGCGGCGCCGCCGAGATCCCCGAGTCATAGGAAAGCTGCATCGGGACCCCTCTCGTTCACGCTCCGGCCAACGTGACCACGAAGGATAGAGGGTCCGGTCCGCGGCATTCGGACGATCCTCTGGGCCCGCGCGCCCTTAGAACCCGGGGAAGACCTGCCGCAGCTCGTCGATGTCCACGTCCGGGGCCGTGACCGGCGGCGTGTGCGTCGGGTCCAGGCGCCCGTAGACCAGGCGGATGAGCGCCTCCGCCGGCAGTTGCAGGTCCGGCGGATCCCCGCCCTCTGTGGCGGTGAGGGTGACCGGTTCGCCGAGCTCGAGGGTGAAATGTCGCTCGGGCCCGGTCGTCGAGACGTGCAGGCGTCGCGGGGGAGACGTGGCCTTGCCGCCTCGCCCCACAACCTGGCCGAGGGTGTCGATGAGGAGGGCGACCGCGACGGGCGCCAGGGTGGCCGCCGGGTCCAGCGAGACCGCGATGTCCCAGGTGTGCACGGCATGCTCGCCCAGGCGCATCCTGGCCAGCCCGGCCGTGTCGAGCTCCATCCCGAAGAGTCGCAGGCGCAGCCCCTCTCGCTGCTCGGGATCCAGTGCCTCGAACCGTTCGACCAGCGCCGTGTCGACCCTGAGGGCCTCGTGGGCCTGGTCCTCGGGGCTCCGGGTATTCCAGGCGTCCCAGATCGGCGGGAACGCGTCCTGGCCCGGCGGGTCGTCCCCGCGGAGGCCGGCGTCGAGGAACAGGGTGAAGATCTCGGCCTGGGACCCGAGGTGGGAGAGCGCCTGGGCGATCGACCACTCCGAGGCGTACGAGGGCTCGAGCAGCTGCTCACTGCCGAGCGGTTCGACCAGTCTCACCAGATTGTCGTGAGAGCCTCGCAGGGCGGCGATCCAGGCGGTGGGCTGCGTATCCATTACCCTCTTTCTACCCGGTGCGGGTCCCCACTCCGGCGAGGTTGCCGCCTGGGAGGAGAAGGCACCAATCCCGGCTGGCCGGGTGCCGATCCGCACGTCGACCGGACGCAGCCTCAGAAGGGCTTCTTGGTGAACCCGCCGTCGACCAGGATCGTCTGGCCCGTGATGAAGCTGGCTTGCTCCGAGCACAAGAAGAGCGCCGTGTCGGCGAGGTCATCCATGCGCCCGAGCCGCTTGACGAGCTGGCCGCCGACCAACGCACCTTCGATCCCGTCGCGGGCGGGGTCGTTCATCCACTCGACCGCCGCCTCGGAATCGACGAGACCGGGTGCGATGCCGTTGACGCGGATGCCGTTCGGGGCGAACTCGGCCGCCAGAGAAACGGTGAGGGCATTCAGGGCCAGCTTCGAGATGCCGTAGGCGCCGGTGCCCGGGTAGGCGGCCATCGACGAGTGGTTCACGATGGCTCCGCCGCCTCGTTCCGCCATCGAGGCGCGACAGGCGATCGAGCAGACGAGCGCCCCGATGACGTTGACGTCGATGACCCGTCGCCACTCGGGCAGCGCAGCGCGGGTGTAGGGGAGCTGCGCGTGCTGGAGGTGGACGCCAGCGTTGTTGACCAGGATGTCGACGCCACCGAACTGACCGGCGGTGGCGGCCATCCGGTCCGCGCCGCCCTCGTCGGTGACGTCCATCTCGACCGCGACCGCCCGGGCACCGGTTTCACCGAGCTCCTTGACCACGCGCTCGCCGGCGTCGGTGTCGGTGTCGGCCACCACGACCGCCGCGCCCTCGGCCGCGAAGCGATGGGCGTAGCGCCGCCCGATGCCGGCCCCGCCGCCCGTGATCACCACGACCTTGCCCTCGAAGCGCTGGTCCACGATTCCTCTCCGCTGCGTGCCCTCTGGACGCGTCTCGATCTGCACGTTACGTCGGGTTCCCGCCAGAGACCACCGCCGGCGCCCCGCTCCCCGGCGATTGTCGCCTGCTGCGAGCTACCGTGGTGACTCTCGCGTTGGCAGTGGCCATGTTGGCGATTTCATGAAGGAGGGGGTGTGCGCCGAATCGACGTACGGCTCGATGTCACAGACGCAGTCGGGACTGGCGAGCAGTTGCACATCGTGGCGACCGTGGTGACGGATCGCGTCGTTCCCGATCCCGTCGTCTACTTCGCCTTTCCCGGTGGCGGTTACACACGCCACTACTACGACCTGCAGCCGAAGGGGTTCACTGGCTACAGCCAGGCGGAGTTCCAGGCGGCGGCGGGGGACATCTTTGTCTGCTGTGATCACCTCGCGGTGGGGGACAGTGACACCCCGACGGTGGAGCTGGACTTCGCAGCGGTCGGCCGCGCCAATGCCGCCGCCGCGAGAGGTCCTCCGCCGGCTGGCCGCGGGTGAGCTCGACGGCATCGTTGAGCCGGTCCGGCCCGCCGCCGCCATCGGGCTCGGTCAGTCGTATGGCGGTTTCGTTCTGACAATCGGACAGGCGGCGGACCCGGTGTTCGACGGAGTCGGGATGCTCGGCTGGAGCGGTCTTCGCACGATGCCCCCCTGGTCCGACGACGTGGACATCGCAGCGGTGATCGCGGGGACCGCGGGGGACGGCCTGAATCACCCGATGCGGGCATGGTTCCACCATGACCTCGAGCCCGAGGCCCTGGTCGTGATGGACATGACTCGGGGCAGCGGCGGGATGGGATCGTCCGAGGTGTGGGGGGCGAACAATGCGCCGGGTGGCCCCGCCGTGATCGCCAGGAACCCACTCGAGCCCGGGGTGGTCACCGTGGAGGCCGCCTCGATCGCGGTGCCGGTCCTCGTTGCCTGCGGCGAGATCGACGTGGTGGCCGATCCGTGGTCCGAACCGACCGCCTATCGAGGGTCCAACGACGTCACGGTCGCGGTGTTCGCCCAGATGGCCCACATGCACAACTTCGCCCCGACCCGGATGGCGTTCTGGCGAAGACTGCGCGCGTGGGCCGCCAGCGTGACCAGCACGAGCGGGTAACGACGGCAACCACGGGTGTGGGGCCTCGACTCGGCGAGGGCGATCGGAGCCGGTAAGGCGGGAATCTGACGCCGCCGATCGGCCGGCCGCTGGCGGGGACAACGGGGGAGGGTGATGCAAGCCAGCGACACGGCGGCGGCACTGGTGGGGCTCGGCTCGGCGACCCTGGGGGAGTCCGGCGCCAGGGCAATGAGTGCGCGTCTTCGGCCGATGTGGCGCGGCGCGGCCTTCGCAGCACCGGCGGTGCCGGTGCGGTGCACGCCTGGCGACAACCTGGCGGTTCATGCCGCTGTCGCCACGGCCCCACCGGGGCACGCACTGGTTGTCGACGTCGGCGCGATCGCCGAGCGTGGGTACTGGGGCGAGGTGCTCACGACAGGGGCCCAGGCGAAGGGCGTCGTCGGCCTGGTGATCGACGGTGGCGTGCGCGACCTGGCGGCGCTCGAGTCGCTCCGGTTTCCCGTGTTCGCCTCCACGGCGTCGCTCCCCGGGGCGACCAAGTCGTCGCCGGGCAGCGTGGGCCTGCCCGCTGAGGTCGGCGGCGTCGAGGTCGAGCAGGGGGACTGGGTGGTGGGCGACGTCGACGGAGTGGTGGTCATCTCCGCCGGCTCGCTGCTGCAAGTGCTGGCGGCGGGTCGAGCCCGGGCTGCGAAGGAGCAGGGGTTCTTCGATGCACTGCGCGGCGGCGCCACGACCGTGGGACTGCTTGGCCTCGACGTCTCGATCGTCCGCGTCGCCAATCCCTAGAGCGCTGAGCGCCCGCTCCAGTCGACGCAAAGAGGTTTTGGACCTAGGTAACGGTGCCGGCCCTCAGGACGCGCGCGACTGAAACGGGGACGCAGCTGCGGCCAGACTGAGGATCTCTGGGCGATCACTCGCCAGGATGAACCCGCCGGCGATGGCGTGGTCGAGCGAAGCGGTGAACTTCGCCACGTAGTCGACCTGTCCGCCCGGGTAGGCGGCCTCCAGAGCGGATTGATCGAACGGCTCGGACTTTCCGAAGAGAAAGGCAAAGGACTGTCCGCCCTGGCCGAGGCCCGACAACCTCGCGGTGGGCACGTCGACCCAGGGAGTACGCACCCCACCGGTTGCGTTGCCGTGCCCGTCGAGCTTGAGCCCACCCCCTTCGGCCAGATCCAGTCGCGACACGGCCGGAGGCGTCGGGCCTCCACCCACCCACCCCACCAGCGCCTCGAATGCGGCCTGGCCGACGTAGTGCTGCTGCGGTCCCGAGTTGATCGGCGTATCGGTGTTTCCGATCATCAGCTCGGTCGTCGGCCGGAGCAACTCGGCCAAGCCGTCCGGAGAGAGTTTGCCGTCGTCCTGGGCGCCGGCAACGAGGAGGTACGTGTCGGCGTGGGCGGCCCCCGCGATTTCCCAGAGGCGAAGCCGCGGGCCGTCCGGTTGGTCGGGCAAGCCACCGCCCAGCAGTACGACGTCGGTCTCGCTCTGCAGTACAAGAACGGGGACCCGGACGTCGTCTCGGATTCGCTCAGGGCTGCCCAGAATCGAACGGGTGGCGTCGTCGAGATCGCCGCCGCGGGCGGCCCGGAATCCGTCGAGGCCCGCTCCGCCGGCGCCGCGGCCGTGGACGAAGAAGCCGTCGAACACTGCCGCCTCGAGATCGATCGCGTTGATGTAGGTCACCAGGAATGCTGCCGACTGCGACTCCCCGAGGGCGATCAAGCGCTCCGCCACCAAGCCGCCCAGTGGTGAGTCTTCATCTCGAGAGCGAAGAGCCGTTGCCACCTGGGTGAAGATGTCGAACGACCAGCCGTCGCCTGGATGTTGCAGGGCTCCGTAGCGGTCGGGGGCAAGCACCTTGAGGTGCATCCCCTCGACCAGACCGCCGCCATCGATGCCCGCCTTTTGCGCCGAGACACCGACCCAGCCGTGACCCAGGGCGACCAAGTCCCGATGGAGCAGTGTCCAGTCGGGGCCCACATCGACGCCTCCCGACACGTTGTTCCACTCCACGGCGACCGTTCCGCTGAAGCGGGCCGGGTCGCTCGGCGTGCGGACCACGAAACGCGTGGCGTAGGGCGATTCACTGTCGGGCCCGACAGTCCAGCGGCCATCAGCGGTTCGCTCGCCGACCAAGGCAAAGGACGTGGCGACGCCTTCGATGAGAAACTCACGCTCGTCGTACCCGAGAGCGCCGAGGTCGTAGCTTCCCGCGGGCATCGGGGCGTCGCCCGGAATTCGAGAAATCCGGGGTCCATGCGTTGCTGACTCCATCTGTCGCTCCCTGCCTCGTCTTCTCGGGTCGCTGGCACTCTCTCGACCAGGCCTTGATCGAGAATACGTTGGTTGACGCGTGCTGGCCGGGCCCAGAGCTTTTGAGCGCTACCGCGGCAACGGCCAATCGCCCCCCGTTCGGGCCGAGTTCGTGGAGCGTCTACCGCTCGGGAAGGCGCCGCTGGCGTTGCCGCAGGCCTGCGACCACTAGAGAGAGAGGTCAGCAGGGTTCGATGCGCGGTGCGGAAGGGAGGCTCGCCGGCCCCGGAGCGCCCAGCCACTGTCCTAGCCGGACGAGCCGGACCCCCAGCCTGCGGCGCACGTTCCAACGGGGCCACGCGTCCGGCGCCGGTGCGCGGTATTGGTGTGTTGCGCTCGCCCGAAGGTCCTTTGCCCGCTCTCTGGCGAGCTGCGCAATCAGGTCTGGGTGCTGCACAGCCACTCTCCTCGCTCCATCGACGGCCGCTGCAACTCAAGCTTGAGGCTAGATCGTGGATGTAACAAGTGGCAGAAATGCCATTGTATGATGGGTATCTGCCATGAGACAGCTGGGAAGCCGGGTCCAGCGATCGAGCGGAGATTCGTCGCTGAGGAGTTCGTGAGCTCGACCAGCCCCGACTCGCCTTTGCGGCCGGCCGCCCCACTCCCATCGACCGGTCAGGGCCCTTGCGTTGCGGCGCCGGCTCGGTGGGCCCGACGTGTCGACGAATCGTCAATGTGTGGTCCGTTTCGGCTAGAAAGATCTAGCCTCGGCAAATGGGCCGATGGGACGGTTGGTTGAGAAGGGGGAAGACGGTGCGTCTTGGAGATCTGGCCAAAACAGCCATGGTGGGTGTCACGCTGGGCGGAGCCGCTTTTGCACCCCTGGCCCTGCTCAATACACAGACTGCGGGAGCTACGCCGCAAGATCAGCTCCGTATCATCACGACCACTGATCCCGAGATCTACATCCACGACGACTTCGCGTTGTGCGCCCCCATCAACCCTTACTTCCGGACGTTTGTCTGCGTCTACGTTTCTCGTGGTGGCTCAGCTCCCTAGGACCTGACGGCTCAACCGGGAGCGTCAAGTTGTTCGGAACCGAACTGCAGCCGGATCTGCCGCACTCGATGCGGGACGCTGATTTCCTCGGTGAGCGCCGGGTCCAGAAAGTCCGTCAGCATGGGGGGTCGAGGCGACTCCAGGTACAGAGCAGGCGCCTGCTGCACGGCTGGCGCGACGCTCAGGTCGTTGGGCGACAGGTGCTGAACGACGGCGATCGCATGGGTCGCTCCCGACGCACAGAGCGCGTATGCCCGATGGTGACCGTTGTTTAGGACAAGCCGTCCGTTGATCTCCAGCACGTTGATGGCATTGACGCTGTAGCCCACATAGAGCACCACGGCCATCGTCGGCCGTCCAGGCGGGGTATAGCCAACGATTCCCCGGGAGTCCATCAACTTGGCCCCGAGAAAGCGCGCGTCGCTCGAAGGCGACGAGAACACAAAAGTGTTCGCATTGGTTTGTAACCCGTCGACGGCCGGTTGTGCTCGGTCGATCGCGAGACAGAAATCGAACAACTCCGGAGCGCCGAGTGACCAATTCCCCACTCGTGTGGCCAGGTCCATCCCGTAGCGAAGATTCAACTGGCGCTGATACACGATCAACGCGCCGAGCGGTACGACCGCGAGACTCGGTACGCTCGTGATGTATGTGGAAGCAACCTCTGCAGATGACAGGAAATCCTTGCTCCGTTCAGCAAGGTCATCTGACAACATCTCGATCGTGTGCCCCTCCGCCCGGCCCGCCTCGGCGACGGCCAACCCCGCGAGCTTCTCCGCGGCATGGCGCCATCGAGCCGCTGCGGCCGTCAGGTCAGCGTTTCCTTCCGCCGAAGCCTGAACCAAGAACGACAGGTATTCCTCCATCGGGGGAAGGCCGAGCAAGTGCGCCCACTGCTCACGAACTGGTCCTGGTTGATCTGACACGCCTCTTCCTTTGCAGTCAGCAATGCCGGATAACGCGTGAACCCGGTCGGAGGTGGGAAATGATACTGAGGGGCCAACTGCCAGCCCCCGGTCGGCAGTTTGTGCTCGGAAAGCGGACGACTTAGCGACTCGCCGCCCTTGTCGACAAAGGGTCTGATGTACCCCTCCCGCACAGGTGCTTACGCGATCCTCACCTTCGAACCAGGCTGGAGCGCACCCTCGACGACCCAGCGAGCCGGGAGATCCCTCATGACCAGGCCAAAATCGAGAGCGCATGACCCTCTGGGGAATGCCTCAGGGTCATCGAACACACTCGACTTCATGTCGTCGATCGTCACGGGTCGCGCATCCCAGCTCTGAGCCTGTAGTCGCACTCCTGCCAGACCACCGGACGAACTGCTGGGCGAGAAGCCGAGCGAGCCTCGGCGGAAGAAGTCGATGGCCTGCTCGAGGGAGGTGAACAGCTCTCCTCCGAGTGCTTGGCCCTCCCGAGCCGTCACCGAGAGCGCCGTCACGACTCTCTACTCCGAGACGCAGCTCCGAGCCCAGCTCGTGTACCTCGAACCGGGCCATTCGATGCACTCCGGGAAAGATCCGGTCTCCGGCCAGAGCGGTGACCCGAGAGTTGGTGTCTCGCCTAGGAATGAAGACTCCGACCTTGGTACCCGCGTCGTCGTCCCATTCAACGGCAAAACGGTGGGCGACATTCTCGGTCGTGATGCCAAGTGCCGACGGGGAGTGATTTGGTCGAAGCCTTCCCAGGCGGATGAAGCACACACCGCCGACCGCCCATCCCGATACGAGCTGGGGACGGAAGGGGGCCGGCAGGTGCCGCTGAACGATCTCGGGATCGATCCGGTAGTTCACGAGTAAGCGCCGTTCGATTGTGCATTCGACGCTGTTGGTGAGCATGTCAAACCCCCTTGGGTTGGCGAGAAGCGGGGTCGCCCTTCCGCTTGCGGCGTTGACGCAACACGATCTGTTCAGGACAGACGACCGAGAGGAACTGGCCCACGCACAGGGCAATTCGCTCTCCAACGAGCGAGTAGTAGATCCGATTGGCGTCCCGACGCTCGAGAATCAATCCAGCGTTCTTGAGCACGCCCAGGTGTCGAGAGATCGACGGAGCGCTGATCGTGAACCGAGAGCTGATCTCGCCGGCCGTGAGCTCACCGGTTTGGAGATCCTGGAGTATCTGACGCCTCGTTGGGTCGGCCAGAGCTCGGAAGACGCCTGCGTCATCATCCACGTTTCGAGCTTAGCTATTTTGCTAAGAACGATCAAGCCGGCAAACCAAACAACTTCCTGCCACATCGATTGCCGTTGCAGCTTCCGATGGGAAGTCCGTCGCGGTGCGGAAGTTGGCTAGCTACGAAGCCTCCCTGAACCGGTTCCAGCGGACTTCGAGCAGCTCGGGATTGGGGCGGGCAGCACGGTGGTACGGCAGCTGTATGTGGGACCCGTCAATCTCCTGGAGCGTGTAGCGGAGGGTGGGCCCGTCGATTTCGGCCAGAACGTCGGTCCGCACGCCGACCTTATAATTGGGGCTTATCCCGAATATGTCGACGTCGTAGGCGGCGTGGTGGATCTTGCACATCGCGATGCCGTTGGTCACAACGGGCTGGCCACCCTCCGCGTCTCCTTGAATGTGGGCGGCGTCGAGCAGCCGGATGTGACGGAGTCGGCAAATGGCGCACTGGTTCTGATAAGCGACGAGCACCCGCTGACGGAAGAGCGGTTGATGCAGGCGATTGCGAACTACTTGCTCGGCATACGCACGGACGAGTTCTGGGTCCCCCACGGTCAGGTCCTTTCGGAGCTGGAGCGCGTCGGCATCGAGTGAGACCACGAACTGGTGGGCCGAGGGTTCCTCGGCTGCCAGCCATACCGGATAGATCGGTAGATACAGGGCGGATGCCACCCCGTGGAACCAGATCAGCGGCAGTTCGCGCGCCATGGCGGTACGTAAGGCCCGATTGTCAGGATGCTGCGGGTCGACGCCCCGCCACTGGTAGCGCAGGAACCCGTCGGGGCCCTCCGCATCGGCGTAGGGGGCTTTGCTCGGGTCGGCGGTGAACACTGTCCGGAAACTGAGTGCTGCCTCGAGCTGGGCCGGCTTCCAGATGCCCTGTTGGGTGGCCATGAGCCGCAGCGGCGATCCCTCGAAGGAGAAGGCAGCCAGGTCTTGTTGAGTGACGAGCGCCGTAGCGGCTTCCGCCAAGGAGTCGAGAAAGGCGAATGCGGCCGCTCTCAGTCGCTGATCAGTCTCTGTGGCGAGCACCACCGGGCCGGAATCTAGTCATACGGCCTCTGCGACGCCGGACCCGTTGAGGCCCGCGTGAAACCCCCCGCCACGATCGGGGTTGCGTCCTTCTCGCAGTGGACGCCCTGGCTTCGTCGCGCACGACGCAACCAGACGACTCATCGAACTGCAAACTGCCGGCCTGAGGGCCGGCAGTTTGTGCATTGTTCCGGGATCGATGGAAGACATAACAGAAATGCTATACTAGTGGAATGATCAGTGGCGACCTGATTCGAGAAGCGAGGCTCCGAGCAGGTCTTACCCAGGCACAGCTGGGATCCCGGCTCGGCAAGGCACAGTCGGTCATCGCGAGGTGGGAAGGGTCCGAGGTCCAGCCCAGTCTCGAGACACTCAGAGAAGTGGTCCGCGCGTGCGGTCTCGACCTCTCGTTTCATCTCTCCAAGTTCGACGACTCGAACGTGACGATCATCGATCAGCACCTTCAGATGACGCCGGCTCAGCGTTTCGCGGATCTCCTGGCGCGCGTTCGATTCCACGATCAGCTTGAGGTCCGGCGGGCCAACCATGGCTGATGTCGTTCCTTATCGTCCCGACCAGATTCTTGAGGTCCTGGAGCGACACGAGGTCACTTACGTTGTCATCGGAGGCCTCGCCGCCGAGATCCACGGGTCGCCGTACATCACACGAGACGTAGACGTAACGCCGGCCAGAAACCGTGAAAATTTCTCGAAGCTGGCGGCAGCACTGAGGGAGCTCGAAGCAAAACTCCGTGTTCCCGGGCTTGACGAGCCGATTGAGGTCCCACTCGATGAGCGATCGTTTCAGCAAGGCACCACATGGACCTATGTCACCAAGCATGGGAACCTCGACGTCGCACTGCTTCCCGATGGCACCCACGGATACGAGGACTTGCGACGTTCTGCCACACGAGAACGCCTCACCGACAACCTGGAGGTCCCGGTAGCGGCGTTGTCTGACGTGATTCGATCCAAAGAAGCCGCCGGCCGTGAAAAGGACCGGGCCGTGCTTCCGGCACTCCGACAGGTGCTGGAGCGCACTCGCGAGTTGAAACGTCGAGGTCCTGCGATCGAACGGTGACGTCCGGGCGCAACCAGACGACTGATTGAACAGGGACTTCGGCCCTCAGGCCGGCGTCGTGGCGGCTCCACGGGCTAAGGGGTGGAGTCTCCACGCGATGGAGCAGTCGGCCCGAGGTGGCTGACCCTTGTCCCACAGTCCTTCAATGCGTGGTATGATATGTGTATGAGTGGGACATACACAGTCACAATGGGAGACAGAGGAAGGCTGGTCATCCCTTCCGAGCTCAGGGAACGGTCTGGGCTGAAGGAAGGCTCACCTCTCGTCCTCTTGGAGACCCCCGGCGGACTGGTGCTGCTCACCCGCAGCCAACTTCAGGAGCGCGTACGGGCCGATCTCGCAGGATTGGACCTCGTCGGAGAGCTGCTCGCCGAGCGTCGGGCCGAAGCCGCTGCGGACGATGCCGCGTGAGGGTTTTCGATGCCTCTGCTCTCCTGGCGTTTCTCCAGGGTGAAGACGGCGCGTCGACGGTGGAAGCAGCTCTTGAGTCGGGCGGTGCATGTGGCGCGGCGAACTGGTCCGAGGTAGCCCAGAAGATCCGAGCACGCGGTCGCAACTGGGACCTGTCCCGCGCTCTCATGGCCGTCTATGGCCTTGAGATCGAGCCGGTGACAGTGTCGGACGCTGAGTGGGCAGCACGGCGCTGGGTTCGAGATGAAGGACTCTCACTTGCTGACCGTCTGTGTCTGGCCCTAGGAGATCGCCTCGATGCTGACGTTCTCACCGCAGACCGCACGTGGGGGTCCAGCGGGCGGATCAGTCAGATCCGCTGAATCACGCCCTCTTCTCGCGGGCCGAAACCGACATGGTTCGAAGGGAGGTCCCTTCGACATAGTCCGCCCATCGTCCAGTTGAGCAGTTTGATCTGACTACGCCCTGAATAGCCATGCGTCGACGGCCAAGCGCCAACAAGGAACGTGACTCGCCGGCCAGGGGATTGCGCCCGGGAGTCAGGTGGCTCCACAGGTCAAGGAGGGGAGTCTCCACAATCCGCAGGTCCGGGCGCCTGGCCGGATTCGGCTGGAGTGCTCGTTCTCTGAGCTTTTGAAGAACAACTCCTACCATGCCGGGCTGGTGATTTGGAGCCAGTTCAGGGACAGCTGACGATGTGGCTGCCTCTGAGCGACCCTGAGTACGATCCAACTCTGATGAAGATCGCGGTCTGTGTAAAGCACGTTCCCTCTGGACGGCTCCGCCTTGACTCGAGTACCAGGCGATTGGACCGCACGGGTACCGGCGACCTCAACGACGTGGACCTGAACGCCATCGAGGAAGCGTTGCAGATGAAGGATGAGAACGAGTGCGAAGTCGTTGTTGTGTCGATGGGACCAACTGAAGCCATTGAGTCTTTGCGAACAGCCCTGGGCCTCGGTGCCGATCGGGCGATCCTCGTCAGCGACCCGGACGCGGAGGGCTCGGATCTTCTAGCCACGAGCCGAGTCCTGGCCGCGATAATCGAGCGCGAAGCTCCCGACCTGACACTGTTCGGGCAACAAGCCACCGATGGTTCGGGGGCCATGTTGTGGGCTGCCGTCGCCGAACGACTTCGATTGCCGGTCGCCTCCCAAGCAGCCGAGCTGTCCATAGCCGACGGCGTGGTACGCGTGGTCCGGCAGTCCGAGTTCGGCGACGACGTGATCGAGGCGCAGCTTCCAGCAGTCGTGGGCGTGAGCGACGCCTTGAACGAGCCGCGATACGCGTCATTGAGGGGAATGATGGGTGCCAAGAAGAAGCCCCTCGAAACGTTGGGATTGGCTGAGCTCGGCCTCGACTGCTGCTGATGTGGGTGACATCGGGTCGGCAACAGAGGTGATAGCCCTCGCCGACCCACCCGGTCGGGTCGCGACGATCGTGGGTGGAGAACGGCGACGATGCACCGCAGGTCATCTTCGACTTCTTGTTGGCCAATCAACTCCTGTGAACGTCCTCGTCTTTATTGAGCATCACGGCAGCGCACTCCAAAAGGGCTCCCTCGCCGTATTGACCAAGGCCTTCTCGCTTGGAGGAGCCAAAGTTTCGGCCTTGCTCGTCGGGGGCGAGGAAGTGCAGTCGCTCACCTCCGAGGTTGGGAGATTCGGTGCATCGATGGTGCACGTTGCCAGCGCAGCTTCGCTCGAGGCCCCACTCCCACAGGTCCGAGTCGATGTCCTCGCGGACGTGGTACGTCGAAACGGCTACGACACGGTCCTGTTCTCCAACTCAGTCCTGGTGGCCGACATCGCGGCCGGTTTGGCGGCCAGACTCGAGGCCGGTCTGAACTGGGACCTCGTCGACATCGAGGCCGCAGGAGACCGGCTCGTTGGGAAGCGACTGGCCCTGGGCGACTCGGTCCTGGTCGACGTCGGATGGCGTTCGTCCCAGCGCCTCGCGGTCTTCCGTCCGGGGTCCTTCGACGCCGTCGAAGTTGGTACTGGGGAACCTCGGATCGACGGGGTGGTCGTCGACTGTCAAGCTCACTCACTACGAGCGACAATGGTCGAGCACCGCGTCCCAGCTCGACGAGGGACCATCCCTCGAGGACGCAGAGGTGATCGTCGCCGGCGGGATGGGTCTCGGGGCTCCCGAAAACTTTTCGTTGGCCGAGGAATTGGCCGCTGCTCTGGGAGGGGTGGTCGGTGCCACCCGAGCAGCCGTCTATGCCGGATGGCGACCCCACTCGGCACAGATCGGCCAGACTGGTAAGACCGTCTCACCTCGTCTCTATATCGCTCTTGGCATCTCTGGAGCGATCCAGCACAAGGTCGGCATGCAGAGCTCCAAGGTGATCGTCGCGGTCAACAAGGACCAGAGAGCACCGATTTTCGAATTCAGCGATCTGGCCGTCGTGGGTGACGCGCTCGAGATCGTTCCCAAGCTGACGCAACTCATCAACGAATACCGCCAAGCATGACCCCAAAGCCCTCCGATTACCCGCCTCCGTTTGAGGCCTCCGAGTTCATCGGTGTGCCCACGGACCCGATCGAGGAGCGGATCGAGGTGGGAGTACTCGTGGTGGGTGCCGGTCCAGCGGGGCTTGCGTGCGCAATCCGATTCGGACAGCTTCTCGAAGATGACCCTCAAATAGCCGAACTGCTAGGTGAGGTACCGCTGGCCATTGTCGAGAAGGGCAAGCAACCAGGCTCGCATCTGCTGTCCGGTGCGGTTCTCGACCCCCGCTCCTTGAAGACCCTCCTTGGGGGTTCCTTCCGTATTGAAGACATCCCAAACTATGGGCCGGTGGCCCGCGAATCGGTCTACATCCTGACTCGGACGAAGGCTCTGCCGATACCGCCTCCGCCGCCTATGCGCAACCACGGCAATGTGATTGTGTCGCTGTCCGAGTTGGGACGATGGCTGGCCGCCCGTGCCGAAGAAGCCGGTGCGGTGCTCCTCCCCGACACGTCCGGGCGTTCGTTGCTCGTTCGACGACGGCCAGGTGATTGGCATCAGAACGAACGACAAGGGACGTGCCATCGATGGATCCGAGCTCCGGAACTTCGAGCCGGGAGCCGACATCGTCTCGAAAGTCACCGTTCTCGCCGAGGGAACTCAGGGCCATCTCACCGGCGTCGCGCTCGACCACTTCGAGCTGCGATCCAAATCTCCCCAGGTCTACGAGCTCGGCCGTCAAAGAGGTGTGGCGAGTCGGAACGCCGCTCGATCGCGATCATCCACACCATGGGCTGGCCGCTTCGCACGGCCGCCAAGTATCGAGAGTTCGGGGGTTCGTTCATTTACCCGATCGGCAAGGACATGGTGGCGATTGGCATGGTCGTCGGTCTCGACTACCGCGACGCCGACCTCTCCGTGCACGATCTCTTGCAGGAGTTGAAGACCCATCCCAAGATCCGACCGCTGTTGCAAGACGGCGAGAGAGTCGAATGGGGGGCCAAGACGCATACCGAGTGGTGGTTTCCACGCCCTGCCGAAGAGGCTTCATGCGCCTGGACTGCTCCTTTGCGGCGACGGCTGCCGGGATGGTCAATGTCCCGAGGTTGAAGGGGATCCACTACGCCATTGAGTCCGGACGGCTGGCGGCCGAGGCCGCGTTCGAGGCCATCAAGCGCGAAGCCGAGGGCGCCAAGGAGGATGACGGGCTCGAGAGGTACGACCGCGCGATTCGCTCGAGCTTCATCTGGTCCGATCTCCACGAAGTCCGCGACGTGCGACAGGTATTTGGCCGAGGCTTCTTCGTCGGCGGTGCGCTCGCAAGCGCGATGACCATCACGAAGGGCAGGTTTCATTTCGGCAGAATTGACAACGAGCGCGACGACGAGCAGGAGCTCATCGTGACCGACCGTGCCGCCAGTTACCCTGAGCCGGACGGCAAACTCGTCTTTGACAAGCTCACTTCGGTGTTCGAATCGAAGAACAAGACCCGCGACGACCAACCCGACCACATCCGGGTGCAAAAGCGGGTTCCGGTCGACATCGCCCGAATGTGGTCCCACATGTGTCCGGCACAGGTCTACGAAGTGGATGCGGACGCAGCCGATGGCCTTGCCACCGTGCGGGTCACGCCGTCGAACTGCGTCCAATGCGGCGCGATCTCGGCCAGGGGAGGTCGTTTGACTCCGGCAGAAGGTGGGTCTGGGCCCGAGTACTCGCTGAGCTGACCACTTCCGATCGCGTCGGGGCGGCCCGCAGGCCTGTCAAATGGGGGTCAGATCGAGGTCCGGAGGAGGTTCGTCGGGCATCTTCCAACGCAGGAAGCCCTTGTCGTACTCCTCGTGGTAGGCGTTGGCCGAGTCGATCATGGCAGCGAACGCTCCCTCGAATCCGTCCCAGTCGTCCGCTTCAATGCATTTCTTGACTGCACCGACCTTCTCGTCGATGAACTTGTCCATATTCTCGGCGTACTTGGGCCGAAGGATCGCGCCCTTCTGCATGAGGTTCACGGCTTCAGCAAGCTGGAACCGAGCAAGAGGCTTGTTCATGGCCTTCCCGGCGTAATAGCACTTCCAAATCCGTTAACCGACGAGGGGCATGACCTCTGCCATCCCCGGCAGCAGATGACCGAGGTCGCTGAGCGCAAAGGACCCACCCTTAATCGCAATCTCGTGATCGTGCTCTGAGCTGGACATGGAGCGGGACTTTACCACCGGTGCCGTGCATGCACCTTGGGCCAGTGGGCACTCAAGACGGGCGTCAACCGAGGATAATTTCGCTCCAGGGGCTCACACAATCTGGACCCGCGGAGGGATTGCCGAACTCTCCAGCGGGTTCTTCCGCGTGTTGGGTCGAGCGCAGATCACGGTTCTGCTCGGGTTCACCGTCGGCGGCCTACAACCTCCACCGCATTCGCAGCTTCCGCGCCGAGCTGGGGGAAGAAGAAGGTCAAGTACGCCGGCGAGCGACGCGCCGTCAGGGCACGTGGACTGACCCCGTTCCTCGCTTCTTCTGAAGCCGAGAACTAAGGGGGTTTACTTCGTCGCGTCCAATCTGGCTGTCGGTAAGCAGGGCTCGATGCGTGTTCCGGAAGGGAGGCACTCCGGCGGTAAGAACTCAGCCACTGTCCTATCGAGACGAGCGGTACCCCCTATGGCGCACGTTCCAACGGGCCCACGCGTCGCGTGCCAGTGCGGTGTGTTGGTGTGCTGCGCTTGCCCAAAGTTCCTTTGCCCGCTCTGTGACGAGCTCTGCAATCAGGTCTGTGTGCCGCACAGCCAGGTCTCCACAATCCCGAGCTAATCCAGTCTTGCCAGGTGACGATGGCGTGCTATCATGATGGCATGGAGCGGAAAGTCACTACAGTGCGGATGCCCGAAGAACTTGCAGAGCAGGTCGAAGTCGTCGCCCGAGGTCGCGGCGTGAGCGTCAACACGGTGGTCCTTGACGCCCTCCACGCTGAGATCGCTCGGGTGAAATCCGACAAAAAGTTCATGAGCCACCTTCGGAGGCTCACCGAGCGGGACAGAGAGATCCTTGATCGTCTCGCTGAGTGATGTACCTCAGCTTGGCCGAAGCCTTGGTGATCGCTGAGGCGGTGACAGGCATCGAGAGTGCCGTGCTTCGACACGCGACGCGACTCGGGTCACTTGACTCCGCACTGCACGCACCTCAAGCTGGCTTCGCTGACTTCGACCTGTACCCGGAGTTCGTCGACAAGGCGTCCGTCTTGGCCGTACGAGTGGCCCGGAATCACCCACTTCCGGATGGCAACAAGCGTCTGGCGTGGGGCTGCTTGACCATGTTCTGCTCGCTCAACGGCTACGAGTTGGCAGTCCCGGTCGGCGACGCAGTGAGCCAAATGTTGGCACTGGCTGCCGGCGACGTTGACGAGATCGAGATGGCCGAATGGTTGTCCATCCGAGTCCGAGCCTCTAACTGAGGCTCTCTTCCATCCTCAAACTTCTGACCCGGCGGCCGGTGGCCCGCTCAGACAAACTGCCGGCCCTCAGGCCGGCAGTTTGAGCATTTCGGGGGATGGCAGACGAGTCAAGGACTCGCCGCCACCCTCAGCGAACTTCTGGCTAATGCCTAGTCAAAAATTCGCTGGAGGTGGCGGGAATCGAACCCGCGTCCTCCAGCACCTCAATGGGCCTTCTCCGAGCGCAGCCAGCGAAGGATTGTCGGGACCAGAACTGCCGCTGGCATCTGGCCGGTCCGTATCCGACAAAGGTGTCCCCGGTAGTCAGTCGGAACGACTACTCGGGTAAGCCCTACTTGATGACGCCCGGTTCCGGCCCGTAGGGCTGAGACCGGTCGGACGTCGCTACTGTTTAGGCAGCGAGCGCGAGCTGAGGCTCGGCATTTGTTTGTTTTCCCGGCTCTTTAACGTGGCTCCGGGGACCACGGCTCGCTTCTCCCACCTCGACGACCAGAGTCGAAACCGTTCACCCCCTTGGTGCTGGTTTCCTTCGTCCGACAATTCGCCGAACACTGTCATTCTACCGGACGGCGGTGTTTTGCCAGCTCGCCGGCCCGGACCTGGCGAGTACTACTCGAGATGCGTGGTGTAGCGGGCGGCCCGCGCCGACTCCCGCTCGGCGTCGCGGGCGGCGATGGCCTGGCGCTTGTCGTAGAGCTTGCGGCCCTGGGCGAGCGCCAACTCGACCTTTGCCTTGCCGTCCTTGAAGTAGAGGCTGATGGGCACCAGCGTGAGTGCCTGTTGCTGGGTGCGACCCATCAGCTCGTCGATCTGGTGCCGGTGCACCAACAGCTTGCGCCGCCGGTCCGGGTCGTGCGCGCCGAACCCGGCGGCGAACTGCCATGGCGGAATGTGGACACCGAACAGCCAGAGCTCGCCGTCGGTGACCCGTGCGTAGGCGTCGGCTAGCTGCGCCTTGCCGTCCCGCAGCGATTTCACCTCGCTCCCTTGGAGCACGATCCCGCACTCGAAGGTCTCGAGAAGGAGGTAGTCGCGCCGGGCGCGGCGGTTGCTGGCGACGACCCGGTCTCCCGAGCGCGCGGCCTCCTTCGCCGCCGCGCGCTTGGCCACGGTCTTCTTTGCCCGTGCCATGGAAGCGAAGGCTACCGCCGGTGCCGTCAGCGACGGCCGAGGGTCCCTTTCGTCCGGTCCGCGTCAATCTCTCGTGATGTCATTACGCTTTCCTTTCTAATGTTGCGGTTACCCTCAGAGATCCACCTCCAGATGGTCGGTCACTGTCTGACCGGCCTGCCTGACGAGGCCTGTGGGCTCCTGGCCGGCCACGCGGAGGCCGGACAGGTGGTGCGGTGCTACCCAACGCGCAACATGGCGGCCTCGGCCAAGCTCTACACGGTCGACCCCCTGGCCCACCTGCGGGCCGACCGGGAGGCCGAGGCCGGGGGCAACGAGATCATCGGCGTGTTCCATTCGCACACCCACACAGACGCCTACCCGTCGCCGACCGACATCGCCCAGGCCCCCGACCCGCAGTGGCACTACGTGATCGTCTCCCTGCGCGACACGCACCCCGTCGTGCGCAGCTACTCGATTGTCGACGGCCGGGTGGAGGAGGAGTCGATTTTCGTGCGGCGCCACTGGGCCGAGGCCAGCTGAGCCAGCGAGCGGCCCGGCCCGGTGGGCGACTCTGCGCCGGCCGGACGTCGGTAGAATCCCCACCCGAACACTCAACATTCGATCGGCTCGCGCTGCGCCCAGCGTGCCGCGCCGGCCTCGGTCACCCTGGAGGTCTCGTGCCCGTCGACGTTCGCCTGCCGACCGTGCTGCGGCCGCACGCCGGCGGCAAATCCGTGGTGACCCTCGAGGGCGGCACCATCGGCGAGATTCTCCAAGCGCTGGTGACCGAGTACCCGGACACGTCCGACCAGGTGCTCAACGCTGACGGGACGCTGCACCGCTTCGTCAACGTCTACGTCAACGACGACGATGTGCGATACCTCTCTGCGCTCGAAACGCCGGTCAAGTCCGGCGACGAGGTCTCGATTCTGCCTGCCGTCGCCGGCGGCTAGTCGTGGGCGTCCACCGTAGCGTGCTCGACCTCATCGGCAACACGCCGATGGTCGACATCAGCCAGCTGAGCCCCAATCCCAACGCGCGGATCATCATCAAGCTGGAGGGCCAGAACCCAGGCGGCTCGGTCAAGGACAGGGTGGCGCTGTCGCTCGTCGAGCAGGCGGAACGGGATGGGGTGCTGAAACCCGGCCAGCCGGACCAGGTGCTGATCGAGCCGTCGTCGGGCAACACCGGGATCGGACTGGCCCTCGTTTGCGGGCTGCGCGGCTACCACCTGAAGGTGGTGCTCCCCGAGAACGTGTCGCCCGAGCGCCGCCAGCTGCTCGAGGTCTTTGGGGCGGAGATCATCGAGTCCCCCGGCGCGGAAGCATCGAATGGCGCCGTGCGCATGGCGCAGCGGTTGGCGGCCGAGCATCCCGAGTGGCGATTCCTCTACCAGTACGGGAACGCGGCCAATCCGAGGGCCCACTACGAGCACACGGGACCCGAGATCTGGCGGGACTGCCCGGAGGTCACGCACTTCGTCGCCGGTCTCGGGACGTCGGGCACCCTGCTCGGGGTCGGGCGCTTCTTGAAGGAGCAGAACCCGAGCGTGCAGGTCTGGGCAATCGAGCCGCCGGCCGGCGAACGGGTCGACGGGCTGCGCAACCTCGACGACGGCTACATCCCGCCCATCTTCGAAGAACTGGGCGGTGCGGACCTGCTCGATCGCAAGACGGTGGTGCGACCGCGAGAGTCGATCGAGTGGACACGCCGCCTCAAGTCCGAGGCCGGACTCTTTGTCGGGATATCTTCGGGCGCGGCGGTCGCCGGCGCGGCCAGGTGCGCGGCGTCGCTGCCCGAGGGGACCGAGGCCGTCATCGTGGTCGTCTCCGCCGACGGCGGTTGGAAGTACCTCTCCACCGGGGCCTGGACCGACGATCTCGACGTCGTCACCCAGCGCGCCGAAGAGACCATCTACTTCTAGGCCGCCGATGGCGCGCACCCTCACCGTCCTCGGGTGTGACGGCAGCTACCCGGGACCCGGCGGCGCCGCGAGCGGCTACCTCGTCCGGTCGGAGGCCGCCAGACTGTGGCTGGACGCCGGACCGGGCACGTTCGCCGCGCTGCAGCTGCACTGCGATCCGGCGCTGCTCGATGCCGTCGTCCTTTCGCACGAGCACTCGGACCACTGGACGGATCTCGAGTCCCTGGGGGCCTGGTTGTCCTGCCGCGGCGGGGGTCCGATCCGGGTCTACGCGCCGCCCGGCCTGGCGACGCGGTCCTCGTTCGCCGGGCGTTCGGTGTTCGACTGGCACGTCGTCGAGCCCGACGAAGAGGTCACGATCGAGGACCTGCGGTGCCGGTTCGCGGCGACCGACCACGGTCCGGTCACACTGGCCGCGCACGTGGAAACGACCGGAGGGCCTGCGCTCGTCTACTCGGCCGACACCGGGGCCGACTGGTCCGCCGAGGTCTTCGGCGCCGGGATCGGCACCCTGCTCTGCGACGCCACCTACACCCAGGTCGACGAGGGAACACTCAGGCACCTGAGCGGTCGGCAGGCCGGAAGCATGGCGGCGGCCGCGGGTGTCGAGCGGCTCATCGTGACCCACCGGTGGCCTACCGTGTCCGCGCAGGCCTTGGCCGACGAGGCCAGCACGGCGTTCGGGGTCGCGGTGGCCCAAGCCGGCCCGGGCATCACCTTCGACTGGTGAGGAGCACAACGGTGGAACGGAAAACGGCGCAATGAGCGATCTCGATCCGCGGACCGCACGCGGCGACGGGCGGGCCCTCGACGAGCTACGACCCGTTTCGTTCGAGCGGGACTTCACGGTGCTCGCCCACGGCTCCGTGCTCGTCTCGATGGGCCGCACCAAGGTGCTCTGCACGGCGTCCCTCGAAGAGCGCGTGCCTCCGTGGATGCGCGGGAGCGGGCGGGGCTGGGTGACGGCGGAGTACTCGATGCTGCCCGGCTCGTCGAGCGAGCGGGTCGATCGGGAAGCGGCCCGTGGCAAGCAGTCCGGCCGGACCCAGGAGATCCAGCGTCTCATCGGGCGGTCGCTGCGAGCCGTGTGCGACCTGGTGGCGCTGGGCGAGCGCCAGGTGACCGTCGACTGCGACGTCTTGCAGGCCGACGGCGGGACGCGGACGGCCTCCATCTGCGGCGCCTACGTGGCCCTGCACGACGCGTTCTCGCGCCTGATGCAGTCCGGCGAGCTCACGGGTCACCCGTTGACCGAGGAGGTGGCGGCGGTCTCGGTCGGCCTCGTCGACGCCGTGGCCATGCTCGACCTCCCCTACGCCGAGGACTCCCGGGCCGAGGTTGACATGAACGTGGTCATGACCGGTTCGGGCCGCTTCGTCGAGGTGCAGGGGACCGCCGAGGGTGCGCCGTTCTCGCGCGACGAGCTGGACTCGCTGCTGGACCTGGCCGCCGGCGGTATCGGTGCACTGGTCGAGGCCCAGCGCGCCGTGCTGGCGACGGCGCCGCCGCCCCGTTGAGCACCGGGTCGCTCCGGCTGGTGCTCGCCACGGCGAACCCCGACAAGGCGGCCGAGGTCGCCGCCATCTTGTCCGGGCGGCCCGGCGTCGAACTGCTGGAACGGCCCGCGGCCGTGGGGGACGTGGAGGAGACCGGCGACACCCTGCTCGAGAACGCGCGCCTCAAGGCCCAGGCCGTTGCGGCGTTCGCCGGCCTGCCCGCGGTGGCCGACGACACGGGTCTCGAGGTCGACGCCCTGGGCGGAGACCCGGGGGTGCGCACGGCGCGCTACGCGGGCGAGGACGCCTCCTACGCCGACAACGTGGCCAAGCTGCTTTCCGAGCTCTCGGCGTTGCCCGACCGGGGCGGCCGCCGTGGGGCCCGCTTCCGCACGGTGGCGCTCGTCTGGTTCCCCGACGGCACCGAGGTATGGGCCGAGGGCCTGGTCGAGGGTGTGATCGCCGACGAGGCCCGGGGCACGGCCGGCTTCGGCTACGACCCGGTCTTCGTCCCCGATGGCGGCGACGGCCGGACCTTCGCCGAAATGGCGGGGCCCGAGAAGCACCAGACATCGCACCGCGGTCGGGCGTTCCGCGCGCTCGGCGACCGGCTGGGGCAACGACCGGTGCGCTGAGAAGCCCAGCTCAGACCTCTTGGCATCGCGGTGCGCGAGGAGGACAATGGAATGCAGGTGCCGGATCGTCCTGATCCGACGCCGTGGTCAGAAGGGAGCTTGATGGTTCGAGCGAGCTCGTCCGAGGAGGGCGTTCCGCCCCGCTGAGTTGGCGCCGGTGACACCGTCACCGGCGCCGCTTCATCTGGCCGGTGGGGAAGCGCCGGGTCGCCACGAGCGTGACCACCGACAGTCAAGTGCACTCTCCGGAACCGGCCCGGCGGCCGGTTCCGGCGCGTCAGCCGAACGTGAAGTCGTAGGCGGCGACCCCGGGCGAGAAGCTGAGTTGCAGCAGGCCCGACTCGAATTGGACGCCGGAGAGGAGGGTGTAGAGGTTGGGGATGCCGCTCACCGTCAGGGTCTTTTGGTGGACCCCGTTGATCGACACCTGCACGGTCCCCTTCCCGCCCAGCACCAGGTACACGTCGTTGGCCTGGAAGCGAAGCTCCATCTGCGCTCGGGCGCCGGCGGTCGCCGACCACTGGTGCTCGGTCCAGTAGCCGCCCCAGGTCAGGTCGTCCTCGGGCACAGTGGCCGCCGGCAGGTACAGGTCCGAGACGTCGGGCGTGATCGCCGAGCCGACGTAGTACTGGGTGTTGAGCCGCTCGTAGCCGATGTAGGTCTCGGGTGTCTGGTCCTGGGTCGGCGTGCGGTTGGCCACCTCGCTGGGCGGCGGGAGGTGGACCTTGGGGTTCGCCGAGAGGAGCTCTCGGATGTCGTTCTCCGTCTGGGCGTAGTTCCCCTCGTAGGGGTTGGTGGCCCGCACGTCGCCCTGCTGGTCGATCAGGTACTCCGACGGCCAGCTGTTGTTGTCATAGGCGTTCCAGGTCGCGTAGTTGTCGTCGACGGCGATGGGGTAGGTGACGCCGAGCTGGGCGGCGGCGGCCTTCACATTGGAGACGACGTGTTCGAAGGGGAACTCCGGTGTGTGGACCCCGACCACCACCAGCCCGTCCTTCGCGTACGTGCGGGCCCAGGCCTCGACGTGGGGGAGCGAGCGCTGGCAGTTGATGCAGGAGTAGGTCCAAAAGTCGATGAGGACGACCTTGCCGCGCAGCTCGGCCAGGGTGAGCGGTTTGTCCCCGGGCGTGTTCAGCCACTGCGTGATGCCGGTGAAGTTGGGGGCCGCCCCGAGGTTGGGCAGGGATCCGCTGACGGGCGCGCTGGTGAATCCCTTGCCGGTCTGGCCGGTGAGCGAGCGCAGCCCGCTGGTCACGCTGGCGTTCCCTTCGATGTGGGTCTGCAGCGCCGTCGTATACCCCGGCACGTCGGCCAGGCCCCGGGTCAGGTTGAGTGCGATGGCCAGCGCGGTGACGGCGAGCACGCCGCCCGCGATCTTGCGGATGAGCGGTGCGTGGGCCCGCCAGCTCTTGAAGCCCGACGTGGTCCGCTGCGCCAGGAGCGCGAAACCGAGGAGGGGGATGGCGGCGCCGAGGGAGTACGCGAGGGTGACGAGCACGGCGGTGAAGCCGACCTTGTGGGTGGCGGCCACCGCCGAGATGGCGGCGAGCACGGGGCCCGCGCACGGCACGAAGACCAGGCCGAGGCTGATGCCGAGGATGAACCCGCTGCGGGACTCGGACTGGCGCTTGGCCCCCAGGCGGGCGAAGGGCTTCTCGAGCAGCTCACCCAACTGGGGGATGAGCAAGCCGGCGGCCACGAGGAAGAGCGCACCGAGACCGATGTCGCGGAGCAGATCCTGGGGCAGGTGCAGCAGGCTCAGGATCTCGCCACCGATCAGCGTGAAGAAGCTGAAGCTGACGACCAGCCCGGCGATGATCGAGATCGGGCGCCGAGCGCTCGTCCCGGTCGACCCGCCGGCCACGATGATCGGCAGCACGGGCACGACGCAGGGGGAGACTCCCGTGATCAGTCCACCCAGGAACCCGGCGCCAAGGAGCAGGAACACCCGGGGAGTCTCCCAACTGGTGACGGCAATGTGGCGTCGCCTCCGGCGCCAGTCCGGCTCCGGGGCGCCGGACCGGTAGCCCTTCTAGTATTCGTCGCCTGTCGGGACAAGGGCTTTTGGGGGATCCATGGCGATGACCACCGTCGACATCGCGTCCGGACCGATTCGGGGCACCGAGTCCGGCGGCGTCCGCGTCTGGAAGGGAGTCCCCTATGCGGCGCCTCCCGTGGGGGCCGACCGGTTCCGCCCGCCCCGGCCGCCCGAGCCGTGGTCGACGGTGCGCGACGCGCTCGACTACGGCCCCTCCTGCCCGCAGCCGTCCGCCCGGCCCCCGGGCTGGGCCCAGGAGCCGTCACTGTCGGAGGACTGTCTGTACCTCAACGTCTGGAGCCCGAGCGCCGATGGCGCGCAGCGCCCAGTGATGGTGTGGATCCACGGCGGGGGCTTTGCCGTGGGCTCCGGCTCCTGGCCCCTCTACGACGGTGCCGCCTTGGCGCGCCGGGGCGACGTCGTGGTCGTCACCGTCAACCACCGGCTCGGTCCCTTCGGCTACCTGCATCTGGGTGGGGTGGCCGGCGCCGAGTTCGCGGCGTCGGGCAACAACGGGATGCTCGACCTGGTCGCGGTGCTGCGCTGGGTGCGGGACAACGCCGCGGTCTTCGGTGGCGATCCGGGCAACGTGACCATCTTCGGCGAGTCGGGCGGGGGCGCCAAGGTGAGTTGCCTCCTCGCCATGCCCGACGCCCGCGGGCTCTTCCATCGCGCGGCCATCCAGAGCGGACCGGGACTGCGCGTGGGCTCCCGGGACGCTGCGGACCGCTCGGCCCGGGCGCTCCTCGACCACCTCGGGATCACGCCGGAGACCATCGAGGGGCTGTGGTCGGTCTCATCGGACGAGATCCTGGCCGCCACGGCGAAGATGGGGCCGACCGGCGGGATGGCGGGCGGGTTCTCGCCCGTCCTCGACGGCACGGTGGTCCCGGCCCACCCCGTGGACGCGTTGGCGGACGGGAGCGCGGCGGACGTGCCCGTGCTGATCGGCTGCAACCAGGACGAGGGGGCGGGCGCGCTCCCGGCCGAGTTGGACGAGGCCGGACTGCGCGAGCGCCTCTCGGGGTTCGAAGACGCGCAGATCGACGAGATCGTCGGCACCTACCGCACGCTGTTCCCGGAGGCCAGTGCGCTCGACGTCTTGAGCTACGCCACGACCGACAGCTCGATGCGGCTCGGTTCGACCCGGTTGGCCGAGGCGAAGCTGCGGGCCGGTGGGACACCCGTGTTCACCTACTTCTTCACCTACGCCATGCAGGGCCGCGCCGGGCACGGCTATGAGATCGCGTTCGTCTTCGACAACATCGTCGAACCGATCACGCGTCCGTCGCCCTCGCGGCAACGACTCGCCGATCAGATGAGTGGCGCCTGGATCGCCTTCGCCCGCGACGGTGATCCGGCGCACGCCGAGTTGGACCCGTGGCCCGCCTACACGGTCCCGGAACGATCGGCGATGGTCTTCGGCCGGGAGGGCGGAACGGTGGAGTCGGATCCCTCGGCCACAGCGCGCGAGCTGTGGGATCGCCTGCCGGCTCCGTCCCGTCCGCTGGCCCTCTTCGGCGGGCGCTGAGTCCACGACCGCGTGAACGCGGGCGGATCGGACGCACCCCCGGCGCGAGCCGCCCCTTCGGCGCGTCGGCTGGTGGTGGCGGTGCTGGTGATCGCCATGGCGGCGATGGCCACCTACTGGGCGCTGTGGTTCGCGGGATCGCTCGGTCGTCGCCAGCGAGACGGCAGGGAGTTACGTCCAGTTTGAGAACGCCTTCCCGCTGGCCGACGGCTGGCTCACGATCTGCCTCCTCGGTGCCCTGGTGGCGCTCGGCCGGCGGAGTTCGCTGGCGCTCTTCTGGCTCCTGGCCGGCGGGGGGGCGGGGCTCTACCTCTTCTGCATGGACGTCCTCTACGACGCCGAGCACGGCATCTGGGCGCGCGGTGCCGGCGGGGCGATCGAGGCGGCCATCAACGCGTTGACGGTGACGCTGAGCGGCCTGCTCCTGCGCTGGGCGTGGCGGAACCGCCGCGTCCTCGACCCATTGGACATGTGACTATCTAGTCACGTATTGTCTGGGCGTGGACGAGGTGTTCAAGGCCCTGGCCGATCCGACCCGCCGCAGCCTCCTCGACGAGCTCTTCGTCGAGGACGGCCAGACGTTGGGCGCGCTCGAAGCGCGCTTCTCGATGACCCGCTTCGGGGTGATGAAGCACCTCAAGCAGCTCGAGGAGGCGGGGCTGGTGGTGACCAGGCGGCGAGGCCGAGAGAAGCTCCACTTCTTGAACCCGGTCCCGATCCGCCTCGTCCACGACCGCTGGGTGAGCAAGTACGCCGAGCCCTGGGTGGCAGGGCTAAGCGACATGAAAGAGAGACTGGAGCGTTCCATGGAAAAGGTGTTCGAGATCTACATCAAGACCACGCCCGAGCGTCTGTGGGCGGCCATCACCGACGGCGAGACCCGGGCCAAGTACCAGTTCGGCAACTGGCAGCGCTCGGAGTGGACGCCCGGCTCGCGCTACGAGATGGGCAACCCCAAGGCGTCCGGCCTGTTGGGGGAGGGGGAGAACCTCGAGGTCGATCCGCCGCGCCGGCTGGTCCAGACCATGGTCGCCCTCTGGGGGGAGGACGTGAAGAGCGAGGGGACCTCGCGCGTCACCTGGGAGATCGAGCCCGTCGGCGACTCGTGCCGTCTGACGGTGACCCACGACCAGCTCCGGGAGGGCGCCAACGCCCAGCTCTACGGCGGCTGGCCGATGATCCTGTCGGGCTTGAAGACCTGGCTCGAGACCGGCGAGCTGCTGACCACCCCCGGCTCGCTCATGTACGGCTGACCGGGGTCCGGGCCGCGCGGCACAGCGTGGCCAGGCTCTCCATGAGGCCCGCCGACTCGGCCGCGTCCCGGTCGCGAAATATCGCATGGACCCGTCGACCGGCCGTGTCGACGTGGACGCTCGCCAGGCGGAGCCGCCGTTGGACCGGACCCTGGACGCGCCGGATGCTCTGGACCTTCTCCAAGGGCACCCAGGCGGTCGTCCTGCGCAGCCGGCCGTTGACGGTGACCACGTGTCGTCGGTCGTAACCGGCGGCCAGGAAGTGGTAGCCGAAGGGTGCCTTCCATTTGGCCCGGCGTGGCGGGCGCGCCAGCGCCGGTTCGGCCACGCCGAGCACCCTCGAGAGCAGCAGGTTGGCCTCGGCGGCGGTGCCGACCGGCAGGAGGGTCTTGGTCACGCGGGCCCCCGACCGGTGGGCGCCGTGGCGGTTGGCGACACCACCGGCCACGTCGACCTCCAGGCGGCACCAGCCCAGGGGGCGCCAGAAGAACGGCTCGACCCGGCGCACCGCCTGGACCCGGCCGCTCGGAATGGTCTCGGCGGTCGTCTGCAACAGACCGCTGCGGACGCGCAGGCCGTCGGGCGCCTCGGCCGCGGTGAAGCCGAACTCGGAGATGACGCGCCGCACGACGGCCTGCCCGAACCGCCAGCAGGACGGGGGTCGCGCTGCCGAGGGTGGCGGCCAGGAACTGGGGCGCGTCCAGGGCGAGGGTGACGGTCGTCGCGACCAACGCCAGTGCCACGATGCCGATGTCGGTGATCGCCACCGAGGCGATCAGGCGGGCCGATCCCACCCGCAGCAGCCGCCATTCGGGAGGTTCGGGGGTCGCCTGATCGAGCCCGTGGTGGGCGGCGAGCAGCCTCGCCCGCAGCTGCGTCGCCTCCTGCTCGCCGAGGAAGGCCAGCCGTCCCCGGGTGCCGCCCGCCCCGGCGAGCCGAATGCGGAGCTCGGCCAACCCGAGCATGCGGCCCGCCAGCGGCTGCACGAGGTCCACCGCCTGGATCCGGGCAACGGGCAGCTGGCGGGCGTCGCGCCGCAAGAGTCCGGTCGTGATCGACAGCACCTCGCCGTCGAACCGCCAGCGGGTGACGAGGACCGACACGGTGGCGGGGACGATCAGCACCGCGGCGACGATGGCACCGACGATCAGCTCGGTCCCGGCCCCGCTCGAGTGCTTGTCGTGGATCCCCGACAGCGCCAGGGCGACGACGATGCTGAGAGCCAGCCGGCTCACGTAGACGATCGGCGACAGGGGGTGGAGCCGATGCCAGGCGGCGTCGCCGCGCGGGCCCGGTGCCGACGGGCTCGCCGATCCGTCGGCAACCGTCACAGGCCGGCGGCGTGCGCCTCGCCGAGCGTGGCCAGCTGGTCGCGCAGGCGGGCGGCCTTGGCGGGTTCCAGGCCGGGGATCCGGGCATCGCTGGCGAACGCGGCGGTGTGCATCCGGACCGTCGCCAGCTTGAACAGGCGCTCGATGGGCCCGGCCGTCACCTCGACGTACTGCATCCGGCCGTAGGGGACCACGGACAGGCGGCGGATGAGGACCCCGCGCCCGACGAGCAGGTCGTCGTCGCGCTCTTGGTACCGCCAGGCCCGGACCCGCCGGCGCAGGAACCAGAGCCAGAGCACGGCCAGGGCGAACACGCCGCACCCAGCACCCAGGGCCGGCGCCGCACCGACGACGGAGAGCGAGAGGCCGAGGATCAGGCCGAGGAGGACGCCGGACGCGAGGGCCTGGAAGATCCGCATTCGCCACAGGCGCGCCGACGGGTGCTGCCAGGTCCCGCCCGCACCGAAGGGCTCGGGGGATCCCACGGGGCCACCGTAGATCCCGCCGAGCTGGGGGAGTTCGCTAATCGACCAGGGACTGATGAGGGCGCAGCACGCAGAACTCGTTGCCCTCCGGGTCGGCCAGGACGACCCAGGACACATCGGCAGCCTGGCCGATATCGACCCGGGTCGCGCCGAGCGCGATGAGCCGTTCGATCTCTGCCTCCTTGTCGTCCGTGTCGTCGGGAACGAGATCGAGGTGCAGCCGATTCTTGATGGTCTTGGGCTCGGGGACCCGCAGGATGCACAGTCCGGGATAGTCCCGCTCGTTGGCCCCCACGATGACCTCTTCGTCGTCTTCCTCGGCGTGCTCGGCCAGGATCTGCCAGCCGAGCGCAGCGGCCCAGAACTGGCCCAGCGCCCTCGGGTCCCGGGCGTCGATGACCACCGTGTAGAGCCGCACCGCCATAGCTCGTCGCTCCTCGGTCGGGCGCGGCGTCGGTCGGTCCGGTGGGATCACCGTCCACCACGTGTGGCGCAATTCGTGCGGGCGAGAGGAGTCGAACCTCCACCCCCGAAGGGACCGGGACCTAAACCCGGCGCGTCTGCCGTTCCGCCACGCCCGCATGGCTCCCGAGGCGGGACGCTCGAAGCTTACGAGGCCCGATGGCCCGATCGGCTCCGGTCGCACTTGGAAGCCCGTTGCGCCGGTTGGGCATCGGGGAACGGTAGCCTCGGGCCATGGTCATGGAGCCCCACGTCCCGTCCCTCCGCTCTGCCTCGGGCGGACCCGATCCCGGTGGAGACATCTACCAGCGCCTGCTGAAGGAGCGCATCGTCTTCCTCGGCAGTGCCATCGATCAGACGACGGCGAACCTGGTCTGCGCCCAGCTGGTCCTGCTCGAGGCGGAGGATCACGAGCGGGACATCATCGTTGTACATCAACTCGCCCGGCGGGTCGGTGACCGACGGCCTCGCCATCTACGACACCATGCAGTACGTCCGCTGCGACGTGAGCACGATCTGCGTCGGCCTGGCCGCCTCCATGGGCCAGTTCCTGCTCTGCGCGGGGACGCCCGGGAAGCGCTACGCGCTGCCGCACGCCCGGGTCCTCATGCACCAGCCCTCCGGCTCGATGCAGGGCCAGGCGGCCGACATCGCGATCCAGGCCGAGCAGATCATCTATCTGAAGCGGATGATGGCCGAGCGGATCGCCTTCCACACCGGCCAGCCGATCGAACGAGTCGAGGCCGACTCCGACCGCGACCGCTGGTTCACCGCCCAGGAGGCACAGGAGTACGGGTTCATCGACAAGGTGATCGACCGGTCGACGGCCCATATCAGCGGGAGCTGAGCGTGACGCTGGAGGCCTCGGCCCCCGGGCCCGCCCCCGACTCGCCTCCGAACGACTCCGACCAACCAGAGCGCGTGGCGGACAGCTCCACCTACGCCGTGGGCGAGCGTGGCTCGATCGCCGGTCGGGCGAAGACCACCCGGGTCGTCTCCTCCGAGGTGACGGTGACGGACCGGCTGCGGGAGGTCTGGCGGAGCCGCCAGCTGCTCCGCAACATGGTCCGGACCGAGATCAAGGTCAAGTACAAGAACTCCTTTCTCGGGATGGTCTGGTCGCTCCTGTCCCCGGCCATGGCCATCGGGGTCTACGTCGTGGTCTTCGGGCTGATCTTGAAGAACGGCGTTCCGGACTTCGTCATCCTGCTTGTTCTCGGGGCTCTTGGCCTGGAACCTGTTCCTCAACGGGGTGCTGGCGGCCACCGGGGTGATCGTGAACAACGCCGCGCTGGTGAAGAAGGTCTCGTTCCCCCGAGAGATCCTCGCCCTCGGGGCGGTGGGTTCGGCCGGGGTGTTCTTCTTCTTCCAGGGCTGCGTGATGGTCATCCTGCTGGTCGCCCTCCACTCGGCCCCCGCCTGGGGCGAGCTGTGGCTGCTCCCGGTCGCCATCGTGCCGCTCGTGGTCTTCACGACGGCGTTGGCCGTCTTTCTGGCCGCCGTCAACGTGTACCTGCGGGACACCCAGCACCTGGTGGAGGTCGTGGTCGGTGCCGCCTGGTTCTGGGCCTGCCCGATCGTGTACTCGTTCCAGACGCAGGCGGCCCACCGGTCTGGCGATGCCGCGGGCTCACCTGGCTGTACCTGCTGAACCCGCTGACCCCGATCGTGATGACGTTCCAGCGGGTCCTCTACGCCCGACCAGTTCGCGGTCTCGACCCTCGCACCCCACTTGCTGACCCAGTACCTCCCCAGCTGGGGCGCCGGGACCTACGTCGAGCTCGACGTCGGCGTGCTGGCCGGTTCGCTGGTGCTGTTCTACCTGGCGATGGTCGTGTTCGGCCGACTGGCCGGCAACTTCGCCGAGGAGCTCTGAGCGGTGGGCAACATCGCCGTCGACATCCAGGACGTCTCCAAGCGCTTCCGGCTCTACCACGAGAAGTACACCTCGCTTGAAGGAGAAGGTGATCCACGCCGGCCGCACCCCCTACGACGACCTCTGGGCGCTGCACAACGTGTCCTTCGAGGTGAAAGAGGGCGAGACGGTCGGCGTGCTCGGCCGCAACGGGTCGGGGAAGTCGACGCTGCTCAAGTGCATCTGCGGCGTGCTGCAGCCGACGTCGGGCCAGGTGGTCGTGCGCGGCAAGCTGGCCGGTCTGCTCGAGCTCGGTGCCGGATTCCAGCCGGATCTCACGGGCCGGGAGAACATCTTCCTGAACGGGTCGCTGCTCGGGCTGTCCAAGGCCGAGATCGCCAAGGTGTTCGACGACATCGTGGCGTTCGCCGAGCTCGAGCAGTTCATCGACAACCAGGTGAAGTTCTACTCCTCGGGCATGTACGTGCGACTGGGCTTCGGCATCGCCGTCAACGTCGACCCCGACGTGCTGGTCATCGACGAGGTGCTGGCCGTCGGCGACGAGCGCTTCCAGCGCAAGTGCATCGAGCGGGTGCAGGAGTTCCAACGGGAGGGCCGGACGATCATCTTCGTCACCCACTCGCCGGACCAGGTGCGCGCCGATCTGCGACCAGGCGGTCGTGCTGAGCGACGGGCGGGTCGTCGGGCTACGGCCCACCGGGGGAGGCGGTCAGGATCTTCCGGGAGAACCTGCTCGAGGCGGGCGACGTCCTCTCCTCGGGCCCGAGTGAAGACGAGGCGGGACAGGGGGCGACGGGGGACGACCGGCCGATCCCGGCCGATCCCGGCCGGCGGGTCCGGCTCACGGAGATCTCGACGGTCTATGCCGGATCGGACGAGCACCCCTACATGGTCACCGGCGACGCCCTGGCGGTCCGGGTCGGCTTCGAGGCGGCCGCGCCAGTGAAGGGGGCCGACTTCGTCATCGAGCTGCGTGACGCCGGCGGCAACGTCATGCTGCGCGCGGATTCGGGCGATCTCGACGTGCACTTCGACCTCGAGGCCGGCTCGGGCACCGTCGAGTTCTCCTTCGAGAGCTTTCCCTTCCTCGACGGCGTGTACGACCTGGCCGCCGGGATCGAGAGCCGCGCCGGTGGCACGTTGCTCGACTGGCGGGACCCGGTGGCCCGGATCGAGGTCATGAATCCCGGCCGGGCGACCGGCACCGTCTCCCTGCCGGTCACCGTGGCGCTGGTGCCGGCCGCCGACCTCCCGTGAGCGACGGCCCCGAGGGGACGGCGGTACACGAGGCGCCGTTCGACCGGGCCTACCTCGACCGGGTCATGGGCGAGATCGACGCCGAGGTGCGGCGTCGGCGTCGCAACGGCGATCTCCCACTGCGGGTCGAGCGCGAGCTCGACCAGCTCTTCCTCCGCCATGCCCCACTGGCCGGCCGCGACGGCGGGCTCGACGAGCCCTTGCGGTTGGTGGACGCGGCGACCTTCGTCGACCCGGTCGTCCCGGTGGCCTCCAACAAGTCGGGCGGCGCCCTCGTCAAGCGGGGCGTCCGCCAGCTCACCTTGTGGTACATGGGGTACATCACCCAGCAGGTGGGTCAGTTCGCCTCGGCGGTCGGTCGCTCCCTGCACGCGATCGACCAGCAACTCCAGGACCTGGCCGACGGGTTGGACGCCGAGAGCGCGCCGCCGCCCCCGATCATCGAGCTCGGCTCCCAGCGCCCGGACGGGTGGTGGGTCGAGACGGCCGTCGAGGCCGTCGCCGGATTGGGCGGCCGCGTCCTGCATGCCGCGGCGGGCGACGGCTGGCTGGTCCGGCTCCTCGTCGCAGCGGGGCGTCGACGCCTACGGGGTCGACCCGCGACCGGACACGTTCGACCCCGCCGAGGTCACCGTCGACCTGCGAGAGGAGGACCTGGCGGGGCACCTGCGGGCGATGGCGCCGGGCAGCCTGTCGGCCCTGGTGCTCACCGGCGTGGTCGACGGCATGACGCCCGGGCAGCGCCGGCATCTGCTCGCGCTGGGCGCCGACCGGCTCGCAGCCGGCGGCCACCTGGTGGTGCACTCCGCCTCACCGCAGTGGTGGCAGGCGGACGACGCACCGCCGGAGGCCGACCTCTCGGCTGGCCGGCCGTTGCGCCGCGCCAGCTGGGAGCTCCTGCTCGGCAGGTACGGCTTCTCCGTCTCGACCCACGACGGGCCCGCGTCCATGGAGTACCTGGTCGTGGCGGCCCGGAAGGAAGCCCCCCAGGCCGACTGGTGACGCGACCACCGCCACCGTGAGAGTTGCCTTCGTCACCCCTCGCTACGGCCCCCAGGTGATCGGGGGGGCCGAGGCCGGCGCCCGCGACCTGGCGGAGCACCTGGCCCGCCGCGGCGGCTTCGAGGTGGAGGTCTTCTCGACCTGCGCCGTCGACCGCATCACCTGGGCCAACGTGCTGGCCCCGGGGACGAGCGTCAGCAACGGCGTCACCGTCCACCGGTTCGAGACGGTCGGGGGGCGGTCGCGCCGCGTTCAACACGCTCGACGAGCAGCTCCGGCTGGCGCCGCGCCATGTGGCGCGCGCCGACGCCCTTCGCTGGGTCGAGCTCAGCGGGCCGGTCAGCCCCGGTCTGGCCGACGCGCTGGCCGACAGCGGCGCCGACGTAGCGGTGTTCTACCCCTACCTGTATCACCCGATCGTGGTCGGGATCGGCCGGGTCGAGATGCCGACGGTGCTGCATCCGGCGGCCCACGACGAGCCCGCGCTCTACCTGCCCTTGTTCTCGGAGGTCTTCGGGCGGGCCGATGCGTTCTGCTACCACAGCGAGGCGGAGCGGCGCCTGGTCCAGCGGGTCCACCGGATCGCCGATCGACCCCAGATCGTCCTCGGGTTGGGCGTGGGCGAGCCGGTCGACGGCGGGCGGGCCGGCGGCGAGGTCCTCGGGATGGGCGACCGCCCCTACGTGATCAGCGTCGGGTGGGTGGCTGAGCACAAGGGCTCGGCGATGCTGGCCGCCTTCTTCGCCCTCTACAAGCAGCGCAACCCGGGTCCCCTGGCCCTCGCCCTGGTGGGCCCGGTGTCGATGGAGATCACCGGGCATCCCGATGTCGTGGTGACCGGGGCCGTCGACGAGGCGACCAAGTGGGACCTGCTGCGGGACGCGACCGCCCTCGTGTCGCCCTCGGCCCTCGAGTCGTTCTCGCTCGTGGTCATGGAGGCCTGGGAACGGTCGGTGCCCGTCGTCGTGAACGCACTCTGCGAACCGACCGTGGATCACTGCCGACGATCGGGCGGCGGGGCTCTGGTTCGAGTCGTTCCTGCAGTTCGAGGCCGTGCTGAACCGACTGCTGGCCGACCCCGACCTGCGACAGACGCTCGGGCGTCAGGGCCACGACTACGTGCAGCGCCACTTCCGGTGGCCGGTGCTGATCGAGCGCTACGCGGGCTTCCTGGCCGAGGTCGCCGAGCGCGGGCCGGCGCGGCGACGCCGCGCCGCGTAGCGAGCGCCGGTGGCTCGCCGGGCGCTCGCCCCATCCCGACGGTTCAGCCCGCCCCGACCGCCTGCGTCAGTAGGTCGACGAAGCGCGGCCGGGAGCGCTCCAGGCTGAAGTCGGCCAGGCGCGCCGTGCCGGCGCGGCGCAGCTCGGCGCGCAGGTCCTCGTCGTCGAGCACCCGCGCCACGGCGGACGCGAAGAGCAGCGGGTCCTTGTGGGCCAGGACCAACCCCGCCCCAGCGACCGTCTCGGGGATCGCCGCCACGCCGTAGGCGACGACCGGCACCCCGTGGCCCATGGCCTCGATCAACGGGACGCAGAAGCCCTCGTGCTCGGAGGCGCAGACGAAGACGTCGGCGGCCCGGTAGTAGGACTCGAGCTGGGCGATGTCGACCGAACCGGTGACGAAGACCGCGTCGGCGAGGCCGAGGTCGTCGATGAACGCCAGCAGCGCCTCCTGGTAGCGCTCGCCGAGCGGCGTGCCCACCAGGTGCAGGCGGGCCAGCGGGTCGTAGAGCCTGCGCAGCACGGCCAGCATCTTGACCAGGTCATGCGGCGCCTTGTGGGGCGACACCTTGCCCACGAAGAGCAGGTCGGCCCCGCCGGCCGCCTTCCCCCGCCAGAGCCGGTCCGACGTTTCGGGCGACTCGCTCGCCGACCCGGACATGTCGATGAGCAGCGGGACGACCGCCGTCTCCTTGTAGCCGGCCGCCAGCAGCTCGGACTCGTTGTAGGCGGAGTCGGCGACGGCGAACCGGGTCTCGGGGGCCAACCGCTCGAGCTGCGCCCGCCCGAGTTCGAGCTCGTAGCAGAGCTCGGGGGCCCAGCCGTGGAACAGGGGAGCGGGGGCGATGTTGTGGTAGTTCACGAGCTTGGGCTCGCTCCGGGCCGCGAGGACATCGAAGACGGGGCTGCCGATGGCGGCCTGGTAGAGGAGCCACCGGTTCCGGCCGGTGCGGCCCAAATCCACGATCGGCTGGCCGAGGTGGGCGAAGTCGGGGGTGCTCGACCCGTAGAAGATGTCGGAGTCGAAGCCGGCGGCGCGCAGTGCGTCACACAGGGCGACCGTGTGGACGCCGATGGCGTCTCGGCTGGCCAGACACGGCAGGACCTGGTCGATACGCACGGCGCGGAGTGTACCGGTGGTCCTTCGCCGCGAACGGCACCGCGGCGCGCTCGGCGGATCGACGCGGCCGCCCCCGATCGCTACTGCGAGGAGGCGGGAGGCGCCGCGCCGGCCATCACCGCGGCGAGGCTCGGGTACCGGCGCAGCCGGCTGAATCGGCCGAGCCGCCCGGCGTCGACCGCGTGGTCGGCGGCCCCGAGCAGCCAGGCGTCGCCGCGGCTGTTGCCGTAGGCCCACAGCACCGGCTGGGCGGGTCCCGCCCCGGCCATCCCCTGCGCCCGCATCCATCCGCTCACCCGGGCGTACTTCTCTGCGCCGCGGCAGTTCTTCCCCTCGAAACGGCCCGGTGAGCAGCCCGCTGCCCCCGACGGCCACCCGGGTGGCGAGCACGCCGTCGACCCCGAGCCGCCGTCCGGCCGGTTCCACGTAGAGGTCGAGTGACGCCGAGACGATCACGACGGAGTGCCCCCGCTGGCGGTGCCAGTCGAGCCTGGCGCGCACGTCGGGACGCAGGCGTCGGCGCAGGTGTTGCTCGGCGAAGATGGCCCCGGCGCGTTCGATCCGCTCGAGCGGTTGATCGGCGAGGAGCAGGGTGAAGAGTCGCTCCTTGGCCCCGTCGGCGGCCGCCCCGGCGAAGATGGCGGCCCGGATGATCTGGGGCAGCGTGCGGCCGACGGCCCAGAGCACCGGCAAAAGACCGCGGGCCCGGATCAGGAAGGGGAGCGTGCTGCCGCCCCGGGTGATCGTTCCGTCGAAGTCGAAGGCCGCCACAGTCGGTCGCGTTGAGCCGTCCTGGCTGTCCTCCAGGCTCACAAAGCGACCCCGCCGCGCCCTTCACCGGCTGCGAACCGTGCGGCGCCCCGTGCGGTCTCGCCGCTGTCGATGACCCCGCGTCCGATGCGGGCCTCGTTGATCGCGGCGTCCTCCTCGCGCATGCCCCACTGCTCGAGGGCCGAGCGCCGGTCGCCGCGCAGGCAGAGCTGGGGGAAGGCGGCCAGCTGCTCGGCCAGGGCGACGGCGGTCGAAAGGGCGGTTCCGTGCGGGCAGAGGCGATTGGCCAGGCCGATCTCGAAGGCTTCCTTCCCGTCGACCTCCCGACCCGTGAGGATGAGATCCATGGCCCGGCTGTGGCCGATGAGGCGGGGGAGGCGGACGGTGCCGAGGTCGACGAGCGGCACGCCGAAGCGTCGGCAGAAGACCCCGAAGGTCGCCGTCTCGGCCGCGACCCGCAGGTCGCACCACAGCGCGAGCTCGAGACCGCCCGCCACGGCGTAGCCCTCGACGGCCGCGATGACCGGTTTGCCGAGCGTCATCCGGGTCGGGCCCATGGGACCGGGTCCCGCGTCGCGCACGGGCCGGCGGTCGCCCGTCGCCACCGCCTTCAGGTCGGCGCCGGCGCAGAAGTTCCCGTCGCGACCGGTGAGGACGGCCACGCTGGCCGACCCGTCCTCGTCGAACGCCGCGAACGCCTCGAGCAGGGCCGTCGCGGTCGCGCTGTCGACGGCGTTGCGGACGGCCGGACGATCGATGGTGACGACCAGGACCGCCCCGGTCCGGGTGACGCTGACCGAGCCGTCGGCCCCGGATCCCCTCGACTCGCCAGGCCCCGTCATCGACCTGCTCCTCGCCCTCGCACGGACGGTGATCTTTCCATGGCTGGAAGAGGGGGTCGGCGATCCCGAGCGACGCCCACGTCGCCGCTGGTCGGGGGCACCCCGGGGCCCGCTAGAATCTTGACCTACTGAGTCGACAATTGCGGGACTGCCCGGTAGTCTGCCCTCCCGGGCGGCCCCCAGGGCGAGAGCGCACCACGACCCACTGCGACAGGAGGACGAACGTCATGGCAATCCGATTGGGAGACACTGCTCCCGACTTCACCGCTGAGACCACCGAAGGCACCGTCAACTTCCACGAGTGGCTGGGCGACAGTTGGGGGATCCTGTTCTCCCACCCGAAGGACTTCACGCCGGTGTGCACGACCGAGCTCGGTGCCTTCGCCAAGGCCAAGCCCGAGTTCGACAAGCGCAACACCAAGCTGATCGGCGTCTCCGTCGACTCGGTGGACTCGCACAAGGGCTGGGCCGGCGACATCGAAGAGACGCAGGGTTCGGCGCTCAACTTCCCACTGATCGGCGACGAGGACCGCCGGGTGGCCGACCTCTACGACATGATCCACCCGAACGCCAACGACACGCTGACCGTGCGTTCGGTGTTCATCATCGGCCCGGACAAGAAGGTCAAGCTGACGCTGACCTACCCGGCGTCCACCGGGCGCAATATCGCCGAGGTCCTCCGCGTGCTCGACTCGCTGCAGCTCACCGCCGGCTACTCGGTGTCGACGCCGGTCAACTGGACCGACGGCGGCGACGTGATCATCGCCCCGGCGATCTCCGACGAGGACGCCAAGGTCAAGTTCCCGAAGGGCTTCAAGACCTTCAAGCCCTACCTCCGGGTGACGCCCCAGCCCAACAAGTAGGCGGCGCCTCAGATCCGGCGCTGCGCCGACAGGCGGGACGCGCCGGACGGGCCGAGGACCTCGTCGCGCAGCTCGCGTTTTCAGCGCCTCGCCCGCCGGGTTCCTCGGCAGCGGGGTGGCGCGGAACCAGACGCGGGTCGGCACCTTGAACGCCGCCAGGCGCTCGCGGGTGAAGACCGCGAGCTCGTCGACGGCGATCTTGAGGCCGGCCCGGAGCACCACGACAGCGCCCACCTCCTCGCCGAGCACCGGGTGGGGGACGCCGATGACGGCGCATTCGGCCACGGCCGGGTGGTCGGAGAGGGCGTGCTCCACCTCGACGCAGTCGACGGTCTCGCCGCCGCGCATGATCATGTCCTTCCCCTCCTCGGAGAGGCGACCTGTGGCCCCCGCCGCCGACGAGGGGGCATCCATGGACATGCCCTCAGTCTCTCAAGCCGGTTCCGGGGTCGCTCCGCTTTCGGCCGGCGGGTCCTTGAACACCGTCGAGCGGTAGTAGGCGAGCTCGGCCACGCTCTCGACGATGTCGTCCATGGCCCGATGCGCTCCCTGCTTGGGCGGGGCCGCCGAGAGCACTCCTGGGTACCAGCGTCGGCAGAGCTCCTTCAGCGTGGACACGTCGACCGAGCGGTAGTGGAGCCACTCTTCGATCTCGGGCAGCTGCGCGGCCAGGAAGCGCCGGTCCGTGCCGATGGAGTTACCGGCCAGGGGCACCGACCGCTTGGTCGGGATGTGCAACTGCAGGAACTCGAGCGTCGCCCGCCCGGCCTCTTCGAGGGAGGTCGTCGACGCTTCGATGCGTGCCAAGAGTCCCGACCGGGTATGCATGTCGCGTACGAAGTCGTCCATCGTGGCCAGCTGTTCGGGGTTGGCCGAGACCACGAGGTCGGGTCCGGTGGCGATCACCTGGAGGTTGTCGTCCGTGATGAGCGTGGCGATCTCGACGATGTGGTGCCGGTCGGGGTCGAGGCCGGTCATCTCGAGGTCCATCCAGGCCAGCACGGCGGCAATGGTATCGGCGACCGGTCCGCGCCCGGCCCGACTACCGTCGCCACCAGTGCTTTCTCTCCAGGTCAGCCAGCTCGATCCCGAGCTCCCGCTCCCGAGCTACGCCTTCGCGGGTGACGCCGGCGCCGACCTGCACGCCCGGTGCGGGGCGTCGCTCGCCGCGGGCGGGGGCCGGGCGCTCGTCCCGACGGGCCTCGTGGTCGCCATCCCGCCGGGCTATGCCGGGTTTGTGCTCCCGCGCAGCGGCCTGGCGCTGCGCCACGGCGTGACCTGCCTCAACACCCCCGGGCTGGTCGACGCGGGCTTTCGCGGCGAGCTGTCCGTCCTGCTCGTGAACACCGACCCGAGCACCGATTACGAGGTCCAGCGCGGCGATCGCATCGCCCAGCTAGTGGTGCAAGCCATCGAACACGTCCGCTTCGACGTCGTCGCCGAGGACGACCTCCCACCGTCCGAACGCGCGTCGGGTGGCTTCGGGCACAGCGGGCGCTGACATGAAGCCGCTCGCCAACCTCGATGCCGCCTTCCTGGCGCTCGAGACCCCGTCCTCGCGCCTGCACGTCGGCGCGCTGATCGTGCTCGATCCGCCCGAGCGCAACGGTTCGGTCGATCGCTTCGATGAGATCCGCACGCTCATCTCGCGCCGCCTGGTCCAGGTGCCCGCGTTCCGGCAGCGGGCGCTCCGGGTGGCCTTCGGGCTGCAGCACCCGGTGTGGGTCGACGACCCGGATTTCGACGTCGCCGACCACGTGAGTCGCGTGAGCGTGCCCGGTCCGAACGACGACCGGGCGCTGTCGTGCGTCGTGGCCGAGGTCATGAGCCGCCCCCTCGATCTGGCCCGCCCGCTCTGGGAGATGGTCGTCGTCGAGGGACTACCCGGCGGCCGGACCGGCGTGATCGCCAAGCTCCACCACTCGATCCTCGACGGGGTCTCCGCGGCGCTCCTCCTCGCCAGCTTCTTGGACCTCCAACCCGATGCCGAGTTCGGGCCCGAGCCGGAACCCTGGAACCCGCCACCGCTGCCGTCGCCGGCGGAGCTGTTCGGGCAGGGGGCGATCTCCCTCGTCCGCCAGCCGTCCGTCGCCCTCGAGCGCGCTCCGCCGGACGCTCGACGTGGTCGTGGAGCTCTCGACGTGTAACCGCGGCCTCGCCACCGAGGGGAAGAGCCCGCCGCCGGCGCTCTTCAGCGGGCCGCGCACCTCGCTCAACGGCGCGATCTCCTCTCGGCGGAGCTTCGCCGGCGCCGTCCTGTCGGTCGACAAGATCAAGCAGGTCCGCCACGCCCTCGATGTGACCTTCAACGATGTCGTGCTGGGCGCGGTCGCCGGCGGTCTGCGGAGCCTGTTGGCGGCCCGTGGCGAGCCCGTCGACCGGGCGCTGACGGCACTCGTCCCCATCTCCATCCGGGCGGAGTCCGAGAACGGAACGTTCGGGAACCGCATCTCGGCCATGATCGTCTCGCTGGCCACCGACGCCGAAGACCCGCTCGACCGGTTGCTGGGCGTGTCGAGGTCGGCCACCGCGGCCAAGGAGCAGGAGGAAGTGCTGAGCGGCTCGCTCCTGGCGGAGCTGGGACAGCTGACGGTGCCGGCGCTGGCGTCCATCGCCGCCCGCTGCGTCGCCGAGCTCCGGCTCTTCGACCGGGTGGCCCCGCCCGTCAACCTGACCATGTCGAACATTTCGGGACCCACCTTCGATCTCTGGTGGGCCGGTGGACGCGTGGCCGAGCTCTACCCGATCGGCCCGATCACCGATGGTGCGGCCTTGAACATCACCGCCATGTCTTTCCGCGACCAGCTCTACGTGGGCCTGCTCGGATGCCGCCGATTGATCCCCGACATCGGCGATCTCGGGGCTCGGGTCGTCGAATCCCTCGACGAAATGGTCGAGGCTGCGGCGGCCCGGACGAGGAGCCCCCGGGGGGAACTTCGTCCGACCCCCTGAGGCAGCGGTAACCTGTGGGGGCAACAAGCGGACGTGGCTCAGCTGGTAGAGCATCACCTTGCCAAGGTGAGGGTCGCGGGTTCGAATCCCGTCGTCCGCTCCAATTGGGCTTGACCCCATTCGGTGGACCACTTCTTAGGGCAAAGTGGCCTGCTGGCTGGGGGTTGAGTGGACGTCTTCGAATTCGTTCGGGGTGAGATAGCCGAGCGAGCTGTGCCGCCGGGCCGGATTGACCCTCCGCCTCTCCCAGCGGAGTGCCCGAGCGAGTGCTCGATGCAACACGCCATGGTTCGGCGCACCGTTACTGCTGTGAGCGGCGCGTCGTCTGGTCCGCCACGACGGCGTAGCTCGCCATAGCGATCGTTGCCGGCGTCCTTCTGGGCGGCGCGGGCGTGCACGCTACCGTCACTAGGCGGACGCAGAGAGGTGGGAAAGGGTGCTCACGCCGCTCGAAGCGGAGATCGTGACCAGATTCGTCGGGCCGACGACCTTCGGCCGTGGGCGCGCTTATGCCCGCCAGGGGGCGGTGCGAAGCAGTCAGTGGACGAACGACGGCACACGCCTGTTTGGCGAGGTCCAGGGCGGGGCCCGATCTCCGTACGCGGTATCGATCATCGTGACGCGATCGCCGTCGGACCGCATTGTCGCGATCGACGGCGCCTGCAGCTGCCCGGTCGCGATCAATTGCAAGCACGCCGTCGCGCTGCTTATTGCCGCCGCCCCCCAGTCCGTGCCATCGGATCTTGACCCGGCCACTGGCAAGGAGCGTGTCGTTCGAATCGTGGGTGGCGCGAGAGGAGGCAATGCGCTCCCGGCCGGCGCCGATCGATGGCCTGGTGTCCAGCCGGCCAAGAAGGCACCCAGCTGGGAGGTCCCCCTGCATGCGGTGGTCGATGGCACCGAGTCGGGTGCTCTCGAGTCAGAGCCAGCCGAGATCGGGCTCCAGTTCGAACTGGTCATGACCTCGCCTCCGAGCGCGTCGCGATCGAGCGCACCGACGCCGGGGATCCGGGTTCGACCGGTCGCCCGGAACCACACCGACAACTGGGTCAGGGCCGGAATCTCGTGGTCGCGGCTCGACTACTCCACCTACGGGCGTTCGGTGCGCGGCCGAAGGGCGAAACATCTGATGGTCCTCACCGAGCTCTTGGCGTTGAGCCGGTTGTCCGCCGGCGGGTCCTACTACAGCGCGACGCCCGATGCGATCTGGCTTGAGACGATCAACAGCCGACGGCTCTGGGACCTGCTCATCGAGGCGCGAGACCTTCAGCTGCCGCTCCTTGGATTCGGGCGCGATGCCGTGCCAGTCGACCTTCGAGCACGGCCGGCGCAGGTCACCATCGACGTGACCCGTGTCGACTCGGGTCTCGAGCTCCGACCCCATGTCCTGATCGACGACGAGGACGTGCCCCTGGCGTCGTCCCTCTTGATCGGAGAGTCGGGCCACGGCATCGCTTGGTGGGGCGATCACCGCAGTGCGGGTGGCGCCGCTCATCTCTCCCTGGCCTCGCTTGCTGCACCGGTGGACGTGGGCCTTCGGGCCTTCCTTCGCTCCGAACCGGTGGGAGTCCCACGACGCGACGAGGAGCGGTTCCTGTCGCGACTTCTATCCGAAGTTGGCGCGCCGGATCGAGGTGCGCTCGAGCGACCAGTCCGTCGACCTTCCCGAACTGCCCCAGCCCACCCTGGTGCTTACCGTCAAGCAATTCGATGCCCAACGGGTTGAGCTGAGGTGGGCTCGAGGGGCCGCGGGACTCGAGTGGACAGAGCCGCTCTGGGCCGCGTCAAAGGGCACCGGCGACCTGGCCGCCGAGAACGCCATCGTCGATGCGGTGATGAGGGTGGTCGGCTCTGTGCCCGAGTTGCTCGAGACGACGTTCCTCGGTGAACGCCTCGCCCCGGAGGTCTGCCTCGAAGGAATGTCGGCCGTGCTGTTCGTCTCCGAACTTCTCCCTGCCTTGCTCGAAGTCGACGGCGTCGAGATCGAGGCAGGACGGCACGCCCCTCGAGTATCGAGAGGTCCTCGAGGCGCCGAGCGTGCGTCTCGGAGGGTCGGAGTCGAGCGACAGGGACTGGTTCGACCTTTCGGTCGCGGTCAGCGTGGACGGCGAGGATGTCCCGTTCGCTGACCTCTTCGTGGCCCTGGCTGAGGGACGGTCGCATCTCATCCTTCCGTCAGGGACGTACTTCTCGCTCGACCGCGACGAGCTGCGTCAGCTCGCTGAGCTCATCGCAGAGGCGCGCACGCTGGGCGACGGTGTCCGGCGACAGCGTCCGTCTCAGCCGATTTCAGGCCAGCCTCTGGGAGGACCTGCAGCGCCTTGGGGTGATCAGTGCTCAGGCTCGCGACTGGGAGGCCTCCGTGCGAGCGCTCAGCGAGGCCAGCAGCCGGATCGAGCACGCCGTTCCCGACGGCCTGGATGCCACGCTCCGGCCCTATCAGCTGACCGGCTTCAACTGGTTGGCCTACCTCTACGAGCACCGGCTCGGCGGAGTGCTGGCCGACGACATGGGGCTCGGGAAGACCATCCAGGCGTTGGCGCTGATGTGCCACACCAAGGAGCATGGGCTCGCCGAGTCCCCGTACCTGGTGGTGGCCCCGACGAGCGTCGTCGGGAACTGGGCGTCCGAGTGCCGCCGGTTCGCCCCCGGAGCTCCGACCCGTCATCGTCACCGAGACCGAGACTCGCCGGGGCGTTGCCCTCGAGACGATCGCCGCCGACGTCGACCTCGTCATCACCTCCTATGCGCTCTTCCGCATCGAGTACGACGATTACGCCGCGCTCGATTGGGCCGGGCTGTTCCTCGACGAGGCCCAGTTTGCGAAGAACCGGAGCTCGAAGGCATACCAGCGGGCCAAGATGCTGCCCGCTCCGTTCAAGGTGGCCATGACGGGGACGCCGATCGAGAACAATTTGATGGAACTGTGGTCATTGCTGTCGATCACAGCACCAGGGCTCTTCGCCAATCCCGACCGCTTCACGGAGCACTACCGGACGCCGATCGAGAAGAACGGCGACGCCGAGCGGCTGGCGCAGCTGCGCCGGCGTGTCCGTCCGCTGATGCTGCGCCGGACCAAGGACCAGGTCGTCCGGGACCTACCGCGAGAAGCAGGAACAGATCCTCGAGCTCGAACTCAACTCGAAGCACAAGAGGCTTTACCAGACCTACCTGCAACGGGAGCGTCAGAAGGTCCTCGGACTGTTGGGGGACATGCAGAGGAACCGATTCGAGATCTTCCGGTCGCTCACGCTGCTGCGCCAGGCGAGCCTCGACATGTCGCTGGTCGACCCCGAGCACGCCAAGGTTCCGTCCACCAAGCTCGACGCCCTCATGGAGATGCTCGAGGAAATCGTGGCCGACGGGCACCGCGTGTTGGTGTTCAGCCAGTTCACCCGCTTCCTCAACTTGGCCCGGGAGCGAATCGTCCACGCGGGGATCGAGTACTGCTACCTGGATGGCAGGACCCGCAAACGCGACGACGTCATCTCAGGCTTTCGGACCGGGACGGCTCCCGTGTTCCTCATCAGCCTGAAAGCCGGCGGGTTCGGGCTCAACCTGACCGAGGCCGACTACTGCATCATCCTCGACCCCTGGTGGAACCCGGCCATCGAGGCCCAGGCCGTGGACCGCATCCACCGGATCGGCCAGACCAAGAAGGTCATGGTCTACCGCCTGGTGGCCAAGGACACCTTGGAGGAGAAGGTCATGGCCCTGAAGGCGAAAAAGGGCGCTCTGGTCGCCAACGTCATGGACTCCGGAGACTTCGAATCCGGTGCGATGACCGCGGCGGACATCCAAGAGCTGTTGACGTGACCGGTCGATCTGGACGAGCGCCGGGAGTGACGTCGGCACCCGGGTACGACAAGCTGTGGCGATGAGCACCATCGAAGACACGACCCGTCCCGAACGGGGGGTGCTCGGGCTACCCCTCGAGCGTGCCGTGCGCCTCGTCCCGTTGATCGAGGCCCAAGCCGAGGCCTGCGAGGCGCAGGGAGCGCTCACCGCGACATTGGTCGACGCCTGCCGCAACGAACGACTGTTCTGGGTGGCAGTACCCAAAGAGCTCGGAGGTGAAGAGCTCGACATCCTGAGCCAGATCGCGCTGTTCGAGGAGCTCAGCCGGGCCGATGGTTCGACTGGCTGGACGCTGATGGCCAACGCCGGTGGGACCGCGTTCGCTGCCGCCGGATGCGATGACGACGCAGTCGCGACCCTCTTCCCGGACCGCGATCATCTCGCCATCGTCGCCGGCATGCTCGGTCCAACCGGAAGAGCCGATCGGGTTGACGGCGGTTTCCGACTCACCGGTCACTACAGCTTCGGAAGCGGTGCCACGCACGCGACCTGGATGGCCGCCGGCGCAACGATTCCCGACGACACCGACCAGCTGGTGTGCGTCATACCGCGCGACGACGTGACGATGCTGGGCAACTGGGACGTGCTCGGGCTCGCCGGGACCGGCAGCGTCGACTACTCGGTGACGGACCGATTCGTGCCCGGTGGGTTCACCTTCTCACGGTTGGCATTCGCGCCCCGCCGAGGCGGTCCGACCTATCGGATGGGCATCCAGGGTGTCGGCGCCGCGGGCCATGCCGCGGTCGCTCTGGGCTTGGCGAAGCGTGCGCTTGAAGAGCTCGTCGCCATCGTCGACGCGGGGAAGCAGCGTCTCGGTGCCGTACCGGTGGTCGAGCAGCAGCTGTTCCGGCATGACTTTGCCATGCAGGAGGGACGGCTGCGGGCAGTGCGGGCGTACGTGTTCGAGGTGTTCGGCGCCGCAGCCGACGAGGTCAACCGGGGCAACCCGATGACGGCGGAGCAGTTGGCGCGGCTCCGGCAGTCGGCGACGGTGACGACGCAGCTTGCATACGAGGTGGTCGAGTTCGCATATCGGTGGGCCGGTTCTGCGTCGCTGCGCCAACCACACCCACTCGGGCGTTGCATGCGCGATATGCACGCGGCGACCCAACACGCCTACGTCGACACCAGTTCCCTCGTGAACGCGGCCGGCGCACTGCTCGACTCGTACAGGCGCGACGAAGACAGCTGAAGCCGCCCGGCCGGCCGGTGCCGGTCAAGAGATGACGTCGAGTTCGGCGCTGCGCTGCGCTGCTCGCCCCTGCGGCGTCCGCGGCCAGACGCCGGGGGAGCTCACTCGGACTTCGCGACAACCGGCAGGCGCGGCCATGAGAGGAAGATTCCTGATTGACGAGCGAGAAAAGTACGGTGGGGCCGTGAGTCCCTCCGACGGGGTTGACGGCGAGGGTGACAGTGGTCTCCCGTGGTGGCCCTCGGGTGTCCGGCGTCGCGGCGGCAATCGGTCGTTGCTCACGCTGGAGCGCATCATCGATGCCGGCGTCGACCTCGTTGACAAGCAGGGCTTCGAGGCGCTGACGATGCGCCGAGTCGCCGAATGCTTGAACTGTGGCGTCATGTCTCTCTATTGGTACGTCGCGAACCGTGAGGAGCTGGCGTCGGTGGTGGTGGACGCGCTCTTGCGTAGTGTGCCAACCCCGCCGTCCGACATGCCGTGGCGCCAACAGGTCCTGCTCGTGTCCAGGGCGTTCGTTTCGATCCTGCATCGGCACCGACGCGTGCTCGCCGGTTTCGCCGGAGGCGTGGCGCCCGGACCGCAACTCCTCCGCATGACCAACGACATCTATGGCGCTCTGCGGAATGCCGGGTTCTCCGGGGACGACCTCTTCCAGGGGGTCGACGCCATCGGCTCGCTGACTATCGGGTTTCTCTTCGGAGGAGCCAGCGACGACGTCACCGACGACGAGACGTATGCAGAGGCAGCGGAACAACCCGACACACCGCGAGGCCTGCAGGACGTCGACTTCACCTCCATGGACCCGAACCAGTACCCGAACCTCGCCGCCGCGGGGGTGCGCCGGCCCGAAACCGGCCGCGGCATCGAGTTCGCACTCAACACGTTGCTCGACGGTCTCGAGCTCCGCCTGGTGCACGGCGGCGCTCCGGGCACCGGCCATCGCTCGACGGAGTAGGTGGCGAGCGATCTTCCCTCGGGAGGCCGAAGCCCGCGCTCGAGCGCGCGCCGGCCCTTGACTCCGGGGCGCCTAATAGTACGATGTACTAGATACCGCGCACCCCAATCTGGGCGACGCGCCTTCGGATCGAGCGTGCCCCACGGTGCGCAAGGGACCGGTTGTCTCGGGATCGCTCGATGCCGAAGGGCTGATCAGGGGGAGGCCCTCATGGACAGGCTGACGAAGTCGTTTCCGGTCTTCGACTGCGACGCCCACATCAACGATCCGAAGCAGATCTGGGACTACGTGCCCGAGGCGAAGAAGGAGCTCGTCCGCAACACCTATTGGCGTGACGAGGCCTCGGCTTGGCTCAACGGTGACACGCCGGTGCTCGGCGGTGGCAACGATCAGTTCGGTGGGGGTTACAACCCGATCTGCATCGCCGGCCCGCAGATGAACAAAAAGATCATGCGGAAGCTGAACTCGCTGGCGCTCACCGACGAGCAGCGTGCCTACGTCCACCACGACGGCGCCCTCGACGGCCTGGCCCGTCTGAAGGAGATGGACCTCATGGGCATCGACCAGGTGCTCGTGATCCCGACGATGGTGATCATGCACCTGCCCTTCGCCGAGAGCGAGGAGGGGGTCGACGTCTTCTGTCAGGCCTACAACGACTTCCTCGTCGACTGGTGCTCGGTGGCTCCCGACCGCCTGTACGGCGCCGCCCTGCTCCCGGTGCAGGACCCGGCGCGCACGGCCAAGGAGATCTTCCGGGCCAAGGCGCTCGGCCACCCCGTCGGGCTCATCCGGCCCATCGACGCCCAGGCCAAGTACCCCAACGAGCTGCGGGCCTCGATGATGGCCGGCGGCGGCGACTACGACGAGGTGTTCCGGGCCTTCGAGGAGTCCGGGATGGTGCTCGGCATGCACACCTTCCCGGCCCCCGGAGTTGCCCACCCGTTGGGAGAGGACTTCATCTGCTCACCGGGGGAGCTCTTCACCCGGGCGGGCACCGACTCCCAGACGTTCTCGTTCATCCACGAGATGCAGTCGTGGCTGGCCCAGGTGCTGCTCGAGCGGTTTCCTCGACCGCTACGACCGCTTGAAGATGGCGATCTTCGAGTCCAACGCCGAATGGCTGCCCTACGCGCTCGACACCACCGACCGGCTCTTCAAGCTGTACGCGAGTGAGCGCGGACCAAGAAGGGCGACCGACTGCCGTCGGAGGCCTTCGCCGAGCAGTGCGTCATCAGCTTTGAGTCCGATGAGCATGGCGTGTTCCGTCAGTGGGACCGCTTCGAGAACATCGGCATCTGGGCCTCGGACGCCTACCACCACGACGGAGCCGATGTCTGGGGCGGCATCCGCAACATGGAGAAGGCCGGCACGCCCCAGAAGGTCCGAGAGAAGCTGCTCGGGGGCAACGCCACCCGCTTCTACGGCATCGAGCCCAAGATGTTCGTCACCGAGGAGGCGCCTCCGATCGATCGTCCTGACTGGTTCCCCCAGGGCCAGGAGCTCGCCGAGTTCGCCGAGATCGTGTCGCACCCTCGCGAGCATGTGGACGAGATGAAGGCACTCGGCCTCGACCCCGAGAGCCAGATGCAGGCGATGATGGAGCGCATGGCCGCCATGCGCGGTGGCGCAGAGGCGGCGGCGTACTGATGGCCGACGTCATCGACATCGACAGCCACGTCTACGAACCCCCAGCCATCTGGGAGGACTTCGTCCCGGCGGACCGAGCGCGACGCGGCCAAGGCAGCGTTCCACCACAGCGTCGACGCCCAGGGGAACGGCACCACGGTGCTGAACGGCGGCCCGGCCAAGGAGCTCAACCGGTCCAAGATCATCCGTCAGGCCGTGTGGCATCCGGGGATGAGCGTCGAGGACGTCGGGGGACTGGATCCCGAGGCCTTCCACCCCCTGAACCCCGGCGCCTCCGATCCCAAGGCCCGGCTTGCGGGACCTCGACGCCATGGGAGTGGCCCAGCAGGTGGTTTTCCCGACGCTCTTCGGCGAGTACCTTCCCCAGGTGGTCGACGAGGCGGCCGCGGTCAGCCTGGCCCGGGCCTACAACGACTGGGTATGGGACTTCGCCTCCGAAGGTGAGGGTCGGCTCCATCCCGTCGCCGTCCTGCCCCTGCAGCGCCCCGACCTGGCCCTGGCCGAGCTCGAGCGCGCGGCGGCCAAGGGCTTCGGCTCCGTCATGTTCCGGCCGAGCTTCTACAAGCTGGACAACGCCGAGGCGTTCGGCGGGGGACTGGCGGCGATGATGGGTGCAGGCAACCAGGGTCCCCGCCCGGTGTTCATCGAGGACAAGCCCTACCGGGTGGTGTGGGAGAAGGCAGCCGAGCTCGGCCTCGTCGCCTGCGTGCACCCGTTCCTCGGCATCACCGGCCCCGACGCCATCAGCTCCGGCGGCTTCACGGAGCGGGTGAGCTCGGGGGTGGGCGCAGTCCACACGGTGGCCGAGCCGATCGCCTACATGCAGGACGCCGACCTGTTCGTGACGGCGGCCATGTTCCATGGCCTCCTCGAGGATCTGCCCCAGCTCAAGCTGGCCATCCTCCACGCCGGCTGCAGCTGGGTGCCGCTCGCCCTCGAGAAGTGCGAAACCTACCTGTGGCTGGGCGGGATGGGATCGGTGCCCGTGAGCCTCGAACCCGAAGAGGTATGGGAGCGACACCCGCTCCTCGTCAGCTTCGACAGCTGGGAGAAGGCGGTGGCCCGGATGCCCGACGTCTTGGGCGGCAAGGCTGCGTGGGGCTCGCGCTATCCGAACCACGATGCCGCGGGCCCCGAAGAGCCCCGAGCCATGCTGGCCGATCAGGGAGTCGACCAATCGACGGTGGATGCCCTGCTCGGTGGACACGCAAAGACGCTGTTCGGCCTGCAGTGATCCGAGCCCAAAGGGCGCAGCGTTCGCGCCCGGGCGGCACGCTCGGATTCCGAGAATCAACTGGTGAAACAGAAGCAATGTGGGTGCAAGACAGAAGCGGACGAGGATCGACAAACCGCCTTTCCTCGCTGGATAGCCGGGCGTAGCCTCGCGGAATCCCCTTCGTGGGGAGCGAGAAGTCCGAGACGAACCGAAGCAGCAGCCATGGGCACTTCGTGGAAATTCGACCTGTTCATCAACGGCAGGTGGACGTCGGGGGAAGGGAGTGGAGTCCTCGACGTCATCGACCCGGCCACGGAGGAGTCGATCGGTCAGGTTCCCGAGGCGTCGGCGAAGGACGCCGTGGCCGCCATCGAGGCCGCCCGGAAGGCCTTCGACGAGGGCCCCTGGCCCTACATGACGCCGAAGGAACGGGGGGCGATTCTCGTCGCCATGGCCGAGGTGCTCGAGCGCCGGGGGGCCGAGTTGCGCGAGCTCGTCGTGGCCGAGACCGGATCGGTCGGGTTCATCACCGACGCCGTCCAGGCGGGCGGATCGACGGCGATGTTCCATTCCAATGCCGAGAAGGCCTCCAGTGAGCTCCAGTGGCTGGAGATGGGTGCGCCCACGGGTGGGGCCACGTCCATGGCCGGTTCCGCCCTCATCAGAGAGCCCGTCGGCGTGGTGGCGGCCATCACGCCGTTCAACTTCCCGTACATGTTGAACGTCGTAAAGGCGGCTCCGGCGCTGGCCGTCGGCTGCACGGTGGTGCTCAAGCCGCACCAATGGACCCCCCTTGACGCGTTCTTGATCGCCCAAGCGGCCGAGGAGGCGGGTCTCCCCCCCGGCGTCTTGAACGTCATCACCGGTTCGGCCGACGTCGGCAACGAGCTGACCGGGAGCCCACTCGTCGACATGGTGACCCTCACGGGGTCCACAGCCACGGGACGCCACATCATGGCCAACGCCGCCGGAACGGTGAAGAAGGTGGCCCTCGAGCTCGGGGGCAAGTCCGCCCAGGTGGTCCTCGACGTGTCCGAGGAGTATGTGGCCAGCATCGGTTTCGGTGCGGTGCTCGGACACTGCGGTCAGGGCTGTGTCCTCCAGACCCGGCTGGTGCTCCCCGAACGGTTCCTCGATGCCTACAAGGAAGGTGTCGCCGCGGCGGCCGCGGGCATCAAGATCGGCGACACCCGAGACCCGGCGACCAATCTCGGGCCTCTGATCAGAGAGCAACAGCGCAACCGGGTGGAGGGATACGTCGCTTCGGGTTTGGAGCAGGGTGCCGAGCTCGTCACCGGAGGAAAGCGTCCCGCGGGTCTGGAGAAGGGCTTCTTCTTCGAGCCCACGGTGTTCGTCGGCCGCAACGACATGCGTATCGCCCAAGAGGAGATCTTCGGGCCCGTCTTGACCGTCGTGCCCTACGACGGCAGCGACGAGGAAGCCGTTGGCATCGCCAATGACTCCATCTACGGGCTGGGCGGAGGCGTGGTCTCGGGCAGCACGGCCCACGCCTTCAATGTGGCGCGGCGTGTCCGCGCCGGGCTGATTTCTGCCCAGAGAGTGGGTGGCGAACCGACCGACGTGGGAAGGGGCAAGGGTCAAGGCCCCGGCTGGGGTGCCACCCCGACGGGAATCGGCATCGACGGGGCCTTCGGCGGGTACAAGCAGAGCGGGCTCGGCCGCGAGTGGGGCCACCACGGACTCGAGGAGTTCACCGAGGTCAAGTCGCTCAGCTGGGGGTAGTCATCCCTCTGTCGTTTGTGTGCTGGTGGAGCTTGGGCTCGTGGAGCGCGCTGCCGTCAGTCCTCGACGTCATCGAAGGTGCGACCAGCGGACAGACGTCGCTCGTCGCTGTCGCTTGAGCCGGATCGTGCAAAAGTGGTTGGTGCGTCAACACCGTTGACAAGGCGGATGCGACGGTGCGATAGTCGGCCGCGCCGGACGCACAGGGGCCCGAGGGCCACGAGCCCGACTCCTTCGAGATCACCCGGCCGGCTGCAGCGGATACGACTACGGGGGGCCTTATGGACATCGAGAAGCTGATCGACGGCTACGTCCCGACCGACACCTTCTTCGAGGGCCCGTACATCGATCGCACAGAAGAGCGCGACGTACCGTCCCCCCATCTCTACCTCCATGGCGGCTACGAGGGAACCGGAACACGATTCTCCCTCTATTTCCCGCCGGCCGACGTGTACGACGGTCGCTTCATTCAGCCGCTGGAGGGGGGTCTCGGAGGGAGCGAGCACAGCTACGACAGCGTCGACGGGGTGATCGGAAAACTGATCGGCGGATTCGACTTCGCGCTCAGCGTCGGGGCGTACATGGTCGAGAGCAACCAGGGACACGTGGGCGCCGAGGACTGCCCGAAGGCGGGGAAGGACTCGACCATCTACAGCTACCGCGCCAGTGCCGAGGTCGCCCGGCTCGGCAGCCACATCGCTGAGCAGCACTATGGAATGGCGCCGCACCATGGCTACGTCTTCGGTGGCAGTGGTGGCTCCGTCCGCGGCGCCATGTGCATCGAGAACGTTCACGATGTCTGGGCCGGTGCCCTCACCTTCATGGGCGCGACCGCCGCCCCGTCTCACGACGTCGGTCCTCCAGGTGCGATTTTCTCGACGTTGTATAACGCGATGCGCGTTCTCGGTCCGCGGCTCGCCGGCATCGTCGATGCCGTCGAGCCCGGGGGATCGGGCGACCCCCTTGAGCACCTCACGGGACATCAGCGACAGGCCCTCCAGGCCCTCTATCGCGACGGATTCCCCCGGGGTGTCGAATATATGATCGCCGCCCCGATGGGTCAGATCTCCGCCTGGGCATGGTCCGCGGAGCAGTGGCGTGGCGCAGATCCCGATTACTACGACCACGACTTCTGGAATGAGCCTGGTTACCTCGGCCACGACGAACCCCAGCACCTAGAGACAGACCTAATCGACCAGCGACGCGTGAAGGTGGAGCGTGTGCTGACCGCCCGAGAGCTCGGCGGACGGACGCTCCTGCTGGGCAAGCCGGACCTGGCCTGCGGCGTCGTGTTGGAGGGCATCACAACGGGTAGCGGCTTTCTGCAGGGAGCCAGTATCAAGATCGCTACCGGCAGGTCCGCGGGCCGTCAACTTTGGTGCACCGGGGTGCTCGACGGCGAGAAGGTCTTGCTCGTCGACAGCATCGGTGAAGCCGGCAACCTCCGTCTCGACGGCGTCGAGGTGGGCGACGAGGCAGTTATCGACAACACACAGTTCCTCGCCTACTGCTATCGCCACCGACACCTGGTCAACATCGACGATCCGGCCCAGGCCCACCTGGTGGTCGATGGGAAGTCCCTGTACCCCAAGCGCCCGGCCCCGGCGGGCCCGATCATGGGCGGTCACATGGGAGCGCCGGCCTTCGAGGGCAAGTTCCAGGGCAAGGTCTTGACGGTCCAGCACAGCCACGACTCGTCGATCTGGCCCCGCAACCATCAGTTCCCGGGCGGCGAGGACCGTTGGGTCCTCCGCTGGACCGAGAATGCGGAGCACGTGCCCGCCTCCGCCGTCCCGCAGCGCGACGCAATCAGTCCACTCACTCGCCTTATCGACTGGAAGGGCACGATCGAGCAGAGCCTCCACGACCTCGTCGCTTGGGTCGAGCACGGCGTGAAGCCGCTCGGGTCGCACGGGGTCACGATCGAACCCGGCGGCCCGCTCGTGTTCCCAGCCACGGCCGCCGAGCGCGGCGGCATCCAGCCAGTTGTCACCGCTTTAGCGAACGGCGGCGCACGGACCGAAGTCGCTGCCGGTGGCGCGGTGCGCCTATCGGTCGAGGCCGAGGTCCCGGTGGGGGCTGGGACGATCATTGGCGTCGCGTGGGACTTCGACGGGAAAGGGGCGTTCCCGTATTCGGCCCCAGACATCGACGGCACCGAGGTGGCAATGACCTCGAGCGTCGACCACACCTTCACCGAAGCCGGCACATATTTCCCGGCGGTGAAGGTAACCGCACACCGTGATGGTGATGTCGGCGCGGTCGGTCGACGGATCGAGAACATCGCCCGCGTCCGAGTAATCGTGAGCTAACTACCTTCTGTCGTCAGCTTGGTCGTCCCTCACACCACGCCTTTGACGGCGACTTCACCGGCGCCTAGTTCACCGAAATGCGTCCATCGGGAGGGTGATGGAAGCATCCGGCGATCAGCATGAGGAACACGAGGACGGGGAGCGCTTTGCGCTCGGCTGGATCGTCTCCAAGGGTCGCGCGCCGGTCGGCCGCGAGATTGCACCCCGCTGAGAGCGTGAGGAAGGGCAGGGAAGGCGGCCCCTACCTCTACGCTCGGCTTACGACCTCGAAGAGTTGCTCGACTTCCCCAGCCGAGATCGGTCGGGCGAATAGGAATCCTTGACCGCTGTCGCAGTGCTCTTCTTGGAGCACCGTGAGTTGGGATTTCTCCTCGATGCCTTCGGCCACCGTTTCGATGTTCAGGGCCTTCCCAAGCTGGATGAGCGTCTGGATGAGCGCCTTCCCCTCGGACGACTCGTCTATGCCGCTGATGAAGCTGCGATCGATCTTGATCGAATCCACCGGGAATTCCCTCAGATAGGCGAGGGAAGAATGGCCGGTCCCAAAGTCGTCGATGGCGATGCGAACTCCGGCTTGCTTCAGGGCATTGAGCTGCTTGAGCGCGTCAGCCGTGTCGCGCATCAGGACCGTCTCGGTGATCTCGATGGTCAGCAGGTCGGGATCGATGCAATGGTGCTGGAGGGCGGCCGTGACCTGTTCGATCAGTGCGTCGCCCTCGAGCTGTCGACCCGAGACGTTGACGGAGATGTTGATGGCGCGTCCTCGGTCCAACCATTCGCGACTCTGGCGGCACGCCTCATCGAGCACCCACGCTCCGACGTCGATGATCATTCCCGTCTCCTCCAAGGCCGGGATGAACTCGTCAGGGCCGATGACGCCCCGGAGCGGATGCTGCCAACGAAGGAGCGCCTCCACCCCGAGCACCTTCATGTGCCTGAGATCGAACACCGGCTGATAGACGAGAAAGTACTGGTCATCGGGAAGCGCCGATCGGAGGTCGCTTTCGAGTTCGTGGTGCCGACGAACGGCCACCTGCATCTCGGGCTCGAAGAGTATCGAGCACCGCTTGCCCGCGGCCTTGGCCGCATACAGGGCGACATCGGCGTCCCGCAGTAGTTCCTGGGCGCTCTCGCGCCACCCCGCCGCGATGCCAATGCTCGTCGATATGGAAATCGGCAAATTCCCGTTGCCAACAATGTGAAATGGCTGCGCCAGCGAAGCGATCAGCCGGTCGGCCACCTCTTGGGGGCGCGCGGAGTGCCCCACCCCCTCGGCCAACACCACGAACTCATCGCCGCCCAGGCGGCCGATTGTGTCGGTCTCGCGGATGACCGTGCTGAAGCGAGCGGCGACGGCCTTCAACAGCTCGTCTCCCACTTCGTGGCCGAAGGTGTCGTTCACATCCTTGAATCCGTCGAGGTCAATGAAGAGCAATGCCATGTTCGTGTTGTAACGGTGGGCTCTCGCCAGCATCTGCTCGGCCCGGTCGACGACCAGGACCCGGTTGGGCAAGCCGGTCAGATGGTCGTGGAGGGCCTGATGCCGGATCTCTTCAACCAGCCGGGCGTTTGTGATCCCGATGGCGGCCTGACTGGCCAATCCCTGGAGTCTCCATTGGAGATCCGGGGAGTTGCGGAGGCGCTCGGCGCGCTCGGTGACGTCCACCGAGATCCACCCCAGGAGGTCGTGTCCCACCTTGATCGGGAGATTTGCCGACAAGACAGACGCGGTGTCGACGCGAAGGGCACCGGCTGGGTCGTAGCTTTCGCGGACGCTCGGATCCCGATAGATCAGGTCCGTCTCTCGCTGCCTCAATGCCGGCACCGAGATAACGAGTTCGCGGAGCCGGACTTCCGTCTTCGGGTCGTAGCCAAAGACCGCAACAATTTGCGCCGTTGCCCCGCTGTCGTCGACCAACGCCACCACCGCCCGGTCGCAATCCACGACGAATGGCACCGCTTGGACCAGCTGCTCGGCCAGGTCGAGGATGCTCGATTGCTGGATCAACGAATTCGAGAGATCCAAGAGGGCCGTTGCGGTGCTGGCCTGACGACGGGCGGTGTCGATGGCGGAGGCCGAATCCAGCGCCACCGCTGCCATTCGGGCGTAGGCCTCCAGGCTCGACGCCTCATGGACGTCGAAGTAGCCGTCGCTCGGCCGGATGGCCACCAAGTGGCCGTAACGGCAACGACCCGAGGTCACGGTGACGGCAAGGACGTTTGGCCCGGTGGGAAAGGTGTCGGTATCCGGATCGGCATAGCTCTCGGCGTGCTCGGCACTGATGCCGTCGCAGTACATGTGGCGCTTCGACGTTGACGGGTCGTCGATGGCGAGCACGTAGGCCGGTGCCAGCACCGCCCGGGACGCCGCCGCCACGATCCGGGGAAGGACCGAGTCGATACCTTCACCCGACACCAGCTCCCCGAGCGTCTCCTGTAACCCTTCGAGGCGGGCCTCGAAGAGCTGAGCCCGGAATTGGGCATGGTCGAGGGAGTCGTCGGGCTCGTCGGCCTCTGACCAGCGAAGCCGCCGCAAGCAGAATCTGGCTCCATGGAGTTGGCAGGCCTCGTCGTGGGTCGGGAGCACCTGGTATCCGAAGATCTTGGGCACGACGGCGATGAGTCCGAAGAGATACCGGCAGAGCTCGGGGAACATCTCGTAGGGGTCGCGGAGCCCCAGCCGGGTCATCCACTCGGTGGGCCCGAGTTCCTCGGTCTCCATCTCGACGACGGGCGCTGTTGCCGACACCACGCCGGCGAAGTTGCTCATCCACGCTCCTGGTGAGCCCAGGGCCAGAACTCGCTCGAGAAGCTCGGGCGAGGTGACGGCGTCGAACGAATACCGGCCGATTTCATCGAGTACCTCGGGGCCCCCAAGCACCTCGGCGGTGGCTTCGAGGAGGTTGCGGAACTGCGAGTAAGAGCTCCATGCGATCGGGTCGGTCAGTTCGGCGACGCTCCGGGACTCCCCGGCGCGACTGAGCACGGCCTCGAGCTCCCCGCTCGACGCTCGGTGCTGGAGGTACCCGACCACGAAGCGGGTGTGTGTGCTGGCGAACTCCTTGCCCTCTTCTGTCTGGTCGTTGGGCATGCCCTCACCGTGGCCTTCTCGGGCTGTGCGGTAGTACGGCCGCATCGATCGGGGGTGCTGCCCGCACCCGGGGTGGCAATTATGAGTTGCTACGGGCAAATAGCGGTGGATATAGCCAAATGGCCTGGCTCGCGATCTGCCGCTTTCAGCTCAGATCCGGCTCACGGCCGGGTGAATTTCCCGACCCCGGCGAGCTGAACCAGCCACTGGCGGTGATCCCGCGAGAGCCAGCCGCTCCGCCTGCCCACCTCTGGCAATGTCCCGGCCTGGCAACTCGAGGAGCACCACCACGGCCGGGCACGTCGTTTCTCGACCCCGGACAGCACCGCATTCGCAGTCGCGGAGCTGGCGGACAACTCGATCCCGGCTGGGCGTGCCCTCCGCTTCTCGCGGATGCCGTTCCCCCCAGCGGTGCCGTGACCGAGGACTTGCCGGTACCGGGAAACCGCCAGCTGGCGGGCCTTGCTCTGCGGCGGCGGACGCGGGTCGTCCGGCGGGCGCCTTCGCTAGCGGAAACTCTCGGTCTCGCCCAATCGCTCCGCGGTGAGGTACGTGCCGTTGCCGTCCACGATGGTCCGCTCCTCGTTGACCCGTCTCGCCGAGCCCACCCGTAGCCTGGTGGTCCCGAACGCCGGAAAGCCCCGGGTTGGGTCACTGATGAACTCCCACCGGTCTCCGTTGCCGAAGTCATAGACCACCCGGCCGTCGTCGTCCTCGACGGCGTTGATGTTCGTCGTGTTCAAGACCTCTTCGCCCTTTTCGTTCACAAGCACTGCGCCTCGAGCACCGTATTCACCGCAGAGGAACTGGCCGTATTCGGAGCTGCCGTCGGCATAGTTGTTCACCAAGAAGGCCCAGTGGCCGACGCGGTTGCGTACCCACCAGGTGTCGCCGTAGTTCTCATTGCCCCACATCGTCTCGAGCACGATGTGTCCGGCCACCGGCTCGCCGTAGTAGGTGCCTTCCACCCGGTAGCCCTGTTGGTTGTAGAAGATCTCCCCGGTGGTGCCGTCCGGCTCTCTCCACGGGAGGTGCCACTGGGTGCCGTTGCCGGCCAACGCGCCGCTCAGCTGCACGTCGCCGTTGGCGCTCTTCCATTCCAAGTCGGTATCGCTAAAGCTGAACTCCTCGGGGTTGGCCACGTCGGGAAGGCTGTAGGTCACCCGGCCCTCGGCGCTCACGGTTTGCACCGCTCGTCCGGTCCAGGCCACGTAGCGGGGGTCGGGCACCATGCCATCGGGGGTCGCCTGGAAGGCGCCGAGCCACGGCGCCGCCGCCAGAGATCCGTCGGCACCGCTCTGCACCGCGTTCGAAATCAGGTAGAACTGCCCGGCGGACGAGGTGACGAGCGCGTCGAAGAACGTGTCGGTGTGCCGGAGGCCGAAGTATCTCTTCGTCACCAGCTGGTCTTCGGCGACGACCTGAAAGCTGCCCGTCTGCAGCTTGTCGAACTGGCCCATCCGACGCGAGGGGGGGTAGGTCCCACCCCGGTACCCCGGCGAGGTGGCACCCAGCGACGGCGTTGGGATGGGTATCGGATTGTCGGGCACGGGCGCCTCACTTCCTCGTCGTCGATCGGGACGGCACTAACACCGAATGGCTTGCTCGTCCCAACGCGCCATTCTCACAAACTCCTATTTCGATCACCCACGTTGGGGAGGACGGGAGGGGCGCCTCAGCGCGGGGGTGGCGTGCCGGGCTGCACGACCTTGGCGCCGACTTCGGCCCCGACCACGGCGGCCAGCTCCACCAGACGTTGGAGCTCGGCCTCGCTGAACGCTTCGTAGGCGAACGCGTCAGCCTCATCGGTGGCATCCTCGATGGCGTCGCGCCGCCGCCGACCCTCTTCGGTGATGGTGGGCGTGCCGCCGTCGGCCAGCCAGCCCCGCTTCTGCAGCCCGGCGATTGCTGGGGCGCACTCAGCCTCGGTCCACTGCCGAGACGCGGTGATGGCCAGCAGCGGCATGCCGGCCCACGCCGCGTGGAGGAGGAGAGCTTCTCGGGCGGGAATCTCCTCGGCCACGAGGATGCCGTTGTGGCCGTCACCTCGCCATTCCCGCAGAAGCACGTGGGCGTGCCAGAGCTGGTGATGTCCCTTCTCGGGCCACGGCAACGACGCATTGGCGGCAAAGAGGCCGCGGCCTTCCGGACGGGTCGACGCCCGTTCGGCGGCGGCCCGCAGCATGGCGGTGAGCTCGCGTGCGGGATCGCCGAGCCCCTCGTAGACCGGACCAAGGCTCCGATCGAGCCCGTCATGGGTGGCCGCCAGCACTTGGTCGGGCGTGACCGTGTCCCACACGCCGGTACCGGCGCTGGCGTGGAAGGCAGGGCTGTGCCCGTAGAAGAGCGACTGCACGACGAGCGGCGGCACCGGCCCGAGGGCCAGCGTGCGCACCGCGTAGTAGCCCTGCATGCCGCTCAACCCGAGCGAGGCCATGGCCTCGACGGCAGTTGGCGCGGCGATGCTTGATGCGTACACGGACCGGAGGGGTGCGATGGCTTGGCGTACGAGGGGGTTGACCATGACCCGCACCGTAACGGAAGCGACGCCGGCTGTTCCTGGCCGCTACGCTCCTCCGCTCGATGGAGCAACGACCGATTGGAAGCCTCCAGGCGTCGGTCGTCGGGCTGGGGTGCAACCAGTTCGGCACCCGGTCGTGCGACGAGGCGACGAGCCGGCGCGTGATCGACGAGGCCATCGTCGCCGGTATCACCTACTTCGACACCGCCGATGAGTACGGCTCCGCCTACTCTGACCCGACCGATCCGTCCGGTTGGGGAGCGTCGGAGGAGATCCTCGGCAGGGCGTTGCGGGGCCGACGCGACGACGTGGTGCTCGCCTCGAAGTTCGGTGCTCGCCCGCACGGTGACGACCAGCGGGGTGGCAACAGCGCTCGGTGGGCTCGCCTGGCGATCGAGGCGAGCCTGCGCCGGTTGCAGACTGACCGCATCGACCTGTACCAGGTGCACTTCCCCGACCCGTCGGTACCGATCGCCGAGACGCTCGGCGCGTTGGGCGAGCTGGTAGACGCCGGAAAGATCCGCGAAGTGGGTTGCTGCAACTTCTCGGTGGCGCAGCTTCGGGAGGCGGCCGCAGCCGCCGAGGTTGCGGGCATGCCCCGCTTCGTCAGCGCGCAGAGTGCGCTCAACCTCTTCCAGCGGGGCGCGCTCGACGACGTCGTGCCCGCGTCCAGTGAGCTCGGCATGGCCTTCGTCCCGTACTACCCGCTCGCCAGTGGCATGCTCACCGGCAAATACCGACGGGACGCACCGATGCCGACCGGGACTCGGCTCGTCGACCAGGTGAGCGACGAGGCCAAGCAACGGTTGCTTTCGGACCGCACCTTCGCCCGCGTCGAGGCGCTCTCCGTCTACTCCGAGGCGCGCGGCCACTCGCTGCTCGAGCTGGCCTTCGCCTGGCTGCTCGCCCAGCCGGCGGTGGCGACCGTGATCGCTGGTGCGGCCAAGCCGGGGCAGGCAACGGCCAACGCCAATGCCGCGAGCTGGCGTATGACGGCCGACCAGGCCCGTGAGGTCACCCAAGTCGTGCTTGACGCCGCGTAACTCTGGCCGGCGTTGCAGAGGTAAGCCCGCGGTCGCGGCTCGGTGATCGGGCTGCCGCGGGGTCGGGGCCGTCCTGAGGCGAAGATGTCGTGCGAGGCCGTGACAGCGTTCCGCAGCCGCTCGGGAGGCCCGGCTAGTGTCCGCGCCGAGATAGATCTGGGGGTGCGCCATGGCGCCAACTGTGGGCACGGCAGCGGGGAACGTCAGCGGGTTCACAGCGGAGAACGGGACGACCTGCTTTCGCGGCGTCCCCTACGGCGCGCCGACGGGTGGGTCGAACCGCTTCCTGCCACCCAAGCCGGTGGCGCCGTGGACGGGCGTCCGCGAGTGCATCGAGTGGGGCGAGCGGTGCAAGCAAGGCGTCATGCAGCTGGGCCGCATCTCGGGCACCGGCGAGGGCGGCGGCACGGGGGACAGCGCGCCAGCCCGCGAGCGGATGCGCGCCCTCATCGAGACGACCGGCGGCGGCGATGTCGGGCCGATGGGGGAGGACTGCCTCAACCTCAACGTTTGGACACCCGCGCTCGACGACGGCAAGCGCCCGGTGATGGTGTGGTTCCACGGCGGCGGCTTCGCCAATGGCTCGGCCAACAACCCGATGTACTTCGGCGACCACCTGGCTCGGCGGGGCGACGTCGTGGTCGTGACCGTCAATCATCGGCTCGGCGTGCTGGGCTACCTGCACCTCGACGATGTCGGCGGGGAGGCGTTCGCCGGTTCGGGCACCGCCGGCGTGCTCGACTTGGTGCAGGCCCTCGAATGGGTGCGTGACAACATCTCGGGCTTCGGCGGCGATCCGGGCAATGTGATGATCTTCGGCCAGTCGGGCGGCGGCGCCAAGGTCTCGACCGTGCTGGCCATGCCCCGCGCCCAGGGTCTCGTGCATCGCGCGGCCATTCAGAGCGGTCCCGGCTTGCGCTCGGTCACCGCCGAACAGGGCGACGCAGTGGCCCGGGCTCTTCTGGCGGAGGTCGCCGTGCCGGTGACCGACGTGGCCCGCATCCAGGACGTGCCGGTACGGGTCTTGGCCGCCGCCCAGGCGGCCGCCCTGCGGGCGGCTCGGGTGACCGGCATGGGCCTGGCCCCCGTCCTCGACGGCACGACCCTGCCCACGCACCCGTTCGACCCGGTCCCGTCGCCGACCCAGCGTGACGTGCCGGTGTTGGTGGGCTGCACCCCCGACGAGTTCACCTTCTTCCAGGCGTTCGACCCCCGCTTCGGAACCCTCACACTCGACGAGGTCCGGCCCCGGCTGGAGGCGTCGTGGGGCGAGCGCACCGATGACCGGATCGCCTTGCTGGAGAAGATCCGCCCGTATGCCAACCCGTCATTCCTCTCGGCGTGGGCAGGGAGCATGTCGTTCTTCACCGGCAGTTTCGCCATTGCCGAGCGCAAGTCGGCCGCCGGTGGTGCGCCGGCCTACGCCTACCTGCTGTCGTGGAAGTCGCCGATCCTGGGCGGCATCCTGGGCGCCCCCCACAACCTGTGCATCCCGCTCGCCTTCGACAACGCCGACAGGGCGCCGTACCTGGGCGACGGGCCGGACGCCACGGCCATCGTGGACGACTTCTGCGACGCGTGGATCGCCTTCGCCCGAACGGGGAACCCGAACCACACGGGTTTGCCGGACTGGCGGCCCTACGATGCCGCCGAGCGCTGGGCGATGGTGTTCGACCGCCCGACCCGCGCCGAGCGCGACCCCGAGGGGGAGCTGCGCATTGCGTTCGCCGCCGATCCCGTCGGGATCTGATTCCCAGGGACCGCCCGTGAGCGACGACCTACCGGGCCGCCCCGCATGGAGCGGAGCGAGCGTGGCGCCCCGCCTGGCTCGGTCATGCGGGCGAGCTCGCCTCAGCCGCGTCGATTCGAGGTTCGGCCGTTGCGGGGCGACCCCGGCCAGGTAGCGTGTCGGGAAACGGTCGGTCAGATCTCCGACTGGACGAGGGGGATCGATGAAAAAGCTGGCGATCGTGTCGACGGACGGGCATGCCGGGCCACTGGTCGAGGCCTACCGGCCGTATCTCGACGCGAAATATCACCGGGATCTCGACGGGTTGATCGCGGAGGAGAACGAATTCCTCGAGATCACGTCGAAGATCGGGGCGTTCTCGGAGTCGCAACTCAAAGTTGTCGACACCGATGGGGCGATCGCTTCCGGGGGGATGACCGGCGCCTGGGATCTCGAGCGCCGTCTGGCCGAGATGGATCGCGAGGGAATCGCAGTCGAGGTGTTCCTGCAGGGCCACCAGTGCGCCTCCGCCCCGTTCTTCGGACCGCAGAACAGCTACTACGCCGCCGAGATCCGCATGTCCGGGGTCCGGGCGTTCAACCGCTGGCAGGCCGACATGCTCGAGGGAGCCGAGGGTCGGCTCATCGGCGTGGTGGAGCAGACCCCGGTCCCGAGTCTCGATGAGGTCATAGCGGAGATCCGCTGGGGTGGCGAGCACGGCTTTCGTGGTGTCGCCTTTTCGGGCGTGACCGATCCGGCCGTCCCGCAGCCCGCGTTCCACGATCCCTACTGGGAACCGTATTGGCAGGCCTGCGCCGACTACGACATGGCGCTCGTGATCCACGTTGGCCTCGGTACGCCCCAAGGAATGATCTACGAGCTCTTCAAACAGCGCGCCGCGGCGGCAGTGAGTGGCGACTACGACCGCAACTCGCGACAGACCAACAACATGATGGAGATGGGTGAGGATCCCATGATGAAGGAGTTCCTCACCCTCAACTACAGCCCCCGCCAGGTGTTCTGGCAGCTGATGGTGGGCGGCGTCTTCGACCGCTACCCGACGCTCAACTTCGTCCCCACTGAAGCCCGCGCCGACTGGGTCCCGGCGACGATGGCCCACATGGACGCCCGCTACGAGCGTGGGGACACCCCGCTACGGCGCCGTCCGAGCGAGTACTGGGCCGACCACGGCTACGCGGGGGCGTCGTTCATCCATCGCGCCGAGCTCGAGGACCGCGACGCTATCGGGGTGCGGAACCTGATGTTCGGTCGTGACTACCCTCACCCCGAGGGGACCTGGCCCAATACACGGGAATGGCTGCGCGCCGCGTTTGCCGGTGTCCCGGAGACCGACGCACGGCTGATCCTGGGCGAGAACGCCGTCCGCTGCTACGGCCTCGACGCGACTTCGGTCGACGCGATCGCGGCCCGGGTCGGTCCAGCAGTGGCCGATATCCTCGGCGACTACGACATCGACGCCCAGCTCCTCGACGAGTTCGAGAAGCGAGGTGGCTATGCCAAGCCGGCGCCCGAGCTGCTACCCGAAGTGCTCGATGAGATCATGGAGAGCGCTCTCGTCGGCTGATCCGATGACGTGATGACGCAGTCCCCGGGAGGCGGAGAGCCGGTCACGCTCCTCTGACCTCGTTTCTGGCCACCGGGTCGCTGCTGACGAGGACGCGCATGGGCCCGCCTCCATTGCCGATGTGACGGTGCTCCGGCACGGTGGGGGAGCGTGACTGGTCGCTCTCAGAACGCCGAGCGATGGTGACCGCCGTCGACGGCGATGTAGTGGCCATTCACATACCCGCCGAGGTGGGAGCAGAGGTACGCGATCGTCGATGCGATCTCCTGGGGGTCACCGGGGCGCCCCGCCGGTACGCCGGCCGTTTCGATGAGCCAGGTCCGCCGTTGCTCGTCATCGGTCAGGCCCTCATGCGTTTCGAGGTACCAGTTCGTCGTTCTGGTGGCGATCCAGCCGGGGGCGATCGTGTTGATCGTGATCCCAAACTTCGCATACTCGTCAGCGACACTCTTGAGCAGGCCCACGGTCGAAGGCCGGGTGCCGTTGGCGACCGTGTGCGGCGGATGCATCTCCGGCTCCTTGGCCGTTGCCGACCCGATGTGCACGTAACGACCCCAACCGGCTGCCTTCATGGCAGGGAGCACGGCATGGAGCGTGTACACCTGACTCATCGTGTAGGTCCGATATGAGTCGACAAAGTCCTCATATTGGGTGATCTCCTCGAAGAAGCCTCGGACGTGGAAGTCGGCTTGGGTGATCGCGATCAGCGGTGGCCCGTAGATCTCCACCGTCTCGGCGACGGCTCGTTCGATCTGATCTTGCTGCGTCATGTCGGCGGAGATGCCCAGCGCGTCGCCGCCATCTTGTCGGATGGCCTCTACCGCTCGATCAATGTGCTTCTGGGTTCGAGCCACGACCGCGACTCTGCATCCCTCGGCAGCCAACATCTTTGCCGTCTCGAACCCGATGCCCTTGCTGCCGCCTACGACGAGTGCGACCTTCCCCGTAATGCCAAAGTCCATCGTTTCCCTCCGATCTCGCGGCGTACGCCTAGCCCCCGCACCGTTCGCCCAGCCGGTGTGGCGAAGGGACTACGAGCGGTTGGCCAAGCGAGACGCTGTCGGGGCGATCCAGGCGGACCGTGCCCCACCGCCCTCGCGCCAGCGCCGGGGCGATCATCGCCGCAGGTTACAGCGAACCCCCGTCCTCGGCCCTCCCAGCCCTCGGCTCTTGTGACCCCGAATGCCGGTCCTCGGCCGCCACAGCGCCGCGGGGCTTGTCCGTTCCCCGAGACTCGAACGTGGTGAGGCGGTCGACGCTGCTGGGTCCGATCAAACTCACGAGATCGCTTGCGCCGACGCAAGACGGACGGAGTGCGCTCTCAACAGCCCGCCAACGGAATTCGACTTGGTGTTAGCGTCGAATTACTTGGCGAACACGGTGAAACGCCCTGATTTGGAGGTAGCGAGTGGAAGACCCCATTGTCATCATCTCGGCCGACGGGCACGCCGCCGCACCGCTAGAAACCTATCGGGCGTACTTGGAGTCCAAGTACCACGCCGATCTTGACGCTTTGCTGCCTGAGGCGCACGAATACCACGAACGCATCGCGGGACCCGCTCACCCGACCGCGGAAGCGATGAAGGTGTTCGATCTTCGCGGCGCGATGACCGGCGGTGGCGAAGCGGGCGATCACGATCTCAGTGTCCGCCTACGCGAAATGGACGCCGAGGGAGTGTCGGCGGACATCGTCCATTCAGGGACCCAAGGGGCGCCACCGCTGTGGTACGGGACATCGAATCATGAGTATTCGGCGGAACTACAGCTCGCTGGCGTGAAGGCGTATCACCGATGGCTGGCCGAATTTCATGGCCGAGTCGAAGGGGCGCCTGTTCGGCGTCGCCGAGCCCGGGCCCACTCTGGACATGGACGACTCGGTCCGGCACCTCGAGTGGCTGGCCGGCCATGGGTTTGTGTCGGTGGGGGTTCCCGGTCAAACGTTCAACACGGCGTTGCCACCTCTTTGGGATTCCTACTTTGAGCCGTTTTGGTCGGCGTGCGAAGCCCTCGGGCTCGTGTTGTCCGTGCATGCCGGTTGGGGCACCGATCAAGGGTTCGTCTACCGATTCTTCGACCTCATGGCGCAGAAATTGGGCGACATGGGCGGAGAACTCGACAGAGAACAGATCGAGGGACTTGGCACGATGATGGCGACCGAGCTGGCCGATTCGCCCGCATCGCCGTTCCGGTTGACCGGGGGACCCCAACAGGCGATGTGGCAACTGATGCTGGGCGGGGTCTTCGATCGCCACCCCGAGCTGAAGTTCGTGCTCACCGAGGTCAGGGCCACCTGGGTTCCAGAGACGATTGCAACCCTGGACCGCCTGGCCACCGAAGCTGCCAGCTCGATGGCGCTCCGACCGAGCGAATACTTTGAACGGAACTGCGCAGTGGCGCCGTCTTCCACACATCGATCCGAAGTCGAGCTCCGACACCAAATCGGGATCCACAAGATGATGTTCGGCACTGACTATCCGCACCATGAGGGAACGTGGCCGAACACGCGGGCATGGATCACCGCGGCGTTCGAAGGAGTGCCTGAACAAGAGGCTCGACTTATTCTCGGCGAAAACGCCATCTCCTTCTATGGGCTCGATCGGTCAAAGCTGGCCGCGGTTGCTGAACGGGTTGGGCCGGTTCCGAGCGAGGTCCTGGTGCCAAAGTCCCACGTAGAGCCATCTCTGGTGGAGCACTTCCACAAGCGGAGCGGCTTCAGTCGACCGGCTGATCCCATCGATGTCGACGGCATCACCGGCGCCTTCCGAACCGATGTCCTCGCGTTGCAGGGGGCTGGCTAACCACTCTGGGGCACGACACGACCGTCACCGAGCGGAACGACGGACGTCGTAATCGCGGGCAGGCGCGGGTCGGATTTGTTCCTCGACACAGCCCAGCGCCGACGCTCAGCTGCTCTTTTTCAGGTAGCGCTCGGTGCGGGTGGCGGCGGCACGACCGGGGAGGCCGGTGACGCCGCCACCTGGGTGCATCCCGGAGCCACCGAGCACCAGGCCGTCGAGTGGCGTCTTGCCGGTACCGAGCCCGATGGTGGGACGCAGCGGCCCGGATCGCATCAGGCCCATATCGATGTGGGTGACGCACCCGTTGCGCACGCGCAGCCGCGCACCGAGATCCTCGGGCGTCTCGACGAGGCGGCCAATCTCGGCTTCGTCGAGCGGACCGATGTACTTCCCCAGCTTGGCGAGGATGCCGTCGACAGCGGGCGCACGCAGCGCGTCCCATCCCTCGCGTGGATGCACTGGCGCGGCCAGCGAGTAGATGTAGAGCGACTCCTGACCCTCGGGTGCCTGGGTCGGATCCACGCCCGACGGGGCCACCACCCAGATGGCGGGATCGTCTGGGAGCTCGCCACGCGCCGCGGCGGCATAGGACTCGCGTACCGACTCCTCGGTACCGATGAGCATGGTCGGCATGCGCACGTCGACGTCGTCGGGACGGGTGTGCTGCAGCGCCGCAATCTGCGCGCGCAGCGCCATGTCGACCTTGAACGGACCAGAGCCCGTTCCGTTGGCCGGCGCGAAGTCGAGGCGGGCCGCAGTCTTGCGGTCGACGACGCCGTCGCCCACGAGCTGGCGCAGTGTGACCCACGGATCGCAGGTGGCGACGACCGAGCGGGCTTCGACCACCCGGCCGTCTTCGAGGCGGACCCCGCGGACCCGTCGACCCGCGTGCAGGATCTCTTCGACCGCCGCACCGGTCGCGAGCATGCCGCCGCTGGCGCGAAAGCTGGCCACGAGCGCGTTGGTGAGCGACTGCATGCCGCCGATCGGTCGACCCGCGCCGACCCGACCGAGGAGTGCGAGCAGGATGAATCCCAGTCCGCTGCCCGGCTGGTCGACGGGACCTGCGCCGGCCGCGAGGTTGACCAACGCTCCCTTCGTGACCGGGTGCTCGAAGCGCTCCTCCGTAGCCGCGGTGGCCGACCCCGTGAGCAAGGCGGCGACGTCGCCGAGGCGTCGTGCGGTTCTTCAGCGCCACCTTCGCGCTCGCCCACAGCGCCTTGGGGTCGGGGCGCCCGAAGTCGACTCCGAGGACTGGGAGGATCGCGCCGATCATCACATCGAGCAGATCGGTGAACTCCAGGAAGGCGCGGGCGTCGGCGCGCGAGTACCGCTCGATCTCGGCCGCCGTGCGCGCGTTGTCGCGCCAGATGGCGAGCGACGACCCGTCGGGATGGAGCGACACGTAGCTCGGGTCGGGCTTGACGAGCTGGAGCCCGTGCTCGCGCAGCTCGAGCTCGGCGGGGATGCGCGAGTGCAACATCGAGATGATGTCGACCGCGCAGGAGTTGATGATGTGGCCGGGTGCCTCGGGAATGAGCGGGCCCGAGGCCGTCATCCCGCCGGGGGCGTCGGCCGCTTCTACGACCGCGACCCGGAGGCCGGCCTTGGCGAGGTAGCCGGCCGCGACGAGCCCGTTGTGCCCGGCGCCGATCACGACGACGTCGACCGAAGACGGCAGCTGATCCGAGGAAGAAGGCGCCCGGGCAGATGCTGAGAAGGTCACCACGTTCGAATCCTTTCGTGCGCCAGCGGACACTACCGGGCTGATGCGGCCTGCGTCCCCGGGCAGGCTTCGTCTGATGTCTGGCCGGCTTGCACTGCTGGACACCGCGGCCGATCGGAAATGGCTCTGAGACCGGGGCACTGAGCCCGCTCGGGCCTGCCGGAGGATCGCACTCAGCACCTCGGCGGCAATCTATCTCCGGCTCGAAACGAGCGCCCTCGGCCTCTTCCGACGCCTGCGTCATGGTCGTCGGTCGACCGAGCTGAACATGTGCACAGGAAATTGCACAGATCGTTTGACGCGGATTTCGTCTCTCAATAGTGTTCTGCCCGGATGGTCCTGGGGGGCACCGGTCGTGTGCTCGGCCGGCGCGTGTGAAGGGGGACCGCATGGCGTTACGCGTGGTTGTGTGCTTCACCGGGGGCGTGGGCTCCCAAGTGGTCCGGCTCCTGCACGACGACCCCGGTTTCGAGCTTGTCGGCGTGCTCGTGTACCACGAGGAGAAGGCCGGGCGCGATGCCGGTGAGGTCGTTGGCATCGGGAACATCGGGGTCACCACGACGCGCAACGTGGACGAGCTCGTCGCGTTGAGGGCCGACGCCATGTCGTGGCACGGTCTCACGTACGAGCCGGCGACATTCGCCAAGTTTCTGCGGGCGGGCACCAGCGTGTACTCGAGCATGGGCGGCTGGTACCTGCCCGGCGAGGCGGAGTACGACGAACTCAGGGCAGCGACCGAGGAAGGTGGTTCCACCTTGCTCTCCGGTGGCAACATCCCGGGGCTCATCAGTGACGTCCTGCCACTGTTCATCTCGGGCTACTCGTCCCGGGTGCGCATGATCCGGGCCTGGCAGAGCGACTACGTGCCCACGTACCCCTCGGCTGATCAGCTGCAGTTGGGTCTCGGATTCGGAGTACCGGCCGAGAAGTCACCGGAGCTGACCGCGGTGGATGACCAGTGGGCCTGGGGGATCCGTCAGTCCGCCAAGCTGGTGGCGGCCGGACTAGGGATCCCCTTCGACGAACTGCGCATCACCGACAAGCAGTTCGCCATGGCGACCGAGGACCTGCTCCTCGCGCCGAGCGGGCTCGAAATCAAGGCCGGCACGCCGGCCGGCGTCAAGTGGACCTTCACGGCGTACTCCGACGGTCACCCGTTCTTCGAACTGGTCAACGAGCAGACGGCACAGCTGGGGCTCGGCGACGGGTGGCGCTCGAGCGAAGAGGAACCCAACTGGCGGGTGCAGATAGAGGGCACCCCGACCCTCCTCTGCACGGTGCAGCTTCCGGCCGGCGACGATGACGACCTGGACCACGTCGCCGCACTGAATGCCGCCCGAGCGGTGAACTGCCTGCCGAGGATCGTCGCGGGCCCGCCGGGGTGCTGCACCGTGCTCGACATCCCGGCTCCCGTGGCCACCCGCATCGTCTCCGCCGCGCTCATGATCGTCATCCACAGCGTCTCGGAGGTCAGACAGCATCTCAACGACCAACGGGCGGCGGGCCGGACCGTGGGCATGGTCGGCACCACCGGTTCGCTGCACGAGGGTCACCTCTCGCTCGTCCGCCGGGCGAAAGCCGAAAACGACGTGGCGGTGATGTTCTGGTCCGGCGGTCTCGACCTTGAATGGGCGCCGGGTTCATCGCCGTCCTACTCACCCGACATGACACGGGATCTCGCACTCGTCGAGGCCAACGGCCTCGACGTCTTCTTCTCCCTCAATCGCGCCGATCTCTTCGCCGAGCCGTCCTCGACGTTCATCAGCCTTCCCTCTTTTGCGGAGGCCCCCGGGAGGCTGGAGGATCCCGAGCACCTCAAGATCGTGGCGACGATGGTGGCGACGTTCTGCAACATCGCAGGTCCCTGCCGCAGTTACTTCGGCGAGAAGGACTGGCAGCAGCTCGCGATGCTCCAGAAGATGGTTCAAGATCTCTACCTGCCCTACGAGATCGTGGCTTGTCCGACCGTGCGAGAACCCGATGGCGTGGCGACGTCCAGCCGCAACCAGAAGCTCACCCCTGAGGACCGTTTGGCTGCTCCCGTCCTCTACCAGGGTCTGCGGGCCGCAGCCGACGCCGTGGCCGCCGGCGAGCTCGACGCCGAGAAGGTGGCGACGATCTTCACCGGAGTGGTCGAAGAGACCGCTCCGGTTGACTACGTGAAGGTGGTCGACGCACGAACGCTGGCGCCTTTGCAGGAAATTGCAGGCGAGGCGCGCATCCTGGTCTCTGCGTCGTTCGGTGGCGTTCGGCTCGTTGACAACATCGGCGTCAAGGCTCCCTGAAGCCCTCGCGTGGGATGAGTCGCCCCGGACAACCGATTCACCCAACGCACTGGGCCGTGCTGGTTGCGTCATCGGTCCACCGGTTCGAACAAATGGAGGTTTCCGATGCGACTTGAAGGCAAGGTTGCCCTGATCACTGGTGGCACTCGCGGGATCGGCCGGGAGTTCGTCGATCGATTCGCCCGGGAAGGCGCGTCGGTCGTGTTCACCGGTCGGTCGCTCGAGGCCGGCAGGGCCGTCGAGGAGGAGGCCCGCGCCCGGGGGCACAGCGTTGTCTTCGCGCCGGGGAGCGCCGCCTCCGAGGACGATGTGCGCGAGGCCGTCGCCACCGCGGTGCAGACCTTCGGAACCCTGACCACGTTGATCAACAACGCCGCGGCCACACATTTGACGGGGCCCGGGCGGCCGGACACCTCGGTGGTGGACACACCCACCGCCGTGTTCGACGAGGTGGTCCGAACCGGCCTCTACGGCACGTTCTGGGCGGCGAAGTACGCGATTCCGCACATGATTGAGGCAGGCGGCGGGGCAATCATCAACATTTCAGCGGCGTCGAGCGTGCTCTCCATCCAGGGCCGACCGTCCTACCAGTCCTCGAAAGGGAGGCATCAACTCCCTCACCCGGCAGATCGCGGTCGACTACGGGAGGTTCGGCATCCGTTCCAACGCGATCATCGTCGGGTTTACGTTCACCGGCGGTGAGGAGATGGTCAAGATGACCGCCAACGAGGAGCTCATGGGCCCGGTGCGCAAGTCGATCATGTTGCCCCGGATAGGACTCTCGAGCGACATCGCGAACGGTGCGGTGTTCCTGGCGTCCGACGAGGGTGAGTTCATCACCGGGGTGTTGTTGCCCATCGATGGGGGATTGACCTGCCATCTCGAGATGCCCGACACAGTGAGCCAAAGTGCTCTGGGTGAATGAGTAGTGGTCGTCGACCAGGAGTTGTACGCGGCCGGCGATCTCAAGGCAAAGACCCGCATCCGGGACGCGACGCTCGCGCTCGTCGCCGAACGGGGTCCGGCACGCACGACGGTACGGGCCATCGCCGAGCGGGCCGACGTCTCTCCGGCGCTGGTGCTCCACCACTTCACCTCGAAGCAGGGGGTGTTGGACGAGGTGTCCGCCTGGGTGTTGGAGATATTGAAGGAGGCAACCCGCGAGCCGAGCGTGGTGATGACGGCAGCCGACGCGCACGAGAAGCGGCAGGCCGCACTGGACCGCCTCCTCGATCGGCTGCCCGCGTTGGGCGGTTACCTGCGCCAGATGCTTCCCGAGGCGTCCCCCGATTCGCTGCGGTGGTTCTGTGAGGCGACACGGATCACCCAGGAGGACCTCGCTCGGCGGGAGCGCTCCGGTCTGGCCCGTCGATCCGCCGACGTCCAGACGGAGTCCACGATGCTCGTGATCTTGTCGATGGCGCCGATGCTCCTGAGGCCGTTCATCGAGGCGGCCCTCGATGTCGATCTCAATTCCGAGGCGGGGCGGACGCGGTGGCGAAATGCCCAGTTCGAGCTGCTGACCTCCGCCCTCTATCCCGGGGGTAGTAGCCGACCCGTTTCGAACGAGCCGAGGTAGCTCAAATGCTGTCGGCGCGCCCACCATTCCGCTCAAACAGCTCGATCCGCTCGGCCCTGTTTGGGAAACAGGCAGGTGGCGAACCGGGGTGCAATGTCGTCAACCGTTACGCTGGACCACAAATAGCGAGTAGGCCGTCGCGCACTCGTATGTCGGGTATTGCCGATTGCCGCCATGCCGGAGGTTCCAATGGATGCTGAAGATCTCATTCTGATCAGTGTCGACGATCATGTCGTCGAGCCACCCGAGGTGTTCGACAACCACATCGAGGCGAAGTACAAGGACCGCGCGCCGCGGGTGGTCAGGATGCCCGACGGTGGCGACCTGTGGGCGTTCGAGGATGGCTATGCGCCCAACGTCGGGCTCAACGCCGTGGCGGGTTGTCCACCCGACGAGTACGGCCTGGACCCGACCCAGTACTCCCAAATGCGACCCGGCTGCTACGACGTCCATGAGCGAGTACGGGACATGAGCGCCGCGGGCGTGCTCGCCGGCCTCAACTTCCCGACCTTCCCGCACTTCTGCGGCCAGCTGTTCTTGCGAGCCACGGACAAGGATCTGGCGCTGGCCTGCGTGCGGGCCTACAACGACTGGCACATTCACGAATGGGCCGGGGCGTACCCAGATCGGTTCATTCCGCTCTCGTTACCGGTTCTGTGGGATCCCGAGCTCGCCGCGGCAGAGGTGCGTCGTGTCGCCGCCCTGGGTTGTCGAGCGGTGACGTTCTCGGAGAATCCGGCCAAGTTGGGGCTCCCCGACTACCACGGCGACTATTGGGACCCGTTCCTGGCGGCCTGCGCGGAGAGCGGTGTGGTGGTGTGCCTGCATATCGGGTCCTCGTCGGCGATGCAGATCACGACGCCGAACGCGCCACCGGAGGTGATGATCGCGCTCACCCCGGTGAACAGCATGCTGGCGGTGACCGACCTGCTGTTCTCGGGAATATTCGAACGCTTCCCGGATCTGCGGGTCGCGATCTCCGAGGGCGGCATCGGCTGGGTGCCCTACGTGCTCGAGCGGGCCGACTACGTCTACCAACATCACCACGCCTGGACGCACACCGACCTCGGCGGCCGGTTGCCGAGTCAGATCTTCCATGACCACGTGTGGACCTGCTTCATCGACGACACGATGGGGGTCCGCGTCCGGGACATCGTCGGCATCGACAAGATCATGTGGGAGATGGACTATCCGCATTCCGACTCGACCTGGCCGCACGCGGCCGAGCTCCTGTGGAAGAGCCTGGCCGGCGTGCCGGAGGAGGAGATCAACAAGATCACCCACCTCAACGCAATGCGGGCCTACAGCTTCGATCCGTTCGCGCACCGGTCGCGCCGAAATGAGCACGGTGCGGGCGCTGCGGGCCGAGGCCGCCGATGTGGACGTGGAGGTCAAGAGCATGGGCCGGCGCAAGTCGGAAGCCGACAGCGGGGCCGCCATGCGACTGGTGGCGCAGGCGGCGAAGGGCAGTGCCTCCTGAGTTCGGTGGGCGGCACGTCTCGGGATAGAGGCAAGACCAGGGGGCTCGTCAGGGTCGTCGGCCGGTCGTAGGGAACGTCGCGCCGCCGGCCCTCGGGCCTGTCCGGCGCCCGTTTCCTGTTCGTTCCGGGCCCCGCACAGCAGCGAGCGAGAGCAGCATCGAGGAGGGAGGGGGACGTGATGGTGACGATCGAGGGCGACTGCGACCCGGCGTTCGAAGGGGTGCGGGAGGCGTTCGCCCGGAACTGGGAGCTCTTCGACGAGGTGGGCGCATCGGTCGGCGTCACCGTCGACGGCCGGCCCGTCGTCGACCTGTGGGGCGGGTGGTCGGACGCCGCCCGGACGAAGGCGTGGGAGGCGCGACACCATCGTCGTCGTCGCCTCGACCACCAAGGGTCTCACCGGCCTGTGCGGCAACATGCTGATCGACCGCGGCCAGCTCGACCCGAGGGCGCCCGTGGCGGATTACTGGCCCGAGTTCGCCCAGAACGGCAAGGAGGGCGTGCTGGTCGAGCACCTCTTCGACCACCGGGCCGGGCTGCCCAACATGCCGCGCGGCGTGGACCCCGAGGATTGGGACGGCGTCGTCGGTGCCCTCGCTTCCATGCGCCCCCGGTGGGAGCCGGGCACGGCCCACAGCTACCACGCCGTCACCTACGGCTACCTGATCGGCGAGGTCGTTCGCCGCATCACCGGTCGCACGGTCGGCACATTCCTGCGTCAGGAGGTGTGTGAGCCCTTGGGCGTCGACGCCTGGATCGGCGTGCCCCCCGAGCTCGACGACCGGTGCGCCGAGGTGTGCAACCAGTCCGGCGGCTTCGACAGCGTGGGTCTGCGTCGCTATGAGAGCCCCGGCGGGAACGGCCACACCAACGGCCGCTCGCTGGCCCGGATCTTCGGGGCCTTGGCCTGCGGTGGCGAGGTCGACGGCATTCGCCTGATCTCCCAGGCGACGCTCGACGAGGCGGTGGCCCATTGGGTCACGGGGCCGTGGATCGGGTTTGACGAGAGCCTCATGGAGCCCACCGGGCCCATTCCCCGCAGCACGTTCGACCTGCGCTTCGCCCGGGGTTTCATGCGCGGCAGCGAGATGTCGTGGATGGGTCCCCACGAGGGTGCCTTCGGTTCGGCCGGATCGGGCGGGTCGATCGCGGTGGCCGACCCCGAGTCGCGCATCGGCTTCGGCTACGCCCAGAACTCCCACCTCGGCCCCCTGGCCGGCGTCGACTCGCGTCCGGGGCGCCTCCTCCAGGCCCTCTACGCCGCCCTCTGAGGCGTCCTTCGACGCGGCGGCCGCCGGGGGAGGACGGAATTCGCCAGACATCGCCCGACTCGGGCTCGGTGGCCTGCGCCCTATCGGCGTCGATTCGGCCGCGCCGGGTGCAAACGCTCTGGATCGCCCAGGACGGGCCTGGAAGACTCACGCCGGCGACGAATCAGCGCCGCGGTTGCATCACCAAGGAGCCTCCAGCAGCGGGGCTCAGGGGAGGAACACCATGCCCGACCACAGCCATCCGGAGGCGAAGGAGCTGCACCTCGCAGGCGGTGCGCCGCCGTTGGTGCCGGAGTTGGCCGCGGTGATGCCGGCGGCTCCGGCGCTCATGGATCGGTTGGTGAGCGAGTTCGCTCCGACGGCGGCCACGCTGTCGACCCAACAGGCGTACTGGGTGGGGCTCAACGGATGGATGACCGACTGGCTGTCGGGCCCGATCATGGAAGGCACCGTCACGGCCGACCAGGTCGGCGAGCAGGCCTGGGCTATCTACGCCTCGAGCTGCTGGGGTGGAATGGAGCTGCGTGAGCACTGGGGCATGCCGCCGGCCCTCAAGAACCTGGGCATGACCCCGCCGGCACCGCCATTCGCGGAGGTGCAGCAGGGAATTGTCACGCTCATGAGCCAGCGAATGGCTGCCGTTCGCGGGGGTGGCGATGAGTGCCTCCGACTCCTGCCGTCGATCCTGCGGGAGGCGTCCACCTCGAGTCCCATCCATGGCGTCGGCTACAACGCCGGTGTCCAGGTGGTCAAGACCGAGGATCCACCCATCGGCCAGCGCCGCCCGCATCGCGAGCCCAAGCCTGCGGCCGTCCGCATCAACGGGCGTCATTTCCTGCGCGTGGACTACGACATGGCGACGCCGCACTACTTGAAGGTGTGGCGCTCGGCCTTCGAGCGAGCCGTGACCGCGGATCCGGACGCCTACGAGAAGCTGCTCGCCGGCGACGAGGGGGAAGCTGATCTCCGGGACATCTGGCAGAGCGCGGTCGCCTTCGGGAACACGACCTGGGGTGGGGATGCGCAGGACGGCTGGACCGACGCCTACTGGGAAGAGACCATCCGCTGGAGTTCGATCCTCACCTTCGGCATGGAAGCAGCGGGACTGGCCGCCTTTGTCGCCCTGATCAACCAGGACGCCGAGGCGGCCACGCGTGCCGTCATGTGCAACGCGCTCTATCTGGGCGCCACGCCCGGCTGGCTGGTGGGCCTGCTCGACACCGGGGCGACGCTCCCCGAGATCACGGGACAGTAGGGGTGGGATCGACCGGACTGGTTCGGCCGACCTGCCTTGGCCGAGCGGCGCGAGCCTGATCGGCGCAGTCGCGCCCGTCTCCTCAACGAAGGCAGGAACGTCATGACCTACAAGGTGATCCAGTGGGCGACCGGTTCGGTGGGCGGCGTGTCACTCCGCTCGATCATCGAACATCCCGACCTCGAGCTGGTCGGCGTCCTCGTCACCGACCCGGCCAAAGTGGGGCGCGACGCCGGGTCTCTCTGCGGTCTCGCGCCGACGGGTGTGCTTGCGACGAACGAACCCGATGCCGTGCTGACCTTGGACGCCGACTGTGTCTCGCACTCACCGCGCAACACGAAGGAGACCACCGAGGATCTGGCCCGGATTCTCGAAACGGGCAAGAGCGTCGTGTCTTCGGCGTTGGTGCCCGCGCTGTACGCCCCGGCCAGGCACGTCTCGCGCCGGAGTACAGACCGCCTCGACCAGGCCTGCAGAAAGGGCCAGTCGTCGCTCTTCGTCTCGGGTATCGATCCGGGCTTCGCCACCGACGCGCTGCCGCTCTTCCTCACCGGAATCTCGGGTCGGGTTGACCACATCCGGATGATGGAGATCTTCAGCTACGAGCACTACGACGATGCCGAGACGCAGTTCGGCTGGTTCGGGTTCGGCCAGCCGATTGACTCCCCACTCCCGCCGTATATGGCGCCCGGCCGGCTCACCCGGTACTGGGGTCCAACGGTGGAGATGGTGGCCGCCGGCCTCGGTCTCGAGGTCGACGAGATCAAGGAGACAACCGACCGGGTCGCCACGGACGAGGACCTGGATCTCGAGATCGGGCGGGTGGCGGCCGGGACCATCGCGGCGCTGCGATTCGAGGTCCAGGGCTTCGTCGGCGGGCGCCGGGTCGTGACCCTCGAGCACGTGACCCGATTGCACCCCTCGGTGGCCCCGGAGTGGCCGCAACCCCTGGTGCGCGACGGGTGCTACCGGATCATCATCGAGGGCTGGCCGAACTACGAGCTCAACCTCCACTCGTTCGCCGATGACGGCAACAGCTTCCTCGGGATGGAGGCAGCGACCGGCCTGTGGCTCATCAACAACATCCCCGCGGTCTGCGAGGCTCCTCCGGGGATCCTCTCGCCGTTCGACCTCGGCCTCGAGCGGCGGCCCTGGCTCTCGCGTTCATCGGTCTAGCGGCGGAATCGGCCGCCCGCAGCGACGAGGTCCGCGCCAGAGCTGACCCCTGCCGGTCCGTTCGTCCCGTCCCCTCGTTAGAACGGCGGGCGCTCGTCGTGGGGGAACGCCTTCTGAAAGGCCTGGGCGATCCGGAACATCTTGGCCTCGCTGCCCGGCTTGCCGACGATCTGCAGCCCGACCGGGAGGCCGTCGACGAAGCCGCAGGGAACCGAGAATGCCGGCAGCGCCAGCCAGTTGAAGAGCATCACGTGGCTCGTGTACACGGGGGCGAAGGTGCCGTGGGCGAACCGCGTTCCGTCCCCTGTCCAGCAGTCGTTCCAGTCGTTGACCTCGCGGGCCAACAGTTGGGAGGTGGGGGTGAGCAGGACATCGAAGTCCTCGAAGAGGCGGGTGCAGCGGTCGGCGTTGCGTCCGCGCAGCTCCATCGCCGCCCAGAACTCGTCGGGCGGGGGCATGTCGCCGACGCCCCGCCCCCCGCTTCCGAAGACCCTGTTGATGAGCATAAAGCCCTCGTAGAAGTCGTCCCACTTCTCGCTGGTGGGCTCCACGGTGGCGCCCAGCTGGCCGAAGCCCTGGGCCGCCGCACGGATGGCCGCGATCACCCGCGGGCTCTCCTCCATGGCGTACATCGAGGCGAAGCCCAGGTCGTCGCTCCAGGCGAAGCGCATCCCCTCCACGCCCTCGTCGATCGCGGCCATGTAGTCATCGGGCTCGTCGCGCAGGCTGAAGAAGTCCCGGCCGTCGGGTCCGGCCATGGCCTGGGTGGCCAGCGCCCCGTCGATCACGTGGCGGCAGATCGGGCCGGTGCTCGCCGTGAGGGCCAGGGTCGGCGATCCCGGGTGGATCCAGGGGATTCGTCCCGGCGTCGACACGATGCCGAAGACGCCCGAGTAGGCCGACGGCAGCCGGGTCGAACCGCCGCCGTCGGAGCCGAGACCGATCGGCACCAGGCGGGCGCAGACCGCGGCCGCCGTCCCCGAGCTCGACCAACCGGGGACCCGCGAGAGGTCCCAAGGGTTGCGGGCCTCGACGTCCCAGTTGTACATCCGGCTGGGATCGGTGGCGGCGACCTCGAAGCGGCTGCCCGAACCCATCAGGGTGTTGGTGCCGACGACGATGGCACCGGCCGCCCGGAGCCGCTCGACCTGCACGTCGTCTCGCGGCGCGGCCGGAATGTTCCGCAGGGTGCTCATGTCGAAGGTCGGCCAACCCTTGACGAAGATGTGTCCCTTCACCGACACCGGGATCCCGTGGAGCAGGCCGAGCTCATCGCCGTCGATGACGGCCTTCTCGGCCCGCTGGGCCGCTTGGCGGGCCCCGTCGTGGTCGACATGGACGAACGCCTTGAGCTTGTCGTTGTGCTCGTCGATGCGACCGAGGAAGTGGTCGGTCACCTCGACCGGCGATACCTCGCGCTTGGCGATCATCTCTCGGATGCGCCATGCCGGAAGCCAGGTCAACTCGTCAGACATCGGTGTCCCCTCCATCCTGGCCAGACCGGCCCGCACCGGCACTGGCCCCCCGAACATAGTCACCGGGGCCCCCGAGAAGCTCCCCCCACTTGGACGGGGCCCATGGGGTTGGGCCCACATGCCCATTCCCGCCTGGGTTCCTCTCCCGGGGCCCGGCCGGAGCAGCGCCCGGACGACAGCTCCAGGAGACCTCGGGCCCAGGGTTCTCCCACTTCGTCGCTGGATCGGCACCGCTTGGAAGGCCCGATTCGATCGGATTACGTTGGGTCAGCGGCGTTGCCGGGTGAATGCGATCGAAGGGGACGGGCCATGGCCGACGAGTTGACGTGGATGCCCGCGTCGGAGATGCGGGTCCTGATCGGCAAGGGTGAGATATCGCCGGTCGAGGTGACCGACCACTTCCTCGGACGGATCGAGGAGCTCAATCCGACGTTGAAGGCGTTCCGGAGCCTCGACGTTGCCAGCGCACGCGACCAGGCGCAGCGGGCGGAAGACGCGGTACGCCGTGGCGAAGAGCTCGGCCTCCTCCACGGGATCCCCGTCTCGGTCAAGGAGCACATCGCCGTGGCCGGCCATCCGCTGATGGGGGTCGGCTTCCCCGAGCCGCTATCCACGCGCGACGCGCTCGGCGTGCAGCGGCTGCGAGACGCCGGCGCGGTGGTGTTCGGAACCAACACGATGATGTACACGAACGGCCTCCGCGAGGATGCCGACGGCAAGATGATCATGGCCTTCGACTGGGATGCCGAGGCTCGCAACCCGTGGGACACCACCCGGGTGCCGGGTTGGTCGAGCTCGGGTGGGGCGGCTGCCACGGCTGCTCGTCTCATCCCCCTGGCGATCGGAACCGACGGCGGCGGCTCGACCCGTTTGCCGGCCGCGTACTCGGGCGTCTTCGGTCTCCACCCGACGACGACGCTGATCCCATGGGCCGACTACGACAGGCCGCAGGTGTCGCCGATGATGATGTCGATGGGTCCGCTCGCCCGCCACGTCGGCGACGCCGCCATCGCGTTGCAGGCGATGGCCGGTCCCGACGGCCGCGACTTCACGTGCATGCAGAGCGATCCACCTGACTACCTGGCCACGATCGACGGTGGTGTCGACGGCATGCGGTTCGCCTGGACCGACGACTTCGGCTTCACCGAGATGTACGCGCAGGCGGAGAGCTCTCGCGTCATCGCCGCGGTGCGCGCCGCGGCGCTAGGTCTGGCGGGGATCGGAGCAACGGTCGAGCCGAGCGACGAGGTGTGGGAGGACTTCTTCCCCGGCTTCGCTGCGAGCACCTACCTCTATCCGACCGGTGGCGCCAGGCCCCCCCGACCGACGCCCGAGCAGTGGGCGTCGGCGCTGGATACCCGCAAGCGGAATTACGACCGGTTCCGGGCGGTCCTGGCCGGCCACGATCTGCTCCTGAGCGCGACCACGCAGCTCCTTCCCCGCACCGTCGAGGAGTGGGCCGACGCGTGGACGGTCGGCGGATCGAACTTCCAGCCACACGGCCTGTTCGCGCCCGTCTATACGAGCCACACCCACATGTTCAACTGGCTGGGCTTCCCGGCCGCGTCAGTGCCCTGTGGGTTCGTCGACGGGCTCCCGATCGGTCTCCAGCTCATCGGTCTGCCCGGGGACGAGGTGACGATCTTGCGCGTCGCCAACGCCTTCCAGCAGGCGTTCCCGCAGCTCGACCACCCACCCGCGTCCTAGCGGCTGCTCGGCGCATCCCTCGGACGGGCCCGCCCGCCGGGTCGAACGCCGATCAGGGCATGTCGACAAAGCCGCGGCGGCGCTGGAAGCGCCAGTGGCCATCCTCGCGGACGTAATCATCCAAGTGACGGCCAACCATCGTCACGGTTGGTTTGCCGTCATCGCCCCGCGCGATCACGGTCCACATGACTTCTCCGGTCGCCGTGTCCCCGTCGAGCTGCACACGGGGCCCACTCACGATGTGGAACCCGCTCAGGCGTGCGTCCTCGGCCGCGCCGGCCGGGCGGCCCCAGCTCTCTCGCGCCACCCGCTCGATCTCGTCGCGCCCGTCGGCTCTTGCCGGCCCGAGCCGCATCTTGCCCTCGCTGGCGTACAGGGATGCGTACTCCGCAAACTCACCTCGGTCGAGGTGATGAACGTAGGCCTCCTGGAGTTGCCTGATCTCCTCGAGGTCTTCCAGGCGCCCTAAGCGCTGTGCAACGTTCTCGTCCGAGCCACCGGTCACGACGCCTCCAATCATGAGCGACCCTCGTCGCCAGCAGATCATGACTCCGCCGGGTCAGATGGTACCGACGGGGACAGTTCGGCGACCGCAGTTCCGGCCGACCCCCCAAAGTTGGTGTCGCCGCCTGCGGAGGCGATCCTCACAGGGTCGGGCAGAACGGCCTGACGGTAGTCTCTGCGGCACCCTGTGAAGCGAGGCTGACAATGCCACTCGACATCTCTGCGCACCTTGATCCGGCGCGAACCGCCGTTGTCAGCATGGAGTGTCAGGAGAACTTGCTCGGAGCGGACTCGGTCCTGCCCGGCCTGGCCCGAGCCGCCCGGGAAAACGGGCTGATCTCCAACCTGGCGAACCTGTACGCGGCGGCCCGCCGGGTCGGCACCCGCATCTACTACTGCACCGACGAGCGCCGCCCGGATGGCTTCGGATTCGCCCGGAACACGTTGGTCGCGCTCCGCATGACCGGCGATTCGGACGGTTCGGGTGGTCAGGGGCCGGTCATGGAGGCGATCGCTCCGAAGCCCGAGGACGTCGTCTTCCGTCGCGAGCAGGGCCTCACCGGGTTCTACGCCACGGGTCTCGACCCGTATCTGCGGAACACCGGCGTGACAACGGTCATCGTCACCGGGGTATCGCTCAACATCGCGGTCCTCGGTACCGCAATCGAGGCGATGAACCGCGGGTACACGGTTGTCGTCCCCGACGACTGCGTGGCCAGCGATCCGCCCGAGTACGCGGAGACAGCGATGCGCTACACGATGCGAAACATCGCATTCGTCGTGCCGTCTCGAGCCGTCATCGACGCGTGGGAGCACCGTTGGGCCGCCCAGTAGTCACGCACCACCGGAAGTCGGGACCTCCGGTGATCGACGAAGCGAGCCAAGCGAGAGATCTCGAGGAGGCAGCCCGATGAAGTGGGGCATCGTCTTTGCGAGCACCGCCTTCCCCGAGCCCGACCGCGCCGTCGCCATGGCGCAGGCGGCCGAGGAGGTGGGCTTCGAATCGTTGTGGTGCCCCGAGCATGTGGTCGTTGCCGTGGGGGAGGGTGTGACGCCCTACGGCGGCTCCACCGACGGCCGGATGGACCGCCTGTGGCAGCGCGGCGGCATCCCCGATCCCCTCCTGTGGCTGGCCTTCGTCGCCGGCCAGACGTCGCGGATCAACCTCGGCACCAACGTCGTCATACTTCCCGAGCACCAGCCCGTCGTGCTTGCCAAATCGGTTGCCACCTTGGACGCCCTGAGCGGCGGGAGGGTGCGGCTCGGCATCGGTGTGGGCGAGCTCCCCGAGGAGTACTCGGCGGTCGGGATGGAATTCACCAATCGAGGTCGACGCATGGATGAGTCGATCGAGGCCATGCGGGCCCTGTGGAGCGAAGACGTGGCCACCTACGAAGGGAAGTACGTTCACTTCGACAGCGTCCGCTGCGACCCCCACCCGACGAACGGATCAGTCCCGCTGCACATCGGCGGAGCATCGGCGGCGGCCATTCGGCGGGCGGCGAAGTACGGGGACGGATACTTCCCGTGGGTCGGACCGGGGCTCGATCTGCACGAGACGCTCGGTCAGGTCGTTCCCGCAGTCCGCGCGGCGGCCGAGGGGCTCGGACGCGACCCTTCCTCGATCGAGATGACCGTCGGTGGTGCACGCACGGTGGCCGAGGCGGAGCGCCTGGCGGCTCTGGGGGTGGACAGACTCGTGATCGCTGTCCGATCCAAGGAGGCCGATGCCGTCCGCGACGAGTTGGCCCGGTTCGGAGAGGACGTGATCGCCCCGACCCGCGATCTGTGAGCGAATCTGATCCTTTGACCGCTCCGAAATTGTGCGAACATGCGCGGCGTGGGCGCACTCGATGGTCAGGTCGCCATTGTCACGGGCGCCGGCCAGGGCATCGGCCGCGGCGTCGCCTTGGCGGTGGCCGCCGAGGGGGCGAGGGTGGTGGTCCTCGGGCGCACGCTGGCCAAGTGTGAGTCCGTGGCAGAGGAGATCCACGACAAGGGTGGCGTTGCGATTGCCGAGCGCTGCGACATCGAGCAGCGCGACGAGGTCGAGGCGAGCGTGCAACGCGCCGTCGAGGCGTGGGGCAGGATCGACCTGCTCGTCAACAACGCGCAGACGAAGGTCTACGCGTCCTTGCGGCGGATGACCGAGGCGGACATGGAGACGATGTGGCAATCGGGACCGATGGCCTCGTTTCGTCTCATGCAGGCCTGCTTCCCGTACCTGCGGGAGTCCCGCGGCTGCATCGTCAACATGGGATCGGGGTCCTCGATCATGCCGCTCGGTGCGATGAGCGGCTACGCCATGACCAAGGAAGCCGTCCGGGTCCTCTCGCGCGTCGGGGCGGTCGAGTGGGGCCGCTTCGGCATCCGGGTGAACGCCATCTGTCCGCTGGCCGCCACCCCGGGCTTTGAGGAATTCGACGAAGCCACCTCGACCTCGTCGCAGGAACTCGTCGTGTCCCAGGTCCCGCTCGGCCGCCTGGGCGATCCCGAGGCCGACATCGGTCGGGCCGTCGTCTATCTCGCCAGCAAGGACGGCGGTTATATCACCGGGACCACGCTCATGGTCGACGGTGGGTACAACTACCTGCGCTGAGGGTCGACCGCCCTACCCGTCCGCGGAACCGTGAGGCGAGGTCGCCGAGCCGCGGCTCAGTGGTCGATGGGGGCGTTGCCGCCGTATTCCCAGACGCGTTGGATCTGGTCGTCGTCGTTGTACTCGACGTACAGGTTGAAGCGGAGGTCCTTGCTCGTCCCGTCCAAAAGCGTCACCCGATCGATCTGGTGAACCATGACGACTCGGTCCCGGACCAGGATGACCTGGGGAATCACCTCCCAGGAGGAGTGCAGCGTCTGGAAGCGGGCGACGGCGGAGAAGAACATGTCGATGCCGTCGAGCCCGCCTTCGGCTGCTCCGCCGTTCCACACGACGTCCGGGGCGATGTGCCGGGCCAGCGTCTCGCCGTCGCCCTCGGTGACGGCCCGGCTGATCGCCTCTTGAATCGAGGCAAGGTCTGCGTCGGTACTCATAGGTGGTCCCTCCGGGGTTGGGTGCGCACGGGCGCCGCGCTGGGTCGGCGGCCGGGGCGACGTGGTGCGGGGCCCGCGCCTCGCACGGCGGGCCTCAGCCTCCCCTGTCTGCCGACGCCAGCTCGATGACCCGCGTTCGGATGTCTTGCTTCTGCAGCTTTCCCATGGCGTTTCTGGGCAGAGAGGCGAAGAAGTCGAGGCGCTCGGGGATGCGTTGATCGGCCAGCCCAAGGGAGCGGCAGTGGGCGACGATGTCGGCCAGCGACGGGGGAGTGGCGCCCGGCGCAGTGACGATGGCCGCGCAGCACCGCTCCCCGGTGCGGTCGTCGGGTATCCCGACCACCGCCACGTCGTCGATCAACGGATGCAGGTGCAGGACGTTCTCGACCGCAACGGCCGAGATGTTCTCGGCGTTGCGGATGATGATGTCCTTGATGCGACCGGTGATCCGAACGTTCCCGTCCACATCGACGGTTCCGAGGTCGCCGGTCGCGAACCACCGGTCCTCGTCGAAGGCCTCGCGGTCGAGCTCGGTGTCGACGTAGCCCTGGAACATCTGGGGGCCTTGGAGGCGGAGCTCCCCCTCGGCCCCTGGTGGTTGCACGCGGCCGTCGGAACCGACGACCCGGATGGACACCCCGCGACAGGCATGGCCGACGGTCTCGGCCAGGACCGAATCGGGGTCCTCCGGCGACGCCTCGGTGGCGATCGGAAACTCGGTCAGGCCCCAGCCCGAGATGACCCCGATGCCGCCGAGCTCCCGCTTCACGTCGTCGTGCAGGCTCGGCGGCGAGGGAGCCCCCCGGACATGCCGAATCGCAGGTGGGGGAAGAGCGGGCCGGCGGCCCCGCGCTGGGCCTGCAGGTAGGCATGGAAGAACGGAGGGGCCGAGCCGAGGATGGTGGCGCCGTGGTCGGCCATCACGAGCGGCGACCGTCTGGCGTCGAACTGTTCGATGAGCAACACCCGGCAGCCGACCCGGAGCAGCGCCGTCATGAAGGTGTTGCCGCCGATGTGGGTGATCGGGAAGGCCATGGGGAACACGTCGTCGAGCTGAAGGCCGACGGTCTCGACGATCCCGTTGGCGCCCGCCATGACAGAGCGGTCGGAGTGCTTCGCCCCCTTGGGGACCGAGGTCGTCCCCGACGAGTAGTAGACCCACCGGATCGCGTCGGCGCTGTCGTCCGGCGGCGGGAGCGTGGACGGGTCGCCCGCGGGAGCGCCAGGTCGCCCGGGCCGGCCGTGGTGTGGTCGACCACCAGCACCTGCGCACCATGCTTCTGGGCGACCTGGCGAGCCATGGCTGCGTGGTCGAATCCCCGGAGGACGTCGGGCGTGATGATCAGCTGTGTGCCGACCTGGCCGATGATGTGATCGACCTCGCCCTCGCGCAGGATCGGGATGATCGGGTTCTGTACGGCGCCCAGGCGGGCGAGGGCCGCCATCAAGACGACCGACTCGAGGACCGTCGGGAGCTGCCAGCTGACCGTGGTCCCGGCGGTGACACCGAGCCCGTTCAGACCGGCGGCCACCTCCTCGGCCGTGTCACGAAACCCGGCGAAGCTCAGGGTTCGACCGCGCTCGTCGGTCACCATCGTTCGATCGGGCCACTCCGCGGCGCCCTGAGCGACCAAGCTCCACCAGCTCTCAAGCGGCTGCTGCCCGCTCATGGGGCGCCTGCCTCGACGTTGGCGGCGCCGCGCGGGAACCGACGACGGCCGGACGAGGGAACCGGTTCCGGCACGCGTGGGACGGTGCTGCGGGCGTTGGAAGCTGGCACTCTGCGGTGAACGGGCGACGGGCGCTCATCGGGTCTCTCCCTTGCCGAGCACGAATGGTGTCACGGCACCAACGTCAGGGCAACCCGCCGGCCGTGACCGGAAAGCGGGGCGATCCGGCGCGCGGTGGCCGAGGTCGACGTACGCTCTCGGCGAATCGCTTGCCGGGTCCGAGGAGTATGGAGAGGTCCAGTGTCTGTTGACGAACCCCTCGTGAAGCTCGAAGTCGACGGCCACGTTCGGATCGTGACGCTCAACCGACCCGAGGCCCGCAATGCCTTCAATGACCCCCTGAAGCTGGCGTTCATCGACGTCCTCCGGGTCTTGGCGCACGATCGCGAGGCGCGAGCCGTCGTGCTGACCGGAGCCGGCAGCTCGTTCAGCGGCGGCGGGGACGTGACCAACTTCCAGAATCGCTATGAGTTCGAGAACCGCTTCTATTGGATGCGAGAGGCGCGCCTTCTCACCGATGAGATGCTCAGATGTCACCTTCCGATCGTCGCCGCCGTGAACGGCCCGGCGGTCGGGCTCGGTTGCAGTGTGGCGATCATGTGCGACCTCGTCGTCATCGCCGAGGACGCCTTCATGGTCGACCCACACGTCGGTGTCGGCCTGGTGGCCGCCGACGGGGGAGCGGTGCTGTGGCCGTTGTTGATGAGCTACCTGAAGGCCAAGGAGTATCTGCTGCTAGGCGAACGGATCCCGGCGGCTGAAGCCGTCCAGCTCGGGCTCGCCAATCGGGTCGTCCCGACCGAACGGGTGCTGGAAGAGGCCATGACGCTCGCCCACCGGCTCGCCAGCCTGCCCTGGCAAGCCGTGCAGGAGACGAAGCGCGCGATCAATCTCCATCTCCAGGAAGCGGCGTCTCGCGTGATGCCCATGGCCACGACCGCCGAAAGCGAGTCGTTCAACACCGAGGCCGTCCGCGAGTTCATGGAGCGCTTCGGAGTGACGCCGAACCCCGAACCCTAAGGCCGAGGGCCGTCGGGCCGGATCGTCGGGGTCCGCACGCGATGTGGGTGCCGTGATCTCCGATTAGGTTCGCTCCGGTGCGTGCAGCGGTGTACTACGGCGTCGGCGATCTGCGTGTGCAGGACATCGAAGAGCCGATGGTCCACCCGGTGAGGTGAAGCTTCGGGTCGCCTACAACGGGCTGTGCGGGACCGACCTTCACGAGATCTTCGACTCCCAGCGCGCGATTCCGTCCCAGCCGCACCCGTTGACCGGCGTCACCGCACCGGTCGTGCTCGGCCATGAGATCGGTGGCACGGTCGTCGAGGTCGGAGCGGGCGTCACCGGCGTGGCGCCGGGCTCGCTCGTCGCAGTGGAGCCGCTGCGGACCTGCGGGTCCTGCCGGTGGTGCCGGTCCGGCGACCGCAACCTCTGCGACGTTCTCGCCTTCCACGGCCTGTCCACCGGCGGCGGCGGTCTGGCCGAGTTCACGGTGGTGCCGCAGCAAATGGTCCATGCGGTCCCCGAGGGGGTGGGCGAGCTGGGCGCCGCGCTGGCCGAGCCACTGGCGGTCGCCTGGCACGCCGTCGCCCGCTGCGGCCTGAGCAGCGGATGCACCGCCGCCGTGCTCGGGGGTGGGCCGATCGGGATCGGGATCTATCTCACCCTTCGCCTCCGGGGCATCCAGGCCTGGGTGGTCGAGCCGGCCCAGGCCCGCCGAGACATCGCGCACCGCCTCGGGGCCGAGGTGATCGACCCTGCCGAGGGCCCGGTCGCGGAGCAGCTGCGCGCCGTCGACCGGCGGAGATGGCGTCCGTGCCTCCTTCGAGACGTCGGCCACCATCTCGTCCGTGGAGGCGGCGATCGGCGCCACGGCGAAGCACGGCACGATCATGCTGCTGGCGTCGCCCCGCCAGCCCTTGCCGCCGATCCTGGGTCTCGCCCTGGCGAGGGAGCTGGAGGTGAGGACCACCTACGCCTACCGCGGCGACTTCCCGGCCGTTCTCGCCGCCATCGCCGCTGGCGCGTACCCGACCGACGGATGGGTGGTCACCGCGGGACTGACGCGAGATCGACGGGGTCCTGGCCGAGCTTCGCGCCGGCCGCCTGCTCAAGGTCCTGATCGACCCCGGCCGCTGAGGCCAACGAGCCGACGTCTGCTTCGGCTTCGAGGTCGACGATGGTCACGGGCTGTAGATTCCGCGCATGGGTCTCGCCACCTTTCATGTCCACCCCGACGACGTGCCGTTCGCCCGGCTGGAACGGCCGTGGGGCACAACGCTCATGAAGCTCCTGCGGGTTTCGGTCACGGAGAACTCGTTCACCAACCTCATCCGCTGGCCCGCCGGCACGCAGCTTCCGACCCACCTCCACACCGGAGCGGTCGACGCGTGGACCTTTGAAGGGCGGTGGCGCTATCTCGAGTACGACTGGGCGGCGTGCGCGGGGGACTACGTGCACGAGCCGCCCGGGACCGTTCACACCCTTCTGGCCGAAGAGGAGACCCTGGCGCTCTTCTCCAGCTACGGGGGGTTCCTCTGGTACGGGCCGAACGGCGAGCTTGCCAAGTACCAGGATGCCGCTTCGACATTGGCCGATGTGCAAGCGGCTCTCGCCGCCGACGGGTTGACCCTGCCGGCCGGCGTCGTCGACTGACGCGTCGCGCGACCACGTGTCGGAAGGAGTTCCTGCCGTCGACGGCCCGATCTTCAGCGGGCTCACCGGCCTGGTGACCGGGGGAACGGGCGGACTCGGTCGTGCGCTGTGCCGCCGACTGGCCGCCGCCGGCTGCGCCGTCACGGGGACGGGTGGGTCGGCCGCAGAGGTCGCCCTGGCCCAGGCCGACGGCGATCTGCTCAGACGTTGCCTGGGAGGTTCTCGACGTCACCGACGGCGATGCCGTCCGACGCCTTCCTCGGGGCTTCCGACCGCCTCGACGTCCTCGTCAATCTCGCCGGAACCGGTCGGGGAGCCGGCGAGTACGAGGAGGACGGATTCATCCATACGGTGGACGTCAACCTCTTCGGAACCATGCGTGTCTGCTACGCGGCGCGTCCGCTGCTGGCCGAGCGGGGCGGCGCGATCGTCAATGCTGCGTCGATGATGAGCTTCTTCGGGTCGGGCAGCGCGCCTGCCTATGCGGCCAGCAAGGGGGCCGTCGCTCAGTTCACGAAGAGCCTGGCGATCGCCTGGGCCGGCGACGGCATTCGGGTGAATGCGGTCGCCCCGGGATGGATCGACACGCCGATGACCACCGGCATATCCGCCGACTCGCCGGCGCAGCGAGGAGATCCTCGCCCGCACCCCGCTCGGTCGCTGGGGTCGTCCGGACGATGTCGCCGAGGGGATCCTCTTTCTGGCCTCTCCCCGCAGTGCGTTCGTGACCGGCGTCATCCTGCCGGTCGACGGCGGCTACCTGATCGACGGCTCGCCGCGGCCGACCCCCTCGGGACAGAGGCCGTGAGGTGTCGTGACGCATGGCTGAAGGAACGGGCGCGCTGGCCGAGCTGCTGGCCAAGCAGGCGTGCGCGGAGCTCGTGACCCGCTATGCGGAAGCGGTCAATGCGTGGGACATCGACGCGTTCGTCTCCCTCTTCGTCGAGGACGGCATCTGGCAGCGCCCGGGACAGGCACCGCTTCGCGGGCCGACAGGAAATCCGCGGATTCATGAAGTCCCAACCGGTCGACCGGGTGCTGCGACACGTGAACGGTGGTGTACGGGTCGAGGTGCTCGATGCCGAACGGACCCGGGTGTGGTCGCAGACCACCGTGTACGACACGGCCGGCACGACGGAGATTCCCGCGCCGCTGTTCGGACCGGACATGGTCGTCGAGTACCGCGACGAGCACATCCTTCGCGACGGGGAGTGGCGCATCGCCCGGCGGGACACGACCGTCGTCTTTCGGCGTCCCGCGTAGGAGCCGGACCGCGCCCTCAACGAGGAAGTCCGAGGACGCGCTCGGAGATGATGTTGCGCTGGATCTCGGAGGTTCCCCCGGCAATGGTGACCCCCCGGGCCGTCAGGACTGCCTGAGCCCAGCTCCCCGCTGTCGTGGCCGAACCTCCGCGTCCCATCGCGACGAGGTCCATCCCAAACGCGTCCTGGGCGATCTGGGCAACGGCCTGCTGGAGCTGCGTTGCTTCGAGTTTCAGCAGCGAGCGCAGGGGGTTGTCGGAGCCGGCCGTGGCGTTAGCTCGCGCAGCCACGAGATTCGCAGCAGCCGGACCCCGGACCACGCCGCCGCCCACCGCTGGCGGAACACCGGGTGGCCGGCGATCCCGCGGGACAGTGCTTCATCTCGCAGGACCTCGAGCGCACGCAGGAGCGTCACGGCGTGCGCGCCGATGCCACTGCGTTCCCGCCCGAGCACGTCACCGGCGATGGCCCAGCCCTCGTTCGGTCTGCCCAGCACGTCTTCGGGCGTGAGCTCGACATCGTTGAGGTGCACCTCGCTGAACTTGGATTCCTCGTCCATCTGGCGCAGCGGGCGCACGTCGATTCCGGGGCGGTCCATCGGAACGATGAACATCGTGATGCCCCGGTGCCTCGGCTGGTCGCGGTCCGTCCGGGCCAGCAGCAGTCCGAGGTGCGCGAAGGAGGCACCGGTGTTCCAGACCTTCTGCCCGTTGGCCACCCAGCCGCCGCCGTGCGCATCCGCTCGTGTCCGAAGTCCCGCCAGGTCGGACCCGGCATCGGGCTCGGAGAACAGTTGGGTCCAGGCCAGCTCGCCGCGTAGGGTGGGTCCGAGCAGTCGTTCCTGCTGGGCGGCGCTGCCGAACCGCATTACCGCCGGACCAGCCAGGTCGATGCCGACGGTGCCGCGGTTGCGCGGCACGCCGGAGAGCGCCGTCTCCTCCGCGAAGATCGCCTGTTCGATGGTCGATGCGTTCCGGCCACCGTGCTCGACGGGCCACGACAACCCTGCGTACCCTGCGTCGTAGAGCAGCCGATGCCACTCGATGGCGCTGTCCAGGTCGGCTTCCGTCGGGGTCATGCCGTAGTCGCGCAGGCCCGCCGGGCGATCGACGGTCGCCAGCCACTGCACAAGCTGACTGCGAAACTCCGCCTCCGTCGGGCTGAGCGAAAAGTCCATGGCTCCATTCTCGCTTCCGGACCACCATCGTGTCATCCGTGCTCGCACCCGGTCGGCAGGGCGTCCAGGCGGCGGACCCGATGTTGCCGACAGCGGCCGGTCGAGGCTGGTCACGGTCGCGATGTTGACCGAGGCGGAGCCCGGTCCGATACTGCGTGCGGAGCCATCGGAGACTGCCCATGCCCGGACCACCCTCATGACCGGTGCGCCATGACCACGAGGACTCGGGTCGGCCTGGTCTACCCGGATCAACCGCTCCACCAATTCCTGCGGGCCGCGGCCGACCGCCACGGCGAACGGGTCGGGCTGCTCATGGACGGTCGGCGATTGACTTTCGCGGATCTCGACGCCGGCGGGCACCAGATTCGCGAACGCCTTGGCCCGCCTCGGTTTTGGTCTTGGCCAGCGCGCCGTTCTGGCCTCCGGGAACCGGCCGGAATGGTTGATGAGCCAACACGGCGTCAGCCAGGCCGGGGGCTCCAGTGTCCTGGTGAACTCGTCCTGGCGGGAAGCGAGAGCTCGCCCATGCGTTCTCCATCACCCGGCCGACGGCCGTGATCGCTGACTTGGCGATGGCGCAGCGCCTGGACGCATCGAGCCTGGCCTTGCCGCACGGTGCGGGTGTGCCTGGACGACGATGCCCCGCCGGGTTGGCGATCGTTCCCCGATGTCGTGGCCGACGCCTCGGCAGCGGCGTCCCCCGGACCTTGACGCCGACTTGTCCCGCCTCGAGGCGCTGCTGCCGTTCAGCTCGGGGACGACCGGGCTGCCAAAGGCGGTCCGTCACAGCCACCGCTCCTTGGTGGCCGCGGCGATGCAGCGGGTCACCAGCTACGGCATCGCGGACTCGGATCGACTCCAGTTCTTCATGCCGCTCTTCACGATCTACGGCGTGATCGTGGCGACCTCGGTCTTTGCGTCGGGAGCTTCCCTCCGCCTCTTCGCGCGTTTCGACCCGCAGGTCGTCCTGCAGAACATCGAGGACGAGCGAATCACCGTCGCCTTCGGCGCCGCGCCGGTCGCCGTCGCGCTGCGGGATCAGCCCGATCTCGAGCGATATGACCTCTCCTCGCTGCGCTACATGATGTGGGGCGCCACCCCGGTGATCCCCGGCGTCGCCCGGGAGGTGACGAAGCGGTCCGGAATACGGTGGTTCGTCGCCTACGCCACCACGGAGTCGGGAATCAGTGCCAACCCCATCGAGCGACCGGAGGAGTGGCGGCTCGACAGTCCCGGGCTGCCGCTCCCAGATGTCGAGCTGCGCGTGGTCGACGTCGAGTCGTTCCGGGACGTAGCTCCTGGTCAGACAGGCGAGATCGTCGTCCGCAGCCCGTCGCAGATGATGGGGTACCTGCCTGAGGAGGCGGATGCGGAGGCCTTCCTACCCGGCGGTTGGCTCCGGACCGGTGACATCGGATGGGTCGAGCCGGAGGGATGGATCCACCTCACCGACCGTTCCAAGGAGATGATGAAGGTCAGTGGATTCCAGGTCGCTCCGGCCGAAATCGAACAGGTCCTCTTCACCCATCCCTCCGTCGCCGACTGCGCGGTGTTCGGGGTGCCCGATCCCCGTCGGGGCGAGGTGCCGAAGGCGGCCGTCGTGGTCGTTGCCGGCGACACGCTCAGTGCCGACGAGGTGATCGCGTACGTCGCCGATCGGTTGGCCACCTACAAGCATGTACGCACCGTGAGCTTCGTCGAGGAAATCCCGCGGAACGCCGGTGGCAAGGTGCTTCGGCGGTTGTTGCGGGCGGCCGACCTACCGGCCGCCCCATAGGCGACTGGATACGCGAAAGATGAGACTTGGATTCGCTCTCGTTGAACTGACCCCGGCCGAACGCGATCTGCAGATCAGAGGTGCGCGAGTTCCTCGAGAGCGAGCTGCGTCGAGGGACCTTCGAGCCGGGCCGCGGGATGGACAACGAACCCAACAAGGAGTTCTCTCGTGCGATGGCACGGCGGGGCTGGGTGGGCATGGCCCTGCCGAAGCGCTACGGGGGCCACGAGCGGAGCTGCGGTCGATCGGTTCCTGGTCGTCGAGGAGATGCTTCGATGGGGCGCCCCGCTCCACCACCACTGGACGGCAGACCGCCAGTCGGGCCAGGTCATCCTGCGGTTCGGCACCGAGGAGCAGCGGCAGCGGTTCCTCCCGCCCATCTGCGCCGGTGAGCTGGCGTTCGCCATCGGCCTGAGCGAGCCCGATGCCGGCAGCGACCTGGCCGGCATCAAGACCCGGGCGACGAAGGTCGAGGGCGGTTGGCGTCTGAACGGCACCAAGATCTGGACCACCAACGCCCACCGCAGTGACTGGATGATCGCCCTGTGCCGGACGAGCGAGTCGGAGGATCGCCACGACGGCCTGTCGCAATTCCTCATCGACCTCACCGATGAGGGCGTCCGACATCCATCCGATCCCGTTCCTCGACGGGGGGCACCACTTCAACGAGGTGGTCTTCGAGGACGTGTTCGTGCCCGACGAGCTCCTCCTCGGGCGACGAGGGCCGGGGCTGGCAGCAGACGGGCAATGAGCTGTCCTATGAGCGGGGCGGACCGGACCGACTGCTGTCGTCATGGCTCCTCGTCGAGGAGTTCCTGCGGGCCCACGAGGGCACGGAGCTCGGCGAGCGCGCCACGGCCGTGCTGGGTTGGGCGGTATCCCGGTTCTGGGGGATCCGGCAGCTGTCGCTGGCCGTCGCCCGCATGATCGACGTGGGCGAGGCGCCGGCCGTCGAGTCGGCCCTCGTCAAGGAGATGGCGACCCGCTTCGAACAGGACGTGATCCAGGCGGTGAGCGAGCTCGTCGACGACGCGCCGTCGCAGGCGTCCGCCGAGCTGCTCTCGAGATTGCTGGCCGCCTCGATACTCGCCGGGCCCTCCTACACGATCCGCGGCGGCACCAACGAGGTCCTGATCGGCGTCGCCGCCAAGGGACTGCGATGAGCACCGACGAACTGGTCATCTCCACCGCGGACAGGATCCTGGCCGAGACCTGCACGTATGCCGTGATCGAGCAGGCGGAGGGGGACGGGTGGGCGCCGGCCGTCTGGGAGCCCTTGGCGGAGGCCGGATTGCCCTATGTGGGAGTGTCCGAGCAGGCCGGGGGAGTGGGCGGCACGCTGGCCGACGCCCTGAGCCTGCTCCGCCTGGTGGGGCGCCATGCGGCACCGGTGCCCCTGGCCGAGAACGGCCTCCTGGCCGGGTGGCTGCTCGAGCAGGCCGGTCTGCGCATCGACGCGCCCGTGTCGACGGTCGTCCCGGGCACCGCGGCCGACACGGTCCGCCTCGAGGGGGCGGCGCTGTCCGGAACGGCCCACGAGGTTCCCTGGGCGCGCCGGGCGCAGGCCTTGGTCGTGCTCGTCGACGACGAGGCGGGCTCGCGGGTGGCCGTTGTCGATGCACAGCAGGCCCGCATCGCGCCCCTGACCAATCTGGCCGGCGAGCCGCGTGACACGCGTGCACTTCGATGCCACTCCGATACGGGAGCTCGCCCCGGTGGCACTCTCGAGGGCGGATCTCGACCGTCGCGGTGCACTCACCCGTACCCAGCTGATGGCGGGCGCGTTGGAGCGCATGTACGAGCTGACGCTCGCCTACACGACGGAGCGGCAACAGTTCGGGCGCCCGGTGTCCCGGTTCCAACTGGTGCAGGCCCATCTGGTCCATCTCGCCCAGGACGCGGCGCTCCTGTGCCTGGCCGCCGATGGCGCCGCCCGAGCCGCCGATTCGGGTGATGCCGATTTCGAGATCGCCGCCGCGCGGGTGATCGCCTGTTCGGCCGCGACCTCGGCGACGAGAACGGCTCATCAGGCGCATGGCGCCATGGGCATGACCAGGGAGTACCCCCTGCATCACTTCAGCCGTCGGCTCTGGTCCTGGCGACGGGAGTTCCGCCAGGAGCATCACTGGAGCGTCGAGGTCGGGAGGCAGGCCATCGGTGCCACCGCCGATGGCCTGTATCCGCTGATCACTCGGTAGGCACGGTGCGGGTCGGCGATCCGCTTGGCCGCCCCCCGACGGGCCTCGTCGACCGATCCGGCACGGGCCCGGGCCCGGACCAGGCCAGCGTGTGTGCGATCATGGCGCCAGTCAGAGTTGAAGGAGCGCCCCAGTGGATTTCGGCATATTCGACGCGGACAACCATTACTACGAGGCCGAGGACTGCTTCCTCCGCCACGCCGACGAGAAGGTCAAGCGGCACGTCCGCTGGATGAGCGACGGGAAGCGGCGCTTCATGGTGTTCGGCCGCAACATTCCCGTCGACATCCCGAACCCGACGTTCAACCCCGTGAGCAAGCCCGGTTCCCTGCAGGGGCGGCTGAAGCAGTTGGAGCGGGGCGAGCGGCCGGCCGCCGGCGCCGAGGACTGGAACGAACTGGTGCCGATCTCGCCTTGGTACCAGAACCGCGACGAGCGGCTCATGATGATGGACGAGCAGGGCCTCGAGCGGGCGTTCCTCTTTCCCACCCTCGGCCAGAGCTGCGAGACGATGGTGACCGACGAGCCGGACCTGCTGTATCGCTGCTTCCGCGCCTTCAACGACTGGGTCGATGACGACTGGGGATTCAGTCGCGACAACCGGATCTACGCCCCACCGGTCATCCCGATGATGGACGTGGACCGAGCGGTGGTCGAACTGGACCGCGTCATCGCCCTCGGCGCCAAGGCGGTCGTGCTGCGCTCGGGACCCGTGTACGGGCGTTCGCCCGCCGATCCCTACTTCGACCCGTTCTGGGCCCGGATGAACGAGGCCGGCCTCGTGGTGCTCTTTCACGCCATCGCCGGGCCCACCCCCTATCCGGACGGGTTCAAGGCCATGTGGACCCGGCCGGCGGACGACCGTGAGTACATGGCCACGCTCCAGGCCACGCTGTTCCCGTTCGAACGGCCGGCCATGGACTCGCTCACGGCCTTGATCCTCGGCAACTTCTTCGGGCGCTTCCCCAACGTCAAGGTTGCCGTGATCGAGATGGGCGGGAGCTGGGTTCCTTACTTGATGCACTCGCTCGACCATGCGGGCGGAATCGCCGAGCGGCGCGTCAGGGCCTTCGGTGTTCAGCTCACGGAGAAGCCGTCGGAGATCTTCAAGCAGCACGTGTGGGTGTCGCCCTTCCCCGAGGAGGATGTCGTCGCCCTCACCCGTGCCATCGGGGTCGACCACGTGCTCATGGGATCCGACTATCCACACGCCGAAGGAACGCCTACCCCGGCGGACTACGCGCAGTGTCTCGACGGGCTCGACGATGCCAGCATCCGCAAGATCATGCGGGAGAACGCGCTGAGCCTCGTCTCCTGACTCTGAGTAGCCGCTTCGCAGCTCCCCTCGACGGGCGGAGCGTCGATCGTCTGCTTTCACGAGCTCGATGTCCGACCCCCCGGTGACGCTGGCACCGGCGCGATAGCGGTGCGGCCGCTCGGCTCGGTGCGCTGGCCGCGGTGGGCGGTGCGGTCCCCCTCGGGTAGGTTGCACGGAGGCTCCCGTCCGCCACGCGCCATCATGGAAGAACCACGAGTCACGGCCCCGACATCGTCGATGGTGGCCTACGAGCACCCCGATGACGCCCGGATGGCCGCCTTCCGCCGCGTCTACGCCAACTGGTTGGTCATCGAAGACCTCTACCCGGCGGTGGCCACACGGTTCGAGCAGGCTGGCACGCGCCGCTTCCTCGAGCTCGGCGGGGGTCGGGGTCCGGTGGCGGCGCTGCTCACCGCCCGCGGGGTGCGGACCTGTGTCGTCGACATCGATCGGCAGATGCTGGACGAGTCCACCCGACCCGCCGTCCGGGCCGACATCGCCGCGCTGCCGCTGCCCGACGGGATGGCCGACGGCGCGGCCGCCATCAACTCCCTCTACTTCCTCTCCGATCCCCTGGTCGCGATCCGAGAGGCGCGTCGGGTGCTCCGGGGCGGCGGCTTGTTCCTGGCGTCATCGCCCAGCCGCTGGAACGACCCCGAGCTCGAGGGCGTCGACCCCGCCTGGGGTGCGCCGTCGTCGTTTGACTCCGACGACGCCCCGGCGCTCGTCGGTGCCGTCTTCGGTTCCGTCGAGGTCGAACGCTGGGAGGTAGTGGCCTACGTCCTGCCGGACCGGGCCGCCATCGCCGATTATCTCCATGCCATCAACGTCCCCGACTGGGACGACCGGGCGGCCCTCTTGTCGGCGCCGCTCAGCATCACCAAGCTCGGCGCCCACATCTGGGCCCGAGCCTGAGATCACGGCCGAGACGAGCGTTCCCAGAGCCCGTGCAGGTAGGCCGCCTGCCCGACGTGCTGCAGGTTGTCCGACAGGATGCTGACCAGGCGGACCCCGAGGGTGACCGGCGGGTCCCAGCGCCGATCGACGATCCGGTCCAGGTCCGGCGCGTCGATGCCGTCGAGGAACGCCACGGTCGCCGCGTGGACGGCGTCGTAGTAGGCGCACAGCAGTTCGGACGAGACGTGGACCTGGCCGACCTCGGCCGCCGTCTGCCCGTAGCCAGTCGCCGAGGGCTCGAACGGCAGGGCATAGCGCTCATACCAGCCGCCGGCCGTCCACACCTGTTCGTCTCCGGTGATCGCCGCGATGTGGTCGTCCTGGACGCGGGCCGTATGCCACAACAGCCAGGCGATGGAGTTCGAGGCGTCGTCGGGTCGGAAGCTCAGCCCGTCGGCGTCGAGGTCGGTGGTGACCGCGTGGACGATGCCGCTCACCCGGTCAACTGCGTCTGTCAGAACCGCGGCGACGTTCATTGGTCGGCTCCCTTCGGTGGCGGGATCGATCAGCGGGTTGATCGATCCGTCGCCTGCTCCACTCAATCATGCGGGTCTTACAACCAACACCTTGGGTGACCGGCGACAACGACCCGATCACCCCGCCGCGGGGACGAACAGTGCCGTGATCCGGGCGATCGGGCGATCGGTGGTGAAGAGGGCTTGTCCCGCCGCCAGCCGGCGGCCCACCCTTGTGGCTTCGACCACGCCGAGCACACGATCGCCGAGCCGGGCGCTGCCCAGGAGGTCGCAGGAGATGTTGACGGTCACCAACGGGGTCGGCGGATCCATCAGGGCCGACAGCAGGTGGCCGATCGCCACGTCGGCCACCGATGCGATGACGCCGGTGTGGAGGAATCCTCGGGCGTTCACCTTCGGCGCATTGATATCGAAGGCGATCCGGGTGGCGTCCGTCCGATGGCTCTCGAATCCGCCGATCGCGTCGAGGAGCGGGCTCGGGCGGGCCCAGGGGAGGTATTCGGTGGCGTCCATCAGCGGACCCGCCGAGGCGGGCTGGCGCGCGGCGCGGTCGTGGAGAACCCGTCGAGCATGGCGGTGACCGCGAGCTGCCACCGTCGGTCGATCGAAGCCCGTGACGAGCCGAGCCACCCGGCCCGCTCCTGGGAGGCCAGTCCCTGGGCCAGGGCTACCAGCGCGTGTGCGATGTCCACCGGCTCGGCCCGCAGCAGGCCCGCGTCGGCGCAGCGGGCGACCCGTCCGACGATGAACTCCCTGACCGAGCTGCCGGCGGCGAGCTCTTCGGCTCCCGCCTCGAAGTCGGCAAAGGGTCGCGAGAACATCACCTGGGTGAGAACCGGGTTCTCTCGGACAAACCCCTGGAAGACTCCGATGACCGCGACCAGATCGGCCATGGGGTCCGACGACGTCCCCAGCTGATCGAAGCGCCGGCGCAACATGCGGAACCCTTCGAAGAACACCTCGCGGACGAGCCCCCCCTTGTCGCCGAAGAGCTCGTAGACGGCGGGCGTGGAGGTATCGGCTTCCTGGGCGACCCGTCGAGTGGTGAGGCCCGAGACGCCGTCGTCCTCCAGCAGGGCGACAGCTACCTGGAGCAGCCGGTCGCGCAACTCCGGCGTGCGCTGTTTCGCCCTCGGCATCGCCTACCGGTCCTCGGCGCGGCTGTCGACCTGGTCCAGCCGGATCACGCCGATTCGGCGCCGCCGAACGTGTCGGCGTCCGCCTCGATCGCCTCACGGATGGCCAGCAGGATCTCCTGCCTGAGCCGCAGCTTCGTGGCGGTGTGGGCCTCGGGGCTGAGCGTGGCCAGCCGCGTTGCGACTTCGCGAGCGGTGTCGGCCAACTGGTCGGCTTCCACGACCTGGTCCAAGAATCCGGCCGCCACCGCGCCCTCGGGGGAGTACACCTCGGCCAGCGTGACCGCCCGGACGAAGTGGGCCGGGGCCAACCGCTGCCGGCAGATCTCGATGGCGGTCCAAGGCATCGTCATGTTGATGGCGACCTCGTTGGCCACGATCTTGAAGGCACCCGCGGTGCCGACCCGGTAGTCGCCCGAGAGGAGCAGGAACACGCCCATGGCGATGGCGTGACCGGGGCAGGCGATGACGACCGGGGTGGGGAACGAGAGCATTTGCTCGGCCAGCTCGAATCCGGCCGTGAGCATGGACTGCGCGTGCGGTCCACCTGCCTGCAGCTCGGGGAGATTGAACCCGGCGGTGAAGATGCCCGGTCGCCCGCTGAGCACGACGACGGCGTGATCAGAGGCCGCCTGGTCGAACGCGACCTTGAGGTCCGCCAGCATCTGGGAGGACAGCACGTTGACCTTGCCGTCGTCCATGGTGATCGTGGCGATGCCATCGTCGAGCTGATATGTCGTGCGGTCGCCCATCGGGAATCCTCTCGTGGTGTGTCGGGCGGCCCGTCGTGGCCGCTTTCGTATCAGGGTAACGAAACAAAGGTACGATTACAAGCCGTTCGCTGCCGAGAGTCGGATGCGACTGGGCCGGCGGACGATCGGCAGCGGAGCCGTCCCAACGAGCCTGGCGGGAGGAGCGGGGTGAGCCCGAAGAGGCCGCCCGTCCCTGAGCGAAGAGGCGGACGCCTCACCAGTCGGGCACTTCGGGGGGCGTCCCTCCGGAGTGTTCAAAAAGCAGGATGAAGAAGACGAGGCCACCCGAGCGGCCTTGAGGATGTCCGTATCCATTTTTCAAAAGTTGTATACAAAATAAGTAATATTTACAAAATTGTGTTTTTCAATAATTATTAACTTAAATTGCAAATAATAGGGTTAAGTCCATTAGAAACTACTAAAGCTTTAGAAGGACCCAGAACCGTATTTTTACTCTTACTCATCTCAGCTACACTGTTAAACTAAAATAGAAGATAGCTGTTTTATAGCCCATATTTCATTATATGGTTTTTTCCAACCATTTTCATATATTTTCACATGAAATAGTATTTTACACATAATACAGCAATTAATCGGAGATGTTCGTGCGCCGACAAAGCTACTCGGGCGCCCCAGTACTTCTGACACCATCGAACGCCTAAATATGAAGCTGCACATTATTGATCACTTTCCAGGACGACAGGAGAAGGACTGCGCTGTTTATAGTGACCGTAACACGCCTGGTGGCAGGAGAACCGCTGTGTACTATTGTAAGACATGTACGAGAAAGCCCGGATTGCATCCGAGTGGTTGTTTTGAAAAATATCACACAGAAAAAAATTTCCGCTAAATATCGGAATTATGTACTGGTATTATGACTGTTTCAACTCTGTAATGCTTCTGTTTAATTTTTTTAGTTTCCATTTGCATAGAGGTATGCATATTTAATTAAAAATGTGAAAATACTACAAAAATCAGTTTTTTCGGAAAATTAATTTGGACCTGATAGCGCCTCCACCAACAAAAAAATTGGACACGAAAAGGTTAAGAGGGAATGAAAAACTTCTTTTTGAAAATGTTCGACCTCTCCCTTCCCCCCCCCCCCATCTTATAAAAAAGAGCCGCCGCCCGAGTATATAACGAATGGTTATTCTTATGCACTTTTCCATGCTCTTCGAGTATGGATTCAATGATAATATGAACAACGCAGGTAACAACTCTATTACAGTATTAATTTACTGAATATCGTGCTCTACATATTTTTATCTTCTATTTCTGTAACAGAACTTTTACAATGGATGACCATACTCGAATTGAATATACAAGGCGCATGGACCTTATCCTTTACGTCGCTCAGATTCTGTGCAAGCCCTAAGAGCTAGAGATTTATCAGAATAAAATGGGAACATCCTTTGCAATAAATTTATATCCATAATTCTATCCAAATAACTCTATCAGGGTGCTAATTTATTGAATAGCATGCTTTACAATATTTTTTTACATTTTACTTTTTTGACAGAACTTTCAGCATGGATAACGACAGCATGGATAACGATCCACAAATGGAAACAGATGAAAAGTATGAGGTTCGTTATCCTGTAGGCCAACGTCGCTCAGAGTCTGTACAACCCTTTAAGAGGGCATATGTTTCGCGCCAATCTCTTGAGTTTAAAGCTTTCCATCAAGCAACTGAAAGGAACTGGTCAGAAGTGTTTGAGTTACTGCTCTCAAGGTCTGAATGTAAATGTGATGAACAGTGAAAGGGTGGACACTGCTGCACCTTGCAGTATTCGAAGATAATGTTGAAGCAGTCTCTGTACTCTTGAATGAAGAATGGGTAAAACTATCCAGATTAAGATCAACTGATCCAAGTTTGCCTGGAAAGGACTCAGATGAGTCAAACGAGTGACTAAAAATAGTAGCAGTTATGAAAGAATGGTTCTAAAAAATATTAAGCCAAAACTTTTAGTTTATGACAGAAATGAAGGCGATGTAGGAATCACATTAGATAATTGTGCAGAAAACGATAATGTTTTAAAGGTCAACAATACACTTGTTAAAGACATACATATTTATCACATTGACGTGGACTCGGCTGATTACGAAGGATCTCACTCCTCTGATGATTGCAGCTGATGAGAGGGAACAGAGAGATATTTAAGATGCTCACTAATCATGGTGCTGATGTTACAAAACAAGACAAGGATGGAAATACAGTCTTACACTTAGCGTCTCAACATGGATACTGTGAGATAGTGTCAGACTATACTGTCAAAGACAGGCGATAGATTACTTGGCATTAAAAACAACGAAAGGTGACACGGCTCTTTTGTCAGCAGCGCGATCAGGTCAGGTTGATGTTGTTAGGTTACTACTGGACAGTGAGTACCGGTCAGATGTACATGCAAGAGATGAAGAGGGTAACAATGTACTGATGCTGTTATGTAGATGTAGAGAATGTAAACAACAAGACGAATTGTTGAATGGTTGACGATTGAGATATGAGACACTTTTGAATAGCAAAGAATGTGAAGGAGTTGACAAAGGAGCTTGGCATGGTATAAATGTAAATGATATAAATTTTAGAGGAAAGACGGCTCTCATGTTTGCATCAGAGAGTGGACAGTTGAACACTGTACAAAGGTTGATCAAGTTAGGTGCTGATGTGAGTGCATGTGACTTTGATGGACAGAGAGCAATACATTATGCAGTGAGAGGTTCAACTGATCAACACAAAATAATTGTAGAGGTTTTATTGAATGAGGGTGAAAATGTTAATGTTTTAACATTTCATGGAAAAGGCCTTTGGATGTTGCGATGGAATCATCAACAAACTTAGTCATGATGGATCTTTTGCTGCAAAATGGTGCAAACTTTGGCACTGGCTATCAAACAGCATTTAATGATGCTATTAAAATCCAGACAATGGGACGTTGTGAATTTGTTACTGGATAGAGTATGCCCGAGCAGTACAAAGTTAAAGAAAGTTTTAGTGAATATATTTGAACATCTTGGCTGTAAGGGTTGTCAACAGATTCTGCTCAAGCACACATCAGAATCAATCTCTAAGCATCTCTCAAAGAGTGAGATCACAAAGATTCGTCCTATGTCTGAAGGTTTGGGTGTCAGAGAAGTCTTCAACTAACAAAGTCGAACAGTGGTACAGGTACAAGCTTAAAGAAGCTGACAGGTCTCTCAATGTCTACGATGAAATCACAATAAAGCTATGCACTCATTGCAAAGAGAGAGTCAAAAATGAAGATGATACTTTTGTACGACATCTGGTTGACTACTTGGTGCACAACATTGCGCCTGTTGATGAGAGAGGTCGTACGATACTACAGCTGGAAGTTATGTTGAATAATATGCTTGTGAATAGAATCCTGCTGACAATTAAATCTGATGTAATGACAAAGTTATATAAAATGCTGCCTTCAATAACAGGTCAAAATAAAATCAAATGTCTCTCTATGTCCAAATGCAAACCAGCAGCAAGAAACAAGGCACAAATCATTCACAAGAACACGACTCTGACATGAAAACAACTGAGGCTCTGTCTGACCTCACTCGCATGCCGGACAGAGCAGGTAGGACTCTAATGCACTATGTTGCCATGACTCGGAGTGCTCGTACAACATGAATCTTTCAGATGAAGTAAAAGATGCAGTAGATAAATATGGCAGAACTTGTCTGCATTATGCAGCTATGAATGTGTTTGAGAGAATAGACATAAATTTGGACATGACCTGACTTCAAGTTACACATTATGGTATGAAAAATTGCTTAAACTTGGTGCAAAATCAAATACTAAAGATTTCTTTGATGTAACTCCAAATGCGCTTCAACGCAGTACAACAAATATGTAGATCATTCTGAAAGAGTATAGAAGAAATATGATCACTTTAGAGAGCAGATTGACTGCATGAGTAAGCAGGGATCTTGGATCTGACACAAAAGGCTCAGAATATTCAAAGTATGCATTACAGGAATCTACTGTATCCAAATCAAGGCAAAGAGATCTATTGAGCAGTGAACGTCTAACGCCAAGTACAATGAATGATATTATCAGCTCTTTTAAACCTGATATAGCAGAGGCTAATAATGATATCTCTGAACAAATATTAAAACGTCTGGTCGCCTTCACAGAAAGACTCTGCCAAGCAATGCAAGAATGTGATCCAATGTTTGAGAGTCACGTGACACCAGTTGGTAGCTCATTTGAAGGAACAAAGATCAATGTTCCTGATGAGTTTGATATCAACGTTGTACTTACAAGACTTTCATCCATGTGTGAAGTGTTCACAACACCTGCTTGTCCTCCAGGATTTGTTCACTTGAGACGACGAAAAACAGAACAACAACAGCTGACTGTTGATGATGAGAGATATTTTGATGAGGTTGGAAATCTTAAGTCTGACATTGTTCGTCTAGAGGTTTGAAATTATTCTAAAGCAAGTACTAAGAACATCTGACATTCTGGGATAAGGAGACTTTCTTTGAAATAGATATTCACAATGACAAAGATCTCTATGAGTTGAAATCAGATAGAGTTTGTGTCACACTGAAGCTGACCATCAATGAACCAGTGAATGGTGTTCACATTTTTCACTCAGTGTCAGTTGACATTGTGCCATCGTTACACATTGAAGACTTCTGGCCTGATGATGCTATCCAAGGAGTGAGTGAAGGTCTGAAACAAGACGGATGTCATCTCGTCTTTCATCAACCTCACAAGTTACATCCATGGCTGCCAAGAAATATTGGCTTCACGAGAATATCCTTTGCTCATAGCCGAAAGTACTATTATTAAACAATCTCCACCAAGCATCAAAGCTGCTTTCATAATTTCAAAACATCTGGTAAATGCTTTGAGAACAGGCATGTCATTCCTTGCTTTCCTCTCACTTGCTTAAAACAGCTGTTCTTTATTGCCTGGAGTCAGCAGCAAGAAACAAAACAAGACGAGTCAGCAGATTATTACATCCTGACAATGACCTTGACCTCAAAACTTGGATCAACTGGATCTTCTTTACTGTGCTACAGTTCTACCGTCAAGACTGCATGCCCTCCTACATCCTGCCCAGACTCTGCTTGCCACCATTCGAGGATGAAGATTGTCTTAAACATTACAGCAGTTTCTTGAATTCAATGGGATTTATTACTCATCATGAAACAGCAGACAAGGACGAGTCTTTTAAAATTATTCTAAATGCACTTTCTAAAGCTTCAGAGCTTAATCTGATGAGCCGTATAAAAAGTAATATAATCCATCGGATCCTACGTAGCTCACTATATGTGCACTGCTTTGTACAAACTGATCAGTGGCAAAAACTACATTTTGCGAATGGACAATATTTTTGAT